>NZ_JAVDWH010000001.1:1409120-2818240 GCF_031457275.1 Aeromicrobium panaciterrae
TCTCGTCGACCATGGCTGTCATGGCGCGCACGCTCGGCATTCCGTCGCGCATTGCGGTCGGCTACGCGCCCGGTGACGTCATCGACATTCGCGCCGGCAAGAACGTGTACGGCAACACGTCCGATGATCTTCATGCGTGGACTGAGCTCTACTTCGAGGGCGCAGGCTGGGTTGGCTTTGAACCGACCCCGGGCGTGGGATCGGCGACTGCGTTTGCCGAGGCCAACGGCGTCGTGCCTGAGTCGACCGGCGGCGAGGGCGACGCGACCCAGCGTCCCGGCGGACTCGACGGCCAGGAGTTCGGTGCAGACGGTCCAGCTCCGACCGAGACGGCCGACTCCACAACAACGCGCACGATGGTCGTCACGTTTGCCGGCCTGCTCCTGCTGGGGATCACGCCGTGGCTGCTGCGGCACATTCGACGGTGGTGGCGTACGAGCCGCCGGGCCGTCGATCCGCTGTGGCACGAGCTCGAGGACACCGCGCAAGACTTCGGCATCGTCACGTCGCGTGCTGACACCCCGCGAGGGTTCGCTTCACGTCTGCGTACGCGCAAGGGAGTCAATGTTGAGGCGCTCGACAGGCTGCTCCGGCAGGTTGAGGCGGAGCGGTTCTCCAGGGCAGGTGCACAGGAGAAGGATGGCCGTGCAGACCTGCGAGCAGTCCTTCGCTCTCTGGGCGAGGGTGCCTCCCGCGGCGAACGGCTGCGGGCGGCCGCCCTGCCACGCTCGCTCGCAGGGCGGGGAACCTACGCGGTCCTCCGGCCCGAGGTGCTAGCCTAAATCCATCATGCGGATGAAGAGCCTGCTCCTTCGTTGCCGCGTCGAGGTCCTCTAGGTCGGACCCCTCGGCGCGGAGTTTGTCACGTACCGGCCACCTCAGCCCCAGACAAACTTCACGAGGAAATCTCCGATGACGAGCTACCCCAACACCCCACAGCAACCCAGCGGTATGCCCTTTGGGCGATACGAGCCATTTGTGCCGATCGCCCTGGAAGACCGCACCTGGCCAGCCAAGACCATCACGCAGGCACCTCGCTGGTGCGCTGTTGACCTGCGCGACGGCAACCAGGCCCTGATCGACCCCATGACCCCGCCGCGCAAGCTGGCGATGTTCAAGTTGCTCGTCGAGATGGGCTACAAGGAGATCGAGGTCGGTTTCCCCAGCGCCAGCCAGACCGACTTCGACTTCGTACGCCAGCTCATCGAGGGTGACCACATCCCTGACGATGTGGTGATCCAGGTGCTGACGCAGTGCCGTGAGCCGCTGATCGACCGCACCTTCGAGTCGCTGGTCGGCGCCAAGCAGGCCATCGTGCACTTCTACAACTCGACGTCCACGCTGCAGCGCCGCGTCGTGTTTGGGCTGGACAAGGACGGCATCACCGACATCGCGACGCAGGGTGCACGGCTGTGCATGAAGTACGCCGACATCCACACGCCTGACACCAAGATTTCGTACGAGTACTCGCCGGAGTCCTACACGGGTACCGAGCTCGACTACGCGCTCGAGGTCTGCAGCAAGGTCATCGAGGTCATCAACCCGACGCCTGACTGGCCGCTGATCATCAACCTGCCGGCGACCGTCGAGATGGCCACGCCGAACGTCTACGCCGACTCGATCGAGTGGATGCACCGCAACCTGCCTCGCCGCGACAGCATCGTGCTGTCGCTGCACCCTCACAACGACCGCGGTACCGGCGTTGCAGCCGCAGAGCTGGGCTACCTGGCCGGCGCCGATCGCATCGAAGGCTGCTTGTTCGGCAATGGCGAGCGCACCGGCAACGTATGCCTGGTGACGCTCGGCCTCAACCTGTTCAGCCAGGGCATCGACCCGCAGATCGACTTCAGCGACATCGACGGCATCCGTCGCACGGTCGAATACTGCAACGAGCTGCCGGTTCCGGAGCGTCACCCGTACGGCGGCGACCTGGTCTACACCGCGTTCTCGGGCTCGCACCAGGACGCGATCAAGAAGGGCCTGGAGGCGCTGGCGAAGGACGCTGCCGAAGCCGGCGAGTCCGTCGATGACGTCACGTGGGCGGTTCCGTACCTGCCGATCGACCCCAAGGACGTCGGCCGTACGTATGAAGCCGTGATCCGCGTCAACAGCCAGTCCGGCAAGGGCGGCGTCGCGTACATCCTCAAGAACGACCACCACCTCGACCTGCCGCGGCGACTGCAGATCGAGTTCAGTCGTGTCGTGCAGGAGCTCACCGAGGGTGAGGCTGGCGAGATCGAGCCCAACGAGATCTGGGCGGCATTCCAGCGCGAATACATCGATCGTGTCGAGCCCTACGAGCTCCAGAGCTTCAGCTCGGTGACGGCTGAAGACGGTCGCGACCAGCAGGTCGTTGACCTGCGCGTACGTGGTGAGGTTCGCGCCTTCAAGGGCGAGGGCAATGGCCCAGTTGCGGCGTTCGTCGATGGCATGCGCCAAGCCGGTGCGGACATCCAGGTGCTCGACTACTCAGAGCACGCTCTGTCGAAGGGTGGCGACTCGCAAGCCGCCGCCTACGTCGAGTGCAGCGTCGCTGGCGAAACCGTCTGGGGTGTTGGCATCCACGCCAACATCGTGACGGCATCGCTGCGGGCAGTGGTGTCGGCCGCCAACCGTGCGGCTGGGACTGCGGTTCCAGACTGACTCGCCGACTGTACCGGCCGGTACAGTCGTCGGACCCTGACGCGATAGGATTCTTCTAGACCGAACGATAGTTCGGTTTCTACGGAGGAGGGTTCGTGGCGCGCATCATCAATCAGGTGGCCGTATTCGGTCTGGGCAAGGTCGGCGAGCTCGTGGCCGTCATGCTGGGGGAGTCCGGCTTCAAGGTCATCGGGTATGACGCAGCGCCCCGCGACGACCTCGGGTTCGAAGTGCGACCGCTGGATGTGCGTGACGGTCTGAGCGAGTCGCTGCGCGGAGTGGACGCGGTCATTTCGTGCCTGCCCTACAGCCTCAACATTGCGGTCGCCGAGGCTGCTGCCGACGCGGGCGTGCACTACTTCGACCTCACCGAGGACGTGCCGACGACCAACCGCGTCATCGAGCTCGCCGAAGGTGCCCAGATCGCCTTCGCGCCGCAGTGCGGTCTCGCGCCCGGTCTGATCGGCATCATTGGTGCCTCGATTGCCAAGACGTTCGACGAGATCCGCTCGATCGAGCTCAAGGTCGGCGCGCTGCCGCAGAACCCGACGGGTCTGCTCGGCTACGCCATCAACTGGTCGCCCGAGGGTGTCGTCAACGAATACCTCAACGACTGTGAAGTCCTTCGCTCTGGCCACCGCCAGATGGTGCCCGCAATGACCGAGAAGGAGCGCGTCTTCATCGGCGGCATCGAGCTCGAAGCGGCGCTGACCTCCGGCGGTCTCGGCACGATGTGCCAGACGTACGAAGGTGGCGTCCGGCGCCTCGACTACAAGACCTTGCGCTACCCCGGGCACTTCGAGCAGATGCACTTCCTGTTCGACGAGCTCAACCTGCGTGATCAGCCCGAGCTGGTCGGCAAGATGCTGGTCGACTCAAAGCCACCGGTCAACGACGACATCGTCTACATCCACGCCGCTGTCGAAGGTGTGAAGTCAGGCCAGCCGTTCCGCGAGAACTACGTACGCGGCTACAAGCCACTCGACATCTCGGGGCGCATCTGGCGCGCCATCTCGTGGACCACGGCTGCTTCAGCGGTCAGCGTCGTCGAGCTCGTTGCCGACGGCGTGCTCCCGGCGGCTGGCTTCATCAAGCAGGAAGACATCACCCTCGAGCAGCTCTACTCAACACAGGCAGGCCGGCACTTCGCCGAGCAGGGACGGATCTGACATGACTGACATTGCAACCCGTACGAAGGACATCCTCGGACGCCTCGGCGCCGGCGACCCGTTCGTCGCAGACGGCGACCTGATCTGCCGCTCGCCGATCGACGGTAGCGAGATCGGCCGCCTGAAGTCGCACACGCCCGACGAGACGTCCGACATCATCGGGCGCGCCCAGTCGGCGTTCGAGCAGTGGCGCACTGTACCGGCCCCGGTACGCGGTCAGTTCGTGCGCGAGCTCGGTGAGCTGCTGCGTGAGCACAAGGAAGATCTCGGCGCTCTGGTCTCGATCGAGGCCGGCAAGATCGTTTCGGAGGGCCTCGGCGAGGTCCAGGAAATGATCGACATCTGCGATCTCGCTGTTGGCCTGTCGCGCCAGCTGCATGGTTTGACGATCGCCACGGAGCGTCCCGGCCACCGGATGATGGAGCAGTGGCACCCGCTGGGCGTCATTGGCGTCATCTCGGCCTTCAACTTCCCGGTTGCCGTGTGGTCCTGGAACGCTGCGCTCGCCTTCGTCTGTGGCGACGCAGTCGTCTGGAAGCCGTCGGAGAAGACGCTGCTCACCGCTGTCGGTTGCCAGGCACTTGCCGCCGAAGCCGGACGCCGTGCTGGCGTGCCCGATGGTCTGTCGGCTCTGCTGATCGGTGACCGTACGGTTGGCGAGCTCATGGTCGATGACCGCCGCGTGGCTCTGGTGTCGGCGACCGGTTCGACCCGCATGGGCAAGGAGGTCGCACCTCGCGTGGCCGCTCGCCTCGGTCGTACGCTCCTCGAGCTCGGCGGCAACAACGCCGCGATCGTCGCTCCATCCGCGGACCTCGACCTCGCCGTACGCGGCATCGTGTTCTCGGCTGTCGGCACTGCCGGCCAGCGCTGCACCTCGCTGCGCCGCATCATCGTGCACGAATCGATCAAGGACGAGCTCGTGGCTGGCCTCAAGGCCGCGTACGAGACGCTCCCGATCGGTTCGCCGCTGGAGTCCTCGACGCTGGTCGGACCGCTGGTCGACGAGCAGGCGTTCAGTGCCTTCGGCGCTGCCGTTGCGCAGGCGCAGTCCGATGGCGGCGACCTGGTCACCGGCGGCACACAGTCGGAGAGCGACGGTGGCTTCTACGTGCACCCAGCGATCATCGACATGCCCAAGCAGACCGAGATCGTGAAGGCCGAGACGTTCGCACCCCTGTTGTACGTCCTGACCTACTCCGACTTCGATGAGGCGCTCGCGCTTCACAACGACGTGGCCCAGGGCTTGTCGTCGTCGATCTTCACGCTCAATGTCCGCGAGGCCGAGACATTCGTATCGGTCGTCGGCTCGGACTGCGGCATCGCGAACGTCAACATCGGTCCTTCGGGCGCCGAGATCGGCGGAGCGTTCGGTGGCGAGAAGGAGACCGGTGGCGGTCGCGAGTCGGGCTCGGATGCCTGGCGGGCATACATGCGTCGGTCGACGAACACGGTCAACTACTCAACCGAGCTGCCGCTCGCACAGGGCGTGGAGTTCGTCTGAGCCATGGCCAAAGTCATCCAATTCGCGTTCGATTGCGCTGACCCTGCTGCTCTTGCGGGATTCTGGGCAGAGGCTCTCGGCTATGTTCTCGCACCGCCTCCAGCCGAATTTGAGACCTGGGACGCTGCCCTCGACGCTTGGGGCGTGCCGCCCGAGGAGCGAAACTCTCGTTCGGCCCTGATCGACCCCGACGGCGTCGGGCCACGGATCTTCTTCCAGCGGGTACCCGAGGGCAAGACCGCCAAGAACCGGGTTCACCTCGACGTACGCGCTGCCCCTGGCTTGACCGGTGACGAGCGTATGGCGGCGCTGTCGGCCGAGGCTGATCGCCTCATCGCGATGGGCGCGAGCGAGTGGTATCGGTTGGAGGGCAATGCGATGGATGAAGGAATCATCGTGATGTACGACCCCGAGGGCAACGAGTTCTGCCTCGACTAGCTCCGGTTCTCCTTGCGCCAGACGATCTTCAATCCTGACCAGTCGGTGTCGATCGCGGCGACCTTCACGTCGACCAAGCCGAGTTCTAATGCGGCATCCCGGATTGCGTTCTCGTCGACATCGCTGACGTGACCTGCGGCTTTGCGTGGCCATGCCACCCAGATCGAACCGGCGGGGAAGATCCACTTACCCCACGTGGCGTAGTCGATCTGCCCGCGCTCTCGTACGAACACCAGCGCCACATCGGTGGGACCGGGCTCGACCAGCTCAACGTCCTCGAGCGGCTCGGCGAACTCCCAGTCGGGCGACTTGCCCACGACAACCAGTCGTACGCCTGGCTTGATGCCGAGCTTCTTGAGCTGCGGCGTACCGGAATATCCCTCGGTCATGGCACGAGCATAGGCGCGGCGTGTGCGGCTTTCGTCCTCCCTGCACGGCACAATGAGGGGGTGAGTCTCTACCGCGACGCTGGCATCGTGCTGCGCGTACACAAGCTCGGCGAGGCAGACCGCATCATCACGCTGCTGACCCGCGAACGCGGTCTCGTACGCGCTGTTGCCAAGGGCATCCGCAAGACGACATCACGCTTCGGTGGCCGACTCGAACCATTCATGCACGTTGAGCTCCAGCTCGCCGAGGGACGCTCGCTCGACATCATCACGCAGGTCGAGACGGTCAATGCCTTCGCCAAGGATCTGGGCGCCGACTACGCCGCCTACACCGCGGGCACCGCCATGCTCGAGACCGCAGAGCGGCTCGTGCAGGAGGACGGCGAGCCCGCGATCCAGCAGTTCCAGCTGCTGACCGGCGCGCTGCATGCGCTGACCGAGGGCCGTATGACGCCCAGCCTGATCCTCGACTCCTACCAACTTCGAGCTCTCTCGATCGCCGGCTATGCACCGACTTTTGATGGTTGTGCGCGCTGTGGCGCCGAGGGCCCGCACCGCAACTTCAGCGCTCAGTCCGGCGGCATGTTGTGCGACGACTGTCGCGTCGCCGGTTCCGCCGCTCCGTCGCCGTTCACGGTCACCCTGCTCGCTGGTCTGCTCAGCGGTGACTGGGAGACCGTCGCGACCTCCGACGACCGCACCCGCCGCGAGGCGAGCAGTATCGTCAGCGCCTACCTCTCGTGGCACCTGGAGCGAGGCCTTCGATCGCTGAGCCACGTCGATCGATGATCAAGCCCACGCCGCACCCCTCGGGTGCCAAGCCTCCTGCCATCCCCATTGAGCAGGTGCCCAAGCACGTTGCGATCGTCATGGACGGCAACGGCCGCTGGGCCAAAGCCCGCGGACTGCCGCGTACGGCCGGTCACGAGATGGGGGAGGCCGCGCTGTTCGACGTCGTCGAAGGAGCGATCGAGGTCGGCGTGAAGGCAGTGTCGGCCTATGCGTTCTCGACCGAGAACTGGAAGCGCTCACCCGACGAGGTGCGCTTCCTGATGGGCTTCAACCGCGATGTCATCCGACGTCGTCGCGACGCGATGCATGAGCTCGGCGTACGTGTGCGTTGGGCCGGTCGTCGTCCCAGGCTGTGGCGCAGTGTCATCAAGGAGCTCGAGGTCGCCGAGGAGATGACCAAGCACAATAAGGTCCTCACCCTCACGATGTGCGTCAACTACGGCGGCCGAGCTGAGATTGCCGACGCCGCTGCCGCCCTCGCGCGCGATGTAGCTGCCGGCAAGGTCAACCCAGACAAGGTCACGGAGCGTACGTTCGCCCGCTACCTCGACGAGCCGGACATGGAAGATGTCGATCTGTTCTGGCGGACGTCGGGGGAGCAGCGCACCAGCAACTTCCTGCTGTGGCAGTCTGCGTATGCCGAGATGGTGTTCTCTGACATCGCCTGGCCTGACGTCGATCGGCGAGCCCTGTGGGCAGCGATCGAGGAGTACGCGGCTCGCAACCGCCGCTACGGCTCGGCCTAGATCACTCTGCGGAGATCAGCTTCAGCGCACCTTTGGCGAAGGCAACGACGCGCTTGGGTGGGTACGCATCTGGCTCGGTGATGAGCTTCGCCGCCAGACCCTCGGCCATCGCCAGTACGGCCACCGCAGCCACCTCGACGTCCATCTCTGCGCCAGTGAGGTACTCGCTGAGCACTCCGCGGATCTGGTTGAGCACGAACTCGCGGCCCTCGTCGATGTGCGCACGTACGATCTCGGGCGTTCCATCCGTGGGCATCAGCATGAGCCGCCACAAGGTGGGCTGCTCGTGGATCGCGATCGCCAGCGTGTTGGCCCAGGAGATGAGCGCATCCTCGGGTGCGCTGTCCGCTGCTCGAGGTGGCATGGCGGCAGCCAGCGCAGTGAAGGCGCGTTCTTCCTGGCGTTCGAGCAATGCCATCAGCAGCTTCTGACGATCACCGAAGGCGTTGTAGACCACAGGCTTGGCGATATCGACGCGTCGAGCGATCGCCTCCATCGAAGCGGCCGAATAGCCGTCCTCGACGATGATCTCGAGTGCGGCGTCGAGCACCTGCTCACGGCGTACTTCGATGCTCAGGCGCGGCTGACGCGCTCGCGCGGTCATACGGCCTGCAGCGCCAGCTCTGCCGGCGAAGCGAGGCGTCCGTACTTCGCGCGAGCCTCGGCCGGAGTGACGACGACGGGGTTGATCGGCTCTTCGCCGGTGAGTGCTGGCTTCACCACGGCGAGTGTGCCGGGGGAGATGACCTTGAGTACCCGCAGCTTGATTGGCAGCGGAGTGGCGAGGCGCGCGGAGATCTTGACCAGCGGTCGTACGACGAGGCGCGTCGCCCACGACTGGTTGAACCCGCTCATCTTCTGCATCCACTTCGGGAACGTCGAGATCGTGGCAGCGCGCGTGACCTTGCCGATCACGGTGGTGAACGGTCGCAGTACGAGCTGTCGGGGCTGGACGAGGATCGCGGCGTCCAGGAGGTGGTCCATCATGTCCTGCGTCTCGGTGGTCACGCAGAGTCGCGGACGTACGTCTTCGAAGTACTGGCGGATGCCCTCGCGATCACGCGGCACATCAGCTGGGTCGCAGGTCTGAAGCTCAGCAGCGATCGCACATTCAGCCCAGTACTGCTTCTCGTCCTCTTCGGACAAGCGGCCGGGTCCGAAGGTCTCGTAGACGTATAGGATCGAGTGCCATGCGGTGAGGTGGATCCACAGCTGCGTCTCGGGGTCGTTGGCGCTGTAGGGGCGGCCGCTGACAGGCTCGATGCCGGTGGCCTTCGAATGCACGCGTACGAGGATCTCCGACGCCTCGATCGCTGCGCGGCTGTCGCCGAGCGCCATGGTCGCGAAGTAGATGATCGTGTTGTCGTAACGGCCGGCAGGGTTGTAGCGCACCTTGTCGGTGCCGACGACTGCGGCGAGTAGGAACGGGTCGAGCTCCTCGATCACGACGGAGCGCTGGAAGCCGACCGTCAGCGATGTCGGGTAGCCCCACAGACGCCAGGTGACCGAGTCGGGGCCGAAGAATCCGTGGTCCTCGCGCTGGCGCTTGACGATCTTGCGGGTGTTGGGGCGACTCGAGGTCATGTGAGCTCCTGGGAGTTAGTTACGCATCCGTATGTATGGTTGCGTAACTAGTGCATCCCGTCAAGCAGATCCGAAGTTGCCGGGACTCGGTCGCGCCACTCAATTTAGAGGAATCTGAGAATCTCCTGAAGGAGTGTGCGAGTCTGACCGAATTCGACACTCCCTGGAGGCTTACAAATGAAGCGTTCGCTTCTCATTCCGCTGGTACTGGTCGCCGTGTTTGGTTTGGCTGGCTGTGATGACAAAGAGGCGAAGGTCAAAGACACGGGCACGCCTGCACAGGTCGAGAAGACTGAGCCGACTGAAGCAGTGAAGGAGACTGCCAAGGTTGGAGACTTGGTAGAGGTAGGCGATTGGGATGTCAGAGTCACAAAGGTTGTGTTGGATGCCAACTCCGCTATCGAAAAAGCGAACGAGTTCAACGAAAAGCCCAAGGGCCAGTACGTGTTGGTCTCGTTTGAGGCCACTTACAACGGCTCCGAACGGACCGCCGACATATTTTCTGATCTCTCGTGGACAGTGACTGGGAATGACAACCAAGTCAACGACTCCGCAAGCGCGGTAACCCCAGCAGACACGGCCGAAGTCCCCACCGAGGCGCGCAAGGGTGGCACGGTGAAAGGCCAAGTCGTGTTCGACATCGCTACGAACCTGCTCACGGGAGCGACCCTGTCGGTCGAAGGCTATGACGCCGATTTCGACACGGTCTATGCCGACTTCGCTCTGTAAGGCTGAAAGCTCGCCTCGGTAACCAGCCAGTCGAGCATCTTCTCTAAGAAGAGGTATCCACATGTCAGAAGCAGTCCCGCCTACGGGCGCAAGCAAGCCGCCGGCTGGCTTCTATCCGAATTCTGGCCGGATGCAGTGGTGGGACGGCAATGAATGGACGGAGCATTTCCAAGCAGACGTCGGGCCGCTAGTTGGGCAAGCGACATCTGAGCCCAAAAAGAAGAAGAAGCGTGTGTTCCTGTGGGTGTTCATGGCCGTGCAGGTGCTCTTTATCGTTTGGGTTGTTGGAGGCGCGTCAACTGGATCAGGCAATCCGAGCGATTGCGGATCCCTTGATCTCGAAACCTGCAATGCTGCGTCCGACGTGGGCACCAGCATTGGCGTTGCGCTGATCGTTGCCTTTTGGGTAGTCGTCGACTTCCTAATGGCCGTGGTGTACGGCGTTTATCGGCTGGCAAGGCGAAACTAGCTTCCGGTTCGTTGTCCTTGCGCTGCAAGAGGTGCGTCGACCCAATCAGGGTGAGTAGCACGTACTCGGATTGGCTGCGAGCTGATTGGTCGCTCGCTTCACGAGCGCTTGTACCGGATGCAGATTAGAACACGTTTCGGACCAACCTTCACTCGTCGGATTCGGTCTGGACCTCTTCCGCGACTTTCCAGCCATCCGAGTCGAGCTCCATCGTGTACGTATCGCCTTCCTCCTCAAGGAGGACGAATTCAATGGTTGCCGTCTTTGCAGACTTCGCGGTCACGGTTGTCTTGGCCTCGGAGAAGTCCAGCTCAAACGCGTCATAGAGAGCCTTGGCGGCCGCGACCTCCATCTCGCATGTCCCGCCCTTTGGGATGAATTCATCCTTAACAGACTCAGCCAGGGAAACCTTCGTGTATTCATCTGTCTGCAGTGCGCATGCCGCTTTGCCGTCTCCCTCCTCAATCGCATCGATCCAAGCGCTGAACGCCGCGACCGCTGCATCTTCGGTATCGGGAGCACCCAGCTTTTCGCCAGATTCACACTTTCGCCGCTACCAGAGGGTTCCGAGCCTGAACCGCAGCCCGCTACGGGAGCGAGAACGAGAGCGAAGAGGAGGGACAGGAAGAATCGGGTGTGAATGCGCATGTCACACATCATCCGACACGTGCAGTTTTCCGCGTGGGCGTTAGAGACAATCGCTGCCGGCAACCGCCAGGTGTCCTCGTTGGGATTCATAGATCAACGCCCACGTATCCTTGAGCGGTCATGACGAAGACGTATGAGGTGCGCACCTACGGGTGCCAGATGAACGTGCACGACAGCGAAAGGCTGTCGGGCCTACTCGAGACCGCCGGCTACACCGCCGCGACCGATCAGACACCTGACCTCGTCGTCTTCAACACCTGCGCCGTGCGTGAAAACGCTGACAACAAGCTCTACGGCAACCTCGGCCACATCGCGTCGGTCAAGGAGAAGAACCCAGGCATGCAGATCGCCGTCGGTGGCTGCCTGGCGCAGAAGGACCGCGACACGATCACGAAGAAGGCGCCGTACGTCGACGTCGTCTTCGGTACGCACAACATCGGCTCACTGCCCGTCCTCCTCGAGCGCGCTCGCATCGCCGAGGAGTCGCAGGTTGAGATCCTCGAGTCGCTCGAGATGTTCCCGTCGACGCTGCCCACCAAGCGCGACTCTGTGTTCGCCGCGTGGGTATCGATCAGCGTTGGGTGCAACAACACGTGCACGTTCTGCATCGTCCCGAGCCTGCGCGGCAAGGAGAAGGACCGCCGACCCGGCGAGATCCTCGCCGAGATCGAGGCGCTCGTCGCTGATGGCGTCGTCGAGGTCACCCTGCTGGGCCAGAACGTGAACTCGTACGGCGTTGAGTTCGGCGACAAGCTCGCCTTCGGCAAGTTGCTCCGCGCCTGCGGGCAGATCGAGGGGCTGGAGCGCTTACGTTTCACCAGCCCTCACCCCAAGGACTTCACCGACGACGTCATCGCCGCGATGGCTGAGACGCCGACAGTCATGCCGCAACTCCATATGCCCCTGCAGTCGGGCTCCGATCGCGTGCTCAAGGCGATGCGCCGGTCGTACCGCCAAGAGAAGTACCTCGGCATCATCGATCGCGTCCGCGAAGCGATGCCCCACGCCGCGATCACGACCGACATCATCGTCGGCTTCCCGGGCGAGACCGAGGAGGATTTCCTCGAGACGATCGACGTCGTTCGTCGCGCGCGCTTCACGGGTGCCTACACGTTCCAGTACTCCCAGCGCCCCGGCACTCCGGCCGCGGACCTGCCCGATCAGCTGCCCAAGGCGGTCGTGCAGGAGCGATACGAGCGACTCGTCCATGTTGTCAACGAGGTCGCGTGGGACGAGGCCAAGAAGCAACAAGGTCAGGTCGTCGAGCTGCTCGTCGCCGACCACGAGGGCAAGAAGGATGATGCGATGCATCGCCTGTCGGGCCGCGCTCGCGACAACCGCCTCGTGCATTTCGCGCCCGGCGACCATCCCGTACGGCCTGGCGACATGGTCGAAGTGCGCATCACGTACGCGGCCCCGCATCACCTCGTCAGCGATGACGAGCCGATCAGCTACCGCCGTACGCCGGCTGGCGACGCTTGGGAGTCACGCCAGGGCAAGACACAAGTACTCAGCGTGGGACTCGGTATGCCGACGCTCGGCGCACCCGCGCCGCTCCCGCCAGCACCCGCCTGCGCGATTTAGTAGTGCCCGGAGTTGTACTCGTCGACCTCTGGATCCAGGGCGACGATGACCGAAGGCACCTCGCAGTACGCATCGCTGCCGTACGCCATGCGCACCATGGCCGGCATCTCCCCGGATGGATGAGTCGATGTGTACAGGGCGCCCGCGCCGGCGTCAGACAAGTTGCCGGCGTACGCGGTCAGGTCGGATGACAGGGTCTCCCAGTCGGCTCGCCACTCCTTGCTGTCCTGATTCGGATTGGCCGAAGCGATGGCGTCCGCGACTCCTTGTGCTGTGACCGCGAAGGCTCTGATTGCGGAAGCCATCTTCTTGGGATCGTCGAACATTTTGACCTCGGCACCGGCCTCGAGCATGTCCTCGCACGGACCCTCCACGGCATCGAGAACCGATGTCTGATCGACGTAGTAGTAGCTGTCGTCCGCGTACTCGTCCAACTCGCCGCCAACGATGGCGAGGATCACGCCGAGTGCGAAGAGCCCGACTAGCCCGACCATGAGCATGGATCCAGCACCAATCGCGAACCACGCGACGCGGCTCGGAGGGTTGGGTACTGGCGGGCCGTAGTAGTACGGATGCGGTTGCTGCCCGTAGTATGGGGGCTGGACCGGGGGAGTCGCAGGCTGCTGCACCGGTGTGGCCCCGTGCTCAGGCGCAGGTTGTCCCGCGTACGGGTCATCTGGTGTGGTCACACGGAGAAGTGTGTCAGCCGCTCAGGCCATGTCGGCCCCGAATGGCAGCATGGCTTGCATGGATCTCAAAGGCGTTCTGCACGAGAAGCTCAAGGCGAGTCGGGCCATCATGGTCGACAGGGTCGAGGGGCTGAGTGAGTACGATCGCCGCCGCCCGATGACCCCGACTGGCACCAACCTGCTTGGGCTGATCAAGCACCTCACCGGCGTCGAGCAGGTCTACTTCGGCGACTCGTTCGACCGCCCGCCACCCGATGCGCTTCCGTGGAATGAGGATGGCTCGGTCTGGGAGGGTGCTGACATGTGGGCGAAGGCCGACGAGTCGAGCGACTACATCCTCGGCCTGTACGAGCGAGCCTGCGCCCACAGCGATGCGACGATCGAGGCTCTCGACCTCGACATCCCAGGTCGGGTTCCACACTGGCCCTCGCCCGATACGACGTTGGGCTACCTGCTGGTGTGGGTGCTCGAAGACACCGCGCACCACGCGGGCCATGCCGACATCGTCCGCGAGCTGATCGACGGACGTACGGGTTCCGACACTGCGACGAGCGAGACCGACTGGTCGACGTATGTGGATCGCATCCAGGCCGCCGCTGACTCGTTCCGCTAGGAGACGGCTTCAGCGATCAGATTGAGGTGCTCGGCGCCCGTGCCGCAGCAGCCACCCCAGATGTCGACCTGCGGGTAGCGCTTCGACAGGTCGCCCATCATCGATGCGAGGTCCGGAGGCTCGCCTTCTTCAAGGTGTCCGATCTGGCAGAGCGCGATCTTCTCCATCTTGGAGGCATTGGGCCTGAACGCCCGCAGTCGATCGGTCCACGCGCCTTCGGTCAATGCCGGACCGAACTCGACCGGATGTGAGCAGTTGATGGCGAAGAACTCGAGCGACCCATCCGTCGCCGCGTCCACGGTGTTGATGGCGTCGGCGAGTGTCGAGCCGGAGTGCACACGAGCGTCTGACGTCAGCGTGAACGACACCGCAGCAGGTACGCCGATCGCCTTGGCCGCACGAGCGAGGCCGATCGACTCCTGCTCGTCGTTGAACGTGAAGCCCCAAGCCAAGTCGACGCCTGCCTGCTTGAGAGTCGTGAGCTGAACTGAGTGGTAGTCCTCAGCCTCATCTGCGGTCATGACGACATTGCGCTCGTACGCATCCCCGCGCGGGCCGACGAAGCCCTGGATCAGGATCGTGTCGATGTCGTTCTCGTACTCGGCCGCCAACGTACGCAGGAAGTCGATCGACGCGAGGTTCGCTTCGGCTAGTCCCTCAGCTGAGTAGCCGAGCTTGGTTCCCCAGTCGGGGCTGGCCCGGTAGTCGAGCCCGCCCATGAGCGCGTTCATCTTGTGGGTGGCAGCCGCGTCGAGATAGCCGCGGTACATCGTCCGCATGTCGTCCATTGCCGCTGGGTTGTCGAGCAACGGATACATGGCGAACTCGGGGAGCTCGTGGCCCCACTTGTACATGATCTCGGTCTCGATGCCGCCCTCGGTGAGGTACTGCGTACCGGGCTTTTGGGCTGGGAATCCAGTGGTTGCCATCCGATGAGGCTAGAGGTTAGGCATCGTCTGGGTCGCCGAATCGGATTTATCCCCAGTCAGGAGGGACAGATGACTGTCAGATAGAACGCACCGTCTGCGCGGTCGCCTGTTCCTACTGTCCGTGCCTCGACGAAGACTGCATTCGCATTCCCACTGCGAGGCGCCGCGCTGAACGCGGTGGCTACTGTTTGATTCTTTCCCGTCACTTGGTAGATGCATGTTGAGACATCGCGGTCGAACACGACCTCATACCAGCCTTGGAATGGCGTGACCCGGCCCGCTGACGATGCCCTCGAAGATCGCTGCGTGTCAAGGACGGCGGTCTCGCTCACGAACGCGATCATGGGCTTCGGGAACACCAAGGTGGACTCGTTGATGTCGTCACCTGTCAGGGTGTCGAGAGCGACCTTGCTGCTGGTGACCGCGCTGGTTCCTATGTCCGAGTTCTTAACGTTGGAGGCCACGATGTCGTCTGACCTCACGGTGTTGCTACCCGAAAGGGCCTGTGCGGCTCCGGCAGTGAGCAGAACTGTGAGCGCGGTGTAGCCGAACACGTGGCCGAGGGTCGATCGCTTCATGTGAACCTCCTGTTTGGCTTAAAGTCTGCCTCTGGTGTTCCTCGTTGGTACTGGGATTCGAGGAAGAAGTTGGATCGATCGAGAACAGGGTGAAGGCACAGATTCACGGACTCAGCATCCCCGGGCCGCACGGTGGCAGGATGGACTCATGGCCATCAAGATCGCGCAGGAGCCCCACGCCGACGAGGTACTCAACTCGAGTCCGTTCGCTCTGCTCGTCGGAATGATGCTGGACCAGCAGTACCCGATGGAACACGCCTTCCGTGGACCAGCCAAGGTGCTGGACCGGTTCGGAAACTTCGATCCCGCGACGATCGCCGAAGCCGAGCCTGAGGCGTTCGCCGACCTCTGCTCGACACCGCCAGCGATCCACCGCTACGGACGATCGATGGCTGGACGCCTGCAGGAACTCGCTCGTCACGTCGTCGAGGAGTACGACGGTGACGCCACCCGCATCTGGACCGAACCGCGTACGGGCAAGGAGCTCTTCCAGCGAGTACGCGCGCTGCCTGGATTCGGCGAGCAGAAGGCCAAGATCTTCACGGCTCTCCTGGCCAAGCAGCTCGACGTGAAGCCTCCGGGCTGGACCACTGTCGTGGGCGACTACGGCAAGAAGGGCTATCGCTCGGTCGCCGACGTTGTCGACGCGGAGTCGCTGGCCAAGGTCCGCGCGTTCAAGCAGGTCGCAAAGAAGAAGGCCGCTGCGGCAGCTCAGACCGCCGACACGTCGGCCGGGTAGGGCTCAAGCAGCTCTTCGGGCACCTCGCACACCGGCGAGGTGAGCCAGACGAGGTCCATGCGCTCGTAGATCCGATCACCGTGCGTATCGCGCGGAATGCGGAAGTCCGTGTCGTACCCGTCGCGCAGTTGTTCGGCGTACGCCTCGCGCGCCGCGATGAGCGTGTCCCAGTCATCCAGCCACGAAATGGTCGGCGGATCGGCCTTGAGCACGTCCTCGTCGAGCTTGCGGACCTCGGTGAGCATGTTCGTGATCGCCTGGTTCTGGTCGGTGACGATCTTCGCTTGCTCAGTCGATGAGCCCTTGATCGGCATCGACTTCACGGTCTCGGTCATGATGTCGCACTCGCGATCGATCACCGAGACGATCTGATCGTCCTGGATGATGCCGGGGAAGTCCTTGCCCATGATCACGACGCTGGCGACGATCAACCCTGTGCCAACGATCGCGGCCAGGGCGATGGCGGCGATCGGCGCCCAGCGCCAGTGGCGCGAGATGGGCGGCGGCGGGTAGTCCCACGCGTTGCGCGCCGGCGGATACGGCGGCAGCTCGCGGTCCTGGTTCACCGGCTCATCGTGCCATGGGCGATAGCCTCGGGACGTGATCGTTGCTGCCGCGGTGTGCCCCCACCCGCCGATGCTCGTGCCCGAGGTCGCCACGGGCGCAGCTGATGACCTTGCCGAGCTGCGGCAGGCCTGCGACGACGCCATTGACACGCTGCTGGCGAGTGAGCCTGAGCGTGTCGTGATCATCGGGTCCGGTTCGCTTGCCAAGGACCTAGACGAGACCGCCGGAGGTACGTTTGCCGACTTCGGCGTCGACCTGCACGTCGGCGGCCATTCGACTGAACTCCCGCTCAGCCTGACCGTTGGCGCCTGGCTGCTCGCCCGTGCTGGATGGGTCGGACCGCGTAGGTACTCGACCGGCACGCCCGACATCGAGGGCCGCGTCGCGCTACTGGTGATGGCAGACGGCAGCGCCAAACGTACGACCGAGGCACCGGGCTATTTCGACGAGCGCGCGATTGCATACGACACGGCGATTGCGCAGGCACTCGAGGCTGGCGACGCCGGAACTCTCGCCGACCTCGACCAAAGTCTGGCCGTCGAACTCTGGGTCGCTGGAGCGCGGCCGCTTGCGACGTTGGGAGAGATGACAAAGGACGCCACGATCACCGCACAGATGCGAGCAAACGTGGCGCCCTTGGGCGTCGGCTACTGGGTAGCCAACTGGAGTGTCAGCTAGGCAGTGGGCTTGTCGCCCTCGGCCAGATCGTCGACAGCGTCCTTCGCCTTGTCGGCCGCGCCGTCGATCTGCTCGTCGTACTTGCCCTTGGTCGCCTTGTTGGCGAGGTCAGCAGCCTTGTCGATGCCCTTGTCAATGTTCGCGTTCTGCGAAGCGGCGAGGTCAGTTGCCTTGTCCTTCAGGCCGGAGCTCTGCTTCTTGAACTTGTCGAGAAAACCCATGGTTCTGTCCCCTGAGAGTTGGTGTGGGCGGTGGCCCCCGTATGTCTGCCACGGTACTGCGAGACTTGAAACATGGCATCCGTCGACCGCATCGTGGGAGTGGTTGGCCCGACCGCGTCCGGCAAGTCACGATTGGCAGTTGACCTGGCCCTGAGCCTCGGCAAAGCCGAGATCGTCAATGTCGATTCGATGCAGCTCTATCGCGGTATGGATATCGGTACGGCCAAGCCGACGACCGAAGAACGCGGCGTCGTCCCACATCACTTGTTCGACGTCCTGGACGTCACGGACATCGCCACAGTGGCTGAGTTCCAGGCGATGGCACGCAGCACGATTGCCGAATGTCACCACCGGGGAGTCACGCCGATCCTGGTCGGCGGATCTGCGCTGTACGTACGAGCAGTCTTCGACCGGCTCGACTTCCCAGGCACCGACGAGGACGTACGCGAGCGGTGGACTGCTGAGCTTGAGGCGCGCGGATCTGAAGCGCTCCATGCCGACCTTGCTCAGAAGGACCCCGAGGCGGCGGCCATCATCCTGCCCTCGAACGGGCGTCGCATCGTACGAGCGCTCGAGGTCATCGAGCTCACCGGCGAGAAGTTCGCGGCGACCATGCCACCGTTCGAGTCCGTGTACGACAACGTCACCCTGATTGGGCTCGACGTGCCGCGCGACGTGCTCGACGTACGCCTTGCCGAGCGTGTCGATGCGATGTGGGCTGACGGGTTTGTCGACGAGGTACGTGCGCTGCGCGAGGTTGGTCTCGAGGACGGCTTCACTGCCAGCCGTGCGCTCGGCTATCAGCAGATCCTGGCGTTCCTGCGTGGCGAGATGACCGAGGACGAAGCGCGCGAGGCGACCGTGACGGGCACGCGCAAGTTCGCCCGTCGCCAGGATCGCGACTTCCGCAAGGACCCCCGTATCCACTGGCTCCCGTACGACGCCAGCGACCTCGTCGACCAAGCCGCAAGCCTCGCTCAACCACTCGGCCCCTAGCCCGAGGAACGAGGGCGGGAGCGAAGCGAAGGGGCGTACGACGAGAGGCTCGCTCGGGTAATCCGCCTCACGACGCTTCGGCCTCGTCCCTCGGCCTCCCAGTCGCTTCGCTCCTTAGCGAGCGAGATGGTTTCGGCACGTAGACTGGACCTATGAGCTTTCCATGGTTGAAGGGGCACGGGACGGAGAACGACTTCGTGCTGCTTCCTGACCATGACGGCACGATCCACGGCGACTTGGACGGTGCCTTCGTGGCAGCCCTGTGTCACCGTCGTCGCGGCATCGGCGCCGACGGTGTGATGCGTGTTGTCCGCACGCAGGCGCTTGGCGAGCAGTCGGCCGGCGAGTGGTTCATGGACTACAAGAACGCCGACGGTTCGGTCAGTGAGATGTGCGGCAACGGCATCCGCGTCTTCGCCCTGCATCTCGTACAAGAAGGACTCGCCGATCCGTCGCAGCCGTTCGTGGTCGGCACGCGTGACGGCGACAAGACGATCACGTTCGACCGCGACCAGATCTCGGTCGATATGGGCAAGCCTGAACTTCGCGGCGTCTCCAAGGTGACGGCCGATGGTCGTACGTGGGAGGCGCAGGATGTACGTACGGGCAACCCGCACGCTGTCGCGTTCGTCGAGCGACTCACGGACGCGGGTTCGCTGCTGGTCGAGCCCGACTACGACAAGACGACGTACCCCGAAGGCGTCAACATCGAGTTCGTCGTACGCGAGGGTGCACAGCACGTCTCGATGCGCGTTCACGAGCGTGGCTCCGGAGAGACCCGCTCGTGCGGCACGGGTGCATGCGCGGTTGCGGCCGCAGCGGCGCACTCCGACGGCGCTGCCCGCCCCGTCACCTATCGCGTCGACGTACCAGGCGGAACAGTCCACGTGACCTGGACCGACGACGACCACCTCATCCTCACCGGCCCTGCCGAGATTGTCGCCCGCGGCGACATGGAATGGATCGCATGACCGAGCAGCAAGGCAACACAGAGGGACTCGAGCTCGAAGAACGCAATTCACTCCGCCGCATTGATGGGTTGCGTACCGAGCTCGAGGACATCACCGAGGTCGAATACCGCAAGCTCCGCCTGGAGCGGGTCGTCCTCGTCGGCGTATGGACCGAAGGCACGGCACTCGACGCCGAGAACTCGCTCGCCGAGCTCAAGCTGCTCGCCGAGACCGCCGGCTCAGAGGTGCTCGACGCGCTGATCCAGCGACGCCAGAAGCCAGACCCGGCGACATACATCGGCACCGGCAAGGTCGAAGAGCTTCGTGCTGCCGTTGAGTCGACCGGCGCCGACACCGTCATCTGCGATGGAGCGCTCGCACCGAGCCAGCTCCGCAACCTGGAGGACCGCGTCAAGGTCAAGGTCGTCGACCGTACGGCGCTGATCCTCGACATCTTCGCCCAGCACGCCAAGTCCAAAGAGGGCAAGGCGCAGGTCGAGCTGGCCCAGCTGCAGTACCAAACCCAGCGTCTCCGCGGTTGGGGTGGCGAGCTGTCGCGCCAGGCTGGTGGTCAGGCCGCAGGCGGCGAGGGCATCGGTGGTCGTGGACCTGGTGAGACGAAGCTCGAGACCGATCGTCGTCGTATCCAGATGAAGATGACCAAGTTGCGCCGTGAGCTCAAGGAGCTCGGCGTTGCTCGCGAGACCAAGAAGGCGAACCGTAAGCGCCACCAGGTCCCGTCGGTCGCGATCGCGGGCTACACCAACGCTGGCAAGTCGAGCCTGCTCAACCGCCTCACGGATGCGGGCGTGCTGGTCGAGGATGCATTGTTCGCGACCCTCGATCCGACCACCCGCCGTACGCAGACGTCAGACGGTCGCGTCTACACGATGTCCGACACGGTCGGCTTCGTACGCAACCTCCCACACCAGCTCGTCGAGGCCTTCCGCTCAACGCTCGAAGAAGTCGCCGAGGCCGACCTCGTGCTGCATGTTGTCGACGGTGCGCATCCCGACCCCGAGGGCCAGATCCGGTCCGTACGTGCGGTGTTCGCTGATGTCGATGCCGACAAGGTGCCCGAGATCATCGTGATCAACAAGGCCGACGCTGCCGATCCGATCGTCCTCAAGACGCTGCTCGCCAAGGAGCCGCATGCAGTCGTCGTCAGCGCCAAGACTGGCGAAGGTATCGACGAGCTGCTCAGCGCGATCGAAGCCGATCTGCCGCAACCGGCGACTCGCGTCGACGTGATGCTCCCGTACGCGCGTGGCGACCTGCTCAACCAGATCCACACGCAGGGCGAGATCGAATCGCTCGACCATGAGGGCGACGGCACTCACGTCGTCGCGCGAGTCCACGGCCACCTTGCGGCAGAGCTCGAGCCCTACGCCGTCTGACCCGCGCCAAGAAACTTTGGGCGAGGACCCATCTGTGGGGGGATCCGTCTCGAACCCCGAGCAATCAGTGTTACCTACCTCACAGAAGGTTTGCTCATGCGACGTATCAAGATCTCTCCCGCAGTAGTCATTGCCTCGCTCGCCCTCGTTGTTGCATCCAGCGGTACGGCCTATGCCGCAGCCACGATCGGCACCAACGAGATCAAGGACGGTTCGATTCGCGGCATCGATGTCATGAATGGAACGCTCAACACCAAGGACCTGTCGCAGAGCGCTATTGGCAGCTTGGGGAACCGCTGGTTGCTGGTCGACAAGGACGGCGCGATCATCGCCCAGTCCGGCGGCTTCAGCATCAACGCGGCCTACCCGACGTTGGACAACTCGACTCCCGGTGGCGTCCCCGACAACTCGATGCGCGCGGCCGGCAACGTCTACATCAACGCCAACGAGAACTTGAGCAACAACGCGATCAGCGTGACGATTGCGCTGCAGAACGTGACAGAGCAGGACGACAACGCCAACACGAACGGTCGCAAGGCAGGACCCGACGCGAACGCGGAGTTCTCCGGTGAGATCACGTCCACGGTGTGCGGCATCACTGGCATCGTCGGCTGCGCTCCTCCCGGTGCCAACAACCGCAATCACTTTGTGGTGAGCCCGCGTCTGAGTGACGGTTCGGTCACCTCGGCCGTCAACCACAAGCGCTTCTACGTAGTGATCTCGGGTGACTCGTCGGACTTCATCTCACCGGCCACGCCGATCCTGCCGAAGGCGCTGTCCTGACAGCCTGAGCTATCCAGACCTGCTCAACCAGCGAGCTGCTTTAAAGGGAGGCGCTCGCTGGTTTGAGTAGCGCTCAGCGCAGGCGCTTCTCGTAGCGCCTGACCGGTGCAGTGAAGGGTCCGTCCTCGGTCTCGGCCGAGTATTCAAACGAGCCGGTGTCGGCCCACCCGCTGCGCTCGTAGAAGCGACGCGCTCGCGCGTTGCCCGCGACAACGGCGAGCCAGGCAACGTCGTACGTCTCGGCGACGGTCCGCTCGCCGTGACTCAGGATCGCGTCAGCGACTCCACTGCCACGGGCTGACGCGTCGACGTACACCTGCTCGACCTCGTCGTCATGGACAGTCACGAAGCCGGCAATGCGATCGTCGATGACCGCAACGGTTGTGATGGCGATCCGCGAGTTGGCGAGCGTATGGAAGTGCTCGGCTTGGCGGTACTTGTACATCGCCTCCGGCACATTCCCCGCGTGTCCGTCGTGCCATCCGCGATGCCAGATGTCGGCGATCGCGTCAGCATCCTCAACGGTTGCAGCCCGAAGCTCCATGTCTCAAACGCTAGCGGTGGACGCAGACCGACGCTCGTCTGCGCTGGCGGATAGCCTTCGGCTGTGTCCAAGACCCCTGACGTTCGCGCGGTGCTTCACGCCGCCGTCGAAGCTGTCGGGGGAGAGGAGCGTCCGGGCCAGATCGAGATGGCCGAAGCCGTTCAGCATTCGCTCGCCAGCGGCGAGCACCTCCTCGTCCAGGCCGGCACTGGCACCGGCAAATCGCTCGGCTATCTCGTACCGAGCCTCCTGCACGGCAGGCGCGTCGTCGTCGCCACCGCAACGCTCAATCTTCAGCACCAACTCGTGGAGCGCGACATACCGGCGCTCAAAGACGCTGCCCGCAAGACCATGGGCGAAGTACCCCATCACGCGGTCGTGAAGGGCCGTAGCAACTACGCGTGCCTGCACCGCGTACGTGAGGGTGCGCCCGACGATCAGGGCACGCTCGTCGACGTACCCGAGGGTTCGCTCGGAGCCGAGGTCGTCGAGCTTCGCGAGTGGGCCGAGGAGCAGGCTTCCGCCGGTCACTCAGGCGACAAGGACTCAGCGCCTTCCCACACCGACCGCGCCTGGCGCCAGGTCAGCGTCAACCACCGCGAATGCCTCGGCGCTTCGCGCTGCGCGCATGCGCAGGAATGCTTCGCCGAGCTGGCCCGCGAAGACGCCCAAGACGCCCAGCTGATCGTCACCAACCACGCCTTGCTCGCGATCGATGCGATCGACGGTGTGCCGATGCTGCCGGAGTACGGCGCCGTGATCGTGGACGAGGCCCATGAGCTCGCCGCTCGAGTGACGCAGGCGTCGACCGATGAGCTCGACTCCGCCATGATCGAGCGCGCTGCACGACGAGCTCGCGCGCAGGCCGACGGCCAGTCAGCTGACGACCTCTCCGATGCGTCCGACGCCCTCAACGACGTGATGGTCCGCATGGACGAAGGGCGCATTGACGCCGTCGAGGAGTCGCTGCAAGAGGTGCTCGAGCTCATACGTGACTCGGCCCGCGCGACGCTGTCGGACTTCCCCAAGGAGGACGGCAAGTCCGAGCCCGACGCTGCACGGCAGCAAGCGCGAGGCATGGTCGATGACATTCGCAAGATCGCCGACCGGATGGCATCCAAGGGTGAGACCGAAGTGCTCTGGATGAGCGCAGGTCAGCGCGACAAACGACTCCATATCGCACCGATCGACGTGTCCGCGAGTCTTCGCGAGAAGCTCTTCGGCGAGAAGACCGTTGTCCTGACCAGCGCCACCCTCAAGCTCGGCGGGGGATTCGATCCAGTCGCCCAGTCTCTGGGCCTCAAACCCGGCGACGACGACTGGTCGTCACTCGATGTCGGCTCGCCGTTCGACTACCAGCAGCAGGGCATGCTCTACGTCGCCAAGGACCTCCCGCTGCCAGGCCGCGATGGCCTAGAGGAGGCGCAGCTCGCCGAGATCACCGCACTCGTCGAGGCGGCCGGTGGTCGTACGCTCGGGCTCTTCTCCTCACGCCGCGCTGCCGAGAGGGCGGCCGAAGTCGTACGCGAGCGGTTGCCCGACATCGACATCTGGTGCCAAGGCGACGCCCAGTTGCCCGAGTTGGCGCGCAGGTTCGCCGAGACGCCAAGCACCTGCCTGTTCGGCACTCTGAGCCTGTGGCAGGGCGTCGACCTCCCGGGCGACACCTGCCAGCTCGTGATCATCGACCGCATCCCGTTCCCGAGACCCGATGATCCGTTGATGAGTGCACGCCAGCGACTCGTGGAAAAGCGTGGCGGCAACGGCTTCATGAACGTCGCTGCTCATCACGCTGCATTGTTGTTGGCGCAGGGGACCGGCCGCCTCATCCGTCGGGCGACCGACAAGGGAGTCGTCGCGATCCTCGATCCGCGCATCGTCACGGCTCGCTATGGCTCGTTCCTGGCGGCCTCGCTGCCCGACATGTGGAGGACCACGGATCGCGAGATTGCATTGGGTGCGCTGCGCCGACTCGACGAAGCCGCCGCCACGCCTTGATAGCCTGTTGAGGCTCTGACCAACCAACGTTCGTAGGGACCACCGTTGACTGTTCTGATCACCGGCGGTGCCGGCTACATCGGTTCGCACATCGTGCGGGCATTCCGGCTCGCCGGACTCGATTGCATCATCGTCGACGACTTCTCGAGCGGGCACCGCGAGTTCGTCCCTGACGACTGCGTAGTGATCGATTCGTCGATTCTCGATACCAAGATCCTGGCGAAGGCCATGGTCGAGCACGAGGTCGAAGCCGTTGTGCATCTCGCTGGCTTCAAGTACGCCGGCGTTTCCGTCCAGCGCCCGCTGCATACGTACGAGCAGAACGTGCAGGGCACGGTGAGCCTGCTGCAGGCGATGCACGAAGCCGACGTCGACAAGATCGTCTTCTCCTCGAGCGCCGCCGTGTACGGCACCCCGGACGTCGACATCGTCACCGAGGCGACAGCGACAGCGCCCGAGTCGCCCTATGGCGAGACCAAACTGATCGGTGAGTGGCTGATGCGGGACGCAGCGCGAGCGCACCCGCTGCACCACACCTCGCTGCGCTACTTCAATGTCGTCGGCTCTGCGACGCCCGAGCTCTATGACTCGAGCCCGCACAACCTGTTCCCACTGGTCATCGAGGCATTGCTGGAAGACCGTACGCCGCGCATTTACGGCGATGACTACCCAACGGCCGACGGCACGTGCGTACGCGACTACATCCACGTCGCCGACCTGGCCGATGCTCACGTGGTGGCGGCACAGAAGCTGCTTGCCGGCACCGAGCTGCATCCGGTCTACAACCTCGGTAGCGGTGATGGCGTGTCGGTGCGTCAGATCATGACGGCTGTCGCGGATGCCACGGGCATCGCGTTCGAGCCCGAGATTGCAGCGCGTCGCGAGGGCGATCCAGCGCGCATCGTCGCGTCAGGCGAGCTTGCCGCTCGCGACCTGAACTGGGCGATGCGTCATACGGTCGCCGACATGGTCACCAGCGCCTGGCAAGCCCGCAATCTCGACCGCTAAGGAGCGAAGCGACTGGGAGGGAGCGAGGAACGAGCGACCGAAGCGTCGTGAGTTGAGAAGCTCGCTGCTGGACTCCTAGTGGAGCTGCGACTCGTCCTCGACTCGAATTCCTGGGCCTGTTGCGATGAGTCGCTTCTTCTTGCTTCGGGTCCAACCGTGGACCTGACGCTCTCGACCCCATGCCTCGGAGACGTAGTCGTACTGCTCGAAGTAAAGCAATGTCACCGGTAACCGTGTGCGCGTGTAGTCGCCTATCCCTTGGCGGTGTTCCCAGAGTCGGCCGAGCAGGTTTCGCGTGCTGCCGACATAAAACGTGCCATCAGCGCAGAGAAGGATGTAGAAGTAGCCCATTGCCGGAGCGTGTTGGAACGTTCGCAGTCTCGCTGCTTCGAGTCCACAGGCGAGCTTCTCGGCTCACTACGCTTCGGCCTCGTTCCTCGGCCTCCCAGTCGCTCCGCTCCTTAGCGGGCGGATTCCCGGCCCCTAGCGACGAAGTCGCGGGAGGGAGCTCTGCGACCGAAGGGGCGTACGCCGAAAGGGTCGCTCTGGGACTCGCAGGCAGATTGGGCTTAGACGCGGCGGAGGACTGTGGTGACGATGCCGAGGATCGTGGCGTGGTCACCGTCGATGGGGGAGTAGGCCTCGTTGTGCGGGAGCAGCCATACGTGGCCGTCCTTTCGCTGGAACGTCTTCACGGTCGCTTCGCCGTCGAGCATGGCAGCGACGATGTCGCCGTTGTTCGCGGTCTGCTCCTGGCGTACGACGACATAGTCGCCGTTGCAGATGGCAGCGTCGATCATCGAGTCACCGACGACCTGAAGCATGAACAGCGTGCCCTCGCCGACGAGTGACTTGGGCAGCGGGAAGATCTCCTCGACCTGCTCGGTAGCGAGGATCGGTCCACCAGCGGCGATACGGCCGACCATCGGGACGTTGATCGCAGCTGGCATGGCATCGCCGATACCGGTCTCATCGAACGTCGAATCGCTGGCCGCACCCATGGAGCGGCGAGCCGCCATGACGTCAGGCAGGAAGATTTCGAGCGCACGCGGACGGTTGGGGTCGCGCTTGACGTAGCCGAGGCTTTCGAGCGTACGAAGCTGGTGCGCAACCGACGAAGTGCTGGTCAGACCGACTGCGGCACCGATCTCGCGCATGCTTGGCGGGTAGCCACGCTTGGCGATCTCCTCGTGCAAGAACTCCAGCACCTTGCGCTGGCGGGCGGTCAGCCCGGAGGAGTCGGCCGGCCCGTCGGGGAGCTCGGTGACTTCGGCAGTGCGATCGTCGGTCATGCGGGCAGCGTATCCCCGAACAGGTGTTCAATTCAAACACCTGTTCGATTAGCGTGTCGCGCCTGTGTGAGCCGTAGGCTGGCGTCATGAGCTATCTGGTCGTGGGCAAGAAGTCGGGCGAAGCGTGGGATGTCGAGGTACGCGGAGTCGGTACGACGACGTCACCCGACCTCAACGGCGTCGAGGCTGCCGCCCGAGCGCTCCTGGCTTCAGAAGGCAAGGCTGACGCCGCGACAGTCGACCTCCAGCTGCTCCTGCCGGACTTCGAAGCCGACCTCGACGAGGCGCGCATCCCGCGCGGCAACCGGCCGAACATCGAGCTGATCAGCGGACTGATCCTGCTGGCCGTGGTGGTTGGCGCAGCAGCCTTCGTGCTCGGGCGGGTTCTCTAGCCCTTCGCCGCGAGCGTCGTGACGATCGCGTGTATCTCGTCGACCTTGGCGGCGATCTCCGGAACTTGGCGGATCAGCGCGATCTCGTCCTGCAGCTCGGTGAGTAGACCCTGGACCTGGGTCAGGACAGTCTGAGTTTCGTCCAGAGTCGTCGTGGCCGATGACAAGGTCTCGCTGACCGTGTTCAGCGTGCCCTCAACTCGACCGAGGACGCCGTCGACGTTCGTGAGCGCTGTATCGGCTCGGTTCAGAATCTGCGCTGGGTTCTTAGGGATGAAGCCGGCCACTGGTCCTCCTGGGAGTTGGTCGACCCTACTCAACCAGTGAGCTGATGCCCTCGTCGAGCGATTCGACCGTCGCGCCGAGCAGCAACGCGTACACGCCGACCCAGAGCCACAGCAATAGAACAACCACTCCGGCGAGAGCGCCGTATGTCTTGGCGTAGCTACCGAAGTTGTCGACGTACACCGAGAACCCGACCGAGGCCGCGATCCACAGTCCGCTGGCGACCAGCACGCCCTTGCTGATCAGGGGACCAGTGTCTCCGCGACGGTCGGGAGCGATACGGAACAGTACGGCGATCGCCAGCTTGATGGATGCGCCCACCAGAACCCAACGCAATGATCCGAGCAACGCTGAATCCAGCACCGCGGGGGCAACAGCGACGAGGGCGATCATCGCTGCAAAGAACGCGATGGCGCCGAGAGTGAGTAGGAGTGCCTGCGCCTTCTGCTCTAAGAAGTTGTGGCGATCGCGTTGTCCGAACATCTGATTGATCGCCGTTACGAGGTGGCCGACACCACCGGACGCGCCATAGATCGCGAGCGCCAGGGCGACCACAAGACCAAGGCCAAGGGATCCGGGTGACGTCGAGGTCAGTGACTCGAGCTGGCCGTTGACCACCGACGCGGCGTCGGCCGGCAGTGCGTCTGCGATGCGCTCCGACTGCCGCTGCACGGTCTCGGGACTTGCGAACAGTCCGTAGAGGGCGACGGCCGCGATCATTGCGGGGAAAAGGGATAGGAACGCATAGAACGCAACACCGGCCGCGAGCAGGGGAGCCTGGCGTTCCGAAGCTTGCTTCCACGCGGTCACGACCTGTTGACGGAGCATTCCTCGACGCTAGTGCCGGTGGGAAGCGTCCGCATGTCGTACGAATTCTGCCTGCAATTGCAGGGTGCGAC
The DNA here is from genome assembly GCF_031457275.1 of Aeromicrobium panaciterrae. Classification (NCBI taxonomy): domain Bacteria; kingdom Bacillati; phylum Actinomycetota; class Actinomycetes; order Propionibacteriales; family Nocardioidaceae; genus Aeromicrobium; species Aeromicrobium panaciterrae. Next base: position 1,437,374 of record NZ_JAVDWH010000001.1, read on the forward strand.
ACGCCCGTTCGAATTTCTGTTCGATAAATGCGTGCTTTTGTCGGACTCGTCCTCTAATGTCGTACATGTGTTCGATCGAACGCCTGTTCGCACCATCGAATGACATCGAAGAACAGGGTTCGCTCGAACGCACCAACTCGATACACACCGTCTCACTTCCCCCACGGAGGCACCTCATGAGCAGCATCGCATTTGATCACAGCCCGACCCGCACGGCCGTACTTCCGGTCCGTCACTTGGTCGCAGTTCCTGACCTGCCAGTTGCACCAGCGGTTCGTCTGACCCGCCGCGGCAAGGCCGTCGTCTTCACCATCGCTATCGCGATCATCGCGGTCCTGGTGGTCCTGTTCGGCTCGTCAACACTCGCCGGCGACAAGGCTGGCGCGCTGCCCAACACCACCACGGTCACGGTCCTGCCGGGCCACACGCTCTGGGAGATCGCCGCAGACGCCAACCCCAACGGAGACATCCGTTCGACGGTTGACGACATCCTGCAGCTCAACTCCCTCCCCAACGCCTCCGCCCTGCAGATGGGTTCGGAGATCGCGGTGCCGGTCTACAACTGACCCACCACACAGAAGTCCGCGGCAGCCGCTGGGAAGACGGCTGACCGCGGACATCTGCGTTCAGGGCGGACAGCGCACAATGGATACATGCGGATCCATGTCATTGCTGACGTCGTCGACTCCGACGGCGGCCACGTCGTCGAACGCCTCGAGCAGCTCGGTGGCGAGATCGTCCAGCTCGATCGCGATGAACTCGCCACGTACGACTCGATCGGCGACTCCGACCTGATCCTGCTGCTTGGTTCGGACCGCGCAGCGCACGAGCCCAAGTGGCTCGATGTCGTCGAAGCTGAGTCGGTGTTCGTACGCGCTGCGCTTCGCGACAGCACTCCGGTGATCGGCATTTGCTACGGCGCCCAGTTGATGGCTCGCGCACTGGGCGGTACGTCTTGGCGGGCCGACCAGGCCGAGGTCGGCTGGCAGCGCATCGACACTGTCGATCCGGTGCTGTGCCCCGAAGGACCGTGGGCTCAGCTTCACAGTGACGTCTTCGCACCGCCTCCCACAGCCCGCGTACTCGGTACGTCCTGGCGCGGCACCCAATGCTTCATCGATGACTCGCTGGGTACGCGCGCGATCGCGTGGCAGTTCCACCCCGAGGTGACCGCGGCGACGTACGAGCGCTGGGTCAACGAGGGCTACTACGGGGACGGTGGCGTCGACGAGAAGGACCTGATCCGTCAGGCGTACGAGAACGAGGCGCGCAGCCGCATCGCCGCCCACAAGCTCACCGACTCGGCGCTCACGTTTTTGGGAGTCAGCTCATGAAGGGCCGGCCCAGCGGCTACTCGTGGGAAGTCCGCGGCAAGGAGGTCGTGATCTCGCATCACGGCCATGAGGCGACGGTGCTCCGAGGCGCCAAGGCGATCAAGTTCGTCCAGGAAGCTGGCAAAGGCAATGAGCAGTTGCTGATGGCACGCCACACGACAGGCACCTACAAGGCGCCGGACGAGCGGACTCGCAAGAGCTAGGAGATCGACTTCCAGTCGGTGAGCTTCTCGGCGATCAGGCTGGCGCGTTGTGCTGCGTCGCTGCCATCGAGGGTGGCCATGTCACCGGGATCGGCTCGTACGAAGATGCCTGACGTTCGCGCGTTCACGTTCGGATCTGTGTGCGAGCGAGTCGTCCAATAGCCCGAGGCGCGATCGACTGACTCAAGGACGATCTCGCCGGTGCCTTCGAGTTGTGGCGCGTTCGGGTGCCGCGGGCGCTCACCGTTCCAGTAATAGAAGACGCCGGCTGGATCGTTCTGCTCCTTCGTTGCCTCGCTCCAGTAGCGGGCGGACAGGGTGCCGTCCTCCTGCCACGAGCGACCATTCACTTCGAGTGACCCGTTCCGATCACGCGAGATCCGCAGCAGGCTGATGGCGGAGGGCTCACCTTCAGTGCGCTCGGTGAGGGAGAACTGCCACCACAGACCTTCGATTGCAGAGAGGCGGCCTTCGTCCTCGATCGCCTTGCGGAGCTTCTGGTTGATGGCCTTCATCTCGGCGGGAGTGGTCGGTACGTCGTACCGAACGCACGTCAGGCCGAGGAGATCACTCGGGAGCTTGGATCCGTTCGCATGCAGGATGAACGTCCGTCGCATCCCGAGCACTCCGCCGAAGAGTCCGGCTTCGAATACGACGTTGTCTCGCGGCGACGCCTGACTCGCTTCGGACGGATCGGCGACTGAGGTCCAGTCGTCCTGGGCGAACACGAAGGCCGCGAAGTCGACCTCGCCCGTGAGTTCCACGAGTCGATCGAGTGTCGAGGTCCCGGGGTTGAAGACCGTGGTCCACGGCTCAACGTGCGCGACTTCTTCGAGTCCGCGCGTCAGCGACTGCAGGAGCTTGGCCTGCTTGCCCGAGGAGCCAAGAAAGATGCGGGGTTTGTCCACCAGGGTCTCCCGAGAGGTCAACGATGATGCGCCACGATAGCGCGTCAGCGCCGTGGCGAACCGCAGATCCTGAGTTGCTGCTACTTGCCGATCCAGGAGCTGGCCACGGCCACGCGCACATCGGCGCCGACGCCGTACCCGCCAGCGGGTGCGAGGAGCGTGACGTGCAGACCTGTGACGGTCTTGCGACCACCGACGGTGACTTGCTCGTTGACGACGATCTTGACGAGTCCCGGGATGTTGATGACCAGGTTCGCCTTGGGATCGAGCTTGAGCGGGATGCCGGCCAGCTTGATGTTGACCAACGACGTCGACTGCTCCAAGGTCTCGGCGGCGCTGCCGACCTTCTTCGTACGAGACGACGCCTTCACCGCGTCAGCCGTGATCAAACCGTTGAGCAGGTTGACCCGAGCGGCTTGAGCCGTGGTGGACGAGTCCTGCAGAGCCGCCGTCGTGGTGCCAGTCGCCGAGGACTCGACCGCACCGACGTACAGAAGCTTGGGCAGATCCACGGCGAGCGTGCTGTTGTAGATCGTGGTGCCGCCGGTACCAATCGCAGGTACGCCGATCGCAGCAGTCGGGCCGGACTTGGCCTGGATCGCCGGACCGACGCTCGCGTGCACCGAGGTCACGTACGCCTGACCGCCGATGGGCGTACCGGTGCCGGTGGGTCCGTTCTGGGTACGAGTCGGGTTGATGATGATCGTGCTGCCGGCGGGAGCGTTGTCGCGATCGGCCAGCAGGTTGACGTGAATCGCCGAGCCTTCAGTGATCAGACCGTTGCCGTTGGGCGCCGTCTTCGACTCGTTGAGAACGACGCGGGCGATGCCGGGGATCGTGACGGTGAAGTTCTTGCTGATCTTGAGGGGGAGGACCGTGCCGGCGATCTCGAGCTTCACAAACGTCGTGTCGACGCCGCCAGTCTTCGTCGTGGAGTTGACCGTCGACTTGTTGATCGTCTCGATGGCGTCAGCCTTGATGAGCCCATCGAGGAGCGAGACCTTGGCGGTCGTCGCGGTGTATTCGGTCGCGGCACCATCGCCCGCTGCAACAGCGGAGGCAGACGTCGAGATGGCTCCGACGGACGCGAGCTTGCCGACCTCGACCGAGGCGAGCGTGTTCCTGTGGTGAACCGGCACCTCGGTGCCATCAAGAGCGGAAGCCGACGTGAAGTCCGAACGCACGACGCCACCGAGCAGCACAACCTTCGATCCGGCGGCATACCCCGTGTAGTGGAAGCTCGACGTCGCTGCCATGGCAGGCGCGGAGACGAAGGAGGCGATCCCGATCAGGATCGCCAAGGTCGCTGCCGCGAAGCGTGCTTTGGTCATCGTTGCTCCCTCGAGCGTGGCCAAGTTTGTTGTGTCTAACGTCAAAAACGACGGCCACGGTTGGGTGTCACGCCCGTTTACGTAAACAGTGCGTGTCTTGCGTCACGACACGCCGCAATTTTGTCGCTGAAATCGCATCTGACCTGCGGTTTCAGGGCACCCCAGAAAAAGTGTGGGCACCTTCTGGAATTGTGTTGCGTGGGCCACACCTCGGGCGTACAGTGGCACTACATCTAGTAGTTACACCGTTGTTGTTCGTCCACATCTAGTTCCACAGGTAGGGACGGGTTACACACCGAAATAGCTCGGAATCCACACGGTTTCCACAGGTTCTCCCCAAAACGGAGGACTTTATGACTCAGAACAGCCCTTTGACAATCCTTTTGTATGGGGAGAGGAGCACGCGATGCATTGTCCGTTCTGCAAGAACACCGACACCAAAGTCCTGGACAGCCGTGTCGCCGACGAAGGTGGAGCCATCCGCCGCCGTCGTTCGTGCTCTGACTGCAACAAGCGCTTCACCACGATCGAGCAAATGCAGCTCACCGTGGTCAAGCGTTCGGGAGCAACTGAGCCCTTCCTCCGCGACAAGGCAATCGCCGGTGTCCGCAAGGCCTGCAAGGGCCGACCGGTTTCCGATGACGACTTGGCACGACTCGGCCAGCAGGTCGAGGACACCCTCCGCGATTCGGGATGTGCAGAGGTGCCGGCCCACGAAGTCGGCCTCGCCATCCTCGAACCACTCAAAAGCCTCGACGAAGTCGCATACCTGCGTTTCGCGAGCGTCTACAAGGCGTTCGAGTCAGCAGACGACTTCGCCGCCGAGATCGCCAGCATCATGTCGGCCACGGCCGATGGCGAGCTCGCCGAACACACAGCACAGCAACACAAGACTTAAAGGTTCGCCGGTTGAGTAGGTCCGAGGAACGAGGACCGTATCGAAACCGCCGCACCAGCAAGACCAGCAACACCCACCTCCCCCCACCGCAAGCACAGACATTTAGGAGCACTCCCATGACGGAGACGGTCAACGGGCCCACCGGGTCCTCGCGCAAGACACGCAACAAGGGCAAGCAGCTGACGATCGAGCGCGTCTACACGACCCCCGGCACACACCCGTACGACGCCGTCACCTGGGAGCGTCGCGATGTCGTCCAGACCAACTGGAAGACCGGCGAGAACGTCTTCGAGCAGCGCGGCGTGGAGTTCCCCGACTTCTGGAGCGTTAACGCCTCCACGATCGTCACCACCAAGTACTTCCGTGGTGCAGTCGGCACGCCCGAGCGCGAGCAGAGCCTCCGCCAGCTGCTCGACCGCGTCGTCCTGACCTACACGCAGGCTGGCCGCGACAACGGCTACTTCGCCGACGAGGAGCAGGCCACGATCTTCGAGCACGAGCTGACGCACATGCTCCTGCACCAGGTCTTCAGCTTCAACAGCCCGGTGTGGTTCAACGTCGGTACGTCGAGCCCCCAGCAGGTCTCCGCCTGCTTCATCCTTGCGGTGGATGACTCGATGGACTCGATCCTCAACTGGTACCGCGAAGAGGGAATGATCTTCAAGGGCGGCTCAGGCGCTGGCCTCAACCTCTCGCGCATCCGTTCCTCCAAGGAGCTGCTCCGCTCCTCGGGCGGTACGGCTTCCGGCCCCGTCTCCTTCATGCGTGGTGCTGACGCCTCGGCGGGCACCATCAAGTCCGGTGGCGCCACGCGCCGCGCGGCCAAGATGGTCGTCCTCGACGTCGATCACCCGGACATCGAAGAGTTCATCCACACCAAGGAGCGCGAGGAAGACAAGATCCGCGTCCTCCGCGATGCCGGCTACGACATGGATCTCGGCGGCGCCGACATCACGTCGGTCCAGTACCAGAACGCCAACAACTCGATCCGCGTGAACGACGAGTTCATGCAGGCAGTCGAGCAGGGCACCGAGTTCGGTCTCCGCGCTCGTACGGACAACTCGATCATCGAGACCGTCGACGCCCGCAAGCTCTGGGACGACATCGCTCACGCCGCCTGGGCGTGCGCCGACCCCGGCATCCAGTACGACGGCACGATCAACGACTGGCACACGTCGCCCGAGGCTGGCCGCATCACAGCGTCCAACCCGTGCTCCGAGTACATGCACCTCGACAACTCGAGCTGCAACCTTGCCTCGCTCAACCTGCTGAAGTTCCTCAAGGACGACGGCTCGTTCGACACCGAGACGTTCGTCAAGGCGACCGAGTTCATCATCACCGCGATGGACATCTCGATCTGCTTCGCGGACTTCCCGACCGAGGCGATCGGTGACACGACTCGTGCCTACCGCCAGCTCGGCATCGGCTTCGCCAACCTCGGCGCGCTGCTCATGGCGTCGGGTCTCGCGTACGACTCCGACGGTGGCCGCGCGCTGGCTGCATCGATCACCTCGCTGATGACCGGTACGTCCTACCGTCGCTCGGCTGAGGTTGCCGGTGTTGTCGGCCCGTACGACGGCTTCCAGCTCAACGCTTCGGCGCACGAGCGCGTGATGCGCAAGCACCAGGCCGCCAACGACGAGATTCGCACGCTGCACGCGATGGACATCGCCGTACACCGTGAGGCTGCCAAGCAGTGGAAGCTCAACCTCGAGATCGGTCAGAAGAACGGCTGGCGCAACAGCCAGGCGTCGGTGCTCGCACCGACCGGCACGATCGGCTTCATGATGGACTGCGACACGACCGGTATCGAGCCGGACTTCTCGCTGGTCAAGTTCAAGAAGCTCGTCGGTGGCGGTTCGATGCAGATCGTCAACCAGACCATCCCGGCTGCGCTCAAGAAGCTCGGCTACACGGGCGAGACGATCGAAGCGATCGTCGAGTTCATCGGCGAGAACGGTCACGTCGTTGACGCGCCGGGTCTCAAGACCGAGCACTACTCGATCTTCGACACCGCCATGGGCCAGCGTTCCATCGCTCCGATGGGCCACGTGCACATGATGGCTGCGTGCCAGCCGTTCCTGTCGGGTGCCATCTCCAAGACGGTCAACCTGCCGGAGAACGCCACGGTCGAAGAGATCAAGGATGTTTACTTCCAGGGTTGGAAGCTCGGCCTCAAGGCGCTCGCGGTCTACCGCGACAACTGCAAGGTCGGTCAGCCGCTCTCGGACGGCAAGGAAGCCAAGTCGTCCGGTGGTTCTGACGCTGAGGTCAAGACGGTCATCGTCGAGAAGCCGATCCGTCGCAAGATGCCGAAGTCGCGTCAGTCGATCACGACGTCCTTCTCCGTGGGTGGTGCCGAGGGCTACATGACCTCGGGTGCTCACGAAGATGGTCAGCTCGGCGAGATCTTCATGAAGCTCGGCAAGCAGGGCTCGACCCTCGCCGGCATGATGGACGCCTTCTCGATCGCGATCAGCATCTCGCTGCAGTACGGCGTGCCGCTGGAGACCTTCGTTCAGAAGTTCACCAACATGAAGTTCGAGCCGGCCGGTCTGACCGACGACCCGGATGTCCGTATGAGCCAGTCGATCATGGACTACACGTTCCGTCGCCTGGCCCTGGACTACTTGGACTTCGAGACTCGCTCAGCTCTCGGCATCCACTCCGCCGACGAGCGTCAGCGCTACCTCGACACTGGCTCTCACCAGCCCATCAGCGCAGGCAGCACAGCCGCCGAGCTGATCGAAAGCCCGTCCCCTAGCGACGAAGTCGCGGGAGCGAGCTCTGCGAGCGAAGGGGCGCAAGCCGAAGCACCCAAGGTGACCGACGTAGTCATCGAAGCCAAGCCGGCTCCGGCAACGGCTCACACGAGCGCTGAGCTCTTCGAGGCCATCACCGGCTCCGCAGTCGACTCGCCGCTCTGCATGACCTGCGGAACCAAGATGCGCCCCGCCGGCTCCTGCCACGTCTGCGAAGGCTGCGGCAGCACGAGCGGCTGCAGCTGAGCAGACGGGAAGGGGATGGACGCCCGTTTCGGGCTAAATCCCCTTCTCCTTAGTTGATGCCTCGGAGTCGTTCAATCACTTCGAGGATCAACTGGACGAGGCTCCGCGCATTGCGCAAGGGTGGTGACGCATTCATGTGCGTTGCCTCGTTGCGAAAACGGATTGCTGTTATCAGCTCGACTTGCTCATCCGCTGTGATGACGCTGCTTTGCACAGCCAGGGCAAGGACAAGTTCGCCGTGAAGGACACCTTCGAGCACAGCCAAGCGAACCGTGACGATGTGGACAAGGACAATTTCGACTTCACGGTCACCAACAAGAACGCTGCTGACACGTTCCACTGAGCCAGCAGTACGCCTCTCCGGCCGCACACCATCACGGTGTGCGGCCGGAATGCGTTCAGTCCGCCTTTCGGCGACGCCCCACGATCAGTGCAGCCACGAGTGCGCCCAGCGTGCCGAGCAGCTCGTCGCTGAGGGTGTCCTCGTACGCTCCGTCGAGCTCTGTGCCGCGGCGGATGAACGTGTACCACTCACCGATCTCCCAGCCGACAGCCAGGATCGCGCCGAGGCCGGTGATGGTGAGGACGAGCGCCCAGGTCGGGCCGGTCCAGATGAGGCGCAGGAGGAGTCCGCAGCCCCACAGGAGCAGCGTCCAGTTGAAGAAGTGGTTGGCGTTGTCCCACCAGTCCACAGAGTCGTAGAGATCGAGCGTGTTCCCGGTGACGTCGACCAGGAATGGGGACATGATCAGCGCGAATGCGCCCCAGGGGAGGTCGGCTGACTTCGACTTCCGCCACCAGATGAACGGGACGATCAGCATCAGGATCGGGTAGACGATCAGCCGGTAGCCGAATCCCTTGCCCTCGAACTGATCGAAGCCGCCGAACGCACCGACAACGAGCTGGATGACCGTGAGAGAAAGGATGGCAACGGCAGCGATGAATCCAGCGCCCTTGGGAGTCGTCATGGGCAACACCTTCCCACGTCAGAGATTGTTCGCTCGCAGTTAACCCGCCGGGTGTTGTCGCGTCCGTCTCGTGGTCAGATCGCATCCATACAGTGGTGACGACATGGTGAACTTCTTTGCAGCGCTGGTGACGCTCCTCAGCACGCTTGTGTCGTCGCTGAGCGCGGCTCCCGATGACGGCCGCTACAACAAGGAAGTCCCGTACGGGAACGCTTTGTCGTCGCCGATCAAAGCGGCGCCGAATGGCTACGAACCCATCTTCATCGAGAACCTCGGGCGACACGGGTCCCGGACGCTCACCAGTTCCGCTGGCGAGGCGAGAGCCCGCAAGATCTGGAATGCAGCCAAGAAGCAGAACGCATTGACGCAGGTCGGCGAGACGTTCGACGAAGATCTCACGGCGTTCCAGAAGGCCGAGCAGAAGATTGGCTACGGCAACATGAGTCAGCTCGGCAAAGCTGAATGGGCCGGGATCGGGCGACGTACGGCAGACAACTACGGCGACTACCTCAAGAAGGCCACCGCCGACGGCGACTCAGTCGCCTACAAAGTGACGACGTTCCAGCGCACCGAAGAGAGCGCTGACGCGATGATCGGGAGCCTCAAGAAGGTCGTCCCGGACCTCAAGCTCTCGGAGCGTTTCGTCGACCTGCGGTTGCTGATCATTCGCGGATCGACCATCGAGGCGAACCATGCGGTCAACCAGATCCTGGCGAGCAATGCCGTCGTCGACGCGGCCAAAGGACTGCTCCGCGAGCTCTACACGCCGACATATGTCGACAGCATCGAGGACCCGGTGGACGCAGCACTCGACATTTACAAGGTGTACGCGACCGCACCCGGCATGCAGGGCGACACCAACGTGACGTTCGAGAAGTATGTAGCGCTGAAGTACGCGAAGGTGCTCGCGTACGCCACCGATGCGCAGCTCTTCTACGGCTTCGGGCCCGGCATCGCCGGGCAGGACTTCTCGTACCGCCAGGCGAAGCCGATCCTCGCCGACTTCTTCACTGAACTCGACAAGCGCATCAAGGGCGGCTCAACAGCCGCGGTGTTCAGGCCCGCGCACGGCGAGACGATCATGCCGTTCGCGGCCCTGCTCCGGTTGCCAGGCAGCGAGAAGCAGGCCGCCAAGGGCGATGTCTACACCTACGAGAACAACCCCTGGCGGGGGAGCGTCGCCGGAAGGCTCGCCGGCAACGTCGAGTGGGTCGCCTACCGCAACGCGGCTAAGGACGTACTCGTGACGATGCGCTACAACGAGCAGCAGGTGAAGTTTCGCAAGGGCTGCAAGGCGGTTGAGCCCTACTTCTACCAAGTCGCCGAGCTCAAGCGCTGCCTGCGCTGACTTTCGTCATTTCACGACGCTAGGAGTCAATCTCCCGGAGACTCAAATCAAGCATTGCGGGAGGGAGACCCGAGATGAGTATCAGGGAGTCAGGGACGCCCGGAGCGTCTTTGCAACGAGAGTACGAAAAGCGGTTGGCCGCGCACCAGGGGCGCGTCGCCGAGCGTCGCGCGCGCATCACTGCCGCTCATCCGTGGATCGGCCGCTGGCTGATCGGAACGGTTGAGCCACCGCACACCGTCACGGCATTCGCCAAGGGCGCGGCAGGGGAGCGGATGGTGGCCAGGAAACTCAATCGAGAGCTAGGCCACTGCGTGAGCTTCCTCTACAACCGACGTGTGGGCAACGGCAGCGAGCGCGGCGATATCGACATCATCGCGATCGCGCCGGGCGGCGTCTTCGTCATCGATCCAAAGGCGTATTCACGCAAGCGGATTCGATCGAACAAGGCCGGGGACAACTTTGTCGTCGACGGCCGGTTGCGGCCTGCCCTCGCACTCGGAATGAGGCGTCACATCGATGCCGTGGCTATTGCCGTTTCTGAGGGACCGATCCCCGCGGCGGAGGTTTCGGCGGCGTACTGCTTCATCGGGGCTGAATTGCCATGGGGCCGTTTGGTCGTCGACAACGTGCTTGCAACGACACCGCGTGGTGTGGTGAAGATGCTGACAAGCTCGGGTCCTCTGACGCCTGAGGATCGCTCAGCACTCCATCAGTATCTGGGCACTCAATTCCCGCCGGCCTGAAGCCGCAGAGCTCAAACGCTGTCTTCTCTGACGTTTCGATTGGACAGAGTGCTCAACCTCCCCGAGAATTCACACAGCAAGAACGCGGGAGGGAGCCCCGATGGACGCGAGCGACTCACGCACGCCGGAAATGTCGTTGGAACGCGAGTTCAAGTCGACCGCACCGTTTTCTTACACCGATACGGGCGAGCGCGAGGCCGCGCGAATGCTCACGCGCACACTGGGAAATTCGGTCCAGTTCCTGTTCAAGCGTCGAGTTGGCACCGCCAAGGTCGACATCATCGTGATCGCTGCTTCGGGCGTTTTCGTACTCGACCCCAAGGACTATTGGGGACGCAAGGTGCGCGCCAACCGCGCGCGCGACTCGTTCGTCGTGAACGGCCGCGCGCGTCCAGGGCTCGCGGACTCAATGCGGCGCCACATCGAAGCCGTACGTGAGGCAGTGGACGTCGGCCCGATGCCGGACGCACCGGTGTCAGGCGCGTTCTGCTTCATGAACGCTGACCTGCCGCTCGGTCGCCTCGTGGTCGATGACGTGCCCGCGACGACGCTTCACGGGGTCGCCAAGATGCTCAAGCGTCGCGGTCCGCTGACGGCCGACAAGCGCGCGAAGCTGCACACCTACCTCAGCGAACAGTTCCCGCCCGCCTGATCCTCTTCGCCGTAGACTCAAAGCCCACATACCGTCCGGGGGATCCATGTCGAAGGCGTTCAAGCTCAGCGCAGCGTGTGCCGTTCTGGCTGTCGCGCTCGCAGGTCCTGCGCACGCCATCCCTGAGTCGCCGTACGCGAACCAGACGCCGTATCTCGATCCTGCGGCCACGCCGCTGACCCCGCCTGCCGGCTACGACATGGTGTTCATCGAGACGGTCGGACGTCACGGTTCCCGGTCCATGACGAGCAATTCCGCCGAGACGCGCGCTCTGAAGATTTGGAACACGGCAAAGTCGAAGGGCAAGCTGACGACCATCGGTCAGTCATTCGACGATGACCTCGCAGACTTCCAAGAGGCTGAAGGAGTCGTCCGATACGGCCGACTGACCACGATCGGCAAAGCCGAATGGACGGGGATCGGGAAGCGCACCGCCGAGAACTACGAACCCTTCTTCTCCAGTCTTGCGCCCGATCAAATCGCGTACGTGACATCGACGTACACGCGCACCAGGCAGAGTGCCACCGCCATGAGCGCCGGCATCAAATCTGTGATCCCGGGTCTGCCGACCTATGTTCCGAAAGTCGAGGACGAAGCCAAGGCCCTCCTCGAGCTCCCCGTCGGCTCAACATCTGCAGGACGCTCGGCCATAGCCAAGATCAAGAACTCGTACGACGTCCGTTTGGCGGCCAAGCACGTACTTCGCACGATGTACACGAAGTCGTACGTCGACAGCCTTGATGCTCCGGTGGCCGCTGCGCTCGACATCTACGTGATCTACTCCACCGGCCCCGGCATGGCCGACGACACAGACGTGACGTTCAACGACTACGTGCCGGTGGCCGACGCGGTCGTGCTCGGGTATGTGAAGGACGCGGAGAAGTTCTATGAGTACGGTCCGGGCGTTGCCGGGCAGACCAACTCGTACCGGGCAGCCAAGCCGCTGCTCAACGACTTCTTCGCCCGACTCGACGCGCGCGTTGCGGGTGGCTCGACCGCGGCGGTATTCAGGCACGGGCACGGCGAGACGACGGTTCCGTTCGCGGCGCTGATCAGAGTCCCGGGCAGCGATCAGCATGCGTCCGCCAGCAGCTACTACACCCGATCGAACAATCCGTGGCGCGGCCGCATCGCTGCTTTGCCGGCTGGAAGCACCGAGTGGGTGGCGTACAAGAAGTCAGGTAGCCCCACGCTGGTGACGATGCGATTCAACGAGGTACCCAAGAAGTTCCGCGCGTCGTGTACGCCGACTGTCCCGAACGGCTACTTCTACACCGTCGCGGAGCTCAAGGATTGCTTGCTTTAGTGGCGCAGCTTCACGAGCTTGGCGAGCTCGGCGTCTGACAGTTCCGTCAGCGCACCTTCGCCGCCATTGACGACGGCATCAGCCAGCGATCGTTTGGAGCGGATGAGCTCGTCGATCGACTCCTCGATCGTGCCCTCGCTGATCAGGCGGTGTACTTGCACGTTCTTGGTCTGGCCGATGCGGTGAGCACGGTCGGTGGCCTGGTCCTCAACGGCCGGGTTCCACCAGCGGTCGAAGTGGATCACGTGATCAGCCTTGGTCAGGTTGAGCCCGACGCCGGCTGCCTTGAGCGAGAGTACGAAGACGGGCACCTCGCCGCCCTGGAACTTGTGCACCATCTTCTCGCGCGCCTTGATCGTGGTGCCGCCATGCAGGAACTGGCTCTTGATCTTCTTCTCGTCCAGGTGCCGCGACAGCAGTCGGCCCATCTGCGCGTACTGCGTGAACACCAGCACCGCGCCATCCTCGGCGACGATCTCCTCGACTAGTTCGTCAAACACGGTGAGTTTGCCGGAACGACCTGGCAGACGACCGTCGGACTGGCGCAGGAAATGCGCGGGGTGGTTGCAGATCTGCTTGAGCTGGGTGAGCAGCTTGACCACGAGGCCACGGCGCTGGATGCCTACGGCGGCTTCGATCTCGGCGAGCGTGTTGCGGACGACCGCTTCGTACAGGCCGACCTGCTCGCGGGTGAGGTTGACCGAGTGGTCGGTCTCGATCTTGGGCGGCAGCTCCGGAGCGATGCCGGGGTCAGACTTGCGTCGACGCAGCACGAACGGGCGGATCAGCTGTGACAGACCCGCAGCCTTCGCCTTGTCGCGTCGCGCCTCGATCGGTCGTGACCACTGCACGCGGAACTGTTCGTAGGTGCCGAGCAGTCCCGGCGTCGTCCAGTCGAGGATCGCCCAGAGCTCGGAGAGGTTGTTCTCGACCGGAGTACCCGTCAGCGCGAGCCTGGCCTCGGCGGGGATAGTGCGCAGTGCCTGTGCCGTACGGGCGCGAGGATTCTTGACGTTCTGCGCTTCGTCGGCGACGACCAGACCCCAGCCGGGCTGGTGGAAGCGCAGGAAGTCGGCGTCAGCGCGCATCGTCGCGTACGTCGTGACGACGAACCCGTCCTTCACGCCATCGAGACGGCGGCCGGCACCGTGATAGCGGCGTACGTTGACGCCCGGCGCGAAGCGTTTGATCTCGCGCTCCCAGTTGCCGAGCACGGATGCGGGGGCGACGACGAGCGTCGGTGCTGTGGTCGTACGCGCGCGCTGCAGGTGCAGAGCGATCAACATGACCGTCTTACCGAGACCCATGTCGTCGGCGAGGATTCCGCCAAGTCCGAGGTCGACCAGTTGCGTCATCCACTGCAGGCCTTGGAGCTGGTACTCGCGCAGCGTGCCGTCCAGCTCGTGCGGCTGCACTGCGGGCATGATGTCGCGGTCCTGGGTGGCGAGCTTGCGGCGCAGGTCCTCGAGCCAGCCAATCGTGTCGACCTCAGTGCTGAGCCCGTCGACCACGAGCGTGCCGGAGACGGCAGCACGCAGCGCTTCTCCCGAGGTGATGGTGCGAGTGCCACGCTCGAGCACGCGCTGCAGGCGGCGCGGATCGACGAACACCCACTGATCGCGGAGCTTGAGCAAGCCAGTCTGCGACGCAGCAAGCTGGTCGAGCTCGGCCTTTGTGAGTGTCTTGTCGCCGAGCGCGACCTGCCAATCGAAGCTGAACAGCTGATCTGCGGCAAACGCCTTGGCCCGTTCTGAACCAGGAGCCTCCTGGCGCCCGACAACAGCCTTGGTCTCGAGCGTACGTACGAGATCGGGCGGCCACCGTACGTCGATATGTGCCGCCATCAGATGCGAAACCGTACGACCGTCGCCGAGCAGTGCGAGCTCGTCGGCGGTGATTCGAACCGAGCCCTTCGAGATGTCCGCGAGCAGTCGAGCCGCGGGCGGCCATGTGTCGGCGGTGCGGGTGAGCATCGTGCGGGTTGCCTGGCGGACGCCCGGGCCGAGGTGGTGGTTGTCCTGCGACCACACGTCACTGGCACGCGCGGCACCGAACGAGCTGTCACGCGGCTTGATGCGGAGGTCGATCTCCGCGATCCGGACAGTGCCGTCCTCCAGCTCCTCGGACTCGTACAAGAAGGAGACCTCGAAGATGTACGAGAACAGCCGCTCGCGTTCGCGTGGCGATGCAGCACGGGGAGAGACGTACGCCTGACGCTGCGGTGTGGATGCAGCCGCTGGAGCGTCGACGGCTAGCGCCTTGAGGAATGCCTGGACCTTCGCGCCTCCGCTTGGGATCGCGGTCGCGGCTTGTTGGAGCTGCGAGAGCTCGGAGGCTTCGGGGGAGCCGAGGTTGCCCTTGGCCATGATGCGCAGGGCGAGGATCGCCGGCGTCGCCCACGCGCGTACCGAAGCGTGTGCCGACATGGCACGGATGCCCTGGCTCAGCGGCCCAATCGACTCGCTCGCAGTGGCCCGCTGTTCGCCATCTGGACCGTGAAATACGAAGCGCGATTCCGCCGGATCTTCCGCGACCTCGAAATCGACCGGATAGCGCAGCAATAGGCGCAAATCAGTCGATGTGGGCATCCCTCCATTGTCCCGCACGCGGCCAAACGGACCAAAACGGGGAGTCCTCATCTCACGGGGTTTCGATACGCCCTCGTTCCTCGGGCTACTCAACCAACGAATTCCTGGCGGTCGAGTAGCGAGGAACGAGCGTATCGAGACCTCGAGAGCCGAAGTGCTTGAGCGCGTCGATGGGTAGGTTCGGTTCATGCGATTCGCGGCGGCTGTGTTTCTTCTGCTGCTCGCTGCTTGCTCCAGTGACCCTGTCGAGCCGCTTGTTGAGCCGACCATCGAGACGTCGACACCGACTCCAACGCCGACGTTCATCTACCCGGGCAAGGACTGGGCGAAGGCTGCGACGATCGATGCGAACTTCGAGCAGCTCAACACCGATCTGGCCAACGCGAGGTCGACCTGCTTTGCGCTGATCAAGGACGGCGAGCTCGTGTACGACGCGTACTGGGGCGGCACCAGCATTCGTACGACGCGGCCTGCGTACTCGATCACCAAGTCCGTCACCGCGATCCTGGTGGGCATCGCCGCCGACGAAGGCAAGCTGGCGCTCGACGACAACGCGTCGAAGTACATCCCCGAATGGCGCCGCACCGCCGCGCGGAACGTCACGATCCGCGACCTGCTCTCCAACACCTCTGGCCGGCACTGGGACTACAACACCGACTACAGCCAGATGGTGCGCCGGGCACCGGACAAGACCGCCTTCGCGATCGGGCTCGGCCAGGACGCCAAGCCCGGCACCAAGTGGGACTACAACAACTCCGCGGTGCAGACCCTTGAGGCGGTACTCGAGAAGGCCACTGGTCAGGACGTCGCCGCGTACGGCAAGAAGCGACTCCTCGATCCGATCGGTATGCGCGACACCACCTGGGCGCACGACGCAGCCGGTAACACCACGACGTACTCGGGCATCGATTCGTCGTGCCGCGATCTCGCTCGCGTCGGCTACCTGATGATGCGAAGCGGTGCCTGGAAGGGCAAGCAGCTTGTCTCCGACTCGTTCGTCGCAGAGGCCACCAACGAGTCATCGTCGCAGCTCAACGCCGCATATGGGCTGCTCTGGTGGGTCAACAAACCCGGTCGCATCGTCACGATCGACCGCGCCGCCGGCTTCCCGAACGACAAGCCGCCATACCGGGGCCAGCTCGCACCCAAGGCGCCGGAAGACACGTTCTGGGCGCTCGGCTACGGCAGCGAGTACGTCATGGTGATCCCGTCGGAAGGGCTCGTCGCTGTACGTATGGGCTCACGTCCCAACACCCCCGAACAGCTCTCGTACGCGTCGTTTACTGAGGGCGTGCTGAAGGCCCTGCACCGCTGACACGTGGCCGAATCTCGTGCCGAGCTGGCCGAAATCCCGAACGCACCTGTCCGACCCGGACCCTAGGCTGGCGGGAGTCGACGAGAGGACTGTGACGCTGTGGCCGTTCCACGTACCGGGCTGGTCGCCGTCGCTCTCGGAATCGTCTACGTCGTATGGGGCTCGACCTACCTCGGCATCCGCGTCGTGGTCGAAGACGCGCCACCGATGACGTCAATGGGTCTGCGGTTCGCTACGGCGGGCCTGCTGCTTGGCGCCTTCTTCGCCGTGCGCCGTGGATTCAAGTTCCTCGCCCTCACGCGGCG
Source organism: Aeromicrobium panaciterrae (assembly GCF_031457275.1). Lineage (NCBI taxonomy): Bacteria > Bacillati > Actinomycetota > Actinomycetes > Propionibacteriales > Nocardioidaceae > Aeromicrobium > Aeromicrobium panaciterrae. The sequence goes on from NZ_JAVDWH010000001.1 coordinate 1,454,284, forward strand.
GCAAGTCATCGGCACGGCCTTCCTCGGCCTGTGCCTGCCGTTGCTCGGCAACGGACTGGTGTCCGTCGCGGAGTACAAAGGCGCGACCTCTGGCTTCTCCGCTCTGCTCATCGCCGTGGCGCCGCTGGTCATCGTGATCTTCAGGGCAATCGAGCGAGATCTGCCCAACACCCAGACCATCGTCGGAGTGCTGCTCGGCTTCGTCGGGCTCGCCCTACTCGTGCTGCTCGGACGCGATGCGGGCGACTTCGAGCTGGGCCCAGCCCTGATTGTTCTCTTCGCGGCCTCGTGCTGGGCATTCGGCTCGTACGTCCAGCCTCGACTCTGGCTGCCAGCCAACCCGTTCGTCGTCGCCGTCTGGGAGATGATCTTCGGCGGCGCAATGATGGTCGTTCTCGGCCTGTCGGTGGGGGAGACGATGACGTTCGACTACCCGGCCAAGACCTGGTTTGCCCTGTCCTACCTGGTCATCTTCGGCTCGGTCGTCGCCTTCACCGCGTACGTCTGGCTCGTGGCCAACGCCCCGATCTCGCTCGTCGCGACCTACGCGTACGTCAATCCGGTCATCGCGGTGTTCCTCGGCTGGCTGATTCTCGACGAGAAGATCACCTGGCCGATCGTCGCCGGCGGAGCGATCGTCGTCGCGGCTGTCGCCCTGGTCATCTCGTCCGAGCGGCGGCACCCGGCGCCGGCAGCCGCAGCCGAGCCGCCAGTGGTTGAGCAGGTCACGAAATCGCTGCAAACACCGTGATCCTCGCGTAGGTTCGGCCAATGACCGACGTCACGATCACGCACATCGGCGGACCGACCGCGCTCATTGAGGTCGGCGGATGGCGCATCCTCACCGACCCGACATTCGACCCTCCCGGCAAGCGCTACTTCTTCGGCTGGGGCACGATGTCGCGCAAGCTCGTCGGCCCTTCGATCCTCGCCAAGGATCTCGGCCCGATCGATGCCGTACTCGTCAGCCACCACCATCACGGCGACAACCTCGACCCCAGCGCTCAGGCTCTGCTGCCGACCTGGGGTACGACGTACACGACCAAGAAGGCCGCCAAGAAGCTCGGCGGCAACACGGTCGGCCTCGCCGCCTGGGACACAACGACCCTCGAGGCGCCCGGCAAGCTGAGCGTCACGATCACCGCGACCCCGTGCCGTCACGGCCCGGCCGGCAGCGACCCGATCACCGGCCCCGTCGTCGGCTTCTCGCTCAAGTGGGAAGGCCAGGAGCACGGCGAGCTCTGGGTCACCGGCGACACGGTCTTGTACGACGGACTCCGCGACGTCGCGAAGCGCCTCAAGGTCGGCACGATGCTGATGCACCTTGGTTCCGTACGTTTCCGCTACCTGTCTGGCTGGTTCCGCTACACGATGGACGCCAAGGAAGGCCTCGAGCTGCTCGACCTGGTCAAGCCGACCAACGTCATCCCTGTGCACTACGAGGGCTGGTCACACTTCCAGCAAGGCCGCGACGAAGCCGAGAAGGTCCTCGCCGACCACAAGGTCACGTGGCTCAACCCGGGGGAGACCAAGACCGTCCAGGCCTAGCGCGACTAAGGGGCAGCGGGAGGGTCTCCCGCATCAGCGTCGGCATCTGTTGCTGGCGGTTCGGTCGTGGCCGTCGCCGTGGGCTCGACGGTCGTCTTCTTCTTGTTCTTGCCCTTCTTTTTCTCGTCCTTCGAGTCGTTGCCGCCAGACCCGGTCGAGACGGTGAGGACGACGACGGAACCCGGCTCCGCGCGCTTGGATGGATCGACAGTGGTCACCGTTCCGGCAGTCTCGCCCGATGGCTGGTCATTGCGCTGCGGCACCAGACCCAACTTGTCCACGATCTTCGCGGCATCCTCGTACGACTTCCCGACGATGTTCTTGGGGATCGCGACAAATCCTGTGGCGACGCCGAGGTCGACGGAGCTGCCTTTGTCCGCGTCTGATCCGGCCTCGGGTGACTGAGTCACGACGACGCCGGGCTTGTAGCCAGCGGCATCCACATCGTGGGTCTCTACCTTGAAGCCCTTGCTCGCCAACGTTGCCGCGGCCTTGACGCTCGACATCTTGCGTACGTCCGGCACCTCGACCTGGGTCGGCTGGTTGATGTACAGGAGGGCGAAGATGATCGCAGCGAGCGCAAGCACAGCCGAGCTGATCAGGACCGTGCGCCGAGGCCTCTGGCGGTCTTCGGTGACTACCTCCGCGGTTGCTTCATCCGACACAGCGGGCAGCACACCGGTCGGCGCGGCCACACCGACGGTCGGTGTGGTGACGCCTGGCTGAGTCGCATCAGGATCGGTCGCCCTTTCAACTTCTGTTGGCACCGTGGTCGCCAACTCGCCGGCAATCGCCGCAACTTCACTCGCAGAAGGTCGCTGACCTGGCTCTTTGGCGAGCATGCTCTCGATGAGCGGGCCAATCCCCGACGCCAAGATCTCATCCGGAAGCTCAGGAATCGGCGCCTGGATGTGCGCCAGTGCCGTGGCGACGTCGGTCTCGCGGTGGAACGGGGGAGCGCCAGTGAGACAGGTGTAGGCGACGATCCCGAGGGCATACAGGTCCGAGGCATACGTGGCCTGTCGCCCGCTTGCCTGTTCGGGGGAGAGGTAGTCGGCTGTGCCTATGAGAGCGCCCGTCTTGGTCAGCGACTCGCCACCCGTCGATCGGGCGATACCGAAGTCGAGGATCATGACCCGGCCCGACGCTGAAAGCAGTACGTTTCCGGGTTTGAGGTCGCGATGGACGATGCCGGCTTCGTGGGCGGCGGCAAGGGCACTCGCCATCTCGCTGATGATCGACATCGTCTCGCCAACGGGCAGCGCCACCCGGGACTTGAGCATGGCGGACAGTGAGACCCCATCGACCAATGGCATCACGAGGTAGGGCGTCGTGCGGCCGTGCTCGTCGGGATGCTCGCCGTAGTCGTATACGTCGACGATGTTCTGGTGGTGCAGTGACCCAGCAAGGTGCGCCTCGGTACGGAGTCGTTCGCGGATCGATTCGTCATCTGCGAGGTGTTCGCGGATCACCTTGACCGCAACCTCGCGGTTGAGCAGCTGGTCGTGAGCTCGCCACACCTCGCCCATGCCGCCATTGCCGATTACGGCGTCCAGGCGGTAGCGATCTCCGAGGATTTTGGGCACCCGATCAGGTTAGGTCCGATCGGAACAAATCTCCTGTTGAGCGAGAGGTGCCTAGACCTCGGACTGAGCTGCTTCGGCCGCTTCGGCTTCGGCGACCTGACGGCGCACGTCGTCCATGTCGAGTCCCTTGACCGCCTGGATGACCTGCTCGAGGCCAGCTGCGGGAAGCGCGCCGGGCTGCGAGAACACCAGGATGCCGTCGCGGAATGCCATCAGCGTGGGGATCGAGGAAATGCCGGCCGCACCGGAGAGTTCACCCTCAGCTTCGGTGTCGATCTTCGCGAAGACAACATCGGGGTGTTGCTCGCTCGCCGCTTCGTAGACGGGGCCGAACTGCATGCACGGGCCACACCAAGAAGCCCACCAGTCGACCAACGTGATCCCGTCGGCGGAGACGGCCTCGTCGATGCTGTCTTTGGTCAGGTTGATGGTGCTCATGCCTTGCCTTCCGTTGAGTACGACCAGTTCAACAAACCCGGCCAAACACAGATTCCCTAGTCGTCGTGCTTCTTGTCACGGCCCTTGTCGTCGTCATCGCCGTTGAAGTCAAAGTCGAAGAACGAGTACGAAACCGTCACCGTGATGGTGTCGCCAGCCTTCGCTAGCGTTGAAGGCTCAACCGAGAGGACCGTGTCGGACTCCTCCTGCGAGAGCTTCTGCGTCTTGTTGACCGTGAGTCCGAGGTCCTCAAGCGTCGCCGCGACCTCGTCGTACGGTTTGCCGACCAGATCGCCAGGGATCGAGAACAGCCCGGTAGCGACCGTCAGCGATACGAGTGCGTCCTCGCCAACTTCCGTACCTGGCTTGACCGACTGCTTGATGACCTCGCCGGTCTTGTGACCTGCGACGTTCGTCTCGTGAGTCTCAACGGTGAGGTCTGACCGGCCCAGGGTGGACGCAGCTTCGACGCTGGACATACCGACGACATTGGGCACAGCGATCTTGACCGGACGATTCGCGTACGCGAACCCGCCGATCAGTACGCCGACCAGCGCGAGCATGGCCGCGCCAATCCACAGCGCCTTGCGTGGGCGACGGCGCTTGGTGTCGACGATGTCGATGGTCGCGGTGGCGTCCCGATCGAGAGGTGCCAGGTCAGTACGAGTGTGCTCAGCGCTGCTCTTGCTCGTCGTGGGGAGGCTCGTCGCCATGGTTCCCGCGATCGCAGCCACGTCACCTGCGGACGGCCGATGCGTGGGCTCCTTCGAGAGCAGCGACCTGATCAACGGGTCGGCCATCGACAGCTCGGAAGGCAGCGGCGGTACTGGCTCGTGCAGGTGAGCGAGCGCCGTACCGACGTCGGTGTCGCGGCGGAACGGGGGAGCGCCAGTGAGGCACGTGTACGCAACGATGCCGAGCGCGTAGAGATCTGAGGCGTACGTCGCTGGGTGACCCGCAGCTTGCTCCGGGCTCAGATAGTCGGCGGTGCCGACCATTGCACCAGTCTGCGTCAGCGACTCGCCACCTGTCGATCGGGCGATGCCGAAGTCGAGGATCATCACTCGGCCAGACGCGGTGAGCATGACGTTGGCCGGTTTGAGGTCGCGATGCACGATGCCTGCGCCGTGGGCAGTCTGGAGTGCGCTTGCCATCTCAGCGACGATCTTCATGGTCTCGCCGAGGGGCAGCGAGCCGCGCGACGACAAGACCTCGGACAGTGTGGTGCCGTCGACCAGCGGCATCACGAGGTAGGGCGTCGTACGACCATCGACGTCGACGTGCTCGCCATAGTCGAAGACGTCGACGATGCCCGGGTGGCGCAAAGAGCCAGCGAGTTGGGCCTCCGTGCGGAGCCGCTCACGGATCCTCAGATCACCGGCGAGATGCGACCGGATGACTTTGACGGCAACGACGCGATCAAGCACTGGATCGTGGGCCTTCCACACCTCGCCCATGCCGCCGTCGCCGATGAGGGCATCCAGGCGATAGCGATCCGAGAGCGTTGCAGGCATTGATTCATTCTAGTTCGTTGTGACTAGTTGTCCCTACCGGGCATGATCGAGGCCATGATCGAACGGCGCACGTTCCTCACCGGCATTGCAGCGGTTGGCGCCGCGTCCTTGATCGGCTGCAGCAGCGACGGCGAGCCGGCGACGCCGTCGAAGACGTCGCCAACTCCCTCCGCCACCACTGCGGAAGCATCCGTGAACCCCAAAGTGGCGTCCACGATCGCCACAGGACTCAACGTCCCGTGGGGCATCGCGTTCCTCGCCAGTGGTGCCGCGTACGTGTCGCAGCGCGACGCCGGATCCATCGTGCGGATCGATCCTGACGGCCAAGTAACCGACCTCGGTCAGGTCCAGGGCGTCGACTCCGCCACCAGCGAGGGCGGCCTGATGGGCATCGCGCTGGATCCCGACGACGAGTCGGTTCTGTACGCGTACATGAGCACCAGCTCCGACGATCGCCTCGTACGACTCAGCGTGAACGGCGACAAGATCAGCCGACCCGAACCGCTGTTCACTGGCGTGCGATCGGCAGCGAACCACCATGGCGGGCGACTTCTGTTCGACGACAGCGGTCATCTCTTCCTGGCGATCGGCGACGGCGCCGTGCCCGAGGACGCTCAGGACCGCAACGGCCCGAACGGCACCATCCTGCGGCTCGACAAAGAGGGGCGCGCGGCGAGAGGCAATCCGTTCGAAAACGAAGTTTGGTCCTACGGGCATCGCAACATTGAAGGCTTGGCGTTCGACGCCGACGGACGACTGTGGGCCTCGGAGTTTGGTCAGGACACTCGCGATGAGCTCAACCTGATCGTGAAGGGCAAGAACTACGGCTGGCCGCGCTTCGAGGGGAAGTCCGACGACCCGGACTTCGTCTCGCCGAAGGTCACCTGGAGCACCGAAGAGGCATCCCCGGCTGGGCTCGCGATCACCCGATCCACCGCGTTCATGGCAGCGCTTCGTGGTGAGCGCCTCTGGATGATCCCGCTCGACGGCGAGTCAGCGGGCAAGCCGAAGGCATTGTTCACCGGCAAATACGGGCGCATCCGCGATGTCGTGGTCGCTCCCGACGAGTCTCTGTGGGTGACCACGAGCAACACCGACAGTCGAGGTCAACCCGCGTCGGATGACGACCGGATCCTCCGAATCACTCTCTGACCAGTTGTTACGGGGAAATCAACCAAAACTACCGATCAGTAAGGGTTTTGCCGTGCCGAACATGAGGTTAACCTCGGCTTTATGGATGACTCATCGTTTGAAATCGACCCAGCACAGGTCCGCGAAGCGGCCAAGCGCTTTCCCGCGCACCGTCTGACGACGCTGAGCGGTCACCCCAACAGCGACGTGAGCTACATCGCCACGGCAGCAGAGTTTGGCCGGCACGCCTGGGACGAGGGCGGGCACATCTGAGCCAGCTTCCCCAGTAACGCGAAAACCCCCGGAGCACGCTCCGGGGGTTTTCTACGTCTCGTGAGATTCAGAGAGGACGGATGTTCGCTGCCTGCAGGCCCTTCTGGCCCTGCTCGACGTCGAATTCGACCTTCTGGTTCTCGTTCAGCGAGCGGTAGCCGCTCGACTGAATCGCGCTGAAGTGCGCGAATACGTCTTCGCTGCCGTCGTCGGGGGCAATGAATCCAAAGCCCTTGTCAGCGTTGAACCACTTCACGGTTCCTGTTGCCATGTCGTACTCCTCTTGGCGAGTTGCCACCCCCGACTTTCGCGAGCGGCTGTCGCGACGTACATCCAACCTTGAGAAGAACTAGACACCCCGAAAGGAACTCATGCTTCATACGGCCAACGTCGTGCAACTGCTTCAACCCTAGGGCACCGCCCCGGGCCAAAAGCAAGTGTTTTCCGACATCTGGGAAAAGGTTTCATGTGTCCGTAACAGTGCTATCTCCGCGTACCGAAGACCTGCGAGACCCACCATCGGCCGTCTTTATCCTGGACCGCGCCCACGCCGATCTGCCGATATCCGGACTTCAGGATGTTCCGTCGGTGACCGGTCGAATTCATCCATGCAGAGACCACGGACTTGCCAGACGAGTAGCCGTACGCGATGTTCTCGCCGACCAGCTTGAGGTCGCAATCGTTGAGGATCTTGGTCATGCTCTGGTGCTTCATGGTCTGGTTTGCCGCCATCCATGCAGCCCAGGATTCGGCATAGCGTTCGACGCACTCTCGCGACCTCAGCTTCACGCGGTCGTGATTCACCCGGTGTCTGTTCGTGTACGTGATCACTGCAGCCTCGTAGACGTCCGAAGCCGTCGGTTCGGTGGTCGCGGTGACCGGACTGGGCAGCGCGACGAGCAGCGACACGGCAAGTGCCGCGCTCGTCACGACCGTTTGGATCTTCATCAGGGCTCCCTCCCTTGATGCTCAAATTACGCATCTGCCGCAAAAGAAGTCCTGACTAGTTGGAACTAGTTATTCACGCGTAAAGAACTAGTTCTTTATAACTAGTTCTCGCCTAAGTCAAGACTGCCGAAGTTCCTGAAAATTGCCTAAGTTGAGCACGTTGTGCCGACGCACACCCCACAAAGGTGTGCGCACTAACGGGCCGGACGACCGTCCGACCTGCGTCAAGTAACAAGGGGAAATCAGTGAAGCGTGTGACCTCAGGCCTTGTCGGCCTAGGACTCGCGGCCTCGCTTGGATTCGCTTATGCGTCTCCGAGCACTGCCCAGTCCTCACCTCCCGTCTCCGGCAGCGATCGTGCCGACAAGAAGGACGAGTTGCCCAACCCTCTAGAGGACAAGCGCCGCGCATTGCGTGAGACCGCCCTCTCCGGCGTACTCAATGGCGACCTCAAGCCAGTTGAGAAGGACGGCAGCACCGTCGTCAAGGTCGGCAAGGGCGTCAGCCCCGCCGAAGCCGCTCGCCGCGCCAACCAGAAGGCCTCGGCCTACAAGGGTTCGAAGTCAGGCAAGACGCGTGACCAGTACGTCGAGCTGTCGCAGGAACGTGCCGACAAGGTCTTCGTGATCCTCGTCGAGTTCGGCAACCAGCGTCACCCCGACTTCCCGGATGCCGACACTGACCCCGACACGCCTGGTCCGACCACCTTCGAAGGTCCGCTTCACAACAAGATCCCCGCGCCCGACCGCACCAAGGACAACACGACGGTTTGGCAGTCCGACTTCAACCAGCAGCACTTCCAGGACCTCTACTTCAAGAAGTCCGCTGGCGCCGAGTCGCTTTCGACGTACTACAAGGCGCAGTCGTCGGGTCGCTACTCCGTCGACGGCCAGGTCTCTGACTGGGTCAAGGTGCCCTACAACGAGGCCCGTTACGGCCGCGAAGACGCCACGACCTGGGACCTCATCCGGGACGCACTCACGTCATGGGTCGAGCAGCAGCACGCTGCTGGCAAGACCGACGCTGAGATCCAGACAGCGATGGCTGAGTACGACAAGTACGACCGCTACGACTTCGACGGTGACGGCGACTTCAACGAGCCCGACGGCTACCTCGACCACTTCCAGATCGTCCACGCAGGTGGCGACGAGGCTGATGGTGACCCGCAGCAGGGTGAGGACGCCATCTGGTCGCACCGTTGGTACGCCTTCCTGACCGATGCCGGCATCACCGGCCCGGCGCAGAACCGCCTCGGCGGCACTGAAGTCGGCAACACCGGCATCTGGGTCGGCGACTACACAGTCCAGCCCGAGAACGGTGGCCTGTCGGTCTTTGTCCACGAGTACGGTCACGATCTCGGCCTGCCCGACGCGTACGACACGTCAGGTGGCGGCGACAACTCCAACGAGTACTGGACGTTGATGGCGCAGAGCCGACTCAACGCCAAGGGTGAACCTCTCGGCACACGTCCCGGCGACATCGGAGCGTGGGAGAAGCTGCAGCTCGGTTGGCTCGACTACGAGACGCTGAGCACGCATCAGAAGAAGACGATCGAAATGGGTCCGCAGGAGTACAACTCTGCCAAGGCTCAGGGTGCGGTCGTCGTACTGCCAAAGAAGGAAGTCACCACCGACAACGGTGCGCCGGCCTCCGGAAGCAAGCAGTTCTTCTCCGGCAGCGGTGACGATCTCGCCAATTCGCAGACAACTGACGTCGACCTCACCGGCAAGACGGGTGGAGTGCTGACCGCCAAGGTCCGCTATTCGATTGAAGAGGACTACGACTTCGCGTACATCCAGGCCTCCACCGATGGCGGCGCCAACTGGACGTCGCTGGACGGCACGCTCAACGGCGATCCGATCGGTGTGGACACCTCAGGGCGTCCGGCCATCGACGGTGAGCAGGAGACGTGGGCTGACCTCAACGTGCCGCTCGGCGCGTACGACGGCCAGTCCATCAAGTTGCGCTTCTACTACAAGACCGATGGTGGTCTGGCGCTTCCTGGCCTGTACGTCGATGACACCAAGGTCGCGGCTGGTGCCGAGACTCTGGTTGAGGACGGCGCTGAAGATGGCGGAGCTGCGTGGGATCTCGATGGGTTCTCCATCGTCGGTGCCACCACGACGTCTGAGTTCGACAACTACTACGTCATGGGCCACCGCTCATACGTCTCATATGACCGCTACTTGAAGACTGGTCCCTACAACTTCGGCTTCGCCAACACGAAGCCGGACTGGGTCGAGCACTACAAGTACGGCCACGGTCTGTTGATCTCCTACTGGGACACCTCAGAAGGCGACAACAACACCAACCAGCACGCGGGAACGGGCCGCAACTTGCCCATCGACGCAAACCCGACGCCGATCATCAACAAGGCGACGGGCAAGCCGTGGCGCGCACGAATCCAGATGTACGACGCGCCGTTCTCACTGCACAAGGCTGACTCGATGACGCTGCACACCAACGGCATCGCGAGTTACATCAGGGGTCAGGCTGCCAAGCCGCTGTTCGACGACACCAAGAAGTACTGGTTCGCCGAGCTCCCCAACCACGGCGTCAAGCTGCCCGCAGCAGGCGTCAAGGTTCGGGTCCTCTCCGAGGATGGCACCAGCCTGAAGGTCAGGTTCAACTGACCTTCACCACGGTCGGGGGCCGCGCATCAGGGGGTGCGCGGCTCCCTTAGGTGGGTGTGGCCCGTTGAGGGGATCGGGGGGTTCCTCAACGGGCGGCACGCACGACGTAGATGACCGCTCCAATGCCGACCACGGTGCAGCCTGCACCGATGGTCGGCATTGTGAGGTTAAAGGCCAGTACGACGCATCCCACGAAGCCGATCGCAGCGATTGCGCGGTGTGTCCAAGCCGATGGCAGCGTCCAGGCTGCAACATTGGCAATGGCGTAGTAAAGCAACACACAGAACGACGAGAACGCGATGCTCGTACCGAGGTCGCCGAGAAGCACCAGCGCGATGATCAAGGCTCCAGCGGTGAGCTCTGCAGCCCGCGGTACGCGCGATGTGCCGCTGAGCAGCGTGATCGCACGCGGCAAGTGCCCGTCGCGAGCCATCGCGAACATCGTCCTCGAGACGCCCAGCGCGAGCGACAGCAGCGCACCGCCGGCGGCGACAGCTGCCACCACCTGGATGACGGGTACGAAGCCGCTTCGCCCGGCAGCGTCGAGGGCGTCAACGAACGGCCGTGTCGAGTCAGCGAGTTCCTTGGCACCGAGCGCGTGGTTGAGAGAGAGGGCGACGACCGCGTACAACGCCACGACCAGTGCTAGCGACGTGGCGATGGCGCGGGGGATCGTACGAGTGGGGTTGCGAACTTCCTCACCGAGCGTTGCCAGCCGGGCGTAGCCCGCGAACGCGAAGAACAGGAGAGCTGCAGCCTGGAGTACGCCACCAGCGCTGGCGTCGCCTGCCGAAGTGTCGGGTGCACTCGGTCCGGCGAACATCGCCACCACCGCGAGCGCCACGACAGCGACCACGACGCTCACGATCACCACGGCCACGACGGCTGACTTCTCGACGCCGACGAGATTGATGGCGATCACGGCGACGACGGTCGCGACGGCGAGCGTACGGGCATGCTCGGGCCAGACGTATGTGCCGACGGCAAAAGCCATGGCCGCGCAGGATGCGAGTTTGCCCGCCACGAACGCCCAGCCCGCGAGGTAGCCCCAGAACGGTCCCAGCCGCTCGCGTCCATAGACGTACGTGCCGCCGGCGACCGGATAGCGGCTCGCCAGCTGCGCGGACGAGAAGGCGTTGCACGCCGCGATGATCGCGGCCAGGCCGAGTGCGAGCAGGAGTCCATCTCCTGCCGCTTCGATCGCGGGAGGGAAGACGACGAACAACCCGGCGCCAATCATGGCGCTCATGCCGATCGCGACCGAACCAGTGAGTCCGATTCGACGATCGAGCGAGTCAGACATGGTCAGAAGTCGTAGTCGATGACGAGGGGAGCGTGGTCAGACCAGCGTTCGGCCCAGCTGATCGCCCGGTCGACGGTCGCCGTACGCGCTGCGGCTGCGAGCTCAGGTGTCGCGATTTGGTAGTCGATGCGCCAACCTGTGTCGGTGTCGAACGCCTGGCCGCGCATGGACCACCACGTGTAGGGCCCGTCGACATCGCCAGCGAGGTGGCGGTGAACGTCGACCCAGCCGAGCTCGCCAAAGAACCGGTCGAAGTAGGCGCGCTCCTCAGGCAGGAAACCTGCCTTCTTGAGGTTGCCCTTCCAGTTGCGGATGTCGCGCTCGGTGTGGGCAACGTTGAGGTCGCCGGTCAGCAGGCCGTGGTTGCCAGACTCGCGGATCGCTTCGAGCCGTATGTGCATCTGGTCGAAGAAGCGAAGCTTCTCTTCCTGGCGCGGCGTCCCCGCCTCGCCTGAGTGCGCGTACGCGGAGATCGCAGTCAGCGTGGAGCCATCCGCAAGCGGGATATCGGACTCGATCCAGCGACCCGAGTCATCAAAGAGGTCGTCGCCGTTGCCAATTCGTACGGCGGTCGGTTCTGCACGGCTCAGCACGGCGACGCCGGCGCGTCCCTTGGCGGCCGCTTCGGTATGCACCACGTGGTAGCCGGCCTCTGCGGTGAGCTCGTGAACGATCTCGTCAGGCGCGCGTACTTCTTGCAGAGTCACGATGTCGGCGTCGCGCTCGACCAGCCATTCGGCCATCCCGCTCGTCTGCCCGCGGTTCTTGTTGTAGGCGGCACGGATGCCGTTGACGTTGACGGTAGCGATTCGTAGCACGCCGCAACCCTATGCAGGGCCTCTGACAGCAGTAACAGTGGCGGGTCGAGATCGTTGATCTGCGCAAATGACCGAATCATCGACCGAACCCATTTCAGGCTGGCTCCCGTCCTACGACGTTGCCGTCGAGCTTGAGCGCGCCCTGACTGCGGACGAGTTGCGACTGGCGTATCAACCAGTCGTCAACGCCGAGACGGGCAATGTCAGCGGTATGGAGGCGCTGTGCCGCTGGACGTCCCCCAAGATCGGTGACGTACGAGCGGATGTGTTCATCGGTGCAGCTGAGCAGCACGGTCTGATCCGAGATCTCGGCGTATGGGTCCTTCACAAGGCCATGGTTGAGGCCGAGGCGATCCGCCGAACGGTCGGCCCGCTCAACCTTGCCGTCAACATCTCGCCTCACCAGTTGCGTGATGGCCGATTCGTTCTCGATGCTCTTGACTCGATGGCAGCGGCAGATCACGATCCCGAAAACCTGCTGCTCGAGATCACCGAGAGCTCAGCACTCAATGACGCTGTCGACCTCGCGCCCGACCTGGAGGCGCTGCGAAGCACAGGCGTGCGGGTTGCCCTCGATGACTTCGGTACGGGGAGCTCCAACCTGACGTTGCTCAAGCAGCTCGAAGTTGACGTACTCAAGCTCGATCGAAGCTTCGTCGCGGGACTGCCGGACAACGAGCTTGATCAAATGCTCTGCACCTGGCTGATCGACCTGGCGCATGCGCTCGAGCTGACGGTCGTCGGTGAAGGTGTTGAGACGGCAGCGCAGCGTGACGCATTGCGAGATCGTCAATGCGACGAGCTGCAGGGCTACCTGTTCAGCCCCGCTGTTTCAGCTGCGGAGTTCACGCCGGAGTTCGTACGGCGCATCAACGCTGGCTAGTTGGCCGCGACGAGTGCAGCAACGACTGCAACGAGCGCCGGTACGCCCTGAATTGCTGCGGCGCGGGCGTACGACTTGCCGGTCGACAGCAGCACGAGTGACGCGGCGAGCATGCTGCCGCACGCGAACACGATGAGCGTCCAGCCGATTGAGTCGTGGCTGTCGGAGAACGCGATGATCTTGACGCCTGTTCCGGCACCGATCGCCAGGAACAGGTTGTAGAAGCCCTGGTTGTACGCCAGCGACGCCGTGGTGTCGGCATCTGTTTGCGATTCAAGCCCGAATGTCTTCCACGTCTTGGGCTTCTTCCAGTCAATCGACTCCAGCTTGAAAAACAACAAATGCAGCAGGGCGGCGATGCTGGCGGCGACAAGCGCGATAGCGGTCATGCGCCGAATCTAGCGGCTGATCAGGCATGGGTGGCCCCGAAAGGCGTTATGTTCGGCTCAAGGAGTGCACACATGGGTAAATCGCAGATGCTGGGTGGCGACGACGAAGGTCGTGTGCTGCGACAAATCATCGAGGCGACTCCAAATGCCATGGTCATGGTCAACGAGTTCGGATTGATCACCCTCGTCAACTCGCAGACCGAGCACCAGTTCGGTTACAGCCGCGAAGAGTTGCTGTCGATGACGGTCGACCGTCTCATCCCTGACCGGTTCCGTCCGCGGCACAAGGGATTTCGCGAAGGGTTCTTCGACAACCCCGACACGCGTTCGATGGGCGCTGGTCGTGACCTGTTCGGCCTGCACAGTGATGGTCGCGAGTTCCCGATCGAGATCGGGCTCAACCCGGTCATTATCGATGACCGACCGCAGGTGCTCGCATCGATCATCGACATCACCGAGCGCAAGCGAGCCGAAGAGCGCCTCCTGCACGTCGTCGAGGCAGCCCCCAACGCCATGATCATGGTCAACTCCCTCGGACACATCGTGCTGGTCAACACGCAGACCGAGAGATCGTTCGGCTACTCGCGTGACGAGCTGCTCAGCATGAACATTGAGGACCTCATCCCCACCCGCTTCAAGGCCAAGCACGACGGCTATCGCATGGGCTACTTCCACAACCCTGACCGCCGAGAGATGGGCGCCGGACGTGAGCTGTTCGGGCGCCGCAAGGACGGCAGCGAGATCCCGGTCGAGATCGGACTCAACCCGATCCAGGTGCTGGATGAGCAACACGTACTGGCCTCGGTCATTGACATCACCGAGCGCCTCGTCGTGCAAGCGACGGAGAGTGCAGAGCGAGCTGACCGGCTGCGGCGCTCGATCCTCGACAGTCTGCCGTTCAGCATCATCGCCACCGATTCAAACGGGCTCATCGTCACGGCCAACCCGGCGGCCGAGCGTTTGCTTCATGCCGAGCGCAATGAGCTCGTCGGGTCGCGCATCTCCGAGATCCGTGACGGCAGGCTCGATCAGGTCCCGTTGCTCGCAGTGCGTACGCATGGTGTTGATGAGCGCGAGGTCGAGTATCACCGCAGGGACGGGGTCGACGTACCGGTCAATGAGGCGATCTCGCTGATCGTCGACGAAGTCGGAGAAGTAACCGGATACCTCGCAGTCGCGTACGACATCACGCAACGCAAGGAAGCCGAGGCGTTCATTCGGCACATGGCGCACTACGACTTCCTGACCGATCTGCCAAACCGCACCATGCTGTTCACCCGTCTCGACGCCGAGCTCGAACGTGCCGCTCGTGAGAAAACCGGGCTCGCGGTCATCATGCTCGATCTCGACCACTTCAAGCGCGTCAATGACTCCCTGGGACACCACATCGGCGACGAGCTGCTGCTGCAGATGGCAGCACGCTTGCGCAGTGAGGTTCGCACCAACGATCTCGTGTCCCGATTCGGAGGCGACGAGTTCGTCCTCGTCTTCACCGATGTGCAATCAGCAGAGGAGCTGACCGAACGAATCACGGCGTTGCTTGAGCTGATCCCCGAGCCGCTGATCTGCAACGGCCACGAGCTCATTGTCAGTGCGAGCCTGGGTGGCTCGCTGTTCCCACAGAACGGCTCCGACTCGACCACGTTGATCAAGCACGCTGACACCGCGATGTATCACGCGAAGTCTGCGGCCAGAAACTCGTTTCAGTGGTTCCGCGACTCCATGCTCGACGAGACCAACGACAAGCTGGTGATGGCAGCAGCTCTGCGCCATGCCCTGGATCGCGGCGAAATCACGGTGGCATACCAGCCCGAAATCAACCTGACGAGCGGTGAAGTCGTCGGGCTGGAGGCGTTGGCTCGCTGGAACGATATTGATGGCTCGGAGATCCCGCCAGATCGCTTCATTCCGGTCGCGGAAGACAACGGACTGATCATTCGGCTCGGTGAACACATCCTGCGTACGGCGTGTGCGGACGCCATGCGAATCTCTGAGTCGCTTGGCCGACCGATGCGGTTGGCCGTCAACGTGTCCCCGCGTCAGCTCCGCGACAAGGAATGGCTGACCGTACTCAAGCGGGCGCTGGCCGATTCGGGCCTCTCCGGCAACCAACTTGAGCTGGAAATCACCGAGGGCATCTTCATGGAAGATCCCCGTACGGTCGTCGAGATGTTGAACACCGTTCGGGCGCTGGGAGTCGCGATCGTGGTCGATGACTTCGGTACGGGCTTCTCGAGCCTCGCCTATCTGACCCGGTTCCCGATCGACAAGATCAAGATTGATCGCTCGTTCATCCACGATCTGGTCGACAGCTCCGCTGACGCCGCAATCGTTGACACCATCATCGTCATGGCGCACACGCTGGGCATGACCGTGGTGGCTGAGGGTGTCGAGACCGAGCAGCAAGAGATCTATCTGCGCGCCAAGGGGTGCGATCAGGCGCAGGGCTTCCGCTACAGCCGCGCGGTACCTGTTGAGCAGTTTGCCGCCGCGATCTCCTAGCCAGTCTGCTTCACGGCGGCCCGACCTGCGGCGCGACCGCTGAAGATGCACCCACCGAGGAACGTGCCCTCGAGCGAGTTGTAGCCATGTACGCCACCGCCGCCGAATCCAGCAACCTCACCAGCGGCGTACAGGCCATCGACCGGCGACCCGTCCGTGCCGATCACAGCTGAGTCGAGGTTGGTCTCGAGGCCACCGAGTGACTTGCGGGTGAGCACGTGCAGGCGTACGGCGATCAACGGTCCCTTCTTGGGATCAAGGATCTTGTGCGGTGTGGCGACGCGGATCAGCTTGTCGCCGCGGTAGGCCCGGGCCTGACGCATGGCCGCGATCTGGAGGTCCTTCGTGAACTCGTTGTCGAGCTCGCGATCCCGCTCTTCGACCTGACGACGTACGTCATCGAGGCTCACGGGGGAGTCGGGCGTCAGCTTGTTCATGCCTTCCACGAGCTCTTCGATCGTGTCGGCGACGATGAAGTCCTCGCCCTTCTCCTTGAACGCCTCGACAGGGCTGGTTGCCCCCTTGGAAAGGCGCTCCTTGAGCAGCGTCTTGACACTCTTGCCAGTGAGGTCGGGGTTCTGCTCCTGGCCTGAGAGGGCGAACTCCTTCTCGATGATCGCCTGGCTGAGCACGAACCACGAGTGGTCGTGGCCGCTCTGGCGCAGCAACTTGAGAGTGCCGAGCGTGTCGAAGCCGGGGAGCCCGGGAATCGGGAGACGCTGACCCGCGCCATCGAGCCAGATCGACGACGGGCCGGGCAGGATGCGGATGCCGTGCTTGGGCCAGATCGGGTCCCAGTTCTTGATGCCCTCGACGTAGTGCCACATACGGTCGCGGTTGATGTGGCTCGCGCCGGCTTGCTCAGCGATGTCGAGCATGCGGCCGTCGACGTGCGCGGGTACGCCGGAGATCATGTGCGTTGGCGGTGTGCCGAGGCGGTCGGGCCAGTTCTTGCGTACGAGCTCGTGGTTGCCGCCGATGCCACCCGAGGTGACGATCACGGCCTGAGCGGTCAGCGAGAACTCGCCGATCGACGTACGGGAGGTGGGGGCTGCGCGTTCGGCGTCAGTCGGCTCGAGGACCTGACCGCGTACGCCAGTTACTGCGCCGTTCGTGGTGAGCAGCTCATCGACCTGGTGACGGAACGCGAACTGGACGAGCCCCTTGTCGTGCCCTTCGCGGACGATCTTCTCGAACGGCTCGACGATGCCGGGGCCGGTGCCCCAGGTGATGTGGAAGCGAGGGACCGAGTTGCCGTGACCGCCCGCAAGGCCACCGCCACGCTCGGCCCATCCGACGACGGGAAACACACTGTGGCCGCGTTCCTTGAGCCACGATCGTTTCTCGCCAGCCGCAAAGTTGACGTACGCCTCGGCCCACTGACGGGGCCATTTGTCCTCGTCGCGGTCGAACTGGGCGCTACCCATCCAGTCCTGCATCGCGAGCTCGACGGAGTCCTTGATGCCCATCCGACGCTGCTGTGGGGAGTCGACGAAGAAGAGCCCGCCGAACGACCAGAAGGCCTGGCCGCCGATGCCCTGCTCGCCTTCTTGGTCGACCAGAATCACCTTGCGGCCCGCCTCGACGAGCTCCGCGGTGGCAACCAATCCGGCGAGGCCGGCGCCTACAACGATCACATCTGCGTCCATGCCCGAGATTCTGTCCTACGCCGTACGCGTCCCAACATGCGGTATCAGCGACGCGCCGCGTAAATACCGCGTGAAATGACTGTCCGGAGGCACTTTTGAGGACTAGATTCAAAGTGTCAGAACTTCATCGTTGGGAGAAAATCACCATGGCGGCAGACTTCAAGGCGCTCGACAAGAACGTACAAGGCGCCCTCATTGCTGGCGGGTTGGCGACGATCCTGTCGTTCATCTCGTCCTACATCAGCGTCAGCTATGACGGCAAGGTTGCAGGACTCGACCTTTCGTACGGCATCAGCGCTTGGCACAGCTACGCAACCCTGGGAATCCTTCTCGTGATTGCCGCGACTGCGATCCTCGCGCTCAAGGCGTTCGCAGCGGACACCCTGCCTGACGGCGTCCCGTGGAACCTCGCTGCATTCGGTGCCGCTGCACTGGGTCTCGTGCTGTTGGTCCTGCGCGCGTTCACCATCGGTGGTGGCGGAGGTGGCATCAGCGTTGGTCCCGGTTGGTCGGGATACGCGCTGTTCATCGCAGCTGCAGCGTTGACGTACTTCGCCTTCGGCGAGTTCAAGAAGTCGGGCGACAAGCTGCCCGAGCGCAAGACGGACACACCGCCTGCGGCGTGACCACTCAGCATTGACGGAAGGCCCGGCTTCGGCCGGGCCTTCTGCTATTCGTACGACAGCGTCACGTCGGGCGTAGTCGGCCAGCTCTGGCAGGTGAGCACGTGGCCCGCCTCGAGCTCATCGGGCTCCAGTGCGTAGTTGTGCCGCATCTCCACTGCGCCATCCAGCACCTTGGCCCTGCAGGTTCCGCAGACGCCGCCGCGACAGGCGAAGGGCGCCTCAGGCCGTACACGCAGGAGACCAGCAAGCACGGAGTCGTCCTCGGGCGTGAGTGTGTACGCGCTGGTGCGGCCGTCGAGAGTGGCCGTGACGGCAGGACCGCCATCGACGAAAGCGTCGGCGGGGCGTGGCGGCGGGGGAGCGTCGTCGACGTGGAACAGCTCGCGGTGGACGCTGGTCGCCCCTGCTGATTCGAGAGTCGCCGCGAGCTCGGTGACCATGTCGAGCGGGCCGCAGAGGTACCAGTCGGTCTTTGGCTCTACGAGTTCGCCGAGGATGCGCTTGAGTCGGTCACCGTCCAGTCGCCCGGAGAGCAACTCCGATTCGGTCTGCTGGCGGCTGAACACGTGGACCAGGTGAAAGCGCTCGGGGTAGGTGTCCTTCAGGTCAGCGAGATCATCGAGGAACATCACCGCCTGCTCGTTGCGACTCGCGTACAAGAGGGTGACGGAGCCGCCCGCTGCGAGCGCTGCGCGGGCAATCGACAGGATCGGCGTGATGCCGCTACCTGCGGCGATGAGTCCAACATGCTCGGCGTGCGACCTTGGACCGAACGAACCGGTCGGTGCCATGACATCGATCGTGTCGCCGGGTTGCAACGCCGCGAGGCGAGACTCGGAGAACGCTCCGCCTGGCAGGCGTTTGACGCCGATCTGCCAGCGGCCTGAGCCGGGTGCGGTGCAGAGCGAGTACGTGCGTCGCTCGAGTCCGTCCAGACCGATGATCACGTGCTGACCCGGTTCGAACGCGAACTCATCCCGGAGGTCGTCAGGAACATCGAGTGTCAGGGCGACGGAGTCTGCGGTGAGCTCGTCGATAGCGGAGACGCGCAGGGCGTGGAACATCAGAGCACCTTGAACGAGTCGAACGGTTCGAGGCAGTCATCGCAACGCCACAGCGCTTTGCAGCTCGTGGAGCCGAAGCGCGATATTTCGCTCGTGCGGGTCGATCCGCATTGCGGGCAACGTACGGACAGGCTGAGCGGGATGGTGCCTGCGTGGTGGGTCGGCGGGGCGATGCCGGCGGCGTGGAGCTTGCTCTTGCCAGCTGTCGTCATCCAGTCGGTGGTCCAGGCGGGGGAGAGGACGGTCTTGATGGAGACGTCGATGCCCTCCATGGCGGCGCGGATGTCTTCCTCGATCGCCGACATCGCCGGGCATCCGGAGTAGGTGGGCGTGATCGTGACGTTGACGTGATCGCCGTCGACGGCGATGTCGCGCAGGATCCCGAGCTCGGCAATCGTCACGAACGGCAGCTCAGGATCGACGACGGCTTCGATCCGCGTACGGGCATCGGCGAGAGTCACCATGTCGCGCCCTCGTGCTCACGGGCCAGCGCCTGCATCTCGTCGAGCAGTTCAGTCAGGTGAGGAGTGTGTTCGCCGCGCTGCGTATCCGCGGCGGCGTTCGGGACGGTGAGCGTGGCGGTGGTCAGGATGCTGGCGAGCTGTGTACGTACGGCTTCTTCGACCTCGGGTGCTGGTGAGCAGAGCTCGGTGAGCAGAGGCCATACGGTGTCGGCGGCTTCCTGCATACGGGCATGGGAGACATCGGTCCCGTCGCCGAGCCGAAGGACCCAGGCTTCGGCGTGCTCGAGGTGATAGGCCGCCTCCTTGGCTGCTTTGGCGTAGATCGCTCGCAGTTCGTCGGTGCCGGGATCCGTACGGAACAGCGCGCATTCGTAGGACGCAAAGGAGAGCAGGCGCATCATCGAGAACGCGAAGTCTCCGTTGGGGAGTTCAACCAGCGTGCAGTTGCGCCACTCAGGGGCATCGCGGTGGTAGGCGAGCTGGTCCTCGTCGCCAACCAAGGCGTACAGGCTTCGGGCTTGTCCGAGCAGGTCAAGACCGATATTGCCGAAGGCAATGTCGAGCTCGATCTCTGGAGAGCGGGTCAGCCATTCGCTGCAGCGGTGCGACAGGATCAGCGCGTCGTCGGCGAGTTCGAGGATCACAGGTGCTCAACCCCATCGGGCACGTCGTAGAACGTGGGGTGGCGGTAGATCTTGTCGGCGGCGGGGTCGAACCAGGCTTCCTTCTCGTCCGGGCTGCTCGCCGTGACTTCGGCGGCCGGCACGACCCAGATCGACACGCCTTCGCCGCGGCGCGTGTAGACATCGCGGGCGTTGCGGAGGGCACTCTCGGCGTCGGAGGCGTGCAGGCTGCCGGCGTGGACGTGGGAGACCCCGCGCTTGGGGCGTACGAAGACCTCCCAGAGGGGCAATCCGCTCATGCTGCTGCCTCGGTTTTCTTGGCGGCGTAGGCCATGGCGGCCTCGCGTACCCATTCGCCGTCGTTGTGCGCTGACGTACGGCGCTCCATGCGCTCGTCGTTGCAGTAGCCCTTGCCCGCGATGACGTCGAACAGCTCGGAGAAGTCGATCTCGCCGAAGTCGTAGTGGTCGCGGTCGACGTTCCACCGCAGGTCAGGGTCGGGAATTGTGAGCCCGAGCGCCTCGGACTGAGGAACGGCGATGTCGACGAAGCGCTGGCGCAGCTCGTCATTGCTGAACCGTTTGATGCCCCAACGGGTCGACCGTGCGGAGTTGGGCGACGCTTCGTCAGGTGGGCCGAACATCATCAGGCTCGGCCACCACCAGCGGTTCACGGCGTCTTGGGCCATCGCATGCTGCGCAGGAGTGCCATTGCTGAGCGTGAGGAGCAGGTCGAATCCCTGGCGCTGGTGGAACGACTCCTCCTTGCAGATGCGGATCATCGCCCGTGCATACGGACCGTACGAGCAGCGGCATAGCGGTACTTGGTTGACGATGGCTGCACCGTCGACGAGCCAACCGATTGCGCCGATGTCAGCCCAGCTCGTGGTGGGGTAGTTGAAGATCGAGGAGTACTTCTGTCGGCCTTCGTGCAGTGCGTCGAGAAGTTCTGAGCGGTCTATGCCGAGCGTCTCGGCGGCGGCGTACAGGTAGAGGCCGTGGCCGGCTTCGTCCTGCACCTTGGCGAGCAGGATCGCCTTGCGGTGCAGGCTCGGAGCGCGGGTGATCCAGTTGCCCTCCGGCTGCATGCCGATGATCTCCGAATGCGCGTGCTGGGCGATCTGTCGAATCAGGGTCTTGCGGTACGCGTCGGGCATCGCGTCGCGTGGCTCGATGCGGCCTTCGTTGTCGAGCAGTGCGAGGAACTCAGGATCGCCGAGCTCTGCTGTGTCCTGCACGGAACCGCCTCCAGAAACCGAATGATCGTTCGGTTTCCATCATCACCCTTGAGGAGGGTCAGATCAAGCGCAGCGAGCTCTCTGGCGCAGGAGGTTTCGATACGCCCTCGTTCCGCCCCCTCGCTCGCTGCGCTCGCTGGGGGGACCCCCATGGCTACTCAACCAACTGGTGGTTGAGTAGGAGGCCGCCCGCGGCCGACGTATCGAAACCTCGCGAGCCGAAGTGCTTGCGGGCTATTAGGTGCGCAGACCGGCGAGGCTCGAGGACAGCATGGTGTCGGCGAGGGCGTCGGCGCTGAGGGAGCCGTGACCGGGGCGGTACCACTCGGTCAGCGAGTTGACGGTGCCCGAGAGCAGTCGAGCGACGACCGTTGGGTCGAGGTCTCCCCGCAGGTCACCTTCGGCGACACCGGCGCGTACGAGATCGGCGACGAAGGCGTCGAACGTACGCCGTTGCTCCAGTGCCCAGAGCTCGGTCTCAGTGTTGCCGCGTACGCGGAGGAGCAGTGTCACGGCGGCGAGCTGATCGGCGAGGATCGCGATCTGGCGCCGCAGCACGTACGTCAGCCGGTCGATCGCCTTGCCCTCGCGGGCCTCCGGCTCGTCGAGCAGGCCGAGCAGGGGAGTGACCGCGCGCTCGAGGCCGAGGCGCAGGATGTGCTCCTTGCCGTCGACGTGGTGATAGAGCGACGACTTGGACAGGCCTGTTGCGGCTGAGAGGTGCTCGATGCTGGTTCCGTCGTAGCCGCGCTTGGTGAACTCCTCGATCGCGACGTCGAGAAGCAACTCGAGGTCGTACCGGGGACGCGTCATCGCGTGACCACCGTGGGAAGGCAAAGATACGGAGCCGGCGCGATGAGCCCTGCCTCATGATGAGCTCGCTGGCGCTCGCTCATGAGGTGAACGGCGGACGGTCGTCGAGGCGCACGGACTGGCGACCGGCCCAGCGCCACAGGCGCGCGGTGAAGTCGTGGTCCTCGTCGGTGACGAAGTTGCCCATCACGCGAAGGGCGAATGTCATCAGCGTGTGCGAACGCATGCCGATCGGACCGGCCGTTGGCAGGAGGCGGGGCACGGTGATCAGGCCTGCGAGTCGGCGGGCGATCGAGAATGCCTCGCCGTAGTGGTGTGTGAGGAGCGCGGGCCAGGCGTCCTGCAGATCGGTCTGGGCAGCCATCAGCTCGGCGCCGACGCGACCGGTCTCCATGCCGTAGTCGATGCCTTCGCCGTTGAGCGGGTTGACGCAGCCCGCGGCATCGCCGATCAGGATCCAGTTGGGACCTGCAACGCCTGAGACGGCGCCGCCCATCGGAAGCAGCGCGCTGGTCGGCATACGAAGCTCGCCGCTGAGGTCCCACTCCTCGCGGCGGAGGGTCGCGTAGTACTCCATCAGTGGGCGTATCTGCAGGTCAGCAGGCCGTTTGGACGTTGCGAGAGCGCCGACGCCGAGATTGACCTCGCCATCGGACAAGGGGAAGATCCAGCCGTATCCGGGCAGCAGTTCGTTGTCCTCGCCGCGCAGCTCGAGGTGCGAGGAGATCCAGGGGTCGTCGCTGCGGCCGGACTTCACGTACGAGCGGCCGGCCACTCCGTAGGCGGTCTCGCGGTGCCACTCGCGACCGAGCACACGCCCGAGCGGCGAACGAACGCCGTCGGCGACGATCAGCCGATCGCACGCGATGGTGTGCGGCGTCTTGTCCTTGCCGAGGTGGAACGTCACCGAGATGACCTTGCCGCTGGCGTCTCGCTCGGCGTCGACAGCGCGCGCACCTTCGAGCGGGTTGGCCCCGGCCTCGATGGCGACGCGGAAGATCTTGTCGTCCAGCTCCGTACGCGGAACGGCTGAGCCGTAGTCGGGCAATGAGCCGCCGGGCCAGGGGAGCAGCAGCTCCTGACCGAAGCCGGCAGCACGCAGTCCGCGGTTGGTGCCGTGGCTGCGTACCCACTCGCCGAGTCCGAGTCGCTCCATCTCGGCGATCGCGCGCGGGGTGAGGCCGTCGCCGCAGGTCTTGTCGCGCGGGAACGTCGCCGCATCGGCGAGTACGGTCTCCATGCCGAGCCGTGCGGTCCACGCTGCGGCCGCCGCACCTGCGGGTCCGGCACCGACGACGAGAACGTCGGTACGCGTCGGCAGGTTTCTCATACGCGTACTCGCTCAGCCAGGTTTGTGAGTGAGCACGTCATACGAGGGCTCGCTTCGCTCCGTGCGCGCATGAGGCACAAAGGCGGACTGCGCCCATGATTCGCTCGCTGCGCTCACTCATGTCTTGATTCTCCCAGAACAGGGGTGACTGGCAGGATGTGCCCATGAGTTCACAGGCAACCTCACCAAAACCTGAGACCGAGATCCACTACGCATCGCGCGGATCGTCGTACTTCGACGTCCTGCTCGCGGTGTTCTGCGTCGTGCTCGTCGTCTCCAACATCGCCGCGACCAAGGGCACGCAATTCTTCTCCGGAGACGTGTCGCTCGGACCGGTGCAGATCATCCCGGTCTTCTCCGACGGCGGCGCGGTGCTGTTCCCACTCGCGTACATCATCGGCGACGTCATCTCGGAGGTCTACGGGCTGAAGGCGGCTCGTCGCGCGATCTTCGTCGGCTTTGGCACCGCGATCATGGCGTTCGTGACGTTCCTGATCGTCATCCAGCTGCCGAGCGCAGAGTTCTACGACAACCAGGACGCGTTCGAGAGCGTCGTCTGGTCCGGCGTACAGATCGTCGCCGCGTCCCTGATCGCGTACGTCGTGGGTCAGTTCCTCAACTCGTACGTGCTGGTCAAAATGAAGGCGCGATCGGCTGAGCCCGGGCTGTGGCGTCGGCTGGCCGGATCGACTGGCGTCGGTGAAGCGGCAGACACGTTCATCTTCTGCGCGATTGCCGCGACGGCCATCGGCATCGAGAAGCCTGGCGACTTCGTGAACTACTTCGTCGTCGGCTTCCTGTTCAAGTGCGCTGTCGAGCTGCTCGTCATGCCCCTGACCATGCTCGTGATCCGCGTACTCAAGGACCGTGAAGAGACCTACTGGGCCCCTTCCGTCCCCTAGCGACGAAGTCGCGGGAGGGAGCGAGGAACGAGCGACCGAAGGGGCGCAGCACGACATGCTCGCTCGAGCCCTCGACCTCACTACGCTTCGGCCTCGTTCCTCGGCCTCCCAGTCGCTTCGCTCCTTAGCGAGCGAGTGGGTCGTCAGGCGTAGAACCTCGCCATGAAGTCGGCTTTGAAATCCTTGAACGAGCCGTCCTCGATGGCGTCGCGCATCTGATCGACGAGCCTGACGATGAAACGCTCGTTGTGGATCGTGGCGAGCGTGGCGCCGATCATCTCGCGGGTCTTGAACATGTGATGCATGTAGGCACGGGTGTAGTTGGCGCAGGTGTAGCAGTCGCACTCGGTGTCGATCGGCGTGAAGTCGCGCCGGTTGGCCGCCGACGTAACGCTGAAGTGCCCGGTCACCGTGTAGACGCGACC
This sequence comes from Aeromicrobium panaciterrae, assembly GCF_031457275.1. NCBI lineage: Bacteria > Bacillati > Actinomycetota > Actinomycetes > Propionibacteriales > Nocardioidaceae > Aeromicrobium > Aeromicrobium panaciterrae. Next base: position 1,479,383 of record NZ_JAVDWH010000001.1, read on the forward strand.
TGACCGAGCGACGCGCGAGGCGGCGACACAGTCGAACGTGTCGCAGCCGCTCTCGACGCCGGTGAAAAGGTCGTCAGGCTCACCGATGCCGAGCAGGTGCCGAGGCTTGTCGTCAGGCAGCTCCTCGTTGACCCAGCCGACGATCGTGCCGAGGCGCTCCTTCTCGATCGCGCCGCCGATGCCGTAGCCGTCGAAGTCGAGAGACACCAGGCCGCGGGCAGCCGTACGACGGAGATCTTCGTGCTGAGCGCCCTGGACGACGCCGAACAGTGCTTGGTACGGCTTGCCGACCCGCTCTTCGGTGAGTCGCTGGTGCTCGACGACGCAGCGCTCGGCCCACGCCTGCGTACGGACGATCGACTCTTCTTGGTAGCCGCGGGTGTTCATCAAAGTCGTGAGTTCGTCGAACGCGAACATGATGTCGGCGCCGAGCTGATGCTGGATCTGCATCGACACCTCGGGGGTGAACCGGTGCATCGTGCCGTCGACGTGCGACTTGAACGTCACGCCGTCGTCGTCGACCTTGGCCAGGCGATCCTTGCCGGGCGCGATGACGTCATCAGCTTCGACGCCGGTGGCATCCATCGACAGCGTCTTCTTGAACCCGGCTCCCAGCGAGAGCACCTGGAACCCGCCCGAGTCGGTAAACGTCGGACCGGGCCAGTTCATGAACGTGCCGAGGCCGCCTGCCTCGTCGACGATGTCGGCGCCTGGCTGCAAGTAGAGGTGATAGGCGTTCGCGAGCAAGGCCTGGGCGCCGAGGTCGGCCATCGTCTCCGGCAGCACCGACTTCACGGTTGCGCGGGTGCCGACCGGGATGAACGCCGGAGTACGGATCTCGCCGTGCGGAGTGCTGATCGTGCCGGTACGTCCGAGCGCGCCGTCGAGCTCCTTGCCAATCGTGAACACGTCGCTATCCAACCAGCCAGATGGCGGTGCCGAGCGCGGCACCGGTGAGCAGCAGGAACAGGAGGTTCCAGACGGCCGCCGGGAGGTGGGTGAGACGAGCCAGGATGTCGGCGTCGCTCGTACGGGTTCGGGTGCGGCGACGGTGCGACCAGAGGTCGAGAACCGTACGCGGTGCGGCGAGGAGCAGGAACCACGCGAATGTCAGTGCGGCGAAATCCTGCACGCGCTGATCGGCCTTCCAGACCAGTGCCGCAACGACCGCGCCTGAGATGCCAACGACGAGGAGGCCGAACCAGTTGCGGATGAACGCGAGCATCAGCGCGAGCACGCCGAGGCTGGCGTACAGGGCGATGTCTGTCTCGTCAGCGCGTACGAGCGAGACCGATCCGAGTCCGAGCGCGGCGGGAGCGAGATAGCCGGCTGCTGCAGTCGCCATCATCCCGGGACCGCGGGGCTTGCCGGTGGAGAGCGTGAGGCCCGACGTGTCGGTGTGCAGGCGGATGCCATTGAGTCGCCGCCCGGTGAGCACAGCGACGACCGCGTGACCTGCCTCGTGAACGAGCGTCACCAGATGGCGCGTGAAGCCCCACGCGGGCGGGGCGAATACGAGTACGGCTGCCAGCGCTGCCGCTGCCCAGACCGTCTGGTCCGCGTTCACTCCGTCGTCTCAGTTGCGGTGGGTGTCGGGGTGTCAGTGCTCGCCGTGGGCGTTGGTTCTGTCGTCGTTTCTGTTGCCGTGGGCGTGGTCGGCACCGCCGTGGTGGTTTCGGTGGCGGTCGGCTTGGGGGTTGGCTTGTCGCGATTGCCGCTGATGGTGTCGCCGATCGTCGTACCGTGATCGCCGTCGAGCGTGCGCCCGGAGATCAGCTCGTACGTTGAGATCGCGGCGAGCGACAACGACAGCACGACGATGGCGGTGACGATGATTGTCTTCCAGTGCAGGCGCGGCTTGTCGTCGACGAATCGCGCCCCGCGAGCGGCTGAATCGACGTCGGCCGCTTCGTCGAGCGCCTCGCGTACTTCGCCCTCCTCGACATGACGCTCGATGACCGTTCCGGACTCGGTTTGGATCAGGAGCGTGCGGGTGTGGTCGAGCGTGCGGCCGTAGAACGCGGAGCTGATCGTGACCACAAAACTGCCCAGCGCAGCGCCAATCAGGGTGCCTGCGACGCCGAGGCGAGAGGCAATCCAGGCGGCGGTGACGGCGGCCAGAACGCTGGCGATGAGCTGGAGCCAGGAGACTTCTCCCAGCAGGCCGCGACGTCGTGACATAACTGCAAGCGTATGGGAGACATGGGCAGGGCCCGGCCTGCCTGCGCGATTGTGTCGGTCCCAGTTGTCACACTGGCCACATGGAACTGATTGTGGTCCTCGTATGCGGTCTGCTGCTCGGCCTTGTCGTCGGTTGGCTCATCGGTCGCGCCCCTGCTCAGGGCACCGAACCAGCCGTGCTCGAGGCGCGCCACGCCACCGCCCTCGCCGAGCTTCGTCACGACGAGAGCTCGCTGCGTGCGCAGATCGAACAGGATCTCGCTGAGGCTCGCGCCACCGTGATCGGACTCCGTGAGCAGCTGGGAACGGCCAAGGCGCAGTACGACGAGATCGTCCAGCGGCACCGCCAGGATGCGCAAAAGCGTGCAGCGGAGGATCAGGTCGAAAGCAAGGTGCTGCAGAAGCTTGCGCCTGTCGCTGACCAAATCAAGGACATGCAACAGAAGGTGCTCGATCTGGAGAAGCAGCGCAGCGAGCAGCATGGCAATCTCGCCGAGCAGATCAAGGCGACCCAGCTCAGTGCCGAGCAGTCCAAGATGGCTGCCGAGACGTTGTCCGCGGCTTTGCGCAACAACTCTGTACGCGGCGCCTACGGCGAACTCCAGCTCAAGACGCTGGTCGAGTCAGCTGGCCTGCTCAACCGCATCGACTACTCCGTGCAGGAGTCGATCACGGCAGATTCAGGAGCCCGCCGCCCCGACATGGTCATCAAGCTTCCCGGCCGCAAGCAGGTTGCGATCGACTCCAAGGTGCCGTTCAGCGCGTTCATCGACTCGTTCCGCGAAGACATCAGCGATATCGAGCGCAAGACGTTCCTGACGCAGCATGCCAAGCAGGTGCGTGGTCACGTCGACGCGCTTGCCAGCAAGGAATACTGGACTGGCCTGCCCGTCAGCCCCGAATACACGATCGCGTTCATCCCCAACGAGGCGATCCTCAACGCCGCGCTTGAAGCCGATGAGACTTTGCTCGAGTACGCGTTCAGTCGCGGCATCGTGTTGGCCACGCCGGTCAACCTGTGGGCCACCCTCAAGACAGTCGCACTGACGTGGAAGCAGGAAGACCTCGCCGACAACGCTCAAGAGCTGGTCGACCTCGGTCGCGAGCTCTACAAGCGCCTCGGCAAGCTGTCTGATCACGTCTCCAAGCTCGGCCGCTCGATCGAGGGCACCGTCCGCTCCTACAACGAATTCGCCGGCACGCTGGAGAGCCGAGTCCTGGTGACAGCGCGCCGATTGGACGCCATCGACGACGCCAAGATGCTCGGTGAGGTCAAGCAGATTGAAGCTGATCCACGCCGCCTGACAGCCGCTGAGTTCTCTCTCCTCGATGATGTCGAGCGTCCCGAGATCGACTTCGAACAAATCGGCCTTCCCGTCGTGATTGATGAGGAAGAAACCGCCTGAACGACGGATTCCTGTCCGCTTCCTAGACGGCGCGCCTGATTCACGGTTTCATGTGCGTACGACCAGGGAGAGGTACGCGATGTCACAGCTCGACGAAAAGCCCGAGGACACTCTCAAGCCAGGAGCGATCGGCTTCGTCGATGCATTGGTGATCGGGCTCAACGCGACATCACCCGCGTACTCGATCGCTGCCGTCATCGGCGCCATCGTCGCGTTGGTGGGCGTGCACGCGCCGGGCATCCTGCTTGCGTCCTTCGTGCCGATGCTGCTCATCGCCTCGGCGTTCTATTACCTCAACAAGGTCGACCAGGACTGCGGCACCACATTCTCCTGGGTCACCCGCGCGATGGGTCCGTGGGCGGGCTGGCTCGGTGGCTGGGCCATCACGATGACCGGTGTCCTCGTCGTCGGATCGCTCGCTGATGTCGGCGTCAGCTTCGGTCTGCGCGGATTCGGGCTCGACGACTGGGCCGACGACACGCTCATCCGACAATCGCTTGCGGTGGTACTGATCATCGTCATGACCGCGATCTGCGTGGCCGGCACCGAAGGGTCATCGAGGCTCCAGAACGTGCTGGCGATCCTCCAAGTCGTCTTCCTGCTGGTGTTCGCGGTTGTGGCGCTCTATCGGGTCTATGCCGACGACAGCTCGCTCGACTCGGTGAAGCCCGCTCTCGACTGGCTCAACCCGTTCTCCGAGGGCGGCAGTGCCCTCACCGCAGGCCTGCTGCTCGGCGTCTTCGCCTATTGGGGTTGGGAGTCGGCGGTCAATCTCACTGAGGAGACCGAGGATTCGGCATCGGCTCCGGGACGCGCGGGCCTCTGGTCGACCGTCATCCTGCTGGTCACCTATGTCGGGGTCGCGTTCGCAGTCGTCGCATACGCCGGTACGACATTCCTTGCCGACAACGCCGAGGAAGAGGAATTCATCTTCCCGCTGCTCGCCACAGAGGTTCTGGGCAACTGGGACTGGATCGTCTTCTTTGCCGTCGCAACCTCCGCCATCGCTTCGACGCAGACAACGATCCTTCCGGCTTCGCGTACCGCGCTGTCGATGGCTCGTCGTCAGGCCCTGCCCAACTCATTCGCGCACATTAATCCGAGATTCCGTACGCCGGACGTCAGCACCTGGACCGTCGCTGGCATCGCGATCGCCTGGTACGTCATCGTCAATCAGATCAGCGAGAACGCTCTGTTCGACTCGCTGTCGGCCTTGTCGCTGCTGATCGCGTTCTATTACGCGCTGACCGGCATCGCGTGCGCCGTCTACTACCGACGCCACCTCACAGAGAGCGTGCGGAACTTCTTCCTGATCGGTGTTGGCCCGCTCATCGGTTCAGGTCTGCTGATCTGGCTGCTCTACAAGGCGATCGGGGATCTGGCTGAGCCGGAGAACTCATACAGCGGCGTCTCGTGGTTCGGTCTCGGCCCGCCGCTGGTCATCGCGATCGGTATTGCTCTCACCGGCATCCTGATCATGGTCTACTGGCGCATCCGGGCACCAAAGTTCTGGCAAGAGCGCCCCGGCGTCGCCGATCCAGATCTCGTCCACGGCAAGGAGTCCTGATGTCTGTCGTCCTCGGATATGACGAGTCGCCAGGTGCGACGCGTGCCCTCAGCGCAGCCATTGAGGTGGCGGCGGCATTTGGCGAGCCGCTGGTGCTGGTCTACGGCGCTGGTGCACCGGGAGGCGTGGGCGAGGAGTACAAGTCCCACGCTGAGGCTCTGCAGGAGATCGGACGCAAGGCTCTGGCCCACGCGGTCGAAGCCTCCGATGAGGCTGGCGTGCCGAGCACGGTCGAGATCATCGACGCCAAGCCCGCTCAAGCGCTCCTCCAAGCCGCTGACAAGCACAACGCGAGGGTGATTGTCGTCGGCAACTGGGGCGAGAGCCCGATCAAGGGTGCGATGCTCGGCTCGACACCCCACAAACTGCTGCACCTGTCGACGCGACCGGTGCTGTGCGTGCCAGCCGAGGACTAGCTCAGCGCCTGCTCCAGGTCGCCGATCAGGTCGGCGATGTCTTCGATGCCGACCGAGAGACGTACGAGGTCATCCGGCACCTCGAGCAGCGATCCGGCGGTCGAAGCATGTGTCATGGCACCTGGGTGCTCGATCAGCGACTCAATACCCCCGAGACTCTCGGCAAGCGTGAACAGTTCAGCGCGCGCACACATGTCGAGCGCTGCCTGCTTGCCGCCCTTGAGACGTACGGAGATCATGCCGCCGAAGCGAGACATCTGCTTCGTCGCGACCTCGTGCCCCGGATGGCCGTCGAGTCCCGGATAGAGGACTGAGTCGATTGCCGGGTGACCGACGAGCATGTCGACGATGGCCTCGGCGTTGTCGCAGTGCTTGTCCATACGAACGGCAAGCGTCTTGGCCCCACGGAGGGTCAGGTACGCGTCGAACGGGCCGGGAACGCCACCAGCGCCGTTCTGCAGGAACGCGAACGCTGCGTCGAGTTCTTCGTCGTCCGTGACGAGCACTCCGCCGACGACATCTGAGTGGCCGCCGATGTACTTGGTCGTCGAATGCAGCACGACGTCGGCACCGAGTGCGAGCGGCTGCTGAAGGTAGGGCGACGCAAACGTGTTGTCGACGACGAGCTTGGCCTGGGCGCCGTGCGCGATCTCCGAGATCGCAGCGATGTCACCGACGTTGAGCAGCGGGTTGGTCGGAGTCTCGATCCAGATCGCCTTGGTCGCCGGGGTGACGGCTGCCTTGATCGCATCGAGGTCGTTGACCGCTGCGGGTGTGTAGGTCAGTCCCCACTGGCTGAAGACCTTGTCGATCAGCCGGAAGGTGCCGCCGTACGCGTCATTGGGGATCACCAGGTGATCGCCGGGGCGCAGCATCGAACGCAGCGCACAGTCTGTGGCTGCCATTCCGGAGCTGAACGCGCGCCCGTACGAGCCGCCCTCGAGCGCCGCGAGGTTGCCCTCCAGTGCTGTACGAGTGGGGTTGCCGGTGCGGGCGTACTCATAGCCCGACCGCATACCGCCGACGCCATCCTGCTGGAACGTCGAGCTGGCGTAGATCGGCACGTTGACCGCGCCGTTCTCGGCATTGGGCTCGTAGCCGGCGTGGATCGCCCGGGTCGCAAAGCCCTGGGTCGTACCCTCGTCGGCTTTGCTCTTCTTCTCACTCATACGTGAACTCCGAGGAGGTCGTGACGGGTGAGGACACCGAGCGGCTTGCCGTCTTCGACGACCATGACCGCGTCGCTCTCGCTGAGCGCCTTGAGGGCGTCGTCGAGGCTTTCGCCCGAGCCGAGGAGGGGCAGCGGTGGCTCCATGTGTTCCGAGACTGCGTCGGTGAGTTGGGCGCGGCCTTCGAACACCGCGCTGATCAGCGCGCGCTCGTTGACGCTGCCCGCGACCTCGCCGATCACGACCGGCGGCTCGGGGCCGACGACGGGCATCTGAGAAACGTTGTACTCGCGGAGGATCTCGATCGCATCGCGGATCGTTTCCGACGGGTGCGTGTGAACCAGCGCCGGCATGCCACCGGTCTTGCTGCGCAGCAGGTCGCCGACGGTCATCTCGTGGATCTGGCCATCGAGCGGCTCGCGGAGGAAGCCGTACGACGCCATCCAATCGTCGTTGAAGATCTTGGAGAGGTAGCCGCGGCCACCGTCCGGCAGCAGTACGACGACGAGTGCATCGGGGCCAGCCTTCTCGGCGACGCGGAGCGCGGCGATGACGGCCATTCCGCAGGAGCCGCCGACGAGGAGGCCTTCTTCGCGGGCGAGGCGACGAGTCATGTCGAACGAGTCAGCATCGGAGACGGCGATGATCTCGTCGGGGATCGCGGGGTCGTACGCGCTGGGCCAGAAGTCTTCGCCAACACCTTCGACGAGGTAGGGGCGACCTGTGCCGCCGGAGTAGACCGAGCCCTCGGGGTCTGCTCCGATGACCTTGACCTTGCCGCCAGAAACTTCCTTCAGGTAGCGGCCGACGCCGGTGATGGTGCCGCCTGTGCCGACGCCGGCGACGAAGTGCGTCACCTTGCCGTCGGTGTCTGCCCAGATCTCGGGTCCGGTCGTTTCGTAGTGGCTTTCGGGTCCTGCGGGGTTGGAGTACTGGTCGGGCTTCCAGGCGCCCTCGGTCTCGCGCACGAGGCGGTCGGAGACGTTGTAGTAGCTGTCGGGGTGCTCCGGCGGGACGGCGGTGGGGCAAACGACGACTTCGGCGCCGTACGCCTTCATCGTGTTGCGCTTGTCCTCACTGACCTTGTCAGGGCACACGAAGATGCACTTGTAGCCGCGCTGCTGGGCGACGAGCGCGAGGCCGACACCGGTGTTGCCCGATGTGGGTTCGACGATCGTTCCGCCCGGCTTCAGTAGTCCAGCGGCTTCGGCAGCGTCGACCATCTTGACCGCGATGCGGTCTTTGGCGCTGCCTCCGGGGTTGAGGTATTCGATCTTGGCGGCCACCGTCGCAGATCCTGCGGGGGTGACGGACGTGAGCTTGACCAGCGGGGTGTTGCCGATGAGCTCAACGATGTGTTCAGCGATTCGCATGTGTCCATACTCGCACTCGCAGAAGTCACGGGTGGGTGAGGACTGGGGCTGCCTCTTTGACCTCGAGCGACGTGGTTGGTCCTGACGCGAGGAGGGTCTGGTCGATCGTGTTCCACGAGCCGCCATCGACGCGGTATCGCACCCGATATGTCACGTCGACGCGTGGGCTGATCGCCTCGGCGGGCTGCCGGTAGCGATAGGTCACGTCGGTCGACGGATACGGCTTGCCGGGCTTGGCCGTCGTCGATGCCGTGCCGTCGCCGTGAAGCCAGCGATAGCGGATCGGCGTTGCGATCAGGTCGATGTCGAAGCCCAGCAGCGTCACGCTTCGGTTGAATGCTTCTGGCTCGGCGTAGAAGATCGTCGGCACGTTCACGAGCGTTGAAGCGCCCGGCTGAATCTGTACCTCAAGGCTCGGCAACCCCAGCTCCCGAGCGGCCCGCAAGATCGCACCCTCAGTCAGCTCAGGCCCATCAGGATCGACCGGCTGAATTGCCCGGCATCCGAAAGTCAGGTTCTCTTCGTCGGTCCTGCACGCAACCTGAATGAATTTGGGACCGTCCGCTCGCTTGCCAAAGACTCGATCGAAGGAGTGCTTGCTTCCTGGAGACTCTCGTCCCGCGTCGAGCTGAATTCGCGCGTCTTTGGGCTTCGGCGTCACGTCAACACCTGCGAAGCTGCTGGGGCAGTTCGTGCCGAGGAAGAGCAGGCTCGAAAGGAGCACGATCGCTGGACGGATCACGACGCAGCCTGCAGTTCGAGAGTCTCGAGCGTCCACGCCTGGGACTTCTTGATGAGGACGAATGTCAGGTCGGAATCCTCGGGATTGCCCGGCTGCGGAGTGGCTGAACTGGATTCCGCGTAAGTGCCGGGTTCCGATTTGACCGTTGCAAACACCAGAGCCTTGCCGTCGTCGAATGTGACCTCAAGCTCGCCAAGCTTCCAATCTGAACCCTTGAAGAATCCGCCATTTTCATAGGTGTCTCGGTACAGCTGGATGTAGTTCTCACAACCGCTGCATTTGGGCGAAGAGAGCCGGGAAAGTTCCGCCACATCGCCGGTGTTCGCCGCGTAGTTGAAAACGTCGATGTAGTGGGCGACGAAGGCTGAGGCGCCTTCGGGGGTGTTCTCCTTCGCCTGCGCGGGCATCGTCGGTGCTGTCGCGGTGGGCGTGGCAGACGTCGTGGGTTTGGGTTCTTTGGGCTCGGGATCAGTGCACCCGGCAACCAGGATCAACAGCGAAGTGGCTACGGCAAGTCTCAGCATGATCCCCCCGAATCGAATGCGAAAAACCTACCGAGCAGGGCGGGGTTTGTCAGCACTCAATTTGCTCCTGTGGACGACGGCCTAGGCTGGCCACATGACTCGCACCCTCGGCTCCAGCGACATCAAGGTCTCGACCGTTGGCGTCGGCTGCAACGCCTTCGGCACCCGGATCGACCAGGACCAGACCACCGCCGTCGTGGACGCGTGTTTCGAGCATGGCGTGAACTTCTTCGACACCGCCGATGTGTACGGCGAGAGCGAAGTGCTGCTCGGCAAAGCACTCGAGGGACGCCGCGACGAAGTCATCATTGCCACCAAGTTCGGCATGGATCTCCAGGGTCGCAACGGCGACGACCAGGGCCGCCGAGGCAGCGCCGCTTACGTGAAGACTGCGATTGACGCGAGCCTGAAGCGACTCGGAACCGATCACATCGATCTCTACCAACTGCACACGCCGGATCCGCAGACGCCGATCGAGGAGACGCTCGGTGCACTGAATGAGCTCGTCGTCGAGGGCAAGGTGCGCGCTATCGGCAGTTCAAACCTGCAGGCCTGGCAGGCAGTGGACGCGGACTGGGTGTCGAAGACCAAGGGCTTCGCCTCGTTCGTGACGGCGCAGAACGAGTACTCGCTCTACAACCGCACCGCTGAGACCGAGCTCGTACCGGCCTGCCTGGAGCTGGGCGTCGGCATCCTGCCGTACTTCCCGCTGGCGTACGGATTGCTGACCGGCAAGTACCGACGTGGCGAGCAGGCTCCAGAAGGTACGAGGCTTGCAGTGCAGACGCATCGCCTCGAAGCGGCCAACTGGGACACCATCGAAGCGCTGGAGGCATTCGCGAATGCCCGCAGCATTTCGATCCTCGACCTCGCCATCGGTGGCCTTGCCGCGCAGCCCGCAGTGGCCAGTGTCATCGCTGGTGCGACCAAGCCTGAGCAGGTTGCTGCCAACGCGAAAGCAGGGGAGTGGACGCCCTCAGACAGCGACCTTGAAGAGCTCGCGTTGATCGGCAAACCGGACCAGTCGTACACGACATTCGCCTGAAGATGATGCGCCGGGCTGGGAAGCGCCTCACGGCGCGTGGCCGCTCGAAGCGGCTGATTTTAGGTCCCGGGGCTACCACAGCCCGACGCATAGATAAGCCTAACTGACAGGCCCTCGACCTCAAGTGCAATCAGTGCAGGCGTGCGGCGCGTTCGAGCTCGGCGCAGTGCCTCAGGTGCATTGCAGTGTCGACCAATTTGGCTGCGCTGTGCGGGTCGCCGGACTCGAGTTGCCCGCGACCGACACCGATGATGTGCGCGAATGCTGCGGCTCGATCGAGAGTCACATCGAAGTCTTCGCCAACGACACCGCGGATCACAGTGTCGACCAGTGCCATGACTTCGTCAGGGCCAGGAGGGTCAACGACGCCGGCGAGCACTTCGTGTACGGGCGCGTAGGCCTTGCCTGCTGCATATTCGCGCGCGGCTTGCTCGGGCGAGCGGTAGACCCACGTACGAAGCAGGTAGAGGCGCCACAGTGATCCGGCGACGGTGTCGGCGGCCGCATGAGACCAGAGGTCGGCGATGACGCCGAGTCCCTCAGCGTCCGCGAGGTGCAGGACGCGATCGACGAGTCCCTGATCTTCATCGTTGCGCGGACCGCGTACGAGGAGGTTGGCGATGCGGTGGCCAGCGGCCGCCATCTCGGCCGGGTCGGACACGTTGTCGGCCTGCGACTCGAACAGCTCGGCGCCGGGCAGAGCAGGCTTCTTGAACCGCTCAGTCATGCAGCCACCCGCGTTTCATGCGACCACCGTAACCGGACGTACCTGAATCAGCCTGCTGTGACACTTGCTGGTTCGGGCTTTGCTGCAGCCGGCTTCGGCTTGCGGAGGTAGAGCCACAGCACCGGTACGAGGTAGCCGACCCACGCGATGACCTGCAGCCACGAGGGGTCGGGCTGGAAGTTGATCGTGCCCTTAAGCAACGTGCCATACCAGCTGTCCGGCGGAATCGTCGACGAGATGTCGAAGACTCGATCGCTGAAGCCGGGGAGTACGCGCGCCTCCTGCAGATCGAAGATGCCGTACGCGAGAACGCCGGCCGCGACGATGATCAGGAGTGCGCCGGTGATCGTGAAGAACGTGCTGAGGTTGATGCGGATCGCACCGCGGTAGATCAGGAAGCCGAGGATGACGGCGACGAGGATTCCTCCCGTGGCGCCGACGAAGGGCTGAGCCGTGGTGCTGCCCTTGATCGTCGACCAGATGATGGCTGCTGTCTCGAGGCCCTCACGGCCGACCGTGACGAAGGCGACGGTGGCCAGGGCGAACGGTCCGAGGGCGGCAGACATCTGACCTTCGAGCTCCGACTTGAGCGAGCGCGCTGTGCGGCGCATCCAGAAGATCATCCAGGTGACGAGGCCGGCGGCGAGGATTGACATCGTGCCGCCGACGATCTCTTGGGTCTTGAACGACAGCTGGTCGAACGCCACGTTGATCGCCGAGAACACCGCGACCACCAGCACCAGGGCCGACGAAACGCCGATCCAGACGTACCGGATCTCGTGCCGGCGTTTGGACTTCACGAGGTACGCCACCAAGATGCTGACGATCAATGAGGCTTCGAGGCCTTCGCGTAGACCGATCAGGAAGTTGGCGAGCATGAGGGCAGTCTACTAAGGCGACCCTCACTCCGCCCCGTCCCCTAGCGACGAGCTCTGCGAGGAGCGGGAGCGAAGCGAAGGGGCGTACGACGAGAGGCTCGCTTGAGTCATGCGTCTGACAACGCTTCGGCCTCGTACCTCGGCCTCCCAGTCGCTCCGCTCCTTAGCGGACGATTACTCGGCCTCTTCTGGTGCGTCGAGCGCTTCGGTCAACAGCTCTCCGATGAGACCGATCTGCCATTGGCGGGCACCCTGTGCCGCCAGGGATGCCGACACCACATCGACCGTGAGGTCCTCGGGTGGCTCCCATGCGAGATTGCGTACGAGCTGCGGGCTGATCAGGTTTTCGGCCGGGAGATTGTGCTTCTCGGCGAGTGACGTGACCACCTCGCGGGTGCGGCCGAGGCGTACGGCGGCGATGGGCTTCTTGTCGGCCCAGGCGCGCGGCGGCGGGGGACCGTCGACCTTCTGCCCGGTGGTGGGCAGTTTGATCTCGGGCAGGGCCAGTCCGCGTTCGACGGCGTCGAACCACTCGCTGACAAAACGACGTGGCCCGCGGTTCTTCATGACCTTCATCGACTTCAGCGAGTTGAGGTCTTGAGGCGAGGTGACGGCGATCTCGATGATCGACGAATCGGGGAGGATGCGCCCGGGCGTGATGTCGCGATCGGTCGCGATGGCGTCTCGTGCCTCCCAGAGCTCGCGTACGACGGCGAGTGCGCGTCGTCCTCGAGCCTTGTGGATGCTCGACGTGCGGCGCCACGGCTCTTTGCGCTCCGGCGGTCCCTGGAACGTGAGCAGTGCCTCGAACTCTTCGGCAGCCCACTCGCGCTTGCCTGCCTCGACGAGGTCGGCGTCGATCAGATTGCGCAGCTCGACCAACACCTCGACGTCGAGGGCCGCGTAGACGAGCCACGGGTCCGGCAGCGGGCGCGTTGACCAGTCAGCGGCCGAGAACTCCTTGGCCAAGCTCAAGCCGAGGTAGTGCTCGACGAGCGCCGCAAGACCCACTCGAGGAAGGTTGAGCAGACGGCCGGCCAGTTCGGTGTCGAACAGTGACTCGGGGTAGAGGCCGACCTCGGCCAGACACATGAGGTCCTGCGTTGCTGCGTGCAGGATCCACTCGTTGCCGTCGAAGGCGGTGTCGAGGGTGATCAGGTTGTCGAACGCGATCGGGTCGATCAGGTGTGTGCCGGAGCCTTCGCGCCTGACCTGCACGAGGTACGCACGCTGCGAATAGCGGTAGCCGGAGGCGCGTTCGGCGTCCAGGGCGATCGGGCCGGTGCCTGCCGCGATCCGTTCGCACGTCTCAGCCAGTGCCGCCGGAGTGTCGACGACTGCGGTGAGTGGTTCGCGAAGCTGGAGGCGCGGGGCCTCCGGCTCGACCGGCTCCACCGTCACCGGTGTCTCGGGTTCTTCTGCAACCGTCAACGAACGCCACGCTTGCGCTGGAGTCGGATCACACCTGGAGCGAGCGGGGGCAAACCGGCGATGGCACACAGCAGATCAGTCCAGGCGCTCGCATGGGTCGCCATCGTGGACTTGGCGTCCATCAACGGCGTCCACGACGCACGTACTTCGATCTGCGCGCTGGAACCGTCGGCATCCATCTCGCCAAAGCCTTCGGACCGTACGACGGTCACGCTGCCGCTGGCTGCGGTGTGGTGACTGCCCTGAGCCTCGAGTGACTCGGTGAGCCAGCTCCACCCGACGCTCGCAAGCATGGGGTCGGCGGCCATGTCGGCCTCGACCTCGGCGCGAGCGAAGGTGACGCAGCGGAACGTACCGCCCCATGCGTCATTGCCCGCCGGATCGTGCAACAGGATGAAGCGGCCGGTAGCGAGCTCTTCTTCGCCGACGAGCACATCGCCACTGATGGCGAACGAGTGTGGGGCGATGCGTTGGGGCGCGGGCATCTCGTCGACCACGACCTCAGGTCGAAGCGACGCGTGCCGTACCTGTTCGACCGCAGCCGTGAATTGTGCGGGGGTGCGGTCTATTTCACTTCGGGCTCCCACACTGTGATCGTAGGCGCGATGGGGTCAGCGCGGGATCCCGACACTCCGCTCGGCCGGACAGACTGCGCCCTGAGACAATGGATGGGTGACCGCAACCCTGACCGACAGTGCCTTCCTTCAAGCGTGCCGTGGCGAGCAGCCCGAGCACACGCCCGTGTGGTTCATGAGGCAGGCCGGCCGCTCGTTGCCGGAGTACCTCAAGCTGCGCGAAGGCGTCGCCATGCTCGACTCGTGCTTCCGCACCGACATGGTCGTCGAGATCACGATGCAGCCCGTACGCCGCTATGGCGTCGACGCGGCGATCTTCTTCTCCGACATCGTCGTCCCGCTCAAGGCGATCGGTGTCGACCTCGACATCGTGCCGGGTGTGGGTCCGGTGATCGCTGATCCGGTCAGTACCCACGCGCAGCTCGACCAGTTCCGCGATCTCGAAGCCGATGACGTCACGACGATCACCGATGCCGTGAAGGCGCTGGTCGTCGAACTCGGCTCGACACCGCTGATCGGCTTCGCTGGAGCACCGTTCACCCTCGCGTCCTACCTCGTCGAAGGCGGTCCCTCGAAGGACCACCGCAAGACCAAGCAGCTGATGTACTCCGACCCCGACCTGTGGCACGCGTTGCTCACCCGCATCTCGGTGATCGCTGGCCAGTTCCTGCGCCTGCAGGTTGAGGCCGGTGCTTCGGCGATCCAGCTCTTCGATTCGTGGGCTGGCAACCTCTCGCTCGCGGACTACGAGAAGTACGTACGTCCGCATTCGGCCGCTGTGCTCGAATCGGTCGCCGACCTCGACGTACCCCGCATCCACTTCGGTGTGGGCACGGGCGAGCTGTTGCACTCGATGGGCCAGGCTGGCGCTGATGTTGTCGGCGTCGACTGGCGAGTGCCGCTCGACGAAGCCGTACGCCGCGTTGGCCCGGGCAAGGCTGTGCAGGGCAACCTGGATCCGACACTGCTCTTCGCGCCGACCGAGCTCGTACATGCGCGTGCCGCGGAGATCATCGATGCCGGTCGCAGCGCCGAAGGACATGTGTTCAACCTCGGCCATGGTGTTCTCCCGGCAACCGATCCCGACTCGTTGGCTCGGCTCGTCGACTTCGTCCACGGCTACGACATCTCCCTATAAGAACGGGAACTGACCGTGCGCGTTGCAATCGTCGGCGGTGGCATGGCGGGGCTTGCTGCTGCCCGCCAGCTCGCTGACGACGGCGCCGATGTCGTTCTGCTCGAGGGCTCCAGCCGCCTCGGTGGCAAGTTGCTGCTCGGCGAGGTCGGTGGACTGTCCCTCGACCTGGGTGCGGAATCGATCCTGGCTCGTCGTCCCGAAGGGCTCGACCTCATGCACGCCGTCGGTCTCGACGATCGCGTGGTCAACCCGCGTACGAGCGACGCCGCGATCTGGACTCACGGCTCCCTGCGCGCCATGCCGCCGACCGTGATGGGCATTCCTGCTTCAGCTGAGCTCAACGGCATCGCCGAAGTCACTCCTCATGTCGTAGATGTCCCCGAAGCTGATGTGTCGGTCGCGGAGTTCGTGAGCGCGCGACTCGGCGCTGACGTGGTCGACAGGCTCGTCGAGCCGCTGCTTGGTGGTGTGTACGCCGGGCATGCCGATCAGCTCTCGCTGCAGGCCACGGCACCACAGATCGCAGCACTCGGCAGCGACCTCCTCGCGGGAGCGACGAAGGCAAGGGCGGAGGCCGCCGCCTCGGGTCCTGTGTTCGCCGGTCTTGTTGGGGGAGTCGGGCAGCTGCCCGACGCAGTCGCCGCAGGCATCGAGGTCCGCCTCGACGCGACCGTTCGCGAGGTCGCCCGTACGAATGACGGTTGGCGAATCTCGGTCGGCCCAACCACCGATGTCGAGGTAATCGACGTCGATGCGGTCGTCGTCGCCGCTCCGGCACCGGCAGCCGCACGCCTGTTGGCCGAGGTCGCGCCTGACGCGGCGTTCGCCCTGGCGGCGATCGACTACGCCAGCGTCGCGCTAGTCACGTACGTCTTTGACGACGGGCCGAGCTTCGAGGGGTCCGGATTCCTGGTGCCACCCGTTGACGGCACGTTCATCAAGGCCGCCACCATTTCTTCGAACAAGTGGGGATGGGTCGCCGACACCGGTCGTACGGTCATTCGTGCCTCGGTTGGACGGGCCGGGGAGGCGACTCTGCTGCAGAGCGATGACACAGACCTCACCGCCCGAGCATTGGCCGACCTGCGTACGGCGTTTGGTGGCCTGCCTGACCCGCTCGACTCGCTTGTGCAGCGCTGGGGAGGTGGTCTGCCGCAGTACGCCGTTGGTCACCTCGACCGCGTCGACACGATCGAGCGCGACATTGCGACCGTGCCGGGACTCGAGGTCTGCGGCGCCGCCTATCGCGGTGTCGGCATTCCCGCCGTGATCGCGTCCGGACAGGCTGCCGCGCGCCGGCTGCTCGGTGGGACAATGGCCTCATGAGCGTCGCGAACAAAGGCAAGCTGGCCAAAGAGATCAACGACACGATCCGCTACACGATGTGGTCGGTCTTCAAGCTCGAGCGCGTACTCGGCGATGCCGATCGCCAGGCCGAGGCCGCCGAGGTCGAGGCGCTGATCGCCAAGCTCGCAGCTGACGATGTCGTGGTCCGCGGAACGTACGACGTCAGTGGACTTCGCGCCGACGCCGACCTGATGATCTGGTGGCACTCGCCGACGAGCGAAGCGCTGCAGGCGGCATATAACTCGTTCCGTCGCACGGCACTCGGCTCACGTATGGCTCCGGTCTGGTCGCAACTAGCGCTGCATCGTCCCGCGGAGTTCAACCGCTCACATATTCCTGCCTTCATGGCCGAGGAAGAGACGCATCCCTTCGTTTGCGTCTACCCGTTCGTGCGTTCGTACGACTGGTACCTGCTGCCCGACCAAGAGCGCCGCGACATCCTCAAGGAGCACGGCATGGCCGCGCGGGACTACCCCGACGTTCGCGCCAACACCGTCGCCTCGTTCGCGCTCGGCGACTACGAGTGGATCCTGGCCTTCGAAGCTGACGAGCTGCACCGCATCGTCGACCTGATGCGCGAGCTGCGCGCCACTGAAGCGCGACGCCATGTGCGCGAGGAGATCCCGTTCTACACCGGTCAGGCTCACACCGTCAGCGAGCTCACCACCCTCTGGCCCTAGGCCTGGGCGACGCAGAACTGGTTGCCGTCGGGGTCGGTGAAGACGTTCCAACTGAACTGCTCCATATGGTGCTCCTGAACGAGCCCCGCGCCGGCGTCCAACAACCGCTTCGTGTCGCCCTCAAGATCCTGCGTGCTGAGGTCGAGATGCAGTCGGTTCTTGCCCGACGTCGTCTCGTCAACCTTCTGGAATGACACCTTCTGAGCAATCCCTGGCAGGCCGACGATGATGTACCAGCCACCCATCTCGGCCTCGATCTGACCGCCGAGCTGCTCAGCCCACCATTGGGCAAGCGGCATCGGATCCGTGCTGTCGACTGTGACCATGTGCAACGAGAGCGTCATGGCACGACGTTAGTCGTTCTTGGGCTCCAGGCTCAGGGCAATGCCGTTGATGCAGAAGCGCTCATCGGTCGGAGTGCCGAAGCCTTCACCCTTGAACACGTGGCCCAAGTGCGAGCCACATGTGGCACATCTGACCTCGGTGCGGACACCGCCGAACATCGAGCGGTCCTCGATGTACTCGACGCGATCCTCGGCGAGCGGCTCGTAGAACGCGGGCCAGCCGCAGTGAGCGTCAAACTTCGTGTTGCTGCGAAACAGCTCCGCGTTGCAGGCGCGGCACTTGTAGACGCCCACCGTCGGATCGGTCTCGTACGAGGAGCTGAACGGGCGCTCGGTGCCGGCCTTGCGGAGCACGTCGTACTCGGCCGGGCTGAGCTCGGCCTTCCACTCTTCCTCGGTCTTTTCAACGTCGTAAGCCATGCCTCAAGCGTACGCGCGGCTCCTAGCGCTGCGCGTCGTCCTTCGCTCGCTCGTTCCTCGCTCGCTCCCGGTCGGCCGCGGGCGGCCTCCCTAGGAACCGGGCCTCGCTAGCGTTGGGCATCAAAAGGTACGTGCTCGAGGAGGTGGATGCTGGGAACGTCGAGCTTGCGTTGGGCGCGGGAGGTCCAGTCGATCTGGAGGAACTCCTTCACGATGTGCGGCTCGGTCAAAATGATGACTTCGTCCGAGCCGGTGTCCTTGACCATGGCGATCAGGGCGTCGATCGGATCTTCCTCGGTCAGCAGACTCGTGACGTCGGCGCCTCGGGCAGCGATGAGTGCAGCGCTGGCGTCGAGCTCCGCCTGGCCGGCCTGCACGATCTCGTGCTGTACGTCCTCGAGGATGTCAGGCTCGGTGAGCGGGACCTGTCCGCCGAGCGTGCCCATCGAGGCGGTCAGCACCGCAGCGGACGGCTGAACGGGAAGCAGCAGGTGATAGCGGACGGTGTCTTCGAGCCCTTCGTGCAAAGCGATGATCTGATCCGCGTCGAGATCGTTGAGCTGTCGTTCGATCAGCAGTGCGACGTCATACATACGTAGCCTCTCGGTGGATGTCCGTGGTCTCAGACTACGACCGCACCCAACGCGTGAGCAGGACTCCGTCGGCGTCGAGTACGTGCGCTCTCTGCATGTGGGTCGTGACGGCCTGGGGTCCGTGGGCGATACGAGGCGCGGCGCCAGCGGCAAGAACCGGCGCAATCGTGAGACACAGGTCGTCGACCAGGTCGTGCGCGACGAGAGTTCCGTGCAGCGTTGGGCCGCCCTCGCAGAGCACGCGTGTCAGTCCACGGGAGGCGAGCTCGGCAAGAACTGCTGGCCAGTCGATGACACCCTCACCGAACGCGAGTACGTCCATCTCGTCGCGCAGCTCGGCGAGTCCAGGAGCGTCGGTCGTGGTGATCAGCAGTTGATCGCGGAGTACGTCGGGGATGTCGAGCCGGCGGCTGACCACGGCAATCGGCGGCACGGGAGCGAGCCCGAGCCGTGAGCGGAGGTCTCCATCAACCTCATCGGTCCCGACGGGTTGGTATCCCTCGGTACGAGCGGTTCCGGCGCCAACGATGATCACATCGGCAAGTGACCTCAGCAGCGCGAAGACGCGCTTGTCGACCTCGCCGCCGAGTGAGCCGGACTTGCCGCTCTCGTCGTACGCGGCTCCGTCCAGTGTCGAGACGAAGTTCGTCCGCACCCAGGTCTTGCCCTCGGGGTAGGCGTACAGACGCTCAAGCTCAGCCTGCTCCGGAAACATGAGTGCATCGTATGGCGTCTCTCCGGCATACTCCCGAACATGGCCAAGACTCTTGATGAGCAGCTCGCCGTCTCCGGCAAGATCAAGCTCGCCGACTACGACTCGCGCGCCACGACTGGCTTCGACGGCGGCAAGGACGACTCGGCGAAGTCGCTCACGCTGCTCGGAGAAGAGCTCAGTGACCTGCAGGAACGGCTGTACGCCAACGGTGACGCCAAGATTTCCGACAGGAAGGTCCTCCTGTTGCTGCAGGGAATGGACACTTCCGGCAAGGGCGGCATCATCCGGCATGCCGCGGGCCTGGTCGACCCATTGGGACTCACCATCACGTCGTTCAAGAAGCCGACACAGGAAGAGCTCAAGCACGACTTCCTGTGGCGCATCGAGAAGGGACTGCCAGCTCCGGGGAAGATCGGCGTCTTCGATCGCTCGCAATACGAGGACGTGCTCATCGCCCGCGTACGTCAGCTGGCTGAGCCGCAAGAGATCGAGCGGCGGTACGACGCGATCAACGAGTTCGAGAAGAAGTTCGTCGAGTCCGGGGGTGTGGTCATCAAGTGCTTCCTGCACATCCACTCCGATGACCAGAAGGAGCGCCTCGCCGCGCGCCTCGAGGATCCGGCCAAGCACTGGAAGTACAACCCCAACGACGTCAACGAGCGGATGCTCTGGGATGACTACCAGCGCGCGTACGAGATCGCCATCGAGCGTTGCTCAACCGAATGGGCGCCATGGCACCTGATTCCGAGCGGTCGCAAGTGGTACCGCAACTGGGCTGTGGCGGCGCTGCTCGCAGAGAAGCTTCGTGGCCTCAACCTCGAGTGGCCGCCCGCCAATTTCGACGTAGATGCCGAGAAGGCCCGCCTCGCAAACACGTGAGGCGGGCCTGTCTGGTCCTGCTGATCAGGCGAAGAGTGCGTCCAGCGGTACGAGGTCGACAGCGCCGACGGCGTAGCGAGCCAGGATGACCCGGGCCACTTCGACGTCTGCACCCAGCGGCTCGGCGACCGCAACGGCTCCGGCCTCGTAGGCGAGCTCGGCCACGCGGTCGGGCAGGACGCCCGGTGCGAGGAAGAGCGTGCCAACCGCGATGTGACGACGACCGTCGGCACGGTGCTGGCGTACGGCCTCACCGGCAGCTGGCGGAACGCTCGACGCGAAGGCGGCGATCGTCGGCAGCTTGTGGTGAGCGCCCCAAGCGCGGGCAGCCCGGGAGATCGCAGCGTTCGCGATCGGGTCGGACGAGCCTGCACCGGCAAGCACGAGTGCGTCGAGCTCACGTACACGGTTCTTGGAGAGCGCTTCACGCAGTCGCGTGTCGAGCACGCGGAAGAACGCGGCCTCCATGCCAAGCACGCGTGTGGCGTGGACCTGGATGCCGTCATGACGCTGAACCGCGGCCTCGATCGCAGCGGGTACGTCGACCCGTGCGTGGTAAGCCTCGCTCAGCAGCAGCGGTACGACGACGATCTCCTGGTGCCCTTCGGCGACCAGACGGTCGACGGCCGCATCGAAGCTGGGCTCCGCGAGGTCGAGGAACGCAGGCTCCACTCGGAGGTCGGGACGCATGCATGCGACCAGCTCCGTGAGGGCGTTGATAGTGGCGGCAGAACGCGGGTCGCGGCTGCCATGCGCAAGAGCAATAAGTGCTGGTGCGGTCATGATGTGTGCCTCCTTCCGGGTGATGCGGGGTTGGTTGTTGCGGGGTTTGCAAGTTGGCCGATGAAGTTGAGCTTGAATGCCCTCAGACACGAGCGACATTCCCACTCGCCGTGCTGTTCGCCGTGGGGACGAAGGTCCTCGTCGGCGCAGTACGGGCAGTGAAATGGAACCGCGCGACCGGTCATCGGAGGACCTCCTCGTCGACACGAGCGACCCAGCGAGCGAACGACTCAGAGTCGTCGCGCTGCTCGAGGTACGTGCGCGACAACTTCTCGACGTACTCGGGGAGGTGATCGGCGGTGACCTTGTGTGCGCGGAGCTTGCGACCGAAGCCGGCCTCGAGTCCGAGTGCGCCACCGAGGTGAACCTGGAAGCCCTCGACCTGCTCGCCGTGCTCGTCCATGACGAGCATTCCCTTCAGGCCGATGTCGGCCGTCTGGATGCGGGCGCAGGAGTTGGGGCAACCGTTGACGTTCACCGTGATCGGAGTGTCGAGCTCGGGGACACGCTGCTCGAGCTCGTCGATCAGGTCAGCAGCACGCTGCTTGGTCTCGACGATGGCGAGCTTGCAGTACTCGATGCCGGTGCAGGCCATCGTGTTGCGGCGCCACTGCGAAGGACGGGCGTGCAGACCGATCTCGTCGAGTGCGGCGACCAGCGACTCGACCTTGTCCTCGTCGATGTCGAGCACGACGAGCTTCTGCATCGGAGTCGTACGTACGCGGTCGCTGCCGTGGGCCTCGACAATGTCGGCGACCTGGTTGAGCAGGGTTCCGGAGATGCGACCCACCGTGGCGGCTGCGCCGACGTAGAACTTGCCGTCCGTCTGCGGGAACACGCCGACGTGGTCAGCAGGTGTCTCGGGCGCTTCTGGCGCTTCGAGGTCGATGAGCTTGCGCTCGAGGTACTCGGTCTCGAGGACTTCGCGGAACTTCTCGATGCCCCAGTCGGCGATGAGGAACTTCAGGCGTGCGCGGGTGCGCAGACGGCGGTAGCCGTAGTCACGGAAGATGCTGACAACGCCCTTCCAGACCTCGGGCACCTCGTCGAGCGGTACCCACACGCCAACGCGCTGGGCGAGCATCGGGTTGGTCGACAATCCGCCACCGACCCAGAGGTCGAGTCCGGGGCCGTGCTCGGGGTGCACTGCACCGGTGAACGCGATGTCGTTGATCTGCGGGACGACGTCGTGGCCGGGGTGACCGCTGATCGCGGACTTGAACTTACGAGGCAGGTTGGAGAACTCGCGATCGCCGATGAACTGGCTCTCGATCGCCTCAATGGCAGAGGTGGCGTCGATGATCTCGTCGGCGGAGATGCCGGCGACGGGGGAGCCGAGGATGACGCGGGGGCAGTCGCCGCACGCTTCCTGGGTCGACAGGCCGACCGCTTCGAGGCGTTCCCAGATCGTCGGCACGTCGCGTACGTCGATCCAGTGGTACTGGACGTTCTGGCGATCGGTGAGGTCTGCGGTGTCGCGAGCGAACTCGGTCGAGATGTCAGCGACCGTACGAAGCTGCTCAAGGTTGAGCTGCCCGCCGTCGATGCGGACTCGCATCATGAAGTACTCAGCGTCCAGCTCTTCGGGCTCGAGCGTTGCGGTCTTGCCGCCGTCGATGCCTTCCTTGCGCTGCGTGTAGAGGCCCCACCAGCGGAAACGGCCGCGAAGGTCGCCACCATCGATCGAGGAGAAGCCACGATGCGCGTAGATGTTCTCGATGCGGGCGCGGACGTTGAGCGGGTTGTCGTCCTTCTTGGACTGCTCGTTGGCATTCAGCGGCTCGCGGTAGCCCAGCGCCCACTGGCCCTCGCCGCGCTTGGGGCGCGGTCGACGGGCAGTGGTGTCGGTACCGGGTGCTGGTGCCATGAAATTCCCTAGAACAGGGGCATGCGGCGTGGCGTGAGGCCTAGTCGCCGCGCGCCATCAAAAAGAAAGAGGTGGGCGCGTTGTCAGCGACACATCATGTTGCGGGCACGACCGAGGTCCACGTGGATACGTCCCACGAGCCAGAGAGTCTGTGCCGAAAGCATGCGTTGAGTTTGCGGGACCGGACACCCGTACGACAAGCATTTGTCCCATGATGTGGGACACCTGTCCACATTATGAAACAAGCAGGTGCTTGCCCCGCGTAAAGCGGGTCAATGTGTGGGCTGAGTCACTCCTGCGGAACGAGCAGTGAAACGGCGTATGCGCCCGCTGCTGACGCCGCGAGTACGACTCCGGCAGCCACCAGTGCAACGTCCCAGGGGACCAATCCAGCGGTCGCCAGGCCGATGACGGCGGCAGGTTGGAACGCAGCGATCAGACCGAGCGGGAGCACTGCTCCAGCCACGATCGTGGGTACGGCACTCAGTGTCTCGTTGCCGCCACCGTCGATGCTGAGCGTCACCCAGGCACCGAGCAGGCCGACCAGCGCTGCTCCGACGGCCGTCACCACCAGACCGGGCTGCGTGAACACGAGGGTGTCGCCGAGCTTGTCCTCGAGCGCCAGGGCGACGAAGCCTCCGATGACGGCGCCGACCGTATGCGCCGCAAGTACCGGCAGCAGCGTCCCCCAGGGACGACGGCCGACAACGGCGAGAGTGACTGCCGAGGCGGGATTGGCCAGGCCGAGAGTGCCGCGTTCCTCGGTGGAGTGCAACTGGGCGTACCAGGTGAACAGCACCGCGACAGCCGCAACCGCGGCGACCGCGAGAGTGGCATCGGCGGCACGCAGAGCCATGGCAGCAATGAGTGTGAGGAGCGCTGAGAACAACGCTCCGAGAATTGGCTTGCGCATTTAGGGCGTGCCTCTCAGTTGGTGGTCGGTAGTGAGCGTGGCATCCGCGCCCGGCTGGCAAGGCCGAGGAGTGAGGCGCACCGGTGTTGTGCTGCGAGCGACGAGAACGCCGCCAGACGGGATGCGGGGCCGCGCGAGCCGGCCATCGAACTGGGAGGCATGCCCTAATTCTCCAGGTGAGGTGTGGTGCGGGCAACGATGCCTGCGAGATCAAGTCCGCGGGGGAGCGTGCCGAACGTACCGCCCCAGTCGCCTGCGAGGCGGGAGGCGCAGAACGCGTCGGCGACGCTGGGGTCGCCGTGCTTGATCAAGACGGCAGCCTGCAGGGAGGTCGCCATGCTGGCGGCGATGCGGCGTGCTCGGACTTCGACGTCGGTCAGATCGGCGAGCTCGGTGAGTACGCCGTCGACGGCGGTGTCGAGTCGCGCGTCCTCGCCACGTACCTCAGCCATCTCGGTGATCCATGCGTCGAGCGACTCTGGCTCGCGACCGAGAGCGCGCAGTACGTCGAGTGCGTTGACGTTGCCGCTGCCTTCCCAGATCGAGTTGAGCGGAGACTCGCGGAACATCAGCGGCATGCCGGACTCTTCGACGTAGCCATTGCCGCCCAGGCACTCGAGCGATTCGGCGACCATCATCGGCGTGCGCTTGCAGACCCAGAACTTCTCGAGTGCAAGGCCGATGCGGCGCAGTGCCTGCTCGTGCGGATCGTTGGGCTTGTCGACAGCTGACGCCAGACGGATCGCTACGAACGTTGCCGCCTCTGTCTCCACGGCGAGGTCGGCAAGCACGTTCGTCATCGCCGGCTGGTCAGCCAGTGTCGCGCCAAAGGCCGAGCGGTGCGAGGTGTGCCACGCGGCTTCGGCGAGCGCCTTGCGCATCAAGCTGGCTGAGCCGAGCACGCAGTCCATACGAGTCGCGGAGACCATCTCGATGATCGTGCGGATGCCGCGTCCTTCGTCGCCAAGGCGAGTCGCGTACGTGTCGTTGAACTCGAGCTCGCTCGAGGCGTTGGAGCGGTTACCGAGCTTGTCCTTGAGCCGCACGATCGACAGCGAGTTGCGGGTGCCGTCGGGGCGGACGCGCGGGACAACGAAGCAGGTGACGCCCTCGGGTGCCTGAGCCAGCACGAGGAACATGTCGTTCATTGGCGCGGAGGTGAACCACTTGTGGCCGGTCAGCAGGTACTCGCCGTGCGTCTCGGTCGGGCGGGCGATCGTCGTGTTGGTGCGGAGGTCTGAGCCACCCTGCTTCTCGGTCATGCCCATGCCGGCGAGAAGGCCAGCCTTCTCCTCGGGCGGGCGGATGCCGAAGTCGTAGGTACGCGACGCGAGTCCGGTGATCCATTGCTTCGCCAGCGCGTCGTCGGCGCGAAGGGCGGGCACCACGGCGTACGTCATCGTGATGGGACACATGTGGCCGCCTTCGGCCTGGCCCCACGTGAAGAAGCCGGCTGCACGCTTGAGGTGAGCGACGGGGCTCTGCGAGGTCCACGGCTCGGCGGTGAGCCCGAAGCCCACGCCCTGCGTCATCAGCCAGTGCCACGACGGGTGAAACTCAACTTCGTCGATGCGGTTGCCGTAGCGGTCATTCGTACGAAGCTTGGGCTCGTTCTCGTTGGACAGGTGCCAGGCCTCGCGCGCTTGCGCTGAGCCGGACAACGAGCCGATCGGAGTGATGTCCTCGACGATCTCGGCGGTGTGCTCACCGCCGTATGCGCGTACGGCATCCATCAAGGCGTTGTCGCTGGTCGCGACGTTGTAACCAACCAGTGGGGTCGCCTGGTTCTCTGGTGCACGTTGCAGGGGATCCATGTCGCTACGGTAGAGCCATGGCGGTGGAACCGGTAGACCGACCGGGCAGCGCTGATTCTCTTCTGCTGCTCGTCAAACAGCTGATCGCCCGCACCGTCAGCAGCTGCTTTCGCTATCGCGTCACTGGCCTCGCGGCCGAGGCCGCGTTCTTCGCGATCCTCTCGCTTCCACCCTTGGTGTTCGGTCTTGCTGGCTCGATCGGCTTCATCGCTGAACGGTTCGACGTGGACCAGGTCGACGTGCTCAAGGACCGGATCCTCGACCTGTCGTCTCAGGCGCTGACGCCGGACACTGTCGACCAGGTGATCGCGCCGACGCTCAACGACGTGCTCGGCAGCGGTCGTATCGACGTCATCTCGATCGGCTTTGTCCTTGCGCTGTGGTCGGGCTCTCGCGCGCTCAACGTCTTCATCGACACCATCACGATTCTTTATGGCCATGGCGGCAAGCGCGGCATCGTCAAGACGCGCGCACTGTCATTCGGCCTCTACATCGTCGCCCTGTTGGTCGGCATCGTCCTCGTGCCGCTGGTGCTGGCCGGTCCGTCCGTGGCTGCGGATGTAATGCCGGAAGGCTTCAGCTTCCTGAAGCACTTTTATTGGCCAGCCGTCCTTGTGTTGTCGATCCTGTTCCTGACGACGCTCTATCACTTGGCCGTTCCCGTACGTCGCAAGTGGATGGTGGGAATGCCTGGAGCGGTGTTCACCCTGACGCTGTGGATCTTCGGTAGCTACTTCGTACGGTGGGCGCTCGGATTCTCTTCAGGTGGTACGTCGATCTACGGACCGCTAGCCGCGCCGATCGCCGTACTCCTGTGGTTGTACGTGCTGTCGATCGCCGTGCTGATCGGTGCCGCGATCAACGCGGCGGTCGAGCAAATGCGCGCCGAACGCGCATCGTAGGCTTCCCGTCATGGCAAATCCGTTTCGAAGCAAGACGGCGACGAATGTCGCATTTGTGGTCGCCACGCTTCTGATGATTGCGGGCGCAATCTTCTGGGCGAAGGACAACTTCAAGGAACAGAACAGGCCTGAGTCCAAGGAGACCGTTGCGCCGGTCATCTTGATGTCAAGCGACGGCGTTGAGGACAATATCGAGCGTCGGCTCAGTGGCCGCGAAGGCCGTCCGATCGTCGCCAAGTGCCCCAAGAAGGTCGATCAGGCGATCGGCACGAAGTTCGACTGCGATGTGTTCTTCCCGAATCGCGAGGATGCCATTGCCACCGCGCATGTCGTGGTCGACGGCCCGAACGGCGAGTTCAGCTGGAAGTCCGAGCCGAAGGTCAAGAGCGACGACGACGAGGAAGCCACTTAGTTCAGCGCTGTCTTGATGGTTTGACCGATGAGCAGTCCGGGCACAACGATCCAGATCGCCAGCAACAACAACGACGCGATGACGGCGAACATTTTCGCCTGATCCTTGGGCGGATCCCCGGCGTCGCCGATCACCTCATACAGCGCCTTGAACGAGCCGTCGAGAGCAATGCGAGCGCGGCTGCGCGCAATGCCGGCGGCCTTGAGCACGCACCAGAACAGGCCAAGACCAACGACCAAGAATCCGGCCGCAAAGCAAAAGCGCCCGAGGTCGGTAGTGAGGCTTCTACCGATGAAGGAGATGGTTCCGGAGATCGCGGCGCCGCCGACCAGGAAGGCAGGCAGCGGCAGGCTCGACTTGTTGAGATCGGGCGTGATCGCATCAACTTGGATTCGTGCCGTCGCGAGAAGTTGATAGTCGTCTGATCCAACGGGGCTGTTGGCTTCACGAAGCGCGTACAGCTGACGGAGATTCTTGACGAGACGCTTCTGATGGCTACGTGCGATGAACGTGATGAACAGCTGGACGATCTTCTCGGCGACCGGCTTGATCAGCGGCGGAACCTTGTTGAGTGCTGAAGGCGGACGGGAACCGTTGCGATCGAACACTTCGAAGGCGCGCATTGCCTGGCGGTGAGCCTCGTCGAACCGCTCGGTGTGACGGAGGGGCTCCTTGCTGCTGAGTTCCTTGAGCATCTGGTCTTCAATGACGCCGCTGCTACCGAACGCCTCGAGGAGTTGGTTGGTCGATGACTCGTCGCCGCCACCGCGCAGAAGTTGGAGGGACTCGAGACGCTCACCGAGCTGATCGATGAGGAGACCGTCCGCCTGTCCTGCGACCTGGCCGGCTGCGGCCTTACCGATCGAGACGGCCTGGCCAGCCGTCGTCTTTCCGAGCGAAACAGCCTGGCCGGGTACTGCCTTGCCGCGCTTGATCAGACCTTTCGCGGGCTTGGCGGGATCGTCGATGGTCATAAGCCGAAGGCTAGAACGGTTCGCGGCACGTGTCACGAGAATTCGCACGAGCCGGAACAATTGAACGCTTGCAAAATCGCGTACGTTGCTGGCATGGACATCCCTGCCGTTCTCGCCGGAGGCATCCGCTTCGCCTCCGGAATCCAGTTCCTGGTCGACCCGCTACGGGCCAACCGGATGTGGGGCGAGACGGAGCCGCCCGAGCACCCCAGCCATTTCCTGCTTCTGCACTCGATGGGCTACCGCGACGCCCTCATCGGCGGACTGCTCGCCTCGGCAGCATTGCGCGGCCGCGACACCCGCGGATGGTTCCTAGCTTCTGGCGGCGCTGACGCTGCTGACTTCATCGGAGGACTCAAGCGGCATTCCGAGTTGTCGACGTCCCAGAAAGCGATCGGAATGGGCGGCGCGATCGTTGGTATCGGAGTCGGCATCTGGGGCGCGACTCGTCGACCCAAGGCCTAGCGGAGTCCTTCAACTAAAAAACTCCCTGCAATAACAGGGAGTTCGTTAGTGGGCGATACTGGGTTTGAACCAGTGACCTCTTCCGTGCGGGGGCAGAGTCGCGCTACCGCTGCTCCTGGGAAAGCAAAAACCGCACACCTGGGTGTGCGGTTCTAGTGGGCGATACTGGGTTTGAACCAGTGACCTCTTCCGTGTCAGGGAAGCGCGCTACCGCTGCGCCAATCGCCCGTGCTTGTTCAGTTTTGGTGAAACTTTCGAGGTGGGTACGGGATTTGAACCCGTGTACACGGATTTGCAGTCCGTTGCCTCGCCTCTCGGCCAACCCACCGCTGGATGGGTATGGAGACCCGCTCCGAGCGGACAACGAGATTCGAACTCGCGACCCTCACCTTGGCAAGGTGATGCTCTACCACTGAGCTATGTCCGCACTGCCCCAAAGAACTTCGTTCAAACTGAGGCGACCCCAGACTTTAGCGGATGAGCAGGGGCGAACCCAAACCGGGTTCGCTAGTTTTGAAGCATGAAGACATGGTTGAACGGCCATCTGCTGGGATCCCCGGACGAACCATCGATCAGCGCCCTCGATCACGGGATGATCGTGGGTGATGGAGTCTTCGAAACGATCAAGATTGAGCAGGGTCAACCCTTCGCTTTGACCCGACATCTGGACCGACTCGCACGATCCGCCCAGGGCCTCGGAATCGGCACACCGGATGTCGCAGCCATCCGCGACGGCGTCCTCGCGACGATGGATGGCCAGGAACTGCCATTCGGTCGCATACGCGTGACGGTGACTTCTGGGCCCGGCCCGCTGGGCTCGCCTCGCGGTTCATCGGGTCTCACCCAAGTCGTCATCACCGAACCGTGCGATCGTCCGCCGTCGATCAGCAAGATCGCGACCGTCCCGTGGCCTCGCAACGAGCGTGGCGCACTGGCCGGGCTCAAGACGACCTCGTACGCGGAGAACGCGCTCATGGTCGAGTACGCACTCGCGAGGGGTGCCTCCGAGGCGGTCATGCCCAACACCGCAGGTCACCTATGTGAGGGCACCGGCTCAAACATCATGTACGTGGTCGGCGAGCAGCTCATCACGCCGACGCTTGACGCTGGCCCGCTTGCCGGCGTCACCCGTGCTCTGGTGCTCGAGTGGTGCGTGGGAGAGCTTGATGTCGTTGAACGTGACGCCCCGATCGAGGTCCTGCAGGAGGCTGACGAGGTGATCCTGGTCGGCACGACCCGCGACGTGCAGGCGATCTCGCACGTCGACGACCGCGAGCTCGCCGCCCCAGGTCCGATCACGCTCAAGGCTCAGCAGATCTGGGCCCGCGAGAGCGCCAGGACGACGGACCCCTGAGTCGGCCGCCGCGTCATGGATCTATCCACGCAAATGCATGTCGCGGCGTCTGAACTGACCTATTGTCATGACCTGAAGATCATTCTGTGTGACTCACAGGGGTGCGTACGTGACAGCGATTGATCCGAAGGACGAAGTAGGCGATGAAGTCCAGGCTCCCAAGGGCTTCATCGGCACTGCCACGTCTTCGTTGCGGGAGACGGGCACGTCCATCGCCTCGGTCTTTCGAAACCCAGCACTGAGGCGCATGCAGATCGCCCTCGCCGGGTCCATGATCGGCGACTGGGCGTATGCCACAGCGGTCGCCGTGTGGGCGTACGGGGTCGGGGGAGTCACCGCCGTGGGCGTATGGACCGGTATCCGGCTCGGGCTCATGGCATTCACGGCGCCGTTCGGTGCGACCTTTGCAGACCGATTCCCGCGGAAGAACGTGATGATCATCGCCGACCTCACCCGCGTCGCGCTGGTCAGCGCCGCGGTCATGTGTCTGGTGCTCGAGACCCCGCCAGCTCCGATCTTCATTCTGGCGACCCTCACGTCGTTGATGGGAACACCTTTCCGATCCGCGCAGCGAGCACTGACGCCGTCGCTGGCCAAGACCCCGGACGAGCTGACTGCCTCCAACGGCACATCAAGCACCATCGAGAGCCTGGCTGTTTTCATAGGCCCGGCGATTGGCGCGCTGTTGATCGGCGCGACCAACGTCCAAACTGTTTTCGCCTTCAATGCCCTCACCTTCTTGTGGTCGACTGTCTCGGTGTTGGGGATCAAGGTTCCCGAGCGAGCCGAAGACCGGCAGTCCGACTCCCCGGTGGGTGCCGATGAGCCCGACAAGGAGAGCTTCCTTTCCGAGGTGACAGGCGGATTCCGAACCATTGCAGGCAATCGCGACCTCTTGGCAGTGGCATGGCTCGTCTCAGCCCAGACAATCGTGGCTGGCGCGTCCGCCGTGATGTTCTTGGTCATGGCTGTCGAGATACTCGGTACTGGTCCTCACGGGTTGGGCTATCTCGATTCGACGCTCGGCGTCGGTGCCATCTTTGGAGGTCTGTTCGCCATCGCGAGAGCAGCCAGAAATCACCTTGCGCAGGATCTGACAATCGGGGTCGTACTCTGGGCGCTGCCGCTTCTGCTGGTGACGGTATGGCCGACGCCGGCCGCAGTGTTCACCGCCGTGGCTCTTCTCGGCCTGGCCAACCCGCTGGTCGACGTCAACTTCGACACGATCGTCCAGCGAGTGACCCCGGACGAGGTGCTTGGTCGCGTGTTCGGCTCTCTCGAAGCCTGCCTCATCGGCTCGATGGCGCTGGGTGCGTTCGTGATGCCGATGGTCCTCAATCTCTGGAGTCTGAGAACGGCATTGGGCGTCGTTGGAGTGGGAGTCACGGTTCTGGCGCTCCCACTGCTGCCGCGGATGCGTAGCCTCGATGCGAGGTTGACCGCACCTGTCGGGCTGGACCTGCTCCGAAGGATCTCGATCTTTACGCCCCTCAGCTCGGCCGTCGTCGAGAGCCTGGCTCGCGACCTGATCAGGGTGCCTGTGGCTGCGGGCGGCGTCGTGGTGCGGGAGGGCGACGAGTCCGATCGCTTCTTCATCGTCGACACCGGACTCGTCGAGGTCACCCAGGACGGCGTGGTGCTTCGTCGAGAAGGTCCGGGCGAGTTCTTCGGCGAGATTGGCTTGCTGCGAGATGTGCCGCGCACCGCCACGGTCACCGCGGTCGAGGACACCGTGCTCCAGAGTCTCAGCCGAGAGGCCTTCCTGTCGGCAGTCAACGGTGAACGGGATTCCTACCTCGCGGTCGATGACATCGTCACTCGCAGGCTGACAGTCTGATGGCCGTGACGTGCTCGTCGTGCGGCACGAATCAAGTCGATGGTGCCCGCTTCTGCCACGAGTGTGGGTCAGCAGTTGCACCACCCGCGTGTGGTTCCTGCGGTGAGCCGGTCGTCCCGGGTGCCAAATTCTGCAGCGCGTGCGGAGCCACCCAGACCGAGGTGCGTGCAGTTCCGAACGCTCCGGCCTATGCTCCTCCGTCTGCTGCGCGCCGCGTCACGAGCGTCCTGTTCGGAGACCTGGTCGGCTTCACCTCGCTGTCCGAGGCGCGTGATCAGGAGGACGTACGGGAGTTGTTGTCCAGCTACTTCGAGGAGTCCAGCCTGATCGTCGGTCGGTATGGCGGCACGGTCGAGAAGTTCATCGGTGACGCGGTGATGGCGGTGTGGGGTGTGCCGACCGCGCACGAGGATGACGCCGAGCGGGCTGTGCGAGCCGGACTCGAGCTGGTCAACAAAGTGGCGGCGATCGGCGAGGAGCTCGGAGTGCCCGAGCTCGCCATGCGGGTGGGCATCGTGACCGGCGAGGTGGCAGTGACAATCGGTGCCGACCATCAGGGGATGGTGGCAGGCGATGTCGTCAACACCGCCTCGAGAGTCCAAACCGCAGCCGAACCCGGACAGGTCTGGGTGGATGAGACGACGCGACTCCTGACCTCGTCGGCGATCACATACGTCGACGTCGGCAGCCATCAGATGAAGGGCAAAGCTGACCCGATGCCGTTGTGGTCGGTCCGAGCGGTCGTCGCGGCGATGCGCGGTGCCCAGCGTGCCGACGGGCTGGAGGCTCCGCTGGTTGGGCGAGATCGAGAGCTGCGCCTGTTCAAGGAGCTGTTTCACTCGGCCGACGAGACCAAGAAGCCTGCACTACTGGTCATCGACGGCGAACCCGGAGTCGGAAAATCTCGACTTGCCTGGGAGTTCGAAAAGTATGTCGACGGCCTCTCGACCAATGTCATGTGGCACAGCGGACGCTGTGTCGCGTACGGCGAGGGCGTGGCCTTCTTTGCTCTCGCCGAGGCGATTCGCGGGCGACTCGGAGCGGTGGCAGGGGACAGCAACGGAGATCCCGCCGAGCTCCTGGAGTCCGGCCTGGAAGCCTACGTGCCCGACATGGAGGAGCGATCATGGCTGCGGCCGCGGCTCGGAGTCCTTATCGGGATCGGATCCGTCGGCACCTTCCCCCGCGAAGACCTGTTCGCCGCATGGACGACCTTCCTGGAGCGCGCCGGACAGGGTGAGAACCCGGTCGTCCTCGTCATCGACGATGCCCAGCACGCCGATGAGGGATTGTTGCTCTTCGTCGAGCATCTGCTGCTCGTCGCCTCGTTCCCGTGTTTCGTCGTCCTGCTGACCAGGCCCGGCCTGCTCGAGGGGCATCCGGCACTGGCGACGAACCGCAAGGCCACGGTCCTCCACCTTCCAGAGCTGGATGATCGAGACATCTCCGAACTGCTCGGCGGGTTGGTGGCGGGCCTTCCCGATGACATCCGCGCAGCCCTCGTCGAACGATCCGAGGGGGTGCCGCTGTTCGCTGTGGAAACAGTCCGATCCCTGATCGACCGTGACCTGATCGTGCCGCGCGGGGGCCAATACGTCGTCGCCGACCCGTCGGCCATCGACCTGGACTCTGTCGGCGCCCCTGCCTCGCTGCAAGCACTCATTGCTGCCCGACTCGACACGTTGTCGGTGGTTCAGCGAAGGGTCGTCGACCAGGCGAGCGTCCTCGGAGGTTCGTTCAAACGGGACGCGATAGCCGGACTTTGCTCAGACATTGCCGACATCGACGACGTGCTGGCGAGCTTGGTGCGCCTGCAGATCCTTCGCCAAGAGGCGAGCAGACAGAGTGCCGAGCTCGGTCAGTTCAAGTTCATGCAGTCCGTCGTGCCGCAGGTCGCGTACGCCACCTTGTCCCGCCGCGACCGCAAGGCGAGTCACCTCGCTGTGATCAGCCAGTTTGAAGGTGAGGGTGCATCCGGAGGCGATCTGGCACCGATTCTTGCCCAGCACTATCTCGACGCGATCGAAGCGGTGCCGTCAGATACTGATGTCGAGACCCTCAAGCAGGCTGCCATCGCCCAACTGGAGAAGGCCGCCAGTCGCGCCAAAGCCCTGGGGTCACCCAAGGAAGCTGCAGGCCATATCAGCGGAGCTATTGCACTCGCGGGTGACACCGACAGCCGCGCCGATCTCGAACGCGACTTGGCGTTCGCTCTCATCGACACGGGGGAGTACCAAGAGGCCATCGACCACGCGATCCAGGCTGTCAACTTGTTCGAGGGCCGAGGTGATGTCGTCGATGCAGGTTATGCGGCGGCTGCGCAGTCGCTCGCACTTGGGTTCCTGGGTGACAACGCTCAGGCACTGGCGGTTGCCCAACCCCATTGGGACGCAGTCTCGGAACGTCGGGACGCGGACGTCGCCCAACTGGCTTTGACCAGGGCAATGAGCTCCGCAAACTCGCGCATGGGGACCAACAACCAGGATCTTCTCGAGAGAAGGATCAAGCTGGCCGAGAAAGTGGGCGACCTTGGGGAGGTGGCCAACTGCCTCACAGGGCTCAGCATCTACTACGGCACGGTGGGTGCCATCTCGTTGGCCCGCGTGCTCCTGGAAGCGGCCGCGGAGATGTCGCGAGTCAACCATCAGCCGGGCTCTCTTTCTCGGGCGCTTCTCAACCTCACCGCGAGCAGGATGCTCGACGATCTCGACAAGGCGGTCGACATCGGGCACGAGGCCGTCTCGGTTGCCACCGATACCGGTGTTGCCATCTGGATCGGCTACTCCCAGGTCAACCTGCTCATCGCGCTCTGGACCAGTGGCAGATGGGCGGAGGCTGACGAGATGCTCACGAGCGGAGTATTGCGCGAGGAGCTTTCAACGGTCCCGAGCTCAACAGCGATAGAGGGCGCCATGAGCGTGGCGCGCGGCATGCCGTGGACGTTGACATGGCCCGCCGAGGTTGCGCTTGCGAGTGATGACTCGTCGGACGTGGCCTGGAAGGCCTTCGCTGAGGCGATCGATGCAAGGCAGCGCGGTGATCTCGATGCCGCTGTGCGACTGGGTGTGCTCGCCAGCGAGAAGATGTATGAGATTTCCGGAACCTGGGACGACCTCTGTCACATGTGGCCCACCGCCGTTGAGATTGCACTTGAGAACGGTGACAATGCGGCGGTCGAGACTCTGATCAGCCTCATCGAAGGCGAGTCGGGCCGCCCCGACCCCGATGGTGTGCGGATCCATCGCAAGCGAGTGGCAGGTCTCCTGGCCATCCGAGACGGCGAACCCGCCGAGGTTGTCGAGTCGACCCTGCGTGAGGCGATCGCCGAGTTCGAGACGTGGGGAGCAAAGCCGTACACCGCCAGGACACAGGTCGACCTGGGTAGGTGGCTCGTGGGTCAGGGGCGCCCCGATGAGGCGGCCCCGCTGTTCGACGCCGCCCGAGCAGCATTCGCCGAGCTCGGCGCTTCTACGTGGTCCGAGGCGCTAGAGCAGCAGTCGGCGCCGCTTTGACGTTTCCGACAGCAAAATCTGGGCTCGCGAGTCGGACAAGAACGCCGACCCCTAATCTGCTCCCATGACTTCTGCCCTTCACCCATGTGATCGGGTCGGCCTCGACTTCGTCGACTCCGCGCCCAACCGCTTCGCCAACTCCGTCGAGCTGAACATCACCCCGGAGCAGCTGTTCGAGGTACTCGCAGACGCTGACTCATGGCCGCGTTGGGCGAAGGTCATCACCAACGTCGAATGGACGACTCCGGAGCCGCGCGGCGTCGGTACGACGCGTCTCGTCACGATGCGCGGTGGGCTGCTCGGATCCGAGGAGTTCCTCGGCTGGGACGAGCACACCATGATGGCGTTCCGTTTCAACGAGGCCTCCGAGAAGCGGATCAAGGCATTCGCCGAGCGATACGACATCGTCCCGACGGCGTCAGGGTGCACGCTGACCTGGACACTCGCTCTCGAGGTGACAGGAATTGCCCGCCACACTCTCGGCGTGAGCAAGCCTGTGCTGAACGCGACCTTCCGTCGGTTCCTGAAGAACCTCCGCAAGTACACCGACGAGCGCTACGGGGCTTAGGTCAGTTCGGCTGGAGGCGCGGCCGTACGTTAAAGTTCCTGACGCACCGGGCGATTGGCGCAGTGGTAGCGCGCTTCGTTCACACCGAAGAGGTCACTGGTTCGAACCCAGTATCGCCCACCAACGTAACCGCAGGTCAGAGTACTTTCTGGCTTGCGGTTTGTTGCGTCAGCCGGAGGCTTTGGCCCGGTCGAAGGTCGAAGCGAACTCCTTCATGTCGCCGGCTTTGCCTTCGAGCTTGAACGTGCTGCCGTGCGAGCTGATTTCCATCACGCCGGCTGCACCCATGCGTTTGACCTCAAGGGAATCGATCTCGGCGAGCGGGACTGAGCTGAGGACCTCGGCGATCTCCTTGATCTGACCCATCATGCTCACCTTGACCTGCATGGTGACGAGGCTCGTGGCGGTCACGGCAACGGCACCGGGATTGCCGAGAACGATGCCGGCAGCCTCCGCGCCCTTGGTCTGGTCACCGACCTTCTTGGCGCCGATAGCGCCGGTGATCACACCTCCGCCAATGGCGGCCGTCGTCGCCCCTCGGGGTTTCGCGAACGCAGCTCCAAGGATGGGCTCGGCGACCTTTCCGACAGCCGCGGCAATGATCTGTTCTTGGTGGTTCGACATGAAGACCTCCTTGTCGGTGCGCTGACCAGCGCCCTCGGATTGTCCCACTCCTGAGAGTCGGCGGGAAGGTTCAGCGGCGACGATCCCAGGGCGACCGGCCGTAGTCGATGACATTGGGATCGGCTCGGATTGGAGTCAACTTCTCGGCTGGCATCCATTCGGTGATGATGCGCTTGGGATGTAGAGCTTCGTCGACGTACGCGACCAATGCTTGGTGCCGCCGTCCTGCCTTGCGCCAATCAAGAACGAGCCCTTGAACCGGGAGCGCGGTCCACGGTTCCCGCCGTACGAGTACGAAGCGAACCCGCTTGAATGGCGGCCAGGCATCGGCTTTGGGAGGGTTCGCACTCACCTTGCAAAGAGTAGAACATATGTTCGATTAGCGGGATGCGGATTGGCTTCGCAGATCAGACCGAAACTGCGATGGCGTCTTGCCAAACCAACGTCGGCACGATCGGTTGAGCGTGCTCTGCTCGGCGTACCCAAGGAGTCCGGCGATCTGGCTGAGGTGCAGGCCGGGCTGCGCGAGATATCTCGCAGCCTGGTCGCGGCGTTCGTTCTCGATCAGGTCTTGGCAATGGGCGCCTTCTTCGGCGAGGCGTCGTTGAAGTGTCCGTGGATGGAGGTTCAGTTGATCCGCAATCGCATCGATCGAACACGTTCCGGTCGGAAGAAGTCGGCGGGTGAGTTCGACCGTGCGTTCGGTCAGCGTTGCGGTTCCGATCGGGTACTGAGACTCGAGGTACGCCTCGGCGATGCGACGCGTCTCAGGGTGCGCACTGTCGATAGGGCGGTCTGCCAGCTCAGGCGAGAGTTCGAACCCGCACCAGGTCTGGCCAAACGAAACAGGACACGCGAGTGCTTCGGCGTACGCGCTGTTTGGCCCGATTTGCTCGTGCAGGAACGAGATGGAGCTGGGACCTGCACCGGGACCGCCGAGGAGGCGCAGGATCTGGACAACGATCGCCATGCTCACTTCATAGGCTTGCCGTAGGTCGTTCAGCTCCAGCTCCGTGACGTCGTACGTGAAGCGCAGATCAGAGCCATCGACGTCTGGATCGTTGATCAGGTGCAGGGCCGGCGAGTGGACATAGAGATAGCGGGAGATGGACCCGATTGCCTCGATCAGAGTGGGCGTATTTCGCGCAATGACTGCGACTGGGCCGAGGATGTCGAGCCCCTGCCAGTGCGACAAGCGCATGCCGAAGTCCGGGCATGACAACTCGGCGGCAGTCGCTTCAAGGAGTCCCACATAGTCGTGTAGAGGCACGAACGACTCCGCGCCGAGCTCGATTCCGAGTGGGATGTCGAACCGCTCACGCAGGAGGGCGGGATCGCCGTTCAGCTCGGTGACGAGGTCGTCGTACCCCCACAGAGCAGTGGCGCGGAGCAGGCTGCCCATCCGAAACCCCTGTCGTGAAATGACAAAAGTATGTCGCAGCGTGTCAAGACCGGGAGAGCGTCGCGCACGCATTCTGCTTATAGATGTCCTGCAACTGCAGGCCGAGCGAACGCGAGGAAGTCATGAACGCCCAGCACTTCGACACCCTGATCATCGGCGCCGGACTGTCCGGTATCGGCACAGCCTGCCAGATCCAGGACGAGTTCCCGGATCGCAATATCGCCATCCTCGAACGCCGCGAACGTCTCGGCGGAACCTGGGACCTGTTCCGCTACCCGGGTGTGCGATCCGACTCCGACATGCTCACGTTCGGCTACAAGTTCCGTCCCTGGCACGACCTCAAGGTTCTCGCCGACGGCGCCTCGATCCGTGACTACATCGCCGACACCGCCGCCGAGTACGGCATCGACAAGAAGATCCACTACGGGGTGAAGACACTCTCGGCAGACTTCTCAACCGCAGACGCACAGTGGACCGTAACGGCATTTCACGAGGCCACCGGCGAGGCTCGGACGTACACAGCCGACTTCCTGGTCAGCTGCACTGGCTACTACAACTACGACGCCGGACATCTCCCGAGCTTCCCGGGCATCGACTCGTTCAAGGGACAGACCGTCCACCCGCAGCACTGGCCCGAGGATCTCGACTACGCCGACAAGAAGGTCGTCGTCATCGGCAGTGGTGCAACGGCCGTGACTCTGGTGCCTTCCATGGCCGAAAAGGCCGAGCACGTGACGATGCTGCAGCGGTCGCCGTCGTACATCTTTGCGCTGCCCGCGTTCGACAAGATCTCGCAGGCGCTCTGCCGCTTCCTTCCGGACGACTGGGTCTTCGAGCTCGGTCGCAAGCGCAACATTCTGATCCAGCGCTGGATGTACAACTCGTGCCGCCGTTGGCCCAAGCAGACCCGCCGCTTCCTGCTCTCGCAGGTGCGTCGGAAGGTCGGCCCTTCGGTCGACATGCGTCATTTCACGCCGAGCTACATGCCATGGGACGAGCGCCTCTGCGCCGTGCCAGATGGCGACCTGTTCAAGACGCTCGCAGCGGGTGACGCCTCAGTCGTGACCGACCACATCGAGACCTTTACCCACGATGGCATCCTCCTGAAATCGGGCGAAAAGCTGGAGGCGGACATCGTCGTCACGGCCACCGGCCTCGACGTCCAGATGCTTGGCGGGATGAAGTTGTTCGTTGATGGGCAGCCTCGCGAACTTCATGACCAGCTGACGTACAAGAGTGTCCTGATCGAAGGCGTGCCGAACCTCGCGTGGATCTTCGGTTACACCAACGCTCCATGGACGCTGAAGTCCGATATCGCGGGCAAGTACCTGTGCCGCCTGTTCAAGCACATGGATGAGAACGGTCTGGCCATCGCCACCCCGTATGACGCCGACGACTCCGCTCTTGACGACGGCATCCTCGACTCCCTGCAGTCGGGCTACGTGCAGCGCGCCAAGGAGACGCTCCCGCGCCAGGGCGCGACTGGGCCGTGGAAGGTCCTCATGAACTACAGCCGCGACACGGATCTCCTTCTGGAAGATCCGGTCGACGACGCAGCGATGCGGTTTGAGACTGCGGGTGCACTGGAAGAGGTGTCGGTCGCATGACGAATCGACAGGACGTCTCCTTCGAGAGCAACGGCGTCACCTGCCGCGCGTGGCATTTCGCTGCTGCGACCGACGAGATCGAAACCCCCAGCGGTCGCCCGTGCGTCGTGATGGCTCACGGATTCGGCGGTACCCGCGACACGGGTCTCGCCGGGTACGCCGAGGGGTTCGCGGACGCTGGCCTCGACGTGCTCCTGTTCGACTACCGAGGCTTCGGAGACTCCGACGGCACACCCCGTCAGCACATATCGTTCCGTCGTCAGCGCTCCGACTATCGTGCAGCGATTGCGGCGGCACGGGCACTTGATGGCGTTGATCCCGATCGCATTGTCCTGTGGGGTACCTCCTACTCCGGCGGTCACGTCATTGCGGAAGCTGTCGCGGATGATCGGATCGCTGCGGTCATTTCCATGACGCCCGCGGTTGACGGCGCAGCGGCATTGTTGGCGATCGCCAAGCACAGCGGTTTCCGCAAACTCGGTGTCCTCACGAAGCATGGGCTCAAAGACGCCGGCCATCTGCTGACTCGGCGTAGCCCGCACCGCATCGCTGTCGTGGGTGAACCGGGATCGCTCGCTGTCATCACGGCTCCTGGTGCGCTCGAGGGCTACCTGGCGCTTGCCGGACCCACGTGGCGCAACGAGGTGTGTGCACGTACGGCACTCGAAGTCGCGTTCAATCGGCCAATCAGGTTCGCTCCTGGACTGCGTGTCCCGATCATGTTCCAGATCGGGGACCACGACTCGGTCGCACCACCGGCAGCGGCGGCCCGGGCGGCCACCAAAGCAGGAAAGTTCGCCCACACAAAGACGTACCCAATCGATCACTTCGATGTGTACGACGGCCAGTGGCAGCAACAAGCCCTGACCGACCAGCTTGAATTCCTCCTTCAATCTCCTCGCGTCACAGGTCGCACCGAACAGAAAGCGATGAACTCATGAGCAGCTTCTCCGTGCAAGGCAAGGTTGCGCTCGTCACCGGCGGCGCGCGCGGAATCGGCTACGAGACCGCCCGTCAGCTCCACGAACGAGGAGCCTGGGTCGCCCTGGTCGACCTCGACCCCAACGAAACGGGTGCGTCGGCGGCACGACTCGGCGATGGAGTCGTCGCACTTCCCGCAGATGTGACCGATCCGGCTGCCATGGCGGCCGTCGTCAACGAGATCGTCGAGCGATTTGGACGGTTGGACGTGGTGGTTGCCAATGCAGGAATTGCCCCAGCACCCACCACGACGCACGCGATGGACTCGGCGGAGTTCGAGAGAGTTCTCGAGGTGAACGCTTTGGGTGTCTATCGCACGGTGAAGCCCGCGCTGCCGCACATCATCGCCAGCGGGGGACATGTCGTGGTCGTCGCTTCGGTCTACGCGTTCGTCAACGGGGTGCTGCTGGCGCCGTACGCCATGTCCAAGGCCGCCGTCGAGCAGTTTGGTCGGGCCTTGCGCGGAGAGCTCGCCCAACACGGTGCTTCGGCAAGCGTCGCGTACTTCGGCTTCATCGACACCGCCATGGTGCGTGAAGGTTTCGCGAGCCCGATCGCCCAACGCTTCGAGGCGACGTTTCCTGGCTTCCTCCGCAAGCGCCTTCAGCCGTCCGCTGCGGCCGAAGCTATTGCGAACGGCATTGAACGTCGAGCAGCGCGCATCATCGCTCCTAGGCGGTGGACTACGTACTCCGTCCTTCGTGGATTGCTCAACCCGGGGCTTGATCGCCGAACAGAGCGGAACGCGACGATCCAAGGTGTTCTGCGTGACGCAGAGCAGGGTCAGGTGCTGGTTGCCGAGGTCGTTCGATGAGCACGCCGTTGTTGATGGTCGCGATGATGCTTCTACCCATCTGGATCCCGCTGATTGGAGCGACGGTGGGAGCGGTGAGCGATCGGGTCAAGCGCGACTCGTAGCTCTCGTCCTCAAGCGCCTCTGGTGATAGCGTCTTTTCACTCATAACGGAGGCGTTTGCGATGGTGAACAGAGAGCTCTCGGACCAGCGGACCAAGTCGGGCAGCAGGTTTGAAAGACCTTCAGGGGTGTGGCGCTCGGTGATCCTGACGATCACACTTGTGACGGCGATGCTGGGAGCCTTCATGTCGCCAGCTCAGGCGGGCGACGCGAACAACAACGGCCGTGACGAGCTTGCGGTCGGATCGCCTCGCGAGGATGTCAGTGACCTCGAAGATGCCGGTGCAATGTGGATCTTTGACGGTTCGACGAATGGTCCAGCAAACGGAACCCTCATCAACGAGGGAACGTCGGGAGCCGCGGGAACCCTTGAGGCCGGAGATGGCTTCGCCAACAGGCTCGTGTGGGGTGACTTCAACGGAGACAGCCGAGACGACTTGGCAGTGGGAGTGTCGGATCAGGACGTTTCCGACGTCGAGGACGCGGGTGCGGTGACGGTGTTCCTTGGCTCGAACGACGGTGTGACGACGACGGACTCGAAGCAATGGACGCTGACGACCGCTGACGTGGTTGGCAGTACCGGCGAGGACGACAGCTGGGGCGAGACGATTGCGACCGGTGACTTCAACGGAGACACCTACGACGACCTCGCAGTTGGAGCGCCGTCGAGAGACGCTGGAGCCGTACCGGGTGGCGGCATGGTGACAGTGCTCTACGGCTCGTCGACGGGTCTGAAAGGCCTTGGTTCGACTGAGTGGAGCGAAGACACCACAGGTGTCGCCGGGAGTGCTGACGATTTTGAGCGGTTCGGTTCTGCACTTGCAGCGGGTGACTTCAACAATGACGGTCGCGACGACCTCGCCATCGGAGTGCGCGAGAACATTGGGTCAGAGGGCAGCGTTGGCGCCGTCACCGTGCTCAAAGGCTCGGCTACCGGCATCATCGCCACGGGGTCGAAGCAATGGAACCAGGACACAT
Organism: Aeromicrobium panaciterrae; assembly: GCF_031457275.1. Classification (NCBI taxonomy): domain Bacteria; kingdom Bacillati; phylum Actinomycetota; class Actinomycetes; order Propionibacteriales; family Nocardioidaceae; genus Aeromicrobium; species Aeromicrobium panaciterrae. The sequence continues at coordinate 1,521,442 of NZ_JAVDWH010000001.1, forward strand.
CTGGCGTGCCCGGCGCTGGCGAGACTGGCGACAACTGGGGGACTGATGTCCTTGCAACCGGAGACTTCGACGGCAACGGACGCGATGACCTCGCCATTGGCGCCCCCAGCGAGAACATCGGTTCCATTGAGTCTGCCGGCGCGGTCACGCTGCTCAAAGGCTCGTCGAGCGGTCTCACCGCAACCGGATCGAAGGTGTGGCACGAGGACACGTCCGGCGTTGCCGGTGCCGCCGAGGAGCAGGACAACTTCGGCTCCGCTCTGGCTGCCGGCGATTTCGACGACAACGGGCGCGACGACCTCGCGATTGGCGTCGCAGGCGAGTCGATTGGCGCGTCGGACTTTGCTGGCGCAGTTGTCGTGATGAAGGGATCTTCTTCCAGCGGGCTCACGACTTCCGGCTCGAAGCAGTGGCATGCCAACACCAGTGGCGTGCCGGGCGCTACGGGCTATCGAGACTATTTCGGGTACTCACTGGCAACCGGCGACTTCAATAGCGGCGACAGGGACGACCTCGCGATCGGTGTTCCCGGTGACGGCCCGGGCGCCGCACATGCTGGCTCCGTTGTCGTACTTCGGGGATCGTCAACTGGTCTCGGCACCACATCGGCATTGGAGATCTACCAGGGATTCAATGCACCAGGTGTGGGTGAGATATCCGACGAGTTCGGCACCGCGCTCAACTGACCTTCCTGATCAGCTGCGGCCGAAGATCAGGTGGAACGGGCGTCCCGCGATGGTGAGAAGTGGTTTGCGCCCTGCCAGGAACCCGATCGGGCCATCTGCAGCGAACGACCAACGCGCCTTCGCGAGTCCGGGACGGATCTTGCCGTGGACCGGAGTGACGAGCAGATTGCCGTCCCGATCCTGAGCCGAGCTGAACATCGCAGGGAGACGGAACGGTAGTCGACGTACGCGCCGCAGGCTCAGTGACCCGATGCCCTGGGCGGCGTACGACGAGTGGGGCGCCACGTCGAAGTCGGCGAGGTCCTTCGGGATCGCCCACAGCTCGCGTCCGCCATCGCGCGATGCTGCTGAGTTGACCCAGATGTGAGTGATCGACACGCGAAGCCGCCAGCCGTCACGCACCAGAACGGTCGACATAATCTCGTCGTACGTCAACGGGCTCGGCTCTTCGTAGACGAAGAACGCCGCCGACACGATCGTTCGGCCGAAGATCGTGATCGCCTTGGTCGACGCGTTGTGTGGTGGGGGAGCGAGTCGCTTGGGCAGGAGCCAGACACCGATGTAGGTGTGGCCGGTGAGGTCCCAGGGAGATGCTGGATATGCCAGATCTGATGAATTCTGTGTCATGACCAGCTGAACGCTTCCGGTTCGAGGACCTTCGTCCGCTTGGCGAATGGCAGGGTCGCTCCCGGCCAGTTAGATGTGATGCGACCCGACGGGTGCCGGTACCAGTTCTCGCAGTACGACCACACCGAGACATCGAGCCGTTCCTGGATCTCGCGGTCGTACGCTTCCTCGGCCTCATCGGTCACCTGGACCGTGGTGTACTTGCCAGCCTTCAGGCGGTCGAGGGCCTGGCGCATGTGCCGGGCCTGGGCTTCGAGCATGTAGATGATCGACCCGCCGCCGAGGTTGGTGTTGGGTCCATAGGTCACGAACAGGTTGGGGAAGTTGGGGACGTAGATACCGAGGTACGCGTGCGCGCCATCGGCCCACTGGGTCGCCAGCTTCCGTCCGCCGGTGCCCGTGATGTCGATCGACTCGAGGAAGTTCTGGGCGTCGAAGCCAGTCGCATAGACGATCGCGTCGACCTTGTGTTCGTTGCCGTCAGCATCGACCACGCCGTCCGGGGTGACCGCGGCGACGGCGCTTGTGACGACGTCGACGTTGGCCTGCGCGAGCGCGGGATAGAACTCGTTGGAGAACAGGATCCGTTTGCAGCCCATCGGGTAGTCAGGCCGCAGCTTGGCGTTCAGCGTGGGCTCGGTGACCTGCTTGTCGAGGTGTCGCAGCGCGATCTTCTTGTTGATCCGGCCAACCCGCGACTCGTCTTTCAGACCCTTCGCGAACTGCTCCATGATTGCCCAGATGCCGCCGCGCTCGACGGTCTGAGTCACCGGCGCGACGCGGAACATCGTCTTGTGGAAGGCCTTGTACGGCTTGTCGGGCTTGGGCATCAGGTAGTTGGGGGAGCGTTGGAACACCGTGAGCCGAGCGGCCTTGTTGGCGAGGTGCGGGATGAACTGGACCGCGCTCGCGCCGGCGCCGACCACGGCAACCCTCTTGCCCGTTGCGTCGAAGTCGTGGTCCCACTCAGCGGAGTGGAACGAGGTGCCCTGGAAGGTCTCGATGCCCGGGATCGGGGGCAACTTGGGTAGGGATAGCTGGCCGACGGCGCTGATCAGCACGTCGACCGTTTCGGTGGAGTCATCGGAGAACGTCACGGTCCACGTCGAGGTGCCTTCGTCCCAGGTCGCCGCAATGACTTCGCGGCCGAAACGCAGCAGGGGAGTGATGCCGTGCTTGTCGGCGACCTTGCGGATGTAGCTGTGAATCTCCTCCTGCAGCGCATAGCGGCGCGTCCAGCGGGGGTTGGGCTCGTACGAGTAGGAGTAGAGAGGTGACGGCACATCGCAGCCGGCGCCGGGGTAGGTGTTGTCGCGCCAGACTCCGCCGAGATCGTCGGCTCGCTCCCATAGGCGGAGATCGGTATGACCCGATCGCTTCAGCTCCACGGCCACGGCGACAGCGCCGAAGCCGGAACCGATGATCCCGATCGAAGTCATGCGTTCTCCTTCTGGACAAACAGCAGCACGGTGGTTGTGAGTAGGTCGAGGGCTTCGTCTCGCGTGAACGTACCGCGCTGCAGCCACTCTCGACATACGGCTTTGGTGAGCGTTGCGACCGGGCGCAGCCGGGCGCGCAACTGCGCGTCGTCGGGCAGACCGAGCGCATCGAGCACAAGGCGAGCGGCCCGATCGTCGGCCTCGTCGATGACGGCCTGGATGTCTGAGCTGCCGTGCAGGTTTGCCGCACCACTCGCGTTGACCCATGCTTCGCCATACGTTGTCGCGGCGTCGAGGATCCAGGACATCGTCAGTCGCGCGCGCTCTTCGAGCGACTTGCCCTCGAGTCCCTGGAGCGGCTGCTCGGGCATCAGCACTGACTCGCGCATGGCGGCGAGGAACAACTCGCGCTTGTCGCCGAAGTAGTGGTTGATGAGTCCGCGGGCTACGCCAGCTGCGGCCGCGAGCTCAACGGTCGAGACCTCGTCGTAGGGTCGCGTGGCGTAGAGATCCTGCGCCGCCTCGATGATCTGCTGGCGTCGCTCCGCGGGAGCGAGGCGAAGTCGGGCGGCAGTCATGCGAGACAGTTTCGCGGCCTATTGGCAGAGTGTCAACAAGAGTCGTACGATCTGCGCATGACACATGACTACGACGTCCTGGTGGTGGGATCCGGCTTCGGCGGCAGCGTCGCTGCGCTGCGGCTGACGGAGAAGGGCTACCGCGTCGGAGTCATCGAGGCCGGGCGACGATTCACCGACGATGAACTGCCGGAGACGTCTTGGCGAGTGCGTCGCTACATGTGGGCACCGTGGGCTCGCTGCTTCGGCATTCTGCGCATCACTCTGCTCAAGGACGTGCTGATCGCGAGCGGCGCAGGCGTTGGCGGCGGTTCGCTGGTCTACGCCAACACGCTGTACGAACCGCTAGACGACTTCTACAACGATCCGCAGTGGGCTGACATCGCCGATTGGAAATCCGAGCTGGCGCCGCACTATGCACAGGCCAAGAAGATGCTCGGCGTCACGACGTACGGCGGCCACACCCCGGCCGACGACGTCATGCAGGCGATCGCGAACGACTACGGCGTGGGGGACACGTTCCACCCGGCAGATGTTGGTGTCCTGTTCGGCCCAGAGCCCGGCGCCGTGATCGAAGACCCGTTCTTCGGAGGTGCCGGACCAGCTCGCAAGGCCTGTATCAACTGCGGCGCCTGCATGACGGGGTGCCGTCACAACTCCAAGAACACGTTGGTCAAGAACTACCTCTACCTCGCCGAGCAGGCTGGCGCTGAAGTGCGCCCAATGACCCGCGTGGTCGACGTACGCCCGCACGCAGACGGATATCGGGTGAGCACGCGCCGTACGGGAAACCCGCTGCGCCGACGCACCGTCACCGCAGGTCAGGTTGTGTTTGCAGGCAATGCGCTGAACACTCAGCGACTGCTGCACAAGCTGCGGCTGCGCTCACTGCCGAAGCTGTCTCCGCGGGTCGGCGAGCTGAGCCGTACGAACTCCGAGGCCGTGCTGACCGCACGCTCGGCAGACAAGAACGCGGACTACACACCGGGTATCGCGATCACGTCATCGTTCCACCCCGATCGACAGACTCATATCGAGCCGGTTCGCTACGGGCGCGGCTCGGGGCTTCTGAGCCTCATGAACATGGCGCTGCCCGATCGGCCCGGTCCTGGTGGGCGATTCCGTGCGGTCCTTCGCGGCTATCGGCAACTGGGCGTGCGGGGCACGCTTCGGCTCCACAGCCCGCGCCGCTGGGCCGAGCAGTCGGTGATCATCCTGGTCATGCAGTCGCTCGACAACTCGATCACGACATACCTGAAGCGCGGACTGTTCGGTCGCAAGATGACGAGCAAGCAGGGGAGTGGTGAGCCGAACCCCGCGTACATCCCCGTTGCCGACAGCTCGGCCAAGGACATCGCGCAGCAGATTGGCGGCTACCCGGGCGCGGCGTTCGGCGAGCTCGCTGGCGTACCGCTCACGGCCCATTTCATCGGCGGCTGCGTCATCGGTACGACTGCAGACACCGGCGTGATCGATCCGTATCAACGCGTCCACGGCTACGAGGGACTCCACATCACAGATGGGTCGGCGATCACTGCCAACCTTGGCGTCAACCCCTCGTTGACGATCGCGGCTCAGGCCGAACGTGCGATGGCGCTGTGGCCCAACAAGGGCGAAGTTGATGCGCGACCAGCCCTCGGTGAGCCGTACGTACGCGTTGCCGCGGTCGCTCCGGTACGCCCTGCGGTCCCGGCCGGAGCGCCCGCTGCGTTGCTGCTCCCAGTCCCGGCGGTTCCGCCGCGCTGACCTCGCGCGACTGGCTGAGATACGGTGGGCGCAAGCAGAACGCGCCACCCGTAGGGCGCGTCATATCTACCGAGGTGCCCCATGTCGCAGTTGTCCATCGTGATTAACGCCGATGCTCAGAAGGTCGACGCAGGGACGAAGGCTTGGCAGTTGTTCGCCGAGTTGCCGGAGATCATTGCTGCCCGCGTCAACGGTGACCTGAAGGACCTCGCGTACGAGCTCGCCGACGGCGACTCTGTCGAAGGCGTTGCGATCGACTCCAGCGATGGCCGCGACATCCTGCGCCACTCGACCGCGCACGTCATGGCCCAGGCCGTCCAAGAGTTGTTCCCCGACGCCAAGCTCGGCATCGGCCCGCCGATCACTGACGGCTTCTACTACGACTTCGACGTCGCTGAGCCGTTCGTACCCGAGGACCTCGAGAAGATCGAGACCCGGATGCGCAAGATCATCAAGGAAGGTCAGAAGTTTGACCGCCGCGAGATCAGCGACGACGCAGCGCGCACTGAGCTCGCCAACGAGCCCTACAAGCTCGAGCTGATCGGTTTGAAGTCGAAGGCCGGTGACGCAGCCGAAGGCGCCAGCGTCGAGGTCGGCGAGGGCGGACTGACGATCTACGACAACCTCAAGCGCGACGGCTCAGTCGCCTGGGGCGACCTGTGTCGCGGCCCGCACCTGCCGACCACCAAGCGCATCCCGGCGTTCACGCTGATGCGCAGCGCCGCCGCGTACTGGCGTGGCGACGAGAAGAACAAGCAGCTGCAGCGCATCTATGGCACCGCCTGGGAGACCAAGGAAGCCCTCGACGAGCACCTGCACCGCATCGAAGAGGCCCAGCGTCGCGATCACCGTCGCCTCGGCCAGGAGCTCGACCTTTACAGCTTCCCCGACGAGATCGGCTCCGGTCTGCCGGTGTTCCACCCGCGCGGTGGTGTCATCAAGCGCGAGATGGAGGACTACGTACGTCGTCGGCACATCGAAGAAGGCTTCGAATACGTCGGCACTCCGCACATCGCCAAGGAGGGGCTCTTCTACACATCGGGCCACCTCCCGTACTACGGCGAAGGCATGTTCCCTGCGCTGGAGCTCGACGGCGGCGACTACCGCATCAAGGCCATGAACTGCCCGATGCACAACCTGATCTACCGGTCGCGCCAGCGCTCCTACCGAGAGCTGCCACTGCGACTGTTCGAGTTCGGTCACGTCTACCGCAACGAGAAGTCGGGCGTGATCCACGGGCTGACCCGCGTACGCGGCTTCTCGCAGGACGACTCGCACTCGTACGTGACTCCGGAGCAGGCGCCCGACGAGATCAGGCATCTGCTGAACTTCTGCCTCAGCCTGTTCCGCGACTTCGGACTCGACGACTTCTATCTCGAGCTGTCCACCCGCGACGACTCCAAGCCGGACAAGTTCATCGGCTCAGACGAGGAATGGGCGGTCGCCACCAAGGTGCTCGAGGATGTCTGCATCGAGAGCGGACTGGAGCTCGTCCCCGATCCCGGCGGCGCCGCGTACTACGGCCCGAAGGTGTCGGTCCAGGCTCGCGACGCGATCGGTCGTACCTGGCAGATGTCGACGATCCAGTACGACTTCAACATGCCGTCTGAGGCTCGCTTCAACCTTGAGTACGTCGCCGCTGACGGTTCGCGCCAGCAACCGGTGATGATCCACTCGGCGAAGTTCGGCTCGATCGAACGTTTCATCGGTGTCCTCGTCGAGCACTACGCGGGAGCGTTCCCTCCGTGGCTCGCGCCTGTGCAGGTCGTCGGCATCCCGGTCGCTGAGCGTCACGCCGACTATCTGTATGAGCTCGCAAAGAAGCTCAAGTCCAAGGGCATTCGGGTCGAGGTCGACAACTCCGATGAGCGCATGCAGAAGAAGATCCGCAACGCGCAGACCCAGAAGGTCCCGTTCATGCTGATCGCCGGAGACGACGACATCGAGGCCGGCGCTGTTTCGTTCCGCTACCGCAGCGGCAACCAGGACAACGGTGTGCCGATCGACGATGCGATTGCCCGCATCGCCGAAGCGATCGAGCAGCGCGTACAGGTATGAGCGAGCGCAGCGAGCGAACAATCAGAGCTGTCGTGGCGGTGACTCCGTATCGTGCCTTTTCCACGGAGGTGCCGACATGACCGACGAGCAGCAGGGCGTGGGGGAGGCGGACGCGTTCCAGAGACTCTGGACGCCACACCGCATCGTCTACATCAAGGGCGAGAACAAGCCCGAGACTGCCGATGAAGCCGACTGCCCGTTCTGCCGAATCCCCAAGATGGACGACGCTGAAGGGCTCATCGTCTATCGCGGGAAATCGGCGTACGCGGTGCTCAACCTCTACCCGTACAACGCCGGCCACCTGCTCGTATGCCCGTACCGTCACGTCGCCGACTACACCGAGCTGACCGAGGACGAGACCGTCGAAGTTGCTGCGATCACGAAGCAGGCGATGCAGACGATGCGCGAGGTCACCAACCCGCACGGGTTCAACCTCGGCATGAATCAAGGTCCCGTGGCCGGAGCCGGCATTGCTGCCCATTTGCACCAGCATGTGGTGCCACGCTGGGGTGGAGACGCCAACTTCCTACCCGTCATCGGACACACCAAGACCATGCCCCAACTCCTGGGTGATACACGCGAGATGCTCGCTGCCGCCTGGCCAACCGCGAAGGACTAGATCGTGCTCGAACGTTTTCGCCAGTTCTGGACCAATGTGTGGGCTCCGCTCGCCGACCGCCTCCTCAAGTGGGGCGTCACGCCTGACCAGGTGACGATCGTTGGAACGATCGGCGTCAGCGCCGGTGCTCTGTGGTTCTTCCCCCGTGGGCAGTTCTTCGTCGGCGTCCTGGTCGTCACGGCGTTCGTGTTCAGCGACATCATGGACGGCTACATGGCGCGCAAATCTGGCCAGTCGTCCAAATGGGGTGCCTTCCTTGATTCGACCCTCGACCGCTTCGGCGACGCAGCGATCTTCGGCGGGCTCGTCCTCTATTACTCCGGTGCCTTCCTGGGCAAGGCGCCCGAGGCTGACCTCGGCGACCCGCGTCTCTACCTTTGCTTGAGCCTTGCCTGCCTCGTTCTCGGTTCGATCACCTCGTACGCTCGCGCGCGCGCCGAGAGCCTTGGCATGACGGCCAAGGGTGGCATCGCAGAACGTGCTGACCGGCTCGTCGCAATCTTGGTCATGACAGGTCTGGCAGGACTTTTCGAGCAGCCTTGGATGCGTGAAATCACGCTGTGGGCACTCGCGCTGGCCAGCCTCATCACGGTGTTCCAGCGCCTGATCATGGTTCACAAGCAAGCCGTCGGCGAAAAGTTGTAAGACTTCGCACGCTCGCGACTCCTACATACGGAATTGACCGTACGTAGGAAGGAAGACCGATGTCGTGGCTATACGTCTCATCCCACATAGGATGCGAACGTGACTTCCGCGACCGGATCAGCCGCGCCGACCGACGCGGAGCTCGTCGCCGGAGTACTAGCAGCCGATCGCGAGGCCTTTGCCGCGGTCTACGACAAGTACGGCAACAAGTTGTACGACTTCGCCTACTCGATGCTGCGTCAGCGCGAGGATGCCGCGGATGCCGTGGCGGACTCCTTCGTGATCGTCGCGGAACGTATCAACCAGTTGCGGGAGGCCGACCGGCTTCGACCGTGGCTGTACTCCATCGTGCGCAGCGAGTGCCTGCGTACGCTCCGAGCCCGCAAACGCGTGGACTATGGCGGCGAGGAGCAGCTGATCAACATGGCTGACGACGCCCTCACACCAGATCAGGAAGCCGAACGCTCCGCCGCGCAGAAGATCGTGTGGGACGCGGCGGCCGGACTCGCCGAGCGCGATCGCGCCCTGCTCGACCTGCACCTCCGTCAGGGTCTCGAGGGTGCCGAGCTTGGTGAGGCCATGGGCGTCTCAGCAGCCAACGCGTACACAATGCTCAACCGCCTGCGCGCCCAAGTTGACCGTTCGCTGGGTGCTTTGCTGATCGCCCGCCTCGGCCGCGATGACTGCGACGAGCTCGACGAACTGCTCGCCGACTGGGACGGTACGTTTTCGCCGCTCATCCGCAAGCGCGTCTCGCGTCACGTTGACGACTGCGACGTATGCGGCGAGCGCCGCAAGAAGATCCTCAGCCCATGGATGCTGCTTGCCGGCGTACCGATGTTCGCTGCACCTGCCTTCTTGCGTGATCGCGTCATCCAGGACACCCAGCTCGTCGCGTACACGACGCCGTCGGGGGAGCCACTCACGACCACCACCGCATCTGCGCCCGCCAAGGGCAAGGTGTCCACCAAGACGAAGGTCGCTGGTGCAGCCGTGGCGGCCGTCGTCCTCATCGGTGGCACGGCAGCAACCGTTGCCTTGCAGAACGACGACAGCCCCAAGGATATTGCGGCTTCGTCTGCGACGCCGACCCCGTCGCCGACCCCCACTGAGTCGATCGCATCGCCCTCGGCGAAACCAGTCGAGCCTGGCACGCTGACGTTGTCGACCACCGCCATCGCGCTTGGTAGAAGCGCCAGCAACTCGACCTTTGTATTGACCAACACCGGCGGCAAGGCCGTGAACTATCAGCTGACCTCAAGCGCAGGGTGGCTCACCGCTTCGCCGAGCACCGGCAAGGTCAAAGCAGGCAAAGCCGTACAGATTGCCGTTCACGCCAACCGTGGCGCAGTCGCTGAAGGCAAGTCGGCCGGCACGATTGGCGTGTCGTGGGGGGCTGGCAGCGGGAAGGTCGCTGTCACCCTCACCCAGGAGCGCAACCCCAACGTCGGGCGGCCGAGTGCTGGAGACAGTCCAACCTGTGAAGACCCGACCGTTCCGGTGAGGGCAACCGTGACAGACGAAAGTGGCTTGTCGTCGGTCAGATTGCGCTGGAGCGTCAACGGTCAATCCGGCACGGAGACCATGCACAAGGAGGGCTCGCGCTGGGTTGCCCAGATGGGCCCAGTCAACTTCGGCGGCAAGGTGACGATGCGAGTCGTGGCCACCGACACCCGCGGCAACAGTGCGACTGGGCCTGCTGGCTCCGTCCAGGCAACGCCCTGCCCGGGATAGCCCGGTTGAGACACCACAAACCCGATCAACTCACCTGAGGCGATTGATCGGGCTTGGGGCCGTTTGGTCAACGGATGTCGTACTTCGTCTTCATCGCTTCGTTGCGGTTCTCGCGGATGCCCAGTGCGGAGATCGCACCAACCGTCGAGAGAAGGACGAAGAAGTACGTCGCGGTGGTCATGTCGACGACCGAAGCGAAGGCGACCGTAGCGACGGTGAGGGCAACGAGTGCTGCCGTACCGGCGAGGGCCTTGCCCACGAATACTGCGTTGCGGACGACGTTGCTACTGATGCGGATGGTGGGAGCTTGGATGTTCTGGATGGTGGTCATCTTGTTCTCCTGGTGTGTGGGGTCGAGCTGGTGACACCAGAGTGTTAGACACCCCTTGAGAGAACCTTTCGATGAATTTGAGACTGGAATACCAACGAAATATGTACGCGCAGAAAAGATCTTCAGAAAAGTTGTAAGGACCCGTGGGGTCTGTGGCTCCTACCTACAAGCAACACCACAGACCAACTCAAAAAACACACCACCAAAACCACAGGAGAAATCATGAACCGCATCATCCGCAACCTCGTCATCGCAGTCCCGCTCGCCACTGTCGGTTTCACGATGGTCGGCGCTACCGCAGCCACCGCTGGTCCCAACGGTCCGGTCATCATCGGTCAGCCCGACACCCTTCCTGAGCCGCACCCGGGTCCGAAGTTCGACAAGGATCTGCCGCTGCAGAACGCTCCCAAGCCCAACAAGCCCAAGCCGCAGCCCAAGCCGGCCGATCAGCCGCAGGTTGTTGTTCCCCAGGCTGACGTTGTCGAAGAGAAGAAGGTCGTCAAGGTCGTCAGCGCGAAGGGCTCGCCTGACTCGATCGATCGCAGCGAGAATCTCTTCGTCGCCGGTCCGGCCGAAGTTGAGCTCACAGCCGACGACAACAACGGTGGACTCGACATCACCTGGCTGCTCGTCGGTGGCGGAGTCGTCACCGCCTCGGGTATCGCGTTCGCAGCCCGCAAGCGCACCAACGCCTGACACACACACGGAAAGGCCCCGCACCAACACGGTGCGGGGCTCTTCCTGTTTGCGGGAGACTCCGGCTATGCGACACGCCGAATGTCACATAGCCGTTGACACATACCGTGAGTACGGCGCATGCTGACGGTATGACGCGATTTGCTGAGGAGCAGCGATGACCCAGACACTCGAAAACCCCACCGAGCTTTCCGCGACCCGCAGCCGTGAGGAATACGCAGAGGTCCTGCACGGACTGTCAGTCGCGTCGACGGAGCACCACTTCGATGCCTTCATCGACATCCCGTGGGAGCACCCTGATTTCCAGATCGACCGCACCGATCCGCGCTGGATCTTGCCGGCGAACGTCGATCCGCTTGGCGCCCACCCGTGGTACCAAGCCCAGTCCGTTGAGCGCCAGATCGAGATCGGGCTGTGGCGTCAGGCCAACATCCTTCGCGTGGGCGTGCAGTTCGAGAACATCTTGATCCGCGGCATCATGCAGTACTGCTTCGAGCTCAAGAACCAGTCGCCTGAGTTCCGCTACCTGATGCACGAGGCGACCGAGGAATGCCACCACAACCAGATGTTCCAGGAGGCGATCAACCGCATCGGCGTCGATGCGCCTGGAATGCCGTGGCTCATGCGCCGCATCTCGTGGGCGATCCCAGGTGCTGCCTCGACCTTCCCGGTCAGCTTCTTCATCGGTGTCCTTGCAGGTGAAGAGCCGATTGACCATACGCAGAAGGGCATTCTGCGCGGTGGCAAGGATCTTCCGCCGCTGATGTCGCGGATCATGGAGATCCACGTCGCCGAGGAAGCTCGGCACATCTCGTTCGCCCACGAGTTCATCAAGATCCACGGCCCGAACCTCGGCCGGATCAACAAGTTCATCGTGTCGCTGCTGTTCCCGCTCATCATGCGCACCGGCGCCGACCTGATCATGATCCCGCCGAAGGCGTTCCGCAAGGAGTTCGGCATCCCCCGCAAGGTCATCAAGGAGCTTTATTGGAAGGCGCCCGAGTCGCGAGTGCGTCTGCAGGACATGTTCGCCGACGCCCGCATGCTCGCCGAGCAGTCTGGTCTGATGACCCGCACCTCAAGGCGCATGTGGCGACTGCTCAAGATTGACGGCCGTTCGTCGCGCTTCCGCAGCGAGCCCTCTGTCGCGTTCCTCGAGAGCTGATTCTCCGTGGCCCATGTCGTCACGCAGGCGTGCTGCGCTGACGCCTCCTGTGTGTTCGCGTGTCCTGTCAACGCGATCCACCCGACTCCCGACGAGCCAGACTTCGGTCTCGCCGACATGCTCTACATCGACCCGGTTTCCTGCGTCGACTGCGGCGCGTGTGTGGGCGCATGCCCGGTTGGTGCGATCGTCCCCGACACCAAGGTTCCTGCGAATCAGTTGCCCTTCGTGGACATCAACGCGTTGTTCCACGCCGAGCCGCGTACGTACCCGATCCAGGCACCCATCACGCCCATCATCCGCAAGGCGCCTGGTCCGTTGCACGTCGCGATCGTCGGGTCAGGTCCGGCCGCCATGTACGCCGCCGATGAGCTGCTGAAGCAGGACGACGTGCACGTGACGCTGCTTGACCGACTGCCGACCCCGCACGGTCTCGTACGCAGCGGAGTCGCACCCGATCACGTCGAAACCAAGTCGATCGACAAGCTGTTCCGCCAGATCGAGGATCAGCGTGGCTTCCACTACCTGCTGAACGTGAACGTGGGGACCGACATCTCGCACGAGGACCTTCTCGAGCACTGCCATGCCGTCATCTACGCGACTGGCGCATCGCAGGACCGCAAACTCGACATTCCGGGCGAGGATCTGCCGGGAAGTGAGAGCGCGACGGAGTTCGTGGCTTGGTACAACGGCCATCCAGATCACGCGGGCCGGACCTTCGATCTCAGCGGCGACCGGGCAGTCATCATCGGCAACGGCAACGTTGCGCTCGACGCTGCGCGCCTGCTGTCGATCGACCCCGAGTCGCTCGCGGCGACGGACATATCGGAACATGCGCTGGCAGCACTGCGTGCGAGCGCCGTACGAGAAGTGGTGATCCTGGGGCGCAGGGGCATCGCTCAGGCGGCATTCACGCTCCCGGAGCTCATCGGGCTGCTGTCCCACGAAGAGATCGAGATCGTCGTCGAAGGGGCAGACCTCGACCAGCCGATCGCGGACCCGATGGCCAATCGCAAGGCCACGGCTCTTCGTGAGGCGGTTGCACGGCCAACTGCCCCTGGATCCAGGCGCATCGTGTTCCGATTCGCAGAGTCTCCGGCCGAGTTGATCGGCGATGGCCGCGTGACTGGCTTGCGGGTTGCCCACAACGACCTGGTTGAGCTCGATGGTCATATACGAGCCGTGCCTACTGATCGTCGCGAGACCATCGACACCCCGCTCGTCCTGCGGGCGATCGGCTACCAGGGAGTCGCCGTACCTGGGGTCCCGTTCGACGACGAGGCGCGAGTGATCCCGAATGTCGAGGGACGTGTGTCCGGAACTCCGCGTGCGTATGCCGTTGGCTGGATCAAGCGCGGCCCCACGGGCTTCATCGGCACCAACAAGTCCTGCTCTGAAGAGACGATCGGCCACGTGATCGCTGACTTCAACGCCGGAGTGCTCGTGACGCGGGGGAGTCGCGAATCGCTTCGCGCAGCGATCGACAGGGGCGGACTGCGTGCCGTCAACCTCCGCGGCTGGCGTGCGATCGACCGTGCAGAACGCCGAGCAGGAGCGGGTCGTCCGCGGCGCAAGATCACCAGCGTTGATGAGCTGCTCGAGGTGGCACAGTCAGAGCGCGGGCCGCGACGTGGACTCAGCAAGATGGTGCGCGCCTGACGAGTAGACTGGGTGACGACTTTCCCGGTACTCCTCTAAGGACACGCACGTGAGCAACGAAGCAACAGTCGGCACCTCCAAGGTCAAGCGCGGCATGGCCGAAATGCTCAAGGGCGGCGTCATCATGGACGTCGTCAACGCTGAGCAGGCCAAGATCGCCGAAGACGCTGGCGCCGTTGCCGTGATGGCGCTCGAGCGCGTGCCCGCCGACATCCGTGCCCAGGGCGGCGTTGCCCGTATGAGCGACCCAGATCTGATCGACGGCATCATTGAGGCCGTCTCGATCCCGGTCATGGCCAAGGCTCGTATCGGCCACTTCGCCGAGGCGCAGATCCTGCAGAGCCTCGGCGTCGACTACATCGACGAGTCAGAGGTTCTGACGCCGTCCGACTACGCCAACCACATCGACAAGTGGCAGTTCACCGTGCCGTTCGTCTGCGGCGCGACCAACCTTGGCGAAGCGCTTCGCCGACTGACGGAAGGTGCCGCGTTCATCCGCTCCAAGGGCGAGGCCGGTACGGGCGACGTCTCCAACGCCGTCACCCACATCCGCGCGATCACCGGCGAGATCCGCAAGCTCCAGACCCTGCGCGACGACGAGCTGTATGTCGCAGCCAAGGAGTTGCAGGCCCCGTACGAGCTCGTCAAGGAAGTTGCCGAAGCCGGCAAACTGCCTGTCGTGCTTTTCACAGCCGGCGGCATCGCGACTCCCGCCGACGCAGCACTCGTGATGCAGCTCGGTTCGGAAGGCGTATTCGTCGGTTCGGGCATCTTCAAGTCCGGCAACCCCGCCGAGCGTGCCGCGGCGATCGTCAAGGCCACCACGTTCTACGACGACCCGGACGTTGTCGCGAAGGTTTCCCGCGGACTCGGCGAAGCCATGGTCGGCATCAATGTCGACGAGATCCCCGAGCCCCACCGCCTGGCCGAACGTGGCTGGTGAGCCTAGCCAGGCTCAACCCACAGGTCGCTTTGTGCGCTGACCTAGTCACTTTGAGCCATTTTGCGACTCGGGTCACATTTTCGCGTCATAAATGACCTGGCCCCGAGTCACACTCAGGTAGGGAGCCCGATTCGAATGTCGATCGGGATCGATTATCTGAGGGAGCATCATGAATAGATCCACTAAGGGCGCCATCGCGGCGGCTGCAGCGGCTGCACTACTCCTGGGCGGCGCGGGATCGCTCGCCTACTGGTCCGACTCTGACGCTGTCGACGGTGACACGTTCACCGCAGGTTCGTTGTCGCTGACTGCGCTCAACGACTGTGATGAGTGGAACCTCGACACCGACGAGCCGGGCGGTCAGCCGTTCGTACCTGGCACTGACAGGCTCGTTCCGGGTGACGTCGTCACCAAGCTCTGCACGTTCACCGTCGACGCTGTTGGTACGCACCTGCGCGCCACTGTTGAGGCAGTGCCCGGAACAGACTCAGGCGACCTGCTCACCAGTGGTCCACTGACCATCGGCTCGAGCCTCGAGATTGCCGCCACGCCGGTCACCGAGATCACTGAGGACAACGACGGCGACACGCTGACCGTCGCGGTCACCGTGACCTTCGATTCGGCCTCTGGCAACACGTCGCAGACCGACAGCGCCGTGCTCGACGACATCGACATCGACACCACGCAGGACCACAACTAGGACCAGCTGCCGCGTCCAGCGGTCCGGCGCCAGCGAAAGCTGGGCCGGCCCGCTGGGACGGAGAAGCGCATGTCGAATACGTCGAAGGTCAAGATCAGGTCGACTGGGCCTCTTCGATGGTTCGGCCAACTGGTCGCCTGGTTGGTCATCATCGGGGTGGTCGCGGTCATCGCGGCCGCAGTAGTCGTGCCGCGAATCGCTGGCGCGACCCCGTACTCGATCCTGACCGGCTCAATGCAGCCGAAATACCCGCCGGGAACGTTGGTCGTGGTCAAGCCGATCGACACGGAAGACATCGCGATCGGCAAGGTCGTCACGTATCAACTCAAGTCGGGCAAACCGACCGTGGTCACCCACCGTGTCGTCGGAATGATTCAAAGTCCCGACGGAACGTTGCGGTTTCGAACTCAGGGAGACGCCAACGACGCTCCGGACCGAGAGCTCGTTCGGCCGGTGCAGGTCAAGGGTGCCCTCTGGTACGACGTCCCCTACCTGGGCTACGTCAACAAATACATCACTGGGAAGGAGCGCAGGCTCACGATGGTCGTCGTTGTGTCCGGCCTGCTGCTCTATGCGGCGTACATGTTCACAGGCTCCCTGCGGGATCGCCTGCGGAAGCCCCGCAAACACTCTTCGGCGGACGCGTCATGAACTGCCGTCTCGGGCGTCTTTTAGGCATGACCTTGATCCTTGCGAGCTCCTCGGCATCCTCGGCAGTAGCCGCGGGTGAGCTGGAGTTGAGCCTGGATGGCACCCATTGGATGTCGTCGATCACCACGCCGCTGTTCGATCCGTCGCTCCGTTGGGTACCGGGCGACTCGGAAACTGAGGCCTTCTTTATTCGCAACCAGGGCGGATCATCCGGTGACCTGACGGTTGACATCCTGGGGCCGGCCGCTGACGGCTTGATCGAATCCGGCGACCTGCACGTTACTGCCAAGGGCGGTGGCGGTGACTGGACTGCCGTCTCTGAGGGCGGCATACATCGCCTGCTGACTGCGCCGGACCTCGCTGATGGCGCGGTGAGCAAGATCAAGGTCAACGTCGCGTACGACCCGTCGTCGACCAACCCGACCCAACTTCTCGCATCGCAGCTGACCTTCCGCGTCACGCTCAGCGAATCCGCACCGAACGGCGACGTGGGCGACGCTGGCGCAGGCCTTCCTGACACTGGCGCACCGAATCTGTTGTTCTACGCAGTTCTCAGCGCACTTCTACTCGGCACGGGGCTCGGCCTCGTCTCAAACAGCAACGAACTATCCGAATCAAGCGGAGAGGCACATCATGTCTGACCACGCAGGACGCAAGCGCACAGCTCGTACGGGCCGTGTCCGAGCCGTACTGGCTCTCGGCGTTGCACTCGGACTCGGGGCAGTCGGAACGTTCGCCTACTGGACTGACGATGTCGTCGTCAGTGGCTCGACCTTCACCGCAGGCACGCTCGACCTCCAGGTCAACAACGCCGACTCGTACGCCACGACGACCCTGAGCATGACGTCGATGGTGCCCGGCAACTCCTCCGCGGAGGTGCTGACGGTCAAGAACAACGGCACCGCGCCCCTCAAGTACACGATGACCGGCGGACTGACCGGCACCCACGCAGCTGACTACAACACAGCTGGAGCCAACGGTCTGCTCCTGACGATCTCCGTCGGCGGCACCAAGTCGGGATCCGGCAACACTTCGACCTGCACCGGCGGCACGGTGATCGTCAGTGCGGTCCCGCTGACGAGCACGACGAGCACAGCGATCATCACACCACGCCGCCCGGCGTCGGCGATGGTCCAGAACGCCACCGAGGCACTCTGCTTCCAGGTCAAACTCGCCGACGCTGCGTCGACCACGCTGCAAGGCAAGACAGCAACTGCGACGTTCACCGCGACGGGAACCTCTGACGTCTCATGACAATCAAGGGCATCGGGCGCGGCGCACGGGAGGTCTTCCTGACCTTCGGTGCGCTGCTCGGTGTCCTCTGCATCATCGCGACAATTGCGGGAGTCGCGTTCGGCGTGAAGCCGCTGGTGTTCCGATCAGGCTCGATGTCGCCGGCGATTCATACCGGCGACCTCGCGGTTTCACGGACAGTCAATGCGAGCGACCTCAAGGTCGGCGACATCGTCTCTGTGGTCAACGCAGAGGGCAATCGAGTCACGCACCGTCTCGTCAACATCGCTCGGCAGGGCGATGAGCGGCAGCTGACCCTCAAGGGTGACGACAACAAGGTCGCTGACGCCGAGGTCTACACCGTCAAGAAGGCAGAGCGGGTGCTGTTCGACATCCCGAAGGCGGGATATGTCGTCAACGCGGCTGCGAGTCCGGTCGGGGTTTTCGTTCTCGGGGCGTACGTCACGATGATGCTCTTGCTCGTATTCCGCCGCAGGGGACCCACTGATGGCGATGGTCCGTCGCCGGAACCGCGACGCAAGGGCGGTGCCCGCAAGGCCGACAAGAAGGGCGCGCAGGTCACTCCGCGCATGATCGCCACCACTGCCTTCGCGGCCGCCATCGCGGTCGCAACTCCGGCTGCCGCTGCTCCGTGGACCGATGACGTCGTCATTGGCGGTGGCACCTACACGGCGTACACGGTGACCAAGCCGGCGATCACGAGCTGCACCGTGACCGGTGGCGCGCTGTCACAGAAGACGGCGACGATCGTATGGACCGAGGTCTCCTCGCCGTACGCATTGGACTACACAGCGACGATCGTCGAGACCGGTCAGACGATGACG
Organism: Aeromicrobium panaciterrae; assembly: GCF_031457275.1. NCBI lineage: Bacteria > Bacillati > Actinomycetota > Actinomycetes > Propionibacteriales > Nocardioidaceae > Aeromicrobium > Aeromicrobium panaciterrae. Next base: position 1,539,797 of record NZ_JAVDWH010000001.1, read on the forward strand.
GTGACGGACAACGGCTCCACTCGCCAGGTCCAGTTCAGCGCCGGACTGCTGAGCACGATCCTCAACGCGACCTACAACATCCGGATCCAGGCATCTCTGCCTTCCCCCAACGGGACGTGGAAGTCGGTTGTCAGCAATCAGCCAGTCACGATCACGCTGCTCGGACTGGGCATGTCCTGCGGCACGGCGACCTGACGCAATAGCCGACTTCGGCTCGGTGATCCGACACACTGGGGTCCGTGCATCTCCCAATGCGCGCTCAGATTGTCGGAACAGGGGACTGACCAGGTGGCTGAACGTGCCCCCAATATTTTCAGCAGGCTGCGCGACTGGCGGCCCAGCCGGTCGACCCCGATCTCGCTTGCTGCATTCCTCGGGCTCGTATGCGTGTTGGCGACGGCTGTTGTTGCACTCTTTGACCTGACGCCGATCGTGGTCCGGTCCGACTCGATGGCTCCCGAGATCAACCGTGGCGATCTGGTGATTGCGCGTGGCGCCTCGGCAGGAGAGGTCGCGGTAGGTGACGTGATCAGCGTCGAGAACCGCGCCGGCGAGCGCGTGACCCACCGGGTCGAGACTGTCGATCCTTATGGCAGCAGCATCCAGTTCACGCTCAAGGGCGATGCCAACGCTGTGCCCGATTCGCAGGTCTACAACGAGACCTCGATCGACAAGGTCTTGTGGACGGTTCCGAAGCTTGGCTATCCCTTGCGGGTCGCGATCGGGCCGGTCGGCATCTTCGTCGGTGGACTCCTGGTGGCGGCGTTGGCATGGGTCGTCTCAGGTCCCTGGCGCCGGGCAGCTTCGGAATTCTAGAAATCTGTTGGTGGAAATGAACCACCTCAGGCGTATGATTTAGCCATTGCTGTTCGAGGTATGGGAGTGCCTCACATGGGCAGCAAAGCAAGAGGGAGCACGAACCGCTGAGCAACTGTTCGCGATCGATCTCACCTCCGCTGAACCCGATCGGGAGGGATATCCGAGAGGGAGCGACGGTGGTGGCGTATCCCCTGGAGATTCGTCTCCCACGCCGCCACCGTCGTCAGTCGGGCTGCCTCGTAGGCTGGCTCAGTGACAGCTCAACCATCGGTCGGCGTATTCGCCCTGCAGGGCGATGTTCGTGAGCACGTACGCGTCCTCGCCGACCTCGGTGTGCCTGCGTTCACGGTCCGCCGACCGGAAGAGCTGGCACGTTGCGACGCTCTGGTCCTCCCGGGCGGGGAGTCGACCACGATGTACAAGCTCGCGCGCACGTTCGACCTGTTCGAGCCGCTGGCTGAGCGCATCCGTGGCGGCATGCCGACCTTCGGCACCTGCGCCGGAATGATCATGCTCGCTGACCGCATCACCGGCGGAATCGACGGGCAGGAGACGCTCGGTGGACTCGACATCACCGTGCGCCGCAACGCATTCGGTCGTCAGGTCGATTCGTTCGAGGGTGACATCGAGTTCGATGGTCTCGCCGATCCCGTGCATGCGGTATTCATACGGGCACCATGGGTTGAGGACGCTGGCGAGAAGGTCGAGGTACTTGCCACGATCACGTCTGGGGAAGCCGCCGGTAGAATCGTCGCCGTTCGACAGGACAACCTGATGGCGACGTCTTTCCACCCCGAAGTGGGCGGTGACGATCGCATCCATCGTTACTTCGTCGAACTCGTCAAGCAGTCCTAGAAGGGGAGCGTCATGTCAGGCCATTCCAAGTGGGCAACCACGAAGCACAAGAAGGCCATTGTCGACGCCAAGCGCGGCAAGATGTTCGCCAAGCTGGTCAAGAACATCGAGGTCGCAGCGCGCATTGGCGGCGCCGATCCCGAGGGCAATCCGACGCTTTATGACGCGATCCAGAAGGCCAAGAAGTCGTCGGTCCCCAAGGACCACATCGATCGCGCGGTCAAGCGCGGCGGCGGCATAGGCGCGGACGCGGTCGATTACACGACGATCATGTACGAGGGATACGCCCCGGGTGGTGTCGCGCTGCTCGTCGAGTGCCTGACGGACAACAAGAACCGCGCTGCGATGGAAGTCCGTACGGCGATGACTCGCAACAACGGCACGATGGCCGATCCCGGCTCGGTGTCCTACATGTTCCACCGCAAGGGCGTCATCATGGTCCCGGCGGAGCAGGATGGCAGCGAGACCGACGAGGACACGGTTCTCATGGCCGTCCTCGATGCCGGCGCCGAAGAGGTCAACGACCTCGATGGCACCTTCGAGATCATCAGCGAGGCGACTGACCTGGTCGCCGTACGTACGGCGCTGCAGGATGCGGGACTCGACTACGACTCGGCGGATGCCTCGTTCGTTCCGACGATGACTGTCGACGTGGACGTGGATGCGGCAACCAAGATCCTCAAACTGATTGATGCGCTCGAGGACTGCGACGACGTACAGAACGTCTTCTCCAACTTCGACGCCTCAGACGAGGTCATGGCGCAGGTCGAATGACCCGCGTGTCGCCCCTGCCCTGAGGGGGAGCGCGACTAGGCTGTCGAACATGCGTTCGGTTGCGAGGTGTGTCCGTTGAGGGTGATCGGCATCGACCCAGGCCTGACTCGCTGCGGCTTCGGAGTCGTTGACGGGTCCGTCGGACGCGCGCTGACCATGGTCGACGTCGGTGTCTACCGCACACCGCCGGACATGGACACCTCCCGACGCCTGCACCTGTTGGAGCAGGGCATCGAGGCGAGCATCCTCAAGCACCAGCCCGACATCGTCGCCGTCGAGCGAGTCTTCAGCCAGCACAATGTTCGCACCGTCATGGGCACAGCTCAGGCCAGCGGCATCGCAATGCTGGTCGCTGCACGCCACGACATCCCGGTTCAGCTCCACACTCCGAGCGAGGTCAAAGCCTCAGTGACCGGAAGTGGCCGCGCTGACAAGCCGCAGGTGACTCAGATGGTCACGCGGCTGCTGCGACTGACCGAAGCGCCCAAGCCCGCTGACGCCGCAGATGCACTCGCGCTCGCCATCTGCCAGATCTGGCGCGGGGGAGCGCAAAACAGACTCCAGGACGCAATAGCGCAGAACAAATTGCTCGCCTCCGGCAAGGCTGCCCGATGATCGCCCACGTCCGCGGCCCCGTCGCCGCCGTCACTCTGACTTCCGCCGTCATCGACGTCGGGGGAGTCGGCATGCAGATCATGTGCTCGCCCGGCACGATCGCTCAGCTGCGGATCGGCCAAGAGGCTCAGCTTTCCACCTCGATGGTGGTTCGCGAGGACTCGATGACGCTCTACGGCTTCGCCGACACGGACGAGCGCGACATGTTCGAGCTCGTGCAGACCGCCAGCGGTGTCGGACCGAAGGTCGCACAAGCCATGCTCGCCGTCCTCGATCCCGATCGCCTGCGTCGCGCCATCGGGCAAGGTGATCTCGCGACCCTCACGATGGTGCCCGGTATTGGCCGCAAGGGAGCCGAGCGCATCGTGGTTGAGCTCAAGGATCGTGTCGGGGTCACCAGCAAGGTCGTCGCAGGCCAGCCGCAATGGCGTGACCAGGTGCACGAAGCCTTGCTCGGGCTCGGTTGGTCGGCCCGTGATGCAGATGCCGCCCTCGAGAAGGTCGCAGCAGAACAAGGCGATGACCCGGACGTCTCAGTCGTTCTGCGCGAAGCACTCCGTACGTTGGCGAGGGACCGATGAACGAAACAGAGTTCGACTCAGACGACGGCTTCGAGGCGATTGTCGCCGATGCTGGGCCGGAGGAACGCGCCTTCGAGGCCGCACTCCGTCCTCGGACCCTCGAGGAGCTGATTGGCCAGGAGCGCGTACGCGAGCAGCTCTCGCTGATGCTCGAAGCGGCAGTCGCCCGCGGACGTACTCCCGACCACGTCCTGCTCTCGGGCCCTCCCGGACTCGGCAAGACGACCATCGCGATGATCATCGCTCACCAGCTCAGCGCACCCCTGCGCATCACCAGCGGCCCGGCGATTCAGCATGCTGGTGACCTGGCGGCAATCCTTTCGGGTGTCAACGAAGGCGATGTGCTCTTCATCGACGAGATTCACCGCATGTCGCGCCCGGCCGAAGAGCTGCTCTACATGGCGATGGAGGACTTCCGCGTCGACGTGATCGTAGGCAAGGGTCCTGGCGCCACAGCAATCCCACTCGAAATTCCACCGTTCACGGTGGTCGGTGCCACGACACGGGCTGGCTTGCTGCCCAGCCCGTTGCGTGACCGGTTCGGCTTCACGGCTCAGCTCGACTACTACGACACCGCCGAGCTGCACCGCATCGTCGATCGTTCGGCTGGACTCCTCGATCTCGAGGTGACCGAAGACGGCGGTCGCGAGATTGCCTCCCGCTCGCGTGGCACCCCGCGTATCGCCAACCGCCTGCTTCGCCGCGTACGCGATTTCGCCGAAGTGCGTGCCGGGGGAGTCATCAACCATGACGTGGCACGCGATGCTTTGGCTCTGTATGAAGTCGACGAGCTTGGTCTCGACCGCCTCGACCGCGCAGTTCTGGGCGCGCTCTGCAGGAGCTTCGGCGGAGGGCCCGTCGGCGTACAAACCCTCGCGGTCGCAGTCGGCGAAGAACGCGAGACCGTCGAGGAGCTTGCCGAGCCATTCCTCGTACGTCTCGGGTTCCTTGCGCGTACGCCGCGAGGCCGCGTCGCCACTGCCGCCGCTTGGCGTCACCTTGGCTTGGTGGCACCAGCTTCGGCCGCCCAGCTCCCGCTCGACGTCGAATAGCCGGTCAAATCCGAGCCTGGTCAAGCTGGCTCGGTCGCCCGGCTAAACTACCCGTTGGCCCTTCAGGCCTGACCGTCTCCGACGGTTCCCACAACACTCGTACTGGAGCACTCTCGTGTCCAACTGGGTCGACTTTTTGCCCCTGCTGTTCCTGGTCCTCATCTTCTGGCTGCTGATCATTCGTCCGGCTCGCGCCCGTCAGCGTGCGTTCCTGAAGACGCAGAGTGAGCTCTCCGTAGGAGACGAGATCATGCTTGCCAGCGGCATCTACGGTGAGATTTCCTCGATTGGCGACACGACGCTCGAGCTGCGCATCGCGCCCGAGACCGTGGTTACCGTCGACCGTCAGGCCGTCGCTCGGGTCATCCCGGCCGCGCCCACCGCTGGCTCCGACGACTGATGGCCGCACCGAAGACGCGAAGCGCCAATCTGCCCCGCCCCAAGCGCACGCTGACCCTGTTCCTCGCGGCAGTGGTCGCAATGTTCGGCCTCGTCGCGCTGATCGACGCGAACGGCAAGAAGGGCGATGACAGCGCGTGGAAGCCGAAGCTCGGACTCGACCTTCAGGGCGGCACCCGCATCACTTTCGAGGCCAAGGCCGAAGGTGGCAAGGTCACCCCAGACAAGCTGAAGCAGGCTCGCGACATCGTTGACCAGCGCGTCAACGGCACAGGCGTCACGGAGGCTGAGGTCACCACTCAGGGTGGCAACCAGATCATCGTCGAAATCCCCGGTCAGCAGCGCGCCAACATCGTCGACCAGGTCGGCAAGACCGCTCAGCTGCGGTTCCGACTGGTGTGGGCCACAGGTCAGAGCGCAGCATCGCCGACCGACACGACCAAAGATCAGAAGATCGTCGACGACCTCGATTGGACGAAGCTTTCGCTCGATCAGCTGATCAAGGCTGAGACCGAAGGCGTCGCAACGCTGCCCAAGGAATTCCAGAAGGGCGTCACCTCGCTGCAGAAGGTCCTCGCCGGATTTATCTGCACGAAGGACCTTCAGGTCAACGACGTGTCCGACAAGCCACTCGTCACCTGTGACACCTCGTCCGGTGAGGTGCAGTTGCTCAGCCCCACCGTCATCGAGGGAACCCAGATCAAGAGCGCCGACGCCGTGCCTCCGTCGCAGCAGAACGTCGAGTGGGTCGTTGCGCTCGCGCTCAAGGGCCAGGGCAAGGATGCGTTCGACAAGATCACTGACGCGCTGTTCCAGCAGACTCAGGCAGGCAATGAGGCTGGCAGCCGGTTCGCGATCGTCCTTGATGGCGTGACCCTCAGCGCGCCCACCTCGCAGTTCCACAGCACTGACGGTAGGTCGCAGATCTCGGGCAACTTCACCTCGGCAAGCTCCAAGGACCTTGCCAACCAGCTCAAGTATGGTGCGCTCCCGCTGACGTTTGGCGTCAACGGCGTCTCGGAAGAGGGCCCGTCGCTCGCCGGCAGCCAGCTCCATGCCGGACTCATCGCCGGACTCGTCGGCATGATCCTCGTCGTCCTGTTCCTGCTGTTCTACTACCGGGGACTCGGAATCGTGGCGATCGGATCGTTGCTCGTCTCCGCAATCATCACGTACGCCTCAGTGCTCATCTTGGGCAAGGCAGTCGGCTTCACGCTGACATTGCCCGGAATCGCTGGACTCATCGTGGCGATCGGCATCACGGCGGACTCGTTCATCGTGTTCTTCGAACGCATCCGAGACGAAGTCCGAGAAGGCAAGTCACTTCGTCTCGCTGTCGAAGCCGGTTGGGTACGCGCGCGTGCCACGATCCTGGCCGCCGACGGTGTGTCGATCCTCGCCGCACTGGTGTTGTTCATCTTCGCGATCGGCGTCGTCCGCGGCTTCGCGTTCGCTTTGGGTCTGACCACGGTCATCGACATCTTCGTGGTGTTCCTGTTCACCAAGCCGCTCGTGACATTGCTCGCGCGCACCAAGTTCTTCGGCCAGGGTCACAAGCTCTCCGGCCTTGACGCAGCACACCTCGGCATCTCGGGTCGCAAGGTCAGCGAGCTGGCCCGAACGACCAGCACCGCTGGAAAGGCCAACTGATGGGCAAGATCAGCACATTCGGACAGCACCTGTACGAAGGTCGGATCTCATTCGACTTCGTCGGCCGTCGCAAGCTCTGGTACACCGTTTCGGCGATCATCATGGTTGCTGCCGCGGCGGGACTCATCGCCCGCGGCTTCAACTACGGCGTCGAGTTCAAGGGCGGCGTTGAGTTCACGGCAACAGTCCAGAAGGCTGACTCCAAGACGGCTGACGCCATGCGTACAGCCGTCGAGGAGGCTGCTGTTCCGGAGGCCGGCGACCCGACCGTCACAACGTCAGGCGGCGGTGGAGCGGAGCTCATCCGCATCCAGACCAAGCCGCTCACCCAGGACCAGACCACCAAGATCAAGGAATCGCTGCTCGAGGGCGGTGCCACCGAGGTCAGTCAGAACCTGATCGGGCCGACCTACGGAAAACAGGTCGCCAACAAGGCGTTGACCGGTTTGCTCGTGTTCCTCGTGCTCGTGGTGATCTTCATCTGGGCCTACTTCCGCGAGTGGCGAATGTCGGTTGCAGGAATCGTGGCGCTCGCTCACGACCTCGTGATCACCGTCGGCGTCTATGCGTGGACTGGCTTCGAGGTGACCCCTGCAACGGTCACCGGTCTGTTGACGATTCTCGGCTTCTCGCTCTACGACACTGTCGTCGTGTTCGACAAAGTGCGCGAGAACACCAAGGGCATCCTCAAGTCGACAACACGTACGTATGCACAGCAGGCCAACCTGGCGCTCAACCAGACGCTCGTCCGGTCGATCAACACATCGATCACCGCGCTTTTGCCTGTTGCTGCTCTGCTGATCGTCGGTGTGGCCGTGCTCGGCACAGGCCCGCTGAAGGACCTCGCGTTGGCGCTGTTCGTCGGCATGCTCGCCGGTACGTACTCGTCGATCTTCATCGCGACGCCGCTGGCGGTGCAGCTCAAGGATCGCGAGCCCGCGATCAAGGCGCACACCGCAAAAGTCCTCGGTCGCAGGGAGAAAGAGGCCGATGGTCCTGTGGCGGTAGCCGTGGCTCCTCAGCCGAAGCGCCTTGCCGCACCGTCAGGCGCGGCCAAGCGTTCGCAACCATCTCGCAAACCACGCTCACAACGGGGCAAGGGCGGTTCCTGAACCCCGCTGTGGCGTGGCATGCTTGGGCACCAAAGCGGTGCCCACCGAATGGCGCTGCGTGATGGAGGGCACCACATGAAGATCCCCCTGGCGATTGCGAGCGCCGTACTCCTCGGCGGTGTCCTCACCGCATGTGGCGGCGGCGACGGTGGCGGCTCCGGCGGCTCCGGCGGCAGTGGCAGCGACTACTGCAAGGACATCAAGACTGCGGCCGCGACCTTCGGCGACCTCGAGTCGGGCGACACTGCATCGATCGGTGACGCGTTCGCGACATTCCACAAGCTGGCCGACGAGGCTCCAGGCGACATCAAGGACGACTGGAAGACCCTCGACGGTGCCATCACCACTGTTGAGACGGCACTGAGCGAAGCTGGCATCAAGATCGAAGACTTTGCCGATCTGCAGTCGGGCAAGATTCCCGAGGGCGTCGACGTCTCCAAGCTGACGGGTCTCGCATCCGAGTTCCAGAAGCTGAGCAGCGCCGACTTCGAGAAGGCGTCCAAGGCGATCGAAGTCCACGCCAAGGGCGTGTGCAAGGTCGACCTCAACGACCCGACTGGGTGAACTCAGCAACAGATTCAGCTCCAGCACCGGTCAGTGCCCTGATCGATCGCCTTGTGCGACCGATCGAGGACTGGCCGGTGCCGGGGGTGACCTTCCGCGACATCACGCCGCTGCTGGCGGATCCTGAGGCACTGCGTCTCGTTGTCGACGCACTCGTCGATGTTGCGCGTACGACCGGTCCCATCGATGCCGTTCTCGGCATTGAGGCACGCGGATTCATCTTCGCTCCAGCGATTGCGCTGGAGCTGAACGCCGGATTCGTCCCGATTCGCAAGGCAGGCAAGCTGCCGTCCACGTCGTTCACGACGTCATACGACCTGGAGTACGGCTCCGCAGAGCTCGAGATGCATCGTGATGCCCTCCAGCCCGGTGATCGCGTGCTGGTCGTCGACGACGTCCTCGCGACCGGTGGGACGATGCTCGCCGCCGCCGACCTCGTCCAGCAGGCTGGCGCGCAGGTGGCTGGCAACATCGTCCTGATCGAAATCCAAGCTCTCGGCGGGCAAGAGAAGCTGCACCCTGTTGGCGGCAGCGCCTTGCGTACGTACTGAGCTCCCCACAGAATCGAGAACCATGAACCCCCGTCAGGTACGCATCGTGGCATTCGCGCTGGTCGCAGTGCTCGTACTCGTGACAGCAGCCACGCTCGTCGAGGGCATGTTGTCCTGACCTCGGCTTCCCCCGCTGGCCTACCATGGATAGACACAGTGTTTCTGTGCCAGTGAGGAGGGTTCGTGGCTGATCGCGTCGAGGCGCCACCGGCCGGGTCGAAGAACACAGACTCGGCTCCTACGTCTGCGCGCGTACGCAACCGGCTCTCCCGCATCGGCGGCAAGTCCGGCTCGCCCGATCCCGTACTCGACCCGCTGCTGAAGGTCTATCGCAACACCCATCCCAAGGGTGATGTCGCCTCGATCCAGAAGGCGTATGACATCGCCGAGCGGATGCATGAGGGACAGAAACGCAAGAGCGGCGATCCCTACATCACGCACCCGCTGGCCGTAGCCGCGATCCTTGCCGAGTTGGGCATGACGGCACCGACCCTGTGCGCTGCACTGCTGCATGACACGGTCGAGGACACGGAGTACACGCTCGAGGAGCTCCGCAAGGACTTCGGCGACGAGGTCGTTCGGCTCGTCGATGGCGTGACCAAGCTCGACAAGGTCAAGTACGGCGACTCGGCGCAGTCCGAAACGATCCGCAAGATGGTTGTGGCGATGAGCCGCGACATCCGCGTCCTCGTCATCAAGCTTGCCGACCGCCTGCACAACATGCGCACGCTGCGCTACCTCCGCCAGGACAAGCAGGAGCGCATCGCCCGCGAGACGATCGAGATCTTCGCGCCGCTGGCCCACCGACTCGGTATGAATACGATCAAGTGGGAGCTGGAAGACCTCGCGTTCGCGACCCTGCACCCCAAGGTCTACGACGAGATCGTGAGACTGGTCGCCGATCGTGCACCATCCCGCGAGGAATTCCTGGAGCGGGTCGTCGGCGACGTCGAGTCCGACCTGCGCCACGTGAAGCTCAAAGCCAAGGTCTCTAGCCGGCCCAAGCACTACTACTCGATCTATCAGAAGATGCTGGTTGGTGGCCGCGAGTTCGCCGACATCTTCGACCTCGTCGGCGTACGTATCCTCGTGGACTCAGTGGCCGACTGTTACGGCGTGCTTGGCGTGCTGCACGCCCGCTGGAACCCGATCCCGGGACGGTTCAAGGACTACATCTCGGTCCCGAAGTTCAACATGTACCAGTCGCTGCACACCACAGTGATCGGTCCGCAGGGCAAAGCAGTCGAGCTGCAGATTCGTACGAACGCGATGCACCGTCGCGCCGAGTACGGTGTCGCGGCGCACTGGAAGTACAAGGAAGACGCTGTCGCGATCTCCAAGACCGGCGAGAAGGCTCCTGACAGCAATGACATGCTGTGGCTGCGAGAGCTGCTCGACTGGCAGTCCGAGACTGAGGACTCGGTCGACTTCCTGGACTCGCTGCGCTTCGAGATGACCAACGCCGGCGTCTACGCGTACACGCCACGTGGCGACCTGATCCAGCTCCCGGCCAAGGCGACGCCCATCGACTTCGCGTACGCCGTGCACACCGAGGTCGGGCATGCCACCATCGGTGCTCGCGTCAACGGTCGACTCGTGTCACTCGAGTCTGAGCTTGAGAGCGGCGACGTCGTCGAGATCTTCACGTCCAAGTCGCCCGACGCCGGTCCGAGCCGCGACTGGCTCGACTTCGTCGTCAGCCCGCGAGCCAAGAACAAGATCCGTCAGTGGTTCACCAAGGAGCGCCGCGAAGAGGCGATCGAGCGCGGCAAGGACCAGATCGCCAAGCAGATGCGCAAGGAAGGTCTTCCGATACACCGGCTGTTCAAGCATGAAACGCTTGATGCCGTTGCGAAGGAACTCAACCTCGCCGACATTTCCGGTCTCTATGCAGCAGTCGGCGAAGGCAACGCCGGTGCTCAGAACGTCGTCGAGCGGGTCATCGACCTCGCCGGTGGGCGTGAGGGCGCTGAGGAAGACCTGGCCGAAGCGACATCGATGCCTGGCATCGGCACCAAGATCAAGACGATCAGCCGTGATGCAGGCGTACTCGTCGAGGGACTCGACGGCGACGTGCTGATCAAGCTGGCGCGGTGTTGCACTCCCGTGCCTGGCGACACGATCGAAGGCTTCGTCACCCGTGGCGCAGGGGTGTCCGTGCACCGTACGGACTGCGTCAACCTGCTGGAGCTGCGAAACCAGCCCGAGCGCCTGGTCAAGGTGCACTGGGCCCCGACCGGCAAGAGCACGTTCCTCGTGGCGGTTCAGGTCGAGGGGCTCGACCGCCCGCACCTGCTCAGCGACATCACCCGCGTCATCTCAGACCAGCACGTCAACATCTTGTCGGCGGCGTTGTCGACAGGTCGCGATCGCGTCGCCAAGTCGAAGTTCACCTTTGAGATGGCCGATCCGAAGCATCTCGGACACGTGCTGTCGGCCGTACGCAAGGTCGAAGGTGTCTTCGACGTCTACCGACTCACGCAGTAACTAGCTGAAGTCGGCTTGGGCCTTCTGTGCCATTTCGAGGAACGACTCGCGCGAGGCGAGGTTCTCCTTCGCGGCCTTGACCTTCTTGGCGTCGCCAGCGGCCTCGGCCTTGGAGATCTCTGCCTTGGCGTCTTCGATGGCCTTCTCGAGCTTCGTGATCATGTCGTCGGCGCGTGCTGACTTCTCGGGGTCAGTGCGCTTCCACTTGTTCTCGGTGGCATCACGTACGGCTTCCTCGACCTTGCGGATCTTGGACTCGAACTCGTTCATCTTGGCGCGAGGCACCTTGCCAGCGGCTTCCCAGCGATCAGCGATGTCGAGCCATGCCTTGCGAGCGGCGTCGGGGTCCTTGATCGGAAGAAGCTTCTCGGCCTCGGCGAGGATGACGAGCTTTTTCTCGGCGTTGACTTCGTACTCGGCATCCAAAAGCGCATTGGCCTCGTCGCGGGCCGTGAAGAACGCATCTTGAGCGGCGCGGAACTTCTTCCAAAGCTTGTCCTCGACATTGCGGGGGGCCGAACCGGCCTTCTTCCACTCCGTCATCAGATCGCGGTACTTGCCAGCCGTCACACCCCATTCGGTCGAGGCGGACAGCGCCTCGGCCTCCTTGATGAGCTGCTCCTTCTTGGCCTGAGCGGCATCGCGAAGGACAGTCTGCTCACCGAAATGAGTCTTGCGGCGGCGCGTGTAGGACGTACGGGCTGAGGAGAAGCGGTGCCAGAGTTCGTCATCGGCGGACTTGCTGAGCCGGGGGAGCACCTTCCATTCGTCCAGAAGGGCGCGCAGGCGATCCGCGCCAGCCTTCCAGTCGTTGCCGGTGGCGATCTTCTCGGCTTCTTCTACGATGCGGGTCTTCTCGACCTGTGCTTCGGCAACCTTGGCGACGCGGGCAACCTTGCGCTCCTCGCGGAGCTTGTCGATTGAGGGCTGGAGGGCATCGAGTCGCTTGAGGAGCCCGTCGAGATCTCCCAGCGCCTGAGCATCGGTGACCTGCGCGCGCACCTTGGTGACGGCCTTGGCAGCGTCGTCTGGGGAGAGCGTGCCGCCCTCGAGTCGCTTCTCCAGGAGGTCAACCTCGACCTCGAGTCCTTCGAATCGGGTGACGTACAACGCCATCGCCTCAGTGGGGTCGCCGCCCGGCCACTGGCCGATCAGTCGTTCACCGTCAGCGGTGCGTACGTAGACATTGCCTTCATCGTCGACGCGACCCCAGGGATGCGTTGGCGCAGAACTCATGGGCGACAGTCTAGGGCGAGCCAGCGTCGCCGCGTACCGCCCGCCTCGCGTACCCTGTCGCACGTGCTTCTCACGTCATTTCCGGCCGGTCCGCTGCAGGCGAATTGCTATGTCGCTGCGCGTGGTCCGGGCACCAAGTGTGCGGTCGTTGACCCCGGCATGGACGCGATGGATGACCTGCGCCTCGTGATCAAGGAACTCAACGTGACTCCGGGTGCCGTTCTGGTGACCCACGGTCACTTCGACCACATGTGGTGCGCCCAAGACGTAGCGGCCGAGTTCGACTGCCCCGTATGGATTCACCCGTCCGACCGTCACCTGTTGAGCGACCCCATGGCGGCGATCTCGGGGGAGTCGGCGGCGATGCTTCGCCAGCAACTCAACATGGGCGACCTGCCCGAATTCGCTGAGCCTGCGGACGTACGCGATGCCGTTGATGGCGCGACGATCGACATCGACGGACTCGTGTTCACGGTTGACCACGTACCGGGCCACACGCCGGGCACAGTGTTCTACCGCGTCGACTGGGACGGACCTGAAGCCATCTCACAGGTGATGTTCTCCGGTGACTTCCTGTTCCAGGGCTCGATCGGTCGTACGGACCTCGCTGGCGGATCCCACGCGCAGATGCAGGACAGCCTGCGCGACCGCGTGCTGCCACTGCCCGACGATGTCGTCGTGCTGCCGGGCCATGGTCCACAGACCTCGGTCGCGCGCGAGCGCGTCACCAACCCCTTCTTGGCTGAGCTTGCCCCGATCGATGGCACAGCATGAGCGGACTGAGTGGGTTTCCCGAGTTTCTGCCAGCCGACCGCAATGTCGAGCTGATCGTCCTCGACCACCTCCGTGAGGTGTTTGAGCTGCACGGCTTCGCCTCGATCGAGACACGTGCCGCCGAGCCGATGGACACCCTGCTCCGCAAGGGCGAGATCGACAAGGAGGTCTACGTCCTGCGTCGCCTCCAGGCGGGCGAGGGCGACAGCGACTCCGGTCTTGCTCTGCACTTCGACCTGACGGTGCCGTTCGCGCGCTACGTGCTTGAGAACGCCGGCAAGCTCGACTTCCCGTTCCGCCGCTACCAAATCCAGAAGGTATGGCGTGGCGAGCGACCGCAGAATGGCCGCTACCGCGAGTTCACTCAGGCCGACATCGACATCGTCGCCAAGGACGAGTTGGCGTTCCACTTCGACGTGGAGATCGCCCAGGTCATGGCCGAGGCGCTCTCGGGCCTGCCCGTGCCTGCCCTGACCTTGCAGGTCAGCAACCGCAAGATCCTCGAAGGCTTCTACCTCGGTCTCGGCATTGCCGAGCCGACGACGGTGATGCCGATCGTCGACAAGCTCGACAAGGTGCCGGCAGACAAGATCGCTGCGTTGCTGCAATCCGATGCTGGCCTCACCGCCGAGCAAGCCAAGCAGTGCCTCGCTCTCGCTGAGATCCGCAGCTCCGATGGTTCGTTCGTCGATGCCGTACGCGCACTCGGCGTCGAACACCCGCTGCTTGACGAAGGTCTCGACGAGCTGCTGCAGGTTGTCACCGGCGCCTCGGGTGCCGACGGAGTCGAGGTCGTCGCCGACCTTCGCATCGCCCGTGGCCTCGACTACTACACAGGCACCGTGTTCGAGACCCGCATGGAGGGCCACGAACAGCTCGGCTCGATCTGCTCGGGCGGCCGCTATGACCAGCTCGCCAGCGACGGCAAGAACACCTACCCAGGCGTTGGCATCTCGCTCGGCGTCTCGCGCCTGCTCGTACCTCTCGTCGCCGGCGGACTGACCGCTGACCGCTCGGTACCCAGCGCCGTACTCGTCGCACTCACGGACGAGGAGTCCCGCCCGGCGAGCCTTGCCGTGGCCGCAGCGCTGCGTGCCCGTGGCATACCGACTGAGATCGCGGCCTCACCGCAGAAGTTCGGCAAGCAGATCCGCTACGCCGAGCGTCGCGGCATCCCGTATGTGTGGTTCCCCGCCAACGGCGATGACGGCGATCGCGTACGCGACATCCGCACTGGCGACCAGGTCGATGCTGACCCTGCGACCTGGAACCCCCCAGCTGAAGACCTGAAACCCCGAATCAAGGAGCAAGTCACGTGATCCGCACCCACGACGCCGGAAGCCTGCGCGCCGAGCACATCGGCCAACAGGTCACCCTCGCCGGTTGGGTCGCACGTCGACGCGATCACGGCGGCGTGGCGTTCATCGACCTCCGCGAGGCCTCGGGCGTCGTCCAGGTCGTCGTACGCGAAGAGGTCGCGCACCAGCTGCGTGCCGAGTTCGTGCTCAAGGTTGTCGGCACCGTGCAGCAGCGCCCCGCCGGCAACGAGAACACCAACATCCCCACTGGTGAGATCGAAGTCATCGCCGATGACGTCGAGATCCTGAGCACGTCCGCACCGCTGCCGTTCCCGATCGACGAGCACGTTGAGGTCGGCGAGGAAGTACGTCTGAAGTACCGCTACCTCGACCTGCGTCGCGAAGCTCCGGCCAAGGCACTCCGCCTCCGCAGCAAGATCAACGCCGCAGCTCGTACGGTGCTCGGGCAGCAGGACTTCGTCGAGATCGAGACGCCGACACTGACGCGCTCCACGCCCGAAGGTGCCCGCGACTTCCTCGTGCCAGCTCGTCTGGCGCCGAGCAGCTGGTACGCCCTCCCGCAGAGCCCGCAGCTGTTCAAGCAGCTGCTGATGGTCGCCGGCATGGAGCGCTACTACCAAATCGCGCGCTGCTACCGCGATGAAGACTTCCGTGCCGACCGTCAGCCAGAGTTCACCCAGCTCGACATCGAGATGAGCTTCGTCGAGCAGGCCGACATCCTCGCGCTGATGGAAAAGATCCTCGTCGAGATGTGGAAGCTGATCGGCTACGACATCCCGACGCCGATCCCGCACATGACCTACGCGGAGGCGATGCGTCGCTTCGGTTCCGACAAGCCCGACCTTCGTATGGGTCAGGAGCTCGTCGAGTGCACGGACTTCTTCAAGGACACCCCGTTCCGGGTGTTCCAGGCTGAGTACGTCGGTGCAGTCGTCATGCCTGGTGGCGCTTCGCAGCCCCGCAAGCAGCTCGACGCGTGGCAAGAGTGGGCCAAGCAGCGCGGCGCCAGGGGCCTCGCGTACGTCCTGGTGCAGGAAGACGGCGAACTCGGCGGGCCCGTCGCCAAGAACCTCTCCGAGGAAGAACGTGCAGGCATCGTCGAGCACGTTGGTGCCAAGGCTGGTGACTGTGTCTTCTTCGCCGCGGGTGCCACGAAGTCGACCCGGGCTCTGCTCGGTGCGGCTCGCCTCGAGATCGGTCGCCGCGGCGGACTGATCGATGAATCCGCCTGGGAGTTCCTCTGGGTCGTCGACGCCCCACTGTTCGAGCCGGCCAGCGACGCTGTCGCATCGGGTGACGTCGCCGTCGGCGCTGGCGCCTGGACCGCTGTGCACCACGCCTTCACCTCGCCCCAGGACATCGAGACCTTCGACACCGATCCCGGCAATGCGCTGGCGTGGGCGTACGACATCGTCTGCAACGGAGTTGAGCTCGGTGGTGGCTCGATCCGTATTCACCGCGAGGACATCCAGAAGCGCGTCTTCAAGATCATGGGCATCGAAGAGGACGAGGCGCAGGAGAAGTTCGGCTTCCTCCTGGACGCGTTCACGTTCGGCGCTCCGCCGCACGGTGGCATTGCCGTCGGCATGGACCGCATCAGCGCGATGCTCGCCGGCATGGACTCGATCCGCGAGGTCATCGCGTTCCCGAAGTCAGGCGGCGGCTACGACCCGCTGACCGGTGCTCCGGCGGCTATTACGCCTGATCAGCGCAAGGAGACGGGCGTCGACTTCAAGCCGGAGCCCAAGAAGGTCGGCACCGAGTCGTAGGGTCGCTGCATGACTGACGGGCTGTTCGAGATTCCGGATGCGCCTGTCCCTCTGCCTTCGGGCAGTTTGAGCGGCAACAACTCGTCGTCGGCGCCGTTGGCCGTACGCATGCGCCCGACGTCGCTCGACGAGCTGGTCGGCCAGGAGCACTTGCTGGCACCGGGCTCGCCGTTGCGGCAGATGATCGACGACAACAAGCCGCTGACGATCCTGCTGTGGGGTCCTCCCGGTACCGGCAAGACCACGATCGCCTCGTTGCTGAGCGCGCATACCGAGCGCCGGTTCGTCGAGGTGTCGGCGGTGTCTGCTGGCGTCAAGGAAGTACGTGAGGTCATCGCGGGTGCTCGGCGTGCGCTGGCCAACAGTGGCGTCGAGACGGTCCTGTTCGTCGACGAAGTCCATCGCTTCAGCAAGTCGCAACAAGATGCGCTGCTGCCTGGCGTCGAGAACCGCTGGGTGTCACTCGTCGCTGCGACTACCGAGAACCCGCATTTCAGCGTCATCTCGCCGCTGCTCAGCCGCTCGCTTCTCCTGACGCTTGAGAGCCTGACCGATGACGACATTTCGGTGCTGATTGATCGCGCGCTCACCGATGAGCGCGGACTCAACGGCACCGTCACGCTCGACGATGACGCCAAAGACCACCTCGTACGCCTTGCCGGTGGCGACGGCCGCAGGGCACTGACCTACCTCGAGGCCGCTGCAGGTGCCGCGACAACCCAGGGCAAGAAGGCGATCAGTGTCGATGACGCTGCACTCGCTGTCGACAAGGCGGCCGTTCGCTACGACCGGCAAGGCGATCAGCACTACGACGTCACCAGCGCGTTCATCAAGTCCATACGCGGCTCCGACGTCGACGCGTCGCTCCACTACCTGGCTCGGATGATCGAGGCGGGGGAGGACTCGCGCTTCATCGCCCGCCGACTCATGATCCTGGCCAGCGAGGACATCGGCATGGCGGATCCATCGGCGCTGCAGACCGCCGTCGCGGCTGCTGAGGCCGTCGCGATGATCGGATTCCCTGAGGCGCGTCTCGTCTTGGCACAGGCAGTTATCGCTCTCGCGACGGCCCCGAAGTCCAACGCAGTCATCCGCGCGATCGATTCGGCGCTCGCGGACGTACGAGCTGGCAAGGTCGGCACTGTGCCGCCCGCGTTGCGCGATGCGCACTACTCCGGCGCCAAGAAGCTCGGCCACGGACACGACTACCTCTACGCCCACAGTGACCCCCGCGGAGTCGTCGGTCAGCAGTACGCACCCGACGACGTTGATGGAGCGATCTACTACGAGCCCGGCCAGCATGGCGCTGAGGCGGCGATCGCTGAACGTCTGGCTCGAATCCGCGCCATTCTGCGCGAACGGTGACGCGATAGGCTCGTCAGCATGTCGGCGGAGCTCGTGATCCTCGTGTCGACCGCGGTGTTGGCCGTGGTCGCGCTGTGCGCTGCCGCCATCTCCGTACGCGCGGTCCGCACGCTGCGTCAGACGCCGACCCAGACCCCGGTCTCCCACGAGATTGCGCTGGTCGAACGGCCCACACCGGTCGTCACGCACCTGCCCGCTTCGTTGGCACCGCGCGTCGTCGAAGGCCGCCTGATCGTGCCGCCGACACAGCAGCAGGTTGTCGCGACTGCACTCGGCCGACCTGGTGTACGTCTGTCCGTATTCACGCGGGGTGTCGCATATGCGCTGCGACCAGAGAGCCGCGATCGAATCCTCGGGATGATGCGGCGCGAATATCGCCGCCGCCGTCGTGAGCGCCTGCAGGCCGGCCGCCGAGCCGCCCGAGCGGCAACACCCTCCGCCACCGCAGACAGTTGGATCGGCTCATGAGGCGCATGGTCTGGTTCGTCGCCGGGTCGGCAGCCGGGGTCTACGCGGCAGCCAAGGCCAAACGAGCCGCATACCGGCTCTCCATGCCTGGCCTCGTCGATCAGTCCGCGGCCCTCGGGCTCGGATGGCGAGCCTTCCGCTCCGAACTGCGTGACGGCATGGAGACTCGTGAGCGAGAAGTCGCACACGAGTTGTCCGGCACCCCCAACCTTGACCACTTGAGTCTTGATACTCACCACCCTGAACTTGCTGAGAAGGACCACCCCTGATGTTGACCGCTGAGATTCGCCGACGATTCCTCGCGCACTTCGAGAACGCCGGACACACCGCGGTGCCCTCTGCCCCTTTGCTGTTCGACGACCCCAACCTGCTGTTCGTCAACGCCGGCATGGTGCCGTTCAAGCCCTACTTCTTGGGCCAGGAGACTCCGCTGTGGGACCGCGCCGTCAGCGTGCAGAAGTGCGTGCGTACCGGTGACATCGAAGAGGTCGGCAAGACGACTCGTCACGGCACGTTCTTTCAGATGTGCGGCAATTTCTCGTTCGGCGACTACTTCAAGGCCGGCGCGATCGAGTTCGCCTGGACACTGATCACCGGCTCGGTCGACGACGGTGGCTTTGGCTTCGATCCCGACAAAGTTTGGGTCACGGTGCTGCACTCCGATGACGAAGCACGCCAGCTCTGGAAGGACATTGCCGGCCTGCCCGACGAACGCATCCAGAGCCGCGGTTTGCTCGACAACTACTGGCAGATGGGCGTACCCGGTCCCGGCGGTCCGGCCAGCGAGATCTACATCGACCGCGGTCCCGAGTTCGGCCCCGACGGCGGACCCATCGTCGACGAGGACCGCTTCCTGGAGATCTGGAACCTCGTGTTCATGCAGGAAGAGATCACCAACGTCACAGCCAAGGACAAGTTCGACGTCGTTGGTCCGCTCCCACAGGAGAACATCGACACCGGTATGGGCCTTGAGCGGGTCGCCTACCTCCTGCAGGGCAAGACCAACATGTACGAGATCGACGAGGTCTTCCCGGTCATTGAGAAGGCTTCGGAGATCACCGGCCGCAAGTACGGCGCTGACCCAATCGACGACGTACGTTTCCGCGTGATCGCTGACCACGTGCGTAGCGGCCTGATGCTGATGGGCGATGGCGTGACTCCGGGCAACGAGGCACGCGGCTACGTGCTGCGTCGTCTGCTCCGTCGTGCTGTGCGCTCGATGCGCCTGCTCGGTTATGAAGACCCGGCGTTGCCGCAGCTCCTCCCGGTCAGCCTCGACCGCATGAAGGCGTCGTACCCCGAGCTGGAGGCCGACTTCCCACGCATCGAGAAGATTGCGTACGCCGAAGAGGATGCTTTCCGACAGACGCTCGGCAAGGGCACCCAGATCTTTGAGTCGGCTGCCTCGGCGATCAAGAACACCGGAGGCAGCTCGCTGCCCGGCGACCAGGCTTTCGCACTGCACGACACGTACGGATTCCCGATCGACCTGACCCTCGAAATGGCCGCGGAGCAGGGCCTGACCGTCGATGAAGATGGCTTCCGCGCACTCATGACTGAGCAGCGCGCCCGAGCCAAGGCCGATGCAAAGTCCAAGAAGGGTGCCCACGCCGACACCTCGATCTACCGCTCGACACTCGACGCCGGTGGCCCGACCGAGTGGCTGGCCTACTCGACGCTGACCACAGAGTCGCGCGTTCTCGCGCTGCTCGCCGAAGGCGTCGACGTACCTGCGATCTCTGCCGGCACGGTCGGCGAAGTCGTTCTCGATCGGACCCCGTTCTACGCCGAGTCGGGTGGCCAGAGCGCCGACGCCGGACACATCACGTGGGATGGCGGTCGCGCTGAGGTGCTCGACGTTCAGCGTCCCGTACGAGGTCTCGTCGTTCACCAGGTCCGCGTGCTCGAAGGTGAGCTGACGCGCGACCAGAACGTTGAAGCTGCTGTTGATCCTGAGTGGCGTCTCGGCGCGCGTCAGGCGCACTCCGGTACGCACGTCGTGCACGCTGCGCTTCGCGAGGTGCTTGGCCCCACGGCTCTCCAGGCTGGTTCGTACAACAGGCCCGGCTACCTGCGACTCGACTACGGCTGGAGCGGCGCACTGTCGCCCGATCAGCTGCACGGTGTCGAAGAGGCTTCCAACCGCGCTCTGCGTGCAGATCTGCCCGTCACGGCTCAGACCATGTCGCTGCAGGAGGCTCGTGACTTCGGTGCTCTCGCGCTGTTCGGCGAGACGTACGGCGAGGACGTCCGCGTCGTCGAGATCGGCGGCCCTTGGTCGCGTGAGCTCTGCGGTGGCACGCACGTCGATCGTTCGTCGCAGATCGGCACGGTCGTCATCACCTCCGACGGATCCGTCGGAGCAGGCAACCGTCGCATTGAGGCGCTGACCGGCATCGAAGGCTTCGACTACCTCGCCCGCGAGCGTGACGTCGTACGCCAGCTGACCGACATCCTCAAGGCTCAGCCCGGCGAAGTGCCAGGTCGCGTCCAGGACCTTCTCGAGCGACTCAAGACCGCTGAGAAGGCTGTCGAGAGCGCCAAGGCAGCCCAGCTGCTCGGTGCCGCAGGTGACATCGCCTCGGCCGCCAAGGACGTCAACGGCGTCGCGTACGTCGGCCACCGCGCTGAGGGAGCCAACGGCGGCGACGTCCGTACGCTCGCCCTCGACATTCGCGGACGCATGCCCAAGGACAAGCCGGCTGTGGTCGTCGTGATCGGTACTGCCGATGACAAGCCGTCGACGGTAGTTGCGCTCAACGAGGCCGCGCAGGCCAAGGGGCTCAGCGCCAACACGTTCGTCGGACTGGTCGGCGAGAAGCTCGGCGGACGGGGCGGCGGCAAGGCCGATGTCGCACAGGGTGGCGGCACAGACGTGTCGGCTATCCCCGCGGCCCTGGCAGCCGTTGAGGGCGCCCTAGGTGCCTGAGTTCCGCCGCGGACGGCGCATCGGCATCGATGTCGGAGACGTGCGGATCGGCGTTGCCGTCTGTGACCCCGACGGAATGCTCGCGACGCCTGTCGAAACAGTTGCCGCCGGTCCTGATGCGATTGGGCGGCTCGCAGAGCTCGTCCACGAGTACGACGCGATCGAGTGCGTTGTCGGTATGCCGATCGGATTGTCGGGCCTGGAAGGCCCGGCGGCGCTGAAGGTCAGGGCGTTCTGCGCCGAACTTCTCGAAGCGATCGCCCCAGTGTCCATCCGGCTCTTTGACGAGAGGATGTCTACGATGACTGCGGAGAGTCTGCTCAGAGAACGTGGACGATCCGGAAGCTCGAGGAGGAAAGTCATCGACCAGGCAGCTGCCACCGTGATTCTCCAGACGGCACTGGATTCCGAGCGGACCCGAGGGTCTGCGCCCGGCGAGACACTAGTGAGGACGCATGGCTGACGGCGGACTGGACATGATGACCGGCGGACCGTCTGGCCCCGGCCGGCGCCGCGCTGCGGCACCCCCCAGGAAGCCTTGGGGGCGTCGCATCGTCACGCTGCTGGTCCTTCTTGCTGTTCTGTTCGGTGGTTACAAGGTCGCCGGCAAGGCGATGGATTTCTTCGGTGGTCCCGCCGATTACCCCGGCCAGGGCACCGGCAGCGTTGTCGTCGAGATCCCCAGCGGCGCAAACGGCCAGCAGATCGCCAACATTCTCAAAGAAGCCGATGTGGTCAAGAGCGCTGAGGCGTTCTACCAGTTGAGCCTCAACGACTCCCGCTTCCAGGCCGTTCAGGCCGGCTTCTTCAAGCTCCGCAAGCACATGTCCGCTGAGTGGGCCATGCGTGAGCTCACAGACCGCAACAACCGGGTCGAAGGCAAGGTCACGATCCCTGAAGGTGCGCGCGTCACGACGATCATCACGATCATCGCCAAGAGCACCGACATCTCGAAGAAGAACGTCGAAGCAGCCCTCGACAAGCCTCAGTCGCTTGGTCTGCCCGCAGAAGCCAACAACAACCCCGAGGGCTTCCTCTACCCAGCGACGTACGAAGTGCCGCCCGGGTCGACCGCGACCAGCTTGCTCAAGCAGATGGTCAAGAAGACGGTCGACGTCGAGAAGGAGCTTGATCTCGCGTCCCGCGCCGACGCGATCGGCATGACACCGGTCGAGGTCATGACGCTGGCCAGCATCCTCGAGTACGAAGCCAACCGCGACGAGGACTACCCGAAGGTCGCTCGTGTGTTCCTCAATCGTCTTGACCAGGGCATTGCGCTCCAGTCCGATGCGACTGTCGCGTACGCCAACGGCATCACCGGCGACGTATGGACGACTCCTGAGCAGCGCGACAACCCGTCGGAGTACAACACGTACGAGCACCAAGGCCTGCCACCTGGACCCATCGGTGCTGCTGGCAAGAAGACCATCGAAGCGGTCCTCAACCCGGCAGACGGCGACTGGCTCTACTTCGTGCCGGACTACGAAAACAACACCACGGTCTTCAGCAACAACCTCGCCGACCACGAACGGGCGGCCGAGCGGTTGCGCGAGTGGTGCCGTAGCTCCAAAGACACCGACGACATCTGCTGATGCGTTGCGCCGTCATCGGGTCGCCGATAGCCCACTCGCTGTCGCCGGCAATGCACCGCGCTGCGTACGCGGAACTGGGTCTCGACTGGACCTATGAAGCCGTGCTCGTTGAAGAGGACGGTCTGCAGGAGTTCCTGAGCTCGCTTGGCGATGATGTTCGGGGGCTGTCGGTCACGGCGCCGCTCAAGAGGCGCCTCGCCGAGCTCGTCGAGCCGGACGGGGGACCGCCCCTGGGAGTGGTCAACACCGTCGTGATCGATGACGGCATGCCGAGCACCTACAACACCGACGTCCCCGGCGCAGTCTCAGCGCTGGCCGAACGAGGCATCACCAACCTGATGACGGCTCGCATCCTCGGCGGTGGCGCCACAGCCGCGTCGGTTGCGTACGCGCTCTCGACGATCGGGGTGACACAGGTCGAGTTCGTCGTACGGGATCCGGCTCGAGCCGCTGCCGCAGTCGACATCGCCACGACGGCAGGCATGGCCGCATCCGCACGCAAGCTCGACGAACCGCTGCTCGATCGCGTCGACCTGCTGGTTTCCACAGTCCCGGCTGACGTCGCCAACGGACAGGTTCATGAGCTCGTCGCAGCATCGCGCGCTGTGTTCGACGTCGTGTACGACCCGTGGCCGTCCCACCTCATCGAGGTCGCGGTCGAAGCGGATCTGCCGCACGTCACCGGAATCGACCTGCTCGCGCATCAGGCCGCGCTTCAGGTCGAATTGATGACCGGGGATTCGGTCGATCCACAGCTGCTGCGCGAAGCAGCGTTGGGTGAGCTCGGCTCTCGCTAGTGTTCCGAGCGTGACCATCGCTCTCGCTGCCTTCGCTGCCGCCATGCTCGGCGCGGCCGGCCCTTGGGTGCTTCGTCGCATACCGGAGCCGGAGGAGCCCGCCGAGGACAAGGTTCCGTACGCCCAGCTGGCCGATGCGCGAGGACTGTCCGTCGGTCTCGCCATTGCTGCGGCGCTGATGGCTGGTCTCGTCGCCTGGCGGATCGATCGACCCGAGCTCGTGCCGGTCTGGGTGTTGATTGCTGGCGTCGGATCGTGGCTGACCTACATCGACTGGCGCACCAAGCTGCTGCCGTTTGTGATCGTCGCCCCGGCCTATCTCGCGACTCTGCTTCTTGTCGGCCTGGGTGCGTTGCTCTTGAAGGAATCAGAGGTGTTCACCCGAGCCCTCGTCGCCAACATCGTCGTCTACGTGATCTTTCGGGTCCTCTATTGGATCGGCGGCCGGTTCTTCGGCGGCGCATTCGGCTATGGCGACGTACGGCTGTCGGGAGTCCTCGCGCTTGCCCTCGGAGCTCTTGGCGGGAGTGCTGTTTTCGTCGGTATGTACTCGGGTTTCATCCTCGGCGCAGTGTTCGGCGTCATCCTGTCTCGGCTCAAGATTGTCGACGCGAGGGGCTACGCATTCGGTCCCTACATGGTTGCCGGAGCCGTGATCGGCGCCGCGTGGGGTTCCTTGATTTACCCGGTTTGAATGCCTGACGTTCGTTGCAGGTGGGGCGTGGGAGAATTGTCGACATGCTCCGTTGGCTCACAGCTGGTGAATCGCACGGCCCCGCGTTGGTGGCTGTGCTCGAAGGTCTGCCCGCAGGGGTGGAGGTCACCAGCAAGGACATCCAGGCGGCGCTTGCTCGTCGCCGGTTGGGCCACGGCCGCGGCGCCCGTATGGCGTTCGAGGCCGATGAGCTCGAGCTGGTGGGCGGCATCCGTCACGGCGTGACGATGGGCAGCCCGATCGCCCTGCGTATCGGCAACAGCGAATGGCCCAAATGGGAGCAGGTCATGTCGGCCGATCCGGTCGACTCCGAGATCCTCGACGGGCTCAAGCGCAATGCGCCGCTGACCCGCCCGCGCCCGGGCCACGCAGACCTCGCCGGTATGCAGAAGTACGGCTTCGACGAAGCCCGCCCCATTCTTGAGCGCGCCAGTGCCCGCGAGACCGCTGCACGAGTCGCCCTGGGCGAGATTGCCGCGCAGTTCATCGAGCAGACCACCGGCGCCAAGATCGTGTCGCATGTCGTCGAGCTCGGCACCGTACGCGCGCCCGCCGGCGTGATCCCGAGCCACAGCGACGTCGAATCGCTCGACGCCGACCCCGTACGTTGCTTCGACCCTGCGACGAGCGACGCGATGGTTGCCGAGATCGATGCAGCCCACAAGGACGGCGACACCCTGGGTGGCGTCGTCGAGGTGATCGTCGAAGGTCTGCCTCCGGGACTCGGATCGCACACCCATTGGGACAAGCGGCTTGATGGCCGTTTGGCAGCGGCTCTCATGGGCATTCAGGCCATCAAGGGCGTTGAGCTCGGCGACGGCTTCGAGCTCGCTCGCACACGCGGCTCGCTCGCACACGACGAAATCGTTCCTACCGACGAAGGCATCCGCCGCGTCTCGGGCCGCGCAGGTGGCACCGAGGGCGGTATGACGACGGGCGAGATCCTCCGCGTACGCGCTGCGATGAAGCCCATCGCGACAGTCCCCAAGGCCCTGCGCACGATCGACGTCGAGACCGGCGAAGAAGCGCGCGCCCACCACCAGCGTTCGGACGTGTGCGCTGTTCCGGCGGCCGGCATCGTCGCCGAAGCAATGGTTGCGCTGGTTGTCGCCGACGCGATCATCGAGAAGTTCGGTGGCGACGCAGTCGAGGAGACCAAGCGCAACGTCGAGGGCTACCTCGCCAACCTGAGGCACCGTTGAGCCCGGTCGCCGTATTCGTCGGACCGCCCGGAGCTGGCAAGAGCACCGTGGCGGAGATCGTCGGTCAACGCCTCGGCGTCGACGTACGTGACACCGATCAGGACGTCGAGGCTGGCGAAGGCGTCAGCGTCCAAGACATCTTCATCGACCAAGGCGAGGCGCACTTCCGTGTGCTCGAGGAGAAGGCCGTCGCTTCTGCGCTGGCCGAACACGACGGTGTCGTGAGCCTGGGCGGGGGAGCTGTCCTCAGTCCCGCCAGCCGCGCCGCGTTGGCCGGCCATCGGGTGATCTTCCTCGACGTCGGGCTCGCAGCCGCCATCCGACGCGTCGGTATGAACTCAGGTCGCCCGCTGCTGCTCGGCAACGTACGTACGCAGCTCAAAAACTTGCTTGACCAGCGACGTGTGCTTTACCGCGACGTCGCACGGTTCACGATCGAGACAGACGATCTCGACGCCACCCAGGTCGCCGACCAGGCGATCGCACTGATCGAGGACGACCGATGACGACGCGGCTCACCGTGCCCACTGACCACCCGTACGACGTGGTGATCGGCAATGGCGTTCACGAGGAGCTCCGCGGGCTCATCGGTTACGGACGGGGCGTACTCCGTGTCGCGATCATCCACGCACCAGCGATGCGCGAGCAGGCCGAGCAGCTGCGCAAGCCGCTCGTTGCGGACTCACTCGACGTTCACCTCATCGAGGTGCCGGACAGCGAGCAGGCCAAGACGGCCGACGTTCTCTCGTTCTGCTGGAAGGTTCTCGGCGAACTCGGCTTCACCCGTTCGGATGTCATCGTCGGCCTTGGTGGCGGCGCCACCACTGACCTCGCTGGCTTCGTGGCTGCGAGCTGGCTGCGCGGCGTGCGGTTCGTCAACGTGCCGACGACAGTGCTCGGCATGGTCGACGCTGCCGTTGGTGGCAAGACCGGCATCAACACCCCAGAAGGCAAGAACCTCGTTGGCGCGTTCCACGAGCCAGCCGGCGTGCTCTGCGATCTCGATGTCCTGGGCTCGCTGCCCGCCGCCGAGCTGCGCAGCGGTCTTGCCGAGATCGTGAAGTGCGGGTTCATCGCCGATCCGACGATCCTTGAGCTGATCGAAGCCGCTCCTGAAGCCGTCTCCGACGCGACCTCGCCGATCGTTGCCGAGCTCATCACCAAGGGCATCGCCGTCAAGGCGCGCGCCGTCGCTGGTGACCTGCGCGAGACAGCAGGTGGAGCCGAGATCGGTCGCGAAGCGCTCAACTATGGGCACACCTTCGGTCACGCAGTCGAACGCTTTGAGGGCTACCGCATCCGTCATGGCGAGGCCATCTCGATCGGTATGGTCTACGTCGCCGAGATCGCACACCGTTCGGGCCTCATCGACGACGAACTGTTGGCACGTCACCGCTCGATCCTGACGACACTCGGATTGCCGACGACGTACCGACCGGGCATTTGGGAAGCGCTGTCGGCGACGATGCGCGTCGACAAGAAGACCCGTGGCGATCAGCTGCGCTTCGTCGTCCTGGATGGGCTCGCATCGCCAGTGATTCTCGCTGGCCCTGACGAGTCGTTGATCTTCGACGCCTACCGGGCCATCTCGGAATGACAACCGCTGATCGTCGCGAACGGCTGGTTGCGGCACTCGGCGACCGTGGACTCGACGGCCTCTTCGTCACCACGCTGGTCAATGTCCGCTATCTGACGGGTTTCACCGGCTCCAACGGCGCATTGCTGGTCCCGCGCGAAGGCGCGCCGGTTTTCTTCACCGACGGTCGCTACCGCGACCAGGCAGCCAAGGAGCTGCCCGACGTCGAGCACGTCATCGACCGGGACCTCGCGGGCGCAGCGTCGCCGCGTATGGGCTCGGGGACCTGGGGAGTGGAGACCCACACGCTCAGCGTCGATGGACACGCCAACCTCACCTCGCTGGCGCCCGGCGCCACGCTGGCGCCAGCCGGGCGAGTCGTTGAGGAACTCAGACTCGTCAAGGACGAAGAAGAGATCGACCGCCTGCGTGCGGCATGTCGCATCTCGACCGAGGCGCTCGATGGTCTGCTCGCCGGACCACTGGTCGGTCGTACGGAGCGTGAGATCGCTCGCGACCTCGAGAACCGCATGCTCGATCTCGGCGCCGAGGCGATCGCCTTCGAAACGATCCTCGCGACCGGCGAAAACTCAGCGATCCCGCACCACAGCCCTACTGACCGAGTACTCGGCTCGGGCGAGTTCATGAAGGCAGACTTCGGCGCTCGGGTTGCCGGCTATCACGCCGACTGCACTCGTACGGTCGTCATCGGCAAGGCTGACGACTGGCAGCGCGAGATCTACGGCGCTGTCCAGGCCTCGCAGGCGGCAGGACTGGATCACTTCCGAGAAGGCGCAAAAGTGTCCGACTCAGACGACGCCGCGAGGGCCTCGTTGGACGCTGCCGGATGGCTCCACGCCTTCACGACAGGGCTCGGACATGGCGTCGGCCTCGAGATACACGAGGACCCGTTCATCGCCGCGCGAAACACCGGTAAACTGGTCAGTCGCACCGTCCTCACGATGGAGCCGGGCATCTACGTTCCGGGTCGTGGGGGAGTGCGAATCGAAGACACCGTCCTCGTGACCACGGGAGCCCCCGAGGTACTCACCACGATGACCAAAGACCTCATGGAGATCGGCTGATGGCCACCACGAACGACATCAAGAACGGCATGGTCCTCGACCTCGACGGCCAGCTGTGGTCCGTCATCTGGTTCCAGCACCACAAGCCGGGCAAGGGCGGAGCGATGGTCAAGACCACGCTCAAGAGCGTCCTCAGCGGCAAGACCGTCGACAAGACGTTCAACGCTGGCCTCAAGATCGAGACCGCCAACGTCGACAAGCGCGACTTCACCTACCTGTACCACGATGGCGACGCGTACGTCTTCATGGACAAGTCGACGTACGACCAGGTCAGCATCTCCGAGCAGGTCGTCGGCGACGCCAAGGACTACATGCTCGACAACCAGGACGCGATGGTCGCGATGCACGAAGGTGTGCCGCTCTACATCGAGCTCCCGGCATCGGTCGAGCTCCTCGTCGAGTACACCGAGCCCGGCCTGCAGGGCGACCGCTCCAGCGGTGGCACCAAGCCGGCTCGCCTCGAGACCGGCAAGGAAATCCAGGTTCCGCTGTTCATCGTCAACGGCGAGAAGATCAAGGTCGACACCCGCGACGGCAGCTACCTCGGTCGCGTGCAGGGCTGATGTCAGCTCGTACGAAATCCCGCAAGCGCGCCCTCGACATCCTGTTTGAGTCCGAGGCGCAAAACCTCGAGCCCGGGGGCACACTGGCGGATCGTCGAGACTCAACTGACTACCCAGTCAACGACTACGCGATCTCGCTGATCGAGGGCGTCGTGCTGCATCGTGACCGCCTCGACGAGATCATCTCCGAGAACGCGAACGACTGGACGCTCGATCGCATGCCCGCGGTTGATCGCAACCTGCTTCGCATCGGTGCGTACGAAATCCTCTACGTCGACGACGTCCCCGACGCCGTTGCCGTGAGCGAAGCGGTCGCTCTTGCTGCTGACCTGTCGACCGATGAGTCGTCGGCGTTCGTCAACGGCTTGCTGAGCAAGATCGTCGAGCTCAAGCCCACTCTGACTGCCTGACTCGCCACCGGAGCCTGTCATGGCCCGGCGAATCGGCTGATAGGGTTACGACGAATCACCGACATCCTTTAACGGCCGTCCCGAGAGGCGGAGAAGGAGGTCAGACATGGTCGCGTCTGATGACGCTGCACGTGCTGACATTGCGCACGCCCCCGACCGTACGGTCCTTGATGACAAGGACATCTCGCGAGCTTTGACTCGCATCACGCACGAGATCCTCGAGCGCAACCGCGACTCGACTGGGATCGTCCTGCTCGGCATACCGACGCGCGGAGTCCATCTTGCTCGACGCATTGCCAAGCGGATGTCCGAGGTCGAGGGACGCGAGATCACCGCAGGTGCACTCGACATCACGATGTTCCGCGATGACCTGCGGCTCAAGCCCGCCCGCGCGCTGGAGCACACCGAGATCCCCGACGACATCGATGACAAGGTCGTCGTACTGATCGACGACGTACTGTTCTCCGGCCGTACGATCCGCGCCGCACTCGACGCGCTCAACGAGATCGGCCGCCCCAGCGCCGTGCAGCTCGCCGTCCTGATCGACCGTGGACACCGCGAGCTGCCGATCCGCGCAGACTTCGTCGGCAAGAACCTGCCAACCTCGCTCAGCGAGAGCGTCAAGGTGCAGCTCTCCGAGACCGACGACGCCGACAAAGTCGCGATCACGGGAGGTGCGGCATGATCAAGCACCTGCTCAGCGCGGGCGACCTCAACCGCGAGGACGCCATCCGCATCCTCGACACAGCAGAAGAACTCCTTGGCGTCGCGAGCCGGCCGATCAAGAAGCTGCCGACGCTGCGCGGCCGCACCGTGGTCAACCTGTTCTTCGAGGACTCCACACGTACGCGCATCTCGTTCGAGGCCGCCGCAAAGCGCCTCAGCGCCGATGTCATCAACTTCTCCGCCAAGGGCTCAAGCGTCTCCAAGGGTGAGAGCCTCAAGGACACCGCCCTCACGCTTCAGGCGATGGGTGCTGACGCGGTGGTCGTACGCCATCACAACTCTGGCGCTCCTCACCGCCTGGCCCACGCGAAGTGGACCAAGGGTGCGGTCATCAACGCAGGTGACGGCACGCACGAGCACCCGACGCAGGCACTGCTCGACGCGTTCACGATGCGACGCCACCTGGGTGACCTCGAGGGCAAGAACATCACGATCGTCGGCGACGTGCTGCACAGTCGCGTCGCTCGCTCCAACGTGCTGCTGCTCGACACTCTTGGCGCCAACGTCACAATCGTCGCGCCACCGACGCTGCTCCCGGTGGGCGTCGAGAAGTGGCCGGTCGAGACGTCGTACGACCTCGACAACTCTCTCGAGAAGGCTGACGCGGTGATGATGCTGCGTGTGCAGTCCGAGCGCATGAAGGCGTCGTTCTTCCCGAGCGCTCGGGAGTACAGCCGCCGCTACGGGCTCGACACTGCCCGCATGAACCGGCTGCCCGATCACGCGATCGTGATGCACCCCGGCCCGATGAACCGCGGCATGGAGATCACCGCCGACGTCGCCGACGATGTC
Source organism: Aeromicrobium panaciterrae (assembly GCF_031457275.1). Classification (NCBI taxonomy): domain Bacteria; kingdom Bacillati; phylum Actinomycetota; class Actinomycetes; order Propionibacteriales; family Nocardioidaceae; genus Aeromicrobium; species Aeromicrobium panaciterrae. The sequence goes on from NZ_JAVDWH010000001.1 coordinate 1,570,574, forward strand.
CGCTCGGTGATCGTCGAGCAGGTCACCAACGGTGTGGCCGTACGTATGGCGGTGCTCTACCTGCTGCTCGGCGGCGCCGCTGAAGACGAAACTTTCGACCCGATTGAAGAGGACGCATGAGCTCGTATGTGATTCGCCAGGCCAAGGTGCTGGGCGAGAAAGTCGCGGACATCGCGATTGAAGACGGTGTCATCACCGCAATCGGCACAGACCTCACGGTTAACGGTGCAACCGAGGTCGATGCAAAGGGCCTCGTCGCTCTGCCCGGTCTTGTCGACCTGCACACCCACGTACGTGAGCCCGGTCGTGAGGACGCGGAGACCGTCCTGACCGGCTCCAAGGCTGCAGCGCGCGGTGGCTTCACCTGCGTGCACGCCATGGCCAACACCGATCCGGTCGCCGACACTGCTGGCGTCGTGGAGCAGGTCTGGCGTCTCGGACGCGAGGGCGGCTACTGCGACGTACAGCCGGTCGGTGCCGTGACGATCGGCCTCAAGGGCGAACAGCTCGCTGAGCTCGGCGCGATGGCTGACTCTGCCGCAACAGTTCGGGTGTTCTCCGACGACGGCAAGTGCGTCTCGGACGCCGTGATCATGCGCCGGGCCCTCGAGTACGTGAAGGCGTTCGACGGCGTCATCGCCCAGCACTCACAGGAGCCCCGCCTCACCGAAGGTGCCCAGATGAACGAGGGCCCGCTCTCGGGCGAGCTCGGGCTCACCGGATGGCCCGCTGTTGCCGAGGAAGCGATCGTCGCCCGCGACGTTCTGCTCGCCGAGCACGTCGGCTCCCGCCTGCACGTCTGCCACTTGTCGACGCGCGGATCGGTCGAGATCGTGCGCTGGGCCAAGAGTCGCGGCATCAACGTCACTGCCGAGGTCACCCCGCACCACTTGCTCCTCACGGACGACCTCGTACGCAGCTACGACCCGATCTACAAGGTCAACCCACCGCTGCGCTCCGACGATGACGTCCAGGCCGTACGCGAAGGGCTGGCCGACGGAACGATCGACATTGTCGCCACCGACCACGCACCACACCCGATGGAGGACAAGGAATGCGAGTGGTCCGCGGCCGCCTTCGGCATGCTCGGACTTGAGACCGCGCTGTCAGTCGTGCAGCAGACGATGGTCGACACCGGGCTGCTCACCTGGGCTCAGGTCGCCGACAAGATGTCGGCCAAGCCCGCCGAGATCGGCCGCGTCCGCAACCAGGGTCGCCCGCTCGAAGTGGGGGAGCCGGCCAACATCGTGCTCGTCGACCCCCAGGCCACGCGCCTGATCGACGCGCGCAACACGGCTTCGCTGTCACGCAACAACCCGTACGCCGGACTCACACTTCCGGGCGAGGTGGTCGCGACATTCCTGCGAGGACGACCGACCGTCAGTGACCGCACGCTTGTGGAAGCGGTGACCGTATGAGCGCCGCAATCCTGGTGCTCGAAGACGGGCGCGTGTTCCACGGCGAGTCTTATGGCGCCGTCGGCGAGACCGTCGGCGAGATCGTGTTCTCGACCGGCATGACCGGTTACCAGGAGACGCTCTCTGACCCCTCCTACCGTCGCCAGATCGTGACGATGACGGCTCCGCACATCGGCAACACCGGCGTCAACGACGAAGACGACGAGTCCTCAGCGTTCTGGGTCGCCGGTTACGTCGTGCGCGACCCTGCGCGACTCTCCAGCAACTGGCGCGCCAAGACGACCCTGGACGAGCGGCTCGCCGCGCAGGGCGTAGTCGGCATCAGTGGCGTGGACACGCGCGCACTCACTCGCCACCTCCGTGAGCGCGGCGCCATGCGGGCCGGTATCAGCTCGGACTCGACCGACGTCGAAACTCTGCTCGCCACCGTCAAGGCCGCGCCGTCGATGGAAGGCGCCGACCTCGCTGGCGAGGTGTCGACCGATGAAACATACGTCGTCCCGGCGATCGGCAAGAAGAAGTTCACTGTCGCCGCACTCGACCTCGGAATCAAGGGCATGACCCCGCGCCGTATGTCAGAACGCGGCATCGAGGTGCACGTGCTGCCCTCGAACGCAACGCTCGAAGACGTTCTCGCGATCAAGCCCGACGGCGTCTTCATGTCGAACGGTCCGGGTGACCCGGCCACTGCCGACTCAAGCGTCGAGCTGCTCCAGCAGCTGCTGGAGCGCAAGATCCCGTACTTCGGCATCTGCTTCGGCAACCAGATCTTCGGTCGCGCACTGGGCCTCGGCACGTACAAACTCAAGTACGGTCACCGTGGACTCAACCAGCCCGTCCAGGACCTCACGACCGGCAAGGTCGAGATCACCAGCCACAATCACGGCTTCGCCGTCGACGCGCCGATCGAGGGCACGTTCGACACGCCATACGGTCCGGGTCGCGTGACCCACGTCGGACTCAACGACCAAGTCGTCGAAGGACTCGCCTTGCTCGAGCAGCCAGCATTCAGCGTGCAGTACCACCCCGAGGCAGCGGCTGGCCCGCATGATGCGGACTACCTCTTCGACCGCTTCGCCGAACTGATGGGCGGTCGCTGATGCCTAAGCGCTCAGACATTAAGTCGATCATGGTCATCGGCTCCGGCCCGATCGTCATCGGACAGGCCTGCGAGTTCGACTACTCCGGCACCCAGGCGTGCCGTGTCCTCCGCGAAGAGGGCATTCGCGTCATCCTGGTCAACTCCAACCCGGCGACGATCATGACGGACCCCGAGTTCGCCGATGCGACGTACATCGAGCCGATCACGCCCGAGTTCGTCGAGAAGGTCATCGCCAAGGAGCGCCCCGACGCGCTGCTCGCGACGCTGGGCGGCCAGACCGCACTCAACGCAGCGATCCAGATGCACGAGTCGGGTGTGCTCAAGAAGTACAACGTAGAGCTCATCGGTGCCTCGATCGAAGCGATTGAGAAGGGCGAGAACCGCGAGTCCTTCAAGAAGGTCGTGGAGTCCTTGCCCAAGGAGTGGGGCGCAGAGTCGGCCAACTCCGTCATCTGCCACACGATGGATGAGTGCCTGGCCGGCGTGCCTGAGCTCGGCGGCTATCCCGTCGTCGTACGACCGTCGTTCACGATGGGCGGCTCCGGCAGCGGCCTCGCGTACAACGAGGAAGACCTGCACCGGATCGCCGGTTCCGGCCTGGCGTTGAGCCCGACCACCGAGGTACTCCTCGAGGAGTCGATCCTCGGCTGGAAGGAGTACGAGCTCGAGGTCATGCGGGACACCGCCGACAACGTGGTGATCGTCTGCTCGATCGAGAACTTCGACCCGATGGGCGTGCACACCGGCGACTCGATCACGGTGGCTCCGGCCATGACTCTCACCGACGTCGAATACCAGCGCTTGCGCGACATCTCGATCGGCATCATCCGTGAGGTCGGGGTCGACACCGGCGGCTGCAACATCCAGTTCGCGGTCAACCCCGATGACGGTCGCATCGTCGTCATCGAGATGAACCCCCGCGTCTCGCGCTCGTCGGCCCTCGCATCAAAGGCGACCGGCTTCCCGATCGCCAAGATCGCCGCGAAGGTTGCGATCGGCTACACGCTCGACGAGATCCCCAACGACATCACCCAGGTCACCCCGGCGTCGTTCGAGCCCACGCTCGACTACGTCGTCGTCAAGGTGCCACGGTTCGCGTTCGAGAAGTTCCCCAACGCCGATGCCACGCTCACGACGCATATGAAGTCAGTCGGCGAAGCCATGGCAATCGGCCGCAACTTCACCGAGGCGCTGCAGAAGGCCCTGCGGTCCCTCGAGCGCCCTGACTCGGTCTTCGACTGGAGCCAGAAGTGGGTCGACCTCGACAAGGACGCACTCTTGCAGGAGATCGCGATCCCGCACGATGGCCGTATCAAGAAGGTCATGGACGCAATCCGCGCCGGAGCGACTCCGCAGGAGATCTTCGACGCCACCAAGATCGATCCGTGGTTCGTCGACCAGCTCGCGCTGATCAACGAGATTGCCGTTGAACTCATCGACGCCAAGGAACTGTCGCCGGCCCTGCTGCGCAAGGCCAAGCGCCACGGTTTCTCGGACGCCCAGCTCGGCAGAATTCGCGGGCTACGTGAGGACGTCGTTCGCGGCGTACGTCACGCGCTCGGTGTCCGACCGGTCTACAAGACCGTCGACACCTGTGCCGCTGAGTTCGCGGCCACCACGCCCTATCACTACTCCTCGTACGACGAGGAGACCGAAGTCGAGCCTCGTACCAAGGAAGCCGTCCTGATCCTTGGCAGCGGTCCGAACCGCATCGGTCAGGGCATCGAGTTCGACTACTCGTGCGTGCACGCCGCGATGGCGCTCTCCGAGGTCGGCTACGAGACCATCATGGTCAACTGCAACCCCGAGACCGTCTCGACCGACTACGACACGTCGGATCGTCTCTATTTCGAGCCGTTGACGCTTGAGGACGTGCTCGAGGTCGTCCACGCTGAGCAGCAGGCTGGCCCCGTTGCCGGCGTCATCGTCCAGCTTGGCGGCCAGACTCCGCTTGGACTCGCGGCAGGTCTCGAAGCAGCTGGCGTACCGATTGTCGGAACGCAGCCCAAGGCGATTGACCTCGCCGAAGAGCGCGGAGCATTCGCCCGGGTACTCGCCGACGCTGGACTTGTCGCTCCCAAGCACGGGATGGCGACTACATTCAGCAACGCTCGCAAGATCGCCGGCGAGATCGGCTACCCGGTGCTCGTACGACCGTCGTACGTCCTGGGCGGTCGCGGCATGGAGATCGTGTACGACGAGGGCACCCTCAAGGACTACATCGACCGTGCCACCGAGATCTCTCCAGATCGACCAGTCCTCGTCGACAGGTTCCTCGACGATGCGATCGAGATCGATGTCGATGCCCTGTATGACGGCGAGGAGTTGTTCCTTGGCGGCGTCATGGAGCACATCGAAGAAGCCGGCGTGCACTCAGGTGACTCGGCCTGCGCCCTGCCGCCGATCACGCTTGGTGGGCTGGAGATCCAGCGCATCCGCGAGTCGACCGAAGCCATCGCCAAGGGTGTCGGCGTACGCGGACTCATCAACATCCAATTCGCGCTGAGCTCCGACATCCTCTACGTCATCGAGGCCAACCCGAGAGCATCGCGTACGGTCCCGTTCGTCTCCAAGGCAACGGCGACTCCGCTGGCCAAGGCCGCGGCACGCCTGATGCTGGGCGAGTCGATCGCCGATCTTCGCAAGGCCGGCGTTCTGCCCGCGACGGGCGACGGGGGAGACCTGCCCGATTCCGCGCCGATTGCGGTCAAGGAAGCTGTCATGCCGTTCAACCGGTTCCGCACCTACGAGGGCAAGTACGTCGACACGTTGCTCGGCCCCGAGATGCGGTCGACGGGCGAAGTCATGGGAATGGACCATGCGTTCGGCACGGCCTTCGCGAAGTCGCAGGCCGGAGCCCAGAACGGACTCCCGACTTCGGGCAAGGTCTTCGTGTCTGTCGCCAACCGCGACAAGCGGCACATGGTCTTCCCGGTCAAGCGCCTCGCGGATCTCGGCTTCGAAATCCTCGCGACCAGCGGCACGGCCGTCGTACTCGCTCGCAACGGCGTCCAGGCGACGGTCATCCGCAAGCTCAACGAGGAACCATTGCCGGGCGAGACGCGCAGCACGATCGTGGAGAAGATCCACGAGCAGGATGTGCAGCTCATCATCAACACCCCGCATGGCGTGACGTCCGGCGGAAGCCCGCGCATCGACGGCTACGAGATTCGTACGGCTGCCGTTGCCGAGGGCATCCCGTGCATCACGACAGTGCAAGGTCTTGCCGCCGCAGTTCAGGGCATCGAGGCGCTGATCGAAGGCAAGATCGGCGTCACCTCGCTCCAGGAGTGGGGCAAGATCGTGACGGCGGGTCGAGAGTGAGCTTCGGTTCGCGAGCTCGCGCCGCAATGGCGGCCTACGGGCCTGCATGTGTCGGCATCGATCCTCACGCCGAGCTGCTCGCGGAATGGGAGCTGCCCGACTCCGTTGAGGGTCTGGACCGCTTCGCCAGCATCTGCGTCGAGGCATTTGCCGGGCACGTCGCTTTCGTCAAACCGCAGTCAGCATTCTTCGAACGATTCGGTGCCCAGGGAGTCGTGATTCTTGAGCGCACGATCCAGGACCTCCGCCACACCGGCACGCTGGTGGTGCTCGACGTGAAGCGCGGCGACATCGGATCGACTGCCGCGGCGTATGCCGACGCCTACCTCGATGAGGACGCGCCAATGGCGGCTGATGCGATCACTGTGAGCCCGTTCCTCGGCTTCGGCTCACTGCAGCCGTTCTTCGACGTCGCCGAACGCAACGACGCAGGTGTCTTCGTACTTGCACTGACCTCCAACAAGGAGGGGCCGGAGGTGCAGCACGCGCTCAACGGCGACACCACGGTTGCCGGCGGCATGCTGAGCCAACTGGCGGCATTGAACGCTGGTCAGTCACCCATGGGGTCCTTTGGTGCGGTTGTCGGAGCGACCATCGGCGATGTCGGCGAAGACCTCGCGATCAATGGCCCACTGCTGGTTCCTGGCTTCGGCGCACAGGGCGGAACGGTCAACGACATACGACGACTGTTCAGCTCGGTCATCGACAACGTGATTCCCTCGACCTCCCGGGGAGTTCTTGCTGAGGGACCCGATGTGTCCGCCCTCCGCGATTCTGTCGCCCGGGTGAACTCCGAACTTGTAGGCTCCTAGGGTCCGGGTCACCGGCTCACCGATACGTACGCTCTAGGAGCTCTTGCATGACACGCACCGCCGCCTTGCTGGTCTCGACACTCGTCTGTGCCACGGTGCTCTCGGGGTGTGGCGGCGGAAGCGCCTACTGCGATGCAGTCGACAAGGACAAGGCCTCGCTCAATACGTTCGGCGAGAAGCGCACGGATGCCGCGTACGCCGGCTATGCCAAGGTGCTCGAGGGAGTCGCCAAGGTGGCCCCCGCGACGATCAAAAAGGACTGGACGACGCTCGCCGATGTCACCAAGGGTGTCATTGCGGCGCAGAAGGCGGTAGACCTCAAGCTTGAGGACATGACCGATACCGCCAAGGTCAAGAAGCTCAGCGCAGCGCAACTCAAGGAACTCAACGCCGCTTACACGACTTTCAACGGTACGAAAGCGGAAAGAACAGCAGTTGTGAAGAATGTGAAGCAGGAATGCAAGATCACACTCAAATGAACTGACCCAACACCGCAGCACCTACGCAAGGGGATGATGAAGTGGCACTCCCAATTCTGACGGCCGAACAGCGTCAAGCAGCACTCGAGAAGGCTGCGATCGCACGCAAAGTGCGCGCAGACATCAAGGACAAGCTCAAGCATTCCGGTGCGAGCCTGACCGAGGTTATTCAGGAATCCAAAGCCAACCAGTTCATCGCCAAGCTCAAGGTCGTTGACCTTCTGCAGTCGATGCCTGGCGTCGGCAAGGTCAAAGCGCAAGAAATCATGGAGCGCGTAGGCATTGCTGCCAACCGTCGCCTGCGCGGCCTCGGGGACAACCAGATCTCCGCCCTGATCGCCGAGTTCAAGGAACGAGCAGACCGCTCTGGCCGTGGCTGAAGCCACACCCGAACGGTCACGGCTCGTCGTGCTCGCGGGACCGACTGCGGTCGGTAAGGGCACGGTCGCAGCCTGCGTACGCAACTCGCACCCCGAAATCTGGATCTCTGTCTCCGTCACGACCCGGGCCCCGCGTCCGGGCGAGATCGACGGCGTCCACTACCACTTCATCACCGAGGCCGAATTCGACGAGATGGTCGCCAATGACGGTCTGCTCGAGTGGGCCGTCGTGCACGGGGCGGCCCGCTACGGGACTCCCAGGGCTCGCGTCGAGGAGCGCCTGACCGCCGGTCAGCCAGCGCTGCTGGAGATCGATCTGCAAGGCGCACGACAGGTGCGCGAGCGCATGCCAGACGCCTTGATGGTGTTTCTCAAGCCACCGAGTTGGGAAGAACTCGTACGCCGTCTTGTCGGCCGGGGGACCGAGGGACCTGAGGAGCGTGAGCGCCGCCTGGCCACAGCGCGCGTTGAGCTCGAGGCCGAAGACGAGTTCGATGTGACGATCGTCAACACCAATGTCGAGAGTGCCTGCCAGGAATTGGTAGACTTGTTCTGATCCGGCAGCAGCCGGACCACATTCCTAGAACTTTTCTGTGAGGCTCTCTGTGTCCACGACACGCTCCGTCGCCATCGGCATCACCAACCCGCCGCTCGACGACCTGCTCGAGAAGGCCGACTCCAAGTACAAGCTCGTCCTTTACAGCGCCAAGCGCGCACGGCAGATCAACGCCTACTACTCGCAGCTCGGCGAAGGCCTGCTCGAGTACGTTGGCCCGCTGCTCGAGACCGGTGTGCAGGAGAAGCCGCTGTCGATCGCGCTCCGCGAGATCAACGCTGACCTGCTGACCGTCGAGGACATCGACCCAGAAGCAGAAGCAGCAGCCGCTGCCGCAGCAGCAGAAAAGGCTTAATTCACTCCAGTTGACGGAGGTGGAAGGCATGGCCGAGATCGTTCTTGGTGTGTCGGGTGGCATCGCGGCCTACAAGTCCGCTGAGTTGCTGCGCCTTTTCACGGAGTCGGGCCATAGCGTCCGCGTCGTCCCCACCGTTTCGTCACTCAACTTCGTTGGTGCCGCCACCTGGGAGGCGCTGTCGGGCAAGCCCGTACAAGCCGAAGTCTTCGAGCACGTCGACGAAGTCGCGCACGTACGAATCGGTCAGGGTGCCGATCTCGTCGTCGTGGCGCCGGCCACTGCCAACATCCTGGCCAAGGCTGCGCACGGCATCGCTGACGATCTGCTGACCAACACGCTGCTCACGGCACGGTGTCCGGTGATGTTCGTCCCCGCGATGCACACCGAAATGTGGGAGAACGCCGCGACGCAGGCCAATGTCGCCACCCTCCGCGAGCGCGGTCACGTCGTGGTTGAGCCCGCTGTCGGCCGGCTCACGGGAGTCGACACTGGCAAGGGTCGCCTCCCTGATCCGCAGCAGATCTTCCAGATCGCCACTCAGCTCCTCGAGCCCCACGCCCAGGACCTTGCTGGCAAGCATGTCGTCATCTCCGCCGGTGGCACCCGCGAATTCCTCGACCCGGTCCGTTTCCTCGGCAACCGTTCCTCGGGCCGCCAGGGCTACGCCCTCGCTGAGGCGGCCGTCGCACGCGGAGCGCGAGTGACTGTCGTGTCCGCCAATGTGTCGTTGCCCGATCCCGCAGGCGCCGATCTCGTACGCGTCGTCAGTACCGAGGAACTCCGCCAGCAGGTTCACCAGGCCGCAGTCGACGCCGACGCCGTCATCATGGCTGCGGCGCCTGCGGATTTCCGCCCGGCCGAGTTCGTGGACGCCAAGATCAAGAAGGCCTCTGACGGTGTTGCCCCGGAGATCCAGCTGGTCGAAAACCCCGACATCCTCGCTGAGCTCGTTGCCGCGCGTACGAGCAAGCGACCCGTCATCGTCGGCTTCGCAGCCGAGACTGGTGACGCCAACGCCTCCGTCATCGAACACGCCCGCGCCAAGCTCGCTCGCAAGGGCTGCGACCTCCTCGTCGTCAACGACGTGGGGGCTGGCAAGGTGTTCGGTGCCGAGGACAACGAGGCTGTTCTGCTCGGTGCCGACGGCACCGTGGACGAGGTGCCTCTCGGCCCCAAGATCCACTTGGCTCATGCGGTCCTGGACGCAGTCGTCCAACGCATGGACTGAGCGAAACTCCCCACCGATTCACTCGTTAGACTCTCTGCAGACCTCAACCCAGGAGAAATACCTTGAGCCGCTTGTTCACGTCCGAGTCCGTCACCGAGGGACACCCGGACAAGATCGCCGACCAGATCAGCGACAGCATCCTTGACGCATTGCTGGCCAAAGACCCCAAGAGCCGCGTCGCCGCGGAGACTTTCGTGACCACTGGCCTCGTGCTGGTCGGTGGCGAGGTCACGACCGAGGCATACGTCGACATCGCCCGCATCGCTCGCGATCGCGTCATCGAGATCGGCTACGACTCCTCAGTCAAGGGCTTCGACGGAGAGACCTGCGCCGTGCAGGTGACTCTCGACGCGCAGAGCCCCGACATCGCCCAGGGCGTCGACCGCGCAGAGGAGGCCCGCGTTGGCGGTGCCACTGACCCGCTCGACCTTCAGGGTGCTGGCGACCAGGGTCTCATGTTCGGCTACGCCTGCGACGAGACTCCTGAGCTCATGCCGCTGCCGATCACGATCGCCCACCGCCTCGCGGAGCAGCTGACCGCCGTACGCAAGAACGGCACGCTGCCCTACCTGCGTCCGGACGGCAAGACTCAGGTCACCATCGAGTACGACGATGACGACAAGCCCGTACGTGTCGAGGCCATCGTCATCTCCTCGCAGCACGAGGCCGGTATCGACCTCGAGACCCAGCTCGCCGTTGATATCCAGAAGCACGTCATCGACGAGGTGCTCGGGCAGTACGACATCGATTCGTCGGACTACAAGGTCCACATCAACCCGACCGGCAACTTCGTCATCGGTGGCCCCATGGGCGACGCCGGCCTGACGGGCCGCAAGATCATCGTCGACACCTACGGCGGCTACGCCCGTCACGGTGGCGGCGCGTTCTCCGGCAAGGACCCGAGCAAGGTTGACCGCTCGGCCGCCTACGCGATGCGTTGGGTTGCCAAGAACATCGTGGCCGCCGGTCTCGCCACCAAGGCTGAGGTCCAGGTCGCTTACGCGATTGGCGTCTCGACCCCGGTTGGTTTCTACGTTGACACCTACGGCACCGAGACGGTTCCGGTCGACAAGATCCGCGAAGCAGTCCTCGAGGTCTTCGACCTGCGTCCCGGCGCAATCGTTCGTGACCTCGACCTGCTCCGTCCGATCTACGCGCAGACAGCCGCATACGGCCACTTCGGTCGTCCGGGTCTGCCGTGGGAAGACACGAGCCGCGCTGACGCGCTCAAGGCTGCAGCAGGAGCCTGACGCTCACCAGTTCAAACAGAACGGCCCTCGCTACGGCGAGGGCCTTTCTGCGTCCTGAACGCCGAGGCCGGTGATCTCGTTGCCGTCGAGGCCAATGATCAGCGTGCCGTCCTCGGCCTGCAGGAACGCTGCATCGTCCTGCTCGGCGTAGCCGATGCGTCGCGTCGCCGCGTACTGGTGAAGGGCTCGCCGGACGTCGTTCGGATGTCCAGGTCCGGCCACGACCGTCTCGATGGTCTGTCGCAGATCCGCCACGGTCGCCGGCGGCAGCTGGAACCCGTCGATCAGGAAGTAGCCCGTGTCGCCGTTGTCGGTGTGGAAGACGACGGGGGTGTACACCCGGGAGATGGCTGCCGAGGCCTGCAGTACGCGCTGCATGAGGCGCGGCTCGCTCGCGAAGTCGGCCTCGGCCAGCTCGGGGATGCCGAGCTTCGCGCCCTGCGTGCGGATGTCGTGGACGATCGTGGGACCGGTCTCCTCACCGGGAAGATAGCCCCAAGCCCAGGTGAATCGACCTGTCGTCGAGCTCGTCGTGCCGATCATGTGTGCGATGTACTTGTCGGCGCCGTTGACCGTGTAGAGGTCGGTGTTGCCGGTGCCCTTGCTGAGCTTGGTGAAACCGTTCTCGCCACGGCTCGCATACAGCTGGGCTTCGGCCTCCGCCACGATGAGCGCGCCGGCGTCGGCGATGCGGTCGAGGTACTGGCTCTCGGTCATAACGTCCTTTGCTGCGCGTGGCTGATGCGGCTCCAATTGTCCACGACGGCTGAGCGTCAGCACCGGCTGGTAGAACTGCACCGTGACGAGCGACGGGAGCGATGCGACAGGGCCGGAGCAGCTTGCTCTGGTCCCTGAGTCGACTTCACCACGCAAACGTGCCGCCAAAGCCAAGCCTGCGCTCGAGGCAGCGGCCAACCTCCCAGTCGCGCAGGTTGCCGTCGACACGGGGCTTTCGCACCTCGATCGGCCATTCGACTACCTCGTACCGGCCACTTTGGACGAATTGGTCGTCGTGGGCTGTCGGGTCAAGGTGCGATTCGCTGGGCGTCTCGTCGATGGCTTCGTGACGGATCGAGTCGACGGCACTGAGCATGAAGGCAAGCTTGCGTTTGTCGCCAAGGTCGTGTCCGCTGAGCCGGTCCTTCGTCCAGATGTCCTTGAGCTAGCGCAGACGGTTGCCGATCGCTACGCCGGAACGTTGGGTGACGTATTGCGGATGGCGATCCCGCCTCGCCATGCCCGAGCCGAGGCGTCCGTACGTGAGCCGGCGGCGGGGGAGTTGCCCGCGCTAGATGATGCGATCTGGCGGACGCACACGCACGGGCCGGAGTTCCTCAGCGCGATCGCTGCTGGCGCAAGTCCGCGGGCCTGGTGGGGTGCCATGCCTGGCCAGGATCCCGCCCGCGCCATCGCTCAGGCGGTCTTGGCTGCGCTGCACAGCGGACGAGGCTCAATCGTATGCGTGCCCGACGTACGAGATGTCGCGCGCTGGGACACCGCGTTCACCGAGGTGCTGGGCGCAGGACAGCACGTCGTGCTGACTGCCGCGTCCACCCCTGCAGCGCGCTACGCCGCATTCCTCGCGGTGTCACGTGGCCACGTGAAGGTTGTGCTTGGTACGCGTGCCGCGGCCTTCGCGCCCGTGCACGAGCTCGGACTCGTGGCGATGTGGGACGACGGTGACGATCTCTACGCCGAACCACGCGCGCCTTACCCGCACGCCCGCGAGGTGCTGCTGCTCCGAGCCGCGGCATCATCGACGGCGTTGTTGATCGGCGGCTACGCGCGCACAGCCGAGGGACAGTCGCTCGTCGAGAGCGGATGGTGCACCGAGCTCATCGCTGAGCAGTCGACACGTCGCACAGCATGGCCACGCCTCGAGGTCACGGATGGGTCAACCGCGGGGTCTGCTCCCGCCAGGCTCCCGCAGGAAGTCTTCCGCTCCGTGCGCGCGGCCAAGGGCGCTGTGCTGATGCAGGTGCCACGTCGTGGCTACCGCGAGTCGCTCTCGTGCCAGGAGTGCCGCCACCCAGCCCGCTGCACGGCCTGTCAGGGGCCCCTCGTACAAACGTCTGCGTCAGCGCCGATCGCTTGTCGCTGGTGCGCGACTGCAGTGCCGAACTGGTCCTGCTCCCACTGCGAGGGCACCAAGCTTCGAGCTCCTGTGGTCGGGCAGCTCCGTACGGCCGAAGAGTTTGCCAAAGCATTTCCCGAGCTTCAGGTCGTGACGTCCGGTGGGGACACGATCCTCGACGACGTCGAGCCGGGACGCGTTCTGGTGCTCGCCACTCCCGGCGCCGAGCCGCACGTCTCAGGTGGCTACGACGTCATCGTTCTACTCGACACGTGGCTGATGACGGGTCGAGATGACATCCGGGTTGAGGAAGAAGCTCATCGGCGCTGGTTCAACGCACTCGCGTTGGCTGGCCCGGGTGCCAGTGCCATCGCGGTCGGTGATGCCGCCATCCTGCAGGCGCTCGTACGGTCGGACCCGGCGGGATTCGCCGCTCGCGAACTGGCGAGCCGGGCCGAGACACACCTGCCGCCGACCGCGCGGCTGGCAACGGTCGACGCGGCCGATGACGTACTCGCTGAGCTGGCGACGCGCACCTGGACACCGAATACCGAGGTGTTGGGACCCGTGCCCGTCGACCCTCGCGACGATCAGGCTGGCCAACGGTTGATCCTGCGTGCGCCGCGTCGCGAGGGCACCCAGCTCGCTGCCGGCCTCAAGACCGCCGCCGCCGAGCGGAGTGCCGCGAAGCAACCAGCGTTGCGCATACAGGTCGACCCGCAGAGCCTCTGACCTCTGCACCTAGACTCTCCGGCGTGAGAGTTGTCTTCGCAGGTACGCCGGAAGCCGCTGTTCCGACCCTCGAAGCGCTCGTTGCGAGCAGGCACGACGTGGTCGCCGTCATCACACGCCCGGATGCGCCAGCGGGCCGCGGACGTACGCTGACGCCCTCGCCTGTCGCACTGGCTGCGGAAGCGCACGGCATTGAAGTGCTCAAGCCTGCCAAGCCGTCGGATCCTGACTTCATGGCTCGCCTGCGTGACCTCAACCCCGGATGCGTACCGATCGTTGCGTACGGCGCTCTGATCCGCCGCGAAGCTCTCGACATTCCGGAGTACGGCTGGGTCAACCTGCACTTCTCGGTCCTGCCGGCCTGGCGTGGAGCGGCGCCCGTGCAGCGGGCGATCATGGCCGGCGACGAGGTCACTGGTGCCACGGTGTTCAGCCTCGTCGAGGAGCTCGACGCCGGGCCGACCCTTGGGACGATCACCGAACTCATCCGCGACGACGACACGGCCGAGACGCTGCTCGTGCGCCTTGCCGATTGGGGGAGCAAGTTGCTCGTCGATGTCATTGATCACATCGAGGACGGCGACATTTCGGCGATCCCACAGCCGGACGAGAACATCTCGTACGCACACAAGCTCACGACTGAAGACGGGCGCATCGACTGGAACCGTCCGGCATTCGCGATCAACCGGCACGTCCGCGGTTGCACGCCCGCGCCGGGTGCGTGGACAACGTTCGCCGATCAGCGCCTCAAAATTGGGCCGCCGCGCATTGCGGAGGAGCGCACTCTCACGTCCGGCAAGCTGGGGATCAGCAAGCGTGAGATCAGGGTCGGAACGACCACGACCGACGTGATCCTTGGAGATGTACAACCGATCGGCAAGAAGCTGATGCCCGCCGCCGACTGGGCACGAGGCACCTCGGTCCCCGACGATTCGTCATTCGAATGACCGACCCGGTACGGATGGTCGCGTTCCACGTGCTTCGGGCCGTGGCGGAGAAGGACTCATACGTCAACCTCGTGCTCCCGGGCATGCTCAAGGAGCACTCGATCGAAGGTCGCGACGCGGCGTTCGCCACCGAACTGGTGCACGGAACCGTGCGTCGCCAGGGCACGTACGACGCGATCATCGGCTCTGTCGCCAGCAAAGGTCTCGCGGGCATCGATCCGCCAGTGCTCGATGCCTTGCGCCTTGGCACCCACCAACTGCTCAGCATGCGAGTGCCGCCGCACGCTGCGGTGTCGACGACGGTCGATGTCGTACGTCGCGAGATCGGTCACAAGCCGGTGCATTTCGCCAACGCTCTGCTCCGAAAGATCGGGCAGAAGGATCTCGCCGGCTGGCTCGACACGGTCACAGAAGGACTGGAAGGCGACGAGGCTCGCGCGATCCGGACCTCGCACCCACTGTGGATCGTGAAGGCCCTTACTGAAGCGCTGGGCGGTCACGCGACGCAGATCGACAAGCTCCTCGCGGCAGACAACGCCTCGCCACGGGTGACCCTGGTGGCGCGGCCGGGCCTGTGCGAGCCCGACGACCTGCCCGGCACACCCGGAACACTCTCGCCGTACGCCCGCATCCTTGAGGGCGGAGCGCCTAGTGACATCCCGCAGGTGCGCGACGGTCGTGCGGGAGTACAGGACGAAGGCTCGCAGGTCGTTGCGATCACCCTCGCGGGCGCCCAGATCGAAGGATCCGACGACCGCTGGCTCGACCTGTGCGCCGGCCCGGGCGGCAAGGCCGCACTCCTCGGTGCAATCGCCTACCAGCGTGGTGCGTCGCTCGTTGCCAACGAGGTGCTGGAGCACCGTGCTGAGCTCGTACGACAGGGCGTGCACCTGCTCGACAACGTTGAGGTCACGACGTTCGACGGACGGCACGGCCCGTGGGACGAGGGATCGTTCGATCGTGTGTTGGTCGATGCGCCCTGCACCGGACTTGGCGCGCTGAGACGGCGGCCCGAATCACGATGGCGCCGCGTGCCCGAGGACCTCGAGTCGCTGGTTCCGCTGCAGATGGCGCTGCTCAATCGTGCACTCGATCTCGTGCGTCCTGGGGGAGTCGTTGTGTATGCAACCTGCTCGCCTCATGTGGCCGAGACAACGGGTGTGGTCGACGTCGTAACGGCCGCTCGCCCTGACATCGAGGTCGAGGCATCGCGCCAGTTGTGGCCACACATTGACGGCACGGACGCCATGTTCATGGCCACGCTCAGACGCACCGATACTGTCTGAGCATGGGCATCCAGATCGCGCCGAGCATGTTGTCGGCAGACTTCGCCAACCTTGAGGCCGAAGCCGCTCGTATCCCGGGCGCCGACTGGCTCCACATGGACGTGATGGACAACCATTTCGTACCCAACCTGACGCTCGGTGTACCGGTCATCGAGGCGCTCGCGAAGGTCGCGAAGCAGCCGATCGACGCTCACCTCATGATCGAGGACCCCGATCGTTGGGCGCCGGCGTTCGCTGAGGCGGGCGCTCAGAGCATCACATTCCACGTCGAGGCGGCCCGTGATCCGCTGCAGCTCGCGCGCAACATCCGGCGTCAGGGTGCACGAGCTTCGATGGCGATTAAGCCCGACACTGCCCTGGAGCCGTACGAGGGATTGCTGCCCGAGATCGACATGATCCTGATCATGACTGTCGAGCCAGGCTTCGGCGGCCAGTCGTTCATGGACTCCTGCTTGCCCAAGGTGGCGCGCGCCCGCGAGTTGATCAACAAGCACGGTGGCGACATCTGGCTACAAGTCGACGGGGGAGTGTCGCTCGAGACGATCGAGCGCTGCGCCGAGGCCGGAGCCGACATGTTTGTCGCAGGGTCGGCTGTCTTCGGTGCCGATGATCCCGACGCCATGATCGCCTCACTGCGCTCACATGCCGAACGTCACACCACCGACTGACTTCCAGCCGCTAGACTTTGCTTCACGAGCAACCAGTATTGAACGCTCGCGTGCTCCGGGGTCGGTGTAATTCCGAACCGGCGGTTATAGTCCGCGACCCGCGGCCACACTTCGGTGAGGCAACGGTTGAGCCGGTGAAATTCCGGCACCGACGGTGAAAGTCCGGATGAGAGGCGCACGATGTCGCAGCGCTATGCGCTGTGGCCGCTTGGGTGACACCAAGCAACCCCGGAGTGCGTGAACACACGAATCCGGAGGATGAATGGCCACCGACATCGAGATCAGCGCGATGCGTCGTGCACTCGACGCCGCACGAGCTACCGCCCGTACACTGCCCAATCCGCGCGTCGGCTGTGTTCTGCTGAGCCCAGACGGCAAGGAACTGGCAATCGGCGCCCATCGTGGAGCCGGTACGCCGCACGCTGAGGTGGACGCGCTCGAGCAGGCTGGAGAAGCCGCTCGTGGCGCCACGGCCGTCGTGACTCTTGAACCGTGCAACCACACCGGCACGACTGGACCGTGCACCAAGGCACTCATCGACGCTGGTGTAGCCCGAGTCGTGTTCGCGCAGATCGACCCGAACCGTACGGCCTCAGGTGGGACCAAGACGCTCAAAGCCGCAGGCATCGACGTCGAGTCGGGACCGCTTGCCGCCGAAGCCACAGACCTCAACGAGGAGTGGACCTTCGCGATGACGGCGGGACGCCCGTTCGTGACCTGGAAGTACGCCGCGACCCTCGACGGTCTGAGCGCCGCCCCTGACGGCACCAGCAAGTGGATCACCAGCGAAGAAGCCCGCCGCGACGTGCAGGTCTTCCGCGCCGAGGCCGACGCCATCGTCGCCGGTACGGGTGCCGTACTCGCTGACGATCCACGCCTCACCGTGCGTGATGCGAAGGATCTGCCGCTTCCGTTCGACCGACAGCCGCTGCGCGTCGTCGTTGGCGAGACCAAGATCCCCAACTACTACCGCGTCTTCGATCGGGTTGCTCCGACCCTGCTCATCCAGTCGCGCGATCCCGAAGTCGTGATGCAGAAGCTCGTCGAGAACAACATTCGACACATCTGGCTGGAGGGCGGACCCCGCCTTGCAGGTGCGTTCTGGAATGCCGGCGTCATCGACCGGATCATCGGCTACATCGCTCCGGCGATGCTCGGCTCAGGCCGAGCCGCACTCGAAGGCGAAGCGACGACGCTCGCAGACCTGCGGCCCATCACGATCGACGATCTCACGATGGTCGGCCCCGACATTCGCATGATCGGCACGCCCGGTCGAATGCAGCGAGAGGACTTCGACTGATGTTCACCGGACTCATCGAGGAGAAGGGCACGATTACTGCGATCGAGCCCTTGGGCGACTCTGTCCGCCTCACGATTCGTGGACCGCTCGTGACCTCCGACGCGAAGCACGGAGACTCCATCGCCGTGAACGGCTGCTGCCTGACCGTGATGGCCCAGGACTCGGACACGTTCGCCGCGGACGTCATGCAGGAATCGCTCGACAAGACATCGCTCGGTGACCTGGAGGTCGGCGCTGAGGTCAACCTCGAGCGTGCGACGCAGTCCGGCGCCCGCTTGGGCGGCCACATCGTCCAGGGACACGTCGACGGCACGGGCACGATCCTCGATCGCACGCCCAGCGAGCACTGGGAGGTCGTACGCATCGCGCTGCCGGCCGACCTGGCCAAGTACCTCGTCGACAAGGGCTCGATCACCGTCGACGGAACATCCCTGACAGTCGTGGAAGTCGTCGACGCCGAAGAGCCTTGGTTCTCGGTGTCGCTCATCCCGACCACCCTCGCCGACACCACTCTCGGCACCAAGTCACCCGGAGACCGGGTCAATCTCGAGGTCGACATCCTCGCCAAGTACGTCGAGCGCCTCCTTGGCGCTCGAGCAGAAGGAGCAGCATCATGACTCAGCACGATTCGGTGCGCCTCGACAGCATCGAGCGCGCAATCTCGGACATCCGCGATGGCAAGGCGATCATCGTTGTCGACGACGAGAGCCGCGAGAACGAGGGCGACATCATCTTCGCCGCGAGCAAGGCGACTCCCGAGCTCATGGCCTTCCTGGTGCGCTACTCGAGCGGCCTGATCTGCGCCCCGACGACGGGCGAGATCCTTGACCGCCTCGCGATCCCGCTGATGACCCCGCACAACCGCGAAATGATGCGCACCGCGTACACGATTTCGATCGACGCGCGTGACGGCATCACGACCGGCATCTCGGCTGCAGACCGTGCCCGCACGTGCCGCGTACTTGCCGACTCGGCCACCGAGCCGTTCGAGCTCAACCAGCCGGGCCACATCCTTCCGCTTCGCGCGAAGGACGGGGGAGTGCTCGAGCGTGGCGGTCACACCGAGGCTGCGGTCGACTTCACCCGCCTTGCAGGCCTGACCCCGGCCGGCGTCATCGGCGAAGTGCTGCACGACGACGGCACGCTGATGCGTGCTCCGGCACTGCGTGAGTTCGCCGACGAGCACGGTTTGGCTCTCGTCTCGATCGAGGACCTGCAGGTCTTCCGACGCCTGCACGAGACCCAGGTCAAGCGCCTCGCCACGACGCGCCTTCCCACCGAGTTCGGTGAGTTCACGGCGTACGGCTTCCGCGATCAGATCGATGGTGCTGAGCACATCGCTCTGGTGTTCGGCGACCCCGGCACTCAGGACGTACTCACTCGCATCCACTCCGAGTGCCTCACGGGTGACGTCTTCGGCTCGCGTCGTTGCGACTGCGGACCGCAGCTCGAGCTGTCGATGACCGAGGTCACCGCGGCTGGAGCAGGCATCGTCGTCTACCTCCGGGGCCACGAAGGCCGCGGAATCGGCCTGCTGCACAAGCTGCAGGCGTACGCGCTGCAGGACAGTGGGCGCGACACGGTCGACGCCAACCTCGACCTCGGCTTCGGCGAGGACGAGCGCGACTACGCCGCTGGCGCCCAGATCCTGCGCGATCTGGGAGTGACGTCCGTACGACTGCTGACCAACAACCCGGACAAGACGACGGCTCTCGAGGCCTACGGCGTGAAGGTCACCGAGCGTCTGCCGCTGGTGGTCGCTCCGACCGAGGACAGCCTCCGGTACCTGCAGACCAAGGCCGAGCGCATGGGCCACGATCTGCCCGGACTCGGAGACGCCAAATGAGCGGGGCAGGCGCACCCGACCTCTCGGTCGACGCGACCGGCGCACGAGTGGCTGTCATCGCATCGAGCTGGCACACCGAGATCATGGATGGCCTGATCGCGGGTGCCCAGCGCGCTCTCGCAGATTCGAACGTCACGGACGTGACTCTCATACGTGCCCCCGGCTCGTTCGAGTTGCCAATCCTGTGCCAGGCCTACGCTCGTGAGGGCTACGACGCGGTCATCGCGCTCGGCGTCATCATCCGTGGCGGCACCCCGCACTTCGACTACGTATGCGCGGCGGCAACCGACGGACTCAACCGCGTTGCACTCGACACGGGTGTCCCGATCGGCTTCGGATTGCTGACCACCGACGACGAGGCGCAGGCCCTGGATCGCGCCGGTCTGCCCGACAGTCGCGAGGACAAGGGACGCGAGGCGACCGAGGCCGCGCTGTCCACCTGGAACGTCCTGCGCACCCTGTCGTCACCACGCGGATAGACTTCGGGGCGATGAAGACCTTCGACGATCTATTCGCTGAGCTGTCCGACAAGGCAGCCAGCCGCCCTGAGGGCTCGCGCACTGTCGCCGAGCTCGATGCCGGCGTGCACGCGATCGGCAAGAAACTCGTCGAAGAGGCAGCCGAGGCGTGGATGGCCGCCGAGCACGAAGGCGCCGAGCGCGCCGCTGAAGAACTCAGCCAGCTGCTCTATCACGCCCAGGTCATGATGATCGCCACCGGAATCACTCTCGACGACGTCTACGCGCATCTGTGACGGCTGGCCGCAACGCGGTCATCCGTGCCTTCGCCTTCCGTCACAGCACCCCTGAGAAGAGAAACTGATGCTCAAGATCGCCGTACCCAACAAGGGCGCCCTCGCCGATTCCGCCAGCCAGATGCTGGCCGAAGCGGGCTACCGACAGCGCCGCAACGCCAAAGACCTCGTCACCCTCGACCCCGACAACGACGTCGAGTTCTTCTACCTGCGTCCTCGCGACATCGCGATCTACGTGGGGGAGGGCACGCTCGACGTCGGAATCACTGGCCGTGACCTGCTGCTCGATTCTGGCGCACATGCAACTGAAGATGTCGCGCTCGGCTTCGGTGCTTCGACGTTCCGATTCGCCGCGCCCATCGGCAAGATGAGCGCGATCAAGGATCTCGCCGGCGCACGCATCGCCACGTCCTACCCAGGCATCGTCGGCTCCTACCTCGCCGACAAGGGCATCGAGGCTGAAGTCGTACGCCTTGACGGTGCTGTGGAGTCCTCCGTACGCCTCGGTGTTGCCGACGCGATCGCCGATGTTGTCGAGACTGGCAGCACGCTGCGCCAGGCCGACCTCGAAGTGTTCGGCGAGCCGATCCTGTCCTCCGAGGCCGTGCTCATCACTCGCCAGGACACGCCCAACCCGGACGGTTTCGACGTCTTCAAGCGCCGTCTCGACGGCGTCATTGTCGCGCGTACCTACGTGATGATGGACTACGACATCCGTGTCGAGCAGGTTGAGCGCGCAGTTGAACTGACTCCCGGTATCGAGTCGCCGACGGTGTCACCCCTTCATCGCGAAGGGTGGGTCGCCGTGCGCTCGATGGTGCCGCGCGACGCCGCCCAGCGCGTGATGGATGGGCTGTACGAGCTCGGCGCTCGCGGAATTCTCGTCACGGACATCCTGGCGTGCCGGATCTGAGAACGTTCCGACCTGGCGGCTCGCGCATCGTTGCGTACGGCGTCTCGGTTCTTCTGATCGTGCTCAGCACGATCATCGGTGTGGCGCTGCCGTCGTACGTGACGTTCACGCCATTCGAGCTGGCGACGCTCGCCGCGATCCTGATCACCGTGCTTGCCTTGCTGCACGCGGTCGGGCGCAGCGTGGTGCGAGTCAGCGACGAGGGTGTGGAAGTCGTCAACGGCTACAGCCGTCGCTTCGTGCCGTGGTCAGACATCAAGGGTTTTGCGATGAACGAAGGCGCACCCTGGCCGACCATGGTCTACGGCGACGATGAGCGCGTCATCCTGTTCGCAATCCAGCGTTCCGACGGCCCGTACGCCCGAGAGGCGATGACCTACCTTCGCGGGCGGGTCACATGAGCGACCACCAGCGCGACCTTGCTGCGCCCGCGTTCCCCGATGACGACGGGCTGACGGATCCGCTCCTGGTCCCGGCTCTCGGCGACGACCTCGCAGTACTCGAAGCGATCGCCGATGCGCGAGTTTTCGTGCCGATCATTCCGCTACTTGGCGAGGTGCCGACCGAAGGTGACAAGAACGCCGACATGGCGGCCGTACTGATGACCGGTGCCGACGGTCGTACGGCGTTGCTTGCGTTCAGCAGTGTGCAGGCGATGGCCGCATGGGATCCGCAGGCTCGGCCCGTACCCGTCACCGGACGAGACGCAGCCCGGGCAACGCTCGCCGAAGCAGCCAGCGCTCTTTTGCTTGATCTCGGGAGCCCGTCGTTCACGGTCGTCGAGACGGTGGACGTAGAGCACCTGTCAGCAGGCCACGTGCTCGTCCGATCGGCGGCCGGCACCGTCTGGCTCGTCGACTGACTCAGCCGGTCGTATGAACCGCGCCGAGTGGCATGGAGCTCAGCGGCACTGAGATGTGCACGCTGCCATCGCGGCGTTCAATGCGTGCCATGAATCCGGCATTGCCAACAGCGCGGAGCAATTTGTCGTTCGACTCGGCAGTGATCAACGTCAGCCGATCCGCGCCATCGCCTTTGGCGTGGCTAGCGGCTCGCCTCACGAGCAGGGTCTCGAGATTTCCGCCGAGGTGGGTGTCCTGAATCAGCAGTCTGAAAGTCCAAACGCCATCGAGTTCCTCGAGCAGACCGTGACCCACGACGTCATCCCCTTGCTGAACCACCAGGGCCACGCCGTTGTCAGGTGCAACGAGGCGACGAGTCATGCGTGCCGTCATGGGGAGCTGAAGCGGAACTTGGTAGCGGTCGAACAGTGCCTTGTCGCTGCACCGATCGTGCAGAGCGACGACCGCTTCTACGTCGGCGAGGGACGCCTGCCGTACGACAGGCACCTGCGAGCTCGGCAAGGTGGTGACACGCGCGGTGGTGCCGATCGCTCCGCGCGTGAGGGCCAGGAATGCCTGCGCACGTGCCTTCTCGACGGGGGTGAACGGCCCGGCCCTACTGATGCTCAGTGCCGAACCATTGCGTCGGGCGAGTTCCAGGACATCGTGGCCTGCGTAGTCGGCCACGTCCGGTGGCTCAGTTTCGAGCAGTTCGGCGAGTACGTCGGCCACGTCTCGGCCGTCCTCAAGAACTTCGCGTACGCCCTGCAGGTAGCGGGTGGCCGAGTCGACGGTCGCCCCCTGATCGACGCGGGTGACAGACACCTGCGAACCACCGGCGCTTTCGAAGAGATGGGCGATGTCGAGGTCAGTCCATCCTTCGGGAGCGCTGACGACGAACACGTCGGTCACCCGCTTGCCCATGGCGAACACCTGCATGCCGAGGATGTTGACGCCGGCCGCACCGCAGGCCAGGGCGGTCTCGGCCAGGATTCCTGGTCGATCCACGAAAGTCGTCCGCACTCGCCACATCATGTTTCCAGAGTGACTGCTGGGTCTTACCGCTCGACTTCAACCATGTTTCGTACGTGCAAACTGTTGATCGGTGCAATTCTGAGCCATGAAGCGATTCCTGGTGGCAACGGCGTGTGCCGTTCTGATCGGCGTTGCGCTCGGAGCCACGGCCCGGTTGATCATGCGCCTCATCACGCTCGTCGAGGGTGATGAGCCGGAGTTCACGATCGGCGCCACGGCAGGCATCATCAGCTTCTTTGTGCTGGCGGCGCTCGGAGGAGCGTGGGGCGGGTTGCTGACCAGCCATCGGCGCATCGGGCTCGCTATCGCCGTACTGATGACGTTCCCCGTGACGTTTCTCGGCGCGGGCATCGGGGGCGGGGATCTCGTCCAGTCGGTCGAGGATCAGTCGCCTGGTGTGTTCGCGCTCATTGTGCTCGGCACTCTGCTGATTGCGGCGTGCGTTTTCGCCTCGCCGACACTGTCGTGGCGGAGGGCAGCCGACTGAATTAGGTGTCAAAACGCCTCCGCTGATATCCTTGAGGACGAAGTGGAGGTCCACCTCCCACCTGCTTGGTCACAAGACCTTGGGGTTACGCCAGACAGAAGCACTCAGATCTCACGATTTGGGTCCACATGACTGGCCGACGGCGTGCTCCGATTCTGGACAGAACTTGTCTGGAGGAGCGTGCCACCGGTGGCCTTCGTTTCTTACGGGGGCCATTTTTTTTGATGGCCTCTCACATGATCTCAGGAGGATCCATCACCACAGAGCTGCGCGTCAACGACCGAATCCGCGTTCCAGAAGTTCGCCTCGTCGGTCCTGGCGGTGAACAGGTAGGCATCGTACGTATTGAAGATGCCCTGCGACTGGCTGCTGAAGCCGATCTCGATCTCGTTGAGGTTGCTCCGACAGCTCGTCCTCCCGTTTGCCGACTCATGGACTACGGCAAGTTCAAGTACGAGACGGCCCAAAAGGAGCGCGAGTCCCGCCGCAATCAGACGCACACCATCATCAAAGAGATGAAGCTGCGTCCGAAGATTGATCAGCACGACTACGACACCAAAAAGGGTCACGTCGTTCGATTCCTCAAGGCTGGCGACAAGGTCAAGATCACCATCATGTTCCGCGGTCGCGAGCAGCACCGCCCCGAGCTGGGTTACCGGCTCCTGCAGCGGCTCGCCGGCGATGTGGAGGAGCTCGGTTTCATCGAGTCCAACGCTCGCCAGGACGGTCGCAACATGACGATGGTCCTCGGTCCGCACAAGAAGAAGTCCGAAGCCCAGGCAGAGGTCAAGGCCGAGAAGGTCAAGTCCATGGGCGAGAAGGCAGCTGAGAAGGAGGCCGACGAGGCCGCCGACAAGGCACACCGCGAAGCCGCCAAGAAGGTTGCAACACCCAAGAAGCCACGTCGTCGTTCCGAGAACCTCGACCCAGACATGGAGGCATAAATGCCGAAGTTCAAGCCCCACTCGGGGATGAAGAAGCGCGTCAAGGTGACGGGCAGCGGAAAGCTCCGTCGCGAGCAGACCAACCGTCGTCACCTGCTCGAGGTCAAGTCGTCCTCGCGCAAGCGTCGTCTCGAAGGCACGACTGACGTCAGCAAGGCTGATGTTCCGCGCGTGAAGAAGATGCTCGGTCTCTGACCGCGCCCCCCGACATTCCGAAAATCTGAAGGAGAACTGAGATGGCACGCGTCAAGCGCTCTGTCAATGCACAGAAGAAGCGCCGCCAGACACTGGAGCGCGCTAAGGGTTACCGCGGTCAGCGTTCGCGGCTCTACCGCAAGGCCAAGGAGCAGGTCACACACTCCCACGTCTACAACTACCGTGACCGCAAGGCTCGCAAGGGTGACTTCCGTCGTCTGTGGATCCAGCGCATCAACGCTGCTGTCCGCGCCGAGGGTCTGACCTACAACCGCTTCATCCAGGGCATCAAGGCCGCTGGTGTCGAGGTTGACCGCAAGATCCTCGCTGACCTCGCGGTCAACGATCCGGCAGCCTTCTCGGCGCTGGTGCAGCTGGCCAAGGAGAACATTCCGGCCGACGTCAACGCACCGAAGGATGGCGCCGCGGCCTGACCGCGGTACCCCCGTACGAAGTGGCGAGCCTGCCTGGTGAGCTCACCGTCCGTTCAGGACGTGTGAAGTACGCCAGGCGGCTCGCCACTCGTGCGTTCCGCGAGTCCTCGGGCGAGTTTCTCGCCGAGGGACCGCAAGCCGTACGCGAGGCGCTCGACATCGAGGGCGCGACCCTCGAGGTGTTCGCGACCGTTACGGCCACTGATCAGCACGCAGAACTTCAGGCCGCTGCCGAAGCTGCAGGGATCGCCTGGAACGTCGTCACCGACGACGTCGTCGAGGCGATCGCCGACACGGTCCAGCCGCAGGGTGTGGTGGCCCGCTGCATCGCGATAGATCGGACCCTCGACGAACTGTTGGCGACCAAGCCGACCTTTGTCGTCGTATGCGCCGACATCCGCGACCCGGGCAATGCCGGTGCCGTGATTCGTGCTGCCGACGCTGCAGGCGCAGATGGCGTGATCTTCGGGGGTGACAGTGTCGACCCCTACAACCCCAAGTCCGTTCGCGCGACCGTAGGCAGCTTGTTCCACCTGCCGATCGTGATCGACAAGGACCTCGGCGCGGTCATCGCGCGTCTCCAGGGCGCAGGGCTACAGGTTCTGGCGGCTGACGGCGGGGGAGGGGTCGGCCTGTTTGACCCCGAGCTCGACCTGTCCGCGCCGACAGCGTGGCTGATGGGCAACGAGGCTTGGGGACTGCCTGCAGAGCTTCAAAGTGCCGCCGACAAGGTCGTTGCCGTACCGATTTACGGCAAGGCCGAGAGCCTCAACCTCGCCACCGCTGCCGCCGTGTGCCTCTATGCCACGGCCCAAGCCCGCACCTGACACGCCCGCGATCGGGCCGCCGATGTCGTACCAACTAGTTCATTGGTACTAGATTCACCAACCATGGACCTCGACGACTTCCCGGACGGCATCATCATTGCCGGCCCCGATGGCGCCGTCGAGTACGTCAACCACCGGGTGAAAGTCATGGCCCGTGCCGAGGGTGACGAGATGATCGGCATGCATTTGCGTGAGGCCGTCCCGTTCGATGACCTCAACGGCAACTCCTGGTACGACAGCACCGAGCCGTACGACGGCATCGCCACGCGTACTCGGATCTCCGAGCAGGCCTGGTGGTCGCCCAAGGGCAGCGAGTACCTCATCACCGCTTCGCTGAAGCGTGATCGACCGGCAGGACCTGTGCAGCAGGTCGTGGTGAGCATCCGCAACGCCCGCGTACGCAACCAGCGTGACCGCGAACGATCTGATCTCGTGGCCACCGTGGCGCATGAGCTCCGCTCGCCGCTGACTGGCATCAAAGGCTTCACGTCGACGCTCCTGACCAAATGGGACAAGTTCTCCGAAGAACAGCGCCAATTCATGCTCGAGACCGTCGATGCTGACGCCGACCGATTGAGCAGACTCATCACAGAGCTGCTCGACGCCGCACGTATCGATGCCGGCCGACTGACGCTCAAGCGTGGTCCGGTCAAGCTCGACGAGGTCGTACGTCATGTGCTGCGCAACGTCTCCGGTGGATCGACACCGCCGTTCGAGGTCAGCATCGGCGAGAACCTCGACCTGATCTGGGGCGACAGCGATCGCATGTCCCAGGTCGTGACAAACCTGGTCGAGAACGCGCTGCGCCACGGATTCGGCCTCAAGCAGGTTTCAGTCTTGAACGCGCAGGTGTCCGGCGAGGATGGCGTGATCCTCCACATCATCGACCAGGGCCCCGGCATCCCCGAGGAGATGCGCCAGCGGGTGTTCAGCCGCTTCTGGCGTTCGGGTCCCGGCGCCGGCAGTGGCCTCGGTATGTACATCGTTCGCGGCATCGTTCTGGAGCACGGGGGACAGGTCGAGATCACCGACGCCGACGGTGGCGGCGCTGACATCAGCGCGTGGTTCCCAATCAACGAGCCCGACGCGCTGACCGACTGACCACGGCCCACCCGCCGACCGATAAAGTCGACCGCACCACCCACGCGAAAGGTCGGCATGTCCGCGCCCAACTCCGAGTACGACCCCGTCGAAGTCACCCCGTTGCGGGCCGACGAGGTCACGCGCATGCGCGACGAGGCGTTGGCAGCGATCGCGGGAGCCGACTCGATCGATGCAATCAAGCAGGTACGCATCGACCACGCGGGCGACCGCTCCCCGTTGGCCCTCGCCAATCGTGAGATCGGCGCGCTGCAGCCCCAGGCACGCAAAGAAGCTGGACAGCGTGTCGGCGAAGCGCGCGGTGCGATCAACCAGGCGCTCGCTGCCAAGACGACCGAGCTTGAGACCGCGGCTGAGGAAATCGCCCTGGTCACCGAGGCCGTCGATGTGACGCTGCCCGCCGATGCTCGCCCGGTCGGCGCCAGGCACCCGATCACCACGATCCAGGAACACGTCGCCGACATCTTCGTAGCAATGGGTTGGGAAGTCGGCGAAGGCCCAGAGGTCGAAGCCGAATGGCTCAACTTCGACGCTCTCAACCTCGGACCCGACCACCCAGCCCGCACGATGCAGGACACCTTCTGGGTGAGCCCGGAGTCTGCGGCGATGGTGCTCCGTACGCATACGTCGCCCGTTCAGGCGCGCACGATGCTGACCCGCGAACCCCCGATCTACATCGTCTGCCCCGGTCGCGTTTTTCGCACCGATGAGCTCGATGCCACCCACTCGCCGGTCTTCCATCAGCTCGAGGGTTTGGCGATCGACGAGGGTCTGTCGATGGCGCACCTCAAGGGAACGCTCGATCACCTCGCCCAGGCGATCTACGGCGACGGTATGACCACGCGGTTCCGTCCCTCCTACTTCCCGTTCACCGAGCCAAGCGCCGAGATGGATCTGCTCTGCTACGTCTGCCACAACGAGCCGGACGCCGTCGCTGCCTGCCGTACGTGCAAGGGCGAGGGCTGGGTCGAGTGGGGCGGATGTGGAGTCGTGAATCCACGCGTCCTGATCGCTTGCGGTGTCGATCCTGAGCGCTACTCGGGCTTCGCCTTCGGTATCGGACTCGACCGTACGATCACCTCCCGCTACGACATCGCCGACCTGCGCGATGTGTTCGACGGTGACATCCGCTTCACCGAGCCCTTTGGAGTGGAGCTGTGAGCGAGCGCCAGCGAGTGAACCATCAATGCGTCACGGCCGTGGCCCCGTATTGTCTCCGCCTTTCTGAAACGGGGTTGCGGCCGTGAGAGTCCCAGTTTCCTGGCTGCGTGAACTCGTAGCCGTACCCGCCGATGTCACGACGGAGCAGCTGGCCGCCCGTCTCACGGCGTTCGATCTCAAGCTCGAAGAAATCATCGGCGACTCAGTCGTTGGACCGCTCGTTGTTGGCCGCGTTCTTACGCTCGAAAAGGAAGAGCAGAAAAACGGCAAGACGATCAACTGGTGCCGGGTCGACGTCGGTCCAGATCACAACGACGCCGACGGCGGCCGCGGGATCGTTTGCGGTGCCCACAACTTCGTCGAGGGTGACCTCGTCATCGTGTCCCTGCCCGGCGCTGTGCTGCCCGGCGGATTCGCGATCGCTGCACGCAAGACGTACGGGCACGTGTCCGACGGCATGATCTGCTCGAGCGCGGAGCTTGGTCTCGCGGGTGACGCCAGCGGCATCATCGTCGTGGAGCCCGGCACCGCCGAGGTCGGCGACGACGCGATCGAGCTGCTCGGTCTCGGCGCAGAGGTGCTCGACCTCGAGGTCAACCCTGACCGCGCCTACGCGCTGTCGATGCGTGGAGTCGCTCGCGACACGGCGCTCGCCTACGGTCTCGACTTCACCGATCCCGCCGACATTGAAGTGCCGTCAAAGGGCACGGGCTACCCGATCAAGGTCGAGGACGCGGAGCGCTGCCCGGTCTTTACCGCGCGCATCGTCAAGGGCTTCGACCCGACGCGCCCCACTCCGCGTTGGATGGCTCAGCGAATCGAGCAGGCCGGTATGCGCTCGATCTCTCTTGCGGTCGACATCACCAACTACGTGATGATCGAGTTCGGTCACCCGATCCACGGCTATGACCTCGCCAAGCTCAAGGGCGACATCGTCGTACGCACCGCCAAAAAGGGTGAGAAGCTCACCACCCTTGATGGTGTTGCACGCACGCTGTCGGTCGAGGACACAGTGGTCTGCGACGACCGTGGCGCCATTGGCCTTGCCGGTGTGATGGGTGGAGAGGACACCGAGCTCTCGGAGACCTCCACCGAAGTTCTTGTCGAAGCTGCGCACTGGAACCAGGTGACCACCGCTCGTACGGTTCGCCGACACAAGCTGCCGTCCGAAGCCTCCAAGCGTTACGAGCGCGGCGTCGATCCTGAGCTGCCGGCGCGCGCGACCCAGCGTGTCGCGGAACTTCTGGTCGAGCACGGCGGCGGAACGATCGACGACGGCCTCACGGTCGTCGGCAAGGCTCCCAAGCTCGCCTCGGTCACCATGAGCGTCGAACTCCCCGGCCGCGTGTCGGGTGTCGAGATCGACGCTGCGACCGTCGTGTCCGCGCTTGAGGGCAATGCCATCGAGGTTGCTCTCGACCACGACACCGTCACGGCCACTCCGCCGAGCTGGCGCTTCGACATCAAAGACCCTTATGACCTGGTCGAAGAGGTGCTCCGTGTCGTGGGTTACGATAAGGTGCCGTCGGTGCTGCCAGAAGCTCCCGCCGGTCGCGGACTCACCACCGCACAGGTCATCCGGCGACGCGTCGGCATGGTGTTGGCAGGCGAAGGCCTGATCGAGGTCAAGACATTCCCGTTCGCGGGATCGGGTGACTGGGACAAGCTCGGGTTCGCGGCGGATGACCCGCGGCGTACACAGGTGCTTCTCGCCAACCCGCTGTCGGCCGAAGAGCCGGGTATGACGACAACGCTTCTGTCGGGTCTGTTCAAGGCTCTGGTGCTCAACATCGGACGCGGACACACCGACGTCAGCATCGTCGAGACCGGACGCGTGTTCATCCCCCGCGGCGACGGCAAGGCGCCCATCTACGGCGTCGACGCACGACCGTCCGACAAGCAGCTCAATGCCCTGTACGACGCGCTTCCTGCTCAGCCGCAGCACGTCGCGCTCCTGATGTCAGGTGCGCGCGAGCGTGGCGGATGGACAGGTGCCGGACGTGCGGCGACCTGGAGCGATGCTGTTGCGATCGTCCAGCACGTCGCTGACGCTTTGCACGTGGATCTTGCGGTCGAGCAGGCACAGCAGATGCCCTGGCACCCGGGACGATGCGCCGCGTTCACTCTCGACGGCACCGTCATTGGACATGCCGGAGAGATTCATCCGCGAGTCCTCAAGGCGTACGGACTTCCTCCCCGCGTGGTCGGCGCCGAGATCGATCTTGATGCGCTCATCGCCGTCGCACCGCGAGTGGGACCGCGACCCGACTTCTCGACGTTCCCCGTGGCCAAGGAAGACCTCGCACTTACCGTCGACATCGACGTACCTGCGTCCACGATTCAGCATGCGCTTGAGGGCGCGAGCGAACTGATCGAATCAGTGCGCCTGTTCGATGTTTACGAGGGCGATCAGCTGCCCGAGGGCAAGAAGTCGCTGGCGTTCGCGCTGCGATTGCGTGCCCCGGACCGGACCTTGGCGGACGATGAAATCAAGTCGGCCCGCGACGCTGCAATTCAAGCTGCAGCAGCCGCGGGCGCAACTCTGCGTACCTAGGGCGTGTCTGGCAGATCCCCACTACGCTCGGACGGCGCCGCATCCCGTCTGACTACGTTCTCGGTCCTCGCTAGACAACCCTCGTATGGCTTCGGCCCTCGGCCTTGTCAGACGGGCGCGGACGCCGCCCGAATCGCCGCGTGGATCTGCCAGACATGCCCTAGAACGTGACCGTCGG
This sequence comes from Aeromicrobium panaciterrae, assembly GCF_031457275.1. NCBI lineage: Bacteria > Bacillati > Actinomycetota > Actinomycetes > Propionibacteriales > Nocardioidaceae > Aeromicrobium > Aeromicrobium panaciterrae. Next base: position 1,601,759 of record NZ_JAVDWH010000001.1, read on the forward strand.
GGGAGCGGCTTGTCCCTCGGGCGCGTCATAGAACTCGCGAGCCGAGACACCGGCGATGCCAGTGAAGAACAGCCACGGGATCGTCTTGACCAGGCTGTTGAGCTTGGCGACCGCATCGTTGTAGAACTGGCGCGCGAACGAAAGCTTGTTCTCGGTCTCGGCAAGCTCGGTCTGCAGCGACTGGAAGTTGGCAGACGCCTGGAGCTCCGGGTAGGCCTCGGCGACCGCGAGTACGTCGATGATTGCCTTGCTGAGCTTGGCGTCGGCGGCTGCCTTGTCGGCGGGTGATCCGTCCTTGGCTGCCTTGGCGACGCCCGCGCGGGCTTCCGTCACGGCCTCGAAGACGCCCTTCTCGTGCTGGGCATATCCCTTGACGGTGTTGACGAGGTTCGGGATGAGGTCGGCACGACGGGTCAGCTGGACGTCGATCCCGCCGAGGGCTTCCTGAGCGCCAATGTCGGTACGGCGAAGCTTGTTGAACGCGTAGACGGTGAACAGAGCGAGTGCGGCGACAATCGCCACGATGATCCAGAGGGTAGACATGGTTCTCCTTCAGTGAGATTCGAAAAGTTGGGGGTTACCAGGAGCCGCCGCCGCCACCTCCGCCACCGCCGCCGCCTCCACCGCCGCCACCGCCGCCTCCACTACTGCTGGAGGACTGGGTGGCTGCGTAAGCGCTGATGGATGAAGACAACGAGGACTCGAATCCGGAGTAGGCATCGTGGTTGCCGAAGAAGCCAAGACCGCTTGAGCCGGAGTCGGTGGACGAGTACCAAACGGGAACCGGTGCAGCCGAGCCCGTTGCGACCTCGTACTTCTTGGCCCAGCGATCCGCGCAGTCAAATGCCACTGCGAAGGGGATGAACGCGGTGTAGAGGTCCTGCTTGCCGCTGAAGTCGAACCTCGTCTTGGAGGAGTCGGTGGACAGCATGCGCTCGAATCCGCCGGCGCGAGACCACAGTTCGCGCCCGAGTGTCGTGCGGCGCTGGCCGACGCCTCGAGTGAGCAGTCCGATCCCGCCGATGACGAACGCCGCGAGCGGGAGGACATACAGGGTGACGGGCGGCTGAATGAACACGACCATGACGGCAGTGGCGATAGCGGAGACCACGACGGCAACGCGGGAGAGCCACTCAGAGGTGGAGGTCTTGGAGGCTCCGATGCCAGCCGCCCAGGTGGCGGTTGCGCCGTCGATACCGCCCTTGACTGTCTGAAGCGTGTGGCCCGAGGACACCGAGGAAGGGGAGGACTTGAACGTTCCGCCGGGACTGGTGACGCCGAGTCCTGCACCTACGAATCGCGTCACGTCGTCCGTCGCGGCCCATGCCTTCTCGTCACCGATGCCGGTGATGGTCCACGACTTGCTGCCGTTCTCATCGAGCTTGGTCAGGCCTTGCTCGGCTTGGTAGAGCAGCGTTGAGACCAAAGCGCGCGACGGAATCGCCTCGTCGATGATGTAGGCGGTCTGGACCGGGCCGAGACCGTTCGGCGGTTCGTACATGACGGGGTAGCCAGGCTCGGGCTCCCGCGACTTGCGATCGAGTCCGTACGCGATCGCCATCGCTGCGAGCGAAATACCCAGCAGCGTTGCGACCACGGGGACGCTGCGTCCGAGCACTCTGTCGTACGCGATGGGCCACGGCACGGTGACGCGGTCCGGCGTTGCAGTCGGGAGTCCGATGCGAACTGTTACGGGCGTACGCGGTGCGAGCGGTCCGGTGCTGATCGTCACCCGGTCTGTTCCGGCACCTTCGATGGTGCACGGGCCAGTGCCGTCGAAGCTGGAGGTGCATTGAACCTTGCCGGAAGGCTTGGGCAGCGTGATGTGGATCGTCGACTTCTCGATGTCCATTTGCCAGCCGGGCGCGACGACGTTCCAGTTGAACACCGACTGAGCCTTTTGCTTGTCGGTCCAGCTCGACGAGGCGAACGACCCAGGGTTGGCAGATGTTGGCGAAAGCGCACCCTTGATCGTGTACGTGATCGTGTACTCGTGGATGCCGGGTGACACGTAGCTGTCGGGGTCGCCGATCTTGGCGACGCGGTAGCGGCGACCGTTCTGCCACTGCAGTTCGTTGGACACTGACTGGCCATCGAGCGACACCTTGATGTTCTTGGGCGTCAGCCGGACCGTGGAGTCGGTGGGATCACGGAGGTCCCAGAACCGGAAGATTCCGTGGCGTCCGAACGGGAACTCGGCCTTGATGACTTCCTTGGCGGCGAGCGATCCATCCGAGCCCACAACGTAGTCGGCCGTGTAGTGGGTGATCGAGACAGGGTCGATCGAGGGGGCCGTCGTACTCGGGACCATGCCGACAAGCACGGGGATGACGAAGACCCCCGCGGTCACGAGCAACGCCAGGATGCGCAGCGCAGTCCGCTTCATGAGTTGCATCCTAGGGGCGCGCGGCGTGCCCGCGGGAAGTATTTACGCCAGACCCAAGATGCAAGAAATTGCAAGAGTGTGCAAGAATGTGAGCCATGTCCAAGGTTCTCACTCATCTTCCCGTCGGCGAACGCGTCGGCATCGCCTTTTCAGGCGGCCTCGACACGTCCGTTGCTGTTGCGTGGATGCGCGACAAGGGCGCTGTTCCGTGCACCTACACAGCCGATATCGGCCAGTACGACGAGCCGGACATCTCGGGTATCCCCGGCCGCGCCATGGAGTACGGCGCCGAGCTCGCGAGGTCGATCGACTGCAAGCGGCCGCTCGTCGACGAGGGCTTGGCCGCGCTTGCCTGCGGCGCGTTCCACATTCGCTCTGCTGGCCGGACGTACTTCAACACGACTCCGCTTGGCCGCGCCGTCACTGGCACGCTCCTCGTACGGGCGATGCACGAGGACAACGTCAACATCTGGGGCGATGGCTCGACCTTCAAGGGCAATGACATTGAGCGGTTCTATCGGTACGGCCTGCTCGCTAACCCAGAGCTGATGATCTACAAGCCGTGGCTCGACGCCGAGTTCGTTGCCGAGCTGGGTGGCCGGCACGAGATGAGCCAGTGGCTCACCGAGCGCAACCTCCCGTACCGGGACAGCCAGGAGAAGGCCTACTCGACCGACGCCAACATCTGGGGCGCAACCCACGAGGCGAAGACGCTGGAGCACCTGAACACATCACTCGAGTCGGTCGAGCCGATCATGGGCGTCAAGTTCTGGGACCCGTCGGTCGAGATCGAAACCGAAGACGTCACGATCACGTTTGAGGCCGGCCGTCCGGTCGCCATCAACGGTGCGACGTTCGGGGGAGACCCGGTCGCTCTCGTGCACGAGGCGAACACGATCGGTGGCCGTCACGGACTCGGTATGTCTGACCAGATCGAGAACCGGATCATCGAAGCCAAGAGCAGGGGCATCTACGAAGCTCCCGGCATGGCGCTGTTGCACATTGCGTACGAGCGGCTCGTCAACGCGATCCACAACGAGGACACCATCGCCAACTTCCACCAGCACGGTCGCCGTCTCGGTCGACTGATGTACGAGGGACGCTGGCTCGACCCGCAGGCCATGATGCTGCGCGAGTCCGTTCAGCGGTGGATCGCTTCGGTCGTCAGCGGCGACGTGACGATCCGGCTGCGTCGGGGCGAGGACTACTCGATCCTCGATACGCAGGGTCCCAACTTCTCGTACCACCCCGAAAAGCTTTCGATGGAGCGTACGGAGAACGCCGTGTTCGGCCCGACCGACCGCATTGGTCAGCTGACGATGCGCAACCTCGACATCGCCGACTCGCGCGCGATGTTGGAGCTCTACGCCCAGCAGCCGCTCGATCAGGGCCAGGTCTTGGTCGAGAACGGCACGCTGTTCGGCGAGCTGCCCGCGGGCGGCGCCACCCGGATCGAAGCCAACCCGGCTGTCGACCACGACGGTGTGGATGAAGTGGATGAGCAGGCGCTTGACGCTGCAGCCATGGAGTTCGGCACCGACTGATCACTGCACGTTCCTGAAGAACATTTCTGCAAAGGTGGAGAGATGACCACGATCACCGCAGCCGTTGCCGGCGCAAGCGGGTACGCCGGAGGCGAGGTGCTGCGCCTGCTGCTGGCGCATCCCGACGTCGAGATCGGTGCCCTGACTGCGGCTTCGAGTGCGGGTACGCCCCTTGGGCAGCATCACCCTCACCTCGTGCCATTGGCCGACCGCATTCTCGAGCCGACGACTGCTGAGACCTTGGCTGGGCATGATGTGGTGTTCCTCGGACTGCCTCACGGCCAGTCCGGTGCCGTGGCGGCTCAGCTGGGCGAGGACGTACTCGTCATCGACTGTGGTGCTGATTTCCGTCTTCAGTCTGCTGAGGAATGGACTGAGTTCTACGGCGGCGAGCATGCCGGAACCTGGCCGTACGGACTGCCAGAGCTGATCGTGGGCGGCGGTCATCAGCGGGACAACCTCAAGGGCGTCAACCGCATCGCCGTTCCTGGGTGCAACGTCACCGCGATCACCCTCGGTATCCAGCCCGCGATCTCGGCGGGGCTGGTGGAGTCGACCGACCTCGTCGCAGTTCTTGCCAACGGATTCTCGGGCGCCGGCAAGGCACCCAAGACACACCTGCTTGCGTCCGAAGGTCTCGGTTCAGCGACCCCGTACGGCGTCGGTGGAGTTCATCGGCACGTTCCGGAGATCATGCAGAACCTTCGGCTCGCCGGCGCAGACGAAGTCACGATCTCGTTCACGCCGACGCTCGTACCGATGGCACGCGGGATTCTCGCTACCACGACCGCTCGGCTCGCGCCGGGCGTCGACATCGCTGCGGTCAGGGCGGCATACGACACGGAGTACGGCAACGAGCCGTTCATCCATCTGCTTCCTGAGGGACAGTGGCCGACGACTGCGGCAACCCTGGGCGCCAACACGGCTCTGATTCAGGTCGCCATCGACGCGCGGGCCAACCGTCTCGTCGCCGTCTCCGCGATCGACAACCTGGTCAAGGGAACCGCTGGCGGCGCCATCCAGTCCATGAACCTCGCCCTCGGTCTCGACGAGACCACTGGCCTCTCAACGATCGGGGTTGCGCCATGAGCGTGACAGCAGCCAAGGGGTTCAGCGCTTCGGGCGTTGCCGCCGGCCTCAAGTCGAATGGCGGACCCGATGTCGCGCTGGTCGTCAACGACGGACCGTCGCACGCAGCTGCCGCGGTGTTCACCAGCAACCGTTGCAAGGCCAACCCGGTCCTTTGGAGCGAAGAAGCCATCAAGTCCGGCTCAGCCGTTGCCGTCGTCATCAACTCAGGCGGCGCCAACTGCTACACCGGTCCCGAAGGGTTCGCGACGACGCATCACACCGCCGAGACCGTGGCGACTGCGCTCGGCATCGGCGCAATCGACGTACAGGTGTGCTCGACCGGTCTGATCGGGCTACTCAACGACCGTGATGCGCTGCTCTCTGGCGTGCACGCAGCCCTGGCCGCCCGGTCGACCGACGGTGGTGCCGCCGCCGCTACGGCGATCATGACGACCGACACCGTGGCGAAGGAGTCGGTGTCCCACGGCGATGGTTGGACGGTCGGCGGAATGGCGAAGGGCGCGGGAATGCTGGCGCCCGCGCTCGCGACGATGCTCGTGGTTGTCACGACGGACGCCGATGTCGACGCCGATACGGCCAATGCGGCACTGCGCAGCGCCACGGCTCAGACCTTCGACCGTCTCGACTCAGACGGCTGCCAGTCGACCAACGACACCGTGCTCCTGATGGCGAGCGGAGCGTCCGGCATCAAGCCGGATGCCGCGGCCTTCACGGAAGCCGTCACGGCTGTGTGCCGCGACCTTGCGATGCAGCTCCTGGCCGACGCCGAGGGTGCTGACCACGAGATCGCGATCGAGGTCGTCAACGCAGCATCGGTTGACGACGCTCTCGAGGTCGGTCGGTCCGTCGCCCGCAGCAACCTGTTCAAGTGCGCGATCTTCGGCAAGGACCCCAACTGGGGACGCATCCTCGCCTCGGTGGGTACGACGCAAGCCGCCTTCGATCCGGCGAACCTCGACGTTGCACTCAACAACGTCTGGGTGTGTCGCAACAGCGGGCCGGGGGAGTCACCCGACTCGATCGACCTCTCGCAGCGGGCGGTCAGCGTCACGATTGACCTCAAGTCAGGCTCGGCAACGGGCACCATCTGGACCAACGACCTCACCCAGGCCTATGTCCACGAGAACTCGGCGTACAGCTCATGACTGATATCGAGACACTAGAGCAGTGGCATCCAGAGGACTGGAAGAAGGCGACCGCCAAGGCCGCCACACTGGCCCAGGCCCTGCCGTGGCTGAAGAAGTACCACGGCAAAGTCATCGTCATTAAGTACGGCGGCAACGCCATGACCGACGAGTCGCTCAAGATGGCGTTCGCCGAGGACATCGTGTTCCTGCGCCTTGCGGGCTTCAAGCCTGTCGTCGTGCACGGTGGTGGACCCCAGATCAGCGCAATGCTCGACAAGCTGGGCATCGAGTCGGAGTTCCGGGGCGGCCTGCGCGTCACGACTCCCGAGACGATGGAAGTCGTACGCATGGTGCTCACCGGTCAAGTTGGTCGGGAACTCGTTGGGCTGCTCAACCAGCACGGCGATCTTGCCGTGGGTCTGTCCGGTGAAGACGGTGGCTTGTTCACTGCCAAGAAGACGTTGCCTGTCATCGATGGAGTCGCGACCGACATCGGTCTGGTCGGCGAAGTCGTTGGTGTCCGCCCAGAAGCCGTTCTCGACCTGATCGATGCCGGCCGCATTCCCGTCGTTTCGACCGTTGCTCCCGATGTCGACGGTCAGGTCTACAACGTCAACGCCGACACCGCAGCAGCCGCTCTGGCTGTCGCACTCGGCGCCGAGAAGCTGTTGGTGCTCACTGACGTCGAGGGCTTGTACGCCGATTGGCCCAACAGCACCGACGTCATCGGCGAGATCAGTCCCGAGTCGCTTGCCGAGATCATCCCGACCCTGTCGACCGGCATGATCCCCAAGATGACGGCCTGCCTCAAGGCTGTCGAAGAGGGCGTCAATCGCGCCACCGTGATCGACGGTCGCGAGCCTCATGCCGTACTCCTAGAGATCTTCACCGATGAGGGTGTCGGTACGCAGGTCGTCCCCGGTGCGCCGACGCGCATCCGGACGGCGCTCTACTCGACGAGCGTCACGAAGGACAAGAAATGACTGTCTCTGAGTTGACCCAGCGCTACGAGGGTGCGGTCATGAATACGTTCGGACCGCCGCAGACCGTGTTGGTTCGTGGCGAGGGCTCGCGGGTCTGGGACGCAGACGGCAAGGAGTACCTCGACTTGCTCGGCGGTATCGCCGTCAACGCGCTTGGCCACGCCCATCCCGCGATTGTCGATGCCGTGACAACACAGCTCACGACCTTGGGCCACATCTCCAACTTCTTCGCGTCCGAGCCGCAGATCGCACTGGCCGAAAAGCTCCTCGCACTGCTCGGTCACGAGGGTCGCGTGTTCTTCACCAATTCGGGTGCGGAAGCGAACGAGGCAGCGTTCAAGGCCACCCGTCGTACGGGTCGCACCAAGGTGGTTGTCGCTGAGGGCTCGTTTCATGGCCGGACCATGGGCGCACTCGCGCTGACCTCCAAAGAGGCCTACCGCGCGCCGTTTGAACCGTTGCCGGGTGACGTGACCTGGGTTCCGTACGGCGACGTCGCTGCCCTCAAAGCGGCCGTCGACGACACCGTGGCTGCCGTCCTTCTTGAGCCGATCCAGGGCGAGGCCGGCGTGGTCGAGCCCCCGGACGGCTACCTCCAGGCAGCTCGGGAGATCACGACCCAGCAAGGCGCGCTGCTGTGGCTCGATGAGGTCCAGACTGGCATTGGCCGTACTGGTGCATGGTTCGCGTTCGAGCAGTCGGGTGTTGTGCCTGACCTGGTGACCTTGGCCAAAGGCCTGGGTGGCGGCATCCCGATCGGCGCGTGCGTCGCGCTTGGTGATGCGGCAACGCTGCTGCAGCCCGGCAACCACGGCTCGACCTTCGGTGGCAATCCCGTCGCCACAGCGGCCGCCCTCGCCGTCATCTCGACCATTGAGTCGGAGAAGCTCCTCGACCACGTTTCGACGATCGGTGACCAGTTGCGCAGGGGTCTCGAAGACCACCCGCTCGTCACGAGCACGACCGGCCGCGGCCTGCTGGTGGGCATCGTGCTCGCGCAGCCGATTGCGCCCGATGCCTTCAAGGCGGCGCTCGCTGCCGGACTCATCATCAACGCACCGACTCCGGACCGGCTGAGGCTTGCGCCGCCGCTGATCCTGACCGAGGACGAGGCTTCCCACGCGGTCACAACGCTGCGGGCTGTCCTGGACGAGGTGAGCACATGAGGCACTTCCTGCGCGACGACGATCTGACCCCAGCCGAGCAAGCCGAGGTGCTTGCTCTCGCAGCCGAGGTCAAGGCCAACCCATACGCGCGCAAGCCACTGGAGGGACCGCAGACCGTGGCGGTCATCTTCGACAAGGCCTCGACCCGAACGCGGGTGTCGTTCGGCGTCGGCATTGCCGACCTCGGAGGCAGCCCGCTCATCCTCGACACCGCCACGACCCAGAGCGGTCGCGGCGAATCAACGGCCGACACTGCGAAGGTCCTCGGCCGCATGACGAGCGCCATCGTGTGGCGTACGTACGCCCAGTCCGGCCTCGAGGAGATGGCTGCCAACGCAGGCGTACCCGTCATCAATGCGCTCAGCGACGACTTCCACCCGTGCCAGATCCTCGCGGATTGGCAGACCGTGATCGAACACAAAGGCGCTCTTGCTGGTCTGACAGTCGCTTACCTCGGCGATGGCGCCAACAACATGGGCCACTCCTACCTGCTCGGTGGCGCGCTCGCCGGCATGCACGTACGCATCGGTGCTCCCGACGGCTACCAGCCAGCGCTGGCCATCGTCGCCGACGCCGAAGCGATCGCCAAGACGACTGGGGGATCTATCGCCGTCATGGCCGACCCCGAAGCCGCGATTGCCCGAGCGGACGTTGTCATCACCGACACCTGGGTGTCGATGGGCCAGGAGAGTGAGAAGGAGGCGCGTCTTCAGTTGTTCGGCGCCTACTCGATCACTGCCGAGAGCCTGGCGAAGGCCGCACCGGATGCCATCGTGCTGCACTGTCTTCCGGCCTATCGCGGGCTCGAGATTTCCTCCGAGGTCCTTGATGGTCCGCAGAGCGTCGTATGGGACGAGGCCGAGAACCGCCTCCACGCCCAGAAGGCCTTGATGATCTGGTTGCTCGAGAAGGCGGGGGAGAAGTGATGACTGTTCCCGACACCAAGAGCGCTCGCCAGCAGCTGATCGTCGAGCTGCTCGGGCACGAACTCATTCGCTCCCAGGGTGACCTCGCCGAGCTGCTCGAGAGCCGCGGCGTGAATGCGACACCGTCGACCATCTCTCGGGATCTGGTCGACCTCGATGCCGTACGAGTGCGCCACCCCGACGGTGGACTGGTCTATGCCGTGCCGGCTGAAGGTGGCGACCGCACTCCGCGGGCCGCGCCGGACAGTGCCGCAGCGCAGACGCGACTGGCACGGATCTGCCGTGAGCTTCTCGTGGCTGCCGAGTCCTCGGCCAATCTCGTCGTGCTGCGCACCCCGCCTGGGGCAGCCCAGTACCTCGCTTCTGCTGTCGACCACGCCGGCCAGCCCGACCTGCTCGGAACCATCGCCGGCGACGACACTGTTCTTCTGATCTGTCGCGACCCGCTGGGTGGCGACGCTGTCGCCAGCCGGCTCATGTCGCTTGCCGCATCCACCTCCAAGGAGACCTCGTGACTGACAAGACCTCTTTGTGGGGCGGACGGTTCGCCTCAGGGCCATCGCCCGAACTCGTGGCGCTGTCTCGGTCGACCCATTTCGACTGGCGGCTCGCCCCGTACGATCTCGCCGGATCGCGTGCCCATGCGGGCGTGCTCCAGGCCGCTGGACTGCTCAGCCGCGAGGACCTCACCAAGCTGATCTCCGGGATCGACGCACTCGCGGCCGACGTCGAGTCGGGAGCTTTTGCGGCTCACCCCGATGACGAGGACGTGCACTCCGCGCTCGAACGCGGGTTGCTCGAGCGTCTCGGCCCCGAGCTGGGTGGACGACTTCGCGCCGGACGGTCGCGCAACGACCAGATCGCCACGCTCTTCAAGATGTACCTCCGCGACCATGCCAAGACGATCGGCGATCTCGTACGCGGGCTGGTGACGACCCTCGCCGAACAGGCCGAGGCTCACATCGATGCGCCCATGCCCGGTCGGACGCACCTGCAGCATGCCCAGCCTGTTCTCCTCTCGCACCACCTGCTGGCGCACGCCTGGCCGCTCATACGCGATCTCGATCGCCTCGCCGACTGGGACAAGCGCGTTGCTGCCGATTCGCCGTACGGCTCCGGCGCACTTGCCGGCTCGTCGCTTGGCCTCGACCCGCAGCAGGTTGCGAAGGACCTCGGCTTCACCGACTCGACTGCCAACTCGATCGATGGCACAGCGGCTCGCGACTTCGTCGCCGAGTTCGCGTTCGTCACTGCCCAGATCGGGATCGACCTCTCTCGGCTCGCCGAGGAGATCATCATCTGGAACACCAAGGAGTTCGGCTTCGTCACTCTCCACGACGGCTTCTCGACGGGCTCGAGCATCATGCCGCAGAAGAAGAACCCCGACATCGCAGAGCTCGCGCGCGGCAAGTCGGGACGTTTGATCGGCAACCTCACCGGACTGCTGGCGACGCTCAAGGCGCTGCCGCTCGCATACAACCGCGATCTCCAGGAGGACAAGGAGCCGGTGTTCGACTCGATCGACACGCTCGAGGTCCTGCTGCCGGCGTTCACCGGAATGGTTGCGACGCTGACGTTCAACACTGAACGGATGGCCGAGCTCGCGCCTCAGGGATTTGCCCTGGCGACGGATGTCGCCGAGTGGCTCGTACGACAGGGTGTCCCGTTCCGTGACGCCCACGAGATCTCCGGCGCATCGGTCCAGGTGTGCGAACAACGCGGCATCGAGCTCTGGGATCTGACCGACGAGGACTTTGCAGCAATCTCGCCTCTGTTGACTCCAGGGGTTCGCGACGTGCTCACCGTCGAAGGCTCACTGGCTTCACGCAATTCACGTGGCGGTACTGCGCCGGCCCGTGTCGCCGAACAGCTCCTCGAACTTCGCCAGCGTCTCGCCTGACCGGTGGACGTCACGGATCATGCTCGCGCCCTGCTGGGGCGCGTCCTGCATGGCCACGGCGTCGCAGCGCGGATCACCGAGGTCGAGGCCTACGGGGGAGTCAACGACCCTGCCTCGCATGCGTACACCCGTACGCCGCGCTCAGAGATCATGTTCGGCGAGCCCTGGCGCTTATACGTCTACCGCTCGTACGGCATGCACTTCTGCGCCAACATCGTCACCGGTCCGACGGAGACCGCGTCGGCAGTTCTGATCCGGGCCGGCGAGATCGTCGACGGCATCAAGCTCGCGCGCGACCGGCGAGGCGACCAAGTGAAGGATGTCGCTCTTGCTCGTGGACCCGGCAACCTCGCCAAAGCGCTCGGCCTGTCGCTCGATGACTTGGGCATGGACCTGCTCGCGAGCAACGCAGTTCATCTCGGCGGTGAGCCGACCTCGACGACCACCATCAGCGATGGCCCACGTGTCGGAGTCTCGAAGGCCGCAGATGTTCCGTGGCGCTTCTGGATCACGGGCGATCCAACAGTCTCGGCCTATCGCCGAAGCCCGCGCGCCTAGTCGTCGGTGGTGGGGATTTCGCACACGCCGTCTTCACACAGCGGTGCGTCATCGCCGACCATCTCGAACGGACCGGTCACTCGGCTGCCGCCTGAGTGAGCACGTCGACGAAGGTGGCTGATTCCTGGGCACCAGAGACGCCGTACTTCCCGTTAATCACGAAGAACGGCACACCACGAATTCCGTACGCGACGGCCTGCGCCTTGTCAGCCATAACGTCGTCGAGGAACTTCTCGGACTTGAGAGCGTCGACGACCTCATCGCGGTCGAGTCCGATCTCGGCACCTAGGTCAGCCAGTTCATCGATCTGACCAACGTGCCGACCTTCTTCGAAGTACGCCTTCAGTAGGCGCTCCTTCATCTCCAGCTGCTTGTCGTGCGACTTGGCCAGATGCAGCAGCTCGTGCGCCTTGATCGTGTTGGTCGTGTGCAGCGAGTCGTAGTCGTACGCGATGTCGACGGACTTGCCGAGCTCCGTCATCTGAGTGAGCATCTGGCTCGCCTGCGCCTCCGGGATGCCCTTGTGCTTCGACAGGAACTCGCTGTGGCTGCCGGTGTAATCGATTGGGGTGTCGGGGGAGAGCTCGAACGAGTGGTACTCGACCTCGACGGTGTCACCACCAGCAGTGAAGTCGCCCACGGCTGCCTCAAACCGGCGCTTGCCGATGAAGCACCAGGGGCATGCCACGTCGGACCAGATGTCTACCTTCACATTGCTCATGCAAGTTTCAACCACATCGGTACGTCTGGCTATTCCGTGCGCCTGATCACAAAGGGAGACACGGACGCACGCGGTGCGACATGATCTGGCGTGGGGAGGGGACCCAACCAGCAGAGAGAGGCCCACACGATGTCAGTCGTGGTCGGATACCGCAGTGATGAGTACGGCGAGGCAGCCCTTGAGCACGGTGTAGCCCGGGCCAACGCAACAGATGACACGCTGACGGTGGTCAACGTGTCCCGCGACGCCGATCTTGACGCCCCGGGATTCCTGCGTGGCTTCGAGCTCGAGCAGCTTCGCCAGCGCCTCCATGAGTTGGTCGGTTCCAAGGTGTCGATCCAGCAGCCGGTTGGCGCCGATACCGCTGCTCAGATCCTCAAGGTCGTCGAAGATACGTCAGCCAGCCTGCTCGTGATCGGACTTCGGCCGCGTTCGCCCGTCGGCAAGTTCCTGATGGGCAGCACGGCTCAGCAACTGCTGCTCGACTCGTCGGTTCCGGTGCTCGCTGTGAAGCCAGGACAAGTTGCCGCAGCGGTGCTCTGAACCGCTGTGGGCCGTATGAGCCCGGTGGGTGAGAATGGGCAGCGTGACCCACGTACTTGATGACCTCGAGGCGCGCGGCCTCATCGCGCACTCGACGGACCCTGATGCACTGCGAGCAGATCTCACGACAGGTCCGATCACGTTCTATGTGGGCTTCGACCCCACGGCCCCGAGCCTGCACATCGGCAACCTGCTGCAGCTGCTCACCGCGCGACGCTTGCAGGACGCGGGCCACAAGCCGCTGATCCTCGTCGGCGGATCGACCGGACTCATCGGCGATCCCAAGGAAGCCGGCGAGCGCGTCATGAACACCAAGGAGACGACGGCCGAATGGGTCGAGCGCATCCGTACGCAGGTGTCTCACTTCGTCAAGCTCGACGGCGACGCCGCGGCGACCTTGGTCAACAACCTCGACTGGACCGAAGGTCTCAGCACGATCGACTTCCTGCGCGACATCGGCAAGCACTTCCCGGTCAACCGGATGCTCGCCCGCGAAGTCGTCAGCGCCCGACTCGAAGCCGGCATCAGCTACACCGAGTTCAGCTACGTACTCCTACAGTCGCTCGACTACCTCGAGCTGCACCGCCGCCACGGCTGCGTTCTGCAGACGGGCGGAAGCGATCAGTGGGGCAACATCACGGCAGGCGTTGAGCTCGTACGTCGAGCGGCCGGCGCCAAGGTGCATGCGCTCGCGACTCCATTGATCACCAAGGCGGATGGGACCAAGTTCGGCAAGACCGAGTCAGGCACTGTCTGGCTCGACGCCGAACTGACCAGTCCCTACGCGTTCTACCAGTCGTGGATTCAGGCTGAAGACAGCAAAGTGGGGGAGTACCTCCGCCAATTCACCTTCGTGCCGGTCGACGAGATCGCCGCACTGGAAACAGAGCACGCCGAGAAGCCAGGACTACGAGCTGCGCAACGCCGCTTGGCAGCCGAGGTGACAACGATCGTGCACGGCGCAGACGAGGCCGCTGCAGCAGAACTCGCCTCTGGAGCACTGTTCGGACGTGCCGAGCTGACGGACCTGCCCGAGACAACCCTTGGCGCAGCCCTCCGCGAAGCCGGCGCAGTTGAGCTCAAAGCCACCGATTCGCCGACTGTGGTCGACGCATTTGTGGCCACAGGTCTGGCCGAATCGAAGTCCGCCGCCAGACGCGCGGTTGCCGAGGGAGGGGCGTACGTGAACAACGAGCGTGTCACGGACCCTGATTTGGTGCTTTCCGGCGACCAACTGCTGCATGGCAAGTGGGCCGTTTTGCGTAAGGGCAAGCGGGCGATTTCGGGCGTGTCGGTGTCCTGAACCCTGCAATTTCAGGGGCTGGCGACCGTGTGACGCTAGCCACAGGACCCCGATTTGACGTGCGCAAATCCCGCCCCGTAGTGTTCTACTTGTTGCACAGCACGACGGAGCGAAAAGCCGCAAGGCGGGTCGCTCGGGCTGGCAGCCAAATACTGTGACCGACCCGGGTTTGACCGGTGAAAACGAGCAGTGTAAGTTAGACGAGTTGCCCCAAAACTCAGACCGCAAGGTTCTGGGTTTCGGTGTGCGTCTGATCCTTGAGAACTCAACAGTGTGCCAAAAGTCGACGAGATTAATTAGTAATACCCCGTCGAGACCATCGGAGAGCTTCGGCTCGCCGACCTTGATGGAAATCAATTCCGACAATTTATTTGTCAGCAAATAGTTTGTCAGAGTCGAACTGAAGTTTGAGCAGTACTTAACTGCTTTCAACGGAGAGTTTGATCCTGGCTCAGGACGAACGCTGGCGGCGTGCTTAACACATGCAAGTCGAGCGGTAAGGCTCCTTCGGGAGTACACGAGCGGCGAACGGGTGAGTAACACGTAAGCAATCTGCCCTTCTCATCGGAATAACCACTGGAAACGGTGGCTAATGCCGAATATGACCTCGGAACACATGTTCTGAGGTGGAAAGCTCCGGCGGAGAAGGATGAGCTTGCGGCCTATCAGCTTGTTGGTGAGGTAATGGCTCACCAAGGCGATGACGGGTAGCCGGCCTGAGAGGGTGACCGGCCACACTGGGACTGAGACACGGCCCAGACTCCTACGGGAGGCAGCAGTGGGGAATATTGGACAATGGGCGAAAGCCTGATCCAGCAACGCCGCGTGAGGGATGACGGCCTTCGGGTTGTAAACCTCTTTCAGCAGGGACGAAGCGAAAGTGACGGTACCTGCAGAAGAAGGACCGGCCAACTACGTGCCAGCAGCCGCGGTAATACGTAGGGTCCGAGCGTTGTCCGGAATTATTGGGCGTAAAGGGCTCGTAGGCGGTTTGTCACGTCGGGCGTGAAAACTCAGGGCTCAACCCTGAGCGTGCGTCCGATACGGGCAGACTAGAGGTATGCAGGGGAGAACGGAATTCCTGGTGTAGCGGTGGAATGCGCAGATATCAGGAGGAACACCGGTGGCGAAGGCGGTTCTCTGGGCATTACCTGACGCTGAGGAGCGAAAGCATGGGGAGCGAACAGGATTAGATACCCTGGTAGTCCATGCCGTAAACGTTGGGCGCTAGGTGTGGGGACCTTCCACGGTCTCCGTGCCGCAGCTAACGCATTAAGCGCCCCGCCTGGGGAGTACGGCCGCAAGGCTAAAACTCAAAGGAATTGACGGGGGCCCGCACAAGCGGCGGAGCATGCTGATTAATTCGATGCAACGCGAAGAACCTTACCTGGGTTTGACATATACCGGAAAGCTCTAGAGATAGAGCCCCTTTTAGTCGGTATACAGGTGGTGCATGGCTGTCGTCAGCTCGTGTCGTGAGATGTTGGGTTAAGTCCCGCAACGAGCGCAACCCTCGTTCTATGTTGCCAGCACGTAATGGTGGGGACTCATAGGAGACTGCCGGGGTCAACTCGGAGGAAGGTGGGGATGACGTCAAGTCTTCATGCCCCTTATGTCCAGGGCTTCAAGCATGCTACAATGGCCGGTACAAAGGGCTGCGAAACCGCAAGGTGGAGCGAATCCCAAAAAGCCGGTCTCAGTTCGGATTGGGGTCTGCAACTCGACCCCATGAAGTCGGAGTCGCTAGTAATCGCAGATCAGCAACGCTGCGGTGAATACGTTCCCGGGCCTTGTACACACCGCCCGTCACGTCATGAAAGTCGGCAACACCCGAAGCCAGTGGCCCAACCGTTTACGGAGGGAGCTGTCGAAGGTGGGGCTGGCGATTGGGACGAAGTCGTAACAAGGTAGCCGTACCGGAAGGTGCGGCTGGATCACCTCCTTTCTAAGGAGCACATGGCACCGGTCGCAAGACACGGTGTCCATTTGAGTCTGTTTGTACGGCGAATGTTCGTACGCAGCTCAGCTCACTAGTGGATCGTCGACTATTTGGCTTGTTGACAGCCAACAGCGTCAGTACTTCTCCTCGGAGAGTGGAAAATCGCTGGAACACAGTCAACAAATCAGGCACACTGTTGGGTCCTGAGGGATCAGCTCGTAAGAGTTGGTTTCTCGGACCACATACCCCCACGAACCACCAGGTTCACCCCGCAAGGGATACCTGGCAGGCGCGGGAACTTATGTGGGACCGAACGTATTTTGAGAACTTCACAGTGGACGCGAGCATCTTTGTAGTAACAACAAGCTACTAAGTGCACATGGTGGATGCCTTGGCATCGAGAGCCGATGAAGGACGTTGGAGTCTGCGAAAAGCCCCGGGAAGGTGACAACCAACCTGTGATCCGGGGATGTCCGAATGGGGAAACCCAGCTGGAGGAAAGTCCAGTTACCTGCGCCTGAACACATAGGGCGTTTGGAGGGAACGTGGGGAAGTGAAACATCTCAGTACCCACAGGAAGAGAAAACAAAAGTGATTCCGGTAGTAGTGGCGAGCGAAACCGGACCAGGCTAAACCGTAGTGATGTGATAGCCGGCAGGCGTTGTCATTACGGTGTTGTGGGACCACATGGTCTGTTCTGCCGAGCAGACAAAGAGTCATAAACCATGAGTGAAGTGAAAGCCGACTGGAAAGTCGCGGCATAGAGGGTGAGACCCCCGTACACGTAAGCTCATGGCTCTTTTGTGTCATCCCAAGTAACACCGAACCCCTGAAATTCGGTGTGAATCTAGCGGGACCACCCGTTAAGCCTAAATACTCCTCGATGACCGATAGCGGACTAGTACCGTGAGGGAAAGGTGAAAAGTACCCCGGGAGGGGAGTGAAATAGTACCTGAAACCATGTGCATACAATCCGTTGGAGCTCGTCCTTGTGACGGGTGACAGCGTGCCTTTTGAAGAATGAGCCTGCGAGTTAGCGTTCAGTAGCGAGGTTAAGGCGTTGAGCCGTAGCCGTAGCGAAAGCGAGTCCGAATAGGGCGATTGAGTTGCTGGATCTAGACCCGAAGCGGAGTGATCTATCCATGGGCAGGTTGAAGCGCGGGTAAGACCGCGTGGAGGACCGAACCCACCTAGGTTAAAAACTGGGGGGATGACCTGTGGATAGGGGTGAAAGGCCAATCAAACTCCGTGATAGCTGGTTCTCCCCGAAATGCATTTAGGTGCAGCGTTGCGTGTTTCTTGCCGGAGGTAGAGCACTGGATGGGCTAGGGGGCCTACAAGCTTACTGAACTCAGCCAAACTCCGAATGCCGGTAAGTGAGAGCGCAGCAGTGAGACAGTGGGGGATAAGCTCCATTGTCGAGAGGGAAACAGCCCAGACCATCAGCTAAGGTCCCAAAGCGATAACTAAGTGGAAAAGGATGTGGAGTCGCAGAGACAACCAGGAGGTTGGCTTAGAAGCAGCCACCCTTGAAAGAGTGCGTAATAGCTCACTGGTCAAGTAATTCCGCGCCGACAATTTAGCGGGGCTCAAGTTATCCACCGAAGCTATGGGATTCATACACGTGCTAGGCCTTTGTGGTCCAGGCGTATGGATCGGTAGGGGAGCGTCGTGTGGCCAGCGAAGCGGCGGAGTGATCCAGCCGTGGAGGCTACACGAGTGAGAATGCAGGCATGAGTAGCGAATGAGGAGTGAGAAACTCCTCCACCGAATGACCAAGGGTTCCAGGGTCAAGCTAATCTTCCCTGGGTAAGTCGGGACCTAAGGCGAGGCCGACAGGCGTAGTCGATGGACAACGGGCTGATATTCCCGTACCGGCATTAGATCGCCCATGCCGAACCTAGAAATGCTAAGTGCCCAAAACTGACGGGACTCTTCGGAGCGAAGTCGGTGCTGCGCACGACCCGATCTAGTAGTAGGCAAGCAATGGTGTGACGCAGGAAGGTAGCTCATCCCGGGCGATGGTTGTCCCGGGCCAAGGACGTAGGGCGAATGATAGGCAAATCCGTCATTCACATGCCTGAGATCTGATGGGGAGGCGTTTTAGCCGAAGTGAGTGATCCTATGCTGCCGAGAAAAGCATCTAGCGAGATCTAGAGCCGCCCGTACCCCAAACCGACTCAGGTGGTCAGGTAGAGAATACTAAGGTGATCGAGTGAACCATGGTTAAGGAACTCGGCAAAATGCCCCCGTAACTTCGGGAGAAGGGGGGCCGGATTCGTCATCGGACTTGCTCCGAGAAGCGTTGAAGGCCGCAGAGACCAGGCCCAAGCGACTGTTTACTAAAAACACAGGTCCGTGCTAAGTCGAAAGACGCCGTATACGGACTGACTCCTGCCCGGTGCTGGAAGGTTAAGGGGACGTGTCAGCGCAAGCGAAGCACAGAACTTAAGCCCCAGTAAACGGCGGTGGTAACTATAACCATCCTAAGGTAGCGAAATTCCTTGTCGGGTAAGTTCCGACCTGCACGAATGGAGTAACGACTTGGGCGCTGTCTCAACCATGGACTCGGCGAAATTGCACTACGAGTAAAGATGCTCGTTACGCGCGGCAGGACGGAAAGACCCCGGGACCTTTACTATAGTTTGGTATTGGTGTTTGGTTCAGTTTGTGTAGGATAGGTGGGAGACTGTGAAGCTTGGACGCCAGTTCAGGTGGAGTCATCGTTGAAATACCACTCTGGCTGTACTAGATATCTAACCTAGGTCCATTATCTGGATCAGGGACAGTGCCTGATGGGTAGTTTAACTGGGGCGGTTGCCTCCTAAAATGTAACGGAGGCGCTCAAAGGTTCCCTCAGCCTGGTTGGCAATCAGGTTTCGAGTGTAAGTGCACAAGGGAGCTTGACTGTGAGAGTGACAGCTCGAGCAGGGACGAAAGTCGGAACTAGTGATCCGGCGCTGGCAAGTGGAAGCGGCGTCGCTCAACGGATAAAAGGTACCCCGGGGATAACAGGCTGATCTTCCCCAAGAGTCCATATCGACGGGATGGTTTGGCACCTCGATGTCGGCTCGTCGCATCCTGGGGCCGTAGCAGGTCCCAAGGGTTGGGCTGTTCGCCCATTAAAGCGGCACGCGAGCTGGGTTTAGAACGTCGTGAGACAGTTCGGTCCCTATCCGCCGCGCGCGTAGGAAACTTGAGAAAATCTGTCCCTAGTACGAGAGGACCGGGATGGACGAACCTCTGGTGTGCCAGTTGTTCTGCCAAGAGCACTGCTGGTTAGCTACGTTCGGAAGCGATAACCGCTGAAAGCATCTAAGCGGGAAGCGCGTTTCAAGATGAGGTTTCCCACTGGTTTACCAGGTAAGGCCCCCAGCAGACCACTGGGTTGATAGGCCGGAGGTGGAAGTGCAGCAATGCATGGAGCCGACCGGTACTAATAGGCCGAGGGCTTGTTTCTTACAAAGATCTACCGCGTCCACTGTGAGGTTCCCGAGATATGTTCGGGAACCGGAAAAGTTCCACTGTGCCTTTGAAGGCCAGGAGAACTCCAAGGTTTTGTTGATATCTCAATAGAGTTTCGGCGGCCATAGCGAATGGGAAACACCCGGTAACATTCCGAACCCGGAAGTTAAGCCATTCAGCGCCGATGGTACTGCACGGGTGACTGTGTGGGAGAGTAGGACGCCGCCGGACAATCATTAAGCGCGAGGCCGCTCCCTATGGGAGCGGCCTTGCTGCATTTACTCGCCGACTTTTGAAGTACAGAGCATTTCGATGAAAGGATCGACTCATGGCAGAGTCGAGAAACCCCCGCCGAGACGGTGGGAAGCCCGCGGGTCGCGGGGGACCTCGTGGTGGCAAACCCGCAGGTCAGGGCCGAGATCGACGTGGAGCTGGCGATCCGCCGCGCCGCGACGGAAAGCCCGCAGGACAGGGTCGCGATAGCCGGCCCGAACGCCGTGATGGCAAGCCGCAGACCCCTCGTAGGGACGGCAAGCCGTACGAAGCACGCCGCGATCGTCGCCAGGAAGAAGGCGACCGCACCGCAGCACAGAAGATCTACGACGGTCCTCCGATCCCTGACGATGTCAGCGCGAAGGACCTCGACAAGTACGCCCGCCAGGCTCTTCAGGCTCTTCCCGAGAAGCTCGCCGACAAGGTTGCGCGACACCTCGTGATGGCCGGTTTGTTGATCCACGAAAACCCTGAGCAGGCGCATCTGCACGCACTCGCAGCTCGCGCACGTGCCACGCGCACCGGTCTGGTCCGCGAAGCGTGCGGCGAAACGGCTTATGCGTCGGGCAAGTTTGCTGAGGCACTTTCAGAGTTCAGGGCTGCCAAGCGCATGAATGGCAGCTACCTCTACGCCCCGATGATGGCCGACTGTGAGCGCGCGTTGAAGCGTCCGCAGAAGGCGATCGAGTACGACACGCCTGCCGTCCGAGCCCACCTCGACGACGCCGGCCAGATCGAGCTATCGATCGTGGTTGCCGGCGCCCGCCGTGACCAGGGCCAGTATGACGCTGCGATTCGTCTCCTCGAGACCGAGCCGCTGCACACCAAGGGACGTGGCGAATGGGTGCCACGGCTCCGCTATGCGTACGCCGATGCCTTGCTCGACGCTGGTCGCAAGGAAGAAGCGATTGAGTGGTTCCACCGCACGGTTGCTGTTGACGGCAACCAGGCGACGGATGCTCACGAGCGCCTCGTTGACCTGGGCGAATAGTCCACAGGCGCTCGACGATTTGTCCGCGTCCACAGCACGAAATCTGCACTCTGCCCCTCGCCATTGGTGAGGGGCAGAGTCGTTTCATGACCCAAACACACAATCACGTGAGCTTGGCGGGCCGCGTGTCCGCTAGTCCAGAAGCCCACATCCTGCCCAGTGGCGACGAGGTCGTCTCGTTTCGCCTGATCGTGCAGCGGAGTCCGGCTGCACGGCGACGGTCCAAGCAACCTGTCGACACGATCGACTGCGCTGCCTGGACGACTGCCATGAGGCGTGCTGTTCGAAAGCTCGAAGCCGGAACAGAGGTCGTGGTGACCGGCGAGATCCGCCGACGATTCTCGCGAGGAGCGAGCGGACCGACCAGCCGCGTGACGGTTGAGCTCGATTCGTGCCAGAGGGCTGAGCGAGCGTCAGACAAGGCGGCGGTAGCCTCATCGTCATGACCTTGGGCTCGAGCGACCGACCGTTGAGCAGGGCCTACGACCTTGCGATGCTCGACCTTGATGGGGTTGTCTACGTCGGCCCGGATGCCGTGCCTGGTGCAGTCGAATCTCTTGGTGCAGCGCGAGCGAGTGGCACGCAACTGGCGTACATCACGAACAACGCTTCGCGGACGGCTGCCGAGGTTGCTTCGCATCTGCGCGAGCTCGGCTTGTCGGACGCCGAAGACGGTGACGTGGTCACCTCCGCCCAGGCCGTCGCGCATCTCGTTGCCGATGCACTTCCAGCCGGTTCGCCCGTGCTTTTGGTGGGCGGGGAAGGACTGCGTCAGCCTCTGGAAGAACGTGGTCTGCGATGCGTGGCGACGTTAGATGATGGTCCGCTCGCCGTGGTCCAGGGGTTCCACCCGGATGTCAGCTGGGTCCAGCTGGCAGAAGCGTCCTATGCCATCGAGGCCGGTATTCCGTGGTTCGCGAGCAACACCGATCTCACGATCCCGACAGCTCGTGGAGTCGCACCTGGCAATGGCTCACTCGTCCAAGCGATTTCCAACGCGACCGGTACGAAGCCGACTGTTGCGGGCAAGCCCGAAGCAGCGCTGTTCCGCGAGACGCTCGAGCGCTTTGGTGGCGAGCGACCGTTGATGGTTGGCGATCGCCTCGACACCGACATCGATGGTGCGATCGGAGCCGACATCGACACACTGTTCGTGCTCACAGGGGTCAACGGTCTGCAGGATGTGATCGATGCCGGCGTCGGACATCGGCCGACCTACATCTCGTACGACCTGGGCGGGCTGAACGAAGCGCATGCACCCATCCAGATCGAGGGATCGACGGCACGTTGTGATGGGGCATCGGCGCAGGTCAGTGATGGTGTCCTGACCATCGAGGCGGCTGACCGCAGCACATCGGGTTTCCGTGCAGCCGTGGGACTCGCGTGGCATCTTGCCGATCACTCCGGCCAACACGTACGGCTCGATGGGACAATGAAGCCATGACCGAGACGCCTGCCGACGACGTGACGACCCCCGAGCCAGAGTCGGCCGAGGTGGAGTCAACAGGCAACGAACGAATCGACGAGGCTCTCAAGCGACTCGAGTCACTCGACGAGCTCGACATCAACGACCACCCGGAGCAATTCGACGCCATCCATCAGGCTCTCCGTGAGTCGTTGGCAAGCGCAGGTCGTGACGGGGACGCACCGGAGTCACCATGACCCGTCGGCTTCGACTCGACGCTGAACTCGTACGTCGAGGACTGGCGAAGTCGCGCGACCACGCCGCGACATTGATCGGTGAAGGATCGGTTTCTGTCGCAGGCTCGGTGGCGACCAAAGCAGCCACGGGAGTCACCACGGACCAGGCAATCGTGGTGCGCACGAGCTCGGGACCGACCTATGCATCTCGCGGCGCCCACAAGTTGTTGGGTGCACTCGAGGTCTTCGAACCTCTGGGCCTCAACGTCGAGGGACGTCGGGCGCTCGACGCCGGTGCCTCGACCGGTGGGTTCACCGATGTTCTGCTGCGCAAGGGCGTACGCGAGGTGGCTGCAGTCGACGTCGGCTACGGACAGTTGGTCTGGGCACTGCAGTCCGACGATCGTGTTCACGTCTTCGATCGCACCAACATCCGCAACATCGAGGCAGGTGACATTGGGGGAGAGGTAGGGCTCGTCGTGTCCGATCTGTCGTTCATCTCCCTTACGGTGGTCATGCCGGCATTGACGCGGGTGTGCGAGGACGGAGGCGACATCGTGCTGATGATCAAGCCGCAGTTCGAGGTTGGCAAGAGCAACCTCGGCAAGAACGGCGTGGTCCGCGATCCACTTCTGCATGCCGATGCCGTCCACCGCGTGTGCTTGTCAGCCTCGGAGCTCGGATGGGGGACACGCGCGTTGGCGCCGAGTCCGCTTCCGGGTCCTGCCGGCAACGTCGAATACTTCTGCTGGCTGCGCACGGACGCCGAACCTCCCTCGATTGATGCTGCCCATGACGTTGTCGCGGCCGGCCCGCTCGACACTTCGAGGACGCCATCATGAGGACGATCCTGCTTGCGGTGCATGTCGCTCGCGACGAGGCCACGAAGATTGCTGCGGCCTTTGCGGCTGATCTGCGGGCTGAAGGTCTCGACGTACGCATCCTCGACACAGAAGTTGATCAACTCAGGGCCGCGGGTCTTGAGGCGACTGATGTTGTCCCGTCGGCTCCTGGGGCTGCTCAGGGCTGCGAGCTCGCGGTTGTGTTCGGTGGTGATGGCACGATCCTGCGCGCCGCCGAGCTGTGCCGAGGCACCGATACGCCGGTGCTCGGAGTCAACCTGGGACACGTCGGCTTCCTGGCTGAGGCCGACGCCGAAGATCTGCACGACGTCGTACGCGGCGTTGTGGATCGCAGCTTCACCGTCGAGGAGCGTTTGACGGTCGATGTCGCGGTCACGGTGGGCGGCGAGATCGTTGCGACCAACTGGGCACTTAACGAAGCATCCGTCGAGAAGGCGGCCCGCGAGCGCATGCTTGAGATCGTCGTCGAAATCGACGGTCGGCCCGTGTCTCGCTGGGGCTGCGACGGTGTCGTCTGTGCAACGCCAACCGGCTCGACCGCATACAACTTCAGTGCGGGCGGACCGATCGTCTGGCCCGAAGTTTCGGCGCTGCTGATGGTTCCGATCAGTGCTCATGCTCTGTTCGCGCGACCACTCGTGGTTTCGCCCGACTCGACTTTGGCAATTGAGATCGTCGGCGAGCAGTCCACTGGAGTCCTGTGGTGCGACGGTCGACGTGCGGCTGATTTGCCGTTCGGCGCACGAGTCGAGGTCCGCAAGGGCGCGACACCCGTACGTCTGGCACGCCTCCAGCCCGCATCGTTCACGGATCGCCTCGTGCGCAAGTTCGACCTCCCCATCAATGGCTGGCGCGGAGCAGCTGAGCGTCGACAGCGCGGTGAGAGCTGATGTGGCAACACCTGCGACTTTCATCGTTGGGAGTGATCGACTCCGCTGAACTCGAGCTGTCCGCGGGATTCACTGTGATTACAGGCGAAACTGGTGCGGGCAAGACCATGGTCGTGACAGCGCTCGGACTTCTGCGCGGCGATCGTGCTGACCTTGGCCTCGTACGACAGGGCGCTGATCAGGCGCGGGTTGAAGCCAGCATTGGCGTTCCTGCGGGAGCGGCGGCCGTCGCGGCAGTTGAAGAAGCCGGCGGTCGGATCGACGACGACGTCGTGATCCTGGGACGCGTGCTGTCTGCCCAGGGCCGGTCGAGGGCACTCGCTGGTGGTGCCACGGTTCCGGCGGCGTTGCTGGCCGAGGTCACCGACGAGCTCGTCGCCGTACACGGTCAATCCGATCAGCACCGCCTGTTGCGTTCGACCGAGCAGCGCTCAGCGCTCGACCGCTTTGCCGGCGCGGAGTTCACCGCTGCTGCTGAGGCCTACGAGCCGGTTTACAGGCGGTGGCGGATCGTCGAGCGAACTCTCAATGAGTTGCGCACGCATGCACAGGAGCGAGCCCGCGAGCTCGACGTGCTCCGCTACGGACTCGATGAGATCGAGCAGGTAGCACCCGAACCGCGCGAGGACGAGACTCTCAAGGCCGACGAGAGCCGGCTTGCCCACTCCGAATCCTTGGCAAGGGCGGCCGATCAGGCGCAACGTGCTCTCGCGGGTGATGGTGATGTGCAGGCGGCACGCACCAAAATCGCCGAAGCATCAACGGCGTTGCGAGAATCCGCCGGGCACGACCCAGCACTCGATGCGCTGGGGGAGCGAGTTCACGAGCTCGGCATCCTGCTCGACGAGGTGGCAACAGAGCTTGCGGCCTACTCCGGTGGTGTTGAGCTCGACCCAGAACGCCTCTCGACGATTCAGGAACGGCGCGCGGCGCTGTCGGGTCTGCAGCGCAAGTACGGGCCAACGCTCGACGACGTAATGGCGTGGGCCGAGAAGAGTGCCGCGAGGCTCAACGAGCTCAGCCACGACGACGCATCCATCGAAGAGCTTGAGGCAGAGCAGGCCCAACTCGTCCCAGAGACGATGCGACTGGCCAAGGTCATGTCGGATCTCCGCACAGAAGCCGCTCAGCGGCTGTCAGGACTCGTCGACACCGAAATCGCACAGCTGTCGATGCCCTCGGCTCGTCTGGTCGTCCAGGTGACTTCTGCGGAGGACGCAGTTCCAGGAGCCCACGGCATCGATGAGGTCGAGTTCCAGTTCGCCGCCAACAGCGGTACGGGACTGCGACCGCTGCACAAGGGAGCAAGTGGCGGCGAGCTTTCGCGCCTGATGTTGGCGCTCGAAGTCGTACTGGCCGATCGCACGACCGTGCCAACGCTGGTGTTCGACGAGGTCGACGCTGGAATCGGTGGCAAGGCGGCAGTTGAAGTGGGACGCCGACTGGCGAAGCTCTCCGAGCATGCTCAAGTCATCGCAGTGACGCATTTGCCTCAGGTGGCCGCGTTTGCGCACCATCACTTCGTCGTGACCAAGGACGACGATGGCACCATCACCAGCAGTTCGGTGGTCGAGCTCGGCGAAGACAATCGCGTCGACGAGCTTGCTCGCATGTTGGCTGGCCAGGAAGACTCCGCAGCTGCACAGGCGCACGCTCGCGAGCTGCTCGAACTCGCGCGCGCCTAGGCCACACGCCGCCGTCGCGCCTCCCGATCATCGCTTGAGGTCCGTGGCAGCATGGTTCGCGATGGCCATCCGCAACCGCAAGACGCCCCTGCCGCCTGAGGCGAAGGGGATTGTGGGCACCGTTCGGTTCGCCCGTCGCGACAAAGATCTCGCCGCCCTCCGTGAGGGCGACATTGCCGTGGTTGACCACCCTGACCTCGACAGTCAGCAGGCCGAGGTGTTGATCGACCGGCGGGTTCGGGCGGTCGTCAACACATCACGATCCAGTTCTGGGCGCATACCCAATGTGGGGCCGCAGATGCTCGCGCACGCGGGAATCACGCTGGTCGACGTGTCCCAGATCGATCTCAGTCTTCGTCTCAAGACCGGCGACACCGTGCGTATTGAGGCCGGCAAGATTTTCAAGGACGAGATCCTGGTTGCCTCAGGGGCGGAGCTCGACCAACAGCGCACCAGCACCGACCTCGCCTCTGCCGAATCCGGCCTCGCCACCAAGCTCGACTCGTTGGCGGCGAATGCGTCTGACCACATTCAGCGTGAGCACGCGATGCTCATTGGCGGCGCACGGATCCCTCGTCTTCGCACCAGACTGCGTCGGCGACCGGTGGTCGTGGTCTCACGAGGACACGATGATGTGGCAGACCTTCGTGGCCTTCGCCGCTACATCCGGGACAGCGATCCCGTCCTGATCGGCGCCGGAGCGGGCGCGGACCTACTTCTGGATTCTGGCTACACGCCCAAGATCGTGATTGGCGCTTTGGACAATCTGTCGGACCGGGCGATTCGCGCCGCCGGCGAAGTGGTCGTGACCACGGCGTCTGGACGCGTCGAGATGCCTGAACGCCTCGAAAAGCACGGCAAGCAGGTGGCCACCTTCGTCTCGACCGGCGCTGACGACGATCTTGCGATTCTCTTGGCAGACACCAACGAAGCATCGGTGATCATCCATGTGGGTGCTCCGGCCGACCTTTCGCAGTTCCTGGATCGGGCTCCGACTGAGGCTGCGCGGATGTTCGTCTCGCGCCTGCGGGCTGGGTCGAAGATCGTCGACGCCAAGGCCGTTCACCATTTCAGCAACGACCGTATGCCGCTCTGGCCCATCACCCTCCTCCTGTTCGCCGGACTGGCTGCCGTCATCACGGCAGTTGGTGTGACTCCGGTCGGACAGGACTGGTTCGACTCGATCGGGTCACAGCTCGGCGACCTCGGCACCTGGATCAAAGGACTTGTCTCGTGATCAACTTCCGCTACCACCTCGTCTCGATTGCGGCGATTCTGCTGGCTCTGGCCGCGGGCATTGCGCTCGGATCTGGCCCGCTGGATGATGCCGGATCCGCGCTGGACGGTGACGATTCGTCGACGACGGCGTCGGCCGATCCTGCGGTGACGTCGTTTGAGTCGGCGTATGCCGCGCGTACGTCGCTCCCGTTGTTCAAGGGAGCGCTCAAGGGTCAGTCGGTTGTGGTGATCACGATGCCTGGCGCGAGCGCGGCTGAGGCCAAGGGCATTTCGACACTGCTGCAGCAGGCGGATGCCGAGGTGACGGGCCAGGTCGAGCTGACGTCCAAGCTCCTGAGCTCATCGAACCGACAGTTCGCCGAGGGTATCGCGCAGCAAGCCGCGACCGATGTTCCGGGAGTTTCTGCGGCTGGAGACAGCTACGGCCGCATCGGCGCAGCACTGGGCCGGGCGATCATGGCCAACAAGACCGCCGCTGTTGACCCCACGGCCACCACGATCCAGTCGGCGTTCGTCGAAGGTGACCTGATCACCCTGACGTCCACTCCGACCAAGCGAGCCACACTCGCCGTCATCCTCACTGCCCCGAAGGCAGGCAACTCCGGAGACCAGGGAAGTGTCGTGGCCGCCATGGCTGCCGCGCTCGACGCCAGCGGCAAGGGTGTTGTCGTCGCAGGGCCTTCGTCCGCGAGCACCGACGGCGGAATCGTCAAAGCCGTACGCGACAGCGATGCAACGAGCAGTGTCTCGACCGTCGATGTGACGGATCTGGCTGCCGGACGCGTGGTCACGGTCCTGGCCGCAGCCAAGGAAGCGTCAGGACTCAGCGGCTCGTGGGGCACCTCCCGCAGCGCTGACGGCGGATTGCCTGACTAAATCTCCCGATGTGGGGCAGCCGACACGCTCGTTGGTAACCAACACGGCGTTCTTCTTGGTAGGCTGGAATCCCGTGGAGGCCTGATGCTTTTCCAAGCATCGTGAGCGCTCGACATCGGTTTTCGACCACGGGAGTCACCTTGGCAGGTAGCGCGGTTACCAAACACGTATTTGTGACCGGCGGAGTCGCATCTTCGCTCGGCAAGGGTCTCACCGCCTCAAGCCTTGGGCGACTTCTCAAGTCTCGCGGTCTCCGCGTGACGATGCAGAAGCTCGACCCATACCTGAACGTCGACCCCGGAACGATGAACCCGTTCCAGCACGGCGAAGTCTTCGTCACCGACGATGGCGCCGAGACCGATCTCGACATCGGGCACTACGAGCGCTTCCTCGATGTCGACCTCGCTGGAATGGCCAACGTCACGACCGGTCAGGTCTACTCGGAGGTCATCGCCAAGGAACGCCGCGGCGACTACCTCGGTGACACCGTGCAGGTCATCCCGCACATCACGAACGAGATCAAGTCACGCATCCGTGCGATGGCTGGTCCTGACGTTGATGTCGTCATCACCGAGATCGGCGGCACCGTCGGCGATATCGAATCACTCCCGTTCCTCGAAGCAGCACGTCAGGTACGCCATGACGTCGGACGCGGCAACGTGTTCTTCCTGCACATCTCGTTGGTTCCCTACATTGGGCCGTCGGGTGAGCTGAAGACCAAGCCGACCCAGCACTCTGTCGCCGCGCTCCGCTCGATCGGTATCCAGCCCGATGCAATCGTGTGCCGCGCAGACCGTGACATCCCCGAGAGCATGAAGCGCAAGATCTCGCTGATGTGCGACGTTGACCAGGAAGCCGTCATCACGGCAGCCGATGCGCCGTCGATCTATGACATCCCCAAGGTGCTGCACAGTCAGGGCCTCGACGCGTACGTGGTGCGTCGCCTCGACCTGCCGTTCCGCGATGTCGACTGGACGCAGTGGGACGAACTCCTTCGCCGCGTGCATGAGCCGGCTGAGGAGCTGACCATTGCGCTCGTCGGCAAGTACATCGATCTGCCTGACGCCTATCTCTCGGTGGCTGAAGCGTTGCGTGCCGGTGGATTCGCCCACGACGCCCGGGTCAAGATTCGCTGGGTGCCGTCAGATGACTGCGAGACCGAGGCGGGTGCTGCACAGCATCTCGGCGACGTCGATGGCATTTGTGTGCCCGGTGGGTTCGGAATTCGCGGTATCGAAGGCAAGCTCGGCGCGTTGAAGTATGCCCGCGAGCGAGGCATTCCAGTCCTCGGCCTGTGCCTCGGATTGCAGTGCATGGTCATTGAATACGCCCGCAACGTCGCTGGCATCGAAGGTGCGAGCTCCTCTGAGTTCGATCCGGAAGCCCCCCACCCCGTCATTGCGACAATGGCTGAACAGCTGTCGATTGTGGACGGCGAGGGCGATCTGGGCGGCACCATGCGTCTTGGCCTGTATCCCGCGACGCTCAAGGCCGGAAGTGTGGTGGCGGAGGCATATGGCGCAGTCAAGGTCGAAGAGCGCCACCGTCACCGCTACGAGGTCAACAACTCCTACCGTGAGCAGCTGGAGAAGGCCGGGCTCGTCTTCAGTGGCACGTCGCCCGACTCGACGTTGGTCGAGTTCGTCGAATTGCCGCGTGAAGTGCACCCGTACTACGTGTCGACCCAGGCACACCCCGAGCTTCGCTCGCGCCCGACAAAGGCGCATCCGCTGTTCGCAGGCTTGATTGGTGCGGCACTCGTACGTCAGCTCGAGACCCGCTTGCCGGTCGAAGAGCAGCAGCTCGCATGACCGACCACCCTCATCTGCCGGGAAAACTTGCCGGCAGCATCCTGAGCGACGCCGAGGCTTCGTGGCCGGTCTCATCGAGCGAGTCGAAGTATGAAAGCCCGTACGTCAGCCTTGGCATCGACACGATTGTTGCCCCGGACGGTGCTGAGCACGCTCGGGCGGTCGTGAGCCCCAATCACGCCATCGGCATTTTGGCGCTTGATGACGAGGATCGTCTGCTGCTCGTCGAGCAGTATCGCCATCCCGTACGTCGACGTCTGCTCGAGATTCCAGCCGGAACTCTCGACGTACCGGGGGAGTCCGCACTCGACGCTTCGATCCGCGAGCTCGCCGAAGAAGCTGACCTGATCGCGGGACACTGGGAGCCGCAGCTCAAGCTGCTGGCGACCCCGGGATATTCGACCGAGGCCTGGCAAGTTTTCACCGCTACCGATCTGAGCCCGGTTCCCGAAGCCGATCGCATTGCGCGCCATGCTGAAGAGGCGGACATGGTCCAGTGGTGGATGCCGTTCGACGAGGCGGTTGACGCCGTACTCGCTGGCCGGATCAGCGACTCGCTCACGGTCGCTGCGATCCTTGCCGCGCAGGTGCTGCGCTCCAAATGAGCATGGATCGGGTCGTCCAGGACTACCTGAGTCACCTCAGCGTCGAGCGCGGCCTGGCTGACAACACGATCCGTTCCTACCGCCGTGACCTGCGGCGATACGTCGACTTCCTCAACGCAGAGGGCCTGACGGAGCCGACAGCGATCACCGAGAACCACATCGCGGCATTCCTTGGGTCGTTGCGTACCGGCGATGACGAGCATTCGGCCCTCGGGACGGCCAGCGCAGCTCGCACCATCGTCTCGGCGCGCGGACTGCATCGCTTCATGGTGCGAGAGCAACTCGTCACGTCTGACGTGACGGCAGCCGTGAAGCCACCACGACCAGCGGCACGACTGCCCAAGGCTTTGCCGCTGAGTGACATTGAGGCGATCCTCGACGCCGCTGGAGCGCCTGGCACGACGCTGTCATCACGCGATCGCGCGCTGCTCGAAGTCCTGTACGGCACCGGCGCGCGCATCTCCGAGGCCGTCGGCATCGACCTGGACGATCTGGATCTCGAGGACTCGACCGTCCTCTTGCGAGGCAAGGGCGGCAAGCAACGCATACTCCCGGTGGGCTCTTTCGCTCTCGCGTCGCTGAGCGACTACCTGACCTCGTCGCGACCGGCGTTGGTGTCAGCCCGGCAGAACTCGCCAGCCGTGTTCCTCAACGCACGAGGTGGGCGCCTCTCACGACAGAGCGCATGGACCGTACTCACGAAGGCGGCCAAGCGTGCGGGGATCACATCGGACGTATCTCCACACACGTTGCGGCACTCTTTTGCGACCCATCTCCTCGACGGAGGAGCCGATGTACGAGTCGTTCAGGAGCTCCTCGGACACGCCTCGGTGACGACGACGCAGATCTACACACTGGTCACAGTCGAGAAACTGCGGGAGATTTATGCATCTGCCCACCCGAGGGCAACACAGTGACGGAATCTGGGCGGTAGAGTGACGCTCGTCCGACGGTCGAGCTGCAAGGGAACCAGATGAGCAAGGAACTTGGACCGACCGGCCGTCCTCTGCCGAACTTTCCGGAGCCCAAGAAGCGCAAGCCCGGCCTGCCCGCGACTGTGATCGCGATGTGCAACCAAAAGGGCGGCGTTGGCAAGACCACGACGGCCATCAACCTCGGTGCCGCACTGGTCGAGACCGGTCGCAGGGTGCTGCTCGTTGACTTCGATCCGCAGGGATCGATGACCGTCGGTATGGGCGTCAATGCGTACGAGCTCGAGCAGAGCATCTATCACGTGCTGATGGACCGCGAGATCGGCATCAAGGACATCATCATGCCGACGTCGATCGAGGGCCTCGACCTGGCGCCTTCGAACATTGACCTCTCCGCGGCCGAAATGCGATTGGTCACCGAAGTCGGTCGCGAGCAGGTGCTCTCACGGGTGCTGAAGCCGATCCTGCATGACTACGACGTCATCCTCATCGACTGCCAGCCGTCGCTCGGCTTGCTCACCGTCAACGCCCTGACCGCAGCCGACGGCGTCGTCGTCCCGCTCGAGTGCGAATACTTCGCGTTGCGTGGCGTGGCTCTGCTCAAGGACACGATTGAAAAGGTGCGCGACCGCACCAACGACGATCTCCAGATCATCGGCCTCCTGGGCACGATGTACGACAGTCGCACGCTGCACGGCAAGGAAGTTCTGCAGACGCTCGTCGAAGGCTGGGGCGATCTCGTGTTCCACACCGTCATCCGACGCACGGTGAAGTTCTCCGATTCGACGGTCGCGGGCGAACCGATCACCGAGTACGCCACGAACTCACCCGGCTCGGCGTCCTACCGTCAACTCGCGCGAGAGGTCTTGGTGCGATGCCCCGGGGCGTGACTGGAAACTCGGGAGGGACCGGCAAGCGTCCGGCGATGCCCGGCGCCGATGAACTCTTCCGTGCAACCGCGAACGATGGCATCGCGGCGGCCGATGACGAGGCCGCGACCGCGAGCGGTCGGGTCAAGCACGACGAGAAGATGACGGTGTACGTCACCGCAGCCGAGCTGCTTGCCGTCGAGCAGGCGCGACTCAAGTTGCGCAGTGAGCTCGGCCGGACGGTCGATCGCGGACGGTTCGTACGCGCCGCACTAGCCCTCGCGCTAGCCGATCTTGAGGCACGCGGCACCGACAGCGATGTCGCCAGACGATTGAGCGAGACGTGACACTGGCCGACTCAGATGTCGCCGCCCCTGCTGGTTTCTCGGTCAACCTGGCAAATTTCGAGGGTCCGTTCGACCTGTTGCTCCAGCTGATCTCCAAACATCAGCTCGACATCACCGAAGTTGCGCTCTCGACCGTGACGACTGAGTTCATCGCGTACATCAAGGCGTTGGGTGACGATCTCGACCAAACGACCAACTTCCTGCTGGTCGCCTCCACCTTGCTTGACCTCAAGACGGCGCGGCTTCTGCCGCAGGCAGAGGTTGAGGACGAGGAAGACCTTGCGCTGCTCGAGGCACGCGACCTGCTGTTCGCGCGGTTGATGCAGTACCGCGCCTACAAGCTGATGGCTGGCGTGATGGCCGAGAAGTTGGCCGACGAGTCTCGTCGGTTCCCGCGCGTCGTCGGCCTCGAGCCGAGATTCGCCGAGCTCCTGCCGGAAGTGCTCATCTCGGTTGGGCCTGAGGAACTCGCGGCACTCGCCGCGGCGGCGCTGCAGCCGAAGGCCGTGCCGATCCTGTCCTTGGCTCACCTGCACGCTCCTTCGGTCAGCGTGCGCGAGCAGGGTCACCTCATCGTCGACCGCCTGCGCAGGGAGCGAGGCCTGACGTTCCGTGCGCTCACGGCAGACGCCCCCGACCTGATCACGAAGGTCGCTCGATTCCTCGCTCTGCTCGAGTTGTTCAAGGAAGGCGTCATCGCCTTCGAACAGGCAACACCGCTCGGCGACCTGCACTTGCGATGGACCGGAACTGACGAAGGCGACATTGACGTCGGCGACGAGTTCGACAAGCCGATGGGCTCACCAGACGACGAGCCCGCCCCTGACCTGCACATTGCCGAAGACTCCCCAAGCGATGACCCAGAGAGCACCGAACTTGAAGGCACAGATGACTGAGCACGACCTGCCCACCGGACCACACGAGCTCGAACTGGAGATGCTCGACCTCTTGCCAGCTCTTGAAGCGGTACTGATGGTGGCGGACCAGCCTCTGGATCACCTGACGCTCGCCCAGGCCGTGGGACACCCACCGATTGACGTGGACACAGCGCTCAAGTCCTTGGCCGCGCAGTACACCGAACAGGGGAGAGGCTTCGAGCTGCGCAACGTCGCAGGTGGCTGGCGCTTTTTCACGCGTGAGGAGTACGCGAGTGCGGTCGAGCGGTTCATCCTCGACGGTCAGCAGGCCCGACTCACGCAGGCAGCTCTGGAGACCATGGCTGTCGTGGCGTACCGCCAGCCCATCAGTCGTACGCGGATCTCCGCGATTCGTGGAGTCAACGTCGACAGCGTCGTACGAACACTCGTCACCCGTGGACTGATTGAAGAGTCCGACGTCGACGGTGAGAGCGGAGCAATTCTCTACCGCACGACGAGCTACTTCCTCGAGCGCATGGGCATGGGCAGCATCAGCGAACTTCCCGACATCGCACCGCTGCTGCCGGAGATCGGCGACATGGATGACGAGACGCCCCTTGCTGATGCCCTCTCGGTTGAGGCTAGTGCCGAGGCTGCCGACGATCGTGGCTGAAATCCGCCTGCAAAAGGCGCTGGCGCAAGCCGGGCTTGGAAGTCGTCGACGCTGCGACGACATGATCGCTCACGGTCGAGTTGAGGTGAACGGCGAGATCATCGACCAGATGGGATCGCGCGTCGATCCGCTGACAGACGTCATTCGCGTCGATGGCAAGCGCATTCCGCCGCCCAACGACCACGCGTATGTACTGCTCAACAAGCCGCGCGGCATCGTGACGTCGATGGCCGACGAGCACGGTCGCCCCGACCTCTCGTCGCTCCTCAAGGGTCGCGAGGATCGCCTGTTTCACGTGGGGCGCCTCGACACTGACACGTCAGGCCTGTTGCTGCTGACCAATGACGGCGATCTCGCCCACAAGCTTGCGCATCCGTCGTTCGAGATCACCAAGACGTACGTCGCACTGGTCGACGGGAACGTCGCCGACACCGTGGCGGCAACGCTCAAGGCCGGTATTGAGCTTGACGACGGTCCTGCAATCGTTGACCGGTTCCTGGTCAAGGACCGGTCGCGCGGAAAGTCGATCGTCGAACTCGATATCCATATGGGACGCAATCGCATCGTGCGGCGCATGTTGGACGCGGTGGGCCACCCGGTGATCGAGCTCAACCGGTCGGCATTCGGACCGCTGGACCTGCGCGGACTCGCAGCCGGCGCCATGCGGAACCTGTCACGCGAGGAGCTCGGCGCACTCTTCGATAGCGTGGAGGCATGAGCCCCAGTCCCGTCCTCGTCCTGGGCTGTGGACTTATTGGTACTTCTCTCGCTCTTGCGCTGACCGAGGCAGGTGTTGAAGTCCACCTCGACGACATCCTCGAGTCGAATGTCGAGCTTGCCGTTGCACGTGGCGCGGGGACTGCAGATCCCGTTGATGCCCCCGCAGTCGTAGTCGTCGCGGTCCCGCCGACCGAGGTCGCGGCCTGCGTCGCCCTCGCCCTTGAGACCTGGCCCGACGCGACAGTCACTGATGTCGCGAGCGTCAAGGCAACTCTGCAGAACAAGATTGCCGCGCTTCCAGGCAACGAGCGGTACGTCGGAAGTCACCCGATGGCGGGCAGCGAGCGTTCCGGACCCATGGCGGCGTATGCACGCCTCTTCGAGGGGCGCCCGTGGGCTGTCACCTCGCGCGCAGGAGCGGACGCCGCCTCGATCGCGCGGGTCGTCGAGATTGCTGAGTTGGTCGGTGCTGTGCCGCTCGAGATGGATGCTGAGGCGCATGACCGCGCCGTGGCCGTCGTGTCCCATGTGCCGCACGTGCTCGCGGTCCTGACAGCAGCTCGCCTCCACGGTGCGCCGCAGGATCACCTCGCACTGTCTGGCCCCGGTCTGCGCGACGTCACCCGCATCGCAGGCAGCGACATCGCCCTGTGGCAGGAGATTCTCGGTGCCAACGCCACAGAAGTGCGTGCCGTGCTCGAACAGGTTCGCGGCGACCTCGATCGAGTCATCGACTCCATCGGCACCGACACGGATCGTCTGGGAGACGTGCTGCAGTCAGGTCAGGACGGCACGAAGCTCATACCTGGAAAGCACGGCGAAGAAGTCGCCGCGCTCGCCACCGTGTTTGTATCCGTACCGGATGAGCCGGGCGAGTTGTCGCGACTCATGGCACATACGGGAGAATCAGGTGTCAACATCGAGGACATCCGCATCGATCACGAACTCGGTCGACGCGTGGGTCAGGTCGAGATCGCCGTGGTCGCAGCGCAAGCCGCGAGGCTGGTCGAAGCCCTGACTGCACGTGGTTGGTCCGCCTACAGCTGAGGAGCATTCCTGTGAGCACGTCCCTGGTCGTTGCCGTCGACGGTCCGTCTGGTTCGGGCAAGTCGAGCACGGCGCGCGGAGTTGCCGATCGGCTCGGCCTCGCATACCTCGACACGGGTGCGATGTATCGCGCGATGACCTGGGCGCTCCTCCGGGCTGGCACTGATCTCAGCGATCCGGATGCGATTGCAGCTGCGGCCAGGGGCATACATCTCGAATCGGGAGTCGATCCGCTCGATCCCACGATCTATGCCGATGGTGTTGACGTGGCCGAGGCAATCCGCGGCGAGAACGTCACCGCCGCCGTGAGTTATGTCGCGGCTGTGCCATCCGTACGCGAGCAGCTCGTGGCCATGCAGCGTCAGTCGATTGCCGACAACGGCGATCGCATTGTCGTCGAGGGGCGCGACATCGGTTCGACAGTTGCTCCGGACGCGGACTTCAAGATCTACCTGGTTGCCGATCCTGCAGCACGGGCCGCTCGTCGGGCTGCCGAAGACGGATCCGCGGACGCCCTCGCCACCGAGCAGGCGCTCGCGAAGCGCGATGAAATCGACTCGAACCGTGCTGCTTCTCCCTTGGCGATGGCCGATGATGCCGTGCTGGTCGACAGCACGTACATGACTCTCGAAGAAGTGATCGCGACCATCGTAGACATGGTGGAGCAGCCGTGAGCCTCATCGACGCACCGCCTCGCGGGTTGCCCGAGGGCGGCCTCAAGTTCATGCGCAGCATCGCGGAGCCCTATTTCAACCGGCGTTGGGACATCCACGAGCGCGGCCACGGCAACGTGCCCGAAGACGGCCCTGTCATCCTGGCCAGCAACCACATCGGCTGGCTCGATGGGCCACTGATGTTCGTGAAGTCTCCGCGTCCGGCCCACGCGCTGGTCAAGGAAGAAGAGTTCGTCGGCAAGACCGGTGCTCTGCTGAAGTTTCTCGGCCAGATCAAGGTCAGCCGTACGCGTACAGACAGCGGCGCTCTGCGCCGTGCAGCACAGGCTCTCTCGGTCAGCCAGACGGTCCTGATCTATCCCGAGGGCAAGCGCGGAGGTGGCGACTTCGAGAACTTCAAGGGTGGTGTCACCTGGCTGGCTCTCGTCAGCGGTGCGCCGATCGTCCCGGTCGCCATCTTCGGCACCCGCCAGGCGGGGGAGCCTTCTGAGACCAAAGCGCCCAAGGGCGCGCGCCTGGACATCGTGTATGGCAAGCCGCTGCAATTCCCGATGCAGGTTTGGCCACGAGATCGTGAGATACTGGAAGACGCGGGCGAGCAGATTCACGAGCACCTGCGATCCCATGTCACTTGGTCACAGAACGTGCTGAAACGCGAGCTGCCCGGCCCCTTGCCGAGAGGCTCATCCGATGGCTGAGGCCGTACCTGTCCTGGCTGTGATCGGTCGACCCAACGTAGGAAAATCCACGCTCGTCAACCGCATCATCGGCCGGCGCGAAGCAGTCGTTGAGGACGTCCCCGGAGTTACCCGCGACCGCGTCTACTACGACGCCGTATGGAACGGTCGCGCGTTCACCGTCGTCGACACTGGCGGCTGGGATCCCGACGCTCGTGGACTCGCCGAACGCATCGCTGCTCAGGCTGAGATCGCGATCCAGGTCGCAGACGCTGTGCTGTTTGTCGTTGACGCGAC
The DNA here is from genome assembly GCF_031457275.1 of Aeromicrobium panaciterrae. Classification (NCBI taxonomy): domain Bacteria; kingdom Bacillati; phylum Actinomycetota; class Actinomycetes; order Propionibacteriales; family Nocardioidaceae; genus Aeromicrobium; species Aeromicrobium panaciterrae. The sequence goes on from NZ_JAVDWH010000001.1 coordinate 1,639,379, forward strand.
CGTTGGCATCACGGATGTCGACGAGAAGGTCGTCAAGATTCTTCGAGCCGCCAAGAAGCCCGTCGTACTGGCAGCCAACAAGGTTGATGACCAGCGCGCCGAAGCCGAAGCTGCCGGACTGTGGAATCTCGGTCTTGGCGAGCCGTACCCCGTCTCCGCCCTGCATGGGCGCGGTTCCGGAGACATGCTCGACGCAATCCTCGAGGCGCTGCCGGAGACACCCCCAGAAGACTTCGACGCTCCCGAGGGTCCGCGTCGTGTCGCGATCGTCGGCAAGCCCAACGTCGGCAAGTCCAGCCTACTCAACCGCCTGGCGGGCGAAGAACGCGTTGTCGTCGACGATGCCTCCGGTACGACCGTCGACCCGGTCGATGAGCTTGTCGTCCTGGGCGATCGCACGTGGAACTTCATCGACACGGCAGGCATCCGTCGTCGCGTTCGTGACGCGTCGGGCCACGAGTACTACGCCAGCCTCCGTACGAGCTCGGCCATCGATCGGGCCGAAGTTGCCGTCGTCATCATCGATGCCAGCCAGCCGATCACCGAGCAGGACACCCGCATCATCAGCTCCGTCGCCGATGCTGGCCGCGCGCTGATCATCGCGTTCAACAAATGGGACCTCGTTGACGAAGAGCGCCGCTACTACCTCGAGCGCGAGATGGAGCGCGAGTTCGTACAGGTTCCCTGGGCGCCCACGATCAACATCACGGCTCGCACGGGTTGGCACATTGATCGCCTCGTACGCGCTCTCGACGCCGCACTGGAGGGTTGGGAGACGCGCGTAACCACCGGCGCTCTCAACGCCTTCCTGGGTCGTCTCGTCGCCGAGCACCCGCACCCCGTACGCGGTGGCAAGCAGTCCAAGATCATGTTCGGTACCCAGGCCACCACGTCGCCGCCGACGTTCATCCTGTTCACGTCAGGCAAGCTCGAGGCGTCCTACATGCGCTATATCGAGCGCCGCCTGCGTGAGACGTTCGGCTTCGTCGGTACGCCGATCCACCTGCAGCAGCGTCCGCGCAAGAAGCGCGAACGCCGCTGATCGACCGCTGGCGGAACGGTGACCGTGCTGCGGTAAAGTTCCTCTTCGGTACAAACGGGCTGTAGCGCAGCTTGGTAGCGCACCTGACTGGGGGTCAGGGGGTCGCAGGTTCAAATCCTGTCAGCCCGACAGAAAAGGCTGGGATTCCGGGTAAAAATGGAGTCCCAGCCTTCGTCGTTTTGACCCGCACCCGGCTTTCCAACGGGTTTGCAACAGTTTTCGAACGGGATTCGGCGTATCTGAGGAGTACCGACGCATGTAATGACGTTCGCCCGTTCTTGCGGAGCTTTGTCGGCGGCTTCTGAAAGGTTCACTTTGTGTTGGGCATTTGGAGTACCTATTGCACTAGCGTCGTCTGGTGCGTTCCAAGAGCTTTACGACCTCGTCGAGGCAGTTGCGAACGAACACGGTTAGGGGGTTCTCGGGAGTCAACCGCTTTGCGAGCCCAGGGCTCACGAAGTAGTAGAAGCGTATGAAGCCGCGACCGATCGGGGAGTAGGCCAAATGGTCATCTCGGAATCGGCGAAGTGTCATCACGGGTGGTGCATCGTAGGAGCCGTAAACGGCGGTGGCGATGTAGCACCCGCCTTGCTTTGCTTGAACTTTTGGTTGCTGCTGCCCACCCAGTTGGCGGAGGATATCGTCACGCACTTGGTTGGAGTGAGCCATCGCTCTTCCTGTGGAGTCCTTGTAGGACTGCTCCACGTACTGAAAGTCTTGGCTTCCGAGCTTCAGTTGGAGTGCTTCCAAACGCCATGTCGCGACTTCAGAACCTAATGCTTCTGCACGACGGTACTGAGAAATCGCGTGGCCTAGATGATTTACGAATCCAGATGCGCGGTAGTCGGGACTCTTCCCGGTCCGGCGCTCGATGAACCCTTTGAACTCTGTTTCGGCGCCCATAAAGACAATGGCGGAGGGATCGGACCTCGGGTTACGAACTAGGTGAGGTGAATACTTGCCGTGCTCATCGAGATGTCCTTTCGCGGCCATGGCAACTTCACATACAGGCGAGATCCCGTTTGCTGGATTGTAGGTCTCTGACAAACCTGACACCTCAAGTTGCTCGGCGCCAGCCGCAACCAGTAACGACTTAAGGCCTTCTTCGTATCGGCCATTTTCCATGTGGTTGAAGCCGATCTCAAACAGATTGTCAGAGAAGTGCCGGTCGTGTTTTGTCATCTGGGTGCCCGCCTGCTTCCACGCCTGAGTGTCTTCTCAGGTCGAACTTCACAGGATCGTATCCAGTTCCTGATGCAAGTAGTGCAAGATCGGCGACCGACCCAGTCGTCCAGGTCGGGGCGTTCTTCTCGTTCCATCAAGGTGCGTCGTCGCTTCGGAACTGTTCCAGCGTCTCCCTGAAGTCCGGCGCCGGTGGACGCTGGATGTAGTGGTCCTTGGTGACCTTGTCGCTGGTATGACCCAGCTGCTCAGCCGAACCCTCAGATCCATGCTCGCGTGCGATGAGTGTTGCCACCGTCCTGCGGAAGTCGTGAGGAGTGACTTCCCCGAAGACCGTGCCTTCCCTGATCTTGCGCCAGGTGCGGCGCACATTGTTGGGAGACACCCACGTCCCGCTGCCAGTGGCGAAGACTGCGTTGTGCGGGTTGGGTTCACTGCGAGCCTTCATCCTGGTCAGCGTCTCGACAGCGAAGAGCGGCAGGTAAAACCGTCCTGATTCCGGCTGGGGTCTTGGTGGTCGAACGCGTGATGCCCATGCCGGAGCGCTTGCCCTCCAACACTGAACCGTTGATCGTGAGGGTCGGCCTCTCGCTCTCGAGGTCGATGTCGCTCCACCGCACAGCCAGAGCTTCGCCGATACGACATCCGGTGGCGAGCATGATGTCGACCAGGTCGCCCATCAGAACCGACACAGGACCTGGTCGCTTCCTGCGGTCATAGAGGAAAACGGCGTGACGGAGTGCCTTCAAGGTGTCGGAGTCGATGGCTCGGACCTCCTTCTTCTCCTTAGCCATCGTGGTCGAGTCCACCATCGGGTTGATGTTGACGGCCTCCAGCTGCACCGCCATGGGGAACATCAGCGACAGGACGGTCTTTGAGTGGCGGAACACCGACGGCTTGCCAAGCTCGCGCAACTCACGCAGGAACCTGTCGATCGTCCTCGGCCTGATCTCCCGCAGCCGCAGCTGACCGAGGGAGGGCTGGATGTGCCTCGCGTACATCGCCTCGTAGTCACTGATGGTCTGCTCCGTGCGCCGGCCGTCCGCCCTGGCCTCCTCGAACCAGCGGGTTGCGAGCTGGTCGAGGGTCGAGGCCGACGTGATCTGGTCCTCCTTGTGCCCACGATGGTCGAGGTCGCCATCCCTGAGTTTGAGCGTCAGCGCCAAGACAGCGGCGCTCTTCGACGGACCCCTGGCCTCGCTGTTGCGGTAGGCCCCAGCGTGGGTCCGATACGCAGCCCTCGCCACGTACCGGCCGTCAGGAAGTGCCCTGGTGCTGATCGTTCCCCAGGCTCCCGGTTTTAGCCTGTCACGCGGCACGACTCGACCCCGCGATCTGCTGGTCGATCCAAGCGTCGACGTCTGCGCGACGGTAGCGAAGGAAGCGACCGAGGCGGTAAGCCGGCGGGCCCTGGTCCTCAGGACGCTCGTTGGTACGCCAGTCGTGCAAGGTGCGCTTGGGGATCTGAAGGTAGGTGGACACGTCGTCGATCGTCATGAGTTGCTCCGTCTCGTCGACGGGCGTGATGGTCAGCTGTGTTGCCTGATCAGTAGTCATACCCCCTCTATGCGTTGAGCGACCGAACCAGGCGTGACTTAACCGCCTCACTCCGTGTTTCCCATTCATGGCAGAAGGCATCAGGTGTGCCAGTCCACTGCCCCCGTGACTGCAGCGGCGAGCCTGCGAATTGTCCCGGCTAGCCCAGGCGACAGGTCGGGAAGGTTGGCGACTTGATCCTCCACGAGCTGTCGAATCTCGGACCACGTGATCCACGCAAGAGTGTCCTCGAGGTCGTGAAGCAGTCCGCTCGCGTCGAATTCAATCAAACCTGTTTCCGCAAGTACCTCGTCAATGGTGAGTGAAATGGCTTGGACCAGATCGATGCGTCCGAGGTTGTCGACGAGGACGGGCGGGGGTGCGCTGAGGACGAGAAATAGAAGCGGAGTGCGGCCATCCGATTGTTGGTGCAGCGCCACGAGCTCGCGCGCCAGCTGCTTTGTCTGAAACGAAGACCTCCGGATCCTCTTGGCTTCGATCAGCACGAGCGTTGATGGCGTCGCCAAGCATCCATCAGGCTGCACCTTGATGGACTTAGGCCCTACGAGCACTTCGTCGGGGAGAAGGGTGAACTGAGCGTCCTCAATCTCCGAGACAATTGCCGCACGTGCATGGTTCGCGCCGTGGCCCCGCCGGAAGACTTCACCTAAGAACAGGTCTCGTGGCAGGTAGTCGAGCGGCATGAACACCTCAGCAGTCAGTACGTCTTCAATGCCTCGTCCGCCCTGTCGGTATTTCGCGGCTTTCTGCCACGAGATCTCCTCTAGGAGTCGACCGATCACTGATTCGTTGGCTTGGTCATCCATGACACGAGTGTGACGCTTCGTGCTGACATCGGCGCGCGATGGCAATCAGCGAGGATGTCAGGTATGGCAGTCGAGAGCATTGGCGTAGACGGTGTCCTTTTCGAAGATGCATGGGCCCAATTTGCGGCTGAATGCGAAGCGACGGTTGCGCCCGAAGCGACCTATCAGGCCTGGCTGGCACACTTCGCCATCCAGAAGCTCGGACTGTTACGAGTGGTGCGGGAGGTGGATTTCGGTGCTCGGTATCTCGGTGCCGAGGCGGCCACGCACTTCCCTGGCAACAACTTGATGGTCGATCTGTTGATTCTCAGGGAGCCGGCCTTCCCTCGTGACCTTGTGGTCGACTTGCCGCGCCGATCGTGGCTCGGGCCGAGAAAGCCGATCGACGAGCTCCCGAACCCACGGTCAGGACTTGAGCGGCTGCGAGACTTCTCGGTCATCACCGAGCTGAAGGTCTCCGCGACTCAGGGAGGAGGTCTTGATCAAGGCGAGGTGTTGCGAGACTTCCGAAAGTTGTCGGCCATTCTGTCCACGGCATCCAGGCACTATCAGGATGCGCCGCTGCCGGATGCATTCGTTGGGGTCTTCGACAACCACCCCACGAGACGCTTCGACTTTGAGTTACTGAAGCACCGAATTGCCGAGGCTGACATCAGGCCGGATGTGCATTTGCTGGCTTTTCCAGTTCCCGCTGTCACATAGTCGTACTGGACCCGAGGGGTTCGTCGTCTTCCGCGTCCTTCAGGAAGGCCTGAACCCGGCGGCTGGGATGAATTTGGCCCAAATTGGGCGAATCTGTCCCGCAGCGAACACCCTCGAAAACACCCCTCTGCGGGACACATCCGTTTTCAGCCCCTGCAATTGCAGGCAATTATTTTCGTGTCCCGAACGTGCGGGACACTCTGCGGGACACCTAAAAGACCGTCATTGCAGACCAAATCGACCAAAAGGGGCGTGTCCCGCAGGAAATACCCCTATGCCCTTACTGCAAGAAGTGGGTATGTATTAGGGGATCGAGCTCAACTGCGAAACAGCACACTGCTGCTGTAACACGCGACCTATACATATATCTCACGGGACAGGTCAGAAAAGTAGTAGTAAAGGGCCCTTTTCCCTGCCATTGCAATGGCTGATGTGTCCCGCAGACTGTCCCGCACTGTCCCGCAGAAGGCGGTTTTGTCCCGCAGCATCACCTATCCGAGGACCGCATTTGGACGTTTTCCCTGAAACCGCAGGCAAATGACCCGCGGGACAGATTTGAGAACCTGGTTCCCCGGCTGAATTGGTCTCTGAACGCATAGGGCACATAACGACCAATCGTGAGCATCCGCTCGCGGAGAAACGAGCTCAAGCAATCACGGCTACGCTCCAGGCTCCAGGAACGCGGATCTCGCCCAACCGGTCTGAACATCAAACAGCCCAAGAAGTGCAACGCGCTTCGATGGGCGTTGACAACTAATCTGAAATCAACCGATGAGGGCAAGGACTCCAAATTCGGAACCGCAGGCGAAGTCGCCATAAGACTCACCCCGGTCGAAACCGGGAACAATTCAACCGATGAGGGCGAGAAGGCCAAATTCGGAAACGCAGTTGATTTCTCAACACAAGAAGGTCGTCTGGTGCAATCCAAACTTGTCGGGGGCCAGACCCCGTTTGAAAATTCAAGAAAGTTCCGCTGCTGCCTGCTGCGCTTGGACTTGCCCAGCTGTCGGCGAACAGGGAACTGATCACGAGCAGAGCGTCCTTAGCCTCGGATTCTGTGCGGCTTGCACGTGGGTCCCATTGACGCGTGGGAGAGTACTGATGTGACGAGCGAGCAGCCGAGCCTCTTCGACGGAGACGAGTCGTCCGCGAATGAACTGAAAGCAGCAGCGGAGCTTTGGGCATTGACGCAACTGCCGGGAATCGGAAACGCTCGCGCTCTTCGCCTTTCCAGCGGCTTCGCGTCTTGGGATGAACTCGTTGACGCGTCCCCAGCGGCTCGTAGGCAGGTGGCTGGCGCCGAGATCGATTACGTTCCGGCCATGCCTGTCCCGCGCGTTCCCGAAGGCGTTCAGCTCTGCGGCTATTTCGATGACGACTACCCGGATGCGCTCAGGGCGATAAAGAATCCACCGGTGGCACTCTGGGTCCGGGGAGAAATCGCTCGATCGACCCCATCAGTCGCCGTAGTTGGCGCACGTGAGGCCAGTGACTGGGCGATCCAAATGGCTGGGTCCATTGCCGCAGATGCGTCCGAACTCGGTGTCGCGGTGGTATCCGGCCTTGCATTTGGAATCGACATTGCAGCTCACCGGTCAGCGTTGACATCTGGTGGCCGAACGATCGCTGTGCTTGGGAGCGGAGTCGACGTTCCGACACCTCGTGAGCACCTGGCCGATGCTGAGCGCATTCTCGAAACCGGGGGAGCGTTGATTTCGGAAGTTCCCCTTGGCAGTGCGCCGAACCCGAGAACGCTTGTGGCTCGCAACCGAATTCAGAGCGGCTTGTCGTTCGCGACGATCGTTGTCGAGTGCGGGCTGAAATCTGGCACTATGCAGACCGCAAAGTTTGCCGTCGAGCAGGGGCGCCGACTATGCGTGCCATCGCCCGAAGCGCACGATGAATCCGAGATGAACGCCGGAAGCCGAAGCTTGCTAGACATCGGGGTGGGCAATGTCGCTGCTGAACGACTCCGATCCCGTGAGGATCTCCATGAACTCCTTCGATCCGCGGCTTCCTGACAAGACGCCCATGCTCTCGCAGTGGATGACGTGAGCCAGCCCTAACGAAACTGGGATTTGGACACCGCAATTGAGGGATAGTCGACGGATCGCATCCCTGACGCGGAGAGAGGGAAGGAGGGGCATGGGCCACGCAACGCCGAAGTATCGTTTCAAACTCTCAGAGCTTGTGCCGATGCTCCGCCATGACGATTCTCTTTGTGACGTCTGCTTTCAGCCGTCAACTTGGAGCGACACATGTCGTTCCTGTCAGCACTCGTTGGATCAGCTAGGAATTGGGAAGCCGACTGTGTTGCCGATCGCCTTGGCTGAGAAGACTCATGCGTTGGCTACTGCCTTGTGGAAATACAAGGATCGGGACATAGATGATGGTGAGCGGCACGCAGCGGCCGCACGTTTGAGGGATCTTTTCGAGTCCTACTTGGTGAATCACGAGCGGTGCCTTGCGAATGCGACTGGGGTCGAAGGGTTTGACGTGATCTGCCCGATCCCGAGTTCGAAGGGACGCACAGGAATCCATCCGCTCAGCGAGTTGCTTGCGTACTCAGATTGGGCCTCGGGGCGGTTTAGAGCAGACATCCTGAAAACTGTTCGGGCCGGCACGCCTCACCAGCCTGATTCAGGGAGATTCTCGGCAACAGACGTGGCGGGACTTTCAGTCCTCATTGTTGATGACACGTGGACCACGAGCTCGAACGTCATGTCAGCAGTCGCCGCGATTCAGGGCGGATCTCCCAGAGCGGTTGCGGTCGCCGTGATCGGACGACATTTCGACCCCACTTACAGCGCCGAGACCGCCGAGTTCAGTGAAAGAGCTCATGCGCGCCCGTTCGTCATGGACGACTGCGTGCACCACGAGATTGCCGAAACCGTCGGGAGAGCGAGCCTGCCGCGTGGATGGGCCATCACACACTCGCAGCCTGAACTCAAGACGAAGAACGACCCGTTCTTACGCAATGCCGGTGAACCGGTTTCGATTGAGGTGCTTTGGCAGGAGCTCGCAGGGATCACCCTGGCTAGTGACCTGGCTCTGCAACTTAAGGCGACCGAAGAGTCCGAAGACCTTGCAGCTTTTGATCCGCGGACCCTAAATACAGGCGCCAATCGGGCGATGAACAAACATCCGACCTATCAATTGAAGTTGTCTGATTGGCTGCGGGAATGTCGAGCCATCGTTGCAGCTGTACCCGGGGGAACTGTCTCGGCGACAAGATCGAAGCCGATCGTGGACGGCGAGCCAGAACTCGTCCGCTACGCCAGACTCGCAGCTGAAAAGGCCAGAGGTGCCGAAGTCAGGCAAGCGGATCTACCCAAGTACAAGGCGCGCGAGGCTGAGGTGGCCGCGAGGTTCAAGGCGAGCGGTCGCCTCGAACCCGCTGGCGCGAAAGAGGACGAAACAGACCAGGAGGAAGTGTCCGACGGCAACGCGCTTATTCAGCAAGCCATAGACAGGGTCGACCGCGAGTTCAGGGACGAGGACGAGCACACGCGCCGGCAACTGGGCCACCAAGCCCGCAACCTTGCGATCGGGCGCGGAGTTCCAGACTCCGAGCTGGACGAATTTGTCTCGAACTTTGTCGAGCAGGAATTTTCAGTTTGGCTCGAGGCTCAAAAGACTGACCGAGCGAAGGAGCGCAAAGCTGCAGGACCGCGAGCGGTGGCTGAAGAACTTGAGATGAAGGTGCACTTAGCTGAGCTCAGAGCTCTCGAAGCTCAGGCACGTGAGCAAGCAGAACTGGAGGCTCTGCAGAAGCGCATGGAGGAGTCAAAGCCATCTCCAAAACCTGCGGCGAATCGACCCGCACCAACTCCCGACGCAACAAGCACCGACGTTCAAAAAGTTCCATCAGCAGCTCAAAAGGATTCGACGTCCACTGGGCTTGGCGGCGACCCATCAATCTGTCCGAGGTGCGCTGGCTCTGGCCACTTGCCCCACTACAACCACGTTGCAGAAGGCGTCTGTTTCCTCTGTGGAGGTTCGGGACGAGTGAGCGTCGCCGTGCGCAGGAGTCACCGGCGGTGGTGGTGGCCTTGGGGGACCCGTTAGAGCCTTCTACGCGCCTTGCCGTTGCTGCTTAGTTGCGTGCGCTACTTGGCCAGAAGCTCTTAGTTAGGCCGGTGAAGCGGCGACGAGAGCTTCAAGAACAGCTCGCTTGGTCTGTTCAATCTGCGCCACCAAGGATAGGAACGCCTCTACGCCGTTGGAGCCCTCGGGGATCTTGGCGGGGAGTCCACGCCCACGAGGAATGTCTACTGTCTCACCTGGAAACAGTTCGTCAAGGACCCGATACGCCAGCGCACTCGACGGTGTGGCCTCGTGCACAGATATCCAAACCCAATCTTGTGCGTGGCTACCGTCGGTACGTTCGATCCCAATCGAAATATGGGTGCCGAACGGGGCGATCCCGATCCAGCACCGCTTCGCGAAGGGTTCGCTCCGCGGTAGACGAACTGGCTTTCCATCGAACACGTGACGCAATGCCGCTCTTGTTACTAGTTCGAGGTCAGCGCGCCGGTCGGAGGTGTCAAGGAGGTCTGCCTTTGTGAACGGAGGAATGCCGACCAGGTTGTGCGGGACCTCGGCCGGTGCGCCCGCTTCGTGTTCGGCAAGTTCCGCGAGACCACTTGCGATTCCCTCTCTGATGGTCGCTGCGATTTCGAACAGTTTTTCCCGTATGTCTTCTTCGAGCTCAACACCTGAGAGCCCCGCCGTGAGGGGTATTGGAATGGCAATCTCACGACCGTCTCGAATCGCGTCATCGAACCTTGCCAGCAATGCTTCCTGTGCGGCTCGTCCGAAACGACTGACCTCGTCGACGCTTGCCCAGATCCAAGACTCGTTGCTGCCGCGATTCCGCCTGCCGAGTCCTACCTTGAACGATGCGTCGTAGCCTCCGACCGAGACGAAGCGCCATCGTTCAAATGGGCCGCGATGTTGCATTGGCAGAACGTGATCGAAGAGACCGAATGAAGCTCGATCAAGGACGCGCCAGAGATCATGAACCCGCGAGGAATCGGCCACATCCAGTTGAGACGTGGTGAACGGCATGACATCTAGGGCGCCAGCAGCCGCGATGAGGCCGCGAAGTTGCGCAACGTCCGAGCTGTCGCCGAGGGCCGATTCCAATTGGCGTGCCACGTCGTCCCAAGTCCATAGCGCGACCCCAACCGTGTCACCCTCGTCGGAATACCGCGCGCGGAGAGACTCCACTATCACCGAACTCTCTCGGGTTCTGGTCGTCGGAACGAGTACTACGAGGAGGCCGCCTGCAGAAGGAAGCCTCGATCGGTACCCGTCCAGCTGGCTGGCTTCGAGGGTGTGCCCGATTTTCGCCTCAACGATTACGCGCGCTTTCTCGCCCCACCAGTACTCCAAGTCCGTGCGGCCGCCATCATCGTGCCCAACCTCGGTAAGCCAGTAGCCGTCCTGCCCTGGCTCCAAGCCCGCTTTCCGAACCAACTCATCGAGTGCGCTGCTCGCTCCGGGTAGCCCCAGCAGAAATCGGACGGCTCGCGTGAGTACAGGCTCGGGTTGCACCAAGGAGCCCGCCGACAACAACGACGCGAGGAGGTGACCGGGGACATTCGATGCGGGGAGCGTGGGGGGCGGTCCGAACGGGGAGTCAGGCATTGCATCAAACTAGTACCGCGTTCCGCGCCACCGGCCGTTTTGGGTGTACCTCGATGTTGCAGATTGAACTCTGAGGAGCCGACGATCCGGTCGGTCGTTCGTAGCCGCCCCCATGGGCGAGGGGTTAGGCGGGCTTAAAGGGATCACGCCGCGCCACTAGGACCAGTAGCGTTGCTGCATGCATTTCGATCAGCACTGGGAACTCCAGCCAAACGGCTTTCACTACTTTGCGCCAGCGATTGGCACGAAAGATGGACGGTTTCATGGCTGGTGCTTCAACTTCAGAATCCCTCAAGATTTTAGATACTCATGGCTCTCCGACGACGGTGTCGGCAGTGTGGCAAATCGAGTATTCGGAACAGAGCAGCCAAATCAAGGTCCACACACACCACTAAGGCCTACACAGTCTGCAATATTGCAGAAGTCGAGTGCGAATGATGGGCCTCTAGAGTTCATAGAAATCTCATGGGCGCCAAGGTCTGAGTACGGCCTGCGTTCAATCGTTGACGACCAGATACGACGCGGTTCCCTGACCGATTTGGCCCCGCCAAACAGTCCCGGTTTCATGGGCACCCAGATACATCTAGGCGAGAATGCAGGTGTGAGGCTGAGCCATGAATGGGACTCCGCTTGGGTAGATGGGTCTGGCTGGGTGCCGATCATCAGAGGTCTGGGTATACAAGGTTCGGAACTCAAAGTTCCTTACTTTTCATTCGGAGTGACTGAGCACGCGACCGCAGCAATCGACCTGATTCTCGTATCGAGCAGTTTTGAACTTCTTGCCGAGATTGGGTCAAGTTGGATTTGGAACTGAAATCGTTCGTGTTCGCCCTTGTTGATCTACGGGTGCCCAAATGGAGTACACCCGAACTGGACAAGCGCCCCAAGCCGTCAGCCTGTCCAACTAGACCTGGCTGGATGTTGATGGACAGTTTCGTCGGGAGTCTAGAGCTGTCAGGACATCGACCTGCGAGGCCGCGTCATATCGCCCTAAATGCAGTCAGGCGCCATCCTTCGGCGGGTTCTTGACGGCGTTGGTCCCCGCCGCGATCACCGTCGCCACGAGTCCGACCGCTGCCGCCTTCTGCCCGACCTCGGCGCCGGCCGTCTTAAGGTGCTCCACATCGCGCACTGCGTCTCGCCAGCGCACAGCGGTTACGGCTTCGCGGCTCGATTCGATTCCGAGCGGGGCGTGGAAGTCGTCCACGAGTGCCGCCGTGGAATTGAGTGAACCGATGACGGCCCGGGCGGCACGAGCGTGGACCAGGATGTTCGCGTTCGCCACTCCTCCGACGGCGTCCATCCGCTCCATCAGCCGCTTCGTGCGCTCCAGCACCCGCGCTCTTCGCATTTCACGCGCAGCTGCCAGCCCGGCTCGATGGCCGTCGAGGGTGAGCGGCGCTGTCGCGAGCACGTGGTCGAGCTCGACGACCGCGAACTCGTCCTGGAGCTCAAAGCACCTTGCGAGGATCGCGAGCTGCACCGATGTTTCGCGCTCGACCTCGCGACTGGTGCGTTTGAGTTCGCCTACCTTGGTCGTCCCGTCGACCTTGTCGGCCAGAGCTCCGAGTCTGAGCAGCGCGGCGTTCTGCACCTCGGAGATCATCGAGGACTCGCCACTCACCTTCGACCACAACGTGGCGGCATCGCCGCCGTGCTCACGCAACGTCATGGCGTCTTCTATCGCCTCGGCCGATCTGTGCATCTTGGCCAGCAGTGCGTCGCGCTGCGTGCGCCGGACGTCGTCGAGTTTGCCGTCCATTGTCACGAGGAGTGCTTTCAGCGCCTGAGCCTCTGTCTGGTGCGCGACCTGACTCATCAACCCTCCGATCCCGGAAAGCACCGCCGGGTTCGTGAGCAGGGACAGCGGGCCGTCTTCGACCTGGAGCCACCCTCCGATACTTCCAGGATCGCCGAGCATAGCGAAGCTGATCCCCTTGGTCTTCGTCTTCATCAGCCCGCCGGCGTCCTTGATCCGTTTTGCCGTTTCCGGGGTCACCTTCAAGTAGTAGGCCGACTGCTCGGCGGCACCGGAAGCCGTCTTGGCTAGCTCCGAACCTGTCTTGATGACAGAGCTGAGTTTGCTTAGCGAAAACCTCTCCGCGGCTGGGAGAAGATCGGCGTGCTCGAGGAATCGTTCGATGTCCGAACGTTCCCCTGCGACCACCACACCGTCTCCGTCGCTAACCAGCGCCACATCGCCCATGCCGAGCCACCCTTCACGTGTGGCGGCCAGCGTATCCGGCTGCAGAGTGCATACGTGTCCAGACGCAGAATCGCAGACGGATCCCAACGACTGTCCGACGGCGTGACAAGACCCACGCGCCGACTAGGAACGCTTTTGCCACGACGCGACCTGCGTCTTACCGCCGCGTTTGCACGAGGTAGCGATTGCGGATGCCAACCAAAACATGGGTGTCCACATAGGGTTCCCTCTGCGGACCAATTGAGACAACGGACTTGGTCAAGCAACCCCGCCTTGTCGGTTGTCTCAATTAGGTTGTCCAAAGGGATTCTCAGATGAGGTGGGGCAAGTGGGACAAGACGGATTGCTGATCGGGTACGCACGCTGCTCGACGGACGAACAAGACCTCCAAGCACAACGTGACGGACTGATCCGTCTCGGCGTCCCGGCTGACCGCATCTACATGGACCACGGCCGCACCGGATCCAATCGAGACCGCCCAGGACTGCGCGAGGCGATGGCTGCCGTGCGGGACGGCGACACCTTGGTTGTTACCAAGCTGGATCGCCTGGCTCGCTCCGTGAAGGACGCCGCCGAGCTCGTAGAGGAGCTCACAGAGTCTGGCGCCCGGCTCTCGATCGCCGGCTCGATCCACGATCCAGCGGACCCCGTCGGAAAACTCCTGTTCAACGTGCTCTCGATGGTCGCCGAGTTCGAACGAGACCTCATTCGCGCTCGCACCCGCGAGGGGATGGCCGTTGCTCGAGCTCGGGGCCGGCTAAAGGGGCGCCAGCCGAAGCTGAGCCAGGCGCAGCAGAGGCAGGTCATTCGTTTGATGGACGAAGGCGAACAGACCCCAACAGAGATCGGTGAGCTTTTCGGGGTGAGCCGCCAGACCGTGTACCGACTTGTCGCCAAGGCACGCGAGGGGCACGCAGCATGATCGAAGTCAGCCCGCCCGAGGTGATCGTGGCGAAGGCACTCATCAAGTCTCGCCAACGGGTCTCCGACCACGGAGAGGTCTTTACGCCCGACTGGCTGGTCGAAACCATGCTGGATCTGGTTCGTGAAGAGTCGCAACGCATCGACTCGCGGTTTCTCGAACCAGCCTGCGGGGAGGGCAACTTCCTGATGAAGGTCCTCGAGCGAAAGCTCGCCGCTGTACAGATTAAGTACGGACAGAGCGAGTTCGAGAAGCGGCACTTCTCGTTGCTTGGCCTCATGTGCATCTACGGCATCGAGTTGTTGCCGGACAATCTGGACGAGTGCCGGGCGAACATGCTGGCGATCTTCGTGGACTTCCTCAAGCTGACGGAGGGCGACGATCTGTTGATCGCCGGCGCCTACGTGCTCAGCAAGAACATCGTCCTCGGCGACGCCCTCACGATGCTCAATGACAAAGGCAGCGCCATCACGTTCGCGGAATGGGGCTACCTCGGGCGCGGCAAGTTTCAACGCCGCGACTTCCGGTTCGACACGTTGACGCAGATGAGCGCCTTTGGAGAGGAAGACACGTTGTTTGCGGACCTCGGCCGGCATGAAGTATTCACGCCCTCGAAGAACTACACGCCGATGACAGTCAGAGAGTTGAGCGCATGAGTGAGAAGGCGAGTTTCGCGTTGCGTGGACGAAACCCCGACGTTCTTACCTGCATCGCCAATCTCTCGAACGATGAGGTCTTCACGCCCCCGGACTTCGCTAACAGCATGCTCAACAACGTGGCGACGATGTGGGCCGAGGGCCATGGTGGAGAGGACTTGTGGTCTAGGTCTGACGTGACTTTCCTCGACCCCTTCACAAAGTCAGGAGTGTTCCTCCGAGAAATAACGACACGACTCACCAAGGGTCTCGAAGAAGCCATCCCCGACCTCGATGAGCGAGTCGAGCACATCCTCACTCAGCAGGTTTTCGGCATCGGAATCACGGACCTGACCAGCATGCTCGCTCGCCGCAGTCTTTACTGCTCGAAGAGGGCCAACGGTCCACACTCGATTGCGAAGTCGTTTGGCGCCGAGCAAGGCAACATCTGGTTCGAGCGCACTGAACACACCTGGGTGGGCGGAAATGACTCGGTGGTCACTGCCGACAAAGACGGCAACAGCATCGAAAAGTCCACCAACGGCAAATGTAAATACTGCGGTGCAGGTCAGCTCGCCCTCGACCGTGGCGAAGCGTTTGAGACCCACGCCTACGCCTTTATCCACACTGAAGACATACGAGTTCGCATGGGCGAGCTGTTCGGAGAAGACATGCAGTTCGACGTCATCATTGGAAATCCTCCGTACCAGCTCAACGATGGGGGATTCGGCACGAGTGCCGCACCCATCTATCAGAAGTTCGTGGAGCAGGCGAAGTTACTCGATCCTCGCTTGCTGACGATGGTCATTCCTGCGCGTTGGTTCGCAGGGGGCAAGGGTCTAGATGACTTCCGGGAGTCGATGCTTACGGACGACCGAGTTCGGTCAATTGATGACTACCTCAGCGCCGCGGATGTGTTTCCTGGCGTTGGCCTCAAGGGCGGCATTTGCTACTTCCTGTGGGATCGCGATAACGCTGGTCCCTGCCGGGTCACCACCTACCTCAACAACGAGGAACCCTCGACGACTACCCGCCAGCTTCTCGAGAAGGGGGCGGATGTTTTCATCCGCTTCAACGAGGGCCTGTCCATCCTCAAGAAGGTCGTCGCCGTAGAGACAGGTCAGTCACATTCAGTTGCGCTACCTAAGGAGAAGCGGTTTGATCAACTGGTCTCCTCTCGTAAGCCGTTCGGGCTGGAGACGACCTTTAAGGGCAAGCCGACGAAAGCCGATGGCGATGTCCTGATCTACCAGAACGGTGGCACCGGCTACACGCCTCGGGGTGTCATCGCTCAGGGCGAGCACCTCGTGGACAAATGGAAGATCTTCACGGGACGAGCGGCACCAGGAACGGGCAATAGAGACACGTACCCGCACCGGATTCTCAGTACGCCATTTATCGGTGAACCAGGCAGCATCTCGTCGGAGACCTACATAGCTATCGGTCCCTTCGATTCGAAGGACGAGGTCGAGAGCGCCTTGTCCTATCTCACCTGTCGACTCACGCGTCTATTGGTTCTGCTTCACAAGCCGTCGCAGGACACTACGCGCAAGGTCTACACCTTCGTCCCCACGCAGGACTGGACACAGCAGTGGACCGATGAGGCGCTGTACGACAAGTACGGCATCAACGAGGAAGAGAAAGCGTTCATCGAGAAGGTAGTGCGTCCAATGGACCTCGACCTGCTGGGTGGCATCGCGGATGCCTAGAGTCACCGAGGACGAGATCTTCGCCGCCAAGCCAGACGCACGACTGCGTTTGTACTGCTACGTGATCGACGGAACCAACCACGACGGACTCATCAAGGTCGGCCAGACGACCAGAGACGTCAAGAAGCGAATCGAAGAGCAGACCAAGACGGCTGGAATCAAGACGACGATCCTGCTCGACGAACCAGGCGAGCGCGACGACGGCTCACCGCTCACCGACCACCAGGTGCGCGCACGGCTGATTCAAAAGGGCTTCGAGAACGTGACAGCCGTGGGCACGGAATGGATGCGGTGCAGCCTTGCAGACGTTCAGACCGCCATCACGGAACTGCGAGCTGGCAGGAGACTGACAGGCACCCATCACGAGACCTTTCCCATGCGGATGGAGCAGGCCGCGGCGGTTAAGAAGACGCACGACTACTACAACTCGGTCTGGAGCGAAGACATGCACGGCGTTCCTCGCTTCCTTTGGAACGCCAAGATGCGCTACGGCAAGACGTTCACCTCGTATCAGCTCGCCAAGAAGCTGGGTGCGACCCGTGTGCTGGTGGTTACCTTCAAGCCCGCTGTCGAGGACGCTTGGCAGACCGATCTTGAGAACCATTCGGACTTCGATGGCTGGCAATACATGAGCAAGCAGTCCGGGTCAGACCCCACCTCTGTGGAGAAGGGGAAGCCGCTCGTCTACTTCGGTTCGTTTCAAGACCTGTTGGGCCGCGATAAGTCGGGCAACATCAAGCCCAAGAACAAATGGCTGCACGAGATCAACTGGGACTTGGTGATCTTCGACGAGTACCACTTCGGTGCGTGGCGTGACACGGCGAAAGAGCTCTTCGAGGGTGAGGACGAAGCTGTCGCCAAGAAGGAGTTGCAGACCGAGTTCTCTGGTGACCTCGAGGTGGTCAACGAGGACCTCGGCGAGCTCTCTGAACACGAGATTGAGTTCCTACCAATCACTACTCGGGCTTACCTGTACCTCTCAGGCACACCGTTCAAGGCGCTTGCAACGGGCGAATTCATCGAAGAGCAGATCTTCAACTGGACCTACACCGACGAGCAGCGAGCGAAGGCCGACTTCGCAGAGGCCAACCCCGAGAAGTGGAACCCGTATGGGTCGCTTCCGCAGATGAGACTCCTGACCTACCAGATGCCTGACGAGCTGTTGGCGATTGCCAGCAGCGGTGAGTTCGACGAGTTCGATCTCAACGCCTTCTTTGCGGCCGCCGGAACCGGTGCTTCGGCGGAGTTCAAGCACAAGGACGATGTGCAGAAGTGGCTGGAGATCATTCGGGGCGGCTATGCGCCCAGTCAGGTGGACAACCTGAAGGAACGCCCGCCGTTTCCGTACTCAGACGCCCGCCTGTTGCCACACCTTCAGCACTCATTCTGGTTCCTGCCCAGTGTCGCGGCATGCAACGCCATGGCGAACCTCCTGGCGGAAAAGCAGAACACCTACTTCCACAAGTACAAGGTGCTCACGGTCGCAGGCAGCAAGGCTGGTATCGGGCTGGATGCCCTTCCCCCTGTCCGAGAGGCGATCGGGAGCGGTCACGACGCGGGGTCGATCACCCTGTCCTGCGGAAAGCTGACGACTGGCGTGAGCGTGCCCCAGTGGACTTCGATTCTCATGTTGCGAAACCTGAAGTCACCCGAAACGTACTTCCAGGCCGCGTTCCGAGTGCAGACTCCGTGGAGCCAGAAGAACCCCAACGGTGACAACCCGAGCGAAGAAGAGATCTACAAGCCGGTCTGCTTCGTTTTCGACTTCGCACCCACTCGCGCCCTTCGCCAACTCGCGGACTATGGCATCGGCCTAAACCCAACCGAACCCAACCCTGAGAAATCGGTCGAGGATCTCGTCTCCTTCTTGCCTGTGTTGGCCTACGACGGCTCTCATATGACGCAAGTCGACGCCGGAGGCATCCTCGACATTGCGATGGCCGGCACAAGCGCGACTCTGCTCGCGCGGAAGTGGGAGTCTGCCCTTCTCGTCAACGTGGACAACGACACTCTGAAGCGCATCCTGAACGACCCGAAAGCATATGCGGCGGTGATGAACATCGAGGGGTTCCGCGCCCTCGGTGAAAACATCATCGAGACGGTCATCAATAAGAGCGAGAAGGTCAAGGAGACCAAGAAGGACAAGGGCGACAACCTCAATCCGATCGACAAGAGGAAGCTCACTGAGGAAGAGAAGGAATACAAGTCCAAACGCAAGCAGATTCAAGAGAAACTGATCAAGTTTGCGACTCGGATCCCTGCCTTCATGTACCTCACTGACTTCCGCGAGAACACGCTTCAAGACGTCATCACCAAGCTCGAGCCGGACCTGTTCCGTACCGTGACTGGACTGTCCGTCGAGGACTTCAACCTGCTCGTCTCGCTCAACGTCTTCAACTCAGGGCACATGAATCAGGCAGTCTTTGCCTTCCGACGCTACGAGGACGCGTCGCTTTCCTACACGGGAATCGACTCGCACGAAGATCTCCGTCACCTCGGGCTCTACGACACAGTCGTCGCTCGTGAAGTCGTCGAATCAGAGGGGTAGTCAGTGACCGGCAGGAACAGCTCCGAGAGCAAGAGATCGTGGAGATTCGCGTCCTCATGAGGGATATTTCTGATCGCGAATGTACGATCATCCGACTCGATAGGCTGACGAGGTCCTACTTCGTCGACTCGGGGGAAATGTGCACGAGAATCTCGTCAATCTAGGGACTGTGATCCGGGACTTTCTCGCCGAGAATCTGCCAAAGATGGGGCCGGACTGGTGGGACCGGGGGGTCATTGGTGCCCTCTCATTTCCACAACGCTCCACAGCTCGCGATCGGGATTGGGCAAGCCTTGCCGACCTTGATTTTGCTGCACTCCTGCGGGTTCTTGATCAGAACTGGGAGTTCTTTCGAGGACGGAAATTCGTGTCCTACGATGCCCGAAACTGGGTTAAGGAAGCCTCGAGTATTCGCAACCGGTGGGCCCACCAAGCACCCGGTCACGAGCCCGCTCCAAGTTTGGTCTACCGCGACATCGACACGTTGGCGCTCCTGGCGACAGAGCTTCATGCCGATGCCGCGGGAACGCAGGCGCTGTCGGAGGCCCGTGTAAGCGCCTCGAAGGACTTGGCGCCGTCAGACACTACAACTGCTCAACCGCCGGAGTATGTTCAGCCGCATGGCCTCGCACCCGGCTCCAAGGTGCGCTTAAAGGCCAGGCCCGACGTCATCGGTGCCGTCCTAAGCATCAGCGATTCCCCCGGCGAGCGACGAGTGGGGGTGTTCCACGGGCAGGTCACGCAGACATACTTTGAGTCTCAGCTCGAACTCGTCGAGGAGCCAACCGGTGATCAGCTCACGGCAGACGAGTTGAAGGCGCGCCTGACAGCTGCGTACGTGCTCCATCCAGCAGTTACCCGCCTCTACTCCCTTAACAGTGGCCGGATCGATTACGAGCCATACCAGTACCGGCCGGTCATGAAGCTCATCAGCGCCGATAGGCCCCGCCTATTGATCGCGGACGATGTCGGGGTGGGCAAGACAATCGAGGCCGGCCTCATCATCAAGGAACTTCAGGCACGTCAGAAGCTGGACTCCATCTTGGTCATCTGCCCCAAGCCATTGGTTGTCGAGCACAAATGGCGCGACGAACTGAGAAGATTCGACGAGGATTTTGCCCAACTCGACAGCGCAACTCTCAGGCATTGCATCGAGGAGACACGATCGGAAGGTCATTGGCCCGCCCGTTATCGCAAGGCGATCGTTCCGTACTCCTTGCTCGACGAGCGGCTGCTCCTGGGTGATGAGTCTGGGCACCGGCCGCGGACCGGACTTGCCTCGCTTATGCCGCCAGCAAAGTTCGATCTGGTTATCGTCGACGAGGCGCATCACGTCCGAAACAGCGATACCTGGAGCCACCGCGTCGTCAAGCATTTCCTGGACGCTGCCGAGGCCGCCGTCCTCATCTCGGCGACACCCATCCAGACCGGCAGCGATGACCTAAAGACGCTACTGCGTCTCCTGCGTCCCGACTTGTTCGGCGAGACATCTGCGTTCGAGCTGATGCGTCAACCAAATAGCCACCTGGCCAGTGTCGAGCAAGCGATACGAGGCGCGGACGAAGAATGGCAATTGGATGCGCTCCTGAATCTAGAAGAGGCGCTCGCCACAACATGGGGCGCGAAAGTTCTGCTCGCAGACCCCCGCGCGCAGGAACTCCACGACCTTCTCGAAGACCATGAGATCGACGATCGTGAACGTGTCCAGGCATTGCGTCTCACCCAGTCGCTCAACACATTCTCTGGACTCATTAATCGGACGCGCCGCCGGGACATCGGATCCTTCACAACTCGCAAGCCGGAAACACTTGAGGTCGACTTCACGTCGGAGCAGGAAGCCGTATATGACGACCTTCTTGAGCTTGCCGGGCGCATTACGAGGGAGAGCGGCGCTGGTCAATCCCTTGACTTCATACTTTCGACGCTCAAGCGCCAGGCAGCGAGTTGTCTCAACGGTCTTGCACCGTTCGTGGACGATCTCCTCACGCGCAAACTTTCCCTTGAGGAGCTGAGCGAAGCAGATGTCGACCTTGAGAAGCTTGATACGACCGAAATCGAGGGATTCGTTCGTGAGATCACCGATCTTGCGGCCAGAGCGGCGAAATTAGACGACGACCCCAAACTGGATACCTTCCTTGGGCTCGTCGGCGACAAGCAGGAGCTGCCGAATAACAAGCTGCTGGTCTTCAGCACCTTCCGCCACACACTCGGGTACTTGAATGCGCACCTCGAAAGCACGCCTGTGCGCGTGGGCCTCGTTCACGGCATGGTTCCTGATGATGTCCGTCGCGAACTTCGCGCGCGATTCGCCAAGCCGAAGGAAGATCCGGAGGCAATCGACGTCCTTTTGTCGTCCGAGGTGGGAACTGAAGGTCTGGACTATCAGTTCTGCGATTACCTCGTGAACTACGACATCCCTTGGAACCCGATGCGCATCGAACAGCGCATTGGACGTATCGATCGCCGGGGCCAAGTCAGCGAGACTGTCGCGATCAAGAACCTTGTTGTCTCGAACACCGTCGATGCCGTGATCTTTCATAGATGCTTGGAGCGAATCGGCGTGTTCCAGCGCGCGCTCGGCGGAAGCGAAGTGATCCTCGGGGAACTCACGCGAGAGATTCGCACGATTGGTGACGACCTCCAGCTCACGCCAGATGAACGTGATCTGCGCCTTCGCCAGCTCGCGGACAATAAGATCGCCAAGATCCAAGAGCAGCAAGAGCTTGAGGAGCGCGAGTCGTCACTATTCGGCCTGTCGTTAAAGCACCTCGACGACGACGGAGTCGAGCAGGCGGCCAGCCCGTGGCTAGCGCCCGATCAACTTGCACGTCTCGTGGTTGGCTATTTGCGTGACCAGGGCTATGAGCGCGCTGACACACTGTTTGATCGTCAGGTCGCCGTCTTCCGCCCTGACAAGGAAGTTCGGTCGGCCCTCCTAGTTGATCTGAAAAGCAGCAGTCGCGAGACGTCATCGTGGGAACGGTGGCTCGCTACGCCCTCTGAGCAGTCGCGCCGACTGACATTTGATCCCAAGAGCGCAACCAGTTCGGAGATCGAGCTTCTCTCGCCAGTTCACGATCTGGTTCGCGCCGCAGCCGTGCACAACGCGGGATTCCCCGCCCACAGCACATTCTCGATGGTGGTCGAGTCGAACGATCTGCCAGCCGGCGTCCACCCGGTCAGCATTCATGGGTGGACGTATCTAGGGTCTCGCGAGGACTTCGAACTTGTCCTCACTACAGCTACCAATCTAGATCCGGAGCAAAGCACCAAGATGCTTCTGAACGGGTCCGACGCCGCTGTGCCCGGCCAGCAAGACGCGACGCCAGAACTTGATGAACTCCACTACATACGGTGGTCAGACGCGCGAGGTGCACACGTCGAACGAACTCGGGTCCATATCGAAAGCCAGTCGGCTTCGCTACGGACAACCCACGGTGCGCGAGTTCAGTTGATTGAGGACCAGTTGTCCAAGGCTAACGACGACCGAATCCGACGAATGCGTGAGTCTGAGTTGGCCACAGTCGAGGCAGACTTCGACGCACGCTCGCATCGACTCGCCCAGGACGTCGAACGTAGCGAGTTGACGAGCGAACTCCTGTGTCGCGGGCTGATTGAGGTGATTCATGGCTGAGTCGGCCGTTCCCGAAGAGGGGTCGTTTACTCAGCTTCGAGAAAAGCGATTGAGTTACGTCACGGCAGCGCGCGAAAACGGGTTCGAGAAGGGGCTACGCACACTCCTTGCCGAGCTGTACCCGGACGAGGCGCACTTCATATACGAGCTGTTGCAGAACGCGGAGGACGCTCAGGCGAGCGCAATTGAGTTCGACCTAACGGACGCCGCCCTCACGGCGACTCACAACGGCCGACGCCAGTTCAGGCTCGCCGACATCGAAGCCATCACGAGTATTGGGAACTCGACAAAGAAGGACGATGAAACGCTCATCGGCAAGTTTGGAGTGGGCTTCAAGGCAGTGTTCGCCTACACCGACCGGCCTGAAGTGCGTTCCGGAGAACACGCGTTCGCGATTGTGGACCTCTTCGTCCCTGAAAAAGTCGACGCGGTCATAGACGGACTCAAGACGACCTTCGCCTTTCCTTTCGATCGCGCCGAGAAGCCAGCCGGGCTCGCTTACCAAGAGATCGAGAAGGCGCTACGAGCCCTTGACGAGAAGACGTTGCTATTCCTCACCAACATCTCCTCGATCAGTTACACGCTCGCGGATGGCACCATCGGGATTCTTGACCGGAAGGAGAACGACGACCTCACAATCGTGATCCAGAAGTCTGAGGGTGCAAACTTCGTAGAGTCCCACTGGCTGCGTCTGATCGGTCCGGCAAGCGTGCAACCAACCGCGGCGGGCGCCCTGACGGTGGCGGCGGCCTTCAGCCTCTCGGAGAAGCGGCCGCTCAGGAAGGGGGGTAAATCCAGCGGGTCCAACCCGCCGCGTTCACGGGGCATTGTTCCCCTCGCCGAACGTGAGGGTGAGGTTTCGATCTACTTCCCAGCTGTCAAGGAGGAGGCCGGACTCCGATTTCACATACACGCACCGTTCGCATCGACTGTGGCTCGTGACAGCGTGCGTGCAACGCCAGAGAATCAGCAGCTGGTCGAGGACATCGGTGCCCTGATCGCGTCGCACCTGGCGGGGTTCCGCGACCTCGACCTCATAGACGATGGCCTCCTAGAGGCGCTTCCCAACGCAGGTGACGCCCTCGAATGGCCCTATTCGGCGATCCGCGACGCAGTGGTCGAAGCATTCGATACGCAGGCGCTGGCACCGATCTACGGTGGCGGATTCGCGCCGGCTACACAGCTGGTGAGTACGCCGGAGGAAGTGCGGTCTGGTCTCGAGATGAAGGACCTCCCGCTGCTTCTCGAACTAGCTGAGGTGGACCACCCGACCGAACCGAGGTGGATCGCGCCGCGTCGTGGGCGCGCTGAGCGATTCCTAAGTCAGCTCGCCACTGCAGAATTCGGTTGGGACGGCTTAAACTCGGCGCTCGAGGCGATGGAGGTCTCGACGAATTATGTATGGATGAACGGAAGGTACATCCGTTTAGACCAGGCACCTACCCCAGCTCAGGTCGACAAGTGGACCGCATGGCTGGGCGAGAAGAGTGACGCCAAACTCCTCGACCTCTACCGCCTGATCGGGCACGGCGTGTATTCAGGTGAACTCGATTCGAATGCTCTCGAGACCATTCCGATCGTTCGTCTGCGCCGTAAAGGAGAGGTCGTCCATGTCCGCGGGACGGAGACTTTCCTTCCGGAGAGCAGGAGCGACAAGGTCCAAGCACGTGTGCCCGTGGAGCTCGCCTACTTCGACAGCGACGTTCAGGACGATCCAGGACTGCGTACGTTCTACAAGTCCGTCGGAGTCGAGCGTTGGAACGCCGATGCTCGGGTTGACACTCGTCTTCAGCCGTATCGCGACGGGGCCCTCGATGCTGTAGAGGTCGGCGACCATCCTGCGAAGCATTTGGAGGATATGGCCGCGTTTGTGAAGCACTGTAGTGCCGACTCCGAGGTCACGCGGAAAATGTTCACAGGAGTCGAGTTCGTTCTGGCCGCCGATGACGGCGCAGAGTGGGATTGGGTCAGCCCGGAGTCGATATACCTTGACGAACCATTCCACGACACCGGTCTCGCCGCTATCTACCAGCAGACCCGCTGGGCGCTCCCGGGAATCTATCTCGAGATCGAGGGGATAGCTGAGTTCCTCGTCAAGGCCGGCGCCATCGACAGGGTTCGATTCGTGAATGCGTCGGCGCGTTCCAATCCAATGTTCGAGTGGTCCTGGGCTCGCGGGACGCGAGAGAGTGCTAAGACAGTCAAGCGCGATTGGGACATCGAGCATTTCGATGCGATTGTGGCCGCCAATGACACTCGGTTGTTCAAGAGCCTTTGGGAGGCAGTCGCGACTGTCGGTGCTGACCACGCGACCGCGACCTATCGGGCCAACGCCAGCAACCCGATCCACAGGTTCGACTCCAGGGCGAAGCAGCGGCTCGAAAGTGCGCCCTGGATCCCGAGTCCGAACGGTGATTTGGTCCGACCAAGTCAGATCGAGCGCCAACATCTCCCCTCGAACTGGGTCGAACCGAGACCAGGCTCTTTGGCCATCGAACTGAACTTTGGGGCAGAAGCTCATGCAATCCGAGAGCGGGAGACTCAAGCTGAGGCGCGGTACGAGCAAGACCTCGAGGCGGTCGAGCGGCTGGGAATCTCAAGCAAGAACCTCGATATCTATCGAGATCTCGAAGAGATCCCGAGAGAGGACCTCATGGCATTCCTTGCGGAGCAACGGGATCATGCTCGGCTGGCCGAAGCTAGTTCTCTCGACCCAGTTCGGCGCGCGGAGATCGCAACTGCTGATGCGGTCAACGCCACCCAGCACCGCACCGAGCAGAAGCTCCGAAGCGTGGTTGTTGGAGCTGACACGGCGAGAGCTGATTCGAAGAATTACCTGCGCGAGCACTACACGACCGCTGCTGGCGACATGTCCTGCCAGGCGTGTTGGCGGCTCCTTCCGTTCAAGGTCAGTGGGCGGTGGTACTTCGAAGCCATTCCGTTTGCGAGAGATCGCAAGTACGTTCACGTAGCCAACGCGATTGCCCTATGTCCGCTATGCGCGGCGCTGTATCAGCACAAGAGCGAGACGAAGCCGACTGACCTGGTCGCTTCGCTGCTCGACATCAAGATCGAGCGGGGCCAAGGTTCTGTGGAGATTCCCGTACTCATCAACGACAAGCGAGTGCGAATCCGGCTGACCGGCAAGCACGCGATCGACCTTCAGTCAGCGTTGCGCGCCGCCGGGGAGCAACGGTCCAAATGAACGGGCACGGCGGCAACATCCGGCTTCTCCCTCGAGATCCGAGCACGTTCCGCTTCAGCCTGCTGCGTGTGTTCGATCCGGCGACGCCGATCAGCAAGACCAACGCTGCGGAGTGCCACTTCAAATACGCCCTCGACAGCGTCATACGCGGTATGAACGGGGCTGGCCAGACGGCCCGAGTCTGAAAGGTATGCGCATTCGTTCTGTTCCAGCGAAATCCACGCCGCTATTTCAGCCCGTCTCTCACTCTGACCAGGAAGGAGTTAGGAGGCCATTCCCTACTCGTCACCGGCTTCGAACTCCGTTATGACCTGGATATCGAGACCTTTTGAGCGGGCGATCCGATCGAGGAATCTCAACGAGGTTAGGTACCACTCTGACCCACCTCGACGAGTTCGGCTCGCAGAATGATCAGCATCCTTCAGCCAAGTGTGAAAGTCGCGCTCAGCCAGTGCCGACTCCTCGACTGGATAGATTCGCAGAAGAATCGGATCCTCCGGAAGGGCTGTGAGCCGACCTTGTGACCCTGCTCGGTAGTGAGCATCCACGCTGGAATGACCGACCTTCAGCAGGGTGCGTCCCGTTTCAGTGTCGTAGGGGTATCGCAGGTAGTGGGGCAAGGTATACACGTAAATGCCTGGTGTTCCTGCCGCTTCTGCCGCCTTCGTAGCCTCGACAGCACCCTCTACCTCTTCCGATTGGGCTTGCCGATCCTCCGCACGCGACATCAGAAGCGACTCCTGCTGCACCAACGCTGCACGCAACTCCGGGCTCATGTCTATCTTCTTGAGCCATGCGCGCACTCTTCGTGCTGCCTGGATCGAGAGACCGGGGCTGTTCGGTATTTCTCCGTCGCGCAGCACTCGAACCAGTGACCGATAGTTGTATACCCAACCGAAGCTGGGCGTGCCCTCCCGTGCGCCGATCTCCTCTGCCGTGAGGTCCTCGCGGTCGTATGCCCAGAGTCGACCTAGAAGGGTCTCATCCTCAGCGAGAATCCGATCGACTTCGGCTTGTCGGTCGAACTGTGATCCTGCGGTGTCGGGCGGTGTGATGGACATACGAGAAACCTAACGGCAACCGTTGGAGTGCCATCGCGTTTGAACAATCGCAAGCCACAACCACGACAGAGTCGTGACACAACGACAAGACAGTCGCGGTAGGGCGGCTGATGAATCGGATTGATCTCCGATTCGCTGATTGCTCCTCGACCACGGCATTCGAGTCTCCGGGAGATGGTCGAGTCAGGCGTCGCCACCTGCTCGAGTGCTGAACGGGCCAGCGCAGCGGGCGAGGCCGCAAAAACACTGGATCACTCACAACGGTGGTTTGGTCCACGAACCATCGGGCCACTCAACGGCCCACTCGATCATGTCGTTGAAGAGAATGCGGCGAAAGTTCGTCAGGTCGTTCCCCTCCTGAACTCCGCCGGATTCATGGATGAGGGCTCCCAGCGGCGAGACCAACGTGAGAAGGCCGGCTGACGTGAACAATTCGACAAGCCCGTTGAACGTGTGGCCGGGCCAGTGGGTGTCGACGTGTTGAGTTGTAAATCCTCTTGTTCGTGGAATGAAGTGCGCATAGTGGAGCAGGCTCTGCACTTCATCGAACGACCGATCTTCGGCGAAGGTATCCATGTCGAAGTCCTCAGACTCTGTGAACGCGCTCGGCATGGCCCTGTAGCGTGCCTTGGCTCTCCTCCCAATCGACTTTGCACGGGTCGCACAGCAACATCGTTTCTACGCCGGGCGTGGGGTAGGGACCGGGGAATCGAACGGTGTAACGCCATTCAATCGGCGGGTGGGGTTCCCCGAACGGTAGGTGGCAGAGCATGCATTCGCAGTCGATGTCGCCATGGTCCACCAGTTGGGCGAGGGCCTCGGGGGATACGTCGAGGAGCTTCATACGAGCGACCCCCAGCCATGTTCACAGGTGGCGCAGACGTACACCGGTTCGTGACCGCTGACAACGCATCCGCCGAGCTGGTAGTTCGGATCGTCCACCAACGAAACGGGTGGCATTCCCATCAAAAGGTCTTGGATTTCATGACCACCACAGTTGGGACACGCACCAATCCGATGCGCGCGATCACAAGCTCGCGCCTCGCCGATAGGCGCAACCGAGAACAGGACGCGTTTTCCATCGGGTCCGTCAACGGCGAGAAGCTCGTCCTTCCAAATCTGCACCGGCGACTCGAACGTGTCGGTGAAGACTGGAGGCGGACCCAACAACGTCACAGCGCGTTCTAGCTCGAGTGCGTTGTGGGTCCAAAAACGTCGCCATTGACCGTCAACCTCGATATCGACGACATTGTCTTCGCGCCGCCGAAACATGCCCGATTCGGCTCGTCCGTTGGCGATGGTCCGCTGTGCAACAGCGTCCGCGACATTGTGACCTCGACCGTCACTCGAACAGAGCCACCTTTGCCAGAGCTGAGTGACAACATCGTGCGCTTCGGCCGGAATCGACTGCCCAGACTGATAGCGGTTGTTCCAACTCCCGCCGGGGGCCTTCGCGAGCAATGATTCGACCGGCAACATCTGTTCCAGAGGCAAGACTTCGTCGAACACGACGTCAACCCAGTTGCACTCAGTTTCTTCGTCCCACGCCGGCGTCGATTTCACGGTGCCTCGCCCTAGAAGACCTCGTGCACCTCGGCCTTGGAGAAAGAGCCAGGCGGGGGTTTCGACCTCAAGGGTCGTGCGGCGGCCGACACTCCATTCGACGACACCTTGGGTCGAGACTCCGTCTGCGTCGATCCGGCTGGGACTCCACAGAAGTACAGCTGCTGGACCATGGGTCATTGACGTCCACCTTTCGTGTTGTCGCGGACAGGTTCCGCGACCAGCTCGATCACCGCCTGGGGCACCCATCCACGAACGGGTTGCTGTGCAACTACCAGGATTTCTTTGTCTGCATCTCTTTCTGAGCTACCTCCATCATAGTTGGCGGCACCGACATTTTCTCTCGCGTTCTAGGCGAATGACGCTGTCGCTCGGGCCGACAAGGTGACGAGTTTGATCTCCGAAACTTCTGAAGACTCGACCCCGCCGTGCCCGCAGTACGACAAGATCGTCACGTGCCCCCGACGATCGATACTGACCCGCACGGCAGCGCCCTGATGGCGGCTAAAGCATGGGCTTCCGAAGCGCCTACGAGCGGCCACCAACGATGAGCCTGCTGGCTCAACTGCCCAAGCTCTCGCAGTTGGACGAGGCGGATATGCCAGAGGGCGGTCTAGACCCCCTCGGCCTTTCAGCCGCTGCCGATCGATTGGCGGACGCGATCGTGCCCGGTCTGCGTGCCCGCATGTCGCAGCCCCGGTTCGTCAGCCTCGCGCTTGCCGGGGCGCTTGCGTGCCAGGACCTGACCGACGTGGTGTCGATCGACGGGTCGACCCGCTTCGACGTCGCATTCGAGTGGCTCGTGGTCGAGGCGTTGGTAGTGAACCGGCCCGACCAACTTGCCGGTGTCCCGGGAGGCACCAAAGCGAAGCGGGCCCGCGCTGGACGAGCAAGGCTTAGCGCGAAAAGCTATCTGAGCGGCCCGCGGGTGTTCGGATTCACCGGCGTGTACCGGCCTTTCGCGATCGCGGCCGGTGTGGTGGACCAAGACGGGCTGCCGACAGCGGCGGCCGAGCCACTTCTCCGTGCGTGGGAGAAGGGAGCCGGGTTGCCCGGCTTCGTGGACGGCACGCCCGGTACCACCGGCAACAGCCTGCGTCGCGAGATCCGTGAACAAGTACTCAGGTCTCTCAAGCATGGCCAGTCGACAGCCCCGATCGAAGGTCAGTTCCTGAATGATCTCGCGGGCCACGTCACTGCCCAGGGAGCCAAGGGTCGCGAGCGGGCCGCGCTGCGCGCGTTGATCCTCGAGCCTCTAAACGGCGGTGCCCGATACGAGCTGGGCACGCTGCTTGCCGGTGATCTACCCGAGGCCACGGCCATCGACCCGGAGATCGCCGCCGGCCTCGTACGCCGTGCCAGCGGCGAGACCCAGGCACGGCTACGAGCCGCGATCGCGTACGAGAATTGCGCGACACTCATCGACACCACGTTCCGTCAAATCCTCAATCACGCCGGTCAGCACTCCGGACTTCTCCGCTCCAGTGACGCGCCTCGCCTTGAGGTGCTGACCCTGACGTCGCCGCGCGTTGCACCATTGGTCTCGACCGCAATCGCGGCCGCCGAAAACCTCGATGCGGGGATCGCGACGAGTGTGGTCGAGTCGCTATCGACGTTCGAGAGCGTTCGGCGACCAAACGAGATGTTCGATGCCCTGATGGACCGGCACGAGAAGGTTCAGGCTGCCAAGGCCAAGCGGTCTTGGCTCGACCCGTACGCCGACGACTGGCTCGTCCGCGGGCCGTATCAGACTCAGCCGTTCGCCTCAGAAGGTGGATGGAGTCATCCGATGCGGCTGAGAACACTGGTTCAGTTCCTCCGGGAGACGTCATGAAGCTCCAACCGCTCCTTGACCACTGGTCTGCCCCTGCCGACGCCGGATCACCGGTGGCAATTTTCGCGACCACATTCGTGTTGGATCCGGACTTCTTCGAACGCGACTGCCTGGCGCGCTTCCTCGCCCTTCAAGCCGTCGATGAGGAAACCGGATCGGCTGACGACACGATCGCTCGCATCGAGCTCGAGGAGAAGCTGACCGAGCCGTCGATCACGGTTCTTGCCGACCGCAGCACGTCAGCGGAGCGCGGTTCTTTGCGTTGGAATCTCCTGCATTGCTTTCACCGCGGCGGCCTACTTCATGCGAAGGTCGCGATTCTGATCTGGGAGAACGCCACTCGTGTCGTTTTGGGGTCGGCCAACCTGACTTCGGCTGGGTATAGGCGCCAGATCGAAATGGCGTTGGCGGCGGACCTCGGACCGGGTTGCTTGTTCCCACAACCTGTCCTCGAACAGTTGGCGAACGAATTGGCTGAGTTGCTGGGGCTGGTGCAAGGGCTGCGCCCGGGTATTCCGGCCTACGACCAGGCGCAGAGGACGCTGAGCATCTTCCGTGATCGGATCGCCTCCTCGGGCGCGGGATCTTCGAAGGTGCTGGTGAGTCTCGCCCCGACCAAACCAGGGGCGAGCCCTCTCCAGGGAAGCTCGCTCGTCTGGAAGGGCTCTCAGCCTGTACGGGCCGTCCAACTGTCGCCGTTCTGGGACTCGACAGACGCGACCGCGGTGAAGGAGGTGCGGGCTCTACTCACGGGACGCGGCCAACCGCGAAGTCATTCCATTGCCACGGTGATCTCGCCGTACGGCACGATTCCGGTCACTCCGATCCACCGAGCTCAGGTGGACAAGGTCGTCGAACTCGGGCCTATCGACCAGGAGTCATCTCGGCTTCTCCACGCGAAGTGCTTGCTGCTTGAGAGCGACACGTGGGTTGCCGCACTAGTCGGATCCTCGAACCACACCAAGGCGGGCCTCGGGCTGGGCGGTCGCAGCCATCGAGAACTAAATGTGTGGCTGGGAGCGTCGTCTGGCTCGGCCGAGGGCAAGGCGCTGCGCAACCTAATTCCACAGGGCAAGGCTGTTCCGGCCGACGTGGATTCGAATGACGAAGCGACCGATGAGGACGAGGTGGAACCGCCGGTGCTCCCGCTGGGTTTTCAACTCTGCCGGCTGCACTGCTCGGACGAGAGATGGCACCTCACGTTGTCGCTTGATCCCCGGGAACTGCCGGAGAAGTGGACGGTCAGGACGGAACTCGGCGTCGTGCTCGACGCCACACGTTGGGAAACGCTAGGTCGCCCCAGCGAATTCGTTGAAGACGTCTCCGTCGAGCACCTGCCCACCTTCCTAACGGTTACCTGGGAAGGTGGCGCGGCGAGTTGGACAGTGTTGGCGGACGACCGCCACGTTCTGCCACCTGGTCCCGGGATCGGTGCATTCAAGGCTCACCAGCTCTTTGCGGCCCTGAGCTCCGGTAAATCCATCACCGAAGCAATGCGTGACGAGGCGACTCGACAACAGAACCTCGGCGGAGCACTCGAGCTCGACCCCCTCAAGCGATACGACAGTCAGACCACGTTGCTGCGCCGCGGACGCGCCCTCTCGGCGGCACTTGAGGCGTTGCGACGTCGCCTGGAACGTCCTGTGTTATCGGTCGACGCGCTCGCGGCCCGACTTGCCTCGCCGTTGGCACCGGACTTCTTGGCCGCCAAGACAGCACAGTCGGTTCTTGAGGGCGAGCAGGACCTGCCCGAAGGATTGTTCACTCTCGGCGAGCTCGCCCTGGAGTTGGGGCGAGTCAACTGGGCGGCCACGTTCAAGGCGCTGGAGGACACCGCCGAGGCGTATGCGCTCGTGGGTGGGGCGATCGACCAAGTGAAGGCCCACGTCGCTTCGCTCGGTTCTGACGAGACCGCGCTGATGGGCTACGCGACGCGATGTGTGCAGGAGGCCCGCCGATGCCTACCGAACTGAGCTCGCAGCTAAAGACTCATGCGGCGAAGGGTTTTGAGGACGACTGGAAACGTCAGCGGCGCACGGCTCGCGACATCTTGAATCGGTTGGACGAGCAAGAGGGCGTGATCCTGGCCGACCAGGTCGGCATGGGAAAGACGTACGTCGCACTCGCCGTGGCGGTTTCGAAGATCCTTGAGAAGAAGAAACAGCAACAAGTCGTGGTTCTCGTCCCACCTGCGGTGGCCCAGAAGTGGGTCGATGATTGGGCCAAGTTTTCCGGAGCGTTGCTCGATCCCGACGTCGAAATTCGATGTGTTGCTGAACCGATTCGA
Organism: Aeromicrobium panaciterrae; assembly: GCF_031457275.1. Classification (NCBI taxonomy): domain Bacteria; kingdom Bacillati; phylum Actinomycetota; class Actinomycetes; order Propionibacteriales; family Nocardioidaceae; genus Aeromicrobium; species Aeromicrobium panaciterrae. The sequence goes on from NZ_JAVDWH010000001.1 coordinate 1,671,924, forward strand.
AGCGGAGAGGGGCTGCTGGCTGCGCTCGACGACCCTCAGGAAACCAGAAGCCACCTGTTGGTGGTGACCCACACCGCCCTGACCGCGTCGCTCAAGGACAGTTTCATCCAGCTGGCGTTGCTCCAGGCCGCCACCAAGGGTAGGCCGGGTGTGCAGGCCCAGCGAGATCGCATCGCCAAATGGTGCGTCCGCCGAGACGGGCTTCTGCGTGACTCGCGTCTCACCACCGACCGGGTGTCACTTCTTCTGGCACATTCTGCGGCTGAATGGCGCCAGGTGTGGAGCGATATCACCGGCCAGGACCTGCCTGATGACCCTGTTCCGTTGGCGGTGCAAGAGGCACTGAGTGGCCTCGATCTGAGCGACCTTCGAGCCGTGATCGACGACCTCCCGATTAGAAGATCGGCGGGGATCACCTACAAACTGAAGACGGCGAGAGCCAGTCTTGAGATCGTGACGCAGAGTCTGTGGCGGTTGGTGCTGTCGTCGACGAACCTCAAGCGTCCGCTTCTGATCGTCGACGAGGCGCATCGACTCAAGAACGAACAGACCCGGATCTCCCAGCTCTTCGCGCCGCGGGCCGAGTCCGAGACCAGTGGCGCTCTGTCCGACATCTTCGAGCGGATCGTCCTGATGACGGCGACACCCTTTGAACTCGGCCATCGGGAACTCATCAGCGTGCTCTCCCGACTCTCGGCAGTGCGACCGATGCCGAAGGGGACAGAGCCGTTGGAAAATCGCCTCGACGCTCTGAGTGAAGCTCTCCAGAACGCCCAGGCTGCCGCGGTCACGTTCGACCACGACTGGGGAGAGATCGATGCGGCAGACGCCCACTTGTTTGATCAGTGGAGCAAGAACTCACCCCCGCCGACCGAGGCCAGCGCACAAATCGTCACTGCGTGGCGCTCCGCGACGAACTCGATCGCCAGCCGGAAGGCGATGAACAAGGCCCTGGCGCCCTGGGTGATCAGGCACCAACGGCCTTCACGTCGAACTCATCTCCCCGGAGGCGCGATCCTTGTCGCCAGCGATGCTGACAGCAGGCATGGGCTCACCGTGTCGGACGAAGTCGTCCTCCCATTCCTGCTCGCTGCGCGAGCGCAGTCGGTGGCTGCCGAGGATGGCGCTTCCCGCCCACTGTTCGCCTACGGCATCGCATCCTCGTTCGAGGCGTTCAGGCGTCTTGGCTCCTCAGAACCGGACCTCGATTCGGATACCCGGGCCGACGACGAGGACCGTGATTCGGGGATGGTAGGGGTTCGGCACCAACGCGGCGGCAGTGCTGCGGACTGGTATCGCCGTGAGATCGATGCTCTCCTGGTCGACGGCGGTCTAGATCGATCGTTGCATCCCAAAATCAAGGCAACCGTCGACCGCGCGACCCAGCTCTGGTTACAAGGCGAGAAGTGCGTGATCTTCGCCTGGTACGTCGCGACCGGAGGTGCCCTTGAAAAGGCTTTGGCACAGCGGATTGAAGAGTTCGTTCTCGAGAGTGGTCGCAAGCGTCTCGGGCTGGCCGGCGCCGACAGTGACGTCGTACTCGCAGGATTCCGGAGGATCTCGGACAGACTCCTTCGAGGCGACTCGCCCGGCTACGAGTTGGTGACCGGACACCTTCGGGCGTTCTACGGGGAGCATGTCGCCGGCGCGGTTCCGAGGGAACGCGAAGCACTGATCGGCAAGTTGGTCGAGGCCACGGTGCGCTACCTGAGAAGGCGCGAGGTCCTCGTCAGGTTCACGGACCTGCATACAGAGCTGACTGCTGAACAGCTGTGGGCAGGCATATCGGGATCGAACTCGCAGGGCATCTCCCTGTTGCCACGGTGGCAACGGTTCGGGGAGCGGATGGCTGAATCGGGTGAGAAGGAACGCAAGCGGGTCATGGATGCGCTCCTGGGCGACCAAGGTACGACAGATGCGGAGGCGCACGGATCCGGGGATAGCGACTTGTCCGGTGGACTGGGAGCTCGCCTTGACCCGGTACGACGAGCTCACGGTGGGACTCGACGGGAGGACCGGGAACGTCTGACGGCGGTCTTCAACACTCCCTTTGCCCCCGACGTGCTCGTGGCGAGTTCGGTTATGGGGGAGGGCATTGACCTTCATCACGAGTGTCGACACCTGATTCACCATGATCTCGACTGGAACCCGAGTGTCCTGGAGCAACGGACCGGAAGGCTTGACCGCATCGGTGCTCTTGCCGAGCATGACGGCTGCAACATCGACGTCTATGAGCCGTATCTGGCAGGCACACACGACGAGAAGATGTTCCGAGTCGTCAAAGATCGCGCCGGCTGGTTCGACGTCGTGATGGGGCGACCCGTCGCCCACGACGAAGCGCACACCGACGCTGAGGAAAGCCGTGTACCGCTTCCTGCGGCGATCGTCGACGCGCTGACGATGGATCTTGAGAGCAGGTAGGCGGAATCCCGCGATCGCCCAAGGCGCCCACGCAAATCGAGTCGGCCACCTCCGAACGGCATGATGTCTCCATGACTCACCTGTCTAATCGAGACAACTCCGGGGGTCATCAATCGAGAACTGCCCGGACAGCTGAACTTGTCGACAAACTGCATTCGATCGTGTCCGAGTTAGAGAGTATGCATCCGGGAAGGAAATTTCCCTTGGACGGACACCTTGTCGGGTCGATTGGCGAGGCGGCGGCAGAAACACTTTTCGATCTCGAACTTCTGCCAGCTTCTACGTCTGGCCATGATGCAATCGCGACCGACGGGCGCCGTGTGGAAATCAAGGCGACATACGGGACGCAGGGTGTTGGGATCCGCAGCACTTCGGAGCAACACGCGGATGCTCTGGTGGTTCTCCGATTGTCGCGGGACCCGCGAATCGGTCACGAGATCGTCTTCAACGGACCCTTTCGGATCGCATCGGACGTCGCCGGCAAGATGCAAAGCAACGGTCAAGCTCGGGTGAGCTTGAGCCGTCTCCGATCGTTAAACGCGGCCGTCCCACAGGCAGATCGCGTCCCATTCCGCAGCGCCTAGGTGTCGAGCGCGTCGTCCATGGAGTGCGTGACTGGTTCGTCATCCGCTCCCAATTGGAATCTAATGTCATTCCATCGGTTGTTCGCTTGCGGGAGTGGCTCAGTTGGAGTCATCTCTGAACGCTTCATCGCGCAGTCGTACGAGACGAGTGACGAGACTTCAGTTGTCCGCCGGTCGACGAAGAACGGGTTACCTCCGACATAAAGGACGCCCTCAGGAAGTGGCTCGTAGTCGGGGGAGTAGTGCGTAGCATCCGCCCGCACGCCGATGATCGGGAACGGTGCGTCGGTGAGGTAGACCGTCGCTAGTGCGAGGAGGTCCGCGTCCTCCGGACTCATGCGCGCGGCTATCCCGTGGGCCTCAGCGACGGCGAGACGAAGCCGCCACATGAAGGGGCGGGGGAGTACGTCGGAGTTCACGACCCGAGCTAGAAAGCGGGACCGGGTAGGAGAGATCGCATCGTCCTCGTAGTCCTCGCTCGGCTCAAAGCCGTAGTCGTTCCACCGGGTCCTCCGAGGCACGGGGCTCACGGCTTTTCTTCGCCGTGGTCCTTGACGAGTTCGAACCCGTTCTCATGCCATCGCGGGTGCGAGTGCGGCGGCTCCTTCGACCACTCGGTTTCGGGGTCGGCGGCTTTACGCCTCGCTTCTTCGAGGGTCCACGTGCCGCCGCTCCAACGGCTCCAGTCGGGCTCGGGGAACTTCTCGGGGTGCGCGGCTCGGTACGCCGCAGCTTCTGCTTCCTCTGCCAGCAGGAACTCGATGCTCTCGGCGTCCTCGTGGGGGTTGAACTCGCGGGTCATACGCTACTCAGATTCGTGTCGACGTCGCGTTCGATCAGGATCCTTGTCGAGACTGGCCGTTCTATGCCTGGGGTTCCGATTCCATGGGTGTCCCAGCGGTCGAGAGCTAGCATCTCCGCAGCGCCCGCCAATATGTCGGCGAGTCGAGCAGCCTGATCCGCGGGGAAGTTGTCCTTGAACACCTGGACACGCACCGTTCCGGTGGTGTGTGGGTGCCCAGCCTCCGCATCTTGCGTGAGGGCGACATAAAACCAGTCGTTGTCGACGAATACGCGGCGGCAGGAGAAGACTTCCGCGTTGAGGGTGGAGTCGAGGGGATCGTGCTCGACAGTGCACCAACTGAGGCAGGACGGGTTGTTCGTGACTGCAAACAGTTGGGTCATAAGAACCATGCTGCCCGTAGGGTCTGACACTTCGTGCTCTCCGAACGGACCTCGAGCCCTTCTTTGAAAGCGTCTTCGACATTGACCTTTCGTCGTCGTCCGGCCAGAGCGCGTCCGCGGGCGAGCGAAAGACAGTGATCGCCGCACGCATCCCCTAGCCTCTTCGATATGCGAATCGATCTACACGCGCATTCCCGGCGCAGCGACGGCACTGATACTCCATCTGAACTCGTCGAAGCCGCGGGAAAGGCACGCCTCGACGTCGTGGCGATCACGGATCACGACAACACCGAAGGGTGGGCCGAGGCCGCCGAGGCCGCGTTGACGAAGGGCATTCGACTAGTCAAGGGCGTCGAAATGACCACGAATTGTGCTGGGAGCACGGTTCACCTGTTGGGGTACGAGTTCGATCCTGAAGACCCCACGTTGGTGGCTGAATTCGCACGGGCGCGAGATATGCGTGAGGAACGGGTCGACAAGATCCTCAACGAACTAAGGCTGCTCGGGCACAAGATCTCACGAGCCGATGTTGAAGCCGCCGCCGCAGGCGCACCAATAGGCAAGCCGCATTTCAACCGAGCGTTGGTAGCCAACGGCCTGACGATTCCCGAAGGCACGACCTACAAAGAGTTACTGAAAGGTGGCCAGGCGTACGTCAAGCGCACCTACTCCGTCGACCTCGCCGATGCCGTCAGGATGATCACTGAAGCCGACGGAAAAGCTGTGGTCGCACATCCGTGGGCGCGAAGAGGCCGAGATGTGATCACACCAGCAGTCCTGTCGCAGCTCAAGGAGGTCGGCTTGGCTGGGCTCGAGGTGAATCATCCTGATCACGAGCTGCCCGATCGTGCTGAACTCACCGCCATGGCAAAGGAGTTGGACCTCGCAGTGACTGGCGGAAGTGACTACCACGGATCTGGAAAGCAACTCCCGAAGTTCGCGTTGGGGGCGTGTAAGACCGACGTAGAGCAGTACTACCAACTCTTCGACTGTGGCACTCCGGGCAAGATCACCGATATCGATCCAAAATGCTGAGCCATCAAAAAGCGAAGCGGTACGCCGACCAGCACCTCCGCGCTCGAGACTCGTCGTGCGTCGCGGGACCAGCCAGCCGCGATGCCCGCTGGGCGGTCTGGGTCGTCTCATACGTCGACCCCCTAGACCCCGACGAGATGCTCCTCGGAGGCGCATTGGTAGTGACGGACGACGGCGAGGTCCATGAAATCAGCTCTCAGTACGACGCGGTCGACCAATTGATGTGGCGCCAGATGGCTGCATACGCCGATGAGCAGCACCTCAAGCTCCTGAAGGACACGGAGACGCGACGCGATAGCAGCAATGATCGGGTCTTGGAGGAAGGGATGAGCGGAATCTACGAGGGCACCCCCGCAGACGCGATAGAGCGCGCGCTTGAGAAACAGGCCACCCATTCGCCTGGCTACGGAGTCGGGATCTTAGTTCCAGCTGTCGATTCGTTTCTGCAGTGGGCATTGGCGACTGCCCGAGGGCACGAGTTCGATGTGGTCGAGATGAAGCCTCCAATCGACTCGGCGTCGCGACGCGATCTAGTTGACCGGGGCTATCGCCTGAAACCGGGGCTGGAAGACATCGACATTTGGGAGCCAGCAGAGTCCAAGTTCATGTGGGCCAGTCATGCTGCGCTCATCGACTTTCTTGTCGAAGAACTCACTTTCGTTGCCGGTGCTGGCCCATTTACCTACGAGATATACCCCTAACAATCGGGGCAGTCTGCGAGGATCATCCGTGTCCGGTCGAGCCCAGGACAGGAGATGCGCCTTGAATCCGCTGCAGCAGCCAACTCTCGTCGCCTACTACGACGCCCGGATGCCGGTCGTCGAGCAAGCTGCGACGAGACTTCAGGCCCTAGACCGGGCCGAGGCGGAGGTCGCGTTGGCTCACGTGGCCGAGCATGTCCGAGATCTCGCGCATGCACTTCCGGCTGATCGTTTCGACATGATCGCCGTCTCGGTCGTTGACGACCTCTACAAGACGATCAGCAACGCTGCCGCGTGGTCTGAAGAAGCAGACCTTTACATCGGCGCCGTGTTCGGATCCTTCCTTGGCGTCGCAGCTGATCGTGGTCGTCACCTGCAGTATGTGATCGACAACTTGTACGAGGATCTGACCCGACCGCTCCACATCTTCCCCTATGTGTTCACGGCCGCCGGGCTCGTTTACGCATGCCCGCAGCACTCAGCGGCGCACCTCGCGAAGGTGGATGGCGGGTCCGTCGGCGAGACGCCTGCGGTGGAGGGATTGGCCTTCTGGATCGCCGAGGGTCGCTACCTCGCTCGGGAGGTCGTTTTTGCAGCGGCCGCTGCTGGCCGGCATTTTGTCTATCTTGACGCCAACCTCGAGGAAGGCGGCCTTGAGCCGGTACTCGAACTTTCAGCGGCGCCGGGAGTTGTGAGTGTGTTCCGCAACGAGGCTCCAACTGACGGTTCAAACGTCTCCGTGCGGATTGGGTGATGGCTACGTCGCAGTTGGTACTCGGGTGGCTCAGCGCGCGGGAAGGTCTTCGAGAGCCGCGAAAAGCGCGACCCACGGTTCAGTGCCAACCTCAAGTTTTTCGTGTAGTCGAGTCTGTGGGTTCCAGATTTCGCATTCAAACATCCGTCGCATAGGGGAAACGCCGAGACGAATCGGGCGCACCCACTTTTCGCCATCGGAGGCCTGGGATTCCTCCGTGCGGGAGCCCAGTATGGCTGTAACTGCTCTGATCTTCTCGAAGAGTTCGGCAATTCGCTCAGGTGCCGATGAGTCCGAATAGAGTCCACCAAAGCCGCTCTGAACTACGAAAGCGAGAGGCCCCCAGGCCATACGCCACGTGATCGCGTAGCTCGTTATGCCGTGACCTCCGTGACTCAAAGTGGCGTGATCAACGACAGGCCCGGTGATGTAGGAATAGGAGGACATCAAGTAGTCGTCGATGCGAGTGGGTCGGTCAAATTCTTCTGTCGTCCACAGCCAAGGTTCGTCTTGGCGAAGGCGTGTCCTGAGTTCGTCCGGAACTGGCGGCATCGTCAAACCTGCTTCAAGCAGCGTCGACTGCATCAATTTGTATCCCGCGCCGGGGTGAGCGCAGTTCGGACAGAACGATTCCTGTGAATCACAGCAGCGAGCAGCGTTGTTCACGATCCACCTCAATCCAGTTGTTCGCGTCGAAGAGACGCCGTACGAGCACGGACGATGCCTGGTCGAGAAATGTGACGGCGGACGCTGCCCCTGCAGTATGTTTGCGGCGAATCCGTAAGGAGCTGCGCGCGATGGACGAAGGTGTTGACGACATCGTGTCAATCGCGCACAAGCTCGCGCGGGTCGAGGCGAGAAGCTGGCGACCCGAGGACCAGAAGGACCTGGCGCAAGATGCCCTGGCCAAGTACGCGAGGCATTTCGGCCCACATTCGTCCCCGGATGAACCCCAAGCGTGGCTTCGCGTCGTGATCCGCACGACCGCGGCAGACATCAGCCGTGCCCGGGAGCAGCCAGTACTTCTTCCGCCGGTGGCCGAAGATGGCGATTTGCTCTTGGACGTCCTCACATTGAAGGCAGTTGGCCCTTCATATCAAGTAGTCACGTTCGAATTCCTCAGCTCGATCTTGGACCGTCTCGACGTGGCAGAGGCTCAAATGATCCGATGGAAGTACATCGATGGGCGATCAGCAGACTGGATCGGCCGACAGACCGGGCAATCTTCGGCAGCTGCTCGGAAATCGGTCAGCCGAGCCCTCGCGTCGCTTCGCGTGGTCGTCGACGGCGATCCGGAGATTCAATCTGACCTCCGAACGACTATGTCGAGGTGGTACTCGGAGTGAATTCTGTAGTCGACGCATCGGTCGATGTCACGTTTTCACAACGACAGTCGTCCTTGTTGGTGTCGGCCCGAGATGAGACGAACGAGCTACATCCGAACAATACGTTCGGAAGCCGTCATTCCACGCACTAAACCGCAGCCCTGGAGGAAACGCTATGCCAATCGATCCGTCGGAAACCCACGCGCCAACGGTCAAGGTGGGGGCGCTCGTAAAGGCAAACCTCGACTCAGTCATCGCCTTCTGTGAAACCGAGGACGAAGGCGAGATCCTGCGTCTCCTCGACCCCGCTTACTCGAATGAAACGTTCGGGCTGAACTTTCCCTTCTGCAAACTCGCCGACGACATCGCCGTTGGGAGTGCCGAGAATGCTCGCTACTGGAAGCCGGTCTTTACTGTCGGCCCGTCCCGTATCCGCGTCACGAGCATGTGGTTCGAAAAGAGTGCGCCGAGGTTCATCGCCTACCTCGCTGGCAAGGGCATCGTCAGTGAGACTGGCGCCGTTGAGTTGGCAGCGAGGGCGGTCAAAGTAACCAACACGGCGTCGAAGGCGGCCGTGCGGTCAAAGGGACGTTACAAGGGGCATGCGATTGGGAATGCCCAGAATTCGTTCGTCCGCACGATGCTCAGCAATCTGGGGCAGGAGTCATTTACCCAACACGACTGGAACGCGACCATCGCGTACTTCGATCACCGTTGTGCCTACTGCGGTGTCGAGGCGAAGCTTGTTGTGGACCACGCCGTTCCCATCAACAGAGAGAGCCTTGGCGAACATCGCCTCGGCAACTTGGTGCCTTCCTGCGATCCGTGTAACAGCAAGAAGAAGAACACAGATTTTCGTGAGTTCAGCGGCGATAACGAAGCGGTCATCTCGAGGATCGAGGCGTACATGGACAGCCGTGGATACAAACCGCTCGGTGACAACGAGCAGATCCGACTCTTCCTCAAGACGGCTTACACCGAGGTTGGGGACCTGGCTCAGCGGTATCTCCTCCTGCTCAACTCCTTCGCGGGCGAGACGGACGCGATGTCCGTTGGAGTTGGAGCGCAGACGACCGTCGGCCCCGCCAAGGTCGGGTGAAGATGCCAATGGGTCCAACTCCAATCCTGCTTACCGGGTATGACGCTAAGCGGTGCGCGCGCAGAGTGCACAACGAGTGGGACGCGTCGATTCCAAAAGTTGAATGGGAGCCTCCGGCAGACCTCCAGATGCGCTTCGATGCGGGGAAAGATTTCGAGAAGGTGGTCTTCGCGGAGATTCGAACTGAGCTCGGCGAAGTTCGCTCTGTTGATCTGTCGGATGTTCGTGGCAAGTCGGCGGCGATCGATGCCACGGTCAGCGCGATTGCAGATGACATCGAGCTAATCCTCGGTGGTTGGCTCCCAGACGACACAGAGGGTGGAAGAACCGGGCGTCCGGACTTGCTGCTCCGCACCGCACCGGGAGAGTACGTGCCAGGCGACGTCAAAGGCCACAAAGTCATCGGACAACGAATCAAAGGTGAACTGACCTACTCGACCATCCACGATCCAGGCATCCGGCTAACGAGTCCCGGGTATGCCGCCGAGACGACCACGCGCATAGACGATTATCTGCAACTCGCGCATTACCGCCGAATGCTCGAAGCGATTGGCCGAGCAGGTGCGCAAGCGCACGGTTTCATCATTGGCAGCGATCAGCATCCTGTGTTGACGAGAACAGGTCGAGTGCTCACATGGGTCGACCTGGACACCCCCTTGTTCACGACCTACTCAAGATCACAAGGAACTGCCAAGCGATCCGCTCTAGAGCGGTACGACCACGAGCAGACATTCCGACTCAAAGTCGCCCGCGCAGCTGTGGACGGCGCAGAGCCGTTAGTAGGACCGATCTTTACCACCGAGTGCGACTCGTGCCCCTGGACGGACTACTGCCACGAACTGGTTGGTCCAGATGTCGCAAGCGACCAGATAAGGTCCGGTCGACTGAGCGTGCGGGAATGGGACGCCCTTGCTTCAGGGGGCGTCACGTCTGTCGAACAGTTGGCAAGCCTCGACACGGCTGATCCGGAGTTCCAAGGCTCTTACCTTCCCGAGGTCACCCACCTTCGAGATGCCCTCCCGAGGCTCGACACGGCTGTTCGTCGTGCGCGCATGCTCCGAGACGGCGTCATACTCGAGAGGACGACATCTGGGGCAATCCGCGTGCCTCGTGCCGATATCGAGATCGACTTCGACATCGAATGGGATCCGAGTGACCAGGTGTACCTCTGGGGCGCACTCGTGAGGCGGCTAGACGGGGTGGAGACCTATCACCCTGTGGTGACTTGGAACGCGATTGACGACGCTGCTGCCGTCGAATTGGCGACCCAGTTCGCGACATGGTTGCGCGGGGAGATTCGGTCTGCCGAAGCCGCCGGTCAATCGTTGCTGGTCTATCACTATTCGTCGCCCGAGCCCGGGTATCTGAAGCGGATCCTCGGGGAGCCGGCGGTGACTGATCTCCTGAGCCATTTCGTTGATCTGCTGCCGATTGTCCGAAAGAACTTCTTTGGCCTCCATGGACTTGGAATCAAGAAGGTTGCGCCAGCCTTCGGATTCAACTGGTGCGATGAGGACCCCGGCGGCCTTCAGTCACAATTGTGGTTGCTGGACGCTCGGGGTGCGAAAGACGACCCGACGCGACTCGCAGCCCAACAACGAATCCTTCGCTACAACGAAGACGACGTGCGAGCAACGGCAGCGATTCGCAACGGCATTTGACTAGCCCCGACGACGCCGTCGATATCTGTTTGAACGAAGTCATCTCGATCGGCGCTTCGAGACGGTACGGATCCGACGCGCGTCACGTTGCCGCCAAGATCTGCAAGTAGAAAGTCCTGCAATACCCGGCTGACATGGCGCGACTTAGATCTATGGACTCCGCGATAAACGGATTGCATCGTCGATTCACGAAGTCGACGCTAGACTCCGTTTTCGCGGCCGTCGGCGGTGGCTGCTCGATCTGTAGTTGTAGAGATGGAGGTCACCGATGGCAACCATGGACCAGATTCGAGAGCTAGCTCAGAAGGCGCACCACGGGCAGGTCGACAAGCAGGGGCGTGACTATTTCACCGCTCACCTGGAACCCATCGCCCACAGTCTGGCGGTCTACGGGCACCACGCAGAAATGGCCGGATACCTTCACGACATCCTCGAAGACACGCCCACCGAAGAGCACCACCTACACGCCGCTGGAGTGCCATCCCAAGCCATTCGGGCGGTCTGTTCCGTCTCTAAGCGGCCGGGTGAACCGTATGAGCAGCTCATTCGGCGGGCGGCACTCGACCCACTCGGCCGGCTCGTCAAGCTAGCTGACAACGCCCACAACCTTGCCGGCCTCGACGACTTGGCACAGATTGACCCTGACCTAGCAGCTCGCCTCCGCGAGAAATACACCACCGCTCGACAGCTCCTGATTAGCGTCGGCTCTCCGGAAGGCCGCGCCTGGATGATTGAGGCACTAAAAGACATGCGTGCACGACACCCGCTCAACACGCCTGATCCGGACTACTGGCCTTCAACAGACGACCTGAACGAGATGGACTCGCTGTTTGCGTTTGATCGCCAGATCAAGGAACTGAGCGCGTTCGAGTCAGACGCCTCGTGACCGTCTAGTCGGAGTGTGGATCCACGACGTGGGGCGGATCCCGATCAGATCGTCGCGCATGCTGACGAGGTGCGCGCGGCTGTTGAAGCGCCTCGCTACGGCACACATTGACCGCCACGATCGGCCCGGACCGAGACGGTGAACCTGACTATGAATGCGACGTCTCAGTGCACGCCGCTAGGCGAGCCAGATAACTAGGAGTTTCCTGCCGCTGCTTGTGTCTCGTCCTGTCAACTTCTCGTCGCCTGAATGAACAACAATTTGGCACCTGGACGTCTCACTCAACTAGCCGCACTGAACGCACCAAACCCACCACGCACGGACCGCCCAAGGCAACAAGAAATCAAGCCGAAAACAGCACGACCCCCCAGCCAGAGCGAACACCTGGCCCTATTTAAAGGACCCCTATACGGCCGACATACGCGGCTTTGAAAGTGCCGACGCGCGACGGTCTATCGACGGCTGGTGCTGATGTGCTCTACGGCGAAAACTTCGAAAGATCGAGCGTTCGCATCGGCCCAGACCGGCGGCTTGAGCACACACACTGGAGCGCGAGACACCGAGATACATTGTGCGACAACTCGCAATCGATCGTTGCCCAATTGTCTGTGAGACGAGAGTCGCTGACGAGACGTCTCGGCCCTCGTCCCGCATCGTTCGGCCCGCTCACGGGGTGGTTTGACAGCCCTGAGAAGGGCAGGCCCACAAACTCCGAACACACCCATAGTGTCGGGGACCGCCGCTAGCGTGTGGCTGTGGACCAACTGCGAGACATGCATGCCTATCTCAAACTCATCGATGCGGCCAAGAATGATGGCGCCGACACCATGGTGACACTTTTGACGCATGTCGGATGGAACAAGCCAGACGGATTGCTGTCGATCCACAAGCAGACGAATCCAACTGGCCGAAACGCCTTCTCAGAGATTGGGTTCCCGGAACTGGGTCCGACCGGAGTGCCGATCTACGAGGTCATCGCTCGGGCAACTACCTGGTCGACCGAGCACGGGTTCTCTCGCCTGTCCGATGAGCTGACGGGCTTCCTCGCGGAGACATGGCCCGGTCGGCCAAACACCGTCGAGTCGGGATTCGACCCGGCGGCCTTGGACGTAGAGGGTGTGCAGCTCCGATATCGCGGTCCGACGCCAGACGCATACAAGGTCCCGCTCGGCGAGTTGCGGGCTTGGGCGACGGGCAACACAGCAGCACTCGCAGTCGTGAGTGCGCTGACCCACCATGGGTGGGCCAGAGGAGGCGAGGTGCCGTGCCGTGCCACCAACAGCATTGCCAGCAACAGCTCGGCACGGGCCGTTGCGGCGGGTGACCTCCCGGCCGAGTGCTACGCGCCGGGGGAGCCCACCGGTCCACAGTTGGCCGCCTCCATGGCCGCGCTGGAGGCATTGGGTGCGCCGAGCGGTCCCTTGAAAGAGCTGTGGGATTGCTACTGCGGCGGAGTCGTGAGTGACATCAGTCCTGCGACCTCCAGGTCCACCCCAGGGAGCCTAACGAAAGCTGAGGCGGTTCTCGAAGCTGTCGAGGAGTTCCGGTCGCTGGGGCGGAACACTTTCCTTGATAAGTACGGATTTGCGGTAAGCCGCGTCTACTTCATGAGTCTTGACGACCAGCTCTTCGACACAAAGCCAATCGTCGCGGCGGCTCTCGCAATTGAGCGACCGGATCTGCCCCCGCTTAAGGCAGGAGACTTCAGCGGAGGTTTGTCAGGCGCCGTCCGAGTTCTCGAAAAGCTCGGGTTTGAAGTCGTCACGACTGCGCAGATCTCGCCGCCCGAGCTTGGGGACACCTTCGCGAACCGGACTGAAATTGCTGAGCATTTCGGCGGGGACAAGGTGGGAGGGGTAATCACCTTCCCTGGTGAGCAAGTCGTGAACGTCTTTTCTGATGCGGAAAGCCCCTACGCGGATGATCCGCCTTCATTGACTGAACCATTCGGGTATCGGGGTGCCGGCCTGTCCGGGCCCCAGAAACTAGCTACGCGAGGTAACGCGGCGCTCGAAGGGGTTAGAACGAGGCGCGAAGCCGCTCGGTTTTGGTATCGCGCGCCAGGCGGAGTATTCACGTGTCAATCCTGGGTAACGGTGCTCGGTAGGGCGTGGGTCAGTGGTAAAGGCCAGGATTCGTTTCCTCGCCCAGAGATCCAGTGGATGCTCCAGGTTGTTCCTGGTACGGATTCCGCGACTTGGCCACCGCACATCACTGAGCCGCAGGCCGAGGCAGCGGCAACCACCGAAGAATCGTCGGATCCACCTGAAGCGAAGAGCGCCCCTACGTACGAAGAGCTCGTGGACCGAGTAGACGCTGCCGGCCAGAGCAAGGGACCTTCCGGCGTCGTCAAGACCAACTATCCGAGAAGTGTCGCGGCGCGACGTGCTGTGCTTGTCCGTTGCGGCGGCAAGTGCGAAAGTCCCTGGTGCACCGGTGCACCTGGCGAGCTGAACCGCCAAGGAGAACCGATTCTCGACGTTGACCACATCAAGGATCTCGCCGCAGGTGGCGAGGATCTGCCGCGCAACATGGTGGCGCTCTGCCCGAACTGCCACGCGGTGAAAACGCGAGGAACGAACGCCGTTGGTCGGCGCAAGCAGCTCCTAGCGGTCGCCGCTGCCGCTCATCAAGCAGCGCTTAGTGCTTCGTTCGATGTCTCAATCAGCTAGAGCAGACAACTCGAGACAGCTTCGGCCGACTTGCAAGCCCGCACACTCCCAATACACCTAGTGGAGCGTGCGGCTCTTGACTGGTGAATTCGATCGGCCACGTGAACTCGCCAACGACGAGGCAGAGGTGCGATGGTCGCGAAACTCGGTTGCCACCGGACGAGAGATGAACGCAGGATCGTCGCCAGCTTTATCGAGCGCGACTTCAAGGTAGGCGGCAGCATCCTCGCTGTTGCGTGCGTTGCGTCTCCCGTCACCGCAGCCTCAAACTGATAGGTTTCGTGCATGGCGTGGAAGTTCGGAGCGCGCAACCCCGGCCCCGAGCCCGACCCCGTCGAACTCAGGGTGCGTGAGCAGCTCGCCACGAACAAGTCGACGCCATTGGAGACGCTCGACGAGCTCAGCTCCGACCCAGACCACGGCGTGCGTATGCGAGTCGCCGCGAACCCATCGACGCCGGCGAGGAGGCTTAGCGAGCTCAGTACCGACGGCGATCTAAATGTGCGTTGGGCGGTCGCCCGAAACTTATCAACACCCGTGGATGCGCTTCACAAGCTCAGCGCCGATGCCGACGCCGACGTGCGTCAGGGAGTCGCCGGGAACGGGTCGGCATCAGCTAGCACTTTGCGGGAGCTCTGCACCGACCCAGACGACCGGGTGCGTCTCTATGTTGCCGCGAACTGGTCGACACCGGTGGAGACGCTCGAAAGGCTCAGGACCGACCGAGACGACAAGGTGCGTTGCGCTGTCGTGCGGAACACCCCACGACGGAGCTGGCTGACGAGGTTAAGCGCCGACCCCAGCGCCAAAGTGCGTTCGCAGGTCGCGTCGTGCTTGAGGCGAGAAGAAGAGGACTTGTTGGTGAGGCTCAGCGCCGACCCCAGCGCCGAAGTGCGTTGTAGCGTCGCCTCCAACTGGTCTACACCGGTGGAGACGCTCAAGAAGCTCAACACCGACCCAGACCGTGAGGTGTATTCCGCGGCGTACAGGTCCGCGCAAGGACTCGGGGTATCTGTGCAGAATTGGCAGTTCTGGCAGTAGGGCGAAAAGAGAGAACTGCAAGTGTCCCGTCTGCATGCTCCGCCAGTCACGGCCGAGCTGAAGCGGTAGGCGCACCGACGGGTGCGCCCTTGACTTGATACTGCAACACAACTCGTTGACGGCTCGAACTACTCGGGTGTACTTTTCGTTCGGCAATGAACCCGAGACTGGCTACTCGGCTGAATCTGCCGGTTTTTGGGGTGTCGCCGGTCTGCCGAGCCGATGAATTAGAAACTCCGTGTCGACTGCGATATCAGACACTAAGCGCCAACTGTTCCCCTTCTTACCGAGTTCTCCGGTGACGGTGAACGGCAGCTTCGCCCGATGCGCTCGTATCGCCCAGTCGTACTCTTCACCGGCGAGTGGAACAGTCACTTTGACGAGCCGTCCCAGCACATCCGCCCTAATGACGATCTCTCCCTCGTCGTCTGCGCCCGTCGGTTCTTCTGCCCTCTTCAGTTCAATTACTGGCCCGACGATCTCCTGCATGGTCGGAACTACTCGCTTACGTAGCTTGAGTTCGATCGACTCGAGTGCACCGAAACTTGCATGGTCAATCTCGATGTGGCTTTTAACCTGCTCTTGCATCGGCTCGAGTGCGGACCATTCGAACTTCATGTCCAACTTCTGCAGCCCCTCCGCGCTCCCGATCTCTTGTAGGGCGTGAACTAGTGGCAGTTTCATACCGGATTCGACCGCATCTTCAAACGTAGGCGCGTCGACAGCATCGACAATCGTCCGCTGGGTTGCATCGAGACTTCGGGCGAAGGTTGTCATCACCTGACGCGTGTAGCTCATCGGGACGCTCGACGCAGGCGACATCGGCGCAACGTGCTCACCTGTTTCCCTACTTGAGCCCTCCGCGCTCTGCGACTGAGTATCAAGCCGAGCAGCGACCGTGATGATGAAGCTGCCCTTCTTTGTATGACCCATTCGCACGTCTTCTTCAAGAAACTCCGAGACAGAGCCCGGCAATCGTCCACGCCCAGGATGCGTAGGGCTGTGCGCGGTGAGAGCAGCAGACCGGATCATCTGGGTGATTCCATCAAGGAGGCTAGACGCCTGCTGTAAGGGAATCGTGCCGTCTTTCGACGACTGCGCCAGTCGGAGAAAGAAGAGATCCGCGTGTATCGAGGCCACTTGTTCGGCCACTTCGGAGACTCGCCAGTCGTAGACCCTGCCCAGGTCCGACACTGCCTCTTCAAGGCGTCGCTGGTAGTCGGCCAAATCTCTGCTTCTCGGCAGTTGTACCGCCCACGCGCGGCCATCGATCAACTCGGGATGAATCCAAGTCTGGGCGTATCCAAGATCCTGTTGGCAAGTCCAGTTTCGGGTCGCAAGGAACTGCGCGATGTTGTGGTCCGTCAGGATCTCCGAGTAGGAGTTGACCTCGTGTTTCACAATCCTTCGGGTTTCCATTGGCTCGCCTCCTCCATAAGATCCAGAATCGTGGCGGGCGTCAGAACGTTCGACTTGGGAAGGTGAACCGTCTGGGTATCCTGCATCGCCTTGAGCGGGGGCAAATCCTGACCACGAAGCCAATACATATGCCCCTTAGCCAATAGTCCCGCCTCGTCCAAGTTCAACCAGTCCCAGTAGTCGGCTGACGTTACTAGTACGCAAAACAGGGCGGGAGTCTGTCGATTGGGCTTCGCGAGCAATTCCAGTGTTCGGGTCTCGAGGCTCCACGCAATCGTTTAGTCCCGATCGACTGCTTCCTGACCGGTGCATTTCAGTTGAACGTCGATCTTCGGCCCATACCGCGCGGGGGAGTAGTCCACGCTCGAGCTCAAGGTGACATCGAATCCGTCGTAGTCCTGGCACCATTCTCCGAGATCCAGCCCAGCCGCACTCGCGATCATTTGGATGTGCGATTTGCTCAGGTTTTCCTTCATTCCCCCGCTGGGCATAGACCCTTTTGGAAGGACATGTGATCCCGGGTAGGTCATACCCATATCCCCGCACGGCGCATGCCACATGATGACATGAGCAGCCCGCACGAATGCGATTCGCGACCAATTCAGTTGGATGGGCGTCTTCGACACCAGGATTCGCCATCCCTGTATGTCACACAAACTCGTCCAGCCAGGTTTCTACAGACAAGCCGGCGGTTGAGCGCGGAAGTCCTCGGAAAGAACAGCTCACACCGGACGCGGCAGGCATTCGCCGCGTTGGGTAACGACCCAATGACGGTCGCAGACCTCATGCCGACCTCTGGCGTTTCAGTATTCGATCTTGCGAAGCTGTTACCCGGGGTGTTCAGCTCGTGAACTGACCCTCCACACGGTTTGCAACAGGATTGCAACAGTTTTCAAATGGGATCTGACGTACTTGGTGGGTGCCGAACCCGCATCTTCAAACGAGCTCGCACCCCGTATTGGCTACAACGACAGTCAGAAAGAGGGCGAGATGTACCGAACCCGTTTTCTCCAGATCGTGCGGCCTCTCTTCAGGGGGTCGCAGGTTCAAATCCTGTCAGCCCGACGTTTGTGAGGAGGGCGGCTCATCATCGATGAGTCGCCCTCCTCTGCGTTCTGTGCCGTCCTCTTCGCAAACGTCACAGTGTGGCGCAGGATTTGGGAGGAGGCCGCCCGCGGCCGACGGGTCCTGTCAGCCCGACGTTTGTGAAGAGGACGGCACACGACTGTGAGCCGCCCTCTTCCTGTATCTACTGGTCGCTCCTATGGTGTGCAGATGGTGAGCAAGAGCAGCAGAGTGCCTGAGCTTGATCCGACTGCGCCGAAGGGTGCTTTCAAGAGGTCGATCGAAAAGTTGGCCAAACGCCGCGCTGTGACGTGGTATCTGATCCACATTGGTGGCCGTGTTGATCCGATCCTGATGAAGATGAGTGGCGGGCGAATCAACACCACAGGCACCAACGCTGTGGTGGTTCTCAAGCATGTCGGGCGGAAAACCGGCGAGGAGCGCCAGACCCCACTGGTCTACTTCACTCACGGAGACGACGTCATCTTGATCGCCTCAAAGGGTGGAGCTCCGGAACACCCAGCTTGGCTCCACAACCTGCGCGCCAATCCGGAGATCGAGCTGTATGTCGGCAAGGCAGGTGGCAAGTACCGCGCCCGCGAGGCCGAGGGAGCCGAACGCGACAAGCTCTGGACGCTCGCTACGACACTCAACAGTGGGTACGACGGTTACAAGGAACGGGCGAGCAACCGACAGATCCCTGTCGTTGTCTGCACGCCCATCTAGCGGCCGCGCAACCGATCGAGGGCGCGACGATCTCGCTTGGTCGGACGGCCGGCACCGCGATCGCGTCGCGGCATCAGCGGTCGCTCCTCCTTGGGTGGTGGCGGGGGAGTGTGGTCCTCGTAGCAGGTCACCGCTATCGCGGCGCCGACGCGCTTCACGATGATGCGGCTGACGACCAGGATCCGAAGCCCGCCATCGGTAAGCGCCTCGACACGATCGCCAACGCATACGGTTTGCGCGGGCTTCGCCTTCGCACCATTGACCTTGACGTGACCGGCGCGGCAGGCGGCTGATGCCAACGAGCGGGTTCGGTAGAGACGTACGGACGAGGTCCATACGTCTGCGCGCGTACCGGTGGTCATATGAGCAGCCTAGGCTGGACCCATGGCAGCCGACGACATCGAGACCGTTGAGATCACTGGAGACATGATCCGTCTCGGCCAGTTCCTCAAGTTCGCCAACTTCGCTGAGTCGGGTGCGCAGGCAGGCGCGATGATTCAGGGTGGCGACGTGAAGGTCGACGGTGAGATTGAGACCCGTCGTGGCCGCCAGCTCGGCAAAGGCATGCTCATCGAGGTTCAACTGCCTGGCCACACGCTCGCCGCACGTGTTGGATGATGCGGTGACGGATCGCGCGATCGAGATCATTGCCGATCGCGACCGCCCCGGGGCATTCATCCTGCAGATCGACGGCACCGACCAGTCGTACGTCGACCTCGACGACCCGCTTCGCCTCGAATTCGACTACGTACAACGCATCGTCGACGTGATTGACGCGCACGGCGAGCCGGGCTCACCGCTCAGGTTCGTTCATATCGGCGGCGCCGGTATGTCGGTACCTCGCTACGTCGCCAGCACGCGCCCTACGTCGGCGCAGATCGTCCTTGAGCCCGATGAGCGGGTCACCGCCCTCGTACGCGATCAGTTGCCACTCCCGCGCAACAGCGGGATCAAAGTTCGGCCGGTCGACGGACGCTCCGGCATCACGGCCATGCGCCCGGATTTTGCAGACGTCATCGTGCTGGATGCGTTCGACGGTGCGCGCATCCCGGCGGATCTCGTCACAGCGGAGTTCTTCGAGCAGGTGTCGACAGTGCTGACTGATGGGGGATTGCTGCTGCTCAACCTCGCCGATCGCGCACCATTCGCGTACGCGCGTCGGGTGATCGCCGGAGTGTGCGCGCAGTTCCCGAACGTCATGATCAGTGCCGAGCCAGCAACGCTCAAGGGTCGCCGTTTCGGCAATCTGCTGGTGGTCGGGTCACGCGGACCGATCCCGTGGGAGTCATTGGCTCGCCGTGCGGCCAGCTCGCCGTTGCCGTACCGAGTCGTGCCCTACCGCGAGGTGGTCGATCGATTCGCCGGTCAAGCACCGTTCACGGACGCAGACACCGAGCAGTCGCCACCGCCGCCCGGCGGAGCGGCGTTCTTTAGCTGACCGACGGATCCAGCCGTGAAGTCCAGTCGGAGATGTTGGGCGTGTCGAACGCGGCTGCATCGCCCATTCCGTTCGTCTCCCACATCACAACGAGCAGATCGCGGCCCTGGGTCTTGCCGAGGAAATGGCGAGTGACGCGGCAGGACGTGATCGAGTCGCGGCTGATGCGAAGCTCGCGCGCCGGCATGAGCTGCACGAAGACAACCTCTGACTCGCTGAGCAGCAACGTGCCGAGACCGCGTACCTGTGCCTTGCCCTCGGATGCCTGGCCGAAGAAGTTGGCCTGACCAGAGAGCTCGACCGCTCCCACGGCGTCGACCCGCGCACGGTATGCGTTGCGCATACGACGAATCCGGGATGCGCCGACGATCACCAGGATCGCGAAGAACCCGACGATGGCCGCAAGAATCAGGCCGATAATGCCGAGCACGCTCATGGTCAGGCTTCGAGTGCCTCGACCAGCGAATCGATCGCGTGATCGATCTCTTCGCGGGTGATGACAAGCGGGGGAGCGATGCGAAGAGTGCGCTCGTGCGTCTCCTTGCAGAGCACGCCACGATCGCGCAGTGCCATCGATACCTCGCGACCAGTCTTGGCAGCGGGATCGATGTCTACGCCTGCCCAGAGGCCACGGCCACGTACTGCGCTGATGCCGTGGCCGATCAGATCATCGAGTCGGCTGTGCAAGTGCTTGCCAAGCTCTTCGGAGCGTTCCTGGAACTCGCCTGTCTGCAGGAGGGCGACAACCGCACGGCCGACTGCGCAGGCAACGGGGTAGCCACCGAACGTTGAGCCGTGCTGTCCGGGCTTGAGAACGCCGAGCACGTCAGCGCGGCCGACCACAGCGGAGACGGGAATGATGCCCCCGCCAAGCGCCTTGCCGAGCGTGTAGAGGTCGGCTCGTACGTTGTCGTGATCGAGTGCGAAGAGCTTGCCTGTTCGCGCGAGTCCTGACTGGATCTCGTCGGCAACCAGAAGCACATTGTTGTCGGTGCACATCTTTCGCACCTCGGCGAAGAATCCCTCCGGCGGAACGATGACCCCCGATTCGCCCTGGATCGACTCCATCAGAACGGCGGCGGTGTTGGGTCCGATCGCGTCGCGGATCGCCTGAGCATCGCCGTAGGGGACGGTGATGAAACCAGGCGTGAACGGGCCGTAGTTGTCATGCGCAGCGGGATCGTCGGAGAACGACACGATCGTGGTCGTACGGCCGTGGAAGTTGCCAGCGGCGACGATGATCTCGGCACTGTCGAAGGCGACTCCCTTGACCTCGTACGCCCATTTGCGCGCGACCTTTATTGCGGACTCCACGGCCTCGGCGCCGGTGTTCATGGTGAGCACCATTTCGGTCCCAGTGAGCTCGGCGAGCTCCTGACAGAAGGCGCCGAACTGGTCGTTGTGGAAGGCGCGCGAGGTCAGCGTCAGGCGATCAAGCTGTTCGCGTGCGGCGGCGATCAGAGCGGGATGACGGTGGCCAAAGTTGAGCGCCGAGTAGCCCGATAGGAAGTCGAGGTAGCGATTGCCTTCGACATCGGTGACCCATGCACCTTCGGCTTCTGCGATGACAACAGGGAGCGGGTGATAGTTGTGAGCGCCCCACGCCTCGTCGAGCTTGATGAAGGATGCGGTGTCGAGTTCGGTTGATGCCATGAGGCCACGGTACATAGTGCCGAGGCCATGATTCAGCCGGGATGGACGCAGATATCCTGAGCCGGTGCCTGGACCCGTTGCCTTCGACGCGATGCGTCCGGCAGTGGGTTCTCTGAGGCTCGTACGATCGCTCGTCATCGCACTTTTGTGCACCGCCACCGCAGCTATCGCACACCTGTCGGCGGGTGGCATTGTCCCCGGATTTGCCGTCGTGACGTTGTTCTTGGGCGCCGGGGCAGTCTCCTGGGTTGTCTCCTCGCGCCGGGTGACGACAGGCCAGATGGTCGGGCTCCTCGTGCTCTGCCAGATCTGCGTGCACCTCGGATGCTCGATGGGTTCGATGAACATGTCGGCTTTGATGGCGACGACCCACATCGCCGCGACCGCGGTGAGCGCGTTGGCGCTGGCGCGCGGCGAGGCATTCGTGTGGCGGGTTGCCGCGCGTCTCGGCCTGCGCCTCCGACCGCACGTCCTTGGCTTTGTGCCGGTGCCTTCACGCGTCGAGCTCGTACCCGTCACAGTGACGCGATCGCGGCACGACGTACGACTCGCGCACTCACGCGCGCTGAGAGGTCCGCCGTACGGGTGCAGCTGACCCCGTACGACTCAATCTCTCCAAGAAGGAACACACATGAACAGAACACCCGCGCGGCTCTGTGCTGCGCTCATCACGGTTGCCCTCGTCGGCTTTGCCGGTGCTGCCTCGGCACACGTTTCGGTCTCGTCGACGGACGCCGCCCAAGGCGGATTCGGCAAGGCTGTCTTCCGAGTGCCGACCGAATCGGACACCGCGTCGACCACCAAGCTGGTCGTCACGTTGCCGAAGGACGCACCATTTGCCTTCGTCACGGCGCAGGCAAAGCCAGGTTGGAAGGTGGTCCTCAGAAAGGAGAAGCTGGCCGCACCGACCAAGGTTGGCGACTTCGAGCTGACCGAGGCCGTACGTACGGTCACGTGGACCACGACCGGCAAGGGCATCGCACCCTCACAGTTCGACGAGTTCGCCATTTCCGGTGGTCCGTTCCCCGACGACGAGTCCATCTCGTTCACGGCGAAGCAGACCTACAGCGATGGCGAGGTCGTGAACTGGGACCAGGTTGCTGAAGGTGACACGGAGCCGGAGCACCCGGCCCCGACGCTGAAGCTGTCAGAGCCCACAGAAGAGGACAGCAAGGCGTACTCGAGCGAAATGTCGATCGCGTATGACCGCGACAACACTGGTCGTTGGCTCGGTGGATCTGCTCTGGCTGTTGCCGTGGCAACGTTGCTTGTCGTTCTGCGACAGAATCGACGTCGTGCGTAACGTCGTTCTTCGCGTGAGCCTGTTGGCTCTGCTTTGCCTTGCCCTCGGGGCGGGACCGGCGTCGGCGCATGCGTCGCTCGTCGGTTCCGACCCGGGGGACGGGTCATCCATCGCGACTGCACCACGCATGATCACGTTCACGTTCAACGAGAACATCGGCAACCCCGCGTTTGTCGCAGTCCGGGCGCCGGACGGTGCCAAGGTCGCGGTTTCAGACGTCTCTGCCACCGACGCAACCGTGACGGCGATCGTCGCACCGAGCAATCAAAAGGGTCGCTACACCGCGACGTACCGAGTCGTCTCGGCCGACGGGCATCCCGTCGAGGGCACGATCAACTGGACGACGACGACTGGCGAGACGGTGAAGCAAGTCGACCAGCCCAAGGAAAAGAGCTTTGTGCACCGCCACCGCTCCCACTTCTTCTGGGGCATCCTTGCGGCCGCTGTCGCTGTGGGCCTGATCCTGGCACCGCTGAGGGGGCGAGATGACCAGAGCAAACCGTGACCCGAGCAGGCTCGCGACTCGCGTCGCACTCGTGACCATGATCGGCCTGTTTCTCGGAGTTGGACCGGCGTCGGCGCATGGGTTGCTCATCTCTTCGACTCCTGAAGACGACTCACTGATCAACACATCGCCGACGTCGATCTCGTTGACTTTTCACGACTACTTGGGTGAACAGGCGAAGGTGGCTGTGTGGTCACCGAATGGCTCTGCCGTGAAGGTGCTGACGACCGCCGTAGTTCGCAACACAGTCACCGTCACGGTTGATCCGACCGATCAGCGCGGCCGCTACGCAGCTGACTACCGCGTTGAGTCGACCGACGGACTTCCCCTTGAAGGTTCAATCCACTGGACGACAGCGACAGGGCGCCAGGTGAAGCAAGTCGCACACAACGACGTGGATCTCGACCAGCCAAGTGGTTCGAACTTCTACTGGGGCTTCCTCGCCGCCCTCGTTCCCGTCGCACTGCTGATTGCTGGGTTGCGTCTGGCTGCTTTGAGGGGGCGAGATGACAAAGGCAACGCGTGACACCGTCCTGGCGTTCATGTTCAGCGCGTTCGTGATGGTTCTGGTCCTGGAAGCCGGGGGAGGAGCGCCCAAGCCGGCTGTCGGTGACATCCCGAGCCCGGGCGAGTTCGTCGGCTGGGCCGTGCCGTTCGCCAAGCTGGTGACTGACATCAGCGCCGTGATGGTCATCGGATTCCTGCTGACCGCCGTATTCCTGCTGCCGTCGTCTGAGGACGAAGTGCAGGGACTGTCAGTCCAGGCTGTACGTCGCGCTTCGTGGTGGGCCGCCATGTGGAGCGCGACCACGATCGCCCTGTTCTTCCTCAACGTCTCTGACATCTTTGCCAAGCCGCTCACCGATCTTTCAAGCCCGTTCGTCACGGGCTATGCAGATACCTCGGCAGGCCGTGCAGTCCTTCTTCAGGCTCTGGGCGCCGGTGTCGTTGCTATCGCTGCTCGCTGGACTCTCGGAACCAAGGCGCTCGCCAGGATTCTTGGACTGGCTCTGGCAACGCTGGCGCCGATCACGCTGACCGGCCACGCCGCATCGTCTGGTTCTCACGATCTCGCGACGACCAGCCTTCTCCTGCACGTCGTCGGTGTGACGCTGTGGGTTGGTGGCCTCGTGTCGTTGGGCTGGGTGGCTATTCGCGGCAGCAAACGCCTCACGCCGGCCATCGAGCGGTTCTCCGCGCTGGCGATCTGGGCGTTCGTCATCGTTGGCGTCTCGGGTGTCGTCAACGCCTCCGTACGGCTCGGATCGTTCGGCGAGCTGTTCGGCTCCACGTATGGGCGACTCGTCCTGCTCAAGGTCACCGCGCTCATCGCTCTCGGTGCCTTCGGCTATGCCCAGCGCCGCCGCATCGTGGCCCAGAGCGCGAGCTTCTTTCGGCTGGCGTTGACCGAACTCTTCCTCATGGCGGCGACGATTGGCCTGGCTGTCGCCCTGTCGCGCACCCCAACGCCCGTCGGTGATGACGTACTCAAGACACCGCTCGAGGAACTGCTCGGTGGGCCACTTCCGGCAGCGCCGACGATCGGGCGTCTGCTCTGGGGCTGGACTGGCAACGGCGTCGGCCTCGCGATCGTCGGGCTCGGCTCGGCGCTATACCTGACCGGCGTGTGGACTCTCCGCAAGCGTGGAGACGCCTGGCCGCTCGGCCGTACGATCTCGTGGCTCGCTGGCATGGTCATCATCGCGTGGGCCACGTTCGGCGGACTCGGCGCGTATTCGCACGTTCTGTTCAGCGCGCACATGGCCTCGCACATGATGTTGTCGATGGTCGCGCCGATCTTCCTCGTGCTTGGCGCGCCGATGACTCTCGCGCTCCGTACGCTGCCTGGCCCTCGCCAGCCAGGCGAGGTGTCGCCGCGCGCGATGCTGCAGTCGTTCCTCCACTCAAGGTTCATGCGCTTCCTGACGCATCCGCTGGTGGGTCCGCTGCTGTTCGTCGGCAGT
Source organism: Aeromicrobium panaciterrae (assembly GCF_031457275.1). Classification (NCBI taxonomy): domain Bacteria; kingdom Bacillati; phylum Actinomycetota; class Actinomycetes; order Propionibacteriales; family Nocardioidaceae; genus Aeromicrobium; species Aeromicrobium panaciterrae. Next base: position 1,697,361 of record NZ_JAVDWH010000001.1, read on the forward strand.
CTGTACGGCCTCTACTTCAGTGGCGCCTTCGAGAGCCTGATGGGCAACCACTGGGGTCACACGGTCATGGAGCTGCATTTCCTCGGCGTCGGGCTGCTCTACTACTACGTCCTCATCGGAATCGACCCGTCTCCACGCCCGCTGCCGTCGATCGCGCGCTTCGGCATGCTGATCGTGACGATTCCGTTCCACGCGTTCTTCGCGATCGCCGTGATGTCGTCCAACTCGGTGTTCGCCGGCGACTACTGGCGAGCGCTCGATCGGCCGTACCGCACCGATCTGCTCGCTGACCAGTACCTCGGCGGAGGTATGGCGTGGGCGATGGGAGAGATTCCGCTGATTCTGGTGATGGGTGCGCTGCTGTGGCAGTGGTTCCGCAGCGATGCGCGTGAGGCCAAGCGGTTCGACCGGTCAGAGGACCGCACCGACGATGCGGCGCTGGAGGCGTACAACGCCCGGCTTCGCGACTTGGCCGAACATGGAAAACGGCGAGACCCCTAAGGGATCTCGCCGTTCTCACAGACAAACTCAGAACAGGATCTGGCCGCCGCTGGTCGCAGCGGTGAAACGCTCCTGCGCATCTGCCCAGTTGACGATGTTCCACCACGCCTTGACGTAGTCGCCCTTGACGTTGAGGTAGTCGAGGTAGAACGCGTGCTCCCACATGTCGAGCTGGGTGATGGGGATCAGCGTTGCCGGGATGTTGTTCTGCTGGTCGTACAGCTGCACGATGACGAGCTTCTGACCCAGCGAGTCCCAGGCCACGATGGCCCAGCCTGAACCCTGCAGGCCCAGAGCAACGGCCTCGAACTGTGCGCGGAAGGCATCGAACGAACCAAAGTTGTCATCGATCGCTGCTGCCAGCTCGCCCGTCGGCTTGTCGCCACCTTCGGGGGAGAGGTTCTTCCAGAAGATCGAGTGGTTGATGTGACCGCCGAGGTGGAACGCGAGGTTCTTCTCAAGCAGGTTGATGTTGCCGAAGGCCTGCTTGTCACGAGCCTCTTCGAGCTGCTCGAGAGCCTGGTTGATGCCAGTCACGTAGGCCTGGTGGTGCTTGGAGTGGTGAAGCTCCATGATCTTGCCGGAAATGTGCGGATCGAGAGCGCCGTAGTCGTACGGGAGCTCGGGAAGTGTGTAGTCGGCCACGCATCCTCCTCGGGACGGTCAGGGCGATGCCCTGTTCTTAAGTTGTCGGTTTCACTCACAGTGTGTCAGTCCGTCTCAAGCATGCAAGAGGTGCCCGAAGGCTGGAACATCGTGTCGTGTCCGAGCGCGGCCACGCTGGTGCCCTCGTCTAGTCTGTTCGGGACATGACCAGGACATCGCGCGCATCAGCGAGGACGGCGAAATCCGTGGAGGAGCGCATCCTCACGATTCCCAATGCCCTGAGTTTTGTGCGTTTGCTTCTCGTGCCGGTTTTCCTGTGGCTCGTCATGGGACCCAAGTGGGACGAGCTCGCACTGATCGTCCTGATGGTCTCCGGCATCACCGACTACCTCGATGGCAAGCTCGCCCGGTCGCTCAACCAGACGTCCAAGATCGGCGCGATTCTCGACCCCGTGGCCGACCGTTTCTTCATCCTGGCGGTGGTGATCGGGCTGGGCTACCGAGACATCATCCCGTGGTGGCTCGCAGTGATCCTGCCGTTGCGCGACGTATTCCTGTTCAGTCTGGTGCCGTTCCTTCGCACGCGTGGCTACAGCTCACTGCCGGTGCATTTCCTCGGCAAGGCTGCGACGGCGAGCCTGCTGTACGCGTTCCCGCTACTGCTGCTGGGCGATGCGACGGGCACGGTTGCTGATCTGGCCAATGTGTTTGGCTGGGCATTCACGGTCTGGGGAGTGGCGCTCTACTGGTGGGGCGGCATCTTGTACGCATTCCAGGTCCGACGGCTGATGGCCACGACGACGCGTGTCCAGCGGAGCTGAGCATGGCTGACGAACCAGACCGCCGAACCGGTCTGCTCGAACAGATCGCCGACACAGCCCTCGACGACGACTACTACGTCGTACGAGCGGGACGCTACTCGCAGTCCCGAGAGTTCAACACCGCGTTGACGGGTGTGGTCCTCGGGCTTTTCGCATTGCTCGTGACGATGGCCGTGATCCAGACCCGCAGCGACCGCCCGGCGACCGAACGCGAGCGTGCGTCGCTGATCGCCAATGTCGATGCCCGCAAGAAGGTTTTGACCAGCAGGGAGAACACCGCGGCCAGTCTCCGTGCCGCGGTCGCCGAGCTGCGCGCTTCCACCAATCGCAGCGATCCCGCGTACGAGATGCTGCGGGTCGAGACCGGCGATCGTGCGGCACGGGGACCTGGCATCACGCTCACGGCTACCCCGACCAGCAATGACGATCGTCGAAACACCAACCATCTCACCGACAACGATCTACAGATCTTGGTCAACGGTCTTTGGTACGCCGGCGCCGAAGCCATTTCAGTCAACGGTCGACGCATCGGCACGATGAGCGCCATCCGCACCGCGGGCGGCGGCATCACGGTCAATTACGACCCGATCGGGCCGCCGTATGTCATCGTCGCCCTCGGCAACGAAGACACGTTGGAGTCCCGTTTCAACGACAACCCGTCCGGTCGCCATTGGTTGGGGCGTGTCCAGGCGCTCCGCGTACGCAACGAAGTGACATCATCGGATCAGCTGACCGTGCCAGCCGTGACGGCTCAGCGCCTGACTCCCATTCACGCGAAAGCGATCGAGGACCCGCGATGATCCCCGTACTTGGACTGGCGATCGGCATCGTTGCCGGTCTGATCCTCCAACCGTCGGTGCCGACGTCGCTCCAGCCTTATCTCCCGATCGCGATCGTTGCGGCCCTCGATGCCGTGATCGGCGCTCTTCGAGCGCTGGGCGAACGTCGATTCGACGACCGCGTGTTCGTCGTGTCATTCGTCTCGAACGTCATCATTGCCGCGTTCATGGTCTACCTCGGCGATCAGCTCGGTGTTGGTTCGCAGCTGTCGACCGGAGTCGTGGTCGTGCTCGGAATCCGCATCTTCGCCAACGCCGCGGCCATACGTCGTCGGATCTTCCATGCCTGAGGCGCCCGCAGAGCCCTCCAAGAACCTGCTCCGCAAGCCGTCGGTGTCACAGGTTGTGGTGGCGATCCTTCTGGGTGGGCTCGCATTCGCCATCACCCTGCAGATCAAGCAAAGCGACACGACCGACTACTCAGGCGTTCGCGGCGATGAGCTCGTGGAGCTGCTCAAGTCGCTCGACTCGGCCAACGAACGACTCGACACCCAGATCAACGACCTGACGGCCACGCGCAACGACTTGCTGAGCAGCACCAAGCGTTCCGAGGAAGCAGAGCGTCAGGCCAAGGAACGTGCCGATCAGCTCGGCATCCTCGCCGGCACGTCTGGTGCGACCGGCCCTGGCGTACGCCTGCTGATCACGGATCCTGACCGTGCGATCGACGCACCACAGTTGTTGGACGCCGTGCAGGAGCTACGTGACGCGGGTGCTGAGGCCATCGTGATCAACGGTGTGGCACGCGTCGTAGCGCAGACATACTTCCTCGACGATGACGACACAATCCGCATCGGAGGCCTCGAGGTGAAGCGTCCTTTCACCATCGAAGCGATCGGCGATCCGGCCACGATGGCCGAGGCTGCCAACATCCGCGGCGGCCTTGTCGACCGCATTTCAAACCGCGGCGGAACGGCCACTGTCCTGAAGGTGGAGAAGATCACAATCACGGCGTTGGCTGACGTGAAGTCGCCAGAGTACGCTCGTCCCACATCCTGACCTGCAAGGAGCAACACGGTGATCCCTGAGGACCTGTTTTACAGCGAAGAGCACGAGTGGGTGCGCCTCGATGACGAGATCGCGACGGTCGGCATCACCGACTTCGCACAAGGCCAGCTTGGCGACATCGTCTACGTCGAGCTTCCGGCTGTCGGGGATCGAGTCGAGGCTGGAGCAGTCATCGGTGAGCTCGAGTCGACCAAGTCAGTGAGCGACATCTTCTCGCCACTGTCCGGTGAAATCGTCGCCCGCAATGAGTCTCTCGACGGTGGACCTGAGGTCATCAACTCCGATCCCTACGGCGAAGGATGGCTCATCAAGCTTCGCCCCTTGGACGACGATCCGACCTCGGGCCTGCTCGAGGCCGAAGCGTACGCGGCACTCACCGCCGACTGAGCCGACAAGGTCAGTTCTGCGACCGTGCTGGTGCTAGGTTTGACAGTGAAGTCTCAACCTCGACTCTAGACCGCCCACAGGAGTGAACCCGATGCCATCGCCGGACCACGAGCCCGACGTCACTGCCGGCGTCGCCGGTCAGTCTGCTGGCATGTCGGACCACACGACGCACATCCCGATCCTCGATGCAGATACCGAGGAGATGTCGTCGGATGACGTAACAGCGGTCGAGAACCTGCCTGCGGGAAGCGCAATGCTTCTGGTGCAGCGCGGTCCCGATGCGGGTGCGCGATTCCTGCTCGACAGCGACACCGTTTCGGTCGGTCGACACCCAGACAGCGACATCTTCCTCGACGACATCAGCGTCTCGCGTCGGCACGCGACTTTCACCCGCAGCGGTGCGGGCTACGTGATTGCTGACCTGGGCAGCCTCAACGGCTCCTACGTCAACCGTGATCGCATCGACAGCGAGATCCCACTGGCAGGCGGCGACGAGGTGCAGATCGGCAAGTACCGGCTCATCTACTTCGCCGGGGCTTCGAAGGCTCAGTCGTGACTGAGCGCCAGCGAAGTCACCGAAAGGCTGTCACGACACGGCCGACATATCGTTGGCTCTTGTCGGAGGTCGTGGCGTGACTGAGCCGTTGTCAGAGCTGAGGCTCGGCATCGGCAAGGTGATTGACGAGTTGAGCGCGGAGTTCCCGGCGCTGTCTCAGAGCAAGATCCGCTACCTCGAAGAGCAGGGTCTCCTCGATCCCGAACGTACGCCTGCCGGCTACCGCAAGTACGCCTACAGCGACGTTGAGCGACTCCGATTCATCCTGCACGCGCAGGAGCAACTCTTCTGGCCGTTGAGCCACATTCGTCAGGTGCTCGACGACATGGACAGGGGAGCGGTTCCCGACACGAACCTCAGCAGCACAGCCAAGGTGCCCTACCTCAGCCTGGCCGAGGACGGTCTTCCGAGTGCTGACACCTTCGTTTCTCCCGCAAGTCACGTGCGGCTGTCCCGTGCAGAACTGTTGGACTCTGCGGGCATCGACGACAAGACTCTCGACGCGATCGAGGAGTTTGGACTGATCAAGCGCCGCCCGTCGCAGACCTACTACGACGGCGAAGCGCTGTCGATCGCCTCGATCGTCGGCGAGCTTGCTGAGCTGGGTCTCGAACCCCGGCACCTGCGTATGTTCCGCGCCGCCGCCGATCGCGAGATTGCCTTGTTCGAGCAAGTCGTGAGTCCGCGGGCTCGTTCGCTCGACAAGGAAGCGACCGACAAGACGATCGCGTCCCTTGCGGCGCTTTCCGTTCGCCTGCAGACCGTGCTGGTTCGAAGCGGATTGCGCGGCTAGCCATGCGCGAGGTCGAAGTCGTCGGCGTGCGCGTCGAGATGCCGACCAACCAGCCGCTGGTCCTGCTTCGCGAGACCGAAGGCACCCGCTACCTTCCGATCTGGGTCGGCGCTGTGGAGGCGTCGGCAATCGCATACGCGCAAGAAGGCGCCGAAACCGCACGGCCGCTCACGCACGAGTTGATGCAGCAGATGGTGGTCGCCCTGGGGGATGAGCTCGAAGAGGTACGGATCGTCGACGTACGCGATGGAGTGTTCTTCGCTTCCCTCGTCTTTGCCTCGGGTGCTGAGGTCGAGGCGCGACCCTCGGACTCGATCGCATTGGCACTGCGTGCAGGCGCTCGGATCGTGTGTACGGAGGACGTTCTGGACGAGGCCGGCATCCAGTCGACCCGCGAAGAAGACGAAGAAGTCGAGCGTTTCAGGGAATTCCTCGATGAAGTGGGTCCAGAGGACTTCGTACAGCCGGGGGAGTGACCTTCAACCACCGCTTGAAGGTTCTGCGACACGCCGAGGGCCACGCTCGGTCGTTGACCCGGCAAAGTCTCACCCTTACCTTGAGAGAACTGCCGGTCATACACGGATGTAGTTTCGTAGCGGTAGTCTTCCCCATAACCCGCATTGGAAGGCTTTTCGGATGATCGAGCCACGCGACGCCGCCCCAACAGAAGCGGCAGCCAAGGCACGCAACCAAGGTCTGCTGTTCACCGACGACGTTTCACCGCTGCCGGAGGATTTCGGCTTCCGCGGCCCCACCGCGTGCAGCGCGGCCGGCATCACCTACCGCCAGCTCGACTACTGGGCCCGTACCGGCCTGGTTGATCCGACCGTCCGGTCCGCCACTGGCTCCGGCACCCAGCGCCTCTACTCATTCAAAGACATCCTTCTGCTCAAGATCATCAAGCGCTTGCTTGATGCTGGTGTCTCGCTTCAGCAGATCCGCGTGGCCATCGATCACCTGCGTGAGCGTGGCACCGACGATCTGACGCAGGTGACGCTGATGAGTGACGGCGCGAGTGTCTACGAATGCCGGTCGGCCGATGAGGTCATCGACCTCCTCCAGGGCGGTCAAGGCGTGTTCGGCATCGCCATCGGTGGTGTGTGGAAGGAGATCGAGGGCTCGCTGCACTCGCTCCCGAGCGAACGCGCCATCTCCGACTCGGACACTGCGGCTGACGAGCTTGCTGCTCGTCGTAGGGCCCGTCTGTCCTCCTGACGCTGGGTGACTTGGTAGGCTGGCACTGCTTTCGATCGCGCGTGGGAGAGTTCGCCCAGGCGGCGCCGAAGGGGCAATTCCTCCCCGGAACCTCTCAGGCACAAAGGACCACGCGACCTAGGCAATTCTGGAGCTCTCACGGGTGACAGAAGGGGAGGCGTATGTACGACGCCTCTACCCAGGAGACTCCCGTGTCAGACTTCGCCAGCCGCCACATCGGCCCAAGTCCCGCCGATCAGGACGCCATGGTGCGCAAGGTCGGCTACGACTCGCTCGACGCCCTCATGGCCGCTGCAGTGCCCTCCGGTATCCGCAGCGCATCGGCTCTTGGCCTTCCTGAGGCATTGAGTGAGACCGAGTCGCTCGCTGTGCTGCGCGGACTGTCTGAGCGCAACAACCCGGGCGTTGCCATGATCGGCCTCGGCTACCACCCGACCATCACGCCCGCCGTGATCCGTCGCAATGTGCTCGAAGACCCGTCCTGGTACACCGCGTACACGCCCTACCAGCCCGAGATCTCGCAGGGACGCCTTGAGGCGCTACTCAACTTCCAGACCCTGATCGCCGATCTCTCCGGCCTCCCGACAGCCAACTCGTCGTTGCTGGATGAAGGTACGGCTGTCGCCGAGGCGATGACGCTGATCCGCCGGGCGACCAAGGGCAAGGATGCGCTGCCGATCGTTGTCGATTCGGGCCTGCTGCCGCAGACACTCGCTGTGGTCGGTACGCGTGCTGAAGCGCTCGGCATTGAGCTCGTCGAGGCTGACCTGAGCGCCGGGATCCCGGACGTCGAGGCAGCTGGCACGATCATCGCCTACCCGCGCGCTGACGGACAGATCATCGACCCCACGGCCGCGATCGAAGCGGCTCACGCCACAGGCGGACTTGCTGTGGTCGTCGCCGATCCGCTCGCACTCGTACTTCTCAAGTCGCCCGGCTCGCTTGGTGCTGACGTTGTTGTTGGTTCCAGCCAGCGCTTCGGCGTACCGATGTTCTACGGCGGACCGCACGCCGGCTTCATGGCTGTCCGCGATGGTCTGGAGCGTCACCTGCCGGGCCGCCTCGTCGGTGTGTCGATCGACAGCGCAGGACGCCCTGCGTACCGACTGGCCCTGCAGACGCGCGAGCAGCACATCCGTCGCGAGAAGGCGACGTCCAACATCTGCACTGCGCAGGTGCTTCTGGCCGTCACCGCATCGATGTACGCCGTCTACCACGGTCCTGATGGGCTGAGGGAGATCGCGCAGCAGGTGGCTTCGAAGGCGGCGCAGTTGGCCACTGGCCTCCAGGCTGGTGGAATCGAGCTCACTGGAACCTCGTACTTCGACACCGTCGTGGCTCAGGTGCCCGGTCAGGCAGAGAAGATCGTCGCGAAGGCTCGCGATTTGGGTGTCCACCTTCACCAGGTCGACGATGACCGCGTTGGCATCTCAACGAACGAGGCAACGACCGACAGCCACCTGAAGCTGGTGTGGGAAGCGTTCGGGATCGACTCTGACGCTGGTGCGACATCTTCAGCGGTTCCCGAGAACCTGCTGCGTACGGACGAGATCCTGACGCACCCGGTGTTCCACGAGCACCACAGCGAGACCCAGATGCTGCGATACCTGAAGAAGCTCAGCGATCGCGACTACGCGCTCGACCGCGGCATGATCCCGCTCGGTTCGTGCACGATGAAGCTCAACGCTACGTCGGAGATGGAGCCGATCAGCTGGCCCGGCTTCGCCGAGTTGCACCCCTTCGTACCTGCCGAGGACGCGGCGGGATTCATCGAGATGATCGAGACGCTCGAGTCTTGGCTCGCTGAAGTCACCGGCTACGCGGGTGTGTCGATCCAGCCGAACGCCGGTTCGCAGGGTGAGTTCGCTGGTCTGCTCGCAATTCGGGCGTACCACCTGAGCCGCGGTGACGACCACCGCGACGTCTGCCTGATCCCGAGCTCGGCTCACGGCACCAACGCCGCATCAGCGGTCATGGCCGGAATGCGCGTTGTCATCGTGAAGTCGACCGATCAGGGCGAAGTCGATCTGGATGATCTGAAGGCGCAGTGTGACAAGCACGCCGACGATCTCGCCGCGATCATGGTGACCTACCCGTCGACGCACGGCGTCTACGAGCACGGCATCACCGAACTGTGCGAGATCGTGCACAGCCACGGCGGCCAGGTGTACGTCGACGGTGCCAACCTCAACGCGCTGCTGGGGCATGCCCAGCCCGGTGCTTTCGGCGGCGATGTTTCGCACCTCAACCTGCACAAGACTTTCTGCATCCCGCACGGTGGCGGTGGACCCGGCGTCGGGCCGGTTGCAGTCGCTGAGCACCTCGTACCGTTCCTGCCGACGCACCCGATGCACCCGGTCGAGAGCAAGCGCGAGGGCATTGGCGCCATCAGCGCTGCGCCGTACGGTTCCGCCGGCATCCTGCCGATCCCGTACGCGTACATCGCCATGATGGGTGCCGAGGGCCTCACCAACGCGACGTCAGTCGCCGTCCTGTCGGCCAACTACATCGCCAAGCGGCTTGAGGGCGCCTACCCGGTGCTCTACAGCGGCGACCACGGTCTGGTGGCGCATGAGTGCATCCTCGACCTGCGACCGCTCACGAAGGACTCTGGCCTGAGCATCGACGATGTCGCGAAGCGACTCATTGACTACGGATTCCACGCGCCGACCATGAGCTTCCCGGTTGCCGGCACGCTGATGATTGAGCCGACGGAGTCGGAGGACCTCGCCGAGCTCGATCGCTTCTGCGAGGCAATGCTGTCGATCCGTGCTGAGATCGATGCTGTCGTGGCTGGCAAGTACGCCGACGGTGACAACCCGTTGGTCCACTCGCCGCACACGATGCGGGAGATCGCTGACTGGACGCACGCCTACCCGATCTCGGAGGGCGCGTTCCCGTCAGGGACGACCGACGACAAGTACTGGCCACCGGTCGGGCGCATCGACCAGGCGTACGGAGACCGCAATCTGGCGTGCTCCTGCCCGCCGCTTGAGGCGTTCGCCGAGGTCTAGACCGTCGCCCACCAGGCGACGATCTTGTCGACGACCGGACCTGGCGTCTTGCCCCACAGCACGTGGTGGGTGTTGCCGCCCTCCGGCACGTCGTCCTTCGTGTAGAGCCACTTCGTGGTCTTGGACGGCTCGAGGAACTTCTTGATGAAGAGCTTGTTGGCGTCCTCGACCGAGTAGGTGTCGCCCTGCAGGTTGATCACCAAGGTCGGCGTTGCGATCGGGTGCGGCACCTTGAACGGCGGCCGGCCCGTACGTACGAAGCGTGCCCATTCGCGCATCAGCGTACGAGCGCCTGGGCCGCCAAACATCGGCTTGGGAACGTACCCGCGAATCCGGGCAACGACAGGAACGGTCACACCGACGAGCAGCACCGGCAGGCCACCGAGACGGTAGTTGCGAAAGAACGGGACGCTGGCGCCGATGGCGACAAATCCTTCGGCCGGTGGGTAATGCAGCTGGTGACCCACGCAGATCTGCGAACCCAAGCTGTGCCCGATGAGGATCACCGGACGATCCGGCACTTCGGCGCGAGCCTTGGCGACGGCATCGGCGATCCGTTGCATCTCGTCGCCGTAGCTCCAGTCATTGTCACGTGACGCTTCGGGCTCGCCACGTTCGAATCCGGTGTGGGGGAGAGCGATCGCGTCCCAGCCACGCTGTTCGAATGCGGCGACAACGGGCCGGTAGAACGCCGACGGCACAGCCATCGCCGAGGAGATCAGGACCAGGGGCGCAGGCATGCACCAATGATGACAGTGCCGCTGTCAGCTCAGACGGCGAGAGTGGCGATTGGTGCGGTGGTGGGCTGCTTGGAGCCGCCCTTGGGCTCGACCGTGATGGCGATGCGATCGGCACCGTCGAGGTCTTCCATGACCATCTCGCCCGACGTCGCGAAGTAGCCCTGTGACGCGGGGGAGTCGTCAGTGACGACCCAGACCTGGTAGACCTTGCCGTCCTCGAGACCGGGCAGGTCCTTGGCCGTGATGAAGGCGGCGTCGGTCTCGGCGGAGGAGATCATGCGTACGTGGCCACCGCCGTCAAATGTCTTGTCGATCGTCTCGGCGTCATCGGCGGACACGATGGACGTGATGGTCTCGCTCTGTGCACGAAGGTCGTGGGCGTTGTCGCGCTCGTTCAGGAAGCCACCGACGCCCACGGCGCCGACGAGGAAGGCTGCAGCCATCGCGAGACGGGGGAGCGTACGGCGAAGCCTGCTCTGGTTGAGAGCAACGACTGTCGGCCGTTCCTGGCGAGTCGTCGAGACCTCGCTCATCAGGCGATCGCGCAGACCTGCGGGCGGCGCCATGCTTTCAACGTCTCCGAGGCGCGCAGCCGTCGCGACGAAGCCGCTCAGCTCGGATTGGCAGCTGGTGCACTGGGTGAGGTGTGCCTCGAAGCGGGCCCGCTCGGCTGGATCGAGTGCATCCAGCGAGTACGGGGCAATGAGGGAGTGCAAATCTTCGGTCATGCTTCTACTCCCAGGCAATCGCGCAGACGGACCAGACCGTCGCGCATACGGGTCTTGACGGTGGCTGGATTGGCATCGAGGGTCTCGGCGACCTCGGCATAGGTGTAGCCCTTGTAGTAGGCCAGATCGACGGCCTCACGCTGGAGGCCGGTCAGGCTGTCGAGACAGCGGCGCACCTGCTCGTGCTCGAGGCTGACCGTGACGGTCTCGGCGACTTCATCGAAGTCGGGTCCGCTCGACCAGTCGTACTTGTTCTCGCGGTTGGTGGCCGCCTGATCGTGACGTACGGCGTCGACCGCCCGACGGTGCGCGAGGGTCAGCACCCAACTCTTGGCGTTGCCGCGAGCCGCATCAAAGCGTGCCGCCGACTGCCACACCTGGATGAAGACCTCCTGGGAGACTTCCTCGGCCCGGGCGGGATCACGGATGACTCGCTTCGCCATGCCGTAGACCGAGGCGCCCAAGGCGTCGTAGATGGCGCCAAAAGCTGCCTCGTCGCCGCGGCTGACGCGCGTGAGGAGGTCGTTGAGGTCAGGTGCAGGCGCAGGCTCGGCGGAACCAGCGATTCGCAGGTGCGATGCGCTCTGAGCCACGGCCTTGTCCTTCCTCGTTCGAATGGTCTTTCCTCACTGCAATTCGGCGCCGTAGCCGGGATGGATTGGTCGGGTGGCACCCAAATTGAGGCGACTCCTAGTTGCCACTCTAGGTTGATAGCGTTGGGTCATGCCCAAACTCGTCTTCGACCCTGCTGATCCACTCTCGATTGACGCTCTGCTGTCGACTGAGGAGATCGCAGTACGCGAGACAGTGCGCACGATGCTCGACAAGCGCGTCCAACCTCATATCGCCCAGTGGTTCGAAGACGGCGGCGTCGAGGAGCCTCGTGAACTGTTCAAGGAGTTCGGCAAGCTCGGCCTCCTCGGAATGCACCTCGACGGCTACGGACTCCCGGGAATGTCCTCGGTTGAGTACGGGCTTGCATGCGTCGAGCTCGAGGCGTGTGACTCAGGCATCCGCTCGATGGTGTCGGTCCAGGGTTCGCTGGCGATGTACGCGATCTGGAAGTTCGGCAACGAGGAGACCAAGCAGCGCTGGTTGCCCGGTATGGGAACGGGTGAACTCGTCGGCTGTTTCGGTCTGACCGAACCCGATCACGGTTCTGATCCCGGCAGCATGCGCACCCGCGCCAAGCGTGACGGTGATGACTGGATCCTCGATGGCAGCAAGATGTGGATCAGCAACGGAACGTTCGCCGACGTGGCCGTCGTATGGGCGCAGACCGACGAAGGCATCCGCGGCTTCGCCGTGCCGACCGACACGCCTGGCTTCAGCGCCAAGTTGATCCACCACAAGCTTTCCCTGCGCGCCTCCGCGACCGCCGAGCTCGTCCTCGAGGGCGTACGGCTGCCTGCCGAAGCCATGTTCCCCGACGTCAAGGGCCTCCGAGGCCCGCTGTCGTGCCTCACGGAGGCTCGCTACGGCATCGTCTGGGGCGCGATGGGTGCAGCGCGCTCGTCATTCGAGTCGGCGCTTGAGTACTCCAAGACCCGCGAGCAGTTCGGTCGACCGATCGGCGGCTTCCAGCTCACGCAGGAGAAGCTCGCCAACATGTGTCTGGAGCTCCACAAGGGTCTGCTCCTGGCGCTGCACCTCGGTCGGCGCAAGGACGACGTCGGGCTCACCCCCGAGCAGGTGAGCTTCGGCAAGCTCAACAACGTACGTGAGGCGCTCGACATCTGCCGCAATGCTCGTACGATCCTGGGCGCCAACGGCATCTCGCTCGAATACCCGGTCATTCGGCACATGAACAACCTTGAGTCGGTGCTGACGTACGAAGGCACGACCGAGATGCACACGCTGGTCATTGGCCAGGCTCTGACCGGCGAGAACGCCTTCGGCGGCCGCTGATTTCGTCGTGCGCGGCTTGTAGTCGCGTGTCACGATCGATCCTGTGTCCAGACTCGATCACTACGTTGCACCCACAGAACCGCGGGCTGTCGTCCTGCTTTTGCACGGCGGTCAGCAGCACAACGTCGAGCCGGTCAAGAACCGTCATGCGAGCTGGTGGCGGATGGCGGCGCTGGCGCGTTCGCTGCGTCGCCACGCCACCGAGCATGACTTCGCGCTGAGCCTGCTGCAGTACGGGCAGCGCGGGTGGAACGACCCGATCGATCCGTCGCCTGTGAAGGACACACGCGCCGCGATCAGCGAGCTGACTGATCGGTGGCAGGGAGTGCCCGTCGTGCTGGTTGGTCATTCGATGGGAGGGCGTACCGCATGCCGCGCAGCAGACGATCCCAGTGTCATCGGTGTCGTAGGTCTTGCGCCGTGGCTGCCCGAGGGCGAGCCGAATGCCAGCATCTCCGGCAAACACCTCAGGATCCTGCACGGAACCCAGGATTCGTGGACATCACCGGCCCTCAGCCGTGAATACGTAGAGCGCAGCCTGGGCACTGCTGCGAGTGCAACATGGACGTCCCTTCCAGGCGGAGGGCACTTCATGTTCCGCCAGTCCGAGGCGTGGAAACGCTTCGTGAAAGACTCGGTCACTGACATCGTTGGTGTCGGCAGCTCGCAGGGGCGAGCCGCCCAGGAAGACCGCGCCTAACAAAGGACACGAGTGACCGAGACCGTCGCCTACGGCATCGCCGCCGCGGCGACTCTCGTCGCTGCCTGGGCTGGCTGGCACATGTTTCGTCAGCAGCCTGTTGGCAATCCGCTGTTCTACGCGGTGGCAGCTCTTGAGCTTGCGCTGATCGCATTGCTGATCGGCGGCATCGTGGCACTCAACTCGACCAGCCGTGATGTCGATGGCACGTTGTTCGTCTCTTACCTCGTGACCGTTGCGGTGATTCCGCCCGCAGCAGTGTTGTGGGGGATCGCCGAGAAGTCTCGCTGGGGGACCGGCGTGGTCGTCGTGGCACTGCTGACGGTCGCCGTGCTCTGCATCCGGCTCCTCGACATCTGGAAGGGCACGTATGCCTGAGAACACGTCACGCGGATTCGGCCGAACGCTCGTCGCCGTGTACGCCGTATTCGCCCTGGCCGCGTCGGCTCGCTCGATCTTCCAGCTGGTCACGAAGGCTGACGACGCACCTGTCGCCTATGCGCTCTCTGCCTTCGCCGGAATCGTGTACGTCGTGGCGACCGTCGCGTTGGCTCGCAACGCTCGCCGCCTTGCCTTGGTCGCGATCACGATTGAGCTCGCTGGAGTGCTGACGGTGGGTCTGCTGTCGATCATCGACGACGATCTGTTCCCGGATCAGACGGTGTGGTCAGGATTTGGCGAGGGCTACGGCTTCATCCCGCTCGTGCTGCCGCTCATCGGTCTGTGGTGGTTGAACAAAACCCGAGAGCAGGCCTGACCTGCGAAGGGGCCCAGCGCGCTCATACCGCGCGGGGCCATCTCAATTACAACCCGAACAGACGTCCCAACCGGGTAGCGACACGGAGAAGCCTTGATGAATTCGAACTACGAGTTCCACTCGCGGTGGCAGGTCGTGCGCAGCCGCGAGGCGCTGTGGGACGAACTCGAGGCGTTGCTCGCGAGTGACGACCCGATGGTGTGGTGGGGTCCAGTGGAGGTTGTCGAGTACGACGGCACCAATCTCTCTGTGCGCGCTGCCAGCCATTTCGGCTATCGGTTGGCCTTCGAACTCAAGAACTTGCAGCTGACTCGCCCCGATCGGCTGACCTTCGAATCAGCTGGCGACCTTCGTGGTGAGGGTGCGGTGACCTTCATAGACGGGACCAATGGGCGCTCGTCGACGATGGAGATCGATTGGCGCGTTGCCACCGATCGCCGATGGATGCGGTGGACCGGCTGGGTTCTTCGCCCCGTGTTCGTGGCCGGGCATCACCTGATCATGCGGCAGGGCGAGAAGAACCTGAACGCCTGGCTTGAAGCGCGCTAGTCCAGACCGCAGTGAGAGCGGTAGAAGTCGAAGAAGGCGACTCGCTGGGGTGTGGTGAGCGGTAGATAGAACGATGCGCCTTCACCTATACCGTCGCCGAGCACGTTGACGTCGAACAGGCGGCCAACCTTGTCGTCGGCGAGAGCATGACCGTCGCAGCGCGCCGGAGTCACCAACATGTTGAGCTCGACCGGCTCATTTGTGAGCGGGATGTCCACGTCGGCTGGTGAGCCCTCGGCCTGATTGAACAGCACGGTCGACCCGAAGCCGCCGAAACGCACGTCGTCGCGCTTGCCCGTCGGTGTCATCGTGACGGGAAGGTTGAGCACGGACTCACGGCCAACACCGGTGACGGTCGGATCGCCGACCGTGAGTTTCGCTGCTTCCTTCAGAGCGTTCTCGGCGCAATCACGATCCAGCGCGAGCGAGATGTTCCCGTAGCGGTCGTCAGCGCGGACCGACGAGATCCGCGGCCCGCTGTCGCCAATGCGGTAGGTCAGTCGCACGGTCGGGGTGAATCCGGTGCCGCACCGGCCCTTGGGCATGTCGTATTCGAGGTCTGCCTCGGTGCCGGCGGCGATGTCCTCGTCCCCAGCCCACTCGACTGTGCTCATGCGTTCAGAGGTCAGCGTGAAGGACTCGACATGGATGTTCTTGTCGGACGTGTTCTGGATGCGTACGTAGATCTCGCGGTCTTTGCGGTGCAGACGCGACTGGTCCGACAGCAGCGAGACGCCGTCGGGCATCGGCACCTTCTTGGCCGACTCGCCGCACGCGGTCAGTCCCAGTACGAGGGGGACTGAGCACACGAGGGCGAGGAGGCGCCTCATGCAGGTGGCCACGCAGGGGACAGGCTCACGACGTCGCCAATGATCGTCACTGCTGGCGGTTTGACCCCGACCGCTTCGGCTCGTCCGGCGATTGTGTTGAGCGTGCCGACGGTGACGCGTTGATTGTCGGCGTATCCGTTCTCGACAATCGCAACTGGCGTTTCGGGATCGTGGCCGGCGCCGGTCAGCTGCTCTGCAGCCTCGCGAAGCCTTCCGACGCCCATCAGAAGAATGAGGGTGTGCGAGCGTTCGGTCGGCAGCTCAATGAGCTCGGTGTGCCCGGTGACGACACTGAAGCCGTTTGCCACTCCACGATGGGTGACGGGGATGCCTGCCGCTGCTGCCACGGCAACTGCACTGGTCACACCAGGTACGACCTCGACCTCGATGCCAGCGTCGCGGCACGCGATCAGCTCCTCGCCGCCACGACCGAAGACGTACGGATCGCCGCCCTTGAGCCGTACGACGATCTTGCCCTGCTTGGCGCGGTCGATCAGGATCGCGTTGATCTCTTCCTGGGGGATCGGGTGATTGTCGGGCATCTTTCCGACATCGATCACCTCGACATCAGGCGCCAATTCGGCCAGAACACTCTGTGGAGCGAGGCGGTCGAACACCACGACATCAGCCTCGGCAAGGAGTCTGCGTCCACGGGCTGTCAGCAGTCCCGGATCTCCAGGTCCGCCGCCGACCAGAGCCACGAATCCGCCTGGATGGTGGGTGCCGTGGCGGAGCGGAAGATCGCCGGATTGCAGAGCTGCTGCGACGGCGTCTCGCAATGAGGTCGCTCGGCGGGCATCGCCGCCGCCGCTGACCGCCACAGTGACATCGTCGACGCTGGCGACGGCCGGCATCCACGCAGTTGCGTGATCGGGATCGCCGCCCTTGAGGCACCAGACCTGGCGCGCCTCTGCATCGTCAGCGACGCGGCCGTCGACGGCGGGATCGCCTGTCGCGGTCTGCACCAGCCAAGCACCATCAAGGTCGCTGGACTCGTACGCGCGCTCTCGCCATTCGACGTCGCCCCGGCTGATCGAGGACGCCAAGGAGTCCGTGACAGTGGGGGAGACGACCACTACCCTGGCTCCGGCGGTGACCAATGTCAGGGTTCGTCGCGTGGCGACGTGACCGCCGCCGACAACGACCACAAGGCGGTCCGCAACGCGGAGAGTGAGCGGAAAATTGCCGCTCATGTCGTGACCCGAGTCATGCAAGAACTGTAGCCTCGGCGACCGCTTCAACGGCTGCCTTGGTGTCGAGCAAAGCGTCGCCGACCATGCCAGCAGCAAGGGTGCTGCCTTCCTGCGGATCGATCAGCAGGAAGGCTCCGGTGCTGCGCGAGTGGAGGTACTCCTCGGCAGGGATCGGCGAAGCGAGTCGCAGGTTGACGTGACCGATGTCGTTGAGCGCGAGCGACTCTGCGGGAAGCAGGCGAGCGTCATCGAGATCGAGCTTGCCGCTGATCGCCTTGACCATGGCCTGAACGGTCTTGGTGCCGTGCTTGAGCAAGACCTTTGCACCGGGGACGAGCGGTCGTTCGGCGAGCCAGGCGATCGTGCCGTCAATGTCCTGGGTGACAGGCGGGACACTGCGTGACGTCACGATCAGGTCGCCGCGAGAGATGTCGATGTCGTCAGCGAGGCGCAAGGTCACGGACTGCGGTGCGAACGCTGCATCGAGCGGTCCGTCAGCGGTGTCGATCCCGACAACAGTGCTCGTACGTCCGCTGGGCTGAACAGTGATCGGATCGCCAACTCGTACGAGACCGGAGGCAACCTGACCGGCGTATCCGCGATAGTCACGGAACTCGTCGCCGGCAGCCTGCTGCGGGCGGATGACGAGCTGCACGGGGAAGCGCAGTGGCTCGGAGTGCGGTTCGCCAATGGGGGAGAGCTTCTCCAGATGTTCGAGCAGGCTCTGTCCGTCGTACCAAGGAGTACGGCTGGAGCGCTCGACGACGTTGTCGCCCTCGAGTGCCGAAACCGGGATCGTCGCGACGTCGTACAGGCCGAGGCTGCGCGCGGATTCGAGTACGGCGGCCGAAACGCGTTCGTATGTCTCTTCGTCGAAGTCGACCAGGTCGATCTTGTTGACCACGACGACCACATGCGGGACTCGCAGAAGCGAGGCGACGGCGAGGTGACGCTGGGTCTGCTCCTGGAGGCCATGACGTACGTCGACGAGGAGGACGACGCAGTCGGCGGTGCTCGCACCGGTCACCGTGTTGCGCGTGTACTGAACGTGCCCGGGGCAGTCGGCCAGGATGAACGACCGCTTGGGGGTGGCGAAGTAGCGGTAGGCGACATCGATGGTGATGCCCTGCTCGCGCTCGGAGCGCAGTCCGTCAGTCAGGAGTGCGAGGTCGGCAGTGCCGAGACCGCGATCTGTGGAGACGCGCTCGACAGCCTCCATCTGGTCAGCGAGAACCGACTTCGAGTCATAGAGCAGACGACCGACGAGCGTGGACTTGCCATCGTCGACCGAGCCAGCTGTTGCAAGGCGCAGGAGAGTGGCCATCAGAAGTAGCCTTCCTTCTTGCGGTCTTCCATCGCGGCTTCAGACGTACGGTCATCTGCTCGCGTGGCACCCCGCTCGGTGATGCGGGTGGCCGCCACTTCGGCGATGACATCGTCAACAGTGAGCGCGTCGCTCTCGACGGCTCCGGTGCAGGACATGTCGCCGACAGTTCGGTAGCGCACCTGGCGCTTCTCGACCGTCTCGCCATCGCGCGGCATGGAGACAGGTCCAACGGCGAGCAGCATTCCGTCGCGCTCGTACACCTCGCGCTGGTGCGCGTAGTAGAGCTCAGGCAGTGCGATGCCCTCTTGGCCGATGTACTGCCAAACATCGAGCTCGGTCCAGTTGCTCAGCGGGAACACGCGTACGTGCTGGCCCGGGGTGTGCCGGCCGTTGTAGAGGTTCCACAGCTCGGGTCGCTGGTTGCGCGGATCCCACTGTCCGAACTCATCGCGGAGGGAGAAGACGCGCTCCTTGGCGCGGGCCTTCTCCTCATCGCGGCGGCCACCACCGAAGACGGCGTCGAACTTGCCCTCAGTGATCCCGTCGAGCAGCGGCTGGGTCTGGAGCGTGTTCCGCATACCATCGCTGCGCTCGCGCAGTCGACCATCATCGATGTAGTCCTGGACGCTCGAGACCTCAAGGCGCAGACCGAGGCGCTCGACGGTCGCATCGCGGTAGGCGAGGACTTCAGGGAAGTTGTGTCCCGTATCGACGTGCAGCACAGGGAACGGGACCGGCGAAGGCCAGAACGCCTTGACTGCGAGATGCAGCATGACGATCGAGTCCTTGCCGCCAGAGAACAGCAGCACCGGGCGCTCGAACTCGGCGATGACCTCGCGGATGATGTGGATCGCCTCGGACTCCAGCCATTGGAGCTGGGTGAGGCGGTAGTCGTTCAGCGTCATCGTTGCCTGTCGGGTGGGTGGGTCAGCTCAGGCGTGAAGCCCGCACTCGGTCTTGTCGAGTCCGGCCCAACGTCCTGCGCGGGGATCTTCGCCGGGAGCCACGCGACGGGTGCAGGTCGCGCAGCCGATCGACGGGTATCCGTCGTTGACAAGGGGATTGACGATGATGTCGTTCTTGTCGGCGTAGTCGAGGAGGTCATCAAACGACCATGCTGCCATCGGGTTGATCTTGACGAGGCCGTTCTTGTCGTCCCACGTCACGTACGGGGTGTTGGCGCGAGTCTCTGACTCGTCGCGACGCACGCCGGTGATCCATGCTTCGTAGCCCTGAAGGGTTGCGTGGAGCGGATCCACCTTGCGCATCTGGCAGCACAGGGCGGGATCGCGCTCGTAGAGGCGCTCGCCAAACTCGGCATCCTGCTCAGCGACCGTGCGCTTCGGTGTGACGTCGACGATCGAAAGCTTCATGGAGGACTCCACAGCGTCGCGGGTGCCGATCGTCTCAGCAAAGTGATAGCCGGTCTCGAGGAAGAGTGTGTCGACCCAGGGGAGATGCTCGGCGACGACGGCCGGAAGTACGGCGTCAGCCATGGAGCAGGCAACTGCGGTGCTGTAACCAAACTCGTCGGCGACCCATTCGAGCAGTCCCGCGCCGTCAGAAGCGGCAAAGCGAGCCTCCGCAGCGTCGGCGATGGCGCGGAGCTCATCGTTGCTACGACGAGGGGCCAAGAGATGCTCGCGGTCCGCGAGGTGCGCGACCCGCTCGCTGTCGTGATCGAGCTGGATCTGGCGGCGTTCGGCAAGGCTCAGTGCTGCATCAGCCACGTCCATCACCTCATTCCGCTCGGGTACTGCGCTCCAGAATAGGTCGGTCCGCGGCGTCGCCCCCGTGAGCGGAACTCACGTCCGCATTGCGGAACGTATTTGTGTGAGCCACGTCACGTTACTCAACCGCGTGGATCGACACTTTGAGCGTGAAGGCGATTGACCGAGTGCATACGGGGTACATCCGAGGCGTGGCAGAAGCCACATCGCCAATGGAGGTCAAAACAACCATGTGGGACACCATTTTGTGGATTGCGGCCGTGGTCATCGGAATTTTCGGTGTGCTGCGGATCGTCCAGCGGGACTTTGTCTACGGAGCCGTGCTGATCATCGTCGCATTGCTCGTCGGACCGGCGGGCGTCAGCATCTTCACCTGATCTCCAGCCGAGGGCCGCACCCCGTACGCCGTGGGTGCGGCCCTTCCTTGTCCCCAAACTCGTACGTACGCGTAACTTCTGCCGCCCAAACGACGTTTCATCCGGTGACACGGGTCACACAAGACCCCCACTCGACGTCAAGGGATGCGCATGTCACGGCTCCGTCGCACTGCTCTCATTGCCACCGCTGCACTTTGTGCAGGTCTACTCGCGCCTCTGGGCAGCACGGGAGCCTCGGCGGCCACCATTCCGCTGACCCCCGCGAACGGCAAGTACGACGTGACCATCACGCGTACCGAACATGGCATTCCGCACGTGGTGGCCAAGGACTGGGAGTCTCTGGGGTTCGGTCACGGCTTTGCGACCGGCGAGACCTCCATCTGCAGCCTTGCCGACACGCTGCTCACTGGCCAGGGACAGCGCTCGCGATGGCTCGGCCCAGATGCGCGCTACAACGACCGTGTGTCAGTCAATGCCACAAATCTGCAGAGCGACGCCTTCTTCGTCGACATCCGTGCGCGCAAGGTAGTTGAGAAGCTCCTTGCGGATCCGCAGCGTGGACCGGGCAAGGAAGCACGTGCGCTGGTGCGTGGCTATTCAGCAGGCGTCAACCAATACATCAAGAGTGTCGGTGGACGTAGTGGCATCAAGGACCCTGCGTGCAAGAACGCGGGCTACATCGACACGACCGCAACCGACCTCGATCTTTGGTATGGCGTCTACGCCGCGAACTTGCTGGCCTCGGCTGGCGTGTTCTTCCCGGCGATCGCGGATGCAGATCCTCCCTCCGTCGGCGATCTCGGCATTCCGAAGCTCAAGGAGCTCGGAATCGAACTGCCTCTAGGCGTCGACATCCCAGACCTTCCAGACCTGCCGATCCCAGATCTCAGTGACCTCTTGCCGTTCTCGGCCCCTCCGACCGATGCGCCGTCGGCTTCTTCGCTGAAGGCCGGACTGGGCAAGGATCCGAAGTCTCCGTTCGGGTCCAACGCGACGGCACTCGGTGGCGACTCGACTGACAACGGTCGAGGCATGTTGCTGGGTAACCCGCACTTCCCGTGGAACGGGCGCTACCGCTTCGAGCAGGTGCACCTCACGATCCCCGGGGCCTATGACGCCGCGGGCGCGAGTCTCCTCGGCTCGCCGGTCATCAACATCGGTTTCAACAAGAACGTTGCGTGGAGCCACACCGTCTCCACCGCATTCAGGTTCACGCCATACGAGTACCGGACGATTCCCGGACTCCCGATGCTCTACCTGACTGACCACGGCTTGCTCAAGCTTGAGAAGCGGGCAGTAAACGTCACGGTCAAGGGCAAGGACGGCAAGCTTTCGAATGTCGTCAAGACGCTGTACCGCACCGAAGACGGCTACGTCATGGACAACCCGGCGACGCTCATGGGCTGGTCGCCGATCAGCCTCTTCGCGATGCGCGACGCCAACGGTGAGCAGCTGCGGACGATCGACTCGTTCCTCAACATGAGCAAGGCATCGAACGTCCAGGGCCTGCTCGCCGCACAGGACAAGGCTGGCGGAATCCCGTGGGTCAACACGATCGCGGCTGACCGCGCCGGCAACGCGTTGTACGCCGACCACTCGGTGGTGCCGAACGTGCCGAACGACCTGGTCAACCAGTGCATCACGCCAGTCGGAATTCTGACGCGCTCGCTCGCCGGCCTGCCCGTGCTCGACGGCACCCGTGCTCGCTCGAGCTGTGCGTGGCGGACTGATCCGGACGCCTCGCGCCCTGGCATTTTCGGACCGAAGAATCTCCCGTCCACGGTCCGCCGTGACTGGGTGGCGAACGCCAACGACTCGTACTGGCTGCCCAACCCGAAGCAGAGGCTTGAGGGGTATGCCGGAATCATCGGTTCGGAGAAGTCGGAGCGCACGCTGCGTACGCGCATGGTCTATCGGTACGTGATCGATGCACTGACGAAGAGCAAGATCACGCAGACGATGCTCCGTGGATTTGAGCACCAGAACCGGGTGTTCGGCGTGGAGTTGGCACGTGAAAACGGCGATCTGGACACGTTGTGCCAGAGTGCCGGCGGAGGCCAGGCGTGCGACGTACTGAAGGCGTGGGACGGAAAGTCCAACACCACCAGCGTGGGTGCGCACATTTTTGAGGAGTTCATGGCGCGGGCATCCGACCCGTGGGCCGTTCCCTTCGACGCGGCCGACCCAATGGGTACGCCTCGCGACCTCAAGGAGACCGACAGCAAGACGATCAAGGCCATGGCGGACGCGATCGCCTACCTCCAGGGCAAGGGTGTGGCGCTTGACGCTCCTTGGGGGACGCTCCAGATTGCGGACAAGCCAGGTGCGGCGATCGGCCTGGGCGGAGGTGGCGCCGCAGTAGGCAACGCCAATGTGGTCGTCGCTCGCGGACCGTTCACGAGGACGGACGGGCTCTACCGGGTCACCTATGGCTCGTCGCACATCCAGGCCGTCTCGTTCACAGCCTCGGGCATCGTGGCGTCGACAATCCTGACCTACGGCCAGTCGCTGAACACCAACTCGGCGTGGAGTTCTGACCAGACGCGCATGTTCGGCAAGAAGCAGTGGGTGTCGTTCCCGTTCACCGCGTCGCAGATCTCGTCGCAGAAGATCAGCTCGAAGCACCTGGTGGTCAAGCGCTGACACTCGGGCCTCACGGTAGGTGGATGGTCGGATGGGTCGTACGCTCACAGCGTGCGATTCATCGACATCCATCCGGACAACCCGCAGCAACGCAATGTGGATCAAGCTGCCGCGATGCTTGTCGCCGGCGATTTGATTGCCTATCCGACTGACTCCGGTTATGCCCTCGGTGCGCAGATCGGCAACAGGGATGCGTTGGACCGCATTCGTACGATTCGGGACCTCGACGCGAAGCATCACTTCACCCTGATGTGTCGCGATTTCGCCCAGCTGGGCCAGTTCGTGCACGTCGACAACGCGATCTTTCGGGCGATCAAGTCGGCCACGCCAGGCCCGTACACGTTCATCCTTCCGGCGACGTCGGAAGTCCCCAAGCGGCTTCTTCATCCCAAGAAGAAGACTGTCGGCGTGCGGATTCCCAATCACCGTGTGGTTCAGGCGCTGCTCGAGGCACTTGGCGAGCCGATGGTGTCGTCAACGCTGATCCTGCCCGGAAGTGACGCATCGATGACGTCGGCATGGGAGATCTCGGAAGAGCTCGACGGCCGCGTCGATGCCGTGGTCGACTCTGGTGTCGAGGTCATTGCCGAGCCAACGACAGTCGTCGACTACTCCGAGGGATATGCCGAGGTCGTACGTGTCGGTGCCGGCGATCCGGATCGCTTCTAGCCTGCCGTTTCGTCGTACGAGCGGCCTAGGATCGCAACATGGAGCCAGCCGAGAGCCTCGCGCGCTATCGACGTCGGGCGGACGCCTTCGAATCACTTGTCGTGGCGACTCCCGACAACCTGTGGTCGGCACAGTCGCCATGTGATGACTGGGATGCCAGGGGAGTGGTGGACCACATCGTCGTGATGCATGACGTGATGTTGCGCCCTGTCGGCCTTTCGCCCTCGGCGGGACCGTCCGTCGCCGAAGATCCACTGCGCGCTTTCCGCAGGGCCCGCGCTGACGTGGAGGCGTTGCTGACGGACTCCGACATTGCCACTCGTATGACGTCGAGTCCTGCGGGGGAGTTGTCCGTGTCCGAGATGGTCGATCAGGTCATCAGTCAGGATCTCGTCCATCACGGTTGGGACCTCGCCATGGCTACCGGGCAGGACGCCACGATGCACCCTGGTGATGTCGAGGAGCTCCTGCCCGTAGTGGCGTCGCTTCCGGACGAGGTCTACATTCCTGGGGCGTATGGGCCCGACATCGTGGTGCTGGGACCCAAAGTCGCGGTGCCGAGCGATGCGTCAGCACAGGACCAGCTTCTGGGCTTGCTCGGGCGCGATCCTCACTGGGTCGCGCCATGAGTCCGACGTTCGTGCTGGTTCCAGGTGCTGGTGGCATGGCTTCGTATTGGCACCTCGTGCAGCAGGAGCTGACCGACCGTGGCTTTGCGAATCTCGCAGTTGACCTGCCCGGAGACGACCCGAACGCGGGCCTGCCCGAATACGTGGAGTTGGTCGCCCAGGCGGCTTCCGATGTCGACGACGCAGTGATTGTTGGGCAATCGATCGGCGGGTTCTCGGCGTCGTGGGCGGCGGGCCTGGTCCCGGTTCGTCAGCTGATCCTGCTCAACGCGATGATCCCCAATCCTGGCGAGACCGCAGGGGAGTGGTGGTCCAATACTGGCTCTGCAGAAGCCAAGCGGGCCTACGACCTTGAGCAAGGCCGCGATCCTGATGCACCGTTCGACGACGAGGTTTTCCTCCACGACGTTCCAGCGGAGAACCTCAAAGACGAGGAAGAACGGGACGAGACCGAAACCATCTTTGCGACACCGTGGGGTCTGACAGCTTGGCCTCACGTTCAAACGAGAGTTCTGGCCGGCGTCGACGACAGGCTGTTCCCTTTCGTGTTCCAGCAGCGCGTGGCGCGCGAGCGATTGGGCCTTGAGGTGGAAGGTGTCCCCGGCGGGCATCTTCCGGCGTTGAGCCGTCCCACCGAGCTGACCGAGGCGCTCGTACGAGAGTTTTGACCATCCAGGAGGTTGCAATGCCCGAATTTCGCCGTCCTTTCAGTGGTTTCTCGGTGGACGACACCGCCAAAGCCAGGTCGTTCTACGTAGATGTCGTTGGTTTAACGGTCAACGAGTCTGATGGCATGCTGCGGATCGACCTCGGCGACGACCATTTCGTCATCGTCTATCCCAAGGGAGACGCGCACGAGCCCGCGTCATTCACGGTGCTCAACCTGCCCGTAGATGACGTGACGGCCGCCGTACGTGAACTGGCTAGTAGGGGAGTGGAGTTCGCTCGCTACGACGGAATGCCACAGGACGAAGACGGCGTCATGAAGGGTCAGGGCCCCGACATCGCGTGGTTCACCCACCCCGCCGGCAACGTGATCTCGGTGATTTCCGCATAGAAAGTTCCGACGAATTCGGCGAGGGTTGTCGTATTCGGCGTGATCAGTTCGTGGACAGGTCAGAGGCAGCCGACCGGGGTGCCACATACGAAGGGGATTCACCATGGCTCAATACCTGCTCGCGGTGCATGGCGACGACGCCGTCTATGACACTCCGATCGAAGAAGCGCAGCCCATGTATGACGCGACTGCGGCGTTCAACGAGCGAATCATGGCCGACGGCATCTGGGTTTTCGGTGGGGGACTGAAGCGCATCAACACTGCGTCGGTCGTCGACGGCACTGGTTCTGATGTCGTTGTCACTGACGGTCCCTATCTGGAGACGAAGGAATACCTCGGCGGCTTCTGGGTGATTGAGGCACCAGATCTCGATGCAGCGCTCAAGATCGCAGCTGAGGGTTCGAAGGCCTGCGGCGGCAAGGTCGAAGTGCGTCCGTTCGAAGACGGCGAGTGACCCAAGCCGCCGATATCCGAGCGGAGATCGATCGGATCTACCGCGAGGAATACGGCCGAGTAGTCGCTTCGCTAGCCCGCCGTTTCGGTGATCTCGATATCGCCGAGGACATGGCAGGGGAGGCGCTACTCACCGCAATTGAGCGTTGGCCGGTCGACGGCATACCGCCCAATCCGGGTGGGTGGCTCACGACGACCGCCGCCAACCGTGCCATCGACAAGATCCGCCGCGAGAAGATCCGCGACACGAAGCACCAGGCAGCGATGATGATCCAAGACGACACACCCCACGAACCGACCGGACCGGTCGAGGACGACCGGCTGCGGCTGGTGTTCACGTGCTGTCACCCAGCTCTTGCCCCCGAGGCGCGCGTGGCGTTGACTCTTCGCCTTCTCGGCGGACTGACAGTGGACGAGATCGCGCGCGCGTTCCTTGTTGCCGAGACGACGATGGCGCAACGCATCACCCGCGCCAAAGCCAAGATCAAGGGCGCCAACATTCCTTTCCGTGTGCCAGAGCGCGGAGATCTGAGCGATCGACTCTCAGCAGTTCTGGCGGTCGTCTACCTCGTGTTCAACGAGGGCTACCTCGCCAGTTCCGGCGACGACTCGATCAGGGCGGACCTGACGGCTGAGGCGATCCGATTGGGACGGATCCTGCGCCAGCTCTTGCCCGATGAGGGCGAGGTCGCGGGTTTGTTGGCCCTCATGCTCCTGACAGACGCACGCCAGGAGACTCGAGTCGCCGGGGGAGAGCTCGTCACGCTCGATGAGCAGGATCGCAGCAGGTGGGACCGTGTTTTGATCGCGGAAGGACACACCCTCGTACGCGAATGCCTGGCACGGGTCGAACAGACCAATGGAGTACCCGGCGCGTACCAAATCATGGCTGCGATCAACGCGGTTCACACGGACGCCAATGAAGCTCGGTCGACCGATTGGGGCCAGATCGTCGCTCTGTACGACCAGTTGATGGTTGTGGCGCCGACACCGGTCGTTGAATTGAACCGCGCTGTAGCGCTCGCGGAGCTTGATGGTCCAGACGTTGCCCTGGCGATCGTGGATCAGCTGGACCTCAGTGGATATCACGCGTGGCACGTCGCACGTGCCGAGTTGCTACGGCGACTTGGACGCAGCGATGAATCACGTGATGCGTACGACGCGGCCATTGCTGCGACTGACAATCCCGCAGAAACCGTCTATCTCTCACGGCGTAGGTCCCAAGTTGCGGGGTAGGGGCCTTCTTTTGCCCTGTAGGAGCCGGAATATGCCTAAGTTGACATAATGTGCATTATCGGACAAACACGCATAAACGGGCCTCTACGGGGAAGAACCCCTTCTGAGGTCAGTTCACGGCCCTTTTGACCAGTGCACCGATCGTCTTCTCGTCTGCTGCGGTGAGTTTGGCGATGGCGAACGCCGTGGGCCACAAAGAACCATCGTCAAGATTCGCAGAATCGTTGAAACCGAACGTTAAGTACCGAGTGTCGTATTTTGAGGCTGCCTGGAAGAAGCAGACGATTTCCTTGCCTCTCGCGTACGCAGGGCTCCCGTACCAAAGCTTTGGCTCCAGATCGGGTGCGTTTTCGCGTATGACGGCGTGGAGGCGCTCGGCGATGACTCGGTCGGCTGTGGGCATCTCGGCGATGTTGGCGAGGACTTCAGCCTCCTTGGCAGCCTTGGAGCTGCTCGATTTGAGTTCCTTCGCGCGATCCTTGATGGCAGCACGTTCTTCAGCGGTGAACGACTCGGCTGACTTCTTGGGCTCTGTCATGCGGTGACCTCTGCTACGTCGTTGTCATCACGGGCAAACCAGGCCGCGATCGCGCCGCCAATCGCACCGAAAAGGTGCCCTTCCCAGGAGATGCCCGGGTCCCCCGGCAAAACTCCCAGCAGAACGGTTCCGTACGCTAAAAAGACTGCAATACCAAGGAGAATCTGGCTCAGGCTGCGTGCGAACACTCCCCGAATCATCAGGAATACCAACCAACCAAAGACGATCCCCGACGCGCCTATGTGAATCTCGTTCGAGCCGGCGATCAGCCACACTCCGACTCCCCCGACGGTCCAGATGATGGCCGTGGTGATGGTGAACGTGCGCATCCCTGACATCCCCAGAAGGAATCCGAGAATCAGCAGCGGAAAGCTGTTGGAGATCAGGTGATCCCACCCGCCGTGCAGTAGTGGCGCGAAAGCGATGCCCAGCAGTCCTTCGTCGGAGCGTGGGCGAACTCCTCGGGATTCGAAGTTGCCGGGAAGGATGCGGTCCAGCGCTTCGATCAACCAGAGCAGGGCTACAAAGCCGCCGGACACGACGCCGGCACGAGCTGCCGTCGAGAGTGGGTTGCGTATGGACTCCGTCTCACTCATGCGCCTGATGCTACGAGCATCTCCATACCGTTGTGTGAATTCGCGAGGCTGGGCCATTCTCAGGACATGACAATAAGGACGCAGCGCGTGATTCTGGCGATTCTGGCGGCCACGGGTGCCTTCACCGGGCCTTGGGCGGCCTTTGCGCCACAATCGTTCTACGACAACTTCCCCGGCTTTGGACGGCACTGGGTGAATGTCGACGGGCCCTACAACGAGCACCTCGTACGTGATGTCGGTGCGACCTACTTGGCGCTGATGGTTCTTGCGCTCCTCGCGGCAGTGAGCATGGAGCGCATCGCTGTTCTCGTCGCAGCGGCAACGACGTTGACGTTCGGCGTGCTCCACTTTTCGTATCACGTGCACCATCTCGACGTGTACGACTCAGTCGACTCGATCCTCAACATGACCGCGCTCGGCGGGTCCATTCTGTTGGCTGCGCTGTTGCTGATTCCGCCGCGAGAAACGAGCGCTACGCGAGTACCGAACGTTTAGGATGTCGGGCCGAGGTAGGCGAGCGTCAGGTCGACCATCTCGTCGATGAGCTTCGTCCGAGATATCGGCGGCTGCTCGAGCACGTATTGCACGCTCAGGTGCTCGACCATGCGGACAAGAATCCAGGCTGACGCCGCGGGATCGGTGATGGAGGTCTGGGACTTGTTGATCGACAAATACGCCGTCACCAAGTCGCTGATTCGTTGTTCCAACGCTCCAGCCCAGCTACCCGACTGGCTGCGTGGGAGCACCTCGACAACCAGTCGGAGGAACTCGATGTTCTCGGTCAGGACGTCCAATAGTCCCTCGAATGACGCGCGTACGAGCGCTGGGCCGGGTTCGTCCAGGCGATCGGCAAGGACTGCTGTCAACTGCGTCGAGAACTCCGCTGCGTATCGGTCGATGACCGCTGCGAGGATCGCTTCCTTGTCCGGGAAGTACTGATAGAGCGACCCGGGACTTATGCCCGCTTCGTCCGCGACCCGGTTGGTGGACGCCTTTTCGTAGCCATCTCGCAGCAACACTGTCTGACCTGCGGCGATGATGCGTTCGACCATCGCACGAGAGCGTTCCTGACGCGGAGTCTTGCGCAGTTCCTTCGCCGGGAGCAGATGTGCCATACGCGAATTGTATGCGAGTAATTGCTCGCGTCATACTTTTGCCATGACGACTGAGACCGTTGTTGCACCTCCATCTCGCTTCCGTGCAGCAGAAGAGCGAGGCGCCAGGATCGGCCGCGTCCTGAAGTCCGTGGCTCGCGTTCGTGCGGTCGACGAGAGCCAGCTGGCCCTGATTGGTCAGCGATTCATGGAGCGCGACGAGGTTGGGGCTGCTCTGGCCCGGGCGATGCGGTCGCCCGGCGACGACAAGGTTTCGATGGCTCAGTTCAACCAGGCGTTGGTACGTGGCATCGAGTCTGTCGAATCTGCTCCCCCAGCGCTCCGCGACTTCTTTGCCACCGTCGATGCCGTGCCTGAGTGGGTCGACTTCGACCTGCTCAATCGGGGCGCTGAGGCATACCGCCGCTTTGGCAAGAGTGCTGCTGACGTACTGCTGCAGCTGTCCCTGATCGGCGGATATCGATTCGGGGGTCCGACAGATTTGCTCGTGGCCACCGGCGGAATGACCGGCGACATGACCATGCGCCGACTCGGAGAGACGCAGAAGTGGGCGGTTGCAGTCTCAGACCATGACGCCATGCGGCGCGAGGGCGAGGGCTTCCAGTTGACGGTCCACGTCCGCCTTATGCATGCGATGGTCAATCAGCGCTTCGAGGGCGGAGACCGCTGGGACACCTCAAGGTTCGGCCTTCCGATCAACCAGTCCGACCAGGCCGCAACGCTCGGTCTGTTCAGCGCAACACTCCTGCTCGGCGTGCGATCACTCGGAGTCCGCGTCACGACCGCGGACTCACTGGCGGTCATGCACCTCTGGAAGTACGTCGGTTGGCTCATTGGCGTCAACGACGACTGGTTGTTCGACCACGAGCGGGAGCAGCACGCATTCAACTACCACGTGCTGCTTGCGCAGGGTGACATCACCGAAGCTGGACCACAACTCGCACAGGGCATCATGGAGGCCCAGAACAGCCTGCATTTTAGGCGATTTCCGCGTCTGGGGCGGGCATACACGCGAGCCAGGCTGTTGAGCATGCTGCGTCCTTTCCTGACCAAAGAAGGCATGCGGGACCTCAAGCTCCCCGTTCGCCTGCCGTGGGCATCTGTGGGTGTTTTCGGACGCAACCTTGTCAACCACCAGATCCTCGGGCGCACCTCCTGGGGAGATCGACGGCTTCACAAGCAGTCGGCCAAGAACCGCGACACGATCATGTATCGACACTTCGGGCCGGACACTCCTGAGATCGGTCACATCGCGGCTTGATGCACGGTGCAGGATGGGCCGTATGCAGATCACGCGCTTCGGTCATGCGGCCGTACTCGTTGAGGCAGCCGGCACCCGCGTCCTGATTGACCCCGGAGTCTTCAGCGCTGAAGAAGCTTTCGCGCTCGAAGGTCTGGACGCGATCGTCGTGACCCATCAGCATCCGGATCACATCGACGTCACTCGCAGTCCCGGCCTGCTGGAGCGCAACCCCAACGCGGTGCTGATCGCTGACCCGGAAAGCGCAGGCACTCTCGCGTTTGGCGACTGGACACCCAATGCCGACGGGCTCGTGACGGTGGTCGGTGACGTGACCGTTCGTGGCGTGGGGTCACAACATGCCGTGATCCTGTCCGCACTCCCCCGGGTCGCCAACGTCGGTGTCGTGTTGAGTGCGGCTGGCGAGCCGACGTTGTTCCACCCGGGCGATACGTACGAGTACGCACCCGAGGGTGTTGACGTATTGGCACTCCCCTTGTCTGCGCCGTGGGCCAAGATCAGCGAGACGGTGGACTTCGTCCAGCGGGTCTCCCCCGGTTCGCTGTTCCCGGTGCACGACAAGACGATTTCCGAGCTCGCGTACGGGATCTACTGGCAGCACACCATGAATTTCGGGGGCGTTGAAGACTCCAGAAAACTGGGTCAAACAGACTCCGACACGTTCGAATCAGCCTGATTGAGTTATCTCATATCTGAGATATGGTGGTTGACATGACTGTGCGCGACGACTACCTGGCCCGCATCGGCGTACTCATTCGTGATGCCCGCCAACACAGCGGAATGACCCAGTCTGAGCTTGCAACCGAGCTCAAGACGAGTCAGAACGTGGTCAGCCGGATCGAGAAGGGTCAGCAAAACCTGACCCTCGACACGCTTGCCCGGATCGGCGCTGCGCTTGATTCCGAGTTGGTCACCGTCGGCACATCGGGCCCCAGCCACCTGCGTGTGGTTGGCGGTACGACCCTGTCGGGCTCAATCGACGTGAAATCGAGCAAGAATGCTGGCGTCGCCCTGCTGTGCGCCGCATTGCTCAACTCCGGCACCACTGTGCTCCGCAAGGTCGCCCGCATCGAAGAGGTCAACCGACTTCTCGAGGTGCTCGAGTCGATCGGCGTGAAGTTCACCTGGCTGAATGAGGAGAACGACCTCAAGCTCGTGGTCCCGGCCGAGCTCAACCTTGCGGCCATGGATGCCGATGCGGCCCGCCGTACGCGGAGCATCATCATGTTCCTCGGCCCGCTGATGCACCGCTATGACGACTTCGAGCTCCCGTACGCAGGCGGCTGCGATCTCGGTACGCGCACCGTTGAACCGCACATGACGGCACTGCGCCCGTTCGGTCTCAAGGTCGTCGCCACCGAGGGCAGCTATCACGCGACCACCGCGGCAGGTGTCGGTCCGGAGCGCCCCATCGTCCTCACCGAGCGTGGCGACACAGTCACTGAGAACGCACTTCTTGCAGCCGCGAAATACGACGGCGTCACGATCATCCGCAATGCCAGCCCCAACTACATGGTCCAGGACCTGTGCTTCTTCCTGGTCAAGCTGGGCGTCGGCATCGACGGCATCGGCACCACAACACTTCGTGTCACGGGCAAGCCGGTGATCAACGCCGATGTCGACTACGCACCGAGCGAAGACCCGATCGAGGCCATGAGCCTGATCGCTGCTGCAATCGTCACCAAGTCGAGCATCACAGTGCGTCGCGTACCGATCGAGTTCATGGAGATTGAGCTCGCACTGCTCGAAGAAATGGGCTTCCAGTACGACCGCAGCGCTGAATATCCCGCCGAGAACGGTGAAACCCGCCTCGTCGACATCACGACGCATCCGTCGGCTCTGCATGCTCCGATCGACAAGATCCACCCGATGCCGTTCCCCGGACTCAACATCGACAACCTCCCGTTTTTCGCTGTCATTGCAGCGACAGCCGAAGGTCAAACGATGCTGCACGACTGGGTCTACGAGAACCGGGCCATCTACCTCACTGAGCTCAACAAGCTCGGCGCCTCGGTCAAGCTGCTTGACCCGCACCGCGTGCTGATCGACGGACCGACGCACTGGAGCGGCACTGAGCTCGTATGCCCGCCGGCACTTCGTCCGGCAGTCGTCATCCTGCTGGCCATGTTGGCTGCCAAGGGCACGTCAGTGCTTCGCAGCGTCTACGTCATCAACCGTGGCTACGAGGACCTCGCCGAGCGCCTCAACGCTCTCGGCGCCCAGATCGAGACCTTCCGGGATATTTAGGCTGCCTCGCTGAACCCATGAGGGCTTAGCGTGTGAATGTGTCCTACCTCGACTCCCCCACACCCATTGCATTCGCGCATCGTGGTGGCTCGCTCGTAGAGGCGAACCTCGGCATCGAGAACTCGATGGCCTCGTTCACTCACGCGTACGAGATGGGCTATCGCTACCTCGAGACTGACGTGCACGTCTCTGGCGACGGCCGTGTCTTCGTGTTCCACGACGACACGCTTGAGCGGATGACCGGCAACACCGCATCCATCGCGTCTCTGGATTCGGAAGTCCTCTCCGCCGAGTTGCTCGGTGGCCGCGAGCGCATTCCGATGCTCGAAGAGCTCATCAAGACGTTCCCTGACGCACGCTTCAACATCGACCTGAAGTCAGACGAGGCGGTCGAGGAGACCTGCGCCGTCATCGAGGACTTCAACGCGGTCGATCGCGTCTGCCTCGCGTCATTCGAGCACGAGCGCCTTGGCCGCATACGTCATCGACTTCCAGGTGTTGCTACATCGGCTTCGAGGCGTGAAGCAGTGCTGGTGAAGTTCCTGCCAGCCGTGATTCTTCGCCGTATGGGCATTCCTGCTGTTGCCCTGCAGATGCCAGAGACCCGACACGGTATTCGCGTCGTGACTCGCCGGTTTGTGAAGCGTGCCCACGCTCTGGGAATCCAGGTGCACGTGTGGACGATCGACGATGCAGACTCCATGAATCGCCTGCTCGATCTCGGGGTCGACGGCCTCATGACTGACCGAACGGACATCCTCAAGGATGTGCTCGTTGCCCGAGGCATGTGGAGGGAACGCCAATGAAGTTGCCACGGTTCAAAGCCAACGAGGAGCAGAAGTCGTGGTTCTTCTACGACTGGGCCAACTCGGCTTACATCACGACCATCGCGACGGTTCTGTATGCGCCGTATCTGACGAGCGTCGCTGAGCGCGCCGCCTGTGGCTTCGTCGGAGACGAGGACCGCAAATGCACCGAACATCTCTCGGTGCTCGGCTTGTCAGTCAGCGCCGGTTCGCTGGTGTTCTACGTCGTCACTCTGGCGACGGTGATCTCGGCGTTCATCCTGCCGATCGTCGGAGCCATCGCTGACCGTGTGCAGTCGAAGAAGACGCTCATGGCGCGTCTCGCCTGGAGTGGCGCGGCAGTTGCAGCGCTGATGTTCTTTGTCACCGGCACCAACTGGCAGCTCGGCGCGGGCCTGCTGGTCGTGGCCAACTTGTTCTATGCGGCGTCAATCGTTGTGTACGACGCGATCCTCGTCGAAGTCGCTGAGCCTGACGAGCGCGATCGGATCTCCTCACAGGGCTGGGCGTTCGGCTATCTCGGCGGTGGTCTGCTGCTCGCAGTGAACCTGGCGATTGTCACAGTGAAGCCGTTCGGACTTTCGACTGAAATGGCAGTGCGGATCAGTCTGTTGTCGGCCGCAATTTGGTGGGCCTACTTCACGTTCATTCCGTACAGAGGCATCAAGGATCGTGAGCCGCGAGGCATCCCGCCCGAAGAGGGCGTGACGCTGATGCAGCGCAGCTTCGGGCAGTTGTTCCGCACGCTCAAGGAGCTCAAGAACTACCCGCAGACGCTGCTGTTCCTCGTCGCCTACTTGTTCTACAACGACGGCATCCAGACCGTGATCTACTCCGCGTCGGTCTACGGCGACAAGCAGCTCGGGTTTGGCACGAGCATCCTGATTGCCACGATCCTCATCGTGCAGTTCGTTGCCTTCGGAGGAGCCCTCATCTTCGGTCGGCTTGCCGCACGCATCGGCAGCCACAAGACGATTCTCGGCGGGCTCGTGGTCTGGATCTTTGTCGTCTGCTTCGGCTTCTTCCTCCCGGAGAAGCAGATCCTGCCGTTCCTGTTGCTCGCTGTCGCCATCGGACTTGTCCTCGGCGGTACGCAGGCATTGTCACGTTCGTTCTTCTCCAACCTCATCCCGCGCGGTCGGGAGGCCGAGTACTTCAGCCTCTACCAAGCCTGTGAGCGCGGTACGAGTTGGCTCGGCACGCTTGTCTTCGGCCTGGTCCACCAACTCACTGACTCGTACAGGCCAGCGATCCTTGCGCTGATCGCGTTCTTCGTCATCGGCGGACTCCTGCTCTGGAAGCTCGATCCCAAGAAGGGAATCATCGAGGCTGGCAACCAACCACCTGCCCTGGTCTAGCCCGACGTGTGACCAAAACCTCGCGCTTAGGGGAATCTCATGTGCATCCCCTACGTTGGAAGAGGTAAGGCACACGAAAGGGGACTGCCATGGCAGAACGTGCATTGCGAGGCGCTCGACTCGGGACTCAGAGCTTTGAGGACGAGCGCGGCGTAGAAATGGCTCCCCGTCAGCAGGTCGAATACATCTGCGCTGATGGGCACACCTTTTCGGTGACGATGGCTGATGAGGCCGACATCCCGTACGAATGGGAAGACCCCAAGACCGGTCAGATCGGTACTCGTGTCGAAGGCGGCGAACCGCTCGTCAAGAACGAGAAGGCAGTTCGCACGCACTGGGACATGTTGCTTGAACGTCGATCGGTCAAGGAACTCGAAGAAATCCTCACTGAGCGGCTTGAGCTGCTCCGTGGTGGCGAGATCGGGCCTCCTCACCTGCATCGTCCCGTCAAAAAGGCGGCCAAGAAGGCTCCGGCCAAGAAATCTGCCTGAGTCAACTGCAAGACCCCGACCAATTCGGTCGGGGTCTTCTACTTCCTAGCGCCAGCGTTTGGGTATGAGTCGCTGGAGGCCCCACACGGTGACGCGCCACAGGGCTTCGCGGACGATGTCACCGCTCATCTTGGACTCGCCGCGTACGCGCTCGACGAAGGTGATCGGTACCTCGACGATCGTCATGCCTTGATCGAGTACGCGTCGAGCCATGTCGATCTGGAAGCAGTATCCCTGTGAGGCGACCTCGTCGAGAGGCAGCCGTTCGAGAGTCTCGCGCCGGAAAGCGCGGTAGCCGCCCGTCGCATCCTTGATCGGAATGCCGAGCATGAGCTGCGCGTAGAAGGTGCCGCCGCGAGAGATGAACTTGCGGTACCAAGGCCAGTTGACGACTCCCCCGCCTGGGACCCAGCGAGATCCGAGGACGAGGTCTGCGCCCTGATCGCTCGCCTCGAGGAGTCGTTCAAGGTCTTCGGGACGATGCGATCCGTCCGCGTCCATCTCGCACAGGACGTCGTAACCACGTTCAATGCCCCAAGCGAAGCCGGCGCGGTACGCCGATCCGAGTCCCTGCTTGCCCTCGCGATGCATCACGCTAATGCGGTCATCGGCGGCGGCCAACTTGTCGGCGATCTCGCCGGTGCCGTCCGGGGATCCGTCGTCGGCGACAAGGATGTTGACGTCAGGCTGGTGAGCGAGGACCTCTTCCGTGATCCAGGCGATGTTTTCGGACTCGTTGTACGTCGGAATGATGACAAGCGTGCCGCTCACGGGCGTTCACTGGTCCTTCCGTCGTGTGCCGAGGAACCATGCTCCCAGACCGAGGGTCACCAGGAGGTATTCCAGCGGAGCTCCAATTCGCAGCGCTGGCGTCGTGCCGTCGGCCAGTTCGACCTCTTGGTTGACGAGGGCCGGCTGGTGCATCGGCGCGCGCTGTACGACATCGCCGTCCGGATCAACAACGCCGCTGATCCCGTTCGTCGACGGGACCACGACCCAGCGGCCGGTCTCGACGGCACGAAGGCGCGAGATGTCCCACTGCTGCTCGGGCTGAGAGGTGCCGGTGAAGGCTGCGTTGCTGGTCTGGACGACGAGCAACTGTGCGCCGCCGTCGAGGGCGCGGCGAGTCACAGAGTCGTACGCGATGTCGTAACAGATCGTGTCGCCGATAGTCGTGCCGGCGATCTGGATCGCGCCGGACTCCGTGCCGGCAAGCATGTCGCGCGGGATGTCTCGAGCGAGTCGGCCGAAGATCGCACCAGCCTTGTCCCGCCAGGGCACGTATTCGCCGAACGGGACAGGCTTGAGCTTGACGTACCGATCCCCCGGGCCGTTCTCATCCCAGACGACGCCCTGGTTGTAGGACGTTGTGGTCGTTGGACCGTCAAACAAGCCGCCGACCAGGATCGGGGCGCCGATGCGGGCAGACAGCCCCTCGATCCGTGCGCGGACACCCTGGTTGTGGAACGGGTCGACGTCAGTGGCGTTCTCGGGCCAGAGCACCATGTCGGGCTTGGGGACAGTGCCCGCCTCGACTGCCTGAGCCAGTTTGTCCGTCTCGGCAGCGTGCAGCTCGAAGATCTCGCCAATCGGCCAGGTGAGGAAGACGCCCGGTACATCGCCTTGCACCAGGGATACCTGCTTGGTTCCCGCGGCGCCGGCGATGCCGGTGGGCAAGATCAGGCCAACAAGCAGGAGCCCGACGATCGTCGCTCCAGCTGTGATCCTTCGTCGCACAGAAGTGCCTGTCACAACGATGAGCAGAAGCGCCGCGACCACAAAGAGGACTGCGCTGGTGCCCGGCATTGCCACCAGGCGTGCGTACGACTTGAACGGGCTGTCGATCGATGTGTGCGCAAGGCGACCCCATGGGAAGCCCGTGAACGGGAAGACCGAGCGAGCAAACTCCCCCGCGACCCATACGGCCGCACCCCAGAGCGGCCAGGCGGCAAGCCGAGCCGCCGCGCGCAGGGCCAGCATGATCGGGGCAAAGAAGACCGCCTCCAGCAGCACCAGTCCGATGTAGGCGGCGCCGCTCACGGCGTTCATCCACCAAATCAGCGGAGCCATGAAGGCGAGTCCGAAGATGAGCCCAGTGATGACCACAGTTCGCTTGCGAGCGTCCATTAGTTGGCGGGCGAGCCAGATGAGGCCTGCCAGCGCGAAGACCATCGCGTACGGGATCTCGACCGGATCGAAGCCCTGCGAAGCGACAACTCCGAGCACCAGCGCAAGCACCCACGCATTCCGAGGGCGCGCCCAGCGGGGCGTCACAGCGCGATGAGTTCGCGCGGTTGGTTGTTGAGCACCTCTAGCCCGTCTGCTGTGCACACCACGATGTCCTCGATACGGGCACCGAAACGTCCCTCGAGGTAGATGCCGGGCTCGATCGAGAACGCCATGCCCTCTTCAAGAACCAGAGAGCTGCCCTCAACGATGTAAGGCTCCTCGTGAGTCTCCTGGCCGATGCCGTGACCGGTGCGGTGGATGAAGCGATCGCCAAAGCCTGCCTCGGCGATGATCGCTCGGCCGACGGCGTCCACAGACTCGGCCGTGACTCCTGGCTTGGCGTGGTCGAGCTGTGCCTGCTGAGCAGCCTGCAGGACGCCGTAGAACTCGGCGTACTCGGCGGGCACAGCGCCTCCAGCGAGATAGTTGCGCGTCGAGTCCGAGCAGTAGCCCGCGTGGTTGGTGCCGCCGATGTCGATGACGACCGGGTCGCCCTCTTCGATCACACGGTCCGACAGCTCGTGGTGGGGCGAAGCGCCGTTGGGACCGGAACCGACGATGACGAAGTCGACCGTCTCATGACCTTCGTCGATGATCGCGCGGGCGATATCGGCACCGACCTCGCGCTCGGTACGTCCGGGACGGAGCCACTCCCCCATACGGGCGTGAACGCGGTCGATCGCCTGGCCGGCTTCGCGTAGGGCAGCGATCTCGTCCGCTTCCTTACGGATGCGCAGCTGCTGCACCAGCGGTCCAGCGAGCACCTGGCGCGCGTTGGGGAGAGCGTCCTTCAGGGCGAATACGCGACTCGCCCACATATGGTCGTCGAGTCCGATCGTCGCGGCATTGCCCACGAGGTCAGTGACCAGAGCGAACGGATCCTCGGTCTCGGTCCACGAGGCAAGGGCGACGTCAATCCCGGAAGCCCTTGCGGCAGCTACCTCGAGGGCGGGGACGATCAGCGTCGGATCGCCGTGCGCCGGCAGAACCAGGCAGGTCAGGCGCTCCAACGGAAGCGCCGTGTAGCCCGTCAAATAGCGCAAATCAGCGCCAGGAGTGACGAGGAGGGCGTCAATGCCCTCGGAAGCTGCGAGTGCCTGAGCCTTGCGCCATCTGTTCACGGTATGACGATACCGACGGCCTAGAAGTGGCCGCGAGCGCGATGCGGTTGCGCCTGACCCGCATGCGCTTAGTGTGAGGACTACATCTGAACATCTCAAAAGGATCGGGGGATCTTGCATGCGCAGAACGCTCGCAATAGTTGCTGCCGTCGTCGTGACGAGCGGCTTGGCCATCACTGCACCAGCAGTGGCTGATCAGAACAGCTCCAAGAAGTCCAACAGCACCAGCCTTACCAAGGCCGTGACTGTCAACGGAATCTTGCAGCACCTACGTCAACTCCAGACGATTGCCGATCGCAACGAGGGCACTCGTGCCTCAGGCCTTCCGGGCCACACGGCATCGGCAGACTACGTCGCCAAGAAGTTGCGCAAAGCCGGCTACAAGGTGACGCGACAGAAGTTCACGTTCGCGTTCTCGCGTGAGCTCGAGCCAGCCACGCTGACCGAGATTTCACCGACCGCGCAAGAGATTGAGACTGCGACTCTCGACTACTCCGGATCCGGTGATGTGACCGGCACGGTCGTACCAACCAACGATCTCGTCCTTCCGCCATCGCCCGAGCCGAGCAGCAATTCCGGTTGTGAAGCTGAGGACTTCGAGCCCGCACCCGACGAGCCGGCAATCGCGCTGATCCAGCGAGGCACCTGCACCTTCGAGACGAAGGCCGTGAACGCAGCCGCCGCCGGCTACGAGGCCGCAATTGTGTTCAACGAGGGCCAGCCCGGACGCGATGAACTGCTGACAGGCACGCTTGGCAACCCGGTTCCGATCCCGGTTGTCGGAGTGTCCTTCGCTGACGGAGCGGCACTGGCTGACGAAGCCGGCGACGGTCCAGTCACTGCGCAGGTCGTCACCTCGACTGAAGTCGACATGAACCGCGAGACAGAGAACGTCATCGCTGACCTGCCGACCAAGGGCAAGAAGGTCAAGAACTCTGACCAGGTCGTCGTAGTCGGTGCCCACCTCGACAGCGTCGCCGCTGGACCCGGAATCAACGACAACGGCTCCGGTTCCGCAGCGATTCTCGAAATCGCCGAGGAGATGTCAGACCTCAAGCTGACCAAGAAGCTTCAGCGCCCCGTGCGTTTCGCCTTCTGGGGAGCTGAAGAGGCCGGTCTGCTCGGATCCGAGCACTACGTCACCACGCTGTCTGATGCGAGGCGGGCAAAGATCTACGCCAACCTCAACTTCGACATGCTCGGATCGCCCAACTACGTGCGATTCGTCTACGACGGTGACGGCTCCAACGGAGGAGACAGTGGTCCCCCCGGTTCAGCGGCGATCGAAAGCGTCTTCAACGACTACTTCGATTCCAAGGGGTTGGCGACCGAGCCGACTGACTTCGACGGACGCTCGGACTACGGGCCGTTCATCGCGGCAGGAATCCCTGCAGGCGGTCTCTTCAGTGGCGCCGAAGGCGTCAAGACCGATGAGGAAGCGGTTGCGTACGGCGGCACAGCAGGTGCTCCGTACGACAGCTGCTACCACCAGGCATGCGACACCATCAACAACCTGAGTGCGACTGCACTTCAGGAGTTGGGCGATGGTGCGGCACATGCGGTGTACGCCCTCACGATGTCCAAGGCCGGATTGTTCGGCGACGCCAACCGCAAGGCAGCGAAGGTTTCTGCCAAGCAGCTCAAGCAGTACAGCTCTGAAGCAACTCGCTGACGACTGTCCAAAGAATCGGCGCCATCACCCATCAGGGTGGTGGCGCCGATTTGTCTGCGCGGTGACCCAACGAAGTGCCATGCTTTGGCAACTTCGTGACCGACAGGAGACGCGCTGTGCTGTACCTGGATGGATTCGTGGGGTTCGTCATCCTCGGCCTGTGGATCTTTTGTCTGATCGACGCGATCACCACCGATGAAGGATCCGTTCGCAATCTCGGCAAGGTGATGTGGATCGTCCTGATCGTCTTTCTGCCACTGGTCGGATCGATCGCTTGGATCGTCGCAGGCAGGCCAGAGGCCGCACGTTCCATGCCCTACAAGGGCAACTACGGCCCGGTCGTCTCCGATCGGGAGCGCCCCATACGGCACCCTTCTTCGAATCCGGTTGATGACGAAGACTTCCAGCGCAAGTTCCGTGAGCGCGCCGAGGAACAGCGTCGCAAGTACCGCGAAAGCCAACAGCGCCAGATCGAAGAAGGCGACCAGCCTCCCACCTGAGTAGGGTCGGAACATGCCCAACGGACGACTACTTCTCCTGGACAGCGCGAGCCTCTACTTTCGGGCG
Source organism: Aeromicrobium panaciterrae (assembly GCF_031457275.1). NCBI lineage: Bacteria > Bacillati > Actinomycetota > Actinomycetes > Propionibacteriales > Nocardioidaceae > Aeromicrobium > Aeromicrobium panaciterrae. The sequence continues at coordinate 1,738,628 of NZ_JAVDWH010000001.1, forward strand.
TTCTTCGGTGTGCCCGATTCGTTGAAGGCTCCTGACGGCACAGTCGTCAATGCCCTGCGGGGCATGTTGGACTTCATCGCGACACTCAGCACCGAATTCAAGCCGACCGCGATTGTGGCGTGCTGGGACGACGACTGGCGCCCACAATGGCGCGTCGATCTCATGGATACCTACAAGACACACCGCGTCGGCGAAGACGGCGGCGAAGGTGACACGACCGACGGGCTCCTCGGCCCTCAGGTGCCGCTGATTGCGGAAGCGCTTGCCCTATTGGGTATCCCACGGATTGGCGCCGCAGGTGCTGAGGCCGACGACATCATCGGCACCCTCAGCGGGCAGTGGGACGGGCCCGTAGACGTCGTCACTGGCGACCGCGACCTGTTCCAGCTCGTCGACGACTCTCGCTCCGTGCGGGTGATCTACACGTCACGCGGTGGCGTGGGCAATCCCGATCTCGTCGACAACGCTTGGATGCGCGAGCGTTACAGCATCGATTCCTCCCAGTACGTCGACTTCGCAGTGATGCGCGGCGACCCATCGGATGGCATTCCGGGTGTGCCGGGCATCGGCGACAAGACAGGTGCCGTTCTACTGAACGAATTCGGAGATCTTGACGGGATCATTGCCGCTGCGGAGGACCCCTCGAGCTCGATCAAGCCTCGCGTACGTCAATCGCTGAAGGACTCGGCCGACTACATTGCCGCCGCTCGTACGGTTGTTGCTGTCAAGCGTGACGCCTGTGAGGCATCCGCGTGGACGCTTGAGACGCTGACTGCGGATCAGCAAGCGACCTTCAGGGCATTCGCCGAGCGCTGGGGAATCGGCGGAGCCGCAGAACGAGTGCTCGAAGGACTCGCAGTCAGCTCGTGATCGACGTGTAGGACACGACACCATGGCGCAGCCCGTCGAGCGCCTCGCGTGCAGTTTTGCGCAAGGGACCCGGGCCCGACGCATCGGCGACTTGGGCGACGACGTCGATCAGTTGCTTCATGGCGCGGACAAAGTCACCTGCGGCAAGCTCCATGTCGGTGAGCACATCGTCGAGTGATGCCCCCATGGACCATTGCCAGACGGCCTGAGCGAAGCCGAAGTCCGGTTGATGCAGGAACTTCACGCGGTGCTCGCGCTCCAGGCGTTCAAGTTCGGCACCTAGAGAGCTCATCGCATCCGCAACATCTCGTACGTTCTTCGTTGGGTAGCGCGGTGCAGGCGCATCATCGGAGTTTCGCGATTCGTATGTCAGCCCACTGATCGCTGCAGCCAGCTCAGGAGCGTCGAGGTTGTCCCATACGCCTTCGCGAATGCACTCGCTGACGAGGAGGTCGAGCTCGCTGTAGACACGCTGCAGCTTCTTGCCGTCCTCGGTGACTTCGTCGCCGTCCAGGTAGCCGAGCACGTCGAGCACTTCGCATACGCGGTCGAACTGGCGGGCGACCGTATTGGTGCGCTGCTCGATGCGCGAGCGCTGGTTCTTGGTGTCGCGCTCGAGCTTTTGGTAGCGCTCAGCCCAGCGCGCGTGTGACTCGCGATCGGGGCAGTCGTGACACGGGTGCTGACGCATCTTTTCGCGTAGCGCCTCGATACGTGGGTCCTTGCGGGGACCGTGCTCGCGATAGGCCACCTTGGGCTTCCATGCGACGCCCTCGGCGTGGTTGCGCAGGCTGGACGCCAGGTCGCGGCGGGCCTGGGGGTTGCGAGCGTTGAACGACTTCGGAATGCGGATAGTCGTGATCACGCTGACGGGAGTCGGGAAGTCGACCATGGCGAGCCGTCGGGCGTGACGATTGGCCGTGAGGACCATCGGGCGCGGTCCTTCGCGGTCGGCTTGCGTGCCGGGATCAAGCACCACAGCAATGCCGGCCCAGCGGCCTGCTGGGACGTTGATGATGTCACCGGGCTTGAGACCCACCAGCGACTCGATGACGACTTCGCGGTCTGCTGAGCGACGCTCACGGGCGCCCGAGGACTCGATGTCGCTGATTTCACGGCGTAGCGCGGCGTACTCCATGAAGTCACCGAGGTGGCACTGCGCGGACTCCCGGTAACCGTCGAGAGCGTCATCGGCCTTGCGGATTTGTCGCGCCATGCCAACGACCGCACGATCGGCCTGGAACTGGGCGAAGGACTGCTCGAGCAGTTCGCGCGCGGTGAGACGTCCGACTTGGCCGACCAGGTTGACCGCCATGTTGTACGACGGGTGAAACGACGAGTTGAGCGGATACGTACGCGTTGACGCCAGGCCCGCGACCTGCTTGGGATCGAGACCGGGCTGCCACAGGACGACGCCGTGCCCCTCGACGTCGATGCCACGTCGCCCAGCGCGGCCGGTGAGCTGGGTGTACTCCCCCGGCGTGATGTTGGCGTGGGTCTCGCCATTCCACTTGGAGAGTCGCTCGATGACGACGGAACGGGCAGGCATGTTGATGCCGAGTGCGAGCGTCTCCGTCGCGAAGATCATCTTGACCAGGCCCTGACTGAACAGCACCTCGACGACTTCCTTGAACGTCGGCAGCATGCCCGCGTGGTGCGCTGCAATCCCCCGCACGAGCGCCTCACGGAACTCGTAGTAGCCAAGCACCTCGAGATCGTCCTCGGGTAAGTGAGAGCAGGCCTCGTCGACGAGAGCCGTGATCTCCGCCTGCTCCTCGGGCGACGTCAGATTGAGGCGGGCGTCGAGACATTGCTGGACGGCGGCCGCGCATCCTGCCCGGCTGAACACAAAGGTGATCGCGGGCAACAGTCCTTCGGCGTCAAGGCGCTCGACGAGCTCGATGCGTCCAGGCGTACGGTGACGGCTCCTCGGTCGCTGACCGCCCTTCTTGGGGCGGCCCTTCGACATACGGGAGTACTGCCAATCCTCGCGTGCAATGCGCTCCAGCGCTCGGTTGACCTCGGTGCCACCCGACTCGAACAGCGGGAAAAGCTTCCGGCCCACCAGTACGTGCTGGTGGAGCGGGACGGGTCGGCGCTCCTCGACGATCGTCACGGTGTCGTCGCCGCGTACCTCGGTGAGCCAGGCGCCAAACTCTTCAGCGTTCGACACCGTCGCCGACAGCGAGATCACGGAGACAGATTCCGGGAGGTGGATGATGACCTCTTCCCAGACGGCGCCACGGTTGCGGTCCGCAAGGTAGTGAACCTCGTCCATGACCACGAATCCGAGACCTGTGAGGGTGCTCGAGCCCGCGTAGAGCATGTTGCGCAGCACTTCGGTCGTCATGACGACGATCGGCGCTTCGCCGTTGATGGTGTTGTCGCCAGTCAGCAGGCCAACGTTGTCGGCGCCGTAGCGTTCAACGAAGTCCGAGAACTTCTGGTTCGAGAGCGCCTTGATGGGCGTTGTGTAGAAGCATTTGCGGCCCGTCGTGAGCGCCATGTGTACGGCGAACTCGCCGACCAGAGTCTTGCCGGAGCCCGTCGGCGCGGCGACCAGAACACCGTGGCCGTCCTCGACGACCTTGCAGGCCTCGATCTGGAAGTCATCGAGCCCGAACTCATACAGGTCGCGGAACGAGGCCAGGAGTGGATGGTGCTGATCCGCCCGGGATTTCGCGTACTTTTCAGCGGGCGTTGTCATGCCTCCAGCCTACGTGGCAACAGGTGCTGCGAAGACTCGCAGCGCGCCGGGCTGGATGCGTGTTGTCATCGGCAGCGGGCCGAGACGCTCACCGTCGCCGTACGCCACGATGCCGGGCGATGACAGCGTCACTTCTTTGACGAGGTGACGCTCGAACTCCGGCAGCGTGATGTGGGTGCCCTTGTAGAGCTTGGGGAACACGCGAAGCAGTTTGGGTTTGCTCACTGGGTTGATCACCACGACATCAAGCAGACCGTCATCCATCTTTGCGCCTTCGCAAATGCGAAGTCCGCCGCCGAACGATGGGCCATTGCCAACTGCGACGAGCATCGCTTCGCGCTCGATCGTCTTGCCGTCGAGTACGAGGGTGAATGGCAGCGGCTCGAACTCCCGTAGCTCGGCAATCATTGCGATGTTGTAGCGCATGTTGCCGCGCGGCCAGGTCATCTCGTTGGCACGCTCGTTGACCTTCGAGTCGAAACCGGATGCCACAACAGTTGCGACGTACGCCTCGTCGGCTCGGGCGAGATCGATCGTACGTACGTTGCCGGCGATGATCAGATCGACGGCGGCATCGACGTCCTTGACTGGGATCCCGAGCGAGCGCGCCGTGTCGTTGCCCGTGCCGGCTGGGATGAGCCCAAAGACGAGATCAGAGTCGGCGACATGGTCGAGCACGCCGTGGAGCGCTCCGTCACCGCCGACGACCAGGACACCGTCGAGGCCCGCATCGATCGCAAGCTTCAGCTGATCCCGTGCGGAAGCTGCATCCGAACCCTGAACGATGATCGTCGAATGGCCCGCATTGCCAAGGCGTTCAGCCGCCTGTGCGGAGATCGTCTCGCCATGGCGTTTGCCTGACGTGGGGTTGACGACGATCGCGAAACGCATGCGCCCAGCGTAGTGGCAGAGGGGCCCTCATCTCCGGCTTCCTGCCACCTCTGAATGGAAGAATGGCGGGATGCCCTCACCCACTCGTACCTGGCCCAAGCGCGTCCTGCTTGGTTCGCTCGTGTTCGTCTTGTTTGCCGTCGTCGCGTTCTTCACGCTGGCCCCGGGCATCGTTGAGCGGAGCATGAACAAGGTCGTGGACGGAGACTTGCCGACGGTCAGCGCTGACACTCGAAAGCTGCACAACAGCATCCAGATCGCGGATATGCACTCCGACACGTTGATGTGGAACCGCGACGTCCTAGCGAGCGCCAATCGTGGACACATGGACCTTCCACGCCTGCAGAAGGGCAATGTCGCGCTGCAGGTGTTCTCATCGGTCACGAAGTCGCCCAAGGGTCAAAACTACGAGTCAAACACCGACGAGACCGACGCGATCACGCTGCTCACGTTCGTCCAACTACAGCCGCCCAAGACCTGGAACTCGCTGCTCGAACGGTCGCTCTATCACGCACACCGGCTTGAACATGCTGCCGAAGAATCCGAAGGTCAGCTCCGACTCGTCCGTACCAAGGACGACCTCGCCAGCCTGCTGAAGGACCGTGAGGCAGGCAAGGACGTCACCGGCGCCATGTTCTCGGTCGAAGGTCTGCACAACCTCGAGGGCAAGTTCGAGAGTTTCGAGAAGCTCTACGACGCCGGTATGCGAATGGCGGGCTTCACCCACTTCTTCGACAACGAAGTCGCCGGATCGATGCACGGCGTCAAGAAGGGCGGCTTGACGGACCTCGGGCGCCAGGTATTCGCCGAGATGGAGAAGCGTGGCGTCATCGTCGACATCGCTCACGCCAGCCACACGGCGGTCGCCGAGATGCTGGCGATGGCCACCAAGCCGGTGGTCGCCAGCCACGGCGGCGTACAGGCCACCTGCGACGTCAACCGCAACCTCACGGACGAGGAGATCCGCGGAGTCGCAGCCACGGGCGGAGTCATTGGCATCGGCTACTGGGACGCAGCCGTATGTGACCTGACTCCAGCAGCCGTGGTTGATGCGATTGAGCACGTGATCGAGGTAGGTGGACTCGAGACGGCAGCGCTCGGCAGCGACTATGACGGCGCGACGACAGTTGCCTGGGACACCAGCGACATCGCGGTCATCACCCAGGAGTTGCGCGACCGCGGGCACAGCGATGAGGACATCGCGGCGATCATGGGCGGCAATACATTCCGCGTCATGTCAGAAGTACTTCCGAACTAGTCGAGCGGTGACGCTTCGTCGTCCGACAATTCCTCTGGTGCAGTCTGTGCCTTGCGGCGGTCCGTGACTCGCGCAATCACCTCGGACACGAGATACAGCAGGACCATGGGGACGGCGAGGAAGAGCATGGTCAGCGGGTCCGTACTGGGCGTGGCGACGGCCGCAAACACGAAAATTCCAATCACGGTCCAGGGCCGAGCTGACGCTAGTTGTCGTCCGCTGACAACTCCTAGTCGGTTGAGAAGGATGACGACCAGGGGGATCTGTGCCGCGATTCCAAAGACCAGAACTGTTCGTACGACAAAGTTGAGGTAGTCCCCCAGCGTCAGCAGCAAATCGATTGATTCGGGTGCGAAGCCGATGAGCACCTCGATGCCCTTTGGAAGAACCAAGTACCCGACGACCACGCCGCCTGCAAACAGTGGAGCCCCGATGGCCGTGAGCAAGTAGGCCCATCGTCGCTCGTTGTGGTGCAGGGCAGGAAGCACGAATGCCCAAATCTGGCCGATCCACACAGGTGCAGAGATCACCAGGCCGATGACGAGCGCAAACTTCAGACGGAAACTGAAGGCACTACCAACGCCGCCGCTGAGCACGAGCTTTGCGTCGAATCCCTTGCGCTCGAGGAGCGGCGCGATGCCGTCGACATACGGCTGTTTCAGGAAGTCGAATGCCGACGGATAGAGAATCCAGCCGACGATCGTTCCGATGAGGATCGCCAGGACGGCGATGATGAGGCGGCGTCGGAGCTCACGAAGATGCTCGACGAGCGGCATCGCGCCCCCGGGCGGAGGCGTGCCGCGGCGAGGCGCCAACTTCAGCTCTGTTCGGGCTTCTTGTCCGCCTCGGCTGATCCCAGTGCCTCAGGCTTCGCCGACTCGTCCTTCGTGTCGTCTCCGAGGTCCTTGACCTCGGACTTGAAGATCCGCAGAGCACGACCGGATCCACGCGCCAACTCGGGAAGCTTCTTGCCGCCGAAGAGGAGCAGCACAACGCCAAGAACCAAGAGGATCTCTGGTGGGCCAATTCCGCTGAACATGGTTACTCCTTCGGTGGATTACTCAACTTCATCGTACGCGCGAAGCGCAAGAGCGGCCTGACGGGCCACGTCTGCGGCGAGTTCCGCGGGCTCGATGACCGCGACCGATCCGGCATTGCGGAGCACCAGCCTTCGCAGCCAGCTCCAGTCTGCGCCGTAGAGCCGTGCACGCCACGTACCGTCGTCGGCCTGCTCGAGGAGATCAACCTGGTAATACTCGGTCAGCCAGTGGGCCCGCGGGTGAAGGTCGACCAGCGCGTACGGGGTCTCCTCCCCCACGGTGAAGAACCCATCGGAGAGGTCGCGAGGCGTGACGTCGTGCTCTTCGGCATCAAATGCCGTCACCTCAGCTGCAACGATGCGATCGAGCCGGAAGAACCGCAGGTCCTCCGCCTTGAGGCACCAAGCCTCGAGGTAGAGCTTGCCCTGCTCGGTGAACAACCGGCGCGGGTCGACGTGCCGGTCAGTCTGCTCGTCGCGCGAGGCCGTGGCATACGTCAACTCAAGTCGCTTGCCGGAGGCGAGCGCCTGAACGATCGTCGCGTGAGTTGCTGGATCCACCTCGTCGAGCACCACGTCGACGGGTGCGGTCACGGTGTCGCCAACCGCGGCCTCGAGCTTCGACAGCGCGCTGTCGATCACCGTGAGCTCCTCACCACTGGCCGATGCGCGGAGCGTACGAAGCGCGACGATAAGCGCAACTCCCTCGCTCGTGCTGATGCGCAATGGGCGACTCATGAACTCCGCGTCGCGGATCGAGACGACACCGTCGTCCTCGAGCGCTGTCAGGTCAAAGTCGATGAGCTCGCCGGGGTATTCGCCAACGCCTGTGTACATGAGCAGGCGCAGGTCGTCGCGGATCTGCTTGGGCTTCACGCCGAACTCAGCGGCGACGTCGTTGACTGGGATGCCGCCATGTGACTGCAGGTAGGGCACCAGGGCGAGCATGCGTACAACCTGCGACCGAGACCTAGTCATGCTGACACCGTCCCGCTGGCGGCGGCCTGCAGACGTTTGACGACGGCATCGCGTACGGACGCGGGCGAGATCACGACGACGTCGGGGCCATACGACGCGACTTCGGAGGCAAGCTCCCAGTCGGAGGAGTAGCGGATGGCGACCTCGTCGAGATCCTCGTTGATCGACGTCACCTGTTCAGCAAGGCGACGGAGCGAAAGCCCACGTCCCTTGCGGATCCGCAGGACCGCAGCCTCATCAGGAGGGGTTGGGAAGAGCCCGCGCGCGAGATCCTTCATGTCCGTGCCCTCGGGTACTTCGTACGATCCGGGCGATCCTGTTGTCTTGACGTCGCCGATCACGCGAGAGAGCCGGAAGATTCGCGGCCCTTCGCGATCGAGGTCGTAACCGCCTACGTACCAGCGGTCGCGCCAGGAGATGATCCCCCACGGCTGCAGGTGGCGCTCCATGGCTTCACGGGCCGGGCGCGCGTACACAAACGACACGGGGATCCGGCGCGTGACGGCGTCCCACATGGCGTCGAACGACGGTTCGTTGGTCGAGAGCTTGGGCTCGGCCATGCGGAGTACCGATGTGTCGACGTCGACACCAATCGCCTTGAGCTTCATCAGCGCGGTGGTCGAATCGTTGGCGAGACCGGCGTGCTCCCAGACCTGTGTCGCGAGTCCGATGACTGCGGCTTCCTCGCGGGTCAGCTCGAGATCAGGCAGTTCCGCTTCGTCTCGGCGAATGCGGTAGCCAACCTCGTCCTCGAAGTAGACATCGTTGCCGCCAGTCTCGACGGGAATGCCGAGTTCCCGGAGTTCTTCCTTGTCCCGCTCGAACATCCGGTCAAATGCATCGCTGCTCGGGGCATCGCGATAGTCAGCAATGGCATCCCTGATCTGCACCTTGGTGAGGAACTGCTTGCTCACCAGTAGAGCGAAGATGAGGTTCATCAACCTCTCGGTCTTGCGCTCGGCCATGAGAGGAGGATGTCAGGAAGCGTCGAGCAAGTCGATCGAGAAGATCAGCGTGTCGCCACCCTTGATGTCCTCGCCGCTTCCTTCCTTGCCATACGCGACGTTGGCCGGGCACACGAGAATCACTCGACTGCCGACCTTCTGGCCCACCAGGAGGTCAGTCCAGCACTTGATGAGCTGGCCTTCAGCGAGGGTGAACGAGGACGGAGCCTTGCGGGCCCACGATGAATCGAAGGTCTTGCCGGCCGGGTAGATCTGACCGAGGTAGTGGACGCTGAGCGTCTGACCGAGCTTGATCGCTGGGCCGGTGCCCTGGATCGCAACGTGCGCGCTCGGCCGGTCAGCCTTCGGCGTAGTCGCAGCGGTCTTCTTGAACTTGGAGGGCTGCTTGTTCGAGTCGAGGATCAACTTGGGCAGGTCCTTGGGCAGTGCCTTGGCCTTGCCGCTCGCGATCTCGGGGACTTTCGCGATGATGTCGAAGAGGAACACCATGGTGTCGTCCTTCTTCATTCCGAGCTCAGCCTGCGCCTGACCGAAGCCGTCCTTGGGCGGGATCGCGACGAGTACGCGGCTACCGACCTTCTTGCCCTTCAGGCCCTTGACGAAGCCAGGCAGGATTGATGTCTCGGAAAGCGTGAGAGTCAGCGGCTTGTCGCTGGTGAAGGAGTTGTCGAACTCCTTGCCCGTACGTCCATTGATCGCGACGTAGTTGACCTTGACGGCGTCGCCCTCTTCGACCGCGGGGCCGCTGCCTGCCGTGAGCACCTTCGAGGTGGTCTTGGTGGCCTTGAAGTCCTTAGCGACGGTGACCTTGGGCTTGGAGTCCGTGCTGACCTTGATGTCGCCAAGTCCGCCGGCAGAGCCGTCGGAGCCGCATCCGGCAAGAACCAAGCTGGTGGCGGCAACAGTTGCCACGAGGAGACGGCGCACGAAAGAAACCTTTGGATCGGTGGACAGGCCGTGGCCCATCGTATCGACAGCGCCCAAGGCACTGAGCGTCACATACCGTCGATGAGCCTCTGCACGCGCTCGTCGTGAGATCGGAATGGGTCCTTGCAGAGCACAGTGCGCTGTGCCTGGTCGTTGAGCTTGAGGTGCACCCAGTCAACCGTGAAGTCTCGGCGGCGTTCCTGAGCACGCTTGATGAAGTCACCACGCAGGCGGGCGCGCGTTGTCTGCGGCGGGATCGACTTGGCGGCGAAGACGTCCAGATCGTTCGTGACTCGTGCAACGGCTCCCTTCTTCTCGAGGAGATAGAAGATGCCCCGGTCGCGTCGGATGTCGTGATAGGCGAGGTCGAGTTGGGCAATGCGCGGATCGCCCCAGCTGAGCCCGTGCACCGAGCGGTAGCGGTCCAGCAACTTGTACTTGATCACCCAGTCGATCTCGCGCTCAACGAGCGAGAGATCTTCGGACTCGACGGCCTTGAGTGTGCGCTCCCACAGGTCGAGGGTGCGGGTGATGGTCGGCGTATGCAGACCGTGGCGGTCGACAAACTCGGCAGCCTTGCCGAAGTACTCGGCCTGGATCTCCAGGGCCGACAGTTCGCGACCGTTCGCGAGCTGAACCTTCTTGCGGCCGGTCATGTCGTGCGAGATCTCGCGGATGGCGCGAATGGGGTTGTCGAGCGTCATGTCGCGCATCGACACTCCGCCTTCGATCATCCGCAGGACGAGATCGGTGGTGGCGACCTTGAGCAGGGTCGTCGTCTCGCTCATGTTGGAGTCGCCCACGATGACGTGTAGCCGGCGGAAGCGCTCGGCATCGGCGTGTGGCTCGTCGCGGGTGTTGATGATGGGCCGCGAACGCGTCGTGGCGCTGGAGACGCCTTCCCAGATGTGCTCGGCGCGCTGACTGACCGAGAAGATCGTGCCGCGCGGAGTCTGCTGGATCTTGCCGGCACCGCAGATGATCTGGCGTGAGACGAGGAACGGTATGAGCACGTCGGCAAGGCGGCTGAACTCCCCCGCCCTGCTCACGAGGTAGTTCTCGTGGCATCCGTACGAGTTGCCGGCCGAGTCGGTGTTGTTCTTGAACAGGTAGATGTCACCCTCAACGCCGTCATCGGCGAGCCGCTGCTGGGCGTCGATCATCAGGCCCTCGAGGATCCGCTCCCCCGCACGGTCATGCGTGACGAGGTCAACCAGGTCATCACATTCAGGCGTGGCGTACTCGGGATGGCTGCCGACGTCGAGGTAGAGGCGTGCTCCATTTCGAAGAAACACATTGCTGCTGCGTCCCCACGAGACAACCCGGCGGAACAGGTAGCGAGCTACTTCGTCGGGCGACAGACGGCGCTGGCCCTTGAACGAGCACGTGACGCCGTACTCGTTCTCGATGCCAAAGATCCGTCGATCCATAGGCTCAGCCTAGTCACGCCCGCCTGACACCGCGGGACAACACGGCGCCGATACGGACAAGACCTCAGTGGTTTGTCAGGAGCCCAACGCGGCGACAACGTCCGCTTCGCTGACGCGACGGAACTTCCGAGGCTGCGAGCGGGCACGCGTGAGTACTGCGATTTCGAGTGCCGAGGCCTCGACCGTACGAGCCGGCTCGACGTCGTGACCCAACGCCGTGACCGCGATCTTGATCGCCTTCGGGAGGGTCAAGCCAGGCTTGTAGTGAGCGCCGAGTTGCTCCTCGACCTGCTCGCTCTGCCCGCCCATCACGCCGAATCCCTGTACGTCGGCAACTGAGCCGTCGTAGGTCAGTCGATAGATCTGGTCTTCTTCGGCACTGTCACCAACCTCGGCCACGAAGATCTCGACCTCGTATGGCTTCTCGCCGCCGGAGGAGAAGATTGTGCCGAGTGTCTGCGCGTAGGCGTTGGCGAGTCCGCGACCGGTCACGTCGCGACGGTCGTAGGAGTAGCCGCGCAGGTCAGCGAGGCGTACGCCCGCGATGCGAAGGTTCTCGAACTCGTTGTAGCGGCCCACTGCGGCGAAGCCGATGCGGTCGTAGATCTCGCTGATCTTGTGGAGCGCCTTGGAAGCGTTCTCCGACACGAACAGGATGCCGTCGGCGTACTGGACGATCGCGACGCTGCGACCACGGGAGATTCCCTTGCGGGCGAAGTCCGCCCGATCCTTCATGAGCTGTTCGGGCGAGACGTAGAACGGCTGTGTCATCGAATCTCTCCTCTCAGCTCAGCGGTGCGGTCGGGCCGTCGGGGCGCACAAGGCGACCACCGATGACATCGTCGGCGATCGCGCCGACTTCCTCGTCAGCAAGACGGCGGTATCCATCTGCAGTGACCACGGCGACGACCGGGAAGATGCGTCGCGTCAGGTCGGGACCGCCAGTGGCGGAGTCGTCGTCGGCTGCGTCGTAGAGCGCCTGGATTGCGGCGGTCACGCAGTCACCCTCGGTCATCCCGGGGCTGTAGAGCTTCTTGAGCGCTCCCCTGGCGAAAACCGAGCCTGAGCCCACCGAGTGGAACGCGTGTTCTTCGTAACGGCCGCCAGTGACGTCGTACGAGAAGATGCGACCCGCGGAGGTCTCAAGGTCGAAGCTCGCAAACAGCGGGACGACGGCGAGTCCTTGCATGGCCAGACCGAGGTTGCCGCGGATCAGCGCGGCAAGGCGGTTGGCCTTGCCGTCGGCCGAGAGCACGATGCCCTCGATCTTTTCGTAGTGCTCGAGCTCGACCTGGAAGAGCTTGACGAGCTCGATTGCCAGACCGGCGCTGCCGGCGATCCCGATGCAGGAGAACTCATCCGCAGGAAAGACTTTTTGGATGTCGCGCTGGGCGATCATGCTGCCCATCGTGGCGCGGCGGTCTCCGGCCATCACAACGCCGCCGTCAAAGGTCGTAGCGACGATGGTGGTGCCGTGAGGTGCGAGGTCACCGTGGCTGCCACCGGCGCCGCGCGCAGCGGCTCCAGGCATTAGGTCAGGTGCAGTGGAGGCGAGGTAGTCAGCGAAGGATGACGATCCGGACAGGCGATTGCCGTCTGGGAGCATCACTGCCCGCCCTTCTGGACGAAGCTGCGAACGAACTCCTCGGCGTTCTCCTCGAGCACGTCGTCGATCTCGTCAAGGATCGAGTCGACGTCATCATCGAGCTTGACCTTCTGCTCGACGTCGACCTCAGTCGTCTCGGCCGTGACTTCAGGCTCGGTCGACTTGCGCGTGTTCTTGTGCTGCTGCTCAGACATGCCTTAACCCTATATCGCCACGGAAGCGCTGAGGGGTGATCTCGCGCTAGCGGCGGGTGATTGCCGCAAACAACTCCGATGCGGTCTTGCTCGTCTCGAACAGCTCCCCGACGTGTTCCGCGGTACCGCGCAGAGGTTCCATCGTCGGTATGCGCTGCAGTGAGTCGTGACCCGGAAGGTCAAAGATCACCGAGTCCCACGAGGCGGCGGCAATGTCCTTGGAGAACTTTGCGAGACACATACCGCGGAAGTACGCGCGCGTGTCGTGTGGTGGGTCGGTGACCGCAGCGGCAATCTGGTCCTCGGTGATGAGTCGCTCCATCCGGCCAGTGCGCACGAGCTGGTGATAGAGGCCCTTGTGCAGGCGAATGTCGTGATACTGCACGTCGACCAGGTGCAGCTTGGCGTGGTCCCAGTCGAGTCCGTCGCGCTCGCGGTAGCGCTCGAGCAGCGCGAGCTTGGCTACCCAGTCGAGCTCGCGGACGCATTCCATGGGATCGCGAGCCAGACGTACAAGAACGCTCTCCCACCGTTCGAGGATGTCGTCGGTCTGTTCGTCAGAGCCTTCGCGAGCCACGAACGCTTTGGCCAGCTCGAGGTAAGCGCCCTGAATCTCGAGTGCAGTCATCTGCCGACCGTCGGCCAGCTCGACCTTCTGCGTCAGGGTGGGGTCATACGAGATGTCGTGCAGCGCCGTGATTGGGGCGGCGAGCGAGAGGTTGCCCGTGACGAATCCGGCCTCGATCATCGCGAGCACCAGTGAGGTGGTGCCGTGCTTGAGATAGATCGCCGTTTCGGAGCAGTTGGCATCGCCAATGATCACGTGGAGGCGGCGGTACTTCTTGGGATCGGCGTGCGGTTCATCGCGGGTGTTGATGATCGGGCGCTTGAGCGTCGTCTCGAGACCGACACCGACCTCGAAGTAGTCGGCGCGCTGACTGACCTGGAACGCGTGGACGCTCCCGTCCTGCTTCTGGCCGACCCGACCCGCACCCGTGAAGACCTGGCGTGACACGAAGAACGGTGTGAGGTGCTCAACGATCTGCTCGAACGGAACATCGCGTCGCATCAGGTAGTTCTCGTGTGAGCCGTACGAAGCGCCCTTGTTGTCGATGTTGTTCTTGTAGAGCACGATCGGCGCAGTGTTGGGGATCTGTGCTGCGAGCTCGGCGCCGAGACGCATGACGTTCTCGCCGGCCTTCTCCCAGATGACGACGTCCATCGGATTTGTGACTTCGGGGCTGGAGTACTCCGGGTGCGCGTGATCGACGTACAGACGAGCGCCGTTGGTGAGGATGATGTTGGCGAGGCCCATGTCCTCGTCGGTCAGTTGTGACGGGTCGGCAATCTCGCGGCTCAGGTCGAATCCACGCGCATCGCGCAGCGGGTTCTCCTCCTCGAAGTCCCAACGGGCGCGACGTGTGAGCCCGTGGGCGGCGGCGTACGAGTTCACGACGTGCGTCGACGCCACCATCGGATTGGCGTGCGGCTGTCCCTGTACAGCGATGCCGTACTCGACTTCACTCCCCTGCACGCGCCTCACGGTCATTCCGTCACCTCAATTTGAAAGAGCACGGTATTTCGGCGACGGAACGACATCCCTTGATTGTTCACTCGCTTCGCTCACTCATGCCTCCACCCTACGGTCGGCCACGGTGGCACCGACTGCGCGTGGCTCGAATGTCGGAGTGTCGGTGGACAGCGAAACTGAAACATGTTCTAGTTTTCCCATGACTGACACGTTTGGAAGCAGGATCCTCGAAGGCAAGGTGGCGTTCGTCGCCGGCGGTACCCGAGGCATGAACCTGCAGATCGCCCGTCGTTACGCCGAGCATGGCGCCAAGGTTGCCGTATTGAGCCGCAACCAGGAGCGCGTTGACGCTGCCGTGGATGAGCTCAAGCAGATCGGTGGCGAAGTACGCGGCTATGCCGGCGACGTCCGCGACTACGACCAGATCGACGCTGCGATGAAGGCCACCGCCGCCGAGCTCGGCAACATCGACCTCGTCGTTGCAGGCCAGGCAGGCAACTTCTATGCCCCGGCTGCCGAGATGTCCGCAAACGGATTCAAGGCTGTCGTCGACATTGACCTGGTCGGCACGTTCAACGTGTTCCGTGCCAGCTATGACGTGCTCAACAAGCGCGGCGCCTCGATGATCGCGATCACTGCACCCGAGGCCGTACGTCCGCTCAACTTCCAGGCGCACGTGTGCGCGGCCAAGGCCGGCGTCAACATGCTGATCAAGGTGTTGGCGCTCGAATGGGGTCCCGAGGGCGTCCGCGTCAACGGCATCTCCCCCGGTCCGATCGAGGGCTCGTGGGGCATGGAGAACGTTGTCTCGCCGACGCAGGAGATGAAGGACCACATCGGTCAGTCGATGCCGCTGCGTCGCTGGGGAACCGTAGACGACGTGGCCGACAGCGCACTGTTCCTGTCGTCTGACGCTGCGTCCTACATCACCGCGACGATCCTCGACACCGACGGTGGCGCTGTGATCTCGGTTCCGAACACGGACAAGGCCGACAAGAACGACGTCCGGGTCAAGGGCCGCGGCCACAAGGTCGAATAGCTACAGCTGCTTGCCGAGGTGGACGCTGAGCTCCTCTTCGGCGTAGAAGCCGAACGCCGGAATGTCGGCGTAGCCGGCTGACCGGTAGAGCTCGATCGCCTCGGGCTGCTCGAGACCCGTCTCGAGGATCAGCCGGGCGAAGCCTGCCTCGCGTGCCGTGCTCTCAATGTTGTCGAGCACGGCACGTGCCAGTCCGCGACGCTGGAACTGCGGCCGTACGTACATACGCCTGATCTCTGCATCGTCGCCGTGACGTCGCCATCCGCCCATGGCGGCCGGCACGTCGTCGACGTAGGCCACGAAGAACTGTCCGACCGGTGGCACGAAGTCGGCCGCATCGATGGGGTTGATGTCACCACCCTCAGAGCCATAGCGGCGGACATACTCCAGCTGAACCTCATCGGTCAGCACCTGCGCGTCGGCGCTGTCGTACGCCGCCGGGCGCAGGTCGTACGGGAGCACTGTTTAGAGGTACTGGCCGGTGTTGGCAACCGTGTCGATCGAACGACCCGGCTCGTTGCCACTCTTGCCCGAGATGAGGGTGCGGATGAACACGATGCGCTCACCCTTCTTGCCCGAGATCCGCGCCCAGTCGTCGGGGTTGGTCGTGTTGGGCAGGTCCTCGTTCTCCTTGAACTCGTCGAGGCACGCCTGCAGCATGTGCTGCACGCGGAGACCCTTCTGACCGCTCTCAAGGAGATCCTTGATCGCCATCTTCTTGGCGCGGTCGACGATGTTCTGGATCATGGCGCCGGAGTTGAAGTCCTTGAAGTAGAGGACTTCCTTGTCTCCGTTGGCGTAGGTGACCTCAAGGAACTGGTTGTCCTCGGACTCGGTGTACATCCGCTCGACGGTCCGCTGGATCATCCCGTTGACGCAGGCAGCGCGATCGCCACTCCATTCCGCCAGGTCTTCAGAGTGAAGCGGCAGGTTGGGTGTGAGGTACTTGCTGAAGATGTCACGCGCGGACTCGGCATCGGGCCGCTCGATCTTGATCTTCACGTCGAGACGACCGGGACGCAGGATCGCGGGGTCGATCATGTCTTCGCGGTTGGAAGCACCGATCACGAGGACGTTCTCGAGTCCTTCGACGCCGTCGATCTCGCTCAGCAACTGCGGAACGATCGTGTTCTCGACATCGGAGGAGACACCAGATCCGCGAGTGCGGAACAGTGAGTCCATCTCGTCGAAGAACACGATGACCGGGGTGCCCTCGCTCGCCTTTTCGCGGGCACGTTGGAACACCAGACGGATGTGCCGCTCGGTCTCTCCGACGTACTTGTTGAGCAGCTCGGGACCCTTGATGTTGAGGAAGTACGAACGACCTTCTTCGCCAGTGCGCTCGGAGACCTTCTTGGCGAGCGACGCCGCGACCGCCTTGGCGATCAGCGTCTTGCCGCAGCCGGGAGGGCCGTAGAGCAGCACGCCCTTGGGCGGCTTGAGCTCGTGCTCAATGAACAGCTCGGGATGCAGGTAAGGCATCTCGACCGCATCACGGATCGACTCAATCTGCTGCTTGAGTCCACCGATGCTGTCGTAGTCGATGTCCGGAACCTCTTCGAGGACGAGTTCTTCGACCTCGCTCTTCGGCACCCGCTCGTAGACATAGCCGGAGCGGCTGTCGAGCAGCAGGGAGTCGCCGGGACGGATCTTGAGACCGAGCAACGGCTCAGCTAGACGTACGACCCGCTCTTCGTCGGCATTGCCCATCACCAGGGCACGCTCGCCGTCGGCGAGGATCTCCTTGAGTGACACGACTTCGCCGGTCTGCTCGAAATCGAGAGCCATGACGACGTTCATCGCTTCGTTGAGGATGACTTCCTGGCCCTTGCGCAGGTTGTCCTTGTCGACCGTCGGGCTGACGTTGACCCGCAGCTTGCGACCGCCAGTGAAGACGTCGACCGAGTCGTCATCGTTGCGCTTGAGGAACGTTCCGAAGCCGGTCGGCGGCTGTGCGAGCCGGTCAACTTCTTCCTTGAGCGTGACGATCTGGTCGCGTGCTTCGCGCAGCGTTGACGTCAGTCGCTCGTTCTGAGCATTGGTGGCCGAGAGCTTGGCCTCGATCTCGCTGAGACGCGAGTCCGTGGATCCCTCTGAGCCAAGCCGACGGCGGAGGTGCTCGACTTCCGCGCGCAAGTAGCCAAGCTCCTGGTCCGTCTCGCTGGTCTGACCACGCTTCTGGACGGGCTCGTTCTCGGTCATAGCCACCTCCTGCTCGTACGGCCGACACTACCTGTCTGCCCCACGTCAGTGGGTGTCATCTCAGACACACGGAAGGTGTCGTTTCGATCACGACTCTTCTTGCACCTCGGAGCCGAAGGGTCGTGGGCCCTTGTAGTCGGGGCCGTACGCGCCGGGTGCCGGACGTCGTGACTTCTCCAACGACTGCTGTCCGGGTGCCATTCGGCGAGCCGTCACGAGGAAAGCAGTGTGGCCGTTCATCTTGTGGTCAGGACGCACTGAGAGGCCTTCGAGGTGCCAGTTGCGCTCGAGCGTCTCCCAGGCGTGAGGCTCGGTGAATCCACCGTCCTCGCGGATGCTTTCGACGAACAGGGACAGCTGCGTCGTCGTCGCGACGTATGCGCAGATGATCCCGCCAGGAACGAGTCGCTCGACTGCGAGAGGGATGCAGCTCCAGGGATCGACCATGTCGAGGATGAGCCGATCGATCTCGGTCTCGGTGATTGCTTCCTTGACGTCGCCGACCGTCAGGGTCCACCCGGGGACATCCGTTCCGGCGACCTGCTCGACGTTGCGGCGTACGTTCTCGGCGAACTCTTCGCGGATCTCGTACGAGCCCAGCGTTCCTTCCGGACCGATGGCACGCAGTAGGTAGGAGGTGAGGCTGCCTGAGCCGGCGCCGGCCTCCACGACTCGTGCACCCGGATAGATGTCAGCCATCGTGACGATCTGCGCGGCGTCTTTGGGATAGATGATCGCCGCACCGCGCGGCATCGAGACGACGTACTCGAAGAGCAGCGGGCGGAAGACCTGATAGGCGGCACCCATCGACGACTCGATGACGATGCCTTCGGGGTGCCCAATCATGTCGTCGTGATTGAGCTGGCCCTTCTTGGTCGAGAACTGTGCGCCAGCTTCGAGCTTGAGGTTGTGCTTGCGGCCCTTGGGGTCCGTGAGCCGAACCCACTCCCCCTCGACCAGCGCGCCACTGCGCATCCCGGCGCTCATCGGCTCGCCCGATAGGCGTCATCGACAGCCCGTGCCGTGAGTGACCCGATGACCGTGCCGTCAACATCAGTCAGGGCGTAGACATCGGCAGGTTGTGCAGCCATGGCGCGCAGCAGTGCAGAGCCATGCAGATCGGCAGACAGAGTGGGAGCTCCTTCGGGGGGCGGTTGCTGCGTGTCCACGATCGAGCGGGCGACGAGCATGTTGATGCGGGAGGAGCGACTGGCGTTTCGCAGCGCGTCGCTAGCTCCCTGCCACAGGAACCAGGCCACGATCAGCGCTATTGCGATGTTGACGCCGAGCTGGCTGTCGCCACGGTTCAACAGGGCGAAGACGACGATGCCGATCGCGGCGGCACGACCGATCCATGCTGAGATCCGTACGCCGGTCTCCTCGCGGCCGGTGACCTGCCAGACAAGCGCACGGAAAACCCGACCGCCGTCGAGAGGCAGGCCTGGCAGCATGTTGAAGATGGCGACGAGGATGTTGACGTAGCCGACGGACCACAGGATGTCTGAGGTCACGCCCTCGAATGATCCCGACAGCGATCGCGCGCTGAGGCCGATACCAAGTGACGTGAGCGGGCCGGAGATTGAGATCCACAGCTCCTGCCACGGCGTGCGACTCTCGCCCTCGATCAGCGTCTCGCCGCCCAGCAGATGCAGGGTGACTGACTGGACGCGCATACCGAACTGGCGAGCTGCGAATACGTGCGCCAACTCGTGGACGAACACGGAGACGTACAACGCGAGGACGAACGCGGCTGCCAACGCATATGGGTTGCTGTCAGAGCGATCGTCGAATCTCGGTGCGAACAGAATGACGAGGACGACACCCATCAGGACGATCGATGGCTTCACCAGCAGGTCGACTCCGCCGACTCGACCGAGACGCCACGTGCCAGCCGGTTTGGGAAGGGGTCGCTCACTCACGGGGTCAACCTATCGCCTCACCGCGTGGTTCATGATTTCAGTCAGTGCCCGGGTCTAGCCTGCAGGAATGGACGGACCTCAGCTTGAGCTTCACGACGTGACACCCGGTGTCACGGTTCGCAGTTCGCTGTCCCCAAGTCGTGCGGGCGACTTCCTCACCTGTCCGCTGCGCTATCGACTTCGCGTGATCGATCGCCTGCCTGAGCCAGCCGACGCGGTCATGGTGCGAGGCACGCTGGTGCACGCAGTGCTCGAGGATTTGCTGGCTGAGCCCGCAGAGAGCCGCACCCTCGACGAAGCGGTGAAGCTGCTGCCGACCGAATGGGACAAGCTGCGCGCCGAAGAGCCGCGGCTTGCTGAGCTGTTCACGTCGGAGCAGGCAGCCGACGAGACGGAGTGGCTTGCTTCGGCGATCACGTTGCTCGAGACCTATTTCCGCATGGAAGACCCGCGATATCTCGGACCTCACACCCGTGAAGAGAAGATCAGCTTCGAGCACGAATCCGGACTGACGTTTGCCGGAATCGTCGACCGCATCGACATCGCGCCAGATGGCCGCATCCGCGTTGTTGACTACAAGACCGGCAAAGCTCCCAACCCGCTTTACGAGGACAAGGCGCTGTTCCAGATGAAGTTCTACGCTCTGGTCATCTGGCGCACCCGAGGCATCCTGCCGACGTTGCTGCAGCTCATGTACATCGGCGATGGGTCGTTCATCACCTATGAGCCCAAGGAAGACGAGCTCATCGCCACGGAGCGCAAGGTGTTGGCTTTGTGGGATGCCATCGCGTCGGCTGTTGAGCGCCGTGACTTTCGCCCGAAGAAGAGCGGGCTCTGCAAGTGGTGCTCTCACCAGGCGATCTGCCCCGAATGGGGCGGCACTCCCCCGCCATTTCCCGAGATCCTCCCGGAAGTGCCGATCGTTCCCTAATTGAACAGGGCCCTAGTCGAACAATGCGCGAAGGGCGTCGGGCCCGACGTGCTCAAGCGTCGGCAACTGCGTGCGTCGCGGTGCGTCAGGGACGTTGACGAAGTGCGGGACAACCAGCACGCGGCAACCCGCGGCATTCGCCGAGGTTGCTCCCGTGCCTGAGTCTTCGATGGCCAGACAGTCGGCCGCGTCGACACCGAGCATCTCGGCGGCCTTGAGGTATGGCTCTGGGTGGGGCTTGCCTCGAGCCACCTTGTCTCCGGTGACAACCGCAGCAAACGGCGTCGCGGCCACGATCGGCTCAGCAATCGACTCGTAGGACATGGTGACCAGTGCTTGGGGTGTGCCTTCGGCGTGCAAGGCATCGATCAATTCGCGCGCGCCGGGGCGCCAAGGGATCTCCTCACGCAGCGCAGCCGCAAGACGTATGACCAGGAAGTCGACGATCTCCTCCGGTGACATGTCGGCGTCGAGGCGCTTCTTGATGTACTCACCGGACCCGATCAAGGAGTTGCCGACCAGGGCGAGTCCGTCCTCCTGCGTCCAGGTTTTGCCATAGCGCTCAGCTAGTTCGTGCTCTCCAGCCATCCAGAGTGGTTCGCTGTCGATGATGGTTCCGTCGAGGTCCCAGAGGACGGCGGCGTAGGTGGTCACTCGTTCACGGTAGACGTACGCGACGACGCCGCGTTTCACGGATTGGCTCCTGCTCCGATCAATTGACGCGAAGTGGCACAATAGAGGCTCAGTTCGGGATCCCCCGAGGCCTAGGCGAGCCCGCCGCCGGCTGGAGATCCCCAGCATTCCTGCCGATCTTCCACAAGGAGTGCTCGTGTCCAGCACCCAGCACCACCGTCCTGACGCCACCGAGGCTCTGACAGCCCTTCTGCAGAGCCGCATTCTGGTGCTCGACGGAGCGATGGGTACCGCGATCCAGCGTGACCGTCCCGACGAGGCCGGCTACCGCGGCGAGCGGTTCAAGGACTGGCCGAGCGACGTTCAGGGCAACAACGACCTCCTCACGCTCACCGCGCCCGACATCATCGGCGGCATCCACCGCGAGTATCTCGAAGCCGGCGCGGACATCATCGAGACCAACACGTTCAACGCCAATGCCGTGTCGCTGTCTGACTACGGCATGGAGGAGTTCTCGTACGAGTTCAACTACGAGTCGGCCAAGCTGGCTCGGGCAATTTGCGATGAGGTCGGCACGCCTGACAAGCCGCGGTATGTCGCAGGCGCTCTCGGCCCGACGACGCGTACGGCTTCGATCTCCCCGGACGTCAACGACCCCAGCGCGCGCAACGTGTCGTACGACCAGCTCGTAGATGCCTATGCAGAAGCCACCCGGGCGCTGCTCGATGGTGGATCCGACCTGATCTTCATTGAGACGATCTTCGACACCCTCAACGCCAAGGCTGCGATCTCGGCCGTCGAGAAGGTGTTTACCGAGTACGGCCGTCGCTGGCCCATCGTCATCTCCGGCACCATCACGGACGCATCTGGACGTACGTTGTCGGGCCAGACCACCGAAGCGTTCTGGCATTCCGTACGCCACTCGAAGCCACTGCTTGTGGGTCTCAACTGCGCACTCGGCGCCAAGGAAATGCGCCCGTACATCTCCGAAATGTCGCGGGTTGCCGACACCTTTGTGTCGGCGTACCCCAACGCCGGCCTGCCCAACGCGTTCGGTGAGTACGACGAAGCACCTGAGGAGACCGCGGCGATCGTCGCGGAATTCGCGGATGCGGGCTTCGTGAACCTCGTTGGCGGATGTTGTGGCACGACGCCTGCTCACATCGCGGAGATCGCGAAACAGGTCGACGGCAAGGCTCCACGTCCGGTACCCGAGTCCAAGGAAGCCCTGCGACTGTCAGGCCTCGAGCCGTTCTCCATCATCGAAGACACCCTGTTCGTGAACGTCGGCGAGCGCACCAACATCACCGGTTCGGCACGCTTCCGCAACTTGATCAAGGCCGGTGACTACTCCACCGCGCTGGCCGTCGCACGCCAGCAGGTTGAGGCAGGCGCACAGGTCATCGACATCAACATGGACGAAGGCATGATCGACGGCGTTGAGGCGATGGATCGCTTCACCAAGCTGATTGCCACCGAGCCTGACATCTGTCGTGTCCCGACAATGATCGACTCCTCCAAGTGGGACGTCATCGAAGCCGGACTCAAGAACGTCCAGGGCAAGTCGATCGTCAACTCGATCTCGCTGAAGGAAGGCGAGGAGAAGTTCGTGCGTGAGGCTGAGCTGTGTCGTACGTACGGTGCAGCTGCCGTCGTCATGGCCTTTGACGAAGAGGGCCAGGCCGACAACCTCGAACGTCGTAAGCAGATTTGCGAGCGCGCCTACAGGATCCTGGTTGATCAGGTCGGCTTCCCCGCCGAGGACATCATCTTCGACCCCAACGTGTTCGCTGTGGCGACGGGAATCGAGGAGCACGCCAACTACGGCCTCGACTTCATCGAAGCGACTCGCTGGATCAAGGAGAACCTGCCCGGCGCCAAGGTGTCCGGCGGTGTCTCGAACGTCTCGTTCTCGTTCCGCGGCAACAACCCCGTACGCGAAGCCATCCACGCGGTGTTCCTGTACCACGCGATCGGCGCCGGCATGGACATGGGAATCGTCAACGCTGGCGCTCTCGAGGTCTATGACGAAGTGCCGGAGCTGCTGCGCGAGCGCATTGAAGACGTCATCCTCAACCGCCGCCCGGACAGTACAGAGCGACTCCTCGACATTGCCGCTGACTTCGCTGGCGACGGATCGGTCAAGGAAGTGGCGACCGAGGAATGGCGCTCGCTTCCCGTTCAGGAGCGCATCACGCACGCGCTGGTCAAGGGCATCGACGAGTTCGCCGAGTCCGACACCGAAGAGCTGCGCCAGATCATTTCCGACCGCGGTGGGCGACCGATTGAGGTCATCGAAGGTCCGTTGATGGACGGCATGAACGTCGTCGGCGACCTCTTTGGTGAGGGCAAAATGTTCCTCCCCCAGGTCGTGAAGTCGGCGCGCGTCATGAAGAAGGCTGTCGCATACCTGCTGCCCTTCATCGAGGCCGAGAAGCAGCCTGGCGATGCCGAGCGCACCAACGGCAAGGTCGTGATGGCCACCGTCAAGGGCGATGTCCACGACATCGGCAAGAACATCGTCGGCGTCGTCCTGCAGTGCAACAACTACGACGTCGTCGACCTCGGTGTGATGGTGCCTGCCCAAAAGATCCTGGATGCAGCCAGGGCCGAGAACGCTGATGTCATCGGCCTCTCGGGTCTGATCACGCCCTCGCTCGACGAGATGGTCAACCTCGCTTCCGAGATGGAGCGACAGGGCTTCGACATCCCGCTGCTCATCGGTGGCGCGACCACATCGCGAGCACATACGGCCGTCAAGGTCGACCAGAAGTACCACGGCCCCGTGGTCTGGGTGAAGGATGCGTCGCGCTCGGTTCCGGTTGTCGCCGCGCTGTTGTCTGACGAGCAGCGACCCAAGCTGCTGGCCGAGACGGCTGCCGACTACGACTCGCTGCGCGAACGCCATGCCGCGCGTCAGGACGCTCGCTCGCTGCTGTCGATTGCAGCTGCTCGCGAGAACGCGACCCCGATCGACTGGACCGGCTACCAGCCGCCGCGACCCCGCATGCTCGCCAAGCAGGCGCGTGACTCGCACACGGATGACTACCACGTGTCGGGAGCTCCAACCCAGTTCGTCAAGACGTTCAGTGACTACTCGCTGGATGAGCTGCGCAAATACATCGACTGGCAGCCGTTCTTCAACGCCTGGGAGATGAAGGGCAAGTTCCCCGACATCCTCAACAGCCCGACAACGGGTGAAGCCGCTCGCAAGTTGTACGACGACGGCCAGGCCATGCTCGACCGGCTGATCGAAGAGAAGTGGATTCGCGCCAATGGCGTGTTCGGCCTCTTCCCGGCCAGCCAGATCGAGGGCGACGCGATAGAGGTCTACACCGACGAATCGCGCACGGAGGTGCTGACTGTCCTCAACCAGCTGCGCCAGCAGGGTGAACACCGCGAGGGCGTACCCAACCGTTCGCTCGCAGACTTCGTCGCGCCCAAGGACACCGGTCTGCGCGACTACGTTGGCGCGTTTGCCGTGACGGCGGGCGTTGGCATCACGGACAAGATCATGGAGTTCAAGAAGGAGCTCGACGACTACAGCGCGATCCTTCTGGAGTCCCTGGCCGATCGTCTCGCCGAGGCCTTTGCCGAGCGTATGCACGAGCGCGTACGCAAGGAGTTCTGGGCTCACGCTCCTCACGAGGCTCTCGACAACGAGGAACTCATCAAGGAGAAGTACGAAGGCATTCGCCCGGCACCGGGCTATCCCGCCTGCCCTGAGCACACCGAAAAGCAGCGCATCTGGGAGCTCCTGGACGTCGAGGCCAACACCGGTATTGAGCTCACCGAGAGCATGGCGATGTGGCCAGGCGCGGCTGTCAGCGGTCTCTACTTCTCGCATCCGCAGTCTCAGTACTTCGTCGTTGGCCGCATTGGTCGCGACCAGGTCGAGGACTACGCCGAGCGCAAGGGCTGGTCCGTTGACGAGGCCGAGAAGTGGCTCTCGCCGAACCTCGGGTATCGCACGGAGAATGAGTAGCCCCTGCGCGTAGGGTTGCGGTGTGAGTGAGCCGATCGACATCCCGCCGCTGAGGAATCCGTGGATGGTCGCGGCATTCGAGGGTTGGAACGACGCTGCTGACGCGGCTTCGGGCGCGGTCGATCACCTCATTGAGGAGTGGGACGCCGAGCTGCTGATCGAGCTCGACCCGGAGGACTACTACGACTTCCAGGTGCACCGTCCGCACGTGACTACTGACGAGGACGACGAACGCGTCATCGTCTGGCCAGCACCGTCGATCTTCCACGCCCGTCCGCGACGCAGCGATCGGGATGTTCTGCTGCTGCGCGCTCCTGAACCGAACTTCCGCTGGGGAGCGTTTTGCTCGACCGTCATCGGCGTGGCGAAGCTTGCCGGCGTCACCGAGCTCATCACGCTGGGCGCTCTCCTCGCGGACTCTCCGCACACGCGTCCCGTACCTGTCAGCGGATCGACATCCGACAAGGCGCTGATGGAACGTATGTCGCTGCAGCCGTCGCGCTACACCGGTCCGATCGGCATCACGACGGTTCTCAACGACACTGCAGCCCGTGAGGGGATCGCGACAGCCTCGCTTTGGGCCGCCGTCCCCCACTATTTGGCTGAGCCGCCGTGCCCCAAGGCGACACTTGCCCTGCTGGGCTCGCTTGAGGATGCCGTCGGCATACCGCTCCCACAGGGCGTTCTCGTTGAGATGACGGACGCCTGGCAGCGAGGAGCTGAAGACCTCGCCTCACGAGACGCCGAGATTGCCGAGTACGTCGAGGCACTCGAGCAGGAACGCGACACCAGCGACCTTCCTGAAGCCAGCGGCGATGCGATCGCGCGAGAGTTTGAGCGCTACCTCCGTCGCCGCACCGACGACCCGGAGTAGCGGCTACGTGACCAAGTTCCGGGATCGCATGTCCGTGCCTGCGCTGATGTTTGTGGGCGCAGTCAACGCGATCATCAGCAGTCTCGGTGCGCCACTACTCCCGCAGATCGCCAAAGATCTCGACGCGAGTATCTCCAGCACGCAATGGGCGTTGACATCGACGATCGTGGTTGCCGCAATAGCCTCGCCGCTGGTGGGACGTATGGGCGACGGAAGGCATCGACGTTTGGTTGTGGCCGCATGTCTCGGCTCAGTCGTGATCGGCTGTGTGATGGCGGCACTTGCCACATCGCTCGGGCCGCTCATCTTCGGTCGCGCTCTGCAAGGACTCGGCATGGCGATCATGCCGTTGACCATGGCCGCGGCCCGGGACCACATGCCCCCGGCTCAGGCGCGCAACGTCATCGCCGGGTTGTCTGTGGTGGGCGCGGCCGGCGTGGGCCTGGGCTACCCCATCACGGGGCTCGTTGCTGATCACGGCGGCGTCGCTGCCGCCTACTGGCTGGGTGCCGGAGTCGGCGCTGTGTCGCTGCTTCTGGGGCTCTGGGTCATCTCACCGCCGAATGATGATCGACGGACGATGAATCTCGACGTCATCGGGGCATTCATCGTGGCCGTCGGGCTCGTCCTCGTTCTGATTCCGCTCGACAAAGCAGTCGACTGGGGCTGGACCTCCGCACCTGTGCTGGCGATGTTCGCCTCCGGTATCGGTTTGCTCGCTGTCTGGACCTTTCACGAGTTGCGTACACGGGATCCGCTCGTCGACCTACGTCTCTTGAGGCACCGAGCCGTGCTCACGGCCAACCTCGCAGGCCTTCTAATGGGCCTGACGATGTACATCTTGATGGTCGTGATTGTGCAGTTCGTCCAGCTCGACTCTTTTGGACTCGGGGAGACGATCTTCATCGCGGGACTGACCCTGGTGCCGATGTCGGTCCTCAGTGGGGTCATGAGCTTCGCGCTCCCCCGCCTTCAATCGCGCTTCAGTATCCGTGCTGTCATGTCGAGTGGCGCCATCTCGGTCGCGCTGGGCGCTCTGATGTTTGGGCTCACCGCCACAGCGCTCTGGCAGGTACTCGTATGTATGGCGCTTGTTGGCATCGGTATTGGCACGACCTTCGCAGCGCTCCCGGGACTCATCGTCCTCGCTGTGCCAGCCGAGGAGACCGGCAGCGCAATGGGCTTCTATCAGGTCTCGCGCTTCTTCGGCTTTGCGCTGGGCAGCGGTCTCGCAGTGACCTTGCTTCGGGCACTCGGCGACGGTGGCGAACCCACGCTCGAGTCGTACAAGTCGACCGCACTACTCATCGTCGGACTAGGTGTCGCGACGGCGTTGGTCACGTGGTTCCTGCCCGGCCGTCCATCGGCGGCTCAGCGAGACGTCGACGCCAGATTCCAGGTTGAGGACGGCATGCTCGCGTCGGCGGGCCTTGAAGATGGCGACAGACCGGCTACTACTTCTTCCTGAACTTCGCGGTGAGCCGCGCTCCGAGCAATCCACCAACGACTGCACCGATCACGACGCCGACAATCACAGTTCCGGATCCGTCAAAGAGCCAGTTCATCGGATTCCCCCTTAGAGCAGCACGCCGAGCAATGCGTCGATTGCCGCTCGAGCGGTGTTGCCAGCGATCGGGTCATCTCCCGATCCTGAAGCCCAGGTGTCGATAGCCGCAAGTGCTGCAGGGGCGTCGAGGTCGTTGGTCATCGCTGACCTGATCTCGGCAACAAGGGCTTCACCGGACGGTGCAGTGGCGCGCTCGACGGCGGTTCGCCAAGCAGTGAGTCGCTCTTCGGCTTCGCCGATCTCGCCTCCGAACCATTCCCAATCACTCCGGTAGTGGTGTGCGAGCAGTGCGAGGCGGATGGCCATGGGATCACGGCCCTCTGCGCGGAGCTTGGAGACGAGGACCAGGTTGCCCTTGGACTTCGACATCTTCTCGCCCTCAAAGCCGACCATTCCGGCGTGGACGTACGCCCGAGCGAACGGCTCATGGGTGGCAACTGATGCCTCAGAGGCTGACATCTCGTGGTGCGGGAAGACGAGGTCAGAGCCACCGCCCTGTACGTCGAACGCCGTACCGAGGTTCTCCAGAGCAATTGCCGCGCACTCGATGTGCCAGCCGGGACGACCTTTGCCGAGGCGGGTGTCCCACGACGGTTCGCCCGGACGTTCGGCGAGCCACAGGAGACAGTCCAGGGGATGCTTCTTGCCAGCGCGCTCAGGGTCTCCCCCGCGTTCAGGGAAGATCCGCAGCATCGTTTCTTCGTCGAAGCCCGAGACCGTGCCGAAGTCGGCATCCGCGTGAACGTCGAAGTAGAGGTCGTCATCGACTCGATACACGGCACCAGCCTCATCGAGCTTGTCGATCAGGTCGACTACGAGGTCGATCGACTCGACGGCGCCGACGTATGCAGCGGGTGCCAAGATGCGAAGCGCCGTCATGTCGTCACGGAACAGCTGGGTCTCGCGTTCTGCGAGCTCCACCCAGTCAACGCCGGTGGCCGTCGCCCTCTCAAGCAGTGGGTCATCGACGTCCGTGACGTTCTGCGTGTAAGTCACGTCGAGCCCACGATCGAGCCATGCGCGTTGCAGCAGATCAAAAGCCAGGTACGTCGAAGCGTGGCCCAGGTGCGTGGCGTCGTACGGCGTGATGCCGCAGACATACAGCCGGGCACTGCCCTCCGGGTCACTCGATGCGAGGCCGTTGCTCGCTGTGTCGTGGACCTGGACGGCCGGACCGTGCCCGAACCCGAGATCGCCGAGTGACGGGACCGCGGGTGACGTCCAGCTACGCATAGGTCGAGCGTATCGGGAGGACACATACGGCATGTCGACGGCTGGACTGAGGTAGGCGGTGCAGAATGACGACGTGATCATTGACTGCGCCGTCTACCGAGACGGTGTCCGCGAATCGACCGAGCACGACACTGGCGCGCTGGAAGCCGCCATCGCCGGCCTTGGTGACGACGACTTCCTGTGGATTGGTGTCGGCAACCCCAGGACTGACGAGCTGGAACGCGTGGCGGGAACGCTCGGGCTGCACCCGCTTGCGGTAGAGGATGCGCTTGAAGCGCACCAGCGGCCCAAGGTCGAGCGCTATCCCGATCACATCTTCATGACGCTGCGCACCGTCTCCTACAGCGACGACGACATCACGACACATGAGGTCAACATCTTCATGGGCGCCAACTTCTTGCTGACCGTGCGACACGGTGGACCGGATCTCAAGGACGCTCGCAAGGCTGCGGAGACGATGATCGAACCGCTCTCCCACGGCCCAACGGCAGCTCTGCACGCCGTTGTGGACTCAATCGTGGACCGATACGAAGATGTCGCTGCCGAGCTCGAGAAGGACGTTGAGGAAGTCGAGACGTCGGTCTTCTCGAACGAGTTCTCCAACGACTCAAGCCGCATCTACCGGCTCAAGCGCGAGACCCTCGAGTTCCGGCGGGCCGTGATGCCGCTTCGAGATCCGGTGGAGCGCTTCGCCACAACATCCATGCCTGAGGATGCGCGACCGTACTTCCGCGATATTGCTGACCATCTTGCACGAGCTGCTGAAGCAATCGAGTCGATCGACAAGCTGCTCGACAATGCGCTCAACGCCCACCTGGCGCAGCTGAGCGTCCAGCAGAACGAGGACATGCGCAAGCTGACCGCGGGCGCCACGATCTTCGCCGTACCGACCGCAATTGCAGGGATCTATGGCATGAACTTCGTTCACATGCCAGAGCTCGAATGGTCCTTCGGCTACCCGATGGTCATCGTTGCCATCGCCGGAATCTGCAGCTACATCTACTGGCGCTTCAAGCGCTCCGGCTGGCTCTAGCTGACGGTGGTGCTGGCGCCGATCACGCCAGCCGCCACGAGTGTGAGTACCAGCGCGCCTAGCGCGATGCGATAGGCGACGAACGGCGCGTACGAACGTGTGCTCACGTACTTCAGCAGCCAGTGGATGACCGCGAGGCCGACCACGAACGAGACAACGGTGCCGACGATGGTCGGGCCGACGCCGTAGTCGTTCTCGCCACCGATGTCCTTGAGCTTGAAGATGCCCGCTCCGACCACTGCTGGGATGGCCAGGAGGAATGCGTAGCGAGTCGCGGCGGCGCGTTCGTAGCCGAGGAACAACCCCATGCTGATGGTGGCTCCCGAGCGAGACACACCCGGCACGAGCGCGCCAGCCTGGGCGAAGCCGAGCAGGATCGCGTGGCGCATCGTGAGGTTTTCGATCGGGCGGCTCTTGCGCCCGACGCGCTCAGCGATGCCGAGAACAATTCCGAGCACGACCAACGTGCTGCCGATGACCCACAGGTTGCGGAACTCGCGATCAATCAGGTCCTGGAGCGCGATGCCAAGGGCGACGATCGGCATGGAGCCGATGATGATGAACCAGCCCATCCGCCATTCCGGCGCTTCGCGGGCGACGTGCGAGAACACGCCGCGAACCCACCCTGACCCGATGGTCCAGATGTCCTTCCAGAAGTAGAGGACGACGGCCAGCTCGGTGCCGATCTGGATCACCGCCGTGTATGCCGCGCCCGGATCGTCCCAGCCAAAGAACTTCGGGAAGATCGCGAGGTGTGCGCTGCTGGAGATGGGAAGGAATTCGGTCAGGCCCTGAATGACACCCAGAACCACGGCACGGAGAAAGTCCACCGTGCGAGCCTACCGGCGACTCAAGCGCTCCCGGACTAGCGTTGCGTGCATGCAGTATCGCCGCGTTGGTCGCTCGGGCCTCGAGGTCTCGCGGCTCGCCCTTGGCACGATGTCGTGGGGTGCAGCGGTCGACGCCTACGAGGCCGAGGACCAGCTCAAGACGTTCCTCGACGCCGGCGGCACTCTCGTTGATACCGCACCGATTTATGGCGACGGCAACTGCGAAGAACTCCTCGGCACCTTGCTGACCAAGACAGGCGTACGCGATCGCATCGTGCTGGCTGGCAAGGCAGCACTGGTCCATCGCAATGGCGAGGTCGAGCGTGACGCATCTCGCAAGACGTTGCTCGAACAGCTTGACCTGTCACTTCGTCAGCTCGGCACTGACCATCTCGACCTCTGGCAGATCCATCGCTGGGACGAACGCACGCCGATCGAAGAGACGCTCTCGACGCTGGAGCAGGTCGTTCGTAGCGGCAAGGTCACGTACGTCGGTATCTCTAACTTCACCGGCTGGCAGACGTCACTGGCTCATACGTGGCTCGCGAGCCGGCCAGATGGCTTGCCGATCGTCAGCACCCAGATGGAGTACTCGCTGCTACACCGCGAACCCGAGGCCGAGGTGTTCGCTGCGGCTGAGCATCACGGCATGGGCGTCCTCGCGTGGTCTCCACTTGGACGAGGCGTACTCACGGGCAAGTACCGCGCTGGCATTCCTGCCGACTCTCGTGCTGCTGATCCAGGGTGGGGCGACTTCGTCTCGCGCTACCTGACTCCCGCCAAGTCAGCAGTAGTCGAGGCGGCGGCGCGTGCCTCGGAGGGTCTCGGCGTCACGGTCGCGCACGTCTCACTGTCATGGCTGCTGGCCCGTCCAGGCGTTGCCTCGGCCATTGTCGGCGCGCGTACGACCGCGCAGTTGCAGGAAAGTCTCGCCTCTGAGGAGCTCGACCTTCCACCCGAAATCGTTCAGGCACTCGACGACGTGTCGGGAGTCTCTCGCTAGTCAGATTGATGGGAAGGGCACAGATGATCGAGTACGAGTTCTGGAACCTGGTAATCCCGCGCACGCAGTCACGCCAAGCGGTGTGTCGCCTGCTGACAGACGCGGCGGAGTATCACGGCTGGGAACTCGAACGGTTGCGCAAAGACGGCTCTGGCGAACGCACGATCGTGCTGCGCCGCAAGATCATGCGTATGCGCAGCACGCTCTAGATCAAGTTCAAGAACTCGTCGAACACCTTCGAGCCGAACTCCAGCGCGTCCACTGGCACCCGCTCGTCGACTCCATGAAACAGCGCCGTGAAGTCGAGGTCACCAGGCAGGCGGAGCGGCGTGAACCCGTACGACGTGATGCCGAGCTTGTGCCAGGCCTTGGCGTCGGTTCCTCCTGACATCAGGAACGGGGCAATGTGCGCCTCGGGATCCTGGCTGTGAAGTGCGACCGTCATGGCATCGACCAGATCGCCCTCGAAGGCGTACTCGAGTGCGGCTTCGTTGATGTAGGACTCGACCGTGATCGAGTCACCCACAATCCCCTGGACGGTCGGGATGAACGTGTCTGCGTGTCCGGGCAAGTAGCGGCCGTCAACGTACGCGACAGCTTCGCCAGGAATCACGTTGTGCTTGTAGCCCGCCTGCAGCATCGTCGCGTTGGTTGTGTTGCGGATCCCGGCGCCGATCATCCGGACGGCAGGGCCGAAGTGCTCAATCAGCTCGTCAGGCGTGCCGTCGGAGCCGGTCAGCTCGCGAACCTTGGTCAGAAGGAGCTGCATCGACGGTCCGGGCTCTGCCGGCCACTCGTGAGCGCCGAGGGCGAGGAGGCCGCTGGCGAGGTGTGTGATGGCGTTGTCGGTGTTGCGCATCGAGCCATGGCCGGCAGTGCCTTGCGAGCGCAAACGCATCCAGCCGAGGCCCTTTTCGCCGGACTCGATCAGGTAAAGGCGCTGGCCGCCGATCTCGGTGGAGAATCCGCCCACCTCGCCGATTGCCTCGGTGCAGCCTTCGAACAGTCCAGGGTGCTCTTCGACGAGCCAGTGCGCACCGAGGAGTCCCCCAGCCTCTTCGTCGGCTGTGAACACCAGGGTGATGGGGCGGTCGGGGATTGCGCCAGCGCGTTGGCGCGCACGAACGACCGACAGCAGCATCGCGTCGAAGTCCTTCATGTCGACCGCACCGCGGCCGAACAAGTAGCCGTCTACGACCTCGGCAGCGAACGGGTCGACCGACCAGTCGTCAGCCTGTGCCGGTACGACATCGAGGTGACCGTGAATCAGCAGACCCGGCTTGGGCGAATCCTGATTGCCCCAGCGCGCGACAAGGCTGGCGCGGCCGGATTCGGACTCGAAGATCTCCGACTCAATCCCCACTTCAGCGAGGGAGGCGGCGACGTATTCGGCAGCCTTTCGCTCCCCCGGACCGGAGTCATCGCCGAAGTTCGAGGTGTCGATCCTGATCAGGTCTCGACAGATCTCGAGTACTTCAGTTTCCGGTGTGTACCCCATGAGCCGATCGTACGTCGCTATGACCGTCCGTCATGAGAGCAGTCCGTCCATCACCCGGCTGAACAACCTTGCGCTCGATCTCCGGACCAGCCAGTCGAATATGCGCGGGACTCCGGTGACCCTGATCTCCTCACGCCACGTGACTCGGCTTCCTTCGCCGTTCGGGACGACCGAGAGCTCGGCCCATCCTTTGACGATCCGACCACGCTTCTCCAATCGACAGAACGACGGCTCGTTCCATGTCACGACATCCATCGGATCGTCGAATCCGATCGGTCCAACGCCGGTACGGGCGACGAATCCGTCTGCAGTCCTTGTCACCTTGGTCAGCGGCACGAATCGTCCGTGAGCAGGCCAGTCAGTGACCCTGCGCCACGCTTCTTCGGCGCTGAGGCGTACCTCGCGAACAATCTCTATCTCGGCCACGGCACGATGGTAGGCATGCGCACCATGCCGTTCACCTCGATCGACGACGTCAAGGCCAAGTTGGCCGCTGCTGACTACCTGGCGTCGGATGCTGTTGCGACGACAGTTTTCCTCGCGAGCGAGCTCGGCAAGCCGCTGCTTGTCGAGGGCCCGGCCGGCGTCGGCAAGACCGAGCTTTCCCGCGCTGTTGCTGATGCCTGCGGCGCCGATCTCGTACGTCTGCAGTGCTACGAAGGCGTCGACGAGGCGCGTGCACTGTACGAGTGGAACCACGCCAAACAGCTTCTGCGCATCACCGCCGGTCGTGAAGAGACCTGGGATGAGGCGCGCAGCGACATCTTCAGCGAAGAGTTCCTGCTCCCCCGCCCGCTGCTGACGGCAATCCGCAACGACGGCCCGACCGTTTTGCTGATCGACGAGACCGACAAGGCCGACGTCGAGATCGAAGGACTGTTGCTCGAGGTCCTCGGCGAATTCCAGGTGACCATTCCGGAGCTCGGAACCATCAAGGCTGAGCATCGCCCATTCGTCGTACTCACCTCCAACGCCACTCGCGAGCTGTCGGAGGCTCTGCGTCGCCGCTGCCTGTTCCTGCACATCGATTTCCCTGATCCGGAGCTCGAGCAGCAGATCATCCGGCTCAAGGTGCCTGAGCTCGACAGCACCCTCGGTGACTCCCTGATCCGCGTCATCAACGCCCTGCGCGCCATGCCGTTGCGCAAGGCCCCATCGGTCTCCGAGTCGATTGACTGGGCTCGGACACTGGTCGCCCTCGGTGCCGACATCCTCGATGACGATGTCGTACGCGAGAGCCTCGGCGTGATCCTCAAGCACCAGGACGACCTCGACAAGGCGACTGAACGGCTGAACCTCGACGAGGTGCTCGGAGCGTTATGACCGAGACGCCGGTCGCCCAGGACCTCGCCGGGAGGCTCGTCGAGTTCGTTGGCGCGCTTCGGAGCAAGGGCATCCCGGCTGGCACCAGCGAGACGGTCGACGCCGCCGCAGTCATCGACGTTCTCGGTATGAGCGATCGATCGCTCCTGCGCGAGGGTCTCGCATCTGCACTCGTGCGTCGCGGGGGTCAGCGCGACGTGTTCGACATGACCTTCGACCTCTACTTCCCGGCCGGCGTGGGAGCATCCCAGGCTGCGCGCGAGATGGATGAGGATTTCGACATCGATGACCTCCGGGATCTGCTCGCCATGGCGCTCGCAGAGAACGATCTGCGGACCCTCGAACAAGTCGCCGAGATCGCTGTGGACCTGCTTGGTCGCGTTGGTGAGAACGGACCGACCGGCGGCTGGTCCGCGTACCAAACACTCGAACGGCTCCGCCCTCAGACGTTGCTCGTACAGGCCATCGGCCAACGCGGCATGGGTGGTGGCAGCGGTCCCGGTCAAGGCCTGGGACAGGGCGGCGACTTCACCGAGCGACTCGAGCGCGATGAGGTGCGGCAGAACATCGATCGGTTCCGCGCAATGGTTGCCAGCGAAGCCCGTCGTCGCACCGCCGAGCTTCGTGGTCGCGATGTGGTGACTCGGCACGCCGTACGCGTCGGTTCCGACCGGATCGACTTCCTCAGCGCCAACCGACAGCAGCTAGAAGAGCTGGGTCGAACCGTACGTCCGCTCGCCCGCAAGCTGGCAACTCGATTGGCGGCACGGCGACGCAAGGCGCACCGCGGGCGTATCGACATCCGTCGGACCCTGCGCCGCTCGATGGGCACCGGTGGCGTACCAATGCACCCGGTCGTCGCCAAACCGCATCCTGCTCG
Organism: Aeromicrobium panaciterrae; assembly: GCF_031457275.1. Classification (NCBI taxonomy): domain Bacteria; kingdom Bacillati; phylum Actinomycetota; class Actinomycetes; order Propionibacteriales; family Nocardioidaceae; genus Aeromicrobium; species Aeromicrobium panaciterrae. The sequence goes on from NZ_JAVDWH010000001.1 coordinate 1,773,974, forward strand.
TCCCGAGCTCGTGCTTCTGTGCGACGTTTCGGGCTCGGTATCTGGGTTCTCGCAGTTCACGATGCACCTGGTCCAGGCGATGAGCGGCCAGTTCAGCAAGATCCGAGTGTTCGCGTTCATCAACGCCATGGCTGAAGTCACCGACATGGTGAAGGAAGACTCAGACGATCTCGCGGCACGTATCGGTCGCGAAGCACGGATCACGAAGTGGCACACCAGCAGCGACTACGGCGAGGCGTTTGCCGACTTCCACGCCGAACACATGACGGCGATCGGTCCACGCACCGCAGTGCTGATCCTCGGCGACGCGCGCAACAACAACCAGGACCCCAATCTCGAGGCACTCCACGAGATCAGCCAGCGCGCTCGCCGTACGTTCTGGCTCAACCCCGAGCACTCCATGCGCTGGGGACTCGGTGACTCAATCGCACCGACCTACGCCGACATCGTCGAGATGCACGAGGTGTGCAACGTCGACCAGCTGACGAAGTTCGTCACCCGTCTCCTGCCCGTTTAGGCCGGTGCCGGAACTCCGGACTCGTTGGGGATGTCGTCCTTCTTGGCGTTGATGAATCCCACTGCAAACACCAGCGCAACCACCAACATCATCGAGCCCCAGAAGAACGCCACGTGATAGCCGTGGATCAGCGCGTCGCCGGTGACCTTTGCCGGATCAGCGTTCGGGGCGAGATTGTCGGCGAGGAATCCGGTCACCGCTCCTGCGTAGAGCGTGTTGAGCAGCGCTACGCCTAGCGATCCACCCACCTGCTGTGAGGTGTTGAGCAAGGCGCTCGCGACACCCGCGTCGTGCTCTCCGACTCCGATCAGCGCAGTGCTCGACGCTGGGATGAACACGCAGGCCATGCCAATGCTCATGAACAACAGCGACGGCAGGACGTAGGTCCAGTAGTTGGTGTCGAGGTCGATCTGGGTCAGCATCAGCATGCCGATCACGGCCGAGATCAGACCGGCCACCATGATCGGCTTGGGACCGATCTTCGGCAGCAAATTGGCGACCACACCGGCGGTACCGATGATGCCGATGCTGAACGGCAGGAACGCGAATCCACCCTTGATGGGGCTGTAGCCCAGCGTGATCTGGAAGTAGAACGTCAGGAACAGGAACATCGCGAACAGGCCGGCACCGATGAACAGGAACACCAGGTAGGAACCGCCGCGATTGCGATCGAGGGCCACCTTCATGGGCAGCAATGGAGTCGAGGTGCGGAGCTCCCACAGCACAAAGGCGATCAACAGCACGACACCAACACCTAGGAAGGTGAGCGTTGACGAGTCGGTCCATCCGAGCACCTCAGTGCTTCGGGTATCGGGGAACTTGAGCTTGGCCGCCTCGGTGAAGCCATAGACGAGCGACACCAGTCCGAGGGTCACCAGGATCGCGCCTGGAATGTCGTACTTGGTGTTGCCGTGAGCCTTGCTCTCCTTGACGTAGAGCACCGCTGCAGCCGCCGTGGCGAGGGCAATGGGAACGTTGACGCCCAAGCACCAGCGCCATGAGGCGTATTCGGTCAGCGAGCCGCCCAGGATCAGGCCAATTGCGGCTCCACCACCGGACACGGCTCCGTACGCGCCGAACGCCTTGGCCCGCTCCGTGGTCTCCGTGAACGTGACGGATATCAGCGAGAGCGCAGCAGGGGCCATGAGCGCAGCGAAGGTTCCTTGCAGGCCGCGCGCGGCGTAGAGCAGCCCTGCGGTCGATGCGATGCCACCCAGAGCCGATGCGGCGGCAAAGCCGAGGAGGCCGACGATGAACGTTCGTTTGCGCCCCATGTAGTCGGCGATGCGTCCGCCAAGCAGCAGGAAGCCGCCGAACGTCAGCGTGTAGGCCGTCACAACCCATTGCCGGTCGGCGTCACTGATGCCGAGGTCTTCCTGAGCCGAAGGAAGGGCGATGTTGACGATCGACGCATCGAGCACAATCATCAGCTGGGCGATGATGATCACGAACAGCGCAAGCCAGCGCTTCGGATCAGGTGTGGTGCCGGGTTGTTCGACTGAAGACATGAGGAGCTCCTAGGCGGTCCAACAAGAACATCTTGGACGCTATAACCGGGCTCCGACAGTTCCTGTTCCCAAACCGCGAGCGAATTTCAGGCGGCCGGAACCAGCGCAGGTACGCGTTTGGCCGCACGTCGACGACGTATCGCTGTGTCGAGCCGAAGGCCACCCCAGAGCAGAACGATCGCGACAACGCCGTCCAGCCACCAGTGGTGACCCGTCGCCGCGACGACGAACATCGTGAGCGGCAGGTGCAGGACGAACAGCCACCGCCACTTGCTTTTCGTCGACATGAAGATGCCGCAGGCTACGACGGCTGCCCATCCAACATGGATCGACGGCATGGCTGCGAACTGGTCAGAGATCCCGTGACCCACAGGCCCGTAGACGCCGAGCCCGTAGCGGTCCGACAGATTGACGAAGCCGAGCTCCTCGATGAACCGGGGTGGCGCGACGCGTACGAATCGGATGATCAGGCAGCCCAAGGTGACCAGTGCCAGTCCGTTGCGCCAGTGCGGGAACTTGTCGCGGTGTCGTACGAACAGCCACACCAGGAACAGGAGAAGGCCCGGAACGTGAAGGGTCGCGTAGTAGCCATTGGTGAGTCGAGCCAGCCAGTCGTGGTCGATCACGAAGTGCTGCATCGAGATCTCAGTGGGCAGGTGCAGGAACTGCTGCAGGTCATCGATCTGGCGAGCGCGATCGAGTGCGCCGGCCTCGTGCGTGAACGGCAGCTGCCGTGCGAGGCGCCAGATTGTGTAGAGGCCCGAGATCAAGCCGAACTCGAAAAACGCCGGCAGGAGCTCGGTTCCAACGCGGGTTGGCTTCGCCCGGCGAAGCAGCAGCCAGATGACCGCACTCACGAGGCAGGCAATCCCCGCTTGCTGCCATGAGGGCCACGGCAGTCCGTCGCCCGTCACGTCCATGGAAGGGATCGTAGCCACGCGTCCGAAGCGAGGCGTACGAAACTGTCACTCACGCGCTAGGCGGTGGTCCCGCCGAGCGGAATGGGGTCAAGGCCGAGCTTGCGGTGATCCCACGAACGCGTGCGCTCGACATCGAAGCGAATCGCGACCCGCTTGTTGAGCATCATCTCGACGAACGGCTTCATTTCGTCGGTGTAGGGCCCGGTGTATCGCTCCCAGACGTTCACCCCGACCGCCCAGAGTGCTCCAGGATCTTCGATGACCTCGCATCGGCCCTCGAGCGAGACGCCGCGGAGAGTGTCGTACGTCAGTCCATCGTCTATCAGGACAGTTGCTCGCGGATCGCGAAGAAGGTTGACCGTCTTCTGGGCCTTGGCCTTTGTCTCGAACCAGATGACGCCGTCAATGAACGCGAACCACATGGCAACGGCGTGCGGGTGCCCTGTGCCGCCGAGGGTGACGAGGCTCGCGGTCCGCTGCGTGGGGAGGAAGGCGAGGATTTCCTCGTCGGTCATGGCGACCTGCGATCGCTGGTTGGTGCCCATGAACTCTCACTCTCAAAGGTCGCCACCCAGTGCGGCGCACGCGATGTTCATCGTGGCGGACTTGGTGAGAAGTACAAAACCCCCACTCCGACACAGCGTGTGAGGGTCATGAACACCAGCGTCCAGACCACGGGAAGTACAAAACCCCCACACCGGCGAGAGTGTGAGGGTCATGCGTGTCCGAGGGGGGACTTGAACCCCCACGCCCCTTACAGGGCACTAGCACCTCAAGCTAGCGCGTCTACCATTCCGCCACCCGGACATTCGCTCCCAGGAGCGCGGTGCAGCACTGAACTTTAGCAAACCTCCAGCGGACAACCGAATCCGGTCTAGGTCGACCGCTGACCGTAGATGGCGAGGTCCAGAAGCCTGTCGAGGTAGGCGTCGACTTCGTCCATGTCGTAGCCGCGCCGAATCCGTACGGGTGTGAATCGTGATCGGGTGATCCGCTGAGCAAGGTCACGGTCGGGTGCGCGTTCGAGGACCAGGGGCTCGATCTTCATGATGAACGCATTGACCTCGTCGATGTCGTAGCCCTCAATCCAACGAACGGTGGAGAAGGCGAGGCCCGGTGGGTGCGTCATAAGTGGAAGTTTGGCAGAATAGCGCTGCACAAATTAGTTGAGGCCCCGGGAAGTATGAGTTCCCGGGGCCTCGCCTTGTACGAGTGTGATGCTCTCGAACTATCCGGAATCTCGATCATCACCCGCCTGCCACATCACTGGCTTGCTGCCTTTGACTTGCGTCGCTGGCCATGGGTTCAAACTTTGATTCTTTCCTGCTCTCCCGAAGGAGTGCGTAGGTCATTTGTATGCCCTGGCCCAAGGGTGCGCAATACCTTTTCTAGAAGTTTTTTGGGTATTTTTCCCGATACACAGGGTTGCCCACAGACCTCGGTATGTCACCCACAGGATGGCGCCAGTTGTGCACATCTTTTCCACACTTTGAGCTCCAAAAGTAGGTCAGAGAATTGTAGAAATTGCGTGAATCACGACGCCGGCGAGTCCACCGACCACGGTTCCGTTGATCCGAATGAACTGAAGATCGCGTCCAACATGGAGCTCGATGCGCTCAGCAGTCTCCTTGCCGTCCCATCGATTGACGGTCGCGGAGATGATCGTCGCGACTTCGTGCCCGTAGTTGTTGACTGCGTATGCCGCGATGTCGGAGATGGTCGCGTCGAGACGGCGACTCAGGTCGGGATCGTCGATCAGTTTCTGCCCAAAGGCGTCGACCTCCTCGCGAGCTCGACGGCGGAGCAGCCCGTTCTCGTCTCCCAATGAACCGATCAACGCTCGGCGCAGGGCGTCCCACAGCTGGATCGATGTGGCGATCACCCTGGGCTGCGACAGCATGCGTTCCTTGAGGTTCTCGGCGCGCTCCATGGTCGCTTCATCGTGCTGCAGGTCGTGCGCGAGCTGGACGAGCCAGCGGTCGAGCGTTACGCGTGCCGGATGACCGGGCGTACGGCTGATCTCGGCGACCCATTCGACGACCTGCTCATGCACCCAGCCGGCAACGCGCTTGTCGAGCCATTGGGGCGTCCACGCGGGCGCTCGGTTCTCGATCAAGGCTGAGACTTCGTCGTCGTTGTGCAGGAGCCAACGGCCGAGCTCGTCGAGCACCAGATCCACGAGCCCGCGATGCGCGTCGTCTCGCAGCACCTCCTCGAGCAACTGCCCTATTACCGGGCTGAGGTGCTCTTCCTTCATACGGGGAATGAGCGCCTCTTCGATGATGGCCGCAACATCGGTCTCCTTGATGTGCGACAGCGCATCAGAAAGGATCCGCGATGCTTCAGTGACGACACGTTGGCTGTGCTCCCCCGTCACCAGCCAGTCACCGATGCGACGACTGACTTCGGCCGACTGGATGCGCTCGCGGATGACTTCTTCGCGTAGGAAGTTGTCAGCCACGAACTCCTGGAGGCTCTCCCCCAGCGACTCCTTCCGCTTCGGAATGATCGCGGTGTGTGGAATCGGTAGACCCAACGGGTGACGGAACAACGCCGTCACGGCGAACCAGTCGGCGATCGCACCGACCATCGCGGCTTCGGCGCCGGCGTTCACATATCCGACGAATCCGTCCTCGTTGCGAGTGAAGACGTAGATGACGGCGGCAAGGACTAAAAGGGACAGAGCCAGGGCACGCATCTTGCGCAAACCCTTGAGACGTACCGCGTCGCCCTCCGACAAACCCTCCGGCATCTGGAAGCTCGCGGTGCTTTCTGGCGACGTCACACGCCGAAGACTATCGGCGACGATCGAGGGTTGCGCTGCGTACACTTTCAGCCATGAGTTTCAACGAAGGCGCCTCGCTGGACACAAGTCAGGTCACCGGCGGTGGCGGAGGGCGCAGTGGAGCTGCGATTGGCGGCGGTGCTGGCGGCATCATCCTCTTGATCCTCGGCCTTATCTTCGGACAGAACCTCACTGGTTCGTCCAACCCGTTCGACACCGGCCAGGTGACTGGCGGAGGCACAGAGTCGACCGCGACATTCGATCAGTGCAAGACCGGCGCGGATGCCAACCGCGACGATGTCTGCCGTATCATCGGCACCGTGAACAGCGTCCAGGCTTACTGGACCGACGCGCTGCCGGCCGACGTTCAGCGGCAGTACCAAGAGGCCAAGACCGTGATCTTCTCCGGTCAGACTCAGTCCGCATGTGGCACCGCCTCCGGCGCGACTGGGCCGTTCTACTGCCCGGCCGACCAGAGGGTCTACATCGACGCGTCCTTCTTTGATGAGCTCACCTCCAAATTCGGAGCCGACGATGGCGCGCTCGCGCAGGAGTACGTCGTGGCACACGAGTACGGACACCACGTCGAGAACATCCTCGGCATCCTCGCCAAGGGTCAGGACGGCAAGTCCGGCCCGCTGAGCGGCGGCGTACGTATTGAGCTGATGGCTGACTGCATGGCTGGCGTGTGGGCCAACCACGCTGCCAACACCAAGGACGACAACGGCGTGACGCTGCTGAAGCCGCTGACAGAGGACGACATCAAATCGGCCCTGTCTGCTGCTGCGGCGGTCGGCGATGACCACATCCAGGGCACTCTCGGCGGCGGCAACATCAACCAAGAGTCCTGGACACATGGCTCAAGCGAGTCGCGTCAGAAGTGGTTCCTCACGGGCTACAAGAGCGGCAACGTCAATACGTGCGACACGTTCGCCACGAACGACCTCTGATCGGTGGATGGGACTCGGCCCACCACGTCACGGTTCCGCGCTGAACTCTGGATCGTCCTAGGGCTCTCGCTCGGCCAGTCGGCCGTCTATGCCCTGCTGAGCCTCATCATCCAGCTGACTGGAAAAGGCGTACGCAATTCAACGGCGACTCTCAACGGGTCGCGCAGTGACCGTGAGTGGCTCGACTTCACTCTGCAGGTGCTGGGGATCGGCTTTGCGCTCGTCCCTGTCGTACTCGCGCTCTACCTGCTGAGCCTCGATCCCGACAAGCCATCGCCACTGCGTCGCCTCGGCATCACCGGTACGCGTCGGGGGCGCGACGTGCTGTGGGGCATGGGTCTTGCCGCCGCCATCGGACTCCCCGGTATCGGCCTGTACGCCGCCGGGCGCGAACTCGGCGTTACGGCGGAGGTCATCCCAGCGCCGGTTGACCAGTACTGGTGGACGATCCCGATCCTGATCCTGGCGGCCCTGCAGAACGCGATCCTCGAAGAGGTTGTCGTGGTCGGATTCGTCATGACTCGGCTGCGTCAGATCGGCTGGAGCATGTGGGCGACGATCGTCACGAGTGCCTTGATCCGCGGTAGCTATCACCTCTACCAGGGCTTCGGGCAGGCGCTGGGCAACGTCGTCATGGGCCTGGTCTTTGGCTACTGGTTCACCCGCACGAAGCGAGTGCTGCCGCTGATCGTTGCCCACACGATCCTCGACGTCGTCGTGTTCGTTGGATACGCAGTCCTCAAGGAACACGTGGACTGGCTGTGAAGATTCGGTACGACGAAGCGCTGCCGATCACCGCTCGTCACGACGACATCGCGGCTGCCATGCGCGACCACCAGGTCATCGTGGTTGCCGGCGAGACCGGCTCCGGCAAGACGACCCAGCTGCCGAAGATCGCGTACGAGCTGGGACAACGCAGCATTGCCCACACTCAGCCGCGCCGGATTGCGGCTCGAGCCGTTGCCAAGCGCATCGCCGAAGAATGCGACGTCGAGCTCGGTGCGGAGGTTGGTTATGCCGTGCGGTTCGACGACAAGACATCCGCCGGCACAGCGATCCGGCTCGTCACTGACGGTCTGCTCCTAGCTGAGGTGCATTCCGATCGCAGCCTCAAGCGTTACGACACGATCATCATCGATGAGGCGCACGAGAGGTCGCTGTCGATCGACTTCCTGCTCGGCTATCTCAAGCAGCTACTCCCCCGGCGTCCGGATCTGAAGGTCGTCATCACCTCGGCGACCATCGATGTCGACCGGTTCGCGGCGATGTTCAATGCACCAGTGATCGAGGTCAGTGGTCGTACGTACCCCGTCGAAGTTCGCTACAGGCCACTCGCCGAGACCGGCGCCGACGATCAGCTTGATGCCATCGCTGCCGCCATCTCCGAGCTGCCCCGAGACGGCGACATCCTCGTGTTTATGTCCGGTGAGCGCGAGATCCGCGATGCCGCCGACTACCTGCTGGGCAAGAAATACCCGCGTACCGAGATCCTGCCGCTGTTCGGTCGACTCGCCGCTGCCGACCAGCAGAAGATCTTCAGCTCACACCCCGGCCGCCGTATCGTCCTGGCGACCAACGTCGCGGAGACATCGCTGACCGTGCCGGGCATCCGACATGTCATCGATCCCGGCTTTGCTCGCATCTCCCGATTCAGTCAGCGCCTCAAGGTCCAGCGGCTGCCGATCGAGCCCATCTCTCAGGCCAGTGCCGCACAACGATCCGGTCGCTGCGGTCGTGTCGCGGACGGCATCTGCATCAGGCTCTACTCGGAAGAGGACTTCGACGGCCGACCCGAATTCACCGATCCAGAGATTCAGCGGACCAACCTTGCTTCGGTGCTCTTGCAGATGGCGTCGCTCGACCTCGGTGCCATCAAAGACTTCCCGTTCCTCGATCCGCCGGACTCGCGCGCCGTCACGGACGGCCTGAACCTTCTGTACGAACTCGGTGCGATGCATGCCGAACGTCTCACCAAGGTCGGCCGGAAGATGTCGACTCTGCCAACCGATCCGCGACTGGGTCGCATGCTGCTCGCAGCCGACAAGCTCGGCTGCCTGGCTGACGTGCTCGTGATCGTGTCGGCCATGTCGATCCAAGACCCACGTGAACGCCCGCTCGAGCACCAACAGGCTGCCGACGAGAAGCACAAGCGCTTCGTGGAGCCAGATTCGGACTTCCTGTCGTGGCTCACGCTGTGGAAGTACATCCGAGAGCAGCGTGACAACCTCTCAAGCTCGGCGTTCCGTCGTATGTGCCGTGACGAGTACCTGCACTACTTGCGCATCCGCGAGTGGCAGGACGTTCACTCCCAGCTGCGACGCACCGCCAAGGACCTGGGCATGAAGGCGGGAAGTCCGAATGCCGATCCCGATCTCGTTCACCAGGCACTGCTTAGCGGTCTGCTGTCGCACGTGGGACTCCGCGAGCCGGACGGTCGTGAGTTCCTCGGTGCGCGGCAGGCGAAGTTCATGATCTTCCCGGGCTCCGGTCTGGCGAAGAAGCCGCCACGTATGGCGATGGTCGGCGAGCTGGTTGAGACCAGCCGGCTGTGGGGTCGTACCGCCGCCAAGATCCAGCCCGAGTGGGTCGAAGAAGCCGGCGAGCACCTGGTCAACCGGTCATACAGCGAGCCGCACTGGTCGACCAAGCGTGGATCGGTCATGGCTCGCGAGAAGGTGTTGCTCTACGGCATCCCAATCATCGTCGACCGGCTCGTCCAATACGGACGCGTCGACCCCGTGGTGTCCCGCGACCTGTTCATCCGCCATGCCTTGGTGCAGGGCGAGTGGCGTACGCATCACCGCTTCTTTGCGAAGAACCAGGCAATGGTGGGCCAGGTCGAGGAGCTAGAAGACCGGCTGCGTCGACGTGACCTCCGGGTGGATGACGAGACGCTCTACACGTTCTACGACCAACGGGTGCCCACCGACGTCGTTTCGACCCGGCACTTCGACACCTGGTGGAAGAAGACGCGCGTCGAGCATCCGGATCTTCTGACCTTCGATCCGGCGATGCTCAGCCACGGCGCTGACGGCGCCGACGATGAGTACCCGCGCGAATGGCACTCCGACGGCGAGGCATTCCCGCTCTCCTACGCGTTTGAGCCCGGCATGGAGGCCGACGGTGTCACCGTCGACCTCCCGATCGAGCGACTGCTGACGGTTGATGACCGCGCCTTCGACTGGCATGTGCCTGGTCACCGGGTTGAGCTCGTCACCGAACTGATCCGCTCACTGCCCAAGCGACTGCGACGCGAATTCGTACCGGCCGGACAGTTTGCTCCGCGGCTGGTCGAGGCCATGGATGCCAGCGCCAGCGATCTCAGCAGCGAGCTCGCGCGTCAGATGCGGCTACTCAACGGGACTGTCGTTCAGCCTGAGGACTTTGACTTCGCTGCTCTGCCCGGACACCTGCGGGTGACGTTCCGGGTACTCGAGAACGGCAAGGAGCTCTCTCGCAGCAAGGATCTCGGCGATCTGCGAACCGAGCTCTCGAGCTACGTACGTGCGGATCTTACGAAAGCGGCTCGACAGGAGGAGCGGGCCGGCCTGCTCGACTGGACGGTGGGCGACATCGATCGCTCGATCACGGCCGGCCAGGTCACGGGCTACCCCGCTCTCGTCGACGAGGGCAAGTCTGTCGGCCTTCGAGTGCTCGACTCCGAAGCTGAGCAGGCTGCAGCAATGGTCCGAGGACAGGCCACGCTGCTCTCGTTCCATCTGGCAGCCCCAGTCCCCCAGATTGGTCGATCGCTTGATTTGCACTCCAAACTGCTGCTCTCGACAGGCCCGTACGCAGACGCGGCGGCCGTGATCGAGGAGTGCTGGCTGGCTGCGATCGAGTCGCTCATCCCCCGCCATGGAGGGCCCGTCTGGGACGAGGAGTCATTCAACGCACTGCGCGAAGTCATACGGGCGGATGTCTACGACGAGACCGAACGAGCCGTCCACAGCGTGATCGCCGCCCTCAAGGCTCTCGGCGAGGTTGAGATAGACGAGTCGGAAGCCGGCGAAGACGTACGAGTGCAGCTCTCGTGGCTCATATACAAGGGCTTCATTCGCGACACCGGAGTTGTCCAGCTTCGACGGTTGCCGCTCTATCTGGAGGCAGCACGTCGTCGGCTGACGTCCGGCAAGACGTCAGCCGACTTGGCTGCCACACAGGAGCTTGAAGCGCTGTTCCACGAACGTACGGACGATCTGTCCGTGTGGGCCAGGCTCGCGCCAGATGTCCAGCACGTCCGTTGGGCACTCGAGGAACTGCGCGTCAGCCTGTTCGCTCAGGACCTACGAACCGCGTTCCCGGTGTCGGTGAAACGCGTGACTGTGCTGGTCGACGCGCTTTAGACGCCGAGCAGATCGATCACGAAGACGAGCGTCTTGCCCGAGAGGCGGTGTCCGCCACCTGCGGGGCCGTATGCGAGCTCCGGCGGGCACACGAGCTGGCGGCGACCGCCAACCTTCATGCCCGGGATGCCGATCTGCCAAGCCTGGATCAGCTGCGGCAGCGGGAAGTTCGCGGACTGGCCACGATCCCAGGAAGCGTCGAACTGCTCACCGGAGTCGAACTCGACGCCGACGTAGTGGACGTCAACCATGCCACCGGGAACGGCCTCAGCACCGTCACCTTCGATGAGATCCGTGATCTGCAGTTCGGTGGGCGCGGGTCCCTCGATGAAGTCAATTTCAGGCTTGTCAGTCATGCGTCGATCCTTTCATATGGGTGCGCTGTAACAATGGCCAGATGCGCGCAACGATCCTCCATGCAGCCCGCGACATCCGCCTCGACGATGTCTCCGATCCTCAACTTCACGACGACGGTGACGCCATTGTCCGCGTGGTTGCTTCCTGTGTCTGCGGCTCTGATCTGTGGCCCTATCGCGGCATCAACGAAGTCAACGAACCGCAGCGCATCGGCCACGAGTTCGTCGGCATCGTTGAGCAGGTCGGCGCCAGTGTGCAGACCGTGAAGGTTGGTGACTTCGTCATCGCCCCGTTCATGTTCTCCGACAACACCTGCGCGCTATGCGTACGTGGAGTCCATACGTCGTGCGTCCAGGGCGGGTTCTGGGGATATGCCGACCACAAGGGTCATCCCGTCGATGGCGGGCAGGGCGAGGTCGTACGCGTACCTGTCGCTGACGGCACGCTCGTGGCAACCCCGTCCCAGCCGAGCCAGGAGCTCATTCCGCATCTGCTGACGCTCTCGGACGTGTTCCCGACTGGTCACCACGCGGCAGTCTCTGCGGGAGTCACTGCGGGCAGCACGGTTGCGGTAGTCGGCGACGGCGCGGTCGGCCTCAGCGCGATCCTCGCGGCCAAGCGCCTCGGCGCTGGCAAGGTCATTGCGATGTCACGTCATAAGGACCGCCAGCGCCTGGCCACCGAGTTCGGGGCCGACGAAGTTGTCGCCGAACGCGGCAAGGAGGGCGCAGCGGCTGTGCGCGAGATCTTCGATGGCATCGGTGCTGACTACGTACTCGAGTGCGTGGGCACTTCCGACAGCATGAAGCAGGCGATCCAGTCAGTACGTCCTGGCGGCCGCGTTGGCTATGTCGGCGTCCCGCACGATGTCCAGCTCAACATCCCCGCGATGTTCAGTCGCAACGTTGGTATTGCCGGCGGAGTCGCTCCCGTTCGCGCCTATATCGACGACATCCTCCCGGACGTCCTCAACGGCACCGTCCTGCCGGGCAAGGTCTTCGACCTGACCGTCCCGCTCGACCAGGTCGCGCAGGCCTATCAGGCGATGGACGAGCGCACGGCGATCAAGTCGATGCTGACGGTCTGAACGGCTCTACCTTCACCACGGCATCGAGGTCGAGCGGACCGTAGATGTGCGGGAAGCTCAACGGCTGCCCCGGTACGTCGTCGTACTGCCACGGAGACACCAGCAGGTCGGTGTCGATCGTGAGCAGTAGTACGGGTTCGGCGAAGTCGGCGTAGTAGCGGTCGTACACGTCATCGACCTGCTCGGGACGCGAGCAGTGGATGAACCCGACGTCAGAAAGGTCGAGGCCCAACGTCGACACCGTGTAGGTGCCGGCACGTCGGGCCTCGGTCCACGCGCCTTCAAGCGCGAGGTGATGAATCAGTGGCATGCCCGCAGGCTAGCGGAGCTCCGACGATGTCAGGCCGAGCAGACGGCGAGCCACGATGAGCTGCTGGATCTGCTGGGTGCCTTCGAAGATGTCGAGGATCTTGGAGTCGCGTGCCCACTTCTCGACGAGTTCGTTCTCGCTGTAGCCGAGCGTGCTGGCCAGCTCGACGCAACGCAGCGTGATCTGGTTACCAGCACGGCCCGCCTTGGCCTTCGCCATGGACGCTTCCATCGAGTTGGGCTTGCGGTTGTCCGCCAGCCACGCCGCTTCGAGTGTCAGGAGCAGCGCTGCCTCGTAGTCAGCCTCCATCGAGATGAACGTTGCGGCGGCGTACGACTGCGACTGCACTGGGCGGTCGTAGTCGATGACAACGCCAGCGCCTTCGAGCAGCTTGCGAGTGTCCTCGAGGGCCGCACGCGCACAGCCAACAGCCATACCGGCCACCAGCGGACGCGTGTTGTCGAACGTCGCCATGGCGCCTGCAAAGCCGCCCTTGGTGTCGATCTCCGGGTTGCCCAGAAGGTTCTCCGCCGGTACGCGGCAGTTGTCGAGCACGATGACTGCCGTGTCAGACGAGCGAATGCCGAGCTTGTGCTCGAGACGCTCGACCCGGATACCCGGCAGGCTCTTCGGCACGAGGAACGACTTGATCGCGGCACGTCCGAGGCTCTTGTCGAGAGTTGCCCAGACGACGACAGAGTCGGCCCGCTCCCCCGACGTGACGAAGATCTTCTCGCCGTTGAGGATGTAGGCGTCGCCGTCCTTGACCGCTGTCGTCGTAATGGCGGCAGAGTCCGAACCAAAGCTCGGCTCGGTGATGGCCATGGCGGCCCAAGTGCCCTTGAAGCGCTCCAGCTGCTCGTCGTCGGCCACCGACGCGATCGCGGAGTTGCCGAGGCCTTGACGGGGCATCGAGAGCAGGAGGCCGACGTCGCCCCAGCACATCTCGATGACGGAGAGGACCGACGACATGTTGGCGCCGTTCTTGATCTTGCCCTTGTCGCTGTCGGTGTCGTCGCGGCGTACGCCTGCGGCACCAGCACCCTGGCCTTCGCCCGAGTCGCCCATGCCGTCGATCAGCGAGGCAAGGAGGTCGAGCTCCTTGGGGTACGCGTGTTCGGCAAGGTCGTACTTGCGGGAGTTGGAGCGCAGGAAGTTGTCAGCGACCTGATTGGCCTGCTGGACGAATGCGCGGAATTTGCGAGGAGTTTCGAGATTGATCATGGTGTGGTCCGCCCTCAGACGAGGACTGCTCCTTCCATCAGGCCGACAGCACGCAGATCGCGATACCAGCGTTCGACTGGGTGCTCCTTGACGAAGCCATGTCCACCGAGCAGCTGTACGCCATCGGTGCCGATCTTCATGCCGTACTCAGCCGTGAGTCGCCGCGCCAGCGCAACCTCACGGGAGAAGTCCATGCCCTGCTCGGCGCGCGATGCGGCCTTCAGGGTGGTGAGACGCATGCCTTCGAGTTCAATGGCGATGTCAGCGACCATGAACGCGACCGCCTGGCGGTGAGAAATGGGCTCGCCAAACGCTTCGCGAGTCTTGACATAGTCGGACACGTAGTCGAGGACTGCGCGTGAGGTGCCCAGCGCGAGGCCCGACCAGGCGAGACGCGAGAGGCGAATGCACTCGCGGTAGTCGTCAGCGGATCCGTCACCCAGGACGGCTCCTGCTTCGACGTCGACGTCCTCGAGAACCAGGCGGCTGAGTCCCGCTGCGCGGAGGCCCATGCTCGGGTCGGCCTCGATCGAGACGCCCTTGGTGCTGGACTCGATCAGCACGAGAGTCGGGGATCCATCGAGGTCGACCGCGACCACGAACAGCTCGGCTTCAGCGCCGCGTACGACTGCTGACTTCACGCCGTTGATGCGCAGGCCGTTGGCGGTCCGTTCTGCCTTGGTCTGAAGCTCGAAGGGATCGAACAGAACCCGAGGCTCCGACACGGCAAGTGCCGACGTCGGGATGTCGTCTCCGGCGAATGCCGGGAGGTAGGTCTGCTGCTGCTCATCTGATCCCCAGAGCGAGATCGCTGTGGCAACGGCGGCCGGAGCGAGACAAGCCACTGCCTGTCCCATATCGCCTTCTGCAAGGGCTTCAGCGACAAGTACGCCTGTGACGGCTGAACGGTCCTCTGAGAGGCCACCAAGGGCTTCAGGGATGTTGAGCAGCGTGAGGCCGAACTCGCTGGTCTGCGCGAGAACTTCCTTGGGAGTGTCATTGGAGGTCTCGGCGACGAGTGCGCCTGGGCGGAGCACCTCGGCTGCGAACTCCTTGATGACGCCAACGATCATTTGCTGGTCTTCGGTGGGAGTCAGGTCGAATACGCCGCTGTCGCCGGTCTTGGAAAGACGGGTCGGCTTGCCTGAGCCCTTGACGCGCTTGAAGGTGCGGCCGGCTGCGCCGGCAACCCGAAAACCGCCCTTTGCGCCGCGATAGACGGCCTTTTCGGTCGACGCACGAAGCTTGAGCTTGTCGACGATCGGCGAGCTGGCGATCCGGTTGAGCACGGCGAGGCCGATGCCCATGGGATCTCTGCGATTAGCCACGGGTACTCCTTGAGCGAGATGGTTGGACACGGTCTGTTGTCCACCTGAGTCAAACTGTAACTGCGAGTTGCACCTTCGCATACCCATGGTATCCGAACTCACATTGCCGGACCAGCAAGCAGCCACCGAACCCTGTCGATAACCTTGTGCGCATGTCTCAATCTCGACCTCTGCCCGACGGCGGCAGCGTGCGGCCCATCACCCGATGGGGCACACCTGTCATGCACCGCGAGCTTGCCGAGGTGACCGTATTCGACGAGGAGCTCGCCGTACTGGTCAAGGACATGGTGGCGACGATGCGCGCGGCCAGGGGCGTTGGTCTTGCTGCCAACCAGGTCGGCGTCGACCTCAAGGTGTTCGTGTTCGACTGCCCGGACGATGAACACGCGTCGGTCACCGGCGTGGTCTGCAATCCGGTCTTGATGCTCCCGGAGGGCAAAGACCGCAATCTTGAAGACGAGGACGAGGGCTGTCTATCGCTGCCTGGCGCGTTCACGTCCTGCGCTCGCCCCGACCAGGCACGAGTCACCGGCGTCGACGAGCACGGAGCACCAGTCGAGTTCATCGGTACGGGTCTGTTGGCTCGCTGCCTGCAGCACGAGACCGACCACCTGTTCGGCACGGTGTTTGGTGACCGAGTGCCGGATCGTGCACGGAAGAAGCTGCACAAGCAGCACAACGAGCTGGCTGAGAACTACCCCGACGACTGGCCGGTCACGATCCTGGTCGATGAAGCAGTGATTGAGCGCTAGCGCTCACGCAGCTCCCAGCAGGCAACTGCCACGGATGACGCCACGTTGAGTGAGTCGATGTCAGCCGACATCGGGATCGTCACCCGATGATCAGCGGCTTGCTCCCATCGGGTGCTGAGACCGTGACCCTCGGATCCGACGATCAACGCGAGCCGTTCGACGTCGTGTGGCACCGAATCCAGCGGCACGGAGTCATCCGCGAGTGTCATGGCGTACGTCGTGAAGCCAGCTTCGCGCAGGAGGTCGGGGGCGCCGTACCAGTCGTCGACGCGTGCGTACGGCAGCCAGAACACTGAGCCCATTGAGACCTTGATGGCTCGTCGGTAGAGCGGATCGGCACATCGAGGCGACAGCAGGACGGCGTCGAAGCCGAGTGCAGCCACGCTGCGGAAGATCGCACCGACGTTGGTGTGGTCGGCCAGGTCCTCGACCACGACAACCCGACGGGCCTTGGCCAGTACGTCTTGGGGTGCAGGGAGCTCGGGGCGCTCCAATGCAGCGAGGGCACCGCGATGGACGTGGAAGCCAGTCAACTTCTCGATCGACACGTCATCGAGGACAAAGCACGGCGCTTTCGTCTGGTCGAGGACGTCTTCGAGTGCATCGATCCACTTCGGAGACATGAGGAACGACCGGGCGTGATGACCAGATTCGATCGCTCGCCGGACGACCTTCTCGCCCTCAGCGAGGAACAGGCCGCGCTCGGACTCCAACTGCAGTCGAAGCTGGACATCGCGAAGGTCGACGTAGTCGCGGAGACGTGGATCGTCCAGATCGTCCAGTCGTACGATCTCGGCCACCGGGCTAGCCTAACGAGCATGAGCCTTGATCGACCCATCACTCCCGATCCCTACCCACTACTCCCGGCCGCTGCGGCATTCAGCGTGTCCAGCTCAGACATCACCGACGGTCAACCGCTCAAGGACGACCAGGTGAACAAGTTCGGTGACACGTCGCCTCAGCTCTCATGGAGCGGCGCTCCCGAGGGCACTAAGTCGTATGTCGTCACCTGCTTTGATCCTGACGCACCGATCGTGTCGGGATTCTGGCACTGGGTCGCCGTCGACATCCCGGCCGACGTCACCGAGCTTGCAGCCGGCGCCGGCGCATCGGATGACTCGCTTCCGGGCGCAGCGTTCCACGTACGGAATGACGGTGGCGGCAAGAACTTCATGGGCGCTGCTCCCCCGGAGGGTGATCAAGTCCACCGCTACTACTTCGTCGTTCACGCTGTTGGCGAGGAAACCCTCGGCGTCAACGGCAATGTCTCCCCCGCCGTCGTCGGGTTCAACCTGGCGTTCAAGACTCTCGGACGCGCCATCATCCACGGCACGTTCCAGCACTGACTCAGCCAGCGGCGCGAGTGGCGTACGCGTTGGCCGTAGTCAGAATGCTGCGCACGTAGTCGTCGGAGTGGTTGTAGGAGAAGACCGCGCGCGACCAACCACCGGGAGTTCGCAGGTCTGCACCCGATGCGCACAGGTAGCGCGCCGTCGTCAGTGCAGCATCGTCGATGTCGTTGGGATCAGCGATGCCATCCCCGTCGCCATCGGCGCCCCAGGTGTGCCACGACGACGGGATGAACTGCATGGGGCCGACGGCGTGATCCCACTTCGGATCTCCATGCCACTCCGTCGTCTCGGCGGTGGCGGGAACCTTGTCGGTTCCGTTGGTGCCGTTGAGCGCCGGGCCAAGAATCCGCTGCGATGTACGCCCATCGGCCAGCAGTTGTGCACCGTCGTGCGTGCCGTGAGCCGTCTCGATGTAGCCAATGGCGGCGATGGTGGTCCAGCCGAGATTGCAGTTGGGCTGCTCTTGCTCGATCTGAAGGGTGGCGTCGCCGTACGCCTGCAGCGCGATTGCCGGGATGCCGGCACGGACTGACACCGTGAGAACCCACTCGGAGTCAGCGCGACCGGGCTCCGACGTGACAAGCGGAGCTGGATCCTCGGGTCCTGCCGTCGGCAGGAAGTCCTCAAAGACCTCAGGATCAGCCGTGGCGAACGACACGGCGACGCCAATGATCAAGCCCACCACACACAGCATTGCCGCGATGGGACCCCAAAAGCGCAGTCGTTCCAGCGAAGTCACCGTCGTATTGTCGCCGGGCTACTTCTTCGGCGCCGCTGGTGGGGCCTCAGGCGGGGTTTCAGCAACCGGTGTGGCCGGTGCAACCGGAGCTGCACTCTCGGCCGCCTTGGCCGCGTCGAGTGCCTGCTGGACTGCCTCAGCCGTCGCACCCTCAACGGGAGCGTCGTCGACGATCGGCGCGTCAAAGTCGATGCGCGTCTTGTTGCCGCCGCCATCGACCGGAATCTTGCCGAACGTGCCGCCGAGCGTGCCCAGCGCCTTCGTCAGCTCTGCCGGGATGATCCAAGTCGTCGCGTTGTCGCCTTCGGCGATCTTCGGCAGCATCTGGAGGTACTGGTACGACAGCAGTTTCTGGTCTGGGTTGCCGTCGTGAATTGCCTGGAAGACGGTCTGGATGGCCTGTGCCTCACCCTGAGCGCGCAGGATCTGCGCCTGACGGTCTGCCTGAGCCGTCAGGATCGCTGCCTGCCGGTTGCCCTCAGCCGTCAGGATCGCGGACTGCTTCTGACCCTCGGCCATCAGAATCGCGGACTGGCGGTCACCCTCGGCGGTGAGAATCATGGCGCGCTTGTCACGCTCGGCGCGCATCTGCTTCTCCATGGCGTCGATGATCGTGGGCGGTGGGTCGATGCCCTTGAGCTCAACGCGGTTGACGCGAATGCCCCATTTGCCGGTCGCGCTGTCGAGCTCGCCGCGCAGGCCTGCGTTGATCTGGTCACGGCTGGTCAGCGCGTGCTCGAGCGTCATGCCACCCGTGATGTTGCGGAGCGTGGTCATCGTGAGCTGCTCAATGGCCTGGATGTAGTTGGCGATCTCGTACGTTGCGGCGACCGGGTCGGTGACCTGGAAGTAGATGACCGTGTCGATCGAGACCACGAGGTTGTCCTCGGTGATGACCGGCTGCGGTGGGAACGACACAACCTGCTCGCGCAGGTCGATCATGTAGCGCACCTTGTCGACGAACGGCATCACGATGTTGAGGCCCGCGGGAAGGGTCGTGCGGTACTTGCCGAACCGCTCGACGATGCCGGCGCGCGCCTGAGGAACGATCTTGACCGTCATGGAGACGACCGCGATCGCCAGGACGGCGAGGGCGACGAGGACAGCTAGTGCTGCAGACATCAGGACTCCTTGGTTGTCACGACGGCAGTTGCGCCGTCGATCCGGGTGACTTGGACTTCGGTACCGGTCTCGTACGAGTCGCTCTCAGAATCAGCGCGTGCTGACCAGATCTCTCCGGACAGCTTCACCCGTCCGCCGTGCTTGTCGACAGGCTCCGCTACGACGGCCGTCTTGCCGACGAGTGACTCGTGTCCCGTGGTCAGCGTGGGACCAGCGTGAAGCCGGGCCACCATTGGCGGGCGTACGAAGAAGAGCAGGCCGAGGGATACGAGGGCAAACACCAAAATGGCTGCCCAGAGTGGAGCTCCTAGCCCCGCCGCGACAGCGGCAGCGAGCGCACCCAGTGCGAACATCAACAACACGAGATCAAGGCTCATCATCTCGACGAGCGCCAGGACAACGGCCACTCCGATCCACGATGCTGCGGCATGGTCCCTGATCCAGTCGATCATGATGTGTCTCCTCCGCGGTCCGCTCGATGTCCGTATGCTGCCCGACGCGCTGTGTAGCGTCCAGCATCATTTTGAAGCTCGAGTCGTAGTCCGAACGTACTCCCCAGTGCCTCAGCCGTGAGGGTCGAAGCAATTGGCCCCTGAGCCACGACCAATCCGTCACGCAGCATCAGAACGTGGGTGAAGCCGACAGGGATCTCCTCGACGTGGTGGGACACCATCACGAGGACAGGAGCATCCTCCGCCACGGACAGCACTTCGAGGCTGGCGATCAGGTCTTCACGTGCACCGAGATCGAGACCAGCGGCAGGCTCATCGAGCAACAGCAACTCGGGGTCAGTCATCAGCGCGCGGGCGATCAGTACGCGCTTCTTCTCGCCCTCTGACAGCGTGCCGAACGTTCTGGTGGCGAGAGCCGAGATACCCAACTCCCCCATGATCTGTATGGCTCGCCGGATGTCGATCTCGTCGTACTTCTCGTTCCAGCGGCCTGTGACGGCGTGCGCGGCCGAGAGCACGACGTTGCGGACCGATTCGACGGGCGGAATCTGGTCAGCGACTGTCGTGCTGGTGTGACCGATGCGCGTACGCAGCTCAAACACGTCGACCCGGCCGAGCTTCTGGCCGAGGACTCGCACCTTGCCCGAGGTTGGGTGAAGCGTCGTGCCGACGACCTGCATGAGCGTCGTCTTGCCTGCGCCGTTCGGGCCGAGAATGACCCAGCGCTCACCTTCGTTGACGGTCCAGCTGACCTTGTCGAGGAGAGTCTTGCCCGGGCGCGTCACAGTCACCTTCGACAGCTCGAACGCAGCCGGCATGCACACTCCTGGTCGCCATGGATCGCCGTGCAGTCAACCTATCGCGAGCACCGGGGCTACGAGCGATAGCCTCGGTCTCGATGACCGAGCATGTTCCAGCACTCCACCTGACAGATCCGACCGTTCTGGTCACCCTCATCGGTGCAGACCAGAGCGGTGTGACGACGCGCCTGTTTGAAGACCTCTCCGCGTTCGCTGTCGAGGTCATCGACATCGAGCAGCTCGTCGTACGAGGTCGCCTGATTCTCAGTGCCCTCCTGACGATTCCGGACGACCGCGAAGGTCTCGAAACCACGGTTCACGCCGTCGGTGACGCCTTCGGACTCGACGTGTCGGTCGAGTACGGCACCGGTGACAACCGCCCTCGTCGCGTGGGTCGTGCGCAGGTCGTCATTCTTGGCGCACCGCTCAAGCCCGCAGCGATGGCCGCGCTTGCGGCGCAGATCAAGGACGACGGCGGCAACATCGACCGCATCGTCCGTATGGCGCGCTACCCCGTGACGGCAATTCGTATGGAGGTCTCGGGAGCGGACCCCGACGAACTGCAGGCCCACCTCGCCGCCGTCGCATTCGAGCAGGGCGTCGACATCGCTGTGCAGGAAAACGGCATCCAGCGCCACGCACAGCGTCTGGTCGTGATGGACGTCGACTCGACCCTGATCCAGGGCGAAGTGATCGAGATGATCGCCGCTCACGCTGGGTTCGAGGCTGAGGTCGCCGCGATCACCGAATCGGCGATGAATGGCGAGATCGACTTCCGCGAATCGCTCACGGCACGGGTCAAGCTGCTCGAAGGCGTCGATGAGGCTGCGCTCGGCGAGGTCTATGACGCCCTCGTCTACGCACCGGGTGCACGCACCATGATCCGTACGCTCAAGCGACTCGGCTACCGATTCGCCCTCGTCAGCGGTGGTTTCACGCAGATCATCGAGCGGATCGCCGAGGAACTTGGCGTCGACTATTTCGCAGCGAACGAGCTCGAGGTCGTCGACGGGAAGCTCACGGGCCGCATCCTCGGCGACGTCGTCGATCGCGCAGGCAAGGCCGAGGCATTGCGCCGGTTTGCTGACGAGGCCCGCATCCCGGTCCGCAACACAGTCGCGATTGGTGACGGTGCGAACGATCTGGACATGCTTGCGGCGTCAGGACTTGGCATTGCGTTCAACGCCAAGCCGGTCGTACGTGACCAGGCACGTACGTCGGTCAACGTGCCGTACCTCGATGCGATCGTCTACCTCCTCGGCATCACGCGCGAGGAAGTGGAAGCCGCGGACGCAGCCGACTAGTTACTCGTCGTCTTCGAGGCGGAAGCCGATCTTCATCGTCACTTGGTAGTGCGAGACCTCGGTGTCGGTGATCTGTCCACGGATGTTGGTGACCTCGAACCAGTCGAGATGGCGCAGCGTGGTGCCTGCCCGCTTGATCCCGTTGTCGACAGCCTCGCTGACGCCTTCGGTGGACGTGCCGACGATTTCACTGATGCGATAGGTGCGGTTGCTCATACGGACATCATGCACGTTCGCGCCGCGACGTACTCTGGAGGTGTGACACGTGAACCAGTCGAGCCTCGCAAGCAGCAGGTCTACTCGATCACGTCCGCAGCCACTTCGCACAGCGACGACATCGGCGCACGCGAGAAGCGCTACGCGATCTCCATGGGCATCCGTACGGCCTGCTTCATCGGTGCGATCATCGCTGACGGCTGGCTCCGTTGGGTTTTGCTCGCCGGTGCGCTGCTGTTGCCCTACACATCCGTGATCCTGGCCAACGCTGGTGTACGCAAGCGCGGTGCCGGACCATCCGTGTTCGGCCCTGAGAATGCAATCGAAGCCCCAAGGCCCACTCAGCTCGATGACTGAAGATCTGGTCTGCTCGGCCAAAGGTTGCGGTGCCGATGCGACATACCAAGTGCTGTGGAACAACCCCAAGCTCCATACGCCTGACCGCCGCAAGATATGGCTTGCCTGTGACGAGCATTCCCAGACACTGCGCAAATTCCTCGACGCTCGTGGGTTCTGGAAAGAGAACGTCGCGATTCAGCCGTGACCCAGCGGCGGTGAGTTGGGGCGGCTCAACTACCGTCGTGGTGTGTTCCGCTTCCTGCTGAGCAGTCGCTGGATCGGCTTCGCACTATTCGTCGTCCTACTCTCGGCGATCTGCGTACGTCTCGGTTTGTGGCAGTTCGATCGTCTTGATCACCGCCTCGCCCAGAACAAGGTCATCTCCGCGCACTTCAAAGCTGCGCCGATTGAGCTTCCTCCGGGCTTCAAGGTCGATGACTCGACGGAGTGGACGCGGGTCACAGCCACCGGAACATACGACCTTGACCATCAAGTCACTGTGAAGTTCACGACCCGCGATGGGGCACCCGGAGTCGACGTTGTCACTCCTCTGGTGCTTGCCGACGACAGCGCAGTTCTGGTCGATCGCGGCTGGATAGAGACCGACAACACCGTCGCAAACCCCGACGTACCCGCGCCACCGACTGGGACGGTCACGGTGATGGGCTGGATGCGCCAGAACAACGGCGCCGGCGGCCAAGCAACAGAACCGGTCGATGGTCAGGTACGAGCCATCTCCAGCATCGGTATGGCGAAGTCAGTGCCGTACGAGCTCAGCAACGGCTACCTCAACCTGCGCACGCAGGATCCCAAGGCGACACAAGCGCTGGAACTTGAGCCCAAACCGGAACTCGGACAGGGCCCGCATTTCTTCTACGCGCTGCAGTGGTGGTTCTTCGCACTGCTCGCGACGGTCGGCTACTTCTGGTTTGCCTGGGCCGAGGCCAAGGAACGTCGCAACCCGACACGCATCGACGGGTTCGCTACGCCAAGCTGACGAGATCGGCGTAGTCGTCGGACCACAGGTCCTCGTCGCCGTCAGGCAGCAGCAGCACGCGGTCGGGCTCGAGAGCCATCACAGCGCCCTCGTCGTGCGAGACAAGCACAATGGCGCCCTCGTACGTACGAATGGCGCGCAGCACCTCTTCACGTGACGCCGGATCCAGGTTGTTGGTCGGCTCATCGAGCAACAGGACGTTGGCGCTTGAGACGATCAGGCTTGCCAGCGCGAGACGCGTCTTCTCGCCACCGGACAGCACGGCTGCCGGCTTCGAGGTGTCGTCACCACTGAAGAGGAATGAACCCAGGACGCTGCGTGCCTCGGTGTCAGTCAGCTGGGGTGCGGCTGACTGCATGTTCTCGAGGACGGTGCGAGAGGTGTCGAGAGTCTCGTGCTCCTGGGCGAAGTAGCCGATCTTGAGGCCATGACCCGGCATGATCTCGCCGGTGTCGGCCTCGAGCGTGCCCGCCAGCATGCGCAACAACGTCGTCTTGCCTGCACCGTTGAGTCCAAGGATGACGACACGGCTGCCCTTGTCGATCGCCAGATCAACATCGGTGAAGATCTCGAGCGAGCCGTACGACTTCGAGAGACCCTCCGCCATGAGTGGTGTCTTGCCGCACGGTGCTGGCTTCGGGAACTTGATGTTCGCGACCTTGTCGTGGGCGCGCTCGGTCTCGAGTCCAGCGACCATCTGCTCAGCGCGACGGAGCATCTGCTGTGCCGTCGCAGCCTTTGACGCCTTGGCGCGGAACTTGTTGGCCTGACTGGTCAGCTCGCCAGCCTTCTTGACCGCGATGGCCCGCTCACGTTTGCGGCGGTGCTCGTCTGCCTCGCGCTGCTTGACGTACGACTTCCAACCCATGTTGTAGATGTCGATCGTGGCGCGGTTGGCGTCGAGGTAGAGGACCTTGTTGACGGTCTCCTCGATCAGGTCGACGTCGTGGCTAATGACCACGATGCCGCCGCTGAAGGTCTTGAGGAATCCGCGCAACCAGACGACGGAGTCGGCGTCCAGGTGGTTGGTGGGCTCATCGAGGAGCAGGGTGTCTGCATCGGAGAACAAGATGCGCGCCAGCTCGATACGTCGACGCTGTCCACCCGAGAGGGTCGACAGCGGCTGCTCGAGAACACGATCAGGCAACCCGAGGTTGTGGGCGATCGTCGCGGCTTCCGACTCGGCTGCGTAGCCGCCGCCAGCCCCGAACGCCGTGTCAGCGCGCGTGTAGGCCTTCATGGCCTTCTCGGCGATCTCGGGGTCGGGCGAGCCCATGTCGAGCTCGGCCTTGCGCATGGCGATCAGCGCGGTGTCCAGACCGCGAGCGCCGAGGATGCGATCACGTGCGGTTGTCTCGAGGTCGCCTGACTTGGGATCCTGCGGCAGGTAGCCGACCTTGCCGGTCGACGTGATCGAGCCTTCGGCGGGCTGGCCATCGCCGGACAGCATGCGGGTGAGGGTGGTCTTGCCGGCGCCGTTACGTCCGACGAGGCCGATCTTGTCGCCCTTGTCGACGCGGAACGAGACGTCCGACATCAGGACACGCGCGCCGAAGCGCAGCTCCACATTGGAGACGGTGAGCATGGTGAGACTTTCGGATCAGGGTGTGCGAATGGGCGGCGTCATGCGCCGTCGTCATTCCCGCTGAACTGAATTCACGTATCCATTCTACGGGCGTTGCTGTGACTCCTTGACCATTCGAGGGTGTGCCCCTCGACACGCACCAACTTGGTGGTTGAGTAGGTCCGAGGGACGAGGACCGTATCGAAACCACGTACGCCGAGATGCTCACGCTGAGAGCTCCACCCACGTGGTTTCGATAGTCCTGGCGGCTGCGCCGCGTTCCACTCAACCTGGTTTCGCGCTCAGGCGCGGAGCGCCTTCGGCTCAACCAATGTTGAAGCCGAGGGCGCGGAGCATTTCGCGGCCGTCGTCGGTGATCTTGTCCGGGCCCCACGGCGGCATCCAGACCCATTCGATCCGGAAATCGTTCACGAGACCGTCAAGCGCAGCACGTGTCTGGTCCTCGATCACGTCAGTCAGCGGGCAGGCCGCCGAAGTCAGCGTCATCGACAGCACTGTGTTGGAGTGCTCGTCGACATCGGCACCGTAGACGAGGCCGAGATCGACGACGTTGATGCCGAGCTCCGGGTCGACGACATCCTTCATCGCCTCAAGTACGTCCTCGACGGTCGTCGTTCCGCCAGTGGGCTGGGTGTCGACGACGGGCAGGTCGCTGTGGTCGGTAGTCATGCGGGATCTCCCGGGGTTGAGGTTGTGACAAGAGCTTGGGCGACGGCGTCTTTCCAGGCCATCCATGACAGCAGCGCGCACTTCACGCGTGCCGGGAACTGCGCGACTCCGGCAAAGGCGATGCCGTCTTCGAGAACGTCTTCGTCCGGCTCGACCTTGCCTTTGCCCTGCATGAGCTCGGTGAAGGTGTCGAGTACGGCCATGCCTTCGGTGACGGTCTTGCCGATGATCAGTTCGTTGAGCACCGAGGCCGACGCCTGGCTGATCGAGCAGCCGACCGAGTCGTACGAGACGTCGGCGACGGTCTCGCCCTCGAGGTGCACACGCAGAGTGATCTCGTCGCCGCACGTGGGGTTGACGTGGTGCACCTCGGCTTCAAAGGGCTCACGGAGTCCTTTGCCATGCGGGTGCTTGTAGTGGTCCAGGATGATCTCCTGGTACAGCGAATCGACGTTCATAGCCTCAGTCATGAGAAGTACTTCTTCGTATGGTGCAACGCCTCAACCAGCGCATCAATTTCCTGCGTCGTTGTGTAGAGGTAGAACGATGCACGAGTTGTGGACTGCACACCGAAGCGCAGGTGAGCCGGCTTGGCGCAGTGGTGACCAGCGCGTACGGCAACGCCCTTCGAGTCCAGAAGCTGTGAGACGTCGTGCGGGTGGATCTCACCGAGCGTGAAACTGATCGCTCCCCCGCGCTGCTCCGCGGTCTTGGGCCCAACGACCTTCAGCCCGTCGATCTCCTGCAGCGCACCGAGTGCGTACGCGGTGATCTCCTGCTCGTGTGCGGCGACGTTCTCCATGCCGATCGACGTCAGGTAGTCAGCAGCGGCGCCAAGGCCAACCGCTTCAGCAATCGGCGGCGTGCCGGCCTCGAAGCGAGCGGGCGGCGGAGCGTACGTCGAGGACGCCATCGTCACGGTCTCGATCATCTCGCCACCACCGAGGAACGGAGGGAGCTCGGCGAGGAGGTCATAGCGACCCCAGAGGACACCGATGCCGGTCGGACCGACCATCTTGTGACCAGTGAACGCCACGAAGTCGGCGCCCAAGGCTGCGACGTCAACCGGAAGCTGCGGCACTGCCTGCGAGGCATCGACTACAACGAGTGCGCCAACCGAATGCGCCTTGGCGATGATCACATCGAGCGGGTTGATCGTGCCGAGCATGTTGGACACCCAGGTGACCGAAACAACGGCGGTCTGCTCGGTGATGAGCTGATCGATGTTGTCCAGGTCCAGGCGACCCTCGTCCGTCACGCCGAACCAGCGCAGCGATGAACCTGTGCGCTGCGACAGCTGCTGCCACGGAACGATGTTGGAGTGGTGCTCCATCTCGCTGATGACAATTTCATGGTCCTGGCCGATGCGACCGGAGTCGCCCAGCACGCGGGCAACGAGGTTGAGTGCCTCTGAAGCGTTCTTCGTGAAGATGACTTCGTCACGGCTCGGTGCGCCGATGAACGCTGCCACCTTGTCGCGACCCAGCTCGAACGCCGCGCTTGCCTCAGCACCCAGTTGGTGCATCGCGCGCGCAACGTTGGCGTTGTGCAGCCGATAGTGATCGTCGATCGCGCGGATGACGCTCTCGGGCTTCTGCGACGAGTTGGCGCTGTCGAGATAGACCAACGGCAGGTCGCCGGCCAGGCGACGCTCCAGGATCGGGAAGTCCGCCCTGATCCTGGCGATGTCGTAGGTCGAGCTCTCGACGACGGTCACGCTGAAGCAGCCGCCTTGACGTACTTGTCGTAGCCGTTGGCCTCGAGCTGGTCAGCGAGCTCGCGCCCACCCTGCTCGGCAACCTTGCCGGCGACGAAAACGTGAACGAAGTCAGGCTTGATGTACTGCAGGATGCGCGTGTAGTGCGTGATCAGCAGTACGCCGCGGTCGCCCTGCGAGCTGTAACGGTTGACTCCGTCGGAGACGACCCTCAGCGCGTCGATGTCGAGGCCTGAGTCGGTCTCGTCGAGGACGGCGAACTTCGGGTTGAGCAGCTCGAGCTGAGCGATCTCGTGGCGCTTCTTCTCGCCGCCGGAGAATCCCTCGTTGACGTTGCGCTGAGCGAACTCCTTGTCGAGCGTGACCCGCTCGAGCGCCTCGTTGACGTCCTTGATCCACGTGCGGAGCTTGGGAGCCTCGCCGTCGATCGCAGTCTTCGCCGTACGAAGGAAGTTGGCGACGGAGACTCCGGGAACCTCTACGGGGTACTGCATCGCGAGGAAGAGACCCGCGCGAGCGCGCTCATCGACCTTCATCGAGAGGATGTCGACGCCATCGAGCGTGACGCTGCCCTTGGTGACGGTGTACTTGGGGTGACCCGCGATCGAGTAGGCAAGAGTCGACTTGCCCGAACCGTTGGGGCCCATGATTGCGTGGACCTCTCCGGACTTGACGGTGAGATCGACACCTTTGAGGATCTCCTTTTCGCCTTCTTCGGTGTTGACCGAGACGTGAAGGTCCTTGATCTCAAGCGTTGCCATGTGCGTTCAGCTCCTGTGCTGTGTTCGTGCCGGAGAGATCGACCAGAACGGCGTCTCCCTCGATCTGAGTGGGGTAAGTGGGTACGGCCTCTGTGGCCGGAAGGTTGACGGGCTTGCCAGTACGTACATCGAAGCGCGAGCCGTGCAACCAGCATTCGATCTCGCAGCCCTCGACGTCTCCCTCTGACAGTGGGATGGATGCGTGCGAGCACTCGTCACGCAGTGCATAGACGTCGTCGCCGTCCCGTACGAGGGCGACCTCTTGACCGTCGATCTCGACGGCGAGGACACCTCCGCTCGGTACGTCTGCGAGCTGCGCTGCGTGAACATAGGTCATGCCAGACGTCCTACGTGCGCGGCCAGCTCCTCTTCGATCGAAGCGACGAGACGCTCCTGGAGGGACGGGACGCCGATGCGGCGGATGATGTCGTTGAAGAAGCCGTGCACGACGAGACGACGTGCTTCTTCCTCTTGGATGCCACGGCTCTGCAGGTAGAACAGGTGCTCGTCGTCGAATCGGCCTGTCGTCGATGCGTGTCCCGCACCTTCGATGTCGCCGGTCTCGATCTCGAGGTTGGGCACCGAGTCGGCCTTCGCGCCGTCGGTCAGCACGAGGTTGTCGTTGCTCTCGTACGTGAGGATGCCTTCGGCTTCCTTGCGGATCAGAACATTGCCGATCCAGACCGTGTGAGCATCCTTGCCCTGGAGCGCGCCCTTGTACTCGACGTTGCTCTTGGTACGCGGTGCCGTGTGGTCCACGAACAGGCGGTGCTCAATGTGCTGGCCCTCGTCGGCGAAGTAGACGCCGAGCATCTCGACACTGCCGCCGGTGCCGATGTAGTCGGCAGAGGTGCTGGCGCGTACGACGTCACCGCCGAGCGAGACGCCAATGTGGCGCAGCGAGGCGTCACGGCCAACCCGAGCGTGCTGGGTGACAACGTGAACGCTGTCGTCGTTCCAGTCCTGGACCGTCACGAACGTCAGCTGAGCGCCGTCCTCGAGGACGACTTCAATGTTCTCGGCCCAGGTGGCGGAGCCGTCGTAGTCGACGACGACAACGGCCTTGCTGAACGCGCCAGCGCGTACGAGCAGGTGACCAGCAGCAGCCTTCTCCAGGCCACCACCGTGCAGGCGGATCGTGGTCGGGTCGGCAATCTCGGCGTTGGCCGGGATCGTGACCTCGAAGACGGACTTCGCAGCATCCCAGGCGCGTGCCGAGACACGGTCAACCGGGACGTAGCCGGAGACACCGCGTGCCGAGTCGGCAGCAGGCACCGATACGGCGCTCACTCCCTCAGCAGCGTCGACCTCGACCTTGAAGTCTTCACCGTCGAGCGGGGTGTCCTGGTGCAGACCACGGAGACGCTTGAGCGGGGTGAACCGCCAGATCTCCTCCATGCCCGTGGGCACGTCGTGGTCAGCGAGGTCGAATGACCCCACCGGGTGAAGATGTGATTCGACTGGAGACAGCTCCAGGGCTTCGGCGATACTCAACCGACTGCACCCTCCATTTGAAGTTCGATGAGACGGTTCAGCTCAAGCGCGTACTCCATGGGGAGCTCGCGTGCGATGGGCTCAACGAATCCACGGACGATCATCGCCATGGCCTCGTCCTCCTCCATGCCACGTGACATGAAGTAGAAGAGCTGGTCGTCGCTGAGCTTGGACACAGTGGCCTCGTGGCCAAGAGTCACGTCGTCCTCGCGGACGTCGACGTACGGGTAGGTGTCCGAGCGACTGATCTGGTCGACCAGGAGCGCGTCGCACTTGACCGTGCTGGCCGAGCCTTCAGCGCCTTCGAGGACCTGCAGGAGGCCGCGGTAGGACGTACGTCCGCCGCCACGCGCAACCGACTTGCTCAGGATCGAGCTCGACGTGTTGGGCGCTGCGTGCACCATCTTGGCGCCGGCGTCCTGGTGCTGACCCTCGCCAGCGAAGGCGATCGACAGCGTCTCGCCACGAGCGTGCTCGCCCATGAGGTAGACCGCGGGGTACTTCATCGTGACCTTGGAGCCAATGTTGCCGTCAACCCACTCCATCGTGGCGCCCTCTTCGCAGACAGCGCGCTTGGTGACGAGGTTGTAGACGTTGTTGGACCAGTTCTGGATCGTTGTGTAGCGGACGCGGGCGCCCTTCTTGACGACGATCTCTACGACGGCCGAGTGCAGCGAGTCGCTCGAGTAGATCGGAGCGGTGCAGCCCTCGACGTAGTGAACGTACGAGCCCTCATCCGCGATGATCAGCGTGCGCTCGAACTGACCCATGTTCTCCGTGTTGATGCGGAAGTAGGCCTGCAGCGGGATGTCGACGTGGACGCCCTTGGGCACGTAGATGAACGAGCCACCGGACCACACGGCGGAGTTGAGCGCGGAGAACTTGTTGTCGCCGACCGGGATGATCGTCGCGAAGTACTCCTTGAACAGCTCGGGGTGCTCCTTGAGAGCCGTGTCGGTGTCGAGGAAGAGGACGCCCTGCTCCTCAAGATCCTCACGGATCGAGTGGTAGACGACCTCGGACTCGTACTGAGCCGCGACACCGGACACAAGGCGCTGCTTCTCTGCCTCGGGGATGCCCAGGCGGTCGTACGTGTTCTTGATGTCGTCAGGCAGGTCGTCCCAGGTCGCAGCGACCTTCTCGGTCGACCGGACGAAGTACTTGATGTTGTCGAAGTCGATGCCGCTGAGGTCGGAGCCCCACGTCGGCATGGGCTTGCGACCGAAGAGCTTCAGGCCCTTCAGGCGGAGGTCGAGCATCCACTCGGGCTCGTTCTTGAGCGCCGAGATGTTGCGTACGACGTCTTCGCTCAGCCCACGCTTGGAGGTGGCGCCGACATCGTTCTTGTCGGACCAGCCGAACTCGTATCGTCCAACGTCCTTGAGGCCTGGGTTGGCCTCTTCGATGGCGTTGGGGGTCTCTGACGTGGTCGTCATGAGGTCAACCTCTCTGCGGTTGTATGGGGCAAGTGGGTAGTACAGACGCCGTCGCCGTGGGCGATCGTCGCAAGTCGTTGTACGTGTGTGCCGAGGAGACGAGCGAACATCTCGGTCTCGGCTTCACACATCTGGGGAAACTCCTCGGCCACATGGGCGACCGGGCAGTGGTTCTGGCACATCTGGGTGCCGGCAGGCGTGCTGCCGACGGACGCTGCGTAGCCGTCCTCGCTGAGAGCCTTGGCAAGCACCTCGACGCGATCCTCGGGCTTGGCGCTGGCCAGCAGCGGCCGGTAGCGATCTTCGCTCTCGGTCAACCGGTGACGGGCAAACGCCATGACGGCGTCGTCTCCCCCGGTCTCCTTGAGAAAGCGCAGGGCGCCAGCCGCAAGCTCGTCGTACGAGTGCTTGAAGTGGTCGCGACCTGAATCGGTGATCACGTAGACCTTGGCCGGACGGCCTCGGCCACGCTGTCCGATGACACGCTGTTCGCGTGTCATCAGCACACCATCAGCCAACAGCTGGTCGAGGTGCCGACGGATCGCGGCGGGCGTCAGATGCAGCTCATGAGCCAGATCTGCCGCCGTAGACGGTCCGTGCTCCAGGATCGTGTTGGCCACGCGCTCACGGGTTGGAGCGTCGTCAACCAACGACGCTTCGTCCAGCCCGGTGTATTTCACAAGACAAGTGTGCCTTTATTCACCAAGGCGTTTCAACGAAGGTGAGCCTTACCCAGTACGGGCAGCCTTCTCCTCCGCTGTTTCGTCGCCGTGGCCAGGCCACCAGGCGGCATGCCCGATGAGCGCGGTCAGCGCTGGCGTGAAGAACATCGCCATGACGAAGGCCGACACGAAGATGCCGAACGAGATCGCGAAGCCCATCGACACGAGCAGCGAGTTGCCGCCCAGCATGAGCGAGGCGAAGGTGCCGGCCAGGATAACTCCCGCTGCGGCCACAGTCGGGCCCGCGTGGCGTACGGCTTGCGCCGCCGCCTCTCGAGAGCCCTTGCCCTGACGTGATTCCTCCCGCAATCGGGCAATCATCAGGATGTTGTAGTCGGTGCCGAGTGCCACGACGAACAAATAGATGTAGATCGGCAGCATGAAGATCAAGCCGTCCTGCCCCTGGATGTTCTGGAACAGGAGCACCGCTGCGCCAAGCGTGGCACCGAAGCCGAGGCCTACCGATGCCATGAGGTACCAGGGAGCCACGAGGCTACGAAGCAGCAGCGCGAGGATCACCATGATGATCACGGCTGCGACCGGGAACACGACCGAATAGTCGCGGTTCATGGCTCTCTGTAGGTCGACAAACACTGATGTCGTACCGCCCACGAGCGCCTCGGTGCCATCTGGAGCCGCGGCATGTGCGGCTGGCCGAATGATGTCCTTCATGTTTGCCATGGCTGCGTCTGTCGCAGGGTCGGTGTCGAGCACCGTCGTGAACACGGCGGTCGATTTGTCCTCGGAGAACGTCGGCGGCGCAACCTGGGCGATGCCTTTGGCCTTGGCCAGTTCGGTGCCATAGGTGGCAACCGCTGCCTCGTCGAGCGGTGATCCGTCCTTGCTCTTCAGGAAGACAGCCGAAGGATCAGTCGCGCCGGGTGGAAGACCCTTCTCAAGGGTCTTGAGCGCAACCGACGATTCAGCAGTACTGGACGATCCTGTGTCTCCCAGATCGAAGGTCGGCTTGAAGCCGAGGGCGAATACCGCCAGCGCAGCGAGAACCAGGCCAGACGCAATCGCGTAACGAAGCGGGTGGCGACCCAGCGAATCGCCGACTGCGCCGAAGCGTGCGCCCTTGGGCTCGACCTTCCAGGCCTTCGACGGCCAGAACACCTTGGTGCCAAGCAGTGAAATGATCGCCGGTACGAGCGTCAGCGACGCGAGAACCGTGACAGCGACAGCTATCGCCAACGCCGGACCGATCGAGCGGAAGATGCTCAGCGTCGACAGGATCAGCGCCATGAACGCCACGATCACGGCACCACCAGCGGAGGTGATCGCCTCGCCGGCGCGTTCGACCGCGAGTGCCACGGCTTCCTTGCTCTCGTGGCCCTTGCGCAGGAACTCCCGATAGCGGAACAGGAAGAACAGGATGTAGTCGGTGCCGATGCCATAGAGGACGACCAGCAGGATCACTTGGATCGAGGAGTCCGCCTTCAGGTTGAACGCGTCATTCGCGAAGCCGATGAGACCTGTGGCGATCTGCGAGACCACAGCCACCACCGCAATCGGCAGAAACGCGATGATCGGACTGCGGAAGATCAATAGCAGCAGGATCAGGATCAGGCCGATCGTGGCGATGCCGACGATGACCAGTGCGCTCTCCGAGGACTCCTGTTGGTCCAGGCTCTGCGGCACCGATCCGGTCGTGCCAGCTTTGAGATCGGTATCGGCGACCAATGGCTTCAGGTCTGTGCGGAGCTCCTTGGCACTGTCGAGGATCGCGGTCCCAAACGGATCGGCGTCCTTGCCGAGACTGACGATCGCAGTCTGAACGAGCTTGTTCTCCGACGGTGGCGCGGCAACGATCGCACCGAACTGAGGGATGTTCTTACTGCTCAGGGTCGCAGCGA
The DNA here is from genome assembly GCF_031457275.1 of Aeromicrobium panaciterrae. NCBI lineage: Bacteria > Bacillati > Actinomycetota > Actinomycetes > Propionibacteriales > Nocardioidaceae > Aeromicrobium > Aeromicrobium panaciterrae. Next base: position 1,807,619 of record NZ_JAVDWH010000001.1, read on the forward strand.
TCTTCTCGATGTCGGCGGAGTCCGCGGCCGTCAATGGTTCGCCGTCCTTGCGGTCGAACACGATGATGGCGCCGATGTCCGTACGGTCCGGGAAGGCCGAGGTCTGGACATCGATCGCCTTGATCGACTCATAGTGACCCGGCAAGAACTCAGCTTCGTCGGTCGTGGAGGAAAGCTTTGGCGCAGTCATCACGACCACGACGGCGACCACGATCCACGCGAGGATGATCTTCCAAGGGTTGCGGGCTACGTATTGACCGAGCGAAGCAAACATGACTTCAACGTAGTCATGTTCGTCGCGCGTTTTCCACGGGGGCGGGAGCGTGTCGGCGCCTCTAAGGTGAACATATGGCATCTGATGCGGTCGAAATCGACGCTGGAGGGCGATCCGTACGGGTTTCCAGCCCGACGCGAGTGATCTACGAGGCCACGGACTTCTCGCCTGAAGTGACCAAGGTGATGGTTGCCGAGTACTACGTCGCCGTCGCCGATGGACTAATGCGTGCCCTGCAGAACCGTCCGGTTGCGCTGGAGCGTTGGCCCAAAGGCGTGCGCGAGGGCATGGTCATGTCGACGCGCGCCGACAGCCACGGCGATGCGTTCTATCAAAAGCGGATGATGCGAGGCGCTCCCCCGTACGTCGAGAGCACGCGCATTCTGTTTCCCTCTGGTCGGCCCGCCGACGAGATCTGCATGACCGAGATCGCGGTCGCCGCCTGGGCCGCACACATGGGTGCCATCACGTTTCACCCGTGGCCCACGCGTCGAACGGACAACGACCGGCCCGACGAGCTGCGCATCGACCTTGACCCGTTCGGCAAGGCGACATTTGCTGACGCCGTGCGCATTGCCGACGTCGCACGTGAGCTGTTCGCCGAGGCGGGCATCCGAGCCTTCGCGAAGACCAGTGGCAAGCGCGGCATCCACGTGTACGCCCGGGTTGCGCCGAAGTGGACATTTACAGAGGTCCGGCACGCCGCCATCGCCTTTGCGCGAGAGCTCGAGAAGCGTACGGATGGCGTCACCACCAAGTGGTGGAAGGAAGAGCGCGGCGACAACGTGTTCGTGGACTTCAACCAGAACTGCCGCGACCGTACGATCGCGTCGGCGTACAGCCTGCGACCGACGCCTGGCGCCACTGTCTCCACTCCCGTGTCGTGGGACGAACTGGCAGGGCTGACAGGTCCGCAGGAATTCACACTGCACACCGTCCCGGCCAAGCTCGCGGGCGACGGTGACGCGTGGGCGGAGATCGACGATGTCGAACACTCGCTGGACACACTGTTGGAGTGGTGGGCTTCTGATCCGACCGAGATGCCCTATCCCCCGGAGTATCCGAAGATGCCCGGTGAACCCAAGCGCGTGCAACCCAGCAAGGACACTCGCAACAAGAAGGCCTGAATGGTCACCTCTCGGCCCAGCAACCCGAGGTTTTGGCAAGTTCAACTGCGCGACGTCCGGCTGACGTCATGCGGCCGTCGCGGTCGAGCCGATCCGCGCGCTCCTGGTCGGTTGACGACCAGATGTCGTCAGGGCAGCGCGGTGCGAACCACACCATCGAGCGGTCTTCATCGAGCCGGCGAGTCTCTCCATCGGTCCAACCAACGGCGACTGCCTCGAGCAGGGCGTCGTCATGGCAGATGACTCGACGACCTGATCCACGGCGCCAAAGCACCAGCCAGACGCCGTCAGTTCGTTCGCCGACAGACCTGAGCCAGAAGCCCCAATCCTCGGCCGAATAGGGCTGAATCCGATCTGCCACATCGAGGACGTCCATGCCTTGAATCTAGGCGTCGACACTGACACTTTTGGTTACGAGAGAACGTCCTTGAGGTTGTATTTTGCGACTTCTTCGAGCTGCTCGTAGGTGCACGATTTCGGCTCCCGATCCGGCCTCCAACGCTTGAACTGAGCCGTGTGCCGGAAGCGCGTGCCCTCCATGTGTTCGTAGCCCACTTCGGCGACTCGTGTTGGGTCGAGCGTGACGAACGAGAGGTCCTTCGTACCGGTCCAGCGACTCTGACCGCCAGGCAACCGGGAGCTCGCGTGTGCCGAGGCGTCTTGCCACTGCCCCCACGGGTGGTCAGCTGTGTCGACGATCAGCGGCTTCAATTCGTCGATCAGCTCGGCTCGTCGCGCTTCGGTGAACGACGCCGCGACCCCAACGTGCTGCAAGTCGCCGTTGTCGGCATACAAGCCGAGCAGCAGTGAACCGAGCAGTGGACGTTCGTCGGTCGATGTCTTGTGCAGGCGGTAGCCCGCGACCACCACGTCGGCAGTTCGGGAGTGCTTGATCTTGAGCATCGTGCGCCCGTTCGGCGCATACGACTTGCTGAGCGCCTTCGCGACGATGCCGTCGAGCCCCGCGCCTTCGAACGTGTTGAACCACTGCTCGGCCTCTACGGCGTCCGTCGTGGTGCGGGTGACGTGGATCGGGTCGCCCGACTTGGCGAGCGCCTTCTCCAGGCGAGCGCGTCGTACGGCAAACGGCTGGTCCATCAACGATTCGTCGCCAATCGCCAGCAGGTCGAATGCCACGAAAGACGCCGGCGTCTCAGTGGCCAGCATCTGCACGCGGGAATCAGCGGGGTGGATTCGCTGGGACAACGCATCGAATTCGAGACGTCCGTTGATCGCCAGGAATATCTCACCGTCGAGAACGATGCGGTCGGGCAGCTCAGCCTTGGCGGCCGCCACAACGTCCGGGAAGTAGCGAGTCAGCTCCTTGGTCGAGCGGCTCGCCAGTACGACCTCGTCGCCGTCGCGGAACACGATGCATCTGAACCCATCCCACTTCGGCTCATAAGACAGCCCGCCATCGACCGAGTCCTGAGCGGGCACCCCTTTCACGGACTTCGCGAGCATGGGTTGCACCGGCGGCATGACGGGTAGGTCCATGCCAACAGCCTAGAACCCCCACACCTACACTGAGCGGGTGTCTGAGCCAGTGAGAGAGGTGCCCGCTGTCGAGGTCAGGGACCTCGTCATGAAGTACGGATCTGTCACCGCCGTCAACGGGCTCAACCTCACCGTCGAGCCTGGCACGGTCACGGCGATCCTCGGCCCCAACGGAGCCGGCAAGACGACCACCATCGAGACCTGCGAAGGCTTTCGGCGTCCGCAGAGCGGTTCAGTACGGGTTCTCGGCCTCGACCCGATCGCAGATGCCCACCAGCTTCGCCCTCGGGTCGGAGTCATGCTGCAGTCCGGCGGTGCCTGGTCTGGCTCGCGGGCGTACGAGATGCTCCGACACATCGCTTCGCTTCACGCCCATCCCCTTGACGTTGACCTGCTGATCGAGCGACTCGGCATGCAGTCGTACGGTCGCACGCCCTATCGCAGGCTGTCCGGTGGCCAGCAGCAGCGACTGAGCCTCGCGATGGCGATCGTCGGTCGCCCCGAACTCGTGTTCCTCGACGAGCCGACTGCAGGCCTTGACCCTCAGGCACGACGTTCGACCTGGGAGCTCATCAGCGAGCTGCGCTCCAGCGGCGTCACCGTTGTCCTGACTACGCACTTCATGGACGAAGCCGAAGCGCTGGCCGATGTCGTCCACATCGTCGACGAAGGTCAGGTCATTGCTTCCGGCACGCCTCAGGAGCTCGCCGCCTCAGGTGCTCAGAACACCGTACGGTTCACCGCGCGACCCGGCATCGACGTCGAGAGCCTCATGCTGGCGTTGCCCGACGACGTAAAGGTGGACGAGGTGTCCCCCGGCTCGTATGTCATCGCCGGGCACGTCGATCCCGCACTTCTCGCCACGTTTACCGCTTGGTGCGCCACACACGGCGTACTCACCGAGTCCGTACTCGTCGAACGCCAAACACTCGAGGACAGGTTCCTCGAGCTGACCGGGAAGGCCCTGCGATGACCGCGCTCGACCTGTCACCCAAGCCCGGGGCTGCGCCACGTACGGCCATGCTGCGGTCACAGATCTCGATGGAGCTGCGCCTGCTTTCTCGCAATGGCGAGCAACTGCTACTGACTTTGATCATTCCGTTGGTGCTGCTGATCCTCGGCGCACGTGCCGACAAGATCGTTGATCTCGGCCCTGGTCGTCCGATCGACATCATCACGCCGGGCATCTTGGCGCTCGCTGTGCTGTCGACGTCGTTCACCTCACTGGCCATCGCAACCGGGTTCGAACGCCGCTACGGGGTCATCAAGCGGCTGGGCGCGTCGCCGCTGCCACGCTGGGGACTTCTGGTCGGCAAGATCGGTGCCATCGCGATCATCGAAGTGATCCAGCTGGCAATCCTCTCCATCGTTGGTCTGCTGCTGGGCTGGGAGCCGAACGGTGGCATCACAGCGATTGCCCAGGCGCTGCTCCTCGTCGTCCTCGGCACGGCTGCCTTTGGATCGCTCGGCCTGCTCATCGCCGGCATCATGCGCGCCGAAGCAACGCTGGCCGTCGCCAACCTCGTGTACGTGTTGTTGCTCGTCGGAGGCGGTTTGATCGTCCCATTGAGCCGCTATCCCGAAGCTGCGAGCCACGCGCTCCAGGTACTGCCATCAGGCGCTCTTGGGCAGGGACTGCGCGACGTGTTCGCTGGTGACGGTCTCGGTTCGTTCTCCGTCGTCGTATTGATCATGTGGTCGGTTTGCTGTGGCCTCGGGGTGTCGAGGACGTTCAAGTGGGAGTGACTCTCGGCATCCGCAATCCCGATCGAACCTCTGTTGAACTCTGGGCCTGGGCGACACTCGCGGCCAACACGCTGATCGTCCTGACCGGCGGTCTCGTACGGCTCACCGGCTCCGGTCTGGGCTGCCCGACGTGGCCCAAGTGCACCGACGATTCGTTCGTGCCACACCGCGCACTCGGTACGCACGGCGTCATCGAGTTCGGCAATCGGATGCTCACGTATGTTCTGGTCTTCGTCGTCATTTCCGCGCTCATCGCGGTGTGGCGCTGGTCAAGATCGACACAGACCACGCGCCGCTTGGCGCTCATCATTGCTCTCGGCGTACCGTTCCAGGCCGTCATCGGTGGCATCAGCGTGCTCACCGACCTCAACCCCTGGGTTGTCTCATTGCACCTGATCCTGTCGATGGGATTGATCGCGGCATCGACCGTGCTGCTGGTGAAGGTCCGGGGTGGCCTCGCCGGTTCGCGTTCGCACGTCACGAACGTGATCGCCACATACGCGGTTGTCTGGGTTGTCGTCTATCTGGGCACGATCGTGACCGGCAGTGGTCCTCACGCAGGAGACACCGACGCACCACGCAACGGTCTTGATCCACAGGTGATGAGCCACGTCCACGCTGTGTCGGTGTACGTCCTGGTCGCACTGACGATCCTGTTGGCCATCGTGGCGCGCGGGCCAATGCGGCGACTGGCGGTCATTTTGCTAGGCGTGGAGCTGGCGCAGGGCACGATTGGCTTCGTTCAGTACTTCACTGACCTGCCAATCGCACTGGTCGCAGCTCACCTGGTTGGTGCGGCCGTCCTGGTCGCAGCCGCAACTCGGCTGCTCCTCGAGGCGACTGCTACTGAGTCGGCTGCTCCTCCGCAGGCACGTCCGTAGGTACAGGCGGCTTCCATCCAGCTTCGGCTCCAATGGGCTTGAGGTCGTAGCCCGTCGTGTAGCGCTGGTTGGGATCGAGCTCGAGGATCAAGTGAACGAGTGCGCCCTGAATGTCGATCAGTCGGGTGTTGTCACCTTCGGCAACCCGGGCCATTCCAGCGTCAACCGGGCTGAACCATTCACGGAAAGCCGGATCGTCCTTGTAGCGCGTTGAGAACGCGGCGTATCCGAGGACGTGAGGGATACGGAGACCGCTGTCGGGCACGACCTCCCAGAAGAACATCAGCTCACCAATGGCCCGTTGCTCTGCGCTGAAGAACGAGAAGCCCTCGCTGTCATCACCACGGCGCATGATCTTTGTGACGCCGTCGATCAGGTTCTGGACCGTGTCGTCGCGTCCACCCTTGCCGCTGGAGTCGAGCACAGACTGCCGTCGCGCTTCGACCCAACCGAAGTAGTGGGCGAACAGGAACGCCGTGCTCTTGGTCGGATAGTCGCCATGGCCCTCGTAGCGCTTGGTCAGCGTGACCCAGTCGTTCTCGACGATGTTGTAGATGCGGGATTGGAGCTCGGCAGCGGCCTGCGCCATGGGCTCGTACACACGCTGGGCAGCCGCGAGCGCCGACTCCTGCTTCTCGCGCCTGTTCTCCTCCAGCCGCAGCTTGGCGCTGATGCGCTGCTGGCGTACCGACATGTAGCCCGACAGCACCACACTGAACACGCTGAACAGCAAGGGAAGGATCTGCGTGAAGAACGTCTTCGACATGCCCGCATCCTAGGGCGGGCAAGCGGGTCTACGTAAGGACTCCGTCAGCTGTCGTGCGGGTCAGGACCATCGGCCGGAGCAGCCGGTTTTGCCCACTTCTCAGCGTCGATCGCATAGACCCAGCGAAGTTTGGGCCACTCGGACAGCGTCCAGAGCTGTCGCCGCTGAGGCCAGTAGGCAATGTCCTCGGGACCAGTTGGGAGGACGCCGGCGTGTTGTACGTAATCGCCGGGGCGTCCGACCCACAGGTCGCCGGGATTGCCCTTGCCGTTGCTCGCGGTGATGACCCACGTCCCGTCGACCAGCGTGGCGCCCTGCATACGCTCGACCTGACGGTCGTACAGCTCGGCTGGCACCGCCCACCCGCGGTCGTCGCGTCGGAGCAGCTCCGTTTCACGATCGAGCGGGAAGCGCATCAAGCGGTGGCTACCGCCTTTGCGTCCGTACTCCCCCGCGATCAGGTGGTCCTGATTTCCGGAGCGGTCGAGCGACATGAACGAATACATCATCTCGCCGACCGCCTTGTCATGATCAGCGTCGTAGGCCGTGAACTGCGGCAGCACGTAGCGGTAGGTCTTGGTACGAAGGCGATTGCGAACGCGCACGAGGTCGTCGAGTCGGAACACCCGGATGCCGTGCTGTCCGCCTGCCACGTAGAGGTACTGGCCGTACCAAACGATGCCGCCAGCGTGGACCCGAATTGTGGTGAGCCAGTTGATCCCGAACAGTCGGCGGGGATTGACGAGCAGGACGTGCCGGTAGGGCGCGTGGGTCTCGTCGGTGCAATCCATGACCGAGATCCGGGAGCCGAAGAAGAAGCCCCAGAGGTTGCGGGCGTACCAGCTGACGAGCACGAGATGACGACCGCCGACAGTTCCGGCGGTCGGATCGGGTCCGAACGCGTCGGACGAGGTGGTGATGCCCTGCGGGATCCAGCGTTTGGTCCGGAAGTCACCCTGCTGCCAGGCATAGCCGCCCAGTGCCGCCTCCCCGGGCACTCTGTCCCAGGTTGCGACGCGATTGGTGTCAGCCAGTAGTCCGCGCAGTCCTACTCGCGCATAGCGCATGAAGAATCGCTCCTTCAGGTTTGTCGAGCGCGCTGCTTCGACCAGCCTGTAGGCCTTGGGGCTCAGCTCATGCAGAGCCATCTGAGCCCTCCGTCGGGTCCCGGAGCTGCTCGGCCTGACGCGCCGCGTTGCGGGCCGTTGATCGTCCGACGAGGACGAACAGGGCAAGCAACAGGAGAGCCACGCCGGTCCAGATCATGCCGATCAGGACGAAGACGCTCGCGGCGTCGCCGGCCTGTCCCCCACGATCCTCGAACTCGCGGCCAACGAGGACCATCAGCACACCGACCCCGCCGAAGAAGGCCATGATGCCCTTGCCCACCGCGTTCATGCGAAGGCCCCAGCGATCACTTGACGAACGGGTCGATGGCGGCCGCGACGAACAGCAGCGCGAGGTACGCGTTGGAGAAGTGGAAGAGCCGCATCGGCTTGATGATCGAAAGATCCTCGGTGTCACGGGCGCGCGAGCGAAGGTCGTACGCCTCGATCAGGAAGATGATGCCGAGCGTGATGGCCATCGCCGGGTAGAACCAACCGGTGTAGGGCCAGAGCAGCAGTGATGTCGCAACCATGACCCAGGAATAGATGACGATCTGCCGTGACACTTCGTCCGAGCTGGCCACCGACGGGAGCATCGGAACACTCGCGGCGGCGTAGTCCTCGCGATAGCGCATCGCCAGAGCCCAGAAGTGCGGCGGAGTCCAGAAGAACACGACCATGAAGAGCACGACCGGAGCCCAGGCGAGTTCGTTGGTCACGGCCGTCCAGCCGATCAGGGCCGGGAAGCAGCCCGCGGCGCCTCCCCAGACGATGTTCTGGGTCGTACGGCGCTTGAGGATCATCGTGTAGCCGATGACATAGAAGACGTTCGCTGCGAGAGCCAGCATCGCCGAGAGCGGGTTGACCAGGGTCCACAGCCAGACAGTCGATACGACGCCCAGCGCGAGACCGAAGTAGAGCGCGCCATTCGTCGAGACCTGGTGGCGCGGAAGCGGTCGGCGTGAGGTGCGGCGCATTAGCTGGTCGATGTCGGCGTCGACAACGCAGTTGAGGGCGTTGGCGCTACCTGCCGACAGAGTGCCGCCGACAACCGTGGCAACGACGAGCCACAGCGGCGGCACGTCCTGTGCCGCCAGGAACATGACAGGCACGGTCGTCAGGAGCAGCAGCTCGATGATGCGCGGCTTCGTCAGCGCAATGTACGAGAGGACAACGTCACGACGGGAGGCCGGCAGCACGGTGGGTTGATCGACGCCCTCAGTCGGCGTCACATGCACGGCAGTCACGAGGGTGAGTCTAGTGCTACCCGACCGGCGACGTACCGACGGTTGGGACTTGGAATGTCAGGTCTCATCAGCACCACGCACCTGCGCGGGACGTGGGCCACGCGAGTAGTGTCGTCACCGACGGTTGGGCATGGCCGGCCGACGCCCGTGATCGACGATTCAGGAGCCCGAGCTGTGACGACAGCCCCCACCCCACTCGACTGGACTGACCTCGACAAGCAGGCCGTGGACACCGCCCGCCTCCTCGCCGCCGATGCGGTCGAAAAGGCCGGACACGGACACCCCGGTACCGCGATGAGCCTGGCCCCTGCGGCCTACCTGATCTACCAGAAGCTCATGCGCCACAACCCCGCCGATCCGCACTGGATCGGCCGCGACCGCTTCGTCCTCTCCTGCGGTCACTCGAGCCTCACCCAGTACATCCAGCTGTTCCTCGCCGGCTACGACGTGAGCCTTGACGACCTCAAGGCACTTCGTACGTGGGGCAGCCTCACTCCAGGCCACCCGGAGCACAACCACACGCCCGGCGTCGAGGTCACGACTGGCCCGCTGGGCCAGGGCGTCGGCAACGCAGTCGGTATGGCCATGGCTGCTCGCCGCGAGCGCGGCCTGTTCGATCCGGACGCGGTCACTGGACATAGCCTGTTCGATCACGACATCTACGTCATCGCCTCTGATGGTGACCTCGAAGAAGGCATCGCCTCTGAGGCCTCGTCGCTCGCCGGCCACCAGAAGCTCGGCAACCTGACCGTCTTGTACGACGACAACCACATCTCGATCGAGGACGACACCAACGTCGCCTTCAGCGAAGACGTTGCTGCGCGCTACGAGTCGTACGGCTGGCACGTGCAGAAGATCGACTGGACCAACGGCGGCACCGGTTACGTCGAGAACGTCCAGGCGCTCTATGACGCGTTCCAGGCAGCTGCGGCGGTCACCGACAAGCCGAGCTTCATCCAGCTCCGCACGATCATCGCCTGGCCCGCACCGACCAAGCAGAACACCGGCGCCTCACACGGCTCCGCTCTGGGCGCCGATGAGATCGCTGCGACCAAGACGCTGCTCGGCTTCGATCCCGACCAGGCCTTCCAGGTCGCCGACGACGTGCTGGCGCACACGCAGGCAGCCCGTACGCGCGGCAATGACCTGCAGAGCGAATGGCAGGCATCCTTCGACGCGTGGAAGACCAAGCACGCTGATGGCGCGGCGCTTCTCGACCGCCTCAACAGCCGCACTCTTCCCGCGGGTTGGGACGCCGACGTGCCGACGTACGAGGCCAGCGAAAAGGGCGTCGCGACTCGCGTCGCGTCGGGCGAGTTCCTGACGGCCGCTGCGCCGAAGCTTGCTGAGCTGTGGGGTGGCTCTGCCGACCTCGCGGGCTCCAACAACACGACGCCCAAGGGTGAGCCGTCGTTCCTGCCCCCGGAGCATTCGACGAAGTCGTTCCAGGGCAACCTCTATGGCCGCGTCCTGCACTTCGGTATCCGTGAGCACGCGATGGGTGCGGTGCTCAACGGCATCGCCCTTCACGGGCCCACTCGCCCGTACGGCGGAACGTTCCTCGTGTTCAGCGACTACATGCGCCCCTCGGTACGCCTGGCGGCTCTGCAGGAGCTGCCCGTCACGTACGTGTGGACCCACGACTCGATCGGACTCGGCGAGGACGGACCGACACACCAGCCCATCGAGCATCTCGCTGCGTTGCGGGCGATCCCCGGCCTCGACGTCATCCGCCCGGCGGATGCCAACGAGACGGTCGCTGCGTGGAAGGCGGTTCTCGCGATCACCAACCGTCCGACTGCATTGGCTCTGAGCCGTCAGAACGTTCCGACGTTCCCGCGCGGTACTGACGGCTTCGCCAGTGCCGATCTGACGTCGAAGGGCGCATACACACTCCTCGACACCGACGGCGAACCCGACGTGATCCTCGTCGGTACGGGCTCCGAAGTGCAGATTGCCGTCAAGGCACGCGAGCTGCTCGCTGCCGAAGGCATCAAGGCCCGCGTCGTCTCCATGCCGTGCCGCGAGTGGTTCGAGCAGCAGGACGAGGCATACCGCGAGAACATCATCCCGGCTGGCCTGCGCGCTCGTGTTGTGGTTGAGGCTGGCGTGGCGTTCGGCTGGCGCGACGTGGTCGGCGACGCCGGCCGCATCGTCAGCATCGAGCATTACGGCGCCTCGGCTGCCTTCGCGACGTTGTACGAGAAGTTCGGCGTCACGCCCGACGCCGTTGCCGCGGCCGCTCGCGAGTCGATCGCCGCAGCAGGAGCTGCACCTACCGCACCGTTCCATGCGCGACCCGCTGGAGCAGTCGGCCCCTCTGATAACCCTGACGCCCCACACTGACGTCTGATTCCTCACCAAGGAGACACCATGAACGACCGCTTGAAGGCCCTCGCCGATGCCGGAGTCTCGATCTGGCTCGACGACCTCTCGCGCGAACGCATCGAGACCGGCAACCTCCAGAAGCTCATCGATGAGTCCGGAGTGGTCGGCGTGACCACCAACCCTTCGATCTTTGCCTCGGCGCTCTCGGATGGCGAGAAGTACGCACCTCAGATCAAAGAGCTCAAGGCTGCCGGTGCCGATGTCGACACCACGGTCTTCGAGCTCACCACCAAGGATGTCAAGGACGCCGCCGAGATTCTTCGCCCGGTCTACGACGCCACGAACGGTGCTGACGGACGGGTGTCGATCGAAGTCGAGCCCGGTCTCGCACGCGACACCGATGCAACAGTCGCCATGGCACAGACGCTCTGGAACAAGGTCGGACAGCCCAACACTCTGATCAAGATCCCCGCCACGGTCGAAGGACTGCCGGCCATTGCCCAGTCCATCGCTGCCGGCATCAGCGTCAACGTCACGCTGATCTTTTCGCTCGATCGCTACCGCGGCGTCATGAATGCCTACCTCGACGGACTCGAGGAAGCGGTCGCCGATGGCAAGGACCTCTCGAAGATCCACTCCGTTGCGTCATTCTTCGTGAGCCGCGTTGACTCGGAAGTCGACAAGCGCCTCGCAGACGACAGCCCGCTTCGCGGCAAGGCGGCCGTCGCCAACGCTCGTCTCGCCTACGAGGCGTACGAAGAGGTCTTCAGTTCAGACCGTTTTGCGGCTCTCGCCGCCAAGGGCGCCAACGCACAGCGTCCGCTGTGGGCATCGACCGGCGTCAAGGATCCGGCCTACTCCGACACCCTCTACGTCACCGAGCTCGTCGTCGCCAACACGGTCAACACGATGCCCGAGAAGACGCTCCAGGCGTTCGCTGACCACGGCGAGCTTCATGGCGACGCCGTCACCGGCACGTATGACGACGCACGCCAGGTGATCGCCGATCTTGAAGCCGTAGGAATCAGCTACGACGAAGTAGTCGAGCTGCTCGAGGTCGAGGGACTCGACAAGTTCGATGCCTCATGGGCAGAACTTCTCGAGACCGTTTCCAACGAGCTCGACAAGGCCTGACACGTGGTCGAGCTCTTCCTCACCGCGCCATCGCAGCACGAGTACGAAGGTGCGTTGAAGAACGCCATCGACAGTGGGATCGCCTCACGCATCGCCGAGAACGATCCGACCGAATGGGGTCCGGACGCGGTTTCGGAGGCCTCGATCCGATTGAGCTGGACTGGGCTCGCTGAGTCGTCCCGTCCGCTCATCGCGGAGATCATTGAGCTCCGTGACAGCCTCGGCGCCAGGGGACTCGACCACGTTGTTCTCTGTGGCATGGGCGGATCATCGCTGGCGCCCGAGGTCATCTGTCACACGTACGGCGTGCCGCTGACCGTCCTCGATTCGTCCCAGCCCGACATGGTGCGGTCAGCCATCGCAGACCGGCTGGATCGCAGCATCGTCGTTGTTGCCAGCAAGTCAGGCGGCACGATCGAGACTGACAGCCAGCGACGCGCGTACGAGAAGGCGTTCACAGAGGCGGGCCTCACTCCCACCGACCACATCATTGTCGTGACGGATCCGGGCTCGCCGCTCGACAAGGAAGCTACCGCCGCCGGATATCGCGTGTTCCACGCTGATCCCAACGTCGGTGGCCGCTACTCCGCACTCACCGCATTTGGCCTCGTCCCGAGCGGTCTTGCTGGGGCCGACGTCGGCGAGCTCCTCGACCAGGCAGCGTCGGTGCAGGACAACGTCGCACTGGACGGTGCCGACAACCCGGCGCTCCGACTCGGCGTTCTGCTCGGCGTCGCCCACCGTCACCGCGTCGACAAGCTTGTGATGGCTGATCAGTCGAGGCACGGCTTCGGCGATTGGATCGAGCAACTCGTCGCCGAGTCGACGGGCAAGAACGGCAAGGGAATCCTGCCTGTCGTCGTTCCATTCGAGAACGCCGTCAACTTCAACCCCAGCACCGCTGACTCGATTCTGCTTTCCATCGACGCCGACGACGCACCCGAAGCTCAGTCCGGGTACGGCATCGCGATCAGAGCTGCCTTGGGCGCAGAAATGCTCGTGTGGGAGACGGCCGTAGCTGTCGCCGGCAGTGTCATCGGCATCAACCCGTTCGACCAACCTGACGTCGAGAGCGCTAAGCAGGCCGCACGCGACATGCTCGGTGGCGCGGGAGAAGTGCCCACACCCGACTTCACCGCTGATGGCATCGACGTCTACGGCGCCGAGGGCACCACCGTGGCCGATGCGGTCAGCTCACTGTTCAGCCAGTTGGACCTAGATCATGGCTATGTCGCCCTGCAGGTCTACCTCGACCGCTTTGACCACGCCGACTTCGCTGGCGCGCGTGAGATCGTCGCGCAAAGGACCGGACGTCCGACCACCTTCGGCTGGGGTCCTCGATTCCTCCACTCGACAGGTCAGTATCACAAGGGCGGCCCCGGAACTGGAGTCTTCCTTCAGGTCACCGGTGACCCCGTCGAAGACCTCGAAGTGCCAGGCCGCGAGTTCACCTTCGGTTCGTTCATCCAGTCGCAAGCAGCAGGTGACGCGGCGGTTTTGCGGGAGCGCGGACGCCCCGTCGTACGTCTGCACCTCAAGGACGTACCGGCTGGTCTGCGGCTGCTTCGCACAGTTCTCGCGGGCAAGGGCGACGAGTGACTACCAACCCACTCCGCGATCCTCGCGACCGCCGACTCCCCCGGATCGCCGGGCCTTGCAGCCTGATCCTGTTCGGCGTCACGGGCGACCTCGCCAAGAAGAAGCTCATCCCCGCGGTCTATGACCTCGCCAACCGCGGCCTGTTGCCGCCCGGGTTCGCCCTGGTCGGCTTCGCGCGCCAGGACTTCGGCAAGCAGGCGTTCTCGAAGATGATCAAGCAGGCAGCCAAGGACGGCGCGCGTACGGCGTGGAGCGAAACCGTATGGAAGCAGCTCGCTGCTGGCATCCGCTTCGTTCCAGGCGAATTCGACGATGATGACGCCTGGGAACGCCTCGGCAAGACCATGAAGGAGCTCGACGAGCAGCAGGGCACAGGCGGCAACCACGCGTTCTACCTGTCGATCCCGCCCGGACTTTTCCCGGTTGTCGTCTCCCAGATCAAGAAGCACGGACTTGCTGAGTCGTCACAGGGTTGGCGTCGCGTCGTCATCGAGAAGCCGTTCGGGCACGACCTCGCTTCGGCCCAGGAGCTCAACCAAATCGTTGCCGACGTCTTCCCGAGCCAGTCGGTGTTCCGCATCGACCACTACCTCGGCAAAGAGACCGTCCAGAACATCCTGGCGTTCCGTTTCGCCAACGGGATGTTCGAGCCGATCTGGAACAACCACTACGTCGACCACGTACAGATCACGATGGCCGAGGACATTGGCATCGGATCCCGCGCCGGCTACTACGACGGCATTGGTGCAGCGCGCGATGTCATCCAGAACCACCTGCTCCAGTTGATGGCTCTGATCGCCATGGAAGAACCCGTCTCGTTCAACGCCAAGAGCCTGCGCATCGAGAAGCAGAAGATCCTCGCCAACGCGCGCCCTCCCGCCCGCATCGACCTCCACACGGCTCACGCTCAGTACGAAGGTGGCTGGGCCGGTGGCGAGAAGGTGCTCGGTTACCACGAGGAGGCGGGCATCCCCAAGGGCTCGACCACCGAGACGTACGCCGCGATGCGTATCGACATCAGCACCCGCCGCTGGGCTGGCGTGCCGTTCTACCTGCGTACCGGCAAGCGTCTGGGCCGTCGAGTCACCGAGCTTGCCGTCGTCTTCAAGCGGGCCCCGCACCAGCCATTCAGCAAGCACGACGTTGAGGAGCTCGGCCAGAACGCGCTCGTCATGCGTATCCAGCCCGATGAAGGCGTGACATTGCGCTTCGGAGCCAAGGTGCCCGGTACGACGATGGAGATCCGCGACGTCAACATGGACTTCGCCTACGGCGGCGCCTTCGTCGAGAGCAGCCCCGAGGCGTACGAACGACTCATCCTCGACGTGCTGCTCGGCGATCCACCGCTGTTCCCGCATCGCGAAGAGGTGGAGCTTGCTTGGGAGATCCTCGACCCCGTGATCCAGCACTGGAGCAAGCAGAAGTCGGTCGACACCTATCCTTCGGGTACATGGGGTCCGGTGTCCGCCGACAAGATGCTCGAACGCGATGGCCGAGCTTGGAGGCGTCCCTAGTCATGGAGATCGCACTCGAGAAGACCAATGCGGCGCGCATCGCTCGCGCCCTCGTCAAGGCCCGTCGTGCCGCCGGCAGTCCAGCGATGGACATGGTGCTCACGCTGCTCGTCGTGACAGACGATCACAACGTTGGTGAAGCACTCAAGACCGCGACAACTTTGTCGCGCGAGCATCCGTCCCGCGTAATCGGCGTGATCCTGGGCGATGGCCGTGGAGCCGCCGAACTCAACGCCAAGGTGCGCGTCGGCGAGAACTCATCAGGTGAGTCGATTCTGCTGCGCATCTCCGGTGAGCTCACCAAGCACGCAGAGTCCGTCGTGCTGCCTCTCCTCCTTCCCGACTCCCCCGTGGTGGTCTGGTGGCCCGGAAAGCCTCCAACGAAGCCGTCGGCGGATGCCATCGGCCAACTGGCCCAGCGTCGGCTCACCGACGCCGAGGCAACCGACTCGCCGATTCGCTCGCTCAAGGCCGTCGCGCGCGAGTTCGCTCCAGGCGACACGGACCTGTCCTGGACCCGCCTGACGCCGTGGCGTGCCCTTCTGGCTGCTGCCCTCGACCAATCCACCAGCAGGGTCACCGGCGGCACTGTGGTCGCTGGTACGGGCAACCCAGCAGCGACTCTGCTTGTCGCATGGCTCGAAAGTCGCCTCAAAGTGCCGATCTCGCTCCGCAAGGGCGATATCGAGCAGATCTCCTCCGTCGTGCTGCATTCCACGGCGGGCGACGTGCGGATCGAACGCATCGGCCCGACGTCCTGCCACTTCAGCGTGCCGGGCTCCTCGCCTCGTGAGGTGCCACTCGGAGCTCGTACGCTCGCTGAACTGCTTGCCGAGGATCTGCGCCGCCTGGACTCCGACGACATCTACGAGGCGACCATTCGCCACCTCCTCAAGTCATGAGGCGCGTCGAGGTCGTACCCGACGCGGCAACCCTGGCATCGACAGTTGCCTCACTCCTGTCGATCCGCATCGCGGACGTACAGGCAACCGGTCGGCGGCCGAGCGTCGTCCTCACCGGCGGAACGATCGCGATCGCGATCTACGAAGCGTTCGAGGCAGGTGCGGTCGACTGGAACAACGTCGACTTCTACTGGGGCGATGAGCGATTCGTTCCGGAGGGTCATGCCGATCGCAACGATCAGCAGGCCAGGGATTCTTTCCTGACTCGATTGGAAGTCCCGGCGGAGCACATTCATTCGATGCCTGCGCATGGGTGCGACCTCAGCATGGCCGACGCGGCCAATGGGTACGGCGACAAGCTCCCGCGGGATCCGTTCGACGTTGTGCTCCTCGGCGTAGGTCCCGATGGTCATGTCGCATCGCTGTTCCCCGGTTTCGCTCAACTGCATGAGACCGAGCGCCGGGTCGTCGAGGTCTTCGGCTCCCCCAAGCCGCCGCCGGAGCGCATCACGATGACGTTCTCAGCGCTCAACAACGCCGATGCCGTGTGGTTCCTGGTTTCAGGGGACGGCAAGGCGGCAGCTGTGGCACGCGCACTGGGTGACGGCACAATCGACGACACGCCCGCCACCGGAGTGACGGGCGCGACGGAAACGCTGTGGCTGCTCGATGAAGCAGCGGCTTCGCAACTTTAGAAGATGACTTCGCCGGTCTTGCGCTTGGTGCGCAGCATCTCGATGGCCTCGGTGAGGATCTCGGCCGCTTCGGTCTCGGAACGGCGCTCCTTCACGTAGGCGAGGTGCGTCTTGTAGGGCGCAACCTTGAGAGCCGACTGGAGGTTCTCGGCGTCGACGCCTGCAGGAAGTCCGCAGCGCGGGCAGTCCCACGTCTCGGGCGCTTCGGCCTCGACAGCGAACTGAAGGACGGTCGTGTGCTCATTCATGCAGAAGTACGAGACCGACTGGCGCGGAGCTGATTCGCCGCGCTCTGCTTCTCCCATGGGTCCAGCCCCGATGCGGCTGCCCCGGATCGCGCCTGCTGCCACTAGTTGCTCACCTTCAGGAGCAGGCCGAGTGCGAAGATGCACACGACCCAGACGACAGCGATGCCGACCGTGATGCGGTCAAGGTTGCGCTCAGCAACGGACGAGCCGCCCAACGAGCTGGAGACACCGCCACCGAACATGTCGGAGAGGCCACCCCCACGGCCCTTGTGCATGAGAACCAGCACGATCATCAGCAGGCTGCTGATCGTGAGGATTATGGAGAACGTCAAAATCACGGGTGGACCTTCGTTGTCAGGCGCCGGAAAGATCCGGCATGTCGTAGAACCGAGCGATCCCGGCGAACTCCTCCGCTTGGAGACTTGCACCGCCGACCAAGGCTCCGTCGACGTCCGACTTCGCCATGATGGCGGCGATGTTCGCCGCTTTCACTGATCCGCCGTAAAGGATACGCAATGAGTCTGCAGCATCGGCAGACCAGGTCTCGGCAACTCGCGCACGAATCGCCGCGCAGACCTCCTGCGCGTCTTCGGGAGTAGCAACTTCGCCGGTGCCAATTGCCCATACGGGCTCATAGGCCACGACCAGCGACGCGATCTGCTCGGCACTGAATCCGGCGAGCGATCCGTCGATCTGAGCCAGCGTGTAGGCCACGTGCTCGCCCGACTGACGCACCTCGAGACCTTCGCCGACGCACACGATCGGCGTCATGCCAGCGGCAAGCGACTTGGCGGCCTTCGTGTTGACGAGGGCGTCTGATTCGCCGTGGTATTCGCGGCGCTCGGAGTGGCCGACGACGACGTACGAGCAGCCGAGCTTGGCGAGCATCGATGCCGCGATCTCGCCGGTGTAGGCGCCGCCATCGTGTTCGGAGACGTTCTGAGCGCCGTAGCCGATCGCCAGGTGGTCACCGTCGACCAGAGTCTGCACGCTGCGGATGTCGGTGAACGGAGGGATCACAACGACTTCGGACTTCTCGTAGTCGTGCTTCTTGTCCTGCAACGTCCACGCGAGCTTCTGGACGAGAACCACGGCTTCCTGGTGGTTGAGGTTGGACTTCCAGTTGCCTGCCATCAGTGGCTTTCGCGCTGCGGCCATGATCAGTTCCCTTCAAGGATGTCGAGGCCCGGGAGCGTCTTGCCCTCGAGGTATTCGAGACTTGCTCCACCACCGGTGGAGATGTGACCGAAGTCTGAGTCTTCGAAGCCGAGCTGTCGTACCGCTGCGGCCGAGTCACCGCCACCGACGACCGACAGGCCATCGACTTCAGTGAGCGCCTGTGCGACCGCACGAGTGCCAGCCTCGAAGGACGACATCTCGAACACACCCATCGGGCCATTCCAGAACACCGTCTTCGAGCCCTTGATGAGCTCAGCGAACGCCGCACCGCTGTCAGGACCGATGTCGAGGCCCAACTGGTCGGCCGGGATCGCGTCGGCCGCAACCGTCGAGGCGTTGGCGTCCTTGAACTCCGGAGCCACCACGATGTCGGTCGGGAGCACGAGCTTGACGCCCTTGGCTTCAGCCTGAGTGATGTAGTCGCGCGCGATGTCGAGCTGGTCCTCTTCGAGGAGCGACTTGCCGACTTCGTGGCCCTGCGCCTTGAGGAAGGTGAAGACCATTCCGCCACCGATCAACAGGTTGTCAGCCTTGTCGAGCAGGTTGTCGATGACGCCGAGCTTGTCGGACACCTTCGAACCGCCCAGAACGACCGTGTAGGGCCGCTCCGGTGTCGCGGTGAGGCGCTTGAGCACCTTGACCTCGGCCTCGACCAGTCCACCAACGGCGGCAGGCAAGCGCGTGGCGATGTCATAGACGCTGGCCTGCTTGCGGTGCACGACGCCAAAACCATCGGACACGAACACATCTGCGAGGTCTGCCAGTTCGTCAGCGAACTTTCCGCGTACGTCATCGTCCTTGCTGGTCTCGCCAGCGTTGAACCGTACGTTCTCCAGCACGAGCACATCGCCGTCGGCGAGGCTCGCGATCTGGTTCTTCGCGTCGTCGCCAACGGTGTCCGTGGCGAAGTAGACCTGCGGCTCGATGAGCTCACCCAGGCGGGTGGCTACCGGCCCCAGCGAATACTTCGCGTCTGGCTTGCCCTCAGGTCGACCGAGGTGGGCGACGACCAGCACCTGGGCGCCTGCATCGGCGAGCTGAACGATCGTCGGGATGCTCGCGCGTACGCGGCCGTCGTCAGTGATCGTCGTACCGTCAAGAGGGACGTTGAGGTCGCTTCGGACGAGCACGCGCTTGCCGCGCAGGTCACCCAGGTCGCTGATCGTCTTCACAGGTCAGAGCGAGGTGCCGACGAGGACCGTGAGGTCGACGAGGCGGTTGGAGTAGCCCCACTCGTTGTCGTACCAGCCGACAACCTTGACCTGGTCGCCGATCACCTTGGTGAGGCCGGCGTCGAAGATGCACGACGCAGGATCCGTCACGATATCGGTCGACACGATCGGGTCCTCGGTGTAGACGAGGAAGCCCTTGAGAGGGCCCTCTGCTGCGGCCTTGACGATCTGGTTGACCTCTTCGACGGTGGTCTCGCGCGATGCTGTGAACGTCAGGTCCGTCGCCGAGCCGGTCGGCACGGGGACACGGAAGGCGAAGCCGTCGAGCTTGCCCTTGAGCTCGGGCAGAACGAGGCTGACGGCCTTGGCCGCACCCGTTGAGGTGGGGACGATATTGACGGCCGCCGAACGGGCGCGACGCAGGTCGTCGTGCGGAGCGTCCAGCAGGTTCTGGTCACCCGTGTAGGCGTGGATCGTGGTCATGAGTCCACGCTCGATGCCGAGACCGTCGTTCAGAGCTTTAGCCATCGGCGCGAGGCAGTTGGTCGTACACGAGGCGTTGGAGATGATCGTGTGCGCGTCGGCGTCGTACGTGTCGTGGTTGACACCCATGACGAACGTGGCGTCCTCGTTCTTCGCAGGTGCGGAGATGATGACCTTCTTGGCACCGCCGTCGACGTGGGCCTTGGCCTTGGTCGCGTCGGTGAAGAAGCCCGTGGACTCGATGACGATGTCGGCGCCAACAGCAGCCCAGTCGAGCTTGGCAGGATCGCGCTCAGCAAAAGCGGCGAATGACTTGCCGTCGACGGAGATCGACGTGTCGTCATACGTCACGTCCCCGTCGAGACGGCCGAGAGTCGAGTCGTACTTGAGCAAATGGGCGAGCGTCTTGTTGTCCGTCAGGTCGTTGACGGCGACGATCTCGATGTCTGCTCCGGCGGCGCGGGCCGCACGGAAGAAGTTGCGGCCGATGCGGCCAAATCCATTGATGCCTACGCGAACAGTCACGGGGACGGGTCTCCTGCGGGATTGGTGTGGGTAACGACCTCACTCTACCGAGGTGCTTCTGCTACCCGCGAGTCACCTACTCGGCGAGAGACTCTTCGTTGAGGCTCGACTCGGTGTCAGGGATGCCCAGTTCCTCGGCGCGCTTGTCCGCCATCGCGAGGAGGCGGCGTATGCGGCCAGCGATCGCGTCCTTGGTCAACGCGGGCTCGTGGAGCTGTCCGAGCTCTTCGAGACTCGCCTGACGATGCTCCACGCGCAGACTGCCGGCCATCTTGAGGTGGTCGGGGACTTCGTCGCCGAGGATCTCGAGTGCACGCTGCGCTCGCGCTCCGGCGGCAACTGCTGCGCGCGCCGAGCGACGAAGGTTGGCGTCATCGAAGTTGGCCAGGCGGTTGGCTGTGGCGCGGACCTCGCGACGCATACGTCGTTCTTCCCAGGCCAACAGCGACTCGTGTGCGCCGAGGCGCGTGAGAAGCGCTCCGATGGCCTCACCATCACGGATCACGACGCGATCGATGCCGCGGACTTCGCGTGCCTTGGCGCTGATGCCCAAGCGGCGGGCAGCGCCAACCAGAGCGAGAGCGGCTTCTGGGCCAGGACAGCTGACTTCGAGGGCCGACGAACGTCCCGGCTCCGTGAGCGATCCATGGGCGAGGAAGGCGCCACGCCAGGCGGCGACGGCGTCACAGGAGGAACCGGATACGACCTGAGGAGGCAGGCCACGAATCGGGCGGCCGCTCGCATCGATCAGACCAGTCTGGCGAGCCAGGGCGTCGCCGTCCTTGGCAACACGTACGACGTAATGAGTGGCCTTGCGGATGCCAGCGTTCTGCATGACGAGCATTTCGCTGTCATGCCCGTAGACCTCGGCAATGTCCTTGCGGAGACGGCGTGCGGCAGCTCCGGTGTCGAGCTCAGCCTCAATGACAATGCGTCCGGCAACGATGTGCAGGCCGCCAGCGAATCGCAGGATCGACGAGACCTCTGCCTTGCGACAGCACGACTTGGTGATCGCGGTGTTGGCGAGCTCTGCCTTCACCTGAGCAGTCATTGCCATCGGGTTGAACCTCTATCCGTCGATGTTCCCGGGGTCACTCTATGCCTGTTTCATGGCGCGACTGAACGCGGCTGCGAGCCTGATTGGGTCGTGCTGGTCAGAGCCTGGCGACGTCGCAACTTCCGCGACGACGAGCTTCGCACCGAGTGATCGAGCCATTGCCTCAAGGTTGCCACGGGTGTCGACGAGCGACGTGTCGGCGATGACGAGGTCAAGCCCCAGCTCAGGTGCGTGCGCCGCCAGCACCTCGAGGTGGTCGACAGGGGTGAGTCCTTCGGTCTCGCCGGCTTGCTCGCCCAGGTTGAGCACCAGTACGCGTTGGGCCGTGGAGCTGACCAGTGCATCGCGAAGCTCCGGCACCAACAGCGTCGGCATGACGCTCGTGAACCACGAGCCGGGTCCAACGGTGATCCAGTCGGCATCCTTGACGGCTGCCACGGCCTCGGGACAGGCAGGCGGATCGAGCGGATCGAGCCGGACACTCACGACCTGTCCGTCGACTGAAGCAACCTGCGACTGGCCGCGCACGACGGTCAACCGATCGGGGGCAGACCTGAGGTGCACATCGGCCTCGATGTCGAGGGGCACGGCGGCCATCGGCAGTACCCGACCCTGAGCACCCAGCAGCTCAGCGACGAGATCAAGACCGGCCACGTGATCGCCGAGTTGATCCCAGATCGCTGCAATGAGCAGGTTGCCGACTGCGTGGTCCTTCAACGGTCCTTCGCTGGTGAACCGGTGCTGCAGGACGCCAGCCCAGGTACGACCCCAGTCGTCGTCGCCACACAGAGCCGCAAGTGCCATACGTAGGTCGCCCGGCGGCAGGATGCCGAGTTCCTCGCGCAAGCGCCCGGACGACCCGCCGTTGTCGGCAACGGTGACCACACCTGTGAGATCGCGTGTCAGGTGACGGAGAGCCGCGAGACTCGCCGCAAGGCCGTGTCCGCCTCCCAAGGCAACAATCTTGGGATGCGACGTCTCAGGCGTGGCGCCGGTCATTCGCGCCCCAGATCGCGGTGGACGACGAGAACTCGTACGCCGTGGGCTCGCAGTCGCTCGCCCAGCGCCTCAGCCATGGCAACGCTGCGGTGTCGCCCACCGGTGCAGCCGAGGGCGATCGACAGGAAGTGCTGATCCTCGCGCAGGTAACCGTCGGTCAGGATCGCGACCAGCTCGTCGTACTTCTCGAGGAACTGCTCGGACAGCGGCTGGCTACGGACGAAGTCACGGACGGGCTCGTCGAGACCGCTGAGTGGGCGCAGCTCATCAACCCAGTAGGGATTGGGTAGGAATCGAAGGTCGGCGACCATGTCGGCGTCGATCGGCAACCCGTACTTGAAGCCGAATGACATCACCGAGGCACGCAGACCACCGCTGGTCGGGTCTTCGAAGGCTGCACGGATGCGCTGCCCCAGCTGATGGACGTTGAGGTTGGTGGTGTCGAGCACCAGGTCGGCACGCCCGCGTATGCGTCTCAGCAACTCGCGTTCGCGATCAAACCCGTCCATGAGTCGCTCTTCACGACTCAACGGGTGAGGCCGACGCGCGGCCTCCTGGCGACGTACGAGGACCTCATCAGATGCCTCGAGGTAGAGGATGCGCGCGCTGACTCCGCGCTCGCGGAGATCCTCGAGCTCCTCGACGAGGCGGGAGAAGAACTCACGGGACCGTGCGTCGACCACGACGGCGAGCTGCTCAAACTCGGACGCCTCTGCCGTATCGACGACAGCCTTGATCAGCGTGGGCGGGATGTTGTCGACGACGTAGTAGCCAAGCTTCTCCAGGACCTTGGCTGCCGAGCCGCGCCCCGCGCCGGTCATACCGGTGACGACGACGATCTCCGACAACGTGGTCAACGGTCCTCCAGGATCTCGCCGGTCGCGGTGTTGACGGCCGGTGAGGACTCGCCCGCTGCGAGTGCCTCCACGATGGATTGTGCCGTAGCCGGACCGATGCCGGGCACAGTTGCGATCTCTTCTGCACTCGCTTGGCGAAGCTTCTTTACCGAGCCGAACGTCTTGAGCAGCGCTTTGCGTCGCGTCGGCCCGAGTCCGCTCACGGGATCGAGCACGCTGTCGATCATCGACTTGCTGCGGCGTGCGCGGTGATGAGTGATCGCGAAACGGTGAGCCTCATCGCGAATCCGCTGCAGGAGGTAGAGGCCCTCGCTGGTGCGCGGCATGATCACCGGGTCCGGATCATTGGGCATCCACACTTCTTCGAGCCGTTTGGCCAGGCCCACCAACGCAATGTCGCTGATGCCCAGCTCGCTCATGGCCGCCTTGGCTGCGGCAACCTGTGGCGGACCGCCGTCGACGACGACCAACGCCGGCGTGTAGGCGAAGCGTCGTGGCTTGCCGGTCTCGGGATCAATGCCGGGCCCGTCCTCGTCATTGCCCTCGCGGGCCCTGAGCAACTGGCTGAATCGGCGAGTGATGACCTCGTGCATCGCCGCCACGTCGCTCTGACCCTCGTGGCGGATCGTGAAACGGCGGTATTCGGATTTGCGCGGCAGGCCGTCTTCGAAGACGACCATCGATGCCACGGTCTCTGTCTCGCCCAGGTTGGAGATGTCGTAACACTCGATGCGCAGGGGTGCAGTCGGGAGGCCAAGCGCCTCCTGGATCTCCTCCAGAGCAAGACTGCGCGCCGTCAGGTCGGAGGACCGCTTCATCTTGTGGCGGACCATCGACTCCTTGGCGTTCTGCTCGACGGTCGCCATCAGCGCCCGCTTGTCACCACGGCGCGGAACTCGAATCGTCACCGGTCCCCCGCGACGTTCGCTGAGCAACTCGGTGACGATGTTGGCATCGGACGGGAGCGTCGGTACGAGAACGTCTCTCGGAATTGCCGACGGGATGGCGTCTTCGTAAAGCGTCATGAGCGCGCTTTGCACGAGGTCGCTGAACGGGGCTTCATCCGTCTTGTCAGCAACCCAGCCTCGCTGGCCCCGGATGCGTCCACCTCGTACGGAGAAGATTTGTACGGCAACCTCGAGCGGGTCGTCGACGAAGCCCAGCACATCGGCGTCGGTGCCGTCGCCAAGCACGACGGTCTGCTTCTCGAGTACGCGCTGCATCGCCGCCAGATCGTCACGCAGCTTGGCAGCGAGCTCGAACTCCTCGGCATCAGACGCCTCGCGCATACGTTTTTCGATGCGCTTGGTGAAGCCGGCGGTCTGACCGCCCATGAATGCGAGGAAGTCGTCGACGATCGCGCGGTGCTCGTCTGCGCTCACGCGTCCAACACAGGGCGCTGCGCATTTGCCGATGTCTCCGAGCAGACACGGACGCCCGATCGCTGCCGCTCGCCGGAATACACCTTGTGAGCACGAACGCATGGGGAAGACGCGCAGGAGTGTGTCGACCGTGTCGCGGATCGCCCATGCGTGGCCGTATGGACCGAAGTAGCGAACACCCTTGCGCTGGGCGCCTCGCATCACAGTGACGCGAGGGAACTCTTCGCTGACCGTGACTGCGAGCCATGGGTAGGACTTGTCGTCGCGGTACTTGACGTTGAATCGAGGGTCGAACTCCTTGATCCACGAGTATTCGAGAGCCAGGGCTTCAACCTCGGTGTCGACGACGGTCCAGTCGACCGAGCTCGCGGTGAGCACCATCTGCTGGGTGCGCTGATGCAGGCCCGAGACGTCCTGGAAGTAGGAACTCAGACGTGGTCGGAGCGACTTGGCCTTGCCGACATAGATGACCCGCCCGGCGTCATCGCGAAAGCGGTAGACGCCTGGCGCCGTCGGGATCTCCCCCTGCGCCGGTCGATAACTTGCGGGGTCTGCCACGCCGCCAGCCTACGAGGTCAGTACGACAGTCAGTGCGCGCCGCGGCGTCGCGGCACCAGATGCATCGCCGTGACCACAACAGCGCCCACGACGGCGCCCACGACCGCTGACAACGCAGTGTTGGTGAGCCATCCGCCAACGGCTCCGAAGCCACCGAGGGCGTCATGGACGTTGTGCTCCAGGTCGTGCACCAGCTCGTATGGCCCATGCCAACCGAGGTCGTCGACGCCGACGAGCAGGATGTGACCTCCCACCCACAGCATCGCCACGATGCCGACGGCCGAGATTGTGCCGAGCACCTTGGGCATCGCCCTAACGAGCCCCACGCCGAAGCGTTGGGAGGCCGCCGACTTGCGCTGGGCGAGCGCGAGCCCGATGTCGTCCATCTTCACGATCACCGAAACCACGCCGTAGACGAGCACCGTGATGGCGATCGCGACGACTGAGAGGATCGCCAGTCGTGACACAAAGGACTCGTCCGCAACCTCGTTGAGCGCGATCACCATGATCTCGGCCGAAAGGATGAAGTCGGTGCGGATTGCGCCGGAGGTGAGCGTCTTCTCCTCCTCAGGGGTCAAGTCGGACGCCTGCGTCTCCTCGGCCTCCGGCCCGTGGCCGGACAGGCGCTCAAAGATCTTCTCGGCACCCTCGAAGCACAGGTAGGTGCCGCCAAGCATCAGCAGAGGCGTCAGCAGGTCCGGCAGGAACTCGCTCAGCAGAAGGGCCGCGGGAAGGATGAACAGCATCTTGTTGCGGATGGAGCCGATCGCGATCCTGCGGATCATCGGCAGCTCGCGTTTGGCCGCAACGCCCTGGACATATTGCGGCGTCACAGCAGTGTCGTCGACCACGACACCCGCTGCTTTGGCGCTCGCTCGACCAGCAGCGGCCCCGACGTCGTCAATGGATGCCGCAGCGGTCTTCGCGAGTACCGCGATGTCGTCGAGCAGTGCTGCCAGTCCTCCAGCCATGCGATGAGCCTAGAGGAGCGGCTTGAGGAATTCGCCCGTGTGACTCGCCGGGTTGTTGGCGACGTCTTCAGGCGTGCCCTCAGCGATCAGCAGACCGCCTCCGCTGCCGCCCTCGGGTCCCATGTCGATCACCCAGTCGGCTGTCTTGATTACGTCGAGGTTGTGCTCGATGACGATGACCGAGTTGCCAGAGTCGACGATGCGGCCGAGTACGCCGAGAAGCTTGCGGATGTCCTCGAAGTGCAGACCGGTGGTCGGCTCGTCCAGTACGTAGACCGTTCGACCGGTGGAGCGCTTCTGGAGCTCGGCAGACAGCTTGACGCGCTGCGCCTCACCGCCTGACAGCGTGGGAGCTGACTGACCAAGCCGTACGTACCCGAGCCCCACGTCGACCAGCGTGCGCAAATGGCGGGCAATGGCAGGAATGGCCTCAAAGAATTCGACAGCCTCCTCGATCGGCATGTCGAGAACATCGGCGACCGTCTTGCCTTTGTAGTGCACCTCAAGCGTTTCGCGGTTGTAGCGAGCTCCGTGGCAGACCTCGCAAGCGACGTAGACGTCTGGGAGGAAGTTCATCTCGATCTTGATCGTTCCGTCGCCGGAGCAGGCCTCGCAGCGGCCGCCCTTGACGTTGAACGAGAACCGGCCCTGCTGGTAGCCGCGCATCTTGGCTTCGGGCGTCTGCGCGAACAGCTTGCGGACGTGGTCCCAGACCCCGGTGTAGGTCGCCGGGTTGGATCGCGGTGTACGACCGATGGGTGACTGGTCGACGTGGATGACCTTGTCAACCTCGTCGAGTCCGCTGATCGACCGGTGTCGGCCCGGGATCGTACGAGCGCCGTAGATCGTGCGGGCGAGCTGCGTGTAGAGGATGTCGTTGACCAGAGTCGACTTGCCCGAGCCGGAGACACCGGTGACGGCAACCAACATGCCGAGCGGGAACGTGACGTCGATGTCCTGGAGGTTGTGCTCCTTGGCGCCGTGAACCGTGAGCTCGCGACCCTCGACTCTTGGGCGGCGCTTCTCGGGCAGCGGGATCGACAGACGCCCGGACAGGTATTTGCCGGTGACGGAGTCCTTGCTCTCGAGCAGTTCTTTGACTGGTCCGGAGACGATGACCTGTCCGCCGTGCTCGCCAGCTCCGGGGCCGATGTCGACTGCCCAGTCGGCGGCACGGATCGTGTCCTCGTCGTGCTCGACGACGATCAGCGTGTTGCCGAGGTCGCGAAGCCGGAGCAGCGTCTCGATCAGTCGGTGGTTGTCGCGCTGGTGCAGGCCAATCGAGGGCTCGTCGAGGACGTAGAGGACGCCTACCAGGCCGGCGCCGATCTGGGTTGCGAGACGGATGCGTTGAGCCTCACCACCGGACAGAGATCCGGCAGCGCGATCGAGCGCGAGGTAGTCCAGACCGACATCGAGCAGGAAGCGCAGTCGCTCGTTGATCTCCTTGAGAACGCGTTCGCCAATCTGCAGCTCGCGATCGGTCATCTCAAGCGTGCCGAGGTAGGTCGCGGCGTCAGAGATCGAGAGCGCGCACACCTCGGCGATGTTCTTGGGGCCCAGCTCCTTGGAGTTGAGCTGGACAGCGAGGATGACCGGCTTGAGTCGAGTGCCACCACAGGTCGGGCACGGAACCTCGCGCATGAAGCCCTCAAGCCGTTCACGGTTTGTCTCGGAGTCGGTCTCGTCGTGACGTCGTTCGAGGTACGTGATCGCGCCTTCGAATGCCGTGTAATAAGACCGTTCGCGGCCGTAGCGGTTCTTGTACTTGACGTGAACTTTGGTCGGGTGGCCGTGCAGGACCGCCTCGCGTACGTTCTCCGGCAGGTCGCCCCACGGGGTGTCAGCGCTGAACTTGAGCTCTTCGGCGAGCGCGCCAATGATCCGCGAGTAGTAGTCGGCGACATGCGCGGACGACCACGGCGACACCGCGCCTTCGTTGAGCGACTTGCTCTCGTCGGGGACGACCAGCTCGGGGTCGACTTCCATGCGGGTGCCGAGTCCGTGGCACTCGGGGCACGCGCCGAACGGTGCGTTGAACGAAAACGATCGCGGCTCCAGCTCGTCGACAGCGAGCGGGTGGTCGTTGGGGCAGGCGAGCTTCTCGGAGAATCGACGTGTGCGGTTGGGGTCGTCGTCGGACAAATCAACGTAATCGACGATGACCAGACCATCAGCGAGGTTGAGCGCGGTCTCGACCGACTCAGTGAGCCGCTGCTGCATCGTGTCCTTGACCTGCAGACGGTCGACCACCACGTCGATCGTGTGCTTCTTCTGCTTCTCCAGCTTGGGCGGCTCATCTGCAAGCATGTGCAGCTCGCCATCGACGATCGTGCGGCTGAACCCTTGGGACTGCAGCTGGCGGAACAGCTCGCCGTACTCCCCCTTACGACCACGGATGATCGGCGCGAGAATCTGAAAGCGAGTGCCCTCGTCGCCAGACATGATGCGATCGACGATCTGCTGGGGTGTCTGCCGAGCGATGGGCTCGCCGCACTCGGGACAGTGCGGCCGGCCGGCACGGGCGTAGAGCAGGCGCAGGTAGTCGTAAACCTCAGTGATCGTGCCGACGGTCGAGCGCGGGTTGCGGCTGGTGGACTTCTGGTCGATCGAGACGGCCGGTGACAGGCCCTCGATGAAGTCGACGTCCGGCTTGTCCATCTGGCCCAGGAACTGGCGTGCGTACGCTGAGAGCGACTCGACGTAGCGGCGCTGTCCCTCGGCGAAGATCGTGTCGAATGCCAGCGATGACTTGCCCGAACCGGACAAGCCGGTGAACACGATGAGCGAGTCTCGTGGGAGGTCGAGAGAGACATCCTTGAGGTTGTGCTCACGTGCGCCACGGATGACGAGGCGGTCGGTCACTTGTTCCCCTGGGAGGTCGAGATGTGGGCAGTCTGCTGACGGCCACCATCGTAACGACGGGTCCTGACAGAAACATTCCGAAAGGCGCGTCCCGAGACGATGCTGTGGACTCGTATGCTCCCCTGCATGGCGTACACAGGTGAGGTCGAGGTCGGCGGTCCAGCAGATGTCCAGGAGGCCGGTGACCTGCAGATCACCAAGGTCGCGGTCGGCGGGATGTCGAACAACGCGTACCTGCTCAAGTGCAATCTCACCGGCGAGCAGGCGCTGATCGACGCAGCCGACGAGGCAGACACGCTGCTCGCGCTGGTCGGCGATGGCGGCCTCGCTCGTGTCATCACGACCCACCAGCATTTCGA
Source organism: Aeromicrobium panaciterrae (assembly GCF_031457275.1). Classification (NCBI taxonomy): domain Bacteria; kingdom Bacillati; phylum Actinomycetota; class Actinomycetes; order Propionibacteriales; family Nocardioidaceae; genus Aeromicrobium; species Aeromicrobium panaciterrae. Next base: position 1,837,090 of record NZ_JAVDWH010000001.1, read on the forward strand.
CCACTGGCAGGCACTCGAAGCAGTCGTCGACGCGACGGGCGCCGAGACAGTCGCGGGCGAGGAAGACGCCGACGCTCTGCCTGTTCCGGTCGACGTACGCGTGCAGACCGGTGCGCGTGTACGCGTCGGTTCCTGTGAGCTCGAGGTCATCGGCATCGTCGGCCATACGCCGGGTTCGATCGCCCTCGCGTATGACGACCCCGACGGCATCGTGCATCTCTTCACGGGCGATTCACTGTTTCCCGGCGGCGTCGGCAACACTTTCGGCGATGCGGATGCCTTCGTCAGCCTGATCAACGACGTCGAGTCTGAGATCTTTGGCCGCTTCCCGGATGACACCCACTTCTACCCAGGACACGGAAACGACTCCACGCTCGGGGTGGAGCGCCCGCAGCTCGCCGAATGGCGCGAACGAGGCTGGTAGCTCGTACGGGTTTCGACTGGCGCATCCTCGCCCAGCACCTAGCGTCGTAGGTATGAGGGCTCTCGGGATCGCGCTGCTGTTGACGTTGGCGGCATGTTCGTCCGGGAGGTCCGACAGCAACGATCCGACACCTGCTGAGCTGCAACAGCAAGTCTGTACAGAGGTCCGAAAAGGCATCAACGCGTTCAACCGGCAGGACTACGCCGAGACCGTGCGCCATTTCGTGAAGGCCAAGAAGCCGGCGAAGATCAACGCGAAAGAAGATCCCGAGCCGGAGGCAGACGCCTTGCTCGATGCCGTCGAGTACTACGCCAATCTCGAGCCGGCCGCCTATCCGGAAGCGGCGCGCTCGTCAGAGCACTTCGCACGCAATAAGGCGATCACTCTGGGGCAGTGCACCGATGGCAGTCCCATTGACGAGCCGGACGAGACGCTGACCTAGAACGTGACGGGGAGTTCATCTACGCCGTACACGAATGACAGCTGACGGAAGCTCAGCTCTTCTTGCGGCTTCGCCAATGCGAGATCCGGGAAGCGTTGGAACAGACGCGGGAGCGCTATGCGCAGTTCCATACGAGCGAGCTCGGCACCGATGCAGCGGTGGATGCCATGCCCGAATGCCAGGTGACCGCTCTCCGGCACGCGGTAGGGGTCGAACTCCTCAGGTCGCTCCCCCACGACCTTGGGATCACGGTTCGCGCCACTCAGCGACGCAAGCACGACGTCGCCGGCCTTGATCTTCTTGCCGAACAGCAACATGTCCTGCTTGGCGAAACGAGGGAACGCGACCTGCACGACTGACAGGTAACGGAGCAGTTCTTCGACGACCCGGTCAACGTCCTCGGGGGAACCGTTGCGGATCATGTCTGCGTACGCGGGGTCGCGCAGCAACACGATCGTGCCGAGCGCGATCATCCCGGCTGTGGTTTCGAACCCGCCCGTGAACACGCCGTCGGCGAGACCCGCGAGGTCGACGTCACTGATCAAGTCGCCCTCATCGAGCAGGATCTGCCCAATCAGTCCGGGACCCGGCTCCTTGCGCTGCTTGGCGACCGTCGCGAAGAGGAACTCGCGCTGCTCCGACACCGCACCAAAGGCCGCGGCGCCGCCATTGGTGGCGTCGAAGCGCGCACTGCCCAGCTTCTCGAACGCGTCTCGGTCCTCGTAGTCGAGTCCGAGGAGCGCACAGATTGTCTGGAAAGGCACCGGGAAAGCAACGTGTTTGGCGAGGTCCGCGCCGGAGCCCTCTGCAGCCAATGCATCAAGTCGGCTGTCGACGATGTCGCTGATCATGGGCTCGAGGCGTGCCAGACGACGCATCGTGAACTCTGGGGTGACGATCTTTCGGAGACGGGTGTGCAGCGGCGGATCGGTGAATCCCAGACCGCCGATGTCATCAGACGTGGCTGGGCCGTCGCCGTGGAACATGTGGCGAATGTCGTTGGAGTACGAGTCGCGGTCCGTCAGGATCCGGCGCGATTCCTCGTACCCGGTCACCAGGTAGATGTTGAAGTTGAACGGCAGATCGAGGCGATGCATCGGCGTCGTCTTGCGGATCTCAGCAATGCGCGGAACCGGGTCGAGACCCGTGCGCTGCAGCGGCACCTTTGTCTTCTCCGGGATGAAGGACAGGCGTGAAAGGTCAATCCCCTTCTTCTGAATGCGTCGCACAACGAGCTTGCCGACCCATCCGGCGACGCGAGATTTGACCTGAATCACGGAGTTGAAACTACACCGAGCGGTTGCGAGCCCGTGCCAACCGGTTAAAGGTGAGAACAACACGCGGGGCATCCCGCGGCTTATTGGGGGTAGCGGACATGAGCGTCGACACGGCAGGCAGCGGACAACAGGACACCACTCTTCGCAGAGTGATGGGTCCAAAGCTCCTGCTGCTGTTCATCGTCGGCGACATCCTCGGCACTGGCGTGTACGCGCTCACCGGACAAGTCGCTGCGGAAGTTGGCGGCGCTGCATGGCTGCCGTTCCTGGTGGCATTCATCGTTGCAACGCTGACGGCCTTCTCCTACCTCGAGCTCGTCACGAAGTACCCGCAGGCTGCCGGCGCGGCGCTCTACGTGCACAAGGCGTTCGGCGTCCACTTCTTCACCTTCATCGTCGCGTTCGCGGTGATGTGTTCGGGTATCACGTCAGCATCGACGGCCTCCCGTGCCTTTGCGGCCAACCTGGCGACGGGTATCGAATGGGAAGCCAGCAATACCCAGATCATGCTGATCGCCCTCGCCTTCATGACCCTGGTGATGGCCATCAACCTCCGAGGCGTCAGCGAGAGCGTCAAGGCCAATGTCGTACTGACTCTCGTCGAACTCTCCGGCCTGCTCATCGTGATCCTGATTGGCTTCTACGCAATCGGTGATGCCGACTTCAGTCGAGCGGTGGCTTTCGACACCCCGGACGACAAGAACGTGTTCCTCGCGGTGACTACTGCAACGTCGTTGGCATTCTTCGCGATGGTCGGCTTCGAGGACTCCGTGAACATGGCCGAGGAATGCCACGAGCCCGCCAAGATCTTCCCCAAGATGATGCTCACCGGGCTCGGCATCACCGGCGTCATCTACATCCTGGTGTCGATCTTCGCTGTCGCACTCGTCCCGGTTGGTGAGCTCGCAGCGAGCGACACTCCCCTGGTCGAGGTCGTCAAGGCCGGCGCACCAGACTTCCCGATGGACAAGATCTTGCCGTTCATCTCCATGTTTGCGGTGGCCAACTCGGCACTCATCAACATGATGATGGCGAGCCGGCTCCTCTACGGAATGTCGCGTCAAGGCGTGCTGCCCAAGTCGCTTTCGAAGGTGCACCAGAAGAACCGGACTCCGTGGGCCGCGATCCTTTTCACCACAGCACTCTCGTACGGGCTGATCGCGTACGTGTCGAACGCCAGCGACGACGCCATCGCCGTACTCGGCGGGACGACTGCATTGCTGCTGCTTGGCGTGTTTGCTGTGGTCAACGTCGCCGTGTTGGTGCTGCGCTACGACCGTGTCGAACACGATCACTTCCGCACGCGCACCATGATCGCCGTCCTGGGCGCGATCACCTGTCTCTACTTGGTGACTCCGTTGTCAGGGCGCGATGGCGAGCAGTACGAGGTGGCAGGCATCTTGCTTGGAATCGGCCTGGTGCTCTCGGTTCCGATCTACCTGCACCGTCGTAGCCAGGGAGAAGACCTCGAGATCACAGATCCCGACGACATTCCCCCGCATGACATCCCCTAGCCCAGTAGTCGACTAACCCCGTGCTTCGCGCTCGCGTCGGCTCGACACGGTCAGGCTGACGATCGCCGTGATCGACAGGATTCCGACGATCACGCCGAGGCTCAGCAGTGTCGGGATCTCGGGTACGTCGATGTGCTTGCCGTCGTTGATGAAGGGCAACTCGTTGGTGTGCAACGCGTGCAGCACGAGCTTGACGCCGATGAACGCCAGCAAGACGGCGAGACCCTGCGACAGGTAGATGAGCTTCTTGAGCAGGTCGCCGAGCAGGAAGTAGAGCTGGCGAAGTCCCATCAATGCGAACACATTCGCCGTGAAGACCAGGTACGGCTCCTGGGTGAGGCCGTAGATCGCGGGGATCGAATCGAGCGCGAACAGCAGGTCGGTCGTGCCGAGCGACAGGATGACCAAGAACATCGGCGTGATGTAGGTCTTCTTGTTCTCCTTGATGAACAGCTTCAGACCGTGCCACTCGTTCTTGGTGTTGAAGAACCGGCGAGCAAAACGGACCACGCCGTTCTCGCCGTCGTCATCGTGGTCAGTGTCCTTGGCGAGAGTCCAAGCCGTCCAGAGCAGGAACGCTCCGAAGATGTAGAAGACCCACGAGAAGTTGTTGATCGCGACCGCACCGAGCGCGATGAAGATTCCGCGGAAGACCAAAGCGATGATGATGCCGACGAGCAGAGCTTCCTGCTGGAGCTTCCTGGGCACCTTGAAGCTCGCCATGATGATCAAGAAGATGAACAGATTGTCGATTGACAGGCTGTATTCGGTGAGCCAGCCCGCGAAGAATTGCAGGCCGAAGTCGCCACCCTTGCCGGACACGTCGTGGTGAACCGTGACCCAGATGCCGAAAGCAATGGCCAGGCCGACATAGCCGGCGAGGTAGATCGCACATTCCTTGAGCGTGGGCTCGTGGGGTTTGCGGGCAACGACGACGACGTCGAACAGCAGAACAGCGACGGTGACAGCGATGGTCACGAACCATTCGGTCTGCGACACCGACATGCTGACGTTCTCTGTTGCGGCTTGGGCTAGATACACGAGAGTCCTCCGGTCAGAGCCGGAGGTCTCTTCCGCCGCACCAATCTTGACTTCTGGCGGGCCCACAACACCGGGTGATTGCTGGGAACCACCGTGATGACGACGCTGTGATCGGGGAATACTCCCCTCCGCGACACATTGTTGCAGCCAACCGATCAGAGTGCCTCGTCGACCGCGTTGATCTCGAACGACATCGAGCGTGGCCACGGGCCATCTGGCTCCAGCTCGGGATGCCCGAACGCGTCAGCCGGTGCGGTCTGCGGCTCGACACAGACCGTGTCGTTCGGGATGTCGTAGACGACCCACCAGGGCGACGACGACGTCAAGCTGATGGACAGCGCGTTGGGCCATGTGAGCACGGGTGCGCCATTGAAACGGAAGCAGTCGTCCCACGGTCCCGCTGTCGGATTGACGAGCCGTCCGGTGGGCAACGCATCGTCGCCCCGCTCCACCATCGCGTCAGGATCGAAGGTCAGGTGCACGTCGCCACCGACATCGAGACGCCTGCGGAACCAGGGGTGCAAACCCATCGAGCACGGTAGGTCGGTGCCGTCATTCCAGCTGAGCGTCGTACGGATGCCACCTGGGAGGAGCTCGTATTGCAACGCTGCGATGCCTGTGGTCGGCCACGGATCACCGATCTCGCACTGATAGATACCCTCGGCCGTACGTTCCCAGGCGACGTTTCGACCCAGTCCGTGGATCGCATTGCCGTCCTTGGCCAACGGCAACTGGTAGGTCTCACCGTTGACCGTCAGCAGGCCGTCGCGGACGCGGCCAGCCCACGGAACCATCGGGAAACTGCCGTCATCGGCGAGCAATTCGTGACCGTCGATGACCAGGGAGGTCAGTCGGGCGCCACGCGAAGGATCGATCGCAGCCTGGACTCGGCCATTGTCGAGGACGTCAGTCACGCGACCAGTCTCCACTACCGGTGGTCGGTTTCCGCTGGGGGCACCTCCCGCTTGCGGGGGCGGGACGAGCGAATGTATCGAGACCTCAGACGCCAGCCTGGAGCATGCTGCGCAGCTCCTTCTTGAGGTCACCGATCTCGTCACGCAGTCGCGCGGCAACCTCGAACTGGAGCTCGGCTGCAGCAGCTCGCATCTGCTCGCTGAGCTGCTCGATCAGATCAGCCAGCTCGCCCGATGGAAGGTTGGCGAGGTCAGCGGTGTGCTGCCCAAGCGGTACGGGCGCTCCCCTGCGTCGGTGATCGCCGGTCGCGGCGAGAAGCTTCTCGGTATCGGCATCCTCGCGAGCGAGCATGTCGGTGATGTCACCGATCTTCTTGCGCAACGGTGTCGGGTCGATGTTGTTGGCCGTGTTGTAGGCAACCTGCTTCGCCCGGCGTCGGTTGGTCTCCTCGATCGCCATCTCCATCGAGTCGGTGATGCGGTCGGCGTACATGATGACCTGGCCCGACACGTTGCGGGCGGCACGACCGATCGTCTGGATCAGCGAGCGACCTGATCGTAGGAAGCCTTCCTTGTCGGCATCGAGAATCGCCACGAGGCTCACCTCGGGAAGGTCAAGACCCTCACGGAGGAGGTTGATGCCAACCAACACGTCGTATTCGCCCATGCGCAGCTCGCGGAGCAGCTCGACGCGACGCAACGTATCGACCTCGCTGTGGAGGTAGCGCGTACGGATGCCGGCCTCGAGAAGGTAGTCGGTGAGGTCCTCGGACATCTTCTTGGTCAGAGTCGTGACGAGCACGCGCTCGTTGCGCTCCACTCGCAGCCGGATCTGGCCGATCAGGTCGTCGATTTGGCCCTTGGTCGGCTTGACGATGACCTCGGGGTCGACCAGACCGGTCGGGCGGATGATCTGCTCGACGACGTCCTCGTTGACCTTCTCCATCTCGTACGTGCCTGGCGTTGCTGACAAGTAGACGGTCTGGCCAATGCGCTGAAGGAACTCGTTCCATTTGAGCGGGCGGTTGTCCATGGCGCTCGGGAGTCGAAAGCCGTGCTCAACCAACGAGCGCTTGCGCGACATGTCGCCTTCGTACATCGCGCCGATCTGGGGCACCGTCACATGCGACTCATCAATGACGAGCATGAAGTCTTCAGGGAAATAGTCGAGCAGGCAGTTGGGCGCCGAACCTGGCTCGCGACCATCCATATGAAGTGAGTAGTTCTCAATGCCGGCACAGGTGCCGATCTGCTCCATCATTTCGATGTCGTAGGTCGTACGCATGCGCAGCCGCTGTGCCTCGAGCAGCTTGCCTTCGCCCTCAAGCTCGGCCAGCCGTTCTTCGAGCTCAACGCCGATCGTCTGGATCGCACGCTTCATGACGTCGTTGCCGGCGGCGTAGTGGGTCGCAGCACCGACGAACAGCTCTTGGTCCTCGCTCAGAACTTCGCCCGTCAGCGGGTGGAGAGTCATGAGTCGCTCGATCTCGTCGCCGAAGAACTCAACCCGTACGGCCATCTCTTGGTAGACCGGGAAGATCTCGACGGTGTCGCCCTTGACCCGGAACGTGCCACGGGTCGAAGCGACGTCGTTGCGTACGTATTGAGCCTGCACGAGTGTGCGAAGCAGTTGCTCTCGTGGGAGCTGCTCGCCAACCTTGAAGCCGATCATGCGGTTGAGGTATTCCTGTGCCGATCCGAGGCCGTAGATGCAGGACACCGAAGCCACCACGATGACGTCCCGACGGGTCAGCAATGACCAGGTAGCCGAGTGGCGGAGACGCTCAACCTCCTCGTTGACCGAGGAATCCTTCTCGATGTACGTATCGCTCTGCGCGATGTAGGCCTCGGGTTGGTAGTAGTCGTAGTAGGAGACGAAGTATTCGACCGCGTTGTTGGGAAACAGGTCGCGCAGCTCGGTCGCGAACTGCGAAGCCAGAGTCTTGTTGGGCATGATCACCAACGTCGGACGCTGCAGCCGTTCGGTCAGCCAGGCGACTGTGGCCGTCTTGCCTGTGCCGGTCGCACCCATCAATACGACGTCCTGCTCACCAGCGTTGATACGACGCTCAAGATCGTCAATTGCCGCTGGCTGATCGCCACCGGGCGAGAAGTCGGAGACGACCTCAAATGGCGCCACCTGACGGCGCAGTTCAGACACGGACCTCATGCCGTCGAGCCTACGTGGTGGCACTGACAAAGCCTCTAGGATTGCGCTCATGCCAGCATCGCAGCGTCGCGCAGAGCGCAAGCGCGAGATCCTCGATGCAACACGCGCACTGTTCGACGAGCGCGGCGTACGAGACGCCCAGATTGAGGACATCGCCCAGGCCGTCGGCATCAACCGGGCGATCATCTATCGGCACTTCTCCGGCAAGGAGGAGTTGTTCGCCATGACGCTGGTGGACTACCTCGCCGAACTCGATCAGGCCTTGGCAGCAGCAGATGACCCGAGCACGTCGCCATCCGCAAGGCTCGAAGCGATCACCGACGCCTTCCTCGACTTCGGATCGGGGCTTCCCGCGTTCGTTGACTGCGCTCAGGCGCTGCTGCGGCGTCGTGGTGATGAACTGCTCGAAGAGGTCAGCGAGTCGGTCATGCTCAAGCTCGGCGTCGGTATGACGTCGTGCCTGTCCCACGTCGTTCGCGTACTCGAAGCCGGCTCGGCCACAGGCGAGTTCCATGTACGCGACCCGTACCTGCTGGCCAACATCTTCTATACGCAGGCGCTCGGCGTACTCAACCTTGCGACCCTGCAGCTGTCAGTACGCGGCGAGAACCCCGGACTGCCAGCTGTGGACGCGGTGCCGTTCGACGAGGTGAAGGCCTACCTGCAGCGCGGCGCCGTGGCTATGGCCAGAGGCGACGCGCCGCAGTAGATCAGGCTTCGAGGATTGCTACGACGCCCTGGCCACCGGCTGCGCAGATCGAGATCAGACCGCGGCCTGAACCCTTCTCGTGCAGCAGTTTGGCGAGGTTGGCGACGATGCGGCCACCGGTTGCCGCGAACGGGTGAGCCGTTGCGAGCGATGAGCCCTTGACGTTGAGCTTCGAGCGGTCGATCGAACCGAGCGGCTTGTCGAGGCCGAGCTTCTGCTTGCAGAAGTCCGCGTCTTCCCACGCCGCGAGGGTCGTCAGCACCTGGCCGGCGAATGCTTCGTGGATCTCATAGAAGTCGAAGTCCTGGAGCGTGAGGCCCTGGCGCTCGAGCATGCGCGGTACGGCGTACGCGGGAGCCATCAGCAGGCCCTCGGCGCCGGATACGTAGTCGACAGCAGCTGTCTCGTAGTCAACGAAGTACGCCAGCGGCGTCCAACCGTGCTTCTTGGCCTCATCATCCGAGGCGAGCAGCACCGCCGACGCACCATCCGACAGCGGCGTCGAGTTGCCAGCGGTCATCGTGGCGCCTTCGCCACGACCGAAGACAGGCTTGAGCTTGGCCAGCTTCTCGACAGTCGAGTCGGGACGCAGGTTGTTGTCCTTCTCGACACCGAGGAACGGCGTGACCAGATCGTCCTGCCAGCCCTCGTCGTATGACTTGGCGAGGTTGTGGTGCGACGTCGCGGCGAGCTCGTCTTGAGCCTCGCGAGTGATACCCCACTCGAGGGTTGTGATGGCTTGGCTGTCACCCATCGACAGTCCGGTACGCGGCTCGGAGTTGCGCGGCTGGTCAGGCGCCAGGTGTGCCGGGCGAACCTTCAGCAGCGCGGCAACGCGGCCCTTGGTGTCCTTGGCGCGGTTTGCCTCGAGCAGGATCTTGCGGAGCTTGTCGCCGATGGCGAGCGGAGCGTCTGACGTTGTGTCGGTGCCGCCGGCGATGCCGGACTCGATCTTGCCCAGAGAAATCTTGTTGGCAACGAGAATCGCTGCCTGGATGCCGGTGTCACACGCCTGCTGGACGTCGAACGCGGGCGTATCGGGCGACAGCTTGGAGCCGAGCACCGTCTCGCGGGCCAGGTTGAAGTCACGGCTGTGCTTGAGCACTGCACCTGCGGCGAATTCACCGACGCGCTCACCTTCGAGCCCGTAACGAGTTACGAGTCCGTCCAGTGCTGCTGTGAGCATCTCTTGGTTGGATGCGTTGGTGTAAACGCTGTTGGAGCGAGCGAACGGAATGCGGTTGCCGCCAATCACGGCGACCCGTCGTACGGTCTGCTTCGCGGGTGCCTTTGTGGCCGGTGTCTCCGCCATGGCGGTCTCCTCAGGTCTTCTCAGTGTTCGTGTGCGAGTTGTTCTGAACGTGACGAGCGCCGCATACCCTGTTGGTGGACTGGCGCTGATAGCGACGTTACAGTTCAGAACGGCATTCCAGATACCCACGGTATCCGAGAGATAGGACACACCCAAGCCATGACCGACCGTTACCAGTCGCTCGCGCACAACCCGATCGGCAAGTTCGTCGTCAACAGCCTGGGTCTTCCCAACCCTCCGGTGTTGGAGCGTTGGACCGAAGGTGATCCGCTCGTCAAGGGCACCGTGCTCATCGGCTCCGCCAAGGGCGGCTCGCTCGGCGCGAAGCTCAACGCGACTCTCAAGGCCAGTGGCATCACTACGGTCGGCGTACGTGCGGACGACAAGCGCTACAAGGCTCTCGTCTTTGACGCGACCGGCATTGCTGACACCGCAGGCCTCGCCGACATGCAGCAGTTCTTCACTCCTGCCCTGCGCAGCCTCCAGAGCTCCGGCCGCCTGATCGTCATCGGCGCCCTGCCCGACCAGGCAGCCACCGAGACCGCCGCGATCGCACAGCGCGCACTCGAAGGCTTCGTACGCTCCACTGGCAAGGAAGTCGGCGGCAACGGCAGCACGGCCAACCTCGTGTACGTCGGTGCAGGCGCCGAGGACGCGCTCGGCTCGACCCTTGAGTTCCTTCTCTCCCCCAAGTCGGCGTTCGTCTCCGGCCAGGTCATCCGCCTCGGCCTGACCGAGCTGGTCACGGCAGATGCTTACGACCCCGCCAAGCCGCTGGCCGGCAAGGTTGCACTCATCACCGGTGCATCGCGCGGACTCGGTGCCGCCATGGCGCGCACTCTGCACCGCGATGGCGCCTCGATCGTCGGCCTCGACGTACCGCAGCTGTCCAGCGAGCTCGACGCCGTGATGGCTGAGCTCGGTGGCACCTCAATCGCCGAGGACATCACCGCCGCCGACGCCCCCAAGGTCATCGCCAAGGCGATCAAGGATGCCCACGGTCGCGTCGACATCGTCGTTCACAACGCGGGCATCACCCGCGACAAGCGCCTCAAGAACATGAAGACCGAGAACTGGAACCTCGTCATCGATATCAGTGTCGGCGCTCCGCAGCGCATCACCGCTGAACTGCTCAAGCAGAAGTTGCTGGGTAAGGGCGGCCGCGTCATCGGCATCTCCTCGATTGCCGGCATCGCAGGCAACAACGGTCAGACGAGCTACGGCACAGCCAAGGCCGGCGTCATCGGCTTCGTCAACGACTTGTCGAAGCGCGTCGCCAAGGACGGCATCACGGTCAACGCGATCGCTCCGGGCTTCATCGAGACCGACATGGTCAAGACGATGCCTCTCGGCATCCGTGAGGCCGGTCGTCGACTGAGCTCGGTGTCGCAGGGCGGACTGCCGATCGATGTCGCCGAAGCCATTGCTTGGTACGCCAACCCCGGTTCCTCTGCGATCTCGGGCAACACCGTCCGTGTCTGCGGCCAGGCTCTGATCGGCGCCTGACATGACGACGACTCGCACGTTCAGCAAGGCACCATCGACGCTGCCCATGATGCTCAAGGCCGTCCTACCGGCACTTCCGGTGATCGGCGGGCTTCCTGGCGTCAAGCATGCCAAGGGCTCGGTTCCCGACTTGGTCCTTGAGCGCGCCGGTGTCACCACTGATCGCGCACACCTCGAGGCCTACAACGAAGTGTGCGGATTCCCTCGCGGCGACGTACTGCCTGCGACCTACCCGCACATGGCTGCTTTCGGGCTCCACATGAACCTGATGACCGATACAGCATTCCCGTTTGCCCCGATGGGGCTGGTGCACCTGCGCAACAGCATCACCCAGCACCGCCCGATCGGCGTTGACGAAACCTTCGACGTGTCCGTACGTGCGTCTGACCTGCGTACACATCCCAAGGGCTCGCTAGTCGACCTCATCACCGAGATCCGTATCGACGGAACGATCGTGTGGGACGAAGTGACCACACTGTTCTCCCGCCACAAGGGTGGTGCGGCCGAGAAGACCGCCGCTCCCTTGACTGGCATCGATGCCCCCAGCGGTGTCGTGCACTGGAAGCTCTCTGGCGACCTCGGCCGTCGCTATGGCGCGGTGTCGGGTGACCGCAACCCGATTCACCTCTACCCCGTCACCGCCAAGGCGTTCGGCTTCCAGACCAACATCGCCCATGGCATGTGGACTCTCGCTCGGAGCCTGTCAGCACTGCAGAACAAGCTGCCTGACGCCTTCACGGCCGAGGTCGAGTTCCGTAAGCCGATCTTCCTTCCCGGCACCGTTGTCTTCGGATCCGAGGCGGATGACAAGGGCATCGCATTTGGCGTCAAGGGCAGCAAGAAGCCCGTGACACACCTCGTTGGACGGATTGTTACCGGTTCGTAACTCTGAGTTGCACAGTGTCGTTGATCAACTAACGACTCTGGAGGGATTCCGTTGACTACCCGTCGCTTTGCACGCCTGCTCTCGCTTTTCGCATCGTTCGCCCTTGTTGGCGGCATGCTGACGTTCACCTCTGCGTCTGCGGTAACGACCTGGAAGCCTCGTGGCGAGCAGTACCCCAACACGGTTGTCGAGAAGGACGTCGCCATCCCGATGTCCGATGGCGTCATCCTGCGCGGCGACGTCGTCCGACCAGCTGATGCAGACGGCAAGGCAATCGCCAAGCGGCTCCCGGTCATTGTGACCATCACCGCCTACAACAAGACCGCGCTCGGTTCTGCTGGCGGACTCGGTGGCACCCCGGCCGACTACCTCGTGAAACGTGGCTACGTACAGCTCACGGTTGATGCCCGCGGTACTGGAAGCTCCGAAGGCATTTGGCGGGCATTCGATGCCCGCGAGAACAAGGATGGCGGCGAGGTCATGACCTGGGCGCACTCTTCGAAGCGCCCGTGGAGCAACGGCATCACCGGTATGAGCGGACCGTCCTACATGGGCATCAGCCAGCTGTGGGCCGCTGCGGCCAACCCTCCCGGTCTCAAGGCGATCTTCCCGCAGGTGCCCGGCGCGGATGTCTACCGTGACGTCGTTGCCTCCGGCGGCCAGCTCGACGTCGGATTCATCCCCTTGTGGCTCGGTCTGGTCACCGCGACCGGCCTCATCCCGCCATCAGTCGGGGCGTCAGATCCGCAGTCGGCCATGACCGAACTGCTGAACCACCTGACGGGCGCGGGTACGTTCACCGTGCCCCTACTGGTCCAGGCACTCGGAGGCGGCGAGCCCGCGTACGACGGAGACTTCTACAAGGAACGATCCGTCAAGAACGTGATCGACAAGGTCAAGGTCCCGGCGTTCTTCGTGTCGGGCGAGTACGACCTGTTCCAGCGCGGCACTCCCCTGCTCTTCGAGAACCTCAACAAGCGCAAGATTCCGACCAAGCTGGTCATCGGACCGTGGGATCACTTGCAGGCATCTGGCGGCACTGGCTTCGACAAGGCGGGCTATGGCTCGCTCGCTCAGGTTCAACTTCGCTGGTTTGACCACTACCTCAAGGGCAAGGACGATGCTCGGCTCAACAGCGACATCGCCAACCTGACGTACTACGAACAGGGCACCGGCAAGTGGGCTCGGGACTCGAAGTGGATCGGCTCGTCGCTGGAGGGCGCAAAGCTCAAGGTCAGCGGATCATCCGCGACTGGCGGCGCTCCTGGCGGCATCACATCCGGCGCGCGCGTTGACGGCACCTCCGACATCTATCCGATTCCGGTTCAGGGTCTCTGCACACGGTCGGCGAACCAGTGGACTGCCGGAATCCCGAACCTGTTGCTGGCGAGCCTGCCTTGCTTCTCGGACAACCAGTACAACGACAAGCTTGGTGCGGTCTTCTCGTCGAAGCCGCTCGCCAAGGCCGTCACGCTCCAGGGTCCGATCAACGCTCGCCTCTACACCTCAAGCATCGGTGGTGACGGCATGTTGTCCGTCGCGATCGAGGACGAGGCACCTGACGGCACGGTCAGCCGCCTTTCCGGCGGTTGGCAGGTCATCTCGCACCGCGCACTAGACAAGACGAAGTCGCGCTATCTCGACAATGTGCTGATCCAGCCGTTCCACCCATTCACCAAGGCAGCGCAGAAGAAGCTCGCCGCCGGTGAGGTTGCACCGATCGACGTCGAGATCTTCCCGACGCGCGCCAAGATCCTGCCGGGTCACAAGCTCCGTATTTCGGTGCAAGCGTTCGACGTGCCACACCTGCTGCCCTCGCTGCCGGATCTGCTCGGTGTACTGACGGTCATGACGGTTCACAGCTCGGCGAAGTATCCGTCGACGATCAACTTCCCGAGCGTCGGGGCGCTTCCGACCGTCAAGTGATCAGCGCGGCGTGACGGGGCGAATCAGACCCTCTTGCGCCACGGTGGCGACAAGAGTGCCGTCCTGGGCAAACACCCGGGCGGTGCTCAGTCCGCGTGCGCCAGATGCCGACGGAGACTTCTGGTCATACAGAAGCCATTCGTCGACCTTCATCGGATGGTGGAACCAGATCGCGTGGTCGATCGACGCTGCCTGAACCTCAGGCTGGCCGATGAAGACGCCATGCGGGAGCAGTGAGGCGCCGAGCAGGCTGAAGTCACTGATGTAGGTGAACGCCGCGTTGTGGATCGCCGGCGATGCGGGCAGCTCTCCGTTGGCACGGAACCATATGCGCTGGACCACGGGTACGAGCTCACGCTGCGGGTCATCAGGCGCCCGGTTGTCGCCGACGTATCGAAGGTCGAACGAGGCCCATTCCTGATCCCAGATGTCCTGACCTTCCTGACCGCTCGTGTTGATCATGTCGATCAGCGGAGTTGAGTCCTCGGGCGACGGCACATCGGGCATCGAATCCTGGTGGTTGAACCCTTCTTCCTCCACTTGGAATGAAGCGGTCATGTAGAAGATGATCGCGCCGTGCTGACGGGCGGCGACACGCCGAGTCGTGAAGGAACGGCCGTCACGGATCTTCTCGACGTCGTAGACGATCGGGATGCTCGGGTCGCCGCCGAGGATGAAGTAGATGTGCAGCGAATGGACCGAGCGATCTTCGGGCACAGTCAACTGAGCTGCCATCAACGCCTGCGCAGCCACCTGGCCGCCAAAGACGCGCGTCATCGACGATGTCTCGGGCTGCGAGCCTCGATAGAGGCCTACCTCCAGCTGTTCGAGCTCAAGCAGGCCGACAACTTCACTCAGGGATCCAGGCACAGGCCAAGACTAGCGGGGGTCAGCCCTGATCGTTCTTGCGCTGACGCGCAAGGAACTGTTCGAACTGGTCGGCCAGTTCGTCACCGCTGGGCAGCTCTTCGTCGCTGGCCAGCAGCGACTCGGCAGCACCTCGCGTGAACGCGTCGTACTGCTCCTCAAGGCCCGACAGCACTTCGGCGCCACCCTGCTGCTCGATCTGCTCCTCGATCTCCGCAATCGCATCGTTCTGCCGCGAACGCAGACCTTCGACGTCGATGCTGAGGCCCGTACGGTCGACGAGCGCATCGATCAAGGCAATGGCTGCAGGCGGGTAGTCAATGCCTGCGAGGTAGTGCGGCACGTGCACGACGTAGCCAGCCGCGTCATGCCCCCACTGACCGAGTCGAAATTCAAGCAGCGACTGTGCCGACGAGGGCACAGTGACCTGCGCGGACCAGAGGTTCTTGCGATCGACCAGTTCCGGACGAGTGCCATGAGCCGTGATCATCGGCGGCCGGGTGTGCGGAACGCCCATCGGAACGGCACCGAGCCCAAGCGTCAGCGGGACACCAAGGTCTTCGATGACCTCGTGGGTCTCGGCGATGAACGCCTCCCACGCGAAATCAGGTTCGGGACCGGCGAGGAGAAGGTACGGGGTGCCGTTGGCGTCGTGCTCGAGGACGATCTGCAGCGTCGGGTCGGCGTACTCGACGTAGCGGTCCTCGCTGAACGCGATCATCGGCCGGCGTGCTCGGTAGTCGAACATCGCGTCGAGGTCGAACTCGTGCATGATCTTGCCGTTGCCAGAACGCAGCTGATTGGCGGCAAGGCGCGAGGCAGAACCCGCACCGAGGAAACCGTCCAGGGCGTGAATCAGCACCGGTCCGGTGCCGGGCTCGGCAGCGGACTTACGGTTGCGGGGGTTCCAGGCCACGTCTAGATCAACTACTCACAGCTTGCGGGTATTCCGGGCGAGGGCTGCGATGGTGTCATCTGCGATCGCCTTCGGGGTGAGGCCGAGACGCTCGAGGATGACGTCACGCTTGGCGTGGTCGAGGAACTCCTGCTCGACACCGTGCACCTCGATCGGGGTGAGGATGTCGGCATCACGTACGGCCTGCGTGATGGCGGAGCCGACGCCACCGTGGCGGCCGTTGTCCTCGATCGTCACGACCAGCGAGTATTCCGCCGCCAACTGCACGAGCTTGGGGTCGAGCGGCTTGACCCACCGGGGATCAACCACAGTGACGCCGTGGCCTTCTGCGCGAACCAGGTCGGCTGTTGCGGCGCCCAGATGTCCGAACGCGCCGATGGCGATGATCAGTACGTCCTTCGCCTTGTCGCGTGAGAGCACGTCGTACGTGCCGATGCGCTCGATCGCCGGGAGGTCGTCACACACAGCACCTTTGGAGAATCGAACAACGCTCGGAGCGTTCTCGATGTCGACCGCCTCGCGAAGCAATTCGCGGAGCTGAACACCGTCGCGAGGTGTGGCCAGGTGGAGGCCCGGCACCATCTGCATCAGCGACATGTCCCACATGCCGTTGTGGCTGGCACCGTCATCGCCCGTCACGCCAGCCCGGTCGAGAACGAAGGTCACGCCGCACTTGTGCAGAGCGACATCGAGCAGCACCTGGTCGAACGCGCGGTTGAGGAACGTCGCATAGACGGCGACGACCGGATGGAGGCCGCCCATCGCGAGTCCAGCCGCGCTGGTGACCGCATGCTGCTCGGCGATGCCGACGTCAAAAACGCGGTCGGGGAACTTGTCGGCGAATGCGTCGAGGCCCACCGGGTAGAGCATCGCCGCGGTGATGGCCACGACATCCGGACGCTCATCGGCGATACGCACTATCTCGTCGCGGAACACCGAGGTCCAGCCCGCCGGTGCGACGCTGACGGCTTCGCCGGTCTGTACGTCGAACGGGTTGGCTTGATGCATCTGGTCGTTCTCGTTGGCGACGGCAATGTCGTAGCCCTGACCCTTGGTCGTCAGCACGTGCACCAAAACCGGGCCGCCGAACTTCTTGGCGGCCGTGAGTGCGCGTTCGACGGCAGGTCGATCATGCCCGTCAACGGGGCCGATGTACTTGAGCCCGAGGTCCTCGAACATCCCCTGAGGGGCCAAGGCGTCCTTGACGCCCTTCTTGATCGCGTGGAGGGCCTCGTATGTCGCGGGCCCGACACGCCGGGATCGGTTGAGTCGATCCTTGATCGCGCCCAACGCTGGCTCGTAGCGCGGGTTGGTGCGGATCTCGGTCAGCCGGTTCGCCAGTCCACCAACAGTCGGCGTGTAGGACCGGCCGTTGTCGTTGACGATCACGACCAGCTTGCGGTCGTTGTCAGCAGCGATGTTGTTGAGCGCTTCCCACGCCATGCCGCCGGTGAGGGCACCGTCACCGATCACGGCAACCACGTGGTCGTCCTTGCCGAGCAGGTAGTTGGCCTTGGCCATACCGTCGGCGTACGACAGGCTCGTCGACGCGTGCGAGTTCTCGACCCAGTCGTGCTCGGACTCGGCACGGCTCGGGTAGCCCGACAGCCCGCCCTCGCGACGCAGCTCACCGAACTGGCCAGCACGACCCGTCAGCATCTTGTGCACGTACGCCTGGTGGCCGGTGTCCCACACGACGCGGTCGTTGGGAGATTCGAACACTCGGTGGATCGCGATCCCCAGCTCTACGACGCCGAGGTTTGGCCCGAGGTGGCCACCGTTGGAGGCCACCGAAGAGATGAGCAGCTCACGAATCTCCTTCGCGAGCTGACCGAGCGCTGCTTCATCGAGTCCGCGCAGATCGGCGGGCCCGGTCAGTTTCGCAAGAACATCCTGCTGCGCGTCGGCCATTGGGTCAGTCTATCGAGTCGCCCTTGTCCTGCGCAGTCAGGAACTCCTCGATCAGGTCAGCCAAGATCTCCGGCTGCTCGACCGTGCTGGAATGCCCGCAATCCTTGACCTTCTTGAGCACAGACCCCTTGATTCCGGCTGCGATGGCTTCCGACCTGGACACAGGAGTGGCCACATCGTCCTCGCCGACGACGATCAACGTCGGAGTCGAGATCTTGTCGAGCTCGGCCGTCACGGGGAGGCGGTCCACGACGCCGAGAATCGCCTTCACGAGTCCAGGACGTTCGACGGCGGAGACTCCGGCCTTCCAGCGTTCGATGTCCGGCTTCGACGCCGGATCAGCGAGGAAGGTGGGTCCGAACATCAGTTTTCCGACCTTGCCCGCGAGCGGCTTGATTCCAACAACTCGATAGACCTTGCACAGCAGTCGATCCTGCTTCGCCATCGCCGGGTCCTCGGGCCCTGCGCTGGTATCGAGGAGTGCGAGCGAGCGCAGCAGCTCCGGCCGACGCGCGGCGAGGCGCATACCGACGAACCCACCCATAGACAGACCGACGTAGTGCACCGGCCCGACGCCGAGACTCTCAATGACTGCAGCTGCGTCGAGCGACAGCGTGTCCATGTCGTACCCGTCATCCGTGGCGGGAGTCTTGCCCTGTCCGCGCCAGTCGATCGTCACGCAGCGGTACGTCGACCGAAGGCGCTCGATCTGAGCCTCGAACATGTGCCCGCTGAAGAGCAGGCCATGTCCGAACACGACCGTCGCAGCATCTGCGTTGCCCGCAGGAGCGCCCGAGTCTGTGATGTTGATCTTCACACCGTTGGCATCAATGAGAGTCATCCGCCGAGCATGCCACGTCACTATGCTGAATGTGGATCGGAGCCGACATGAAAAGCTGGACGTTTCTTCAGAAGATGAACCTCGTCCTCGGGGTGGTCTTCCTCGCGCACTCGATCGGTGGATTGATCGTCAATCCCGACTTCGCTGTTGGCGACAACGCGACCGCGGAAACCTTCCTTTGGATGGACTGGAACGGGTGGCATGCCCTTTCTGGCATCTTCCTGTGGGCCACGGCCCTCGCAGTCGCCCCACGTGCCGACCTGTCCAAGCTGTTCGCCTGGTTGATCATCGCGACCAACCTGCCCGTCGTGATCTGGATGCTGTTCGACACGATCCCGTTCGGCTTGTTCAACCTGCCGACGACACGCGACCTGGTCTTCCACGCAGCCATCGTCGCCGCGTACGCGCTGGCGCTCCTTGCCACGGGCAAGAAGGTCGTGGCTCAGACCTCGTAGCGACCGCGAAGGTGGATCAGTGCGTCCGCCTCGCCTGGCTCGACATGCTCCACGACACCCTCGACGAGCAGTCCCCAACCGACCTCGCGCGTCTCTTCGAGAAGGCGTATGCCGAGCCATCCAGCGCTGTCAGCGAGGACTGGGCCCCAGGTGCTCTCGGTCCAGGTGCCCAATGTGAAGGGCCCTCCCGGTGCAGGAGCCGTGCCTGCGAACGCATCGGCAAGGAAGCGATGATCCTCAGCCAATACGTTGACGGCCACAGTCTCGGGGCCTGAAGTCCACCAGTTGGAGTCAGCATCGATGACTGCCAGAACATGGGCGGGTTCACCATTCGCGACGATCACGGACGAGACCGTGAGGCCTGAACGGCTCGCATCCACGCCGCTTGCCCAGACCGTGACGGGCGCCGGCATGCGTCCTCGTAGCTGCCGCAAAGGATCACGATCTCCACTGGGCGGTAGGAACGGGTGGTCAGAATGAATTGTCACGATGTCAGCGTACGGTCTGTCGCTCTTGACTTAATTCACGACTCATACTAAACCTGTTCTATGACCTTGGTGATCGGCGTCGACTCCTCTACGCAGTCGACGAAGGCACTTCTGGTGGACGCCGATTCCGGAGCCGTTCTGGAGAGCCAGCATGCGCCACATCCGACCGGCACTTCGGTCGATCCACGGGGCTGGCTCGATGCCTTCGACAAGGCGTCGGCTGGGTTGGTTGAGCGGGCTGAGGCCATCGCCGTTGGTGGCCAGCAACACGGCATGGTGGCGCTCGACGACGCCGACTCCCCCGTACATGACGCGATCCTGTGGAACGACACGCGGTCCAGCCAGGAAGCGCTCGATCTGATCGAGGAGATGGGTGGCCCGGCCGCCTGTGCCGAGGCCGTCGGCAGCGTGCTCGTTGCATCGTTCACCTCAACCAAGCTGCGGTGGCTTCGCGACCATGAACCAGATGCCGCCGCTCGTACGACACGAGTCCTGCTCCCCCACGACTACGTCTCCCGCCACATTGTCGGCGGCGGTGACCCGTTCACGGATCGCGGTGACGCTTCCGGGACTGGCTATTTCTCTACCCGCGACGACGCCTGGCGACCTGATTTGGCCGAAGCAGCCATCGGTCACCCCGTCGAACTCCCCCGCATTGTCGCCTCGTCAGAGGTGGCCGCGGTGACCGCTTCCGGGCTCAAAGTCGCGGCCGGCACAGGCGACAACATGGCGGCGGCACTCGCCCTCGACCTGAAGCCCGGCGATGTTGTCGTGTCGATCGGTACGTCCGGTGTCGCCTCGGCCATCACCAACGAACCGGTCTCCGACCCAACCGGATCTGTCACTGGATTTGCCGATGCGACTTCTCGCTTCCTGCCGCTCGTTGCCACGATCAACGCTGCCCGCATTCTCGAGCTGCAGTCGACTCTGCTCGGTGTCGATCACGACGAGTTGGCGCGCCTCGCACTCGCCGCCCCATCGGGTGCCAACGGACTCACGGTGCTCCCCTATTACGACGGCGAACGTACGCCGAGTCGTCCCGACGCCACCGGTACCTGGGCAGGTCTGACGACCGCCACGACCCGCGAAGACCTCGCCCGGGCCGCGGTCGAGGCACTCCTGTGCTCGCTCGCCGATGCGATTGACCATCTCAGCGCGACGACCGGCACTTCGCCGAAACGCATCCTGATGGTGGGTGGCGCGGCAAGCAATCCGGCCATACGTACGCTCGCGCCCGCAATCTTCGGCCGCCCGGTGACCGTCCCAGCCCCTGGCGAGTACGTCGCCCTCGGCGCGGCACGTCAGGCAGCCTGGGCACTCGCCGGTACGCCTGAACCCCCAGCCTGGGCGCCGGTCGCGTCCGAGACGTATGAAGCAGAACCGACCCCTCTGGTGCGTGAGGCCTACGCACTTCTTCGCGACCGCGAAACCATCTAAGAAAGTGTTGCCATGAGCATCCCCACCCCATCACCTTCCGACAAGTTTTCCTTCGGACTGTGGACTGTCGCCTATCCCGGACGCGATCCGTTCGGTGAGCCGACACGTGAGCCGATGGACCCGATCTACGCCCTCGAGAAGCTCAAGGAGATCGGGTCGTACGGCGTCAACTTCCATGACGACGACCTGATCCCGTTCGGCTCCGACGACGCGAGCCGCGACAAGATCATCGAGCGTTGGAAGAAGGGTCTTGCCGACACTGGCCTCGTGGTGACGACTGCAACGACCAACCTGTTCGGTCATCCCGTGTTCAAGGACGGCGGCTTCACGTCCAACGATCGTGAGATCCGCCGCTTCGCGATCCGCAAGGTGATGCGCAATATCGACCTCGCCGCCGAGCTGGGTGCCAAGGTCTACGTCTGCTGGGGCGGCCGTGAAGGTGCCGAGTCCGGCGCTGCCAAGGACGTCGCTGCCGCACTCGATCGCTACCGCGAGGCGTTCAACGTCCTCGGCGAGTTCGTCCACGACAAGGGCTACGACATCCAGTTCGCCATCGAGCCCAAGCCCAACGAGCCCCGCGGCGACATCCTGCTGCCGACCATCGGGCACGCATTGGCGTTCATCGAGACTCTCGACCGCAAGGAAGGCGTCGGCGTCAACCCGGAGATCGGGCATGAGGAGATGGCCGGCCTCAACGCAGCGCACGGCTACGCGCAGGCCATGTGGCAGGGCAAGCTCTTCCACATCGACCTCAACGGACAGAGCGGACCGCGCTACGACCAGGACTTCCGCTTCGGCGCCGGCAACTCCCGCGGTGCCTTCTGGGTCGTCGACACGCTACTGGCTGGTGGATACGACGGGCCGGTGCACTTCGACTTCAAGACGCCGCGCACCGAGGACGACAACGGCGTGTGGGTTGCAGCCGAAGCCTGCATGACCAACTACCTGATCCTGCGCGAGAAGGCGATTGCCTTCCGTGCCGATCCTGAAGTCCAGGCAGCGCTGGTTGCTGCCAAGCTCCCTGAGCTCGCGAAGCCGACGCTCAACGAGGGCGAGACGTGGAGCGAGCTCGAGGCGTCGACCGGTCCGTCGGCGGACGAGCTGGCTGCGTACGGCGCAGGCTTTGAGAAGCTCGACCAGCTTGCTCTCGAGCACCTCTACGGAGTTCGCGGCTAGTGACGGCCACCCGTCCGGGCGGTACGGAGCACCTGCGCAGGCAGAACACTGCGCTCGTGCTTCGTTCGCTGCGTACTGAGGGCGCAGCAACTCGTACGGAGCTCGCCCGGCGCACCGGTCTCGCCAAGGCAACCATCGGCACGATCGTTGCTGAGCTCGGCACTGGTGGCGCCGTCAGCGAGGACCAGTCGGCGCCGTCTGGTCGTGGCCGGCCCGGTCGACCCGTCACCCTTACGGGTGAATCGATCATCGGGCTGGGCTTCGAGGTCAACGTCGACTACCTCGCCGCAGTCGCCCTCGACCTTGGGGGCAACGCACGCATCTCGACGATTCGCCAGGTGGAGAGCGCTGGACCGCCGACGATCGACGAAGTGTTGAGCCTCGTCACCGAGATACGCGATTCGATGCTCGCGGCTGGCCACAGCATCGTCGGAGCCACGGTGGCGGTGCCCGGCCTCGTCGAGCACGACAACCGTACGATCGCGTGGGCACCCAACCTTGGCTGGGACAACGTCCAGCTTGCGGCGAAGCTCGAGTCCGCGCTCGGCGGCACCTGCCCAGTCACGGTGGACAACGACGCCAACTGCGCAGCACTCGCGGAGGCATCCCACGGAGTGACGACAGACGTCCAGCACTCGCTCTACATCACCGGAACGGTTGGAATCGGCGCCGGAATCGTGCAGGACGGCAGGCTCCTACGCGGCGGCGCCGGATTCGCCGGCGAGGTCGGGCACATGCCGATCGGCGACGAATCCTCGGTATGCGGGTGCGGTCGCACCGGCTGCTGGGAAGCCTCAGTCGGCCTTCGCGCCATGCTCAAGGCAGTCGGCATGGACGAGAGCGAGACTCCGCTGAGTACGGCCGTGTCGGTCGCCGAGCGCGCAGCTGAGGATGCAGGCATCCGTGCCGCCCTGGCCGAGCTCGGCACGAACCTCGGCACCGGACTCGCCACGCTGGCGACTGTCATCGATCCGTCTGTCATCGTCCTGGGCGGCTATTTCGTACCGCTTGGCCAGTACGTCGTGCCCGCGGCCGAGACGGTGCTCGCTGCCCGGCTGCCGGCAGCTGACAAGCACCTGCCGGAGATACGGCTCAGCTCACTCGGCATTCACGCCGCTGCACTCGGGGCCGCAGAGGGATCACTGGCCGGCGTCTACGCCGGCGCCGTGTCGATCTAGGGCGTGTCTAGGACGCGAGAACACTCTCGACGTCGTGGCAGGCGGTTGCAAGGCATGCGACGGGATCTCTGAGGAGCGCACCGAAGGCGAGTTCGGCAGCACCCAACAACACTGAGTCACCGCCCAGGCCAGGAACGCTCACCTTCACCAGTTCTCGGGGCGCGGTCAGTGCATGTGCGCCCAGTCCCGCATCCACGTCCTCGCTGACCAGCGGGTAGAGCGCACGCAGGTAGCCACCCAGCACGATCACTCTTGGGTTGAGCAAGTTGACCGCGGCGGCGAGCCCACGTCCCAGGTTGCGTCCAACAGTGCGCAGATCGGGCGAGGCTTCGCTGACGCCGTTGAGGAACTCGTCCAGCGCGGCAACTCGATCGGGTGGACAGCCGACGGCGAGTGCGATCGCCGGAGCACCTATTTCTGTTTCCCAGCAACCGCGGCTACCGCAGTGACAGAGTTTGCCGTCCGGGGTGAACGGCAGGTGGCCGATCTCGCCTGCGTAGCCGCCGGATCCTTCGAGCGGCCTGCCACCAACGATCACGCCGGCACCGACGCCAACCTCACCAGACAGATAGATGAGGTCATCGACGCCAACTCCTGCACCGCGAAGGTGCTCAGCGAGCGCACCGAGGTCGGCATCGTTGCCGAGCACCGGGCGCCCGGGGGTGGTGATCCGGTCCGCGAGAATCTGGGCGAATGGCACGTCATGCCAGCCGAGGTTGGGCGCGAACCGTACGAGTCCGTCTTCCGCGCGGATGATGCCGGGAACGCTGACGCCGATCCCGACCAACGCCGCGTCGGCTTTGACGTCCTTGACGACGAGTCGCATGAGCTCGACGACGGAGTCTCCAATCGCCTCCGGATCATGCGAAGACGGGATCGGTCCAGTCGCTCGCGCCTCGACGGCACCGCCGATGCCGACCCGAGCAACCGTCAATCCGTCGACTCGCACGTCCGTGGCGAGTACGTACGCACCAGCACGCGTACGTACGTCCACTGACGGTCGTCCTGCGCTGATGCGCGTGCCGGACGGCTTGACCTGCTCAGTAAGACCCAACGACTCGAGCTCGGTGACCAACCCCGCGATCGTGCTGCGGTTGAGTCCCATACGAGCCGTCAGCTCGGCGCGCGAAATGCGCCCTGCGCGGTGCACATGCCCCAGAACGGTGCCCAGGTTGTGTCGCCGCACATCCTCCTGGTTTGTTCCGACGCCAGTGCGTCCCGCGGAGGGCATGCGACTCAGCCGAGACCTGTTGCGGACCGCCGCCTGCGCGAGATCGCGTCGACGCTGGCCGCGAGCAGAAGCACGCCGCCGGTCACGAGGAAGGTGATGTACGACTTCTGCGCCAGCAGACCCAGGCCGTTGGCGATCGTCGCGATCACGAGACCACCGATCACCGCATCGCTGGCCTTGCCCTTGCCGCCGAACAAGCTCGTTCCGCCGATGACAGCCGCGCCAACAGCGAACAGCAGCGTGTAGCTACCGCCCGACGAGGTCGAGACCTTGCCAACGTACGACGCCTGGACGATGCCGCTCAGCGCCGCCATCGCGGAGCAGATGATGAACACCGAGATACGAATGCGGTCGACGTTGATGCCGGCTCGACGGGCGGCTTCGGGATTGCCGCCAACGGCATAGACGTGCCGGCCCCAGCTCGTACGGCCGAGCATGAACGTCCAGAAGACCAGAAGAACTATGACCATCGGCAGGACATACGGAATGCCCTTGATGGGGAAGGTCGGGTTGACGCTGCGGTTCTGATTGAGCACATATGTCACGACGAGCAGCACTGTCGCTACGACAGCGATCTGCACCGCGACGAGAGCCAACGGCTGGTGCTGCAGACCAAGAGAGACCTTGCGCCGGTGTTGCAGCAGCCTCAGCACGGTGAGCACGGCGATGAGCACAACGGCGGAGATCCAACCTGCTGCCACGCTCATGTTGTCATTGGCGATGCCGCTAATCACGTCCTGATCGATACGGACGGAGCCGCCCTCGCCAATCAGCCAGAGGGCCACGCCCTGCAGGGCGAGGAAGTACGCCAGCGTGACGACGAACGACGGAATGCCGAGCTTCGCCACGAGGAGTCCGATGGACAAGCCGATCGCCGCTCCGAACAGCATTGCCGCGAGCACCGCGACGACCCAGTTCTGGGTGTGCTCCACCATCAGGACACCCATGACACATGCGGACACACCGCCCGCAAAGCCGGCCGACAGGTCGATCTCGCCCAGCAGTAGGACCATGACCAGCCCCATCGCGAGGATGATGATCGAGCCAGACTGGGTGATCAGGTTCGCCATGTTGAGGTTCGAAAGGAACCGATCGTTGGCGAAGTTGAAGACGATGAACAGGACTACGAGACCCGCGATCGAGGGAAGAGCGCCCATGTCGCCACCACGCACGCGGGTGATGTAGGCGCGCACGGACTCACCCAACGTGTTGGACTGGGTGAGGTCGGACGCGAAGCCCGCCTCTTCGGAATCGGTGATGATGTCGGTCATGAGGTCACAGCCTTCGTGGCGGGGCCGGCAATGCCAGCGGACTGGCCGGTCGTGATGAGCTCGACGACCTGCGTCGACGTCACATCCTTGGTGGCGACGTCTGCAGCGACCCGGCCGAGATAGAGCGCCGTGATCCGGTCAGCGACCTCGAACACATCGGTCAGGTTGTGCGAGATCAGCAGCACGCCCACGCCGGAGTCGGCGAGACGACGCACGAGGTCGAGCACCTGACGGGTCTGCGCGACACCCAGGGCCGCCGTGGGTTCGTCGAGCAATACGACCTTGGAGTTCCACAGCACTGACTTGGCAATCGCTACGGTCTGCCGCTGGCCGCCTGACAGGCTCGCGACGCTCTGGCGCACGGACTTGACGGTGCGGACCGAGAGCGAGGTGAGTGCCTCGCGGGCTTTGGACTCCATTGTCGTCTCGTCGAGGACGAGGCCGTTCTTCTTCTCGCGGCCGAGGAACATGTTCTCGACGATGTCGAGGTTCTCGCACAGGGCAAGGTCCTGGTAGACGACCTCGATGCCGAGCGCCGCAGCGTCTTTGGCGCTGGTGACGTGCTGGGGCTTTCCTTCGAAGAAGTATTCGCCCGTGTCTGCCGGGTAGATGCCGGCGATTGCCTTGACCAGCGTCGACTTGCCGGCGCCGTTGTCACCGACGAGGGCGGTGACTTCACCGGGATAGATGGCGAGGTCGACGTCGTGGAGGACGTGGGCGACGCCGAAGCTTTTGTTGATTCCGCGCAGATGAAGGATCGGCGACTTTTCACTCATGACGTACCTTCCGAGAGTGCAGTGTTCGTGACGTGGCGATGCTACTCACAGCGTTGGGTGTGACCTTCCGGAGTGTCCCGGAAGATCACACCCGTTGCTGTTAGCTGATGCCAGCGTCAGTGCACAGCTTGGCGAAGTCGCCAGTGCACACGTCCGAGGCCTTCATGTCGCCAGCCTCGATCGGAGCACCGACGTTCGACTTGTCGACAGCAACCGGATCGAGCAGGACCGCCGGCACATCACGCTTGCCGGTGTCGTCCTTGACTGTGCCAGTCGTCGCAGCCTTGTCGCCGTTGACCATGGCGATGGCAGCCTCAGCAAGCGCACCAGCCTGGCCCGTTGCCGACTTCGCGATCGTCATGCACTGAGTGCCCGCAAGGATGTTCTGCAGACCCTCAACTGTCGCGTCCTGACCAGTGACGGGGACCTTGCCGGCCTGACCGTTCTTCTTCAGGATCGAGATAACACCGCCGGCGAGGCCGTCGTTGGCGGCGTACACACCGTCAACCTTGCCGTCGACCTTGGTGTAGAGCTGCTCGAAGATCGTGACGGCCTTCTCGTTGTCCCAGTCCGGGACAGCCTGCTCGGCAACGTTCTTGTACGTCGAGATCTTGTCGAGAACGCTGTGCGCACCCTGCGAGAACAACGTGGCGTTGTTGTCGGTCGGCGAGCCGTTCAGGTAGATGATGTTGGCATCCTTTTCTCCGAGGCACTTGGCGAGACCTTCACCCTGGAGGGCGCCGACCTTCGCGTTGTCGTAGGAGATGTAGACATCGGCCGAACCACCAAGGGTGAGGCGGTCGTAGTCGATGGTCTTGACGCCCTGCTTGGCCGCCTTCTCCTCGATTGCCGCACCCGAGTCAGAGTCGAGGTTGACGATCGCGAGGACCGTCACGCCGTCGGCGATCATGCCGTCAGCAATGGTGGCCATCTTGTCTGCGTCACCCTCAGCGTTCTGGATGTCGTAGTCGACTCCAGCAGCCTTGAATGCCTTCTCGAGAGCCGGACGGTCAGCGGATTCCCACCGAACCGAGGACTTCGTGTCGGGAAGGATGACGCCGATCTTGCCGTCTGCCTTGCCGCCGCCGTCACTTCCACCGCTGTCAGAGCTGCCACAGCCAGCGAGCGCGAGGGTCGCACCCATGACTGTCGCAAGTACCAGATTGCGTGTCCGCTTCACACAGACCGCCTCCTCATTCTCCAGTAGTGCGTCACGCGATGGACATGAGTTGGTCATCGGCGCGCAATTGTTGTTTGAAACAACGTATAGCGTGATCGCCGTCACGTCCAGCCTCGCAGACAACAAATTCTTTCAGGCGTGTCGCGGCCTGATTCGGGCAACGCAAAAGGGGCACCATCGTCGCCGATGATGCCCCTGACCTGCGGTGATGTCAGTCGAGAAGGCTCCGCAGAACGTACGGCATGATGCCGCCGTTGCGGTAATAGTTGGCCTCACCGGGTGTGTCGATTCGGACAACAGCGTCGAACTCGACCTCCCCGGCCTTCACGTGAACTGTCTTGGGGATGCGTCCTTCGTTCAGCTCGGTGATGCCGGTGAAGTCGAACGTCTCCTCCCCCGTCAGCCCCAGCGACTCGGCGGTCTGGCCGGCCGGGTACTGCAGCGGGAGGACGCCCATGCCCAGCAAGTTGGAGCGGTGGATGCGCTCGTAGGACTCGGCGATGACTACCTTGACACCTAGGAGCGCGGTGCCCTTGGCAGCCCAGTCACGCGACGAGCCGGAGCCGTATTCCTTGCCCGACAGGACGACCAGCGGGATGCCTGCGTCGATGTACTTCTCAGATGCCTCAAACACCGTCGTGACCGGCGTGCCATCGGCTAGCAGGTCGCGGGTGAAGCCACCCTCGGTGCCCGGAGCCAGCTGGTTGCGCAGGCGGATGTTGGCGAACGTGCCGCGAATCATGACCTCGTGGTTGCCGCGACGCGATCCGTACGAGTTGAAGTCGCGAGGCTCGATGCCGTGCTCTGAGAGGTACGTCCCGGCCGGGCTGTCCTTCTTGATCGCACCAGCCGGGCTGATGTGGTCAGTTGTGACCGAGTCGCCGAGCTTGAGGAGCACACGAGCTCCGCTGACCTCAGTGACCGGGTCAGGCTCGAGGCCCATACCGTCGAAGTACGGCGCCTTGCGAACGTAGGTCGAGTTGGGATCCCATTCGAATACGTCGCCATCGGGCGTCGGGAGGTTCTGCCAGCGCTCGTCACCGGCGAACACGTCGGCGTACTCACGGCTGAAGGTGTCGGAGTCGATCGACGACGCGATGACATCCTCGATCTCCTGCGGCGTCGGCCAGATGTCCTTCATGAACACGTCGTTGCCGTCAGTGTCCTGGCCGAGTGGGTCGGTGTAGAGGTCGACGTCCATCGAGCCGGCCAGCGCGTACGCGATGACAAGCGGCGGGGAGGCCAGGTAGTTCATCTTGATGTCGGGGTTGATGCGTCCTTCGAAGTTGCGGTTGCCCGACAGCACGGCGGTGACGGCGAGGTCGCCATCGTTGACGGCCTTGCTGACCTCGGGGATCAGCGGGCCGGAGTTGCCGATGCAGGTTGTGCAGCCATAACCGACGAGGTTGAATCCGAGCTTGTCGAGATAGACGTCCAGGCCGGACTTCGAGTAGTACTCCGTGACGACCTTGGAACCCGGTGCCAGCGTCGTCTTGACCCATGGCTTGCGCTGCAGACCCTTCTCGACGGCCTTCTTGGCGAGCAGTCCGGCGCCGATCATGACCGACGGGTTGGACGTGTTGGTGCACGACGTGATCGCAGCGATCGTGACTGCGCCGTGGTCGAGCTCGAACGTCGTACCGTCCTCGAGCGTCACCGACTGCTTGTTGCTGGCGTCGGAGGTGCCGGCGTAGTCCGCGAGTGCGGTCTTGAAGGACGACACCGAATCAGTGAGCGAGACACGGTCCTGAGGACGCTTGGGGCCGGCGATCGAGGGGACGACATCGCCCAGATCCAGCTCGAGGTACTCGGAGAAGCGCGGCTCGTTGTCAGCGTTGTGCCACAGACCCTGAGCCCTCGCGTACGCCTCGACGAGAGCGATCTCGTCTTCGGTGCGGCCGGTCAGTCGGAGGTACTTGGTGGTCTCGTCGTCGATGGGGAAGACGGCGATCGTGGAGCCGTACTCGGGGCTCATATTGCCGATCGTGGCGCGGTTGGCCAGTGGCACTGCGCCGACGCCGGATCCGTAGAACTCGACGAACTTGCCGACAACACCGTGCTTGCGCAGCATCTCGGTGATGACGAGCACGAGGTCGGTAGCAGTGGCACCGGACGGGAGCTCGCCGGACAGCTTGAAGCCGACGACGCGCGGGATCAGCATGCTGATCGGCTGACCGAGCATTGCGGCCTCAGCCTCGATGCCACCAACGCCCCAGCCGACGACACCCAGGCCGTTGACCATCGTGGTGTGCGAGTCGGTGCCGACGCAGGAGTCGGGGTAGACCGTTCCGTTCTTGTCGAACACGACGCGGGCCAGCTTCTCGATGTTGACCTGGTGCACGATTCCAGTGCCCGGCGGGACGACCTTGAAGTCGTCGAACGCGCCTTGGCCCCAACGAAGGAACTGGTAGCGCTCGCGGTTGCGCTCGTACTCGATCTCGACGTTACGCTCGAACGCTTCCGGCGTACCGAAGACGTCAGCGATCACGGAGTGGTCGATGACCATCTCGGCGGGAGCGAGCGGGTTGATCTTGGTGGCGTCTCCCCCGAGGTCTGCCATGGCCTCACGCATCGTGGCGAGGTCTACGACGCACGGGACGCCGGTGAAGTCCTGCATGATCACGCGGGCGGGCGTGAACTGAATTTCCTTGCTGGGCTCGGCATTGGCATCCCAGCCGGCAAGCGCCTCAATGTCGGCCTTCGTGATGTCGGCGCCGTCCTCGGTACGGAGCAGCGACTCGAGGAGGACCTTCAGGCTGAACGGGAGGGTGGAGACGTCGAGTCCCTCACCTGTCACCGCTTCGAGGCGGTAGTAGTCGTAGGAGGTGTCCCCGACCTTGAGTGAGTCCTTGGACTGAAAACTGTCGACGGCCATGGTTTTCTCCTTCGCGCTGTCAGGTCCCATCCTGCCCAGCATCCGCTCGGAATGCATGGTCAGGTTGCCCTAACTAGCCAATCTCATTCGAACTGTCTTGATATCAAGATACATGATATCGAGATGTTCTAGAACACGCGCGGGAACTGCAACAAGAACGGCGAGAAGAAGAAGATGTAAAGCAGCGCGACTCCAAGAACTCCCGCGACACCGGCTACGTCCAGCGCAACCAGAGCACGGCGCCGACTCGAAGCTGTGACTGCGTCAGCGCCTTCAGCACGTACGACCTTGGTGCGGGTGACCCAGTCGGCAAACCCTCGTCCTGTCGGCAGGAGCAGCGGAATCAGGATCACGAGAAGCGCAAGATAGGCCGCTCCCCCGAAATGCCAACTCTCCGGAGTCAAGCGTCGCAACGCCGTGGGCAAGCCGATCGGGATGGCGGCAACCGAGAGATCGACCAGTGCTGCCATGACGAGTCCACGGAGCAGGCCTCTCCACGGACCGGTCGGCGCGTCATCGCCGACATCGACCACTTTGAGGCCCATCCGGTGCTTGCCGATGCTGTGGCCACGGATGCCCTGGCGCAGTCCGTTGTTCCAGATCAGAAACAGCTCTCCGGCAATGAGACCGCTGAGCAGGAGATCGTCCGAGAGGCTGATCGTCCAGAAGTCGCTGGTGCTGTCGGCGACCAGAGCATGCACTCCTCGACCGGCAAAATACAGCAGCGCGCCGATCGTGAAAGCGAGGCTGAACAGCAGTGCATCCTGCACGAGCGCGTCGCGCCGCAACTGCTTTGTCGTACGGAACTCGTCCATAGAACTGTCCTACCGCATGGAAGCCACATATGTGGTGACGGCGCGACCGTTGCGGACACGGTCTTCCCACGTGACGCCGGCGCCAAGCAACAGCGTGCCGGCCGATGCGATCAGCACCCAGCGAGGCAGGGCGAGTGCAAGTGGTCCGACGTTCACGATCACGAGCAGGAGCAGGATCGCCGCACCGATGATGAACGGCGCCTTCCACTTCTTGGCAACCCCGATCGCCAGGGAGACAAACGCACCAATGCCGAGCAGCAACGCTCGGAGTCCCGTCGGCTCGTCCAGCGCGAGCGGAAGGCTCGGCAACAGAGCGAGTAGGAGTCCTGACCCGAGTGCTCTGACTGTGGTGACCTCGGGCTTGCCGCGCATCCACCACAGACCGGCCACCAGGAGTACGGCACCGAACGGGAGCGTGTAGGCCTCGACCGTCTCGACATCGCTCGCCACAAGGCGCAGTACGTACGCGAATCCGAGGGCACCGAATCCGACCCAACGGAAGTAGGGTCGATCCGGGGCGAACAGCGAGATCAACGAGACAGACGCACCGAGAACCGTCCAGATTGCGGCGAGCCAGCCGAGGGACACATCGCCCACGCTGGCAATACCGATGCCGGCGGTTGCAACCAGGAGCGTCGCAGCTTCGACTCCACGGCGGCCGATCACCGACCGCAGCTGCAAGGAAGCAACAGCGAGACCGACGCCGGCGGCGATGACCAGCGACAGCGCGATGTACCGATCGGGTTGATCTGCCAGATCGGTCGCGATGCCAACGGCTCCGAGAACCCAACCAGCGGCCGCGAACGCAGTCAGTTCTCGCCGCCATTCGTCCTTGGACCGGATCACTATTGCGGCGAGCACGGCGGAAGCGATGAGCCAGACGACGAGGGTCGCTGACCGCGAGGGCAGTGGCAGCACGGGAGCCAGTGCAACGACTGTTGGACCGACCAGACTCCAAGCGAGGTTGTCGCGAGGCGGAGCTTCGGACAACGCAGCGCCCAATGCGATTGCCACGAGTGCCGTGACAGTGAAAGGCACCTCGCCCGCGGCCAGCCCAACCATGGCGCCGATCAGGGCGATGAGCATGGCTGCTGGCGCGAGCCACGTACGTACGGACTTGGCCTCTGGCCACCATCGGACAAGGAAGACACCGACCGTGAGAGCGCCGAAGACGATCGCCGCGAGCCACCACGGGCCTGGACTCTCGTCGATGCTGGTTGGACGCGACCAAAACTCCTTCAACCCGTCCATCGAATCGAAGGATTCCCCGACCAGCGATCCGAATGGCTCAAGCCATGCCAGAGCGGCAACGGCGAGTCCTGTGCCGAGAATCCCCGTGCCGACGCGTGCACCGGCCGACCACGGGTCGACTCGCCTGAGCACCAGCCCGCCAAGAACGACCAGCCCGGCCACGGCGAGCATGGCTCCGCGACCTTCGTTGCCCGTTTCCACCGGCAGGATGATCAGCGTCGCCAGACCCAGCACGGCGATCGTAGAGGCAACGAGTGCGGCGCGACGTTCAATGATGCCGACGGCAATCGTGAGCAGGACGACCACAAGCAATGGAAGACCATGGCGCTCGTTGAAGAGCTGCGTGGCACTGGGGTTCTCAAACGCCTCGACCAACGCCGAGATCGCCAAAACAGCCACGCCAGCAGCACCCGCGAGCGCGAGCAGGATCGACGTGAGTTGGTGCTTGAGTTTGAGCGCGACGAGCAGGAACACGACCACGAATGCAGCGGCGACCAGGCCTGACCAGAACGGGGTCCAGTCGGCGTCATCGAAGAGCTGGACACCGATCGCCACTGCGCCGACCCAGGGAGCGACACCCGCGAGGACCATCGGCGCGACCAGTCCCCCAACGGCTACGCCATCTTTGTTGGGGGGACCCCCATCTGTGCCGTCGAGGCGCGGCTTGGCCCAATGCACGACAAACGAGCCGACCGCGAACATCACGGTCGACCAGCCAGCTGCCGCGGCAACCGGTGACAACGCATCCAGACCGAACAGGCCCTGATCCCAAGCCGCGAACCAGTCGACTGTCACGAGTCCAAGGAACACCGTCCACAACGCCTCAGCCGATGCCCTCAGACCGCGACGAGTGATGAAGGTGGCGAGAAGCCCGACCACCGCAGTGAACGCCAGCA
This sequence comes from Aeromicrobium panaciterrae, assembly GCF_031457275.1. Lineage (NCBI taxonomy): Bacteria > Bacillati > Actinomycetota > Actinomycetes > Propionibacteriales > Nocardioidaceae > Aeromicrobium > Aeromicrobium panaciterrae. The sequence goes on from NZ_JAVDWH010000001.1 coordinate 1,870,775, forward strand.
ACACAAGCGCACGACCGGTGACACCGAGCGACCCCCACGACACGGAGACGAAGATGATCCCCGCGACGAGGATGAAGAGCGCGCCGAGTGCCAACAGGATCGAACCAGTCGACATCTTGCGGCGAACTTGAGGATCCAGACGCTCAGGCGCCTTGGGAAGGGTGACCGCCTGGATTTCCGGCGTTGGAATCGGCGCAATCGTTGAGCGCGCCTGTTCCAGCAGCTTGTCAGCGTGAAGCAACGTCTGCCACAACTCTCGCGCAGCCTGTGAGTTGAGGTCGAACCCGCACTTCGTGCAGATCGATCGCCCACTGATCGGGGCGGCGCAGCTCGGGCACACGGACGGATCGGCGAAGCGCATGCCTCACTCTGGCACGGAGTTCGCTCAGTTCCGTACGAGAACCGCCACGCATTCGACGTGATGGGTCATCGGGAACAACGCGAATGCCCGCAAGCCGTCCAGCGTGTATCCGAGAGCTTCGAAGGTGGCGAGGTCGCGCGCGAGGGCGGCTGGGTCGCACGCGACATAGACAACTCGGCGGGGCGAGAGTTCGACAATCGCTGGAACGACCTTCTTGGCGCCTGTTCGAGGCGGGTCCAGAACGACGACGTCTGCGTGCACACCCACGAGTCCTTCTCGCAGTGCGCGCTCAACGGTGGCTCCCACCAGCTTGACCTGTGGCGATCCATGCAAATTGCGTCGTGCGTCCTTCGCGGCATGCTGATCGGACTCGACGCTGATCACCGTCCCGGCCTCCCCCACCACGTCGGCAAGGAATGCGGTGAACAGTCCCACGCCGGCGTAGAGGTCAGCGACAACTTCGCCTTCTTTGGCGCCCGCACCTGCAAGCACAGCGTCGACCAAGGTCGATGCGGCGGCCGGGTGCACCTGCCAGAAGCCCGACCCGGAGACACGGAAATCCTTGTCATGCACCCGCTCGGTGAGTGCACCCCGGCCACCCCGAGTCGTTCCATCGACGGCGACGACACCGTCCACTGCGGCTTCTACTTCGTCGGAGATCGAAGCATCCGTGACGAGCACGCGCTCCCCCGTCGACGACACGATTGACTCAACCGACTCGGCGTCCCACGTATGACCCAGGACTGGCGGGATACCGGGGTGCGCGATCACGCACTGGTCCACCGGTACGACGTCGTGCGATCGGTGCTTGCGCAGCCCTGGCTTGCCGTTCCCGTCAACCGCGAAGGTCACCCGCGTCCGCCAGCCCAGATCGGCAGGCTCCACGGCTTCAACCTCGCCAGCCCAATCGATACCGGCGAGACGCTGGAGCTGTTCGCTTACGACGTCGCCGAGAAGTGATCGTTGTACGGCAGGATCCACGTGCTGGAAGTCGCACCCGCCGCACTGTCCGGCGTACGCGCAGGGTGGTGTCACCCGGCCTGGCGCGGGGTCAATGATTTCTACAGCGTCGGCCCGCAGAAATGACTTGGAGCTGTCAGTGATCTGGATGCGCACGCGCTCGCCCGGCAACGCGTGTCGTACGAATACGACCTGCCCGTCGACGCGCGCAACACAGTGACCTCCGTGAGCGATCGGACCGACGTCGACTACGACATCATCCACGTGGTCAGTCGCCTCGGAAGCCACGCCGCACGTCACCCGCCGCCGGTCGTTCCTTGCTCAGGCGTTCCTTTGCCAGCCCAGCGGAGTCCAGCTGATAGGGAACACTCGTGACCATCACGCCGGGCATGAACAGCAGTCGACCCTTGAGGCGCAGGGCGGTCTGGTTGTGAAGCAGTTGCTCCCACCAGCGGCCGACGACGTATTCGGGGATGTAGACCGTGATCACGTCGCGCGGGCTGGCCTTGCGTAGCTCCTTCACGTACCGGAGCACCGGTCGTACGAGCTCACGGAACGGCGAGTTGATGACTTTGAGGGGTACCGGGATCTCAAGCTCATCCCAGCGCTGCATCAACTTCTCGGTCTCGGCTGGATCGAACTCGACCGTCAACGCCTCGATCGTGTTGGGACGCGACACCCGCGCATAAGCAAGTGCCCGCATGGTCGGCTTGTGCAGCTTGCTGACCAGCACGATCGCGTGCACGCGCGACGGAAGACCGACGTCCGAGTCGTCGATCGCGAGCTCAGTAGAGACGCGCTCGTAGTGACGGCCTATACCGCGCATGAGCAGGAAGATGGCGACCATCGCGGCGATCGCGATCCACGCACCAGCCAGGAACTTCGTGAGCAGCACAATCACCAGCACTATCGCTGTCATGCCCAGGCCAATCGCGTTGACAATGCGCGACCGGATCATCTTGGAGCGCACTTCCGGATCCTTCTCCGTCTTGAGGTGACGGGTCCAGTGTCTGATCATGCCGAGCTGGCTGAGGTTGAACGAGACGAATACGCCAACGATGTACAGCTGGATCAGCCTTGTCACCTCAGCATCGAATGCCTGGATGAGCACGATGGCCGCGACGGCGAGCAGGATGATGCCGTTGCTGAAAGTCAGGCGATCTCCACGGGTATCAAGCTGTCGCGGGAGGAATCCGTCACGCGCAAGGATTGATCCGAGAACTGGGAACCCGTTGAATGCCGTGTTGGCAGCCAGGATCAAAATGACACCCGTGCACGCGATCGTGAAGTAGAAGAGCGGGGTGAAGTCGCTGTAGAGAGTTTTGGCGAGCTGGCCGATCACCGTGTCCTGCTCATACGAGTTGCCTACCGGTACGCCGTTCTTGAGCAGCTGGTGCGCGGGATCCTCCACGTACCGCAACTTCATCAGATCGGCGAGCACGACAATGCTCATCAGCATCGTGATCGACAGCGTGCCGAGGAGGAACAGTGTCGTCGCGGCGTTCTTGCTCTTGGGCTTCTTGAATGCGGGAACTCCGTTGCTGATCGCCTCAACACCTGTGAGCGCGGCACATCCGGAAGAGAATGCCCGGGCCAGCAGGAACACCATCGCGACTCCGCTCAGCCCCTGCTCATATTGGCCTTCAGCCGAGATATCGAACTCGGCGCTTGGCACCTCAGGCAGGTTGCCCGAGACGTACCGCGCGTAACCCCACAGACCCATGAGCAGGATCGACACCATGAAGAGATAGGACGGGATGGCGAATGCCTTGCCGGATTCCTTCGTCCCGCGGAGGTTCATCGCCATCAGGATGAAGACCAACGCCGATGCGGCGGCTGCTTCGTGGCCGTCGAGCCAGGGCAATGCCGAAGCCGCATTCTGGACTCCGGAGGACACGGACACCGCGACCGTCAGGACGTAGTCGACGAGCAGGGCACTGCCAACTGTGAGTCCGGCCGTCGGCCCGAGGTTGACAGTCGCGACTTCGTAATCGCCACCGCCACTGGGATAGGCGTGCACGTTCTGTCGATACGACGCCACAACTATTGCCAGTACCAGAGCAACGGCTATGCCGATCTTCCAGTTGTAGGCGTATGCGGTGAGCCCTCCAAGGGACAGAGTCAGGAAGATCTCGTCGGGTGCGTAGGCCACAGAGGAAAGCGCGTCACTGGCGAAGACCGGAAGCGCAATGCGCTTGGGCAGAAGCGTCTCGCCGAGCTGCTCGCTGCGAAGTTTGCGTCCGACCAGTGCGCGTTTTGTCGCCTCGATGATGCCCACGAGTGACGATGCTAGACCCGCATCTCGGCCAATGCCGCGCCAACGTCCGAACAAGCTCGGCGGTGTGCGTCACATTGCCTGCGCAGTCGGTCTCGCTGCGGTGTAGCGTCGCCTGCGTGCACATCGTGATCATGGGTTGCGGCCGCGTCGGCTCGACTCTCACCCACAGCCTCGAAGAACGCGGCCACACCACAGCCGTGATCGACTCCAACCCTGACGCGTTTCGCCGTCTCGGGCCAGGCTTCCGAGGCCTCACAGTCACGGGCCTTGGCTTCGACCGCGAAGTGCTCAAGGAAGCCGGCATCGAACGAGCCGACGGATTCGCTGCAGTCTCCAGTGGTGACAACTCCAACATCATCTCCGCGCGCGTTGCCCGCGAGCAGTTCAAGGTCGACACCGTCGTCGCACGGATCTACGACCCGGGCCGTGCCGAGGTCTACGAACGTCTCGGCGTACCCACGGTGGCGACTGTCCCCTGGGCAGCCGACCAGGTGCTTCGTCGCCTCGTACCCGCCGGATCAGAGCCTGCCTGGCGTGACCAGTCCGGCGATGTCCGACTCGACACCGTGTTTGTGCCGTTCGGTTGGATCGGTCAGAAGATCGATCGGTTCGAAGAGGCCGCCGGAGTACGTGTCGCATACCTCACCCGTCTCGGCTCAGGTCTTATTGCCACAGGCGACACCGTGATCCAAGAGGGCGACTTCCTGAGCGTATTCATGCGTGAAGACGCCGCGGATCGCGCCCACGCTGCCATCGAGGCTGGACCGGTGGAGGACTGATGCGCGTCGTCATCGCAGGTGCAGGCGCTGTCGGGCGTTCCGTTGCGCAGGAACTGATCGACAACGGTCATACCGTCCTGCTCATCGACAAGTCCCCCTCGTCGATCAGGTCGGACATCGTCCCTGACGCACAGTGGTTGCTTGCCGACGCGTGCGAGCTCTCGTCGCTCGCCGAGGCACAACTCGAGTCAGCCGATGTCGTGATCTCCTCGACCGGAGACGACAAAGCCAATCTCGTCATCTCGCTGCTCGCAAAGACCGAGTTCGCGGTTCCTCGTACGGTCGGCCGCGTCAACCACCCCAGCAACGAGTGGTTGTTCAGCGAGTCCTGGGGAGTCGACGTATCCGTGTCGACGCCGCGCCTCATGGCGGCCCTCGTCGAGGAGGCTGTCGCGATCGGTGACCTCGTACGCCTCTTCACGTTCCGGCAGAGCAACGCCAACCTGGTTGAGCTCACGATGCCCGAGGATTCACCGTTCGTCGGCAAGCGCGTCCGCGAAGTTCCGTGGCCGGACGATGTCGTGCTGGTCGCAATTCTGCGGGATCAGTCGATCCAGACGCCCGACAGCGATCGCTCGCTCGAGGCCGGTGACGAACTGTTGTTCGTGACTCCCGAGGACGCCGAAGATCGCCTCGGCGAGCTTCTCTCACCCAAGGGCTGAGCGGGTCTCATCATCTGCTGGCGTCCGGTTGCGGCCGAGTAGCCAGGCCATGGCCGCGAACGCTGCCAACTGCAACGGCCAGCCGAGCGCAAGCTTGGCGGTGCCGAGCAGCGCGACGTGGTCTGTTGCATAGAGCGGATATTGCACGGCCACGCGGAGCACACACGGCAGCGCCAGGATCCAGGTCAACTGCGAGCACAGCTTCACCAGTGGCTTGTCGTCGTGCCATCCAGTCGGATCGCCGACAAGGCTGCCGATCATGAAGCCGACGATCGGCCAACCGATCACGATCGACGCAATGAACGCGACGCCGTAGCCACCGTTGATCAGGATTCCCGGAAGGAACACGTCGCGCGCCTCGCCGGAGCGAGCCGCGAACAGTGTTGCGATGCCGATGCCAAACAATGCGTTGACGACGAACTGGACGTTCGATCGCTGAACCACTCGTACGAGCAGCAGCGCGACGGCAACTGACACGCTCGCCGTCAGCGAGAACTTCAGACTGCGCGTCGTGATCCAGCACAAGGTGAACAACGCAATGGGCGCTGCGCTTTCGGCAACTCCACGTCGACCGCCGAGTGCTGTCGCCAATCTGGCGCGTACGAGCTCCTCGACGGTCTCGTGCGGCGTCGTCATGCCTCGAGTTCGTAACGGGGGTTGTAGATCACGCGACATCCGTTGCGGGTGCCGATACGGCCGAAGGCCTTGAGCTGGCGTCCAGCAGAGATGCCTTCGATCTTGCGACGGCCAAGCCAGATCAACGTGACGCTGCCCGATCCGTCGTACAGCTCGGCCTCAAGAGCCGTGACGCCATCAACCGGGCGAAGGGTGACGGAACGCAGAACTCCATGGAGGGTGACAACAGCGCGGTCGGGCTGGCTCGCGATGAGCTTGCAGCCGGCCTTCGCCGCATCCAACTTGAGTTCGCTGGACTCCTGGTGCTCGCTCGAAAGCTTCTCGAGCGTCTTGCTAATGCGTCCCATACTTCGATTCTAGTCCTCGACGGGGGCCGCGATGGCGTTAGGTGGAATCGTCAGCAGGAGCGGTTCGCGTTGGATCCGCGGCTCCGCACCGCGTACGACGATGACGTCCCGAAGCGCTGCCATCAGCGCGTGCTCTTCGGGGAACAGAGCAGCCTGACCGAGCAAGGTCGCACGAAGCATCCAGCGCGGTCCTTCGATGCCGATGATGCGGCTGGGCTGCACTCCGGTCTCGCCGTCGGGCATGGTCGCCGGCATCGTGACCTGCAGCTCGGTGCCATACGGACCTTCTTCTTCAGCGTATTCGCCGCCGAGCCGCGACACCTCTTCGAGGATGTCAGCGCGCACTTCGTCCCACAGGCCACCAGAACGGGTGGCAGCAAAGGCACGAAGCTCAAGCGCTGAATCTTCAGCGACCAACATGACGGATCCGATGTCGCCCTCTTCGTTGTCAGCAGGCAGCTGGAGCGCGAAGCCTTCTTCGCCACGTACGAGGAGTGATCCGAGATCGATGTAGCCCTGCTCTTCGGTCCCGGACTTCTCAGTCGAGTCCCAGGGGCCCTGGTCGCGTACGCCTGGCGCCTCCTCAGGAGTCGCGACGACGACGTCCTCGACTTCTTGTCTGTCCTTCTTGCGCAGGCGGGCCATCAGCTTCTCTCTTCGCGGGGTGCGGTGGCCGCGTGACCACCCGTTGAACCGTAGCCCCCGGCACCACGGACAGTGTCCGAAAGCTCTGCGACCTCGGCGAAGACGACGTGCTCCACCCGCTGGATCACCAACTGGGCCACTCGATCACCCCTCGCGAGGTGGATCGAGTCGTTGAGGTCGTGATTGACGAGCAGGACCTTGATCTCACCGCGATAGCCCGCGTCGATCGTGCCGGGCGTGTTCACGATCGATAGACCGTGCCGAAGAGCGAGGCCGGACCGTGGGTGCACGAATGCCGCGAAGCCTTCGGGCAGAGCGATGGCAATCCCGGTCGGCACCAGAGCACGTTCGCCCGGCGCGAGGGTGACATCGACTGTCGTGACGAGATCGGCACCGGCATCGCCAGGATGCGCGTACGTGGGTAGCGGTACCCCCGCGTCGAGCCGCGTGACACTGACCTCAGTCATGCCGCCACGACCGCTAGGAAAGGCACGATACGGCCGAACCGGCATGACAGCCTGGATGTTCCCTCGCTGCGCTCGTTCATGCCGCCGACCCTACCTCCGCGTGGAGGGTCGACAGCATGAGGCAGGCTGGGAACGTGACGACATACAACGAGCGACTCACCGCGCCGATCTCCTGGTGGTTGAGCGCCCTGGCTTTTGGCCTCGTATGGGGCTGGATCCTTCTCGTTGCAACGACGTGGACGATAGCCATCGTGACCGCGCTCATTGTCTCTTCGCTCTGCCTGTACGGCGTGTGGCGCTTCGGATCATTGCGACTCAGCGTTGACGGCAGCGGCCTTCGTGCTGGCTCTGCCCTCCTGGACGACAAGAGTCTGGGTGACGTCGAGATCCTGCACCGAGCTGAATACCGAGCCCGCCTTGGAGTCGGCGCCGACGCGCGTGCCTACCTGGTGACGCGCCCCTATCTTGATCGCGGCGTACTGGTGCACGTGAACGACTCGGGCGACCCGACGCCTTACTGGCTGCTCTCCAGCCGTCGTCCGGAAGCACTCGCGGCGGCGCTGGGACACACTGGACCTACGGCTGCATCCGATATTGGGGAAGAGGCGACGCATGTCGAAGAAGTCCAAGAAGGCTGAACAGCGGCGCTTGCTCGACGACGCGCCTCCGGCCAAGACCAAAGGTCCCGGCAAGAGCGCCTGGAGACTCATGGATCGCGGATCCTCGGTGGCAGCCGGCGCGTTGGCCAGCCGGATCTCGGCCCTCACGTGGAAGGCCGCGACCGGCAAGAAGCCCCCGGTCAACGGACGCCATCCCGATGTCAGCACCAAGGACGCCGTTGCGTGGGCGATCATCGGCGGCGCGACCATCGAGCTCGTGAAGGTGGCGGTTCGACGCGGTACGGCGACCTACTGGGTCAGGTCGACCGGGAACCTGCCTCCGGGTATGAAGCCCCTTGCGAAGATTTCGGACAATCAAAAGGAGCCGGTCCCCACGGAACCGGCTCCACAAAAAGTACGAAAGTTCAGTCTGCGCAATCGCGGCAGATGAAGACGCCCTTCTTCTTCTCTGACGCCAACTGGCTGCGGTGGTGAACCAGGAAGCAGGACGAGCAGGTGAACTCGTCAAGCTGCTTCGGGACTACCTGTACGGCCAGTTCTTCATGCGAGAGATCGGCTCCGGGCAGCTCGAATGACTCCGCCGCTTCGGTCTCGTCTTCGTCGACCTTGCCGGAGTTCTTCTCGTGGCGACGCGCCTTGAGCTCTTCAATGCTGTCTTCAGACTGCTCTTCTTCTGTCTTGCGGGGGGCGTCGTAATCGGTAGCCATCAACTCTCCATCGTGTGCGTAACAACCGGCGCGATTGTGCCACAAGTCAGGGCGTAATCACACTCAGAAGCCACAAGCGCGCACGAGGGCAAAATATTCCTCGGCAATCGACGGGTGAGCCACCATCACGAGCCGCTCGTTCGGTACCCCGTCGAGTCCGCTCAACAGCAGGCCAGATTCGCTGGCAACCAAGCCTCCAGCGGCCAGATCCCACTCCTTCAGACCCTGCTCGACGTACGCGTCGAAGTGCCCTTCGGCGAGTCCGCACAGGTCGAGCGCGGCTGACCCGGTGCGACGGATGTCACGTATGTGCGGCAGGAAGCGGGCCATCGCCTCGGCCTGCTTGGTTCGCACCTCAGGCACGTAGTTGAAGCCCGTTGCGACGAGCGCGTGATCAACGCGCGCAACGGCGGGCGCAGCCAACGTGATCCGCTCGGATCCTTCGTACCGCCAGGATCCGGCCCCGCGAATCGCACCCCACTCAGCACCAGATGCGATATTGACGACGTAGCCGACAACCACGACACCGTCCTGGCGCGCGGCGATCGACACTGCGTACGTCGGTATGCCGTAGACGAAGTTGACAGTGCCGTCGATGGGGTCGACGACCCAGTCAATCCCCGAGGTACCGATCAGGTCAGCGCCCTCCTCGCCGACAAAGCCGTCGTCGGGTCGAGCTGACTTGATCCGGGCCCTGATCAATTCTTCGCTGGCCCGATCGATCTGCGTCACGACATCTGTCGGGCTCGACTTGGTATCGGCAACCTCGACTCGGCCTGCTGGCCTACTGGCCTTGACGAACGCCGCCGCCTCAAGACCGACCGTACGAGCGAGTTCGAGCAGTCCTTCGCTCATGCGATGGTCGGATGATCGGCGCGCGCGTTGAAGCAGCAATCCGCTGGACAGCGATCGTGCGACGGGCCGAAGTCGCCGACCGTCAGTCGCGCCACGGGCTCGCCTCGTTCTGCTGCGGCCCGCTCGAGCACCAAGTCACGGACCATCGCCACGAAGTCGGGGTGGGTGCCTGGGGTGTCGACGCGCTCGAATGCCATACCGAGCTCCTTGGCCGTCGCCATGGCTTCCGTGTCGAGGTCGTAGATGACCTCCATGTGGTCCGACACGAAGCCGATCGGGACGACGACTACAGACCTGACGCCGCCCTCGTGCAGGTCGCGAAGGTGATCGTTGATGTCCGGCTCGAGCCAACGGGTGTGGGGCGAGCCAGAGCGTGAGCAGTACGCGAGCGACCACTTCTCAACACCTGCACCGTTCGAGACGATCGAGGCGACCTCGTGGTGCTGGAGCTCGTACGCCTTCTTCCCCGGTCCCCCGCTGGCCTCGTTCATGGAGTCGGGAATTGAGTGCGTCACGAAGATGACGTGAGAGTCGGGCAGATGCTCGAGGCCCGCCTTCGTGGCCTCCGTCAGAGGGCCAACGAAACCGGGGTGATTGAAGTAGTGGCGAAGTCGGCTCAGCTTCACGTCGAGACCGTTGGTGGCGTCGTACAAGTCTTCGCGGTACTGACGACAGCCTGAGTACGACGAGTAGGCACTGGTGACGAAGCACGCCGCGTGAGTGACGCCGTCGGACGCCATCTGGCGTGCGGCATCGCGGAGGTACGGGTCCCAGTTGCGGTTGCCCCAATAGATCGGCAGATCAAGACCGTGATCAGCGAAGTCCTTGCGCAGAGCCTCAAGAAGCTCCAGGTTCAGCTCGTTGATCGGCGACTTCCCACCGAACAGCGAATAGTGCTGCCCGACTTCCTCAAGCCGTTCACGCGGGATGCCTCGTCCGGACGTGACGTTCTCCAGGAATGGGACGACGTCCTCGGGGCGCTCCGGGCCTCCGAAGGAAACAAGCAAGATCGCGTCGAATGGCCGGGGATCCATGCTCCTAGTTTCTCACGGCAGCGGATAGGGTTCTGAGCCCATGCTTGGTACCTACCGCGACGTGCTCTCACGACCCGGTGCAGCGCTGTTCTCGTTCACCGGAATGATCTCGCGCTTCCCGCTCTCGATGGTCGGTCTGGGACTCGTGCTGGTGGTGTCAGATCGCACCGGCTCGTACGGCCACGCCGGCAGTGTTGCGGCGGCGTACGTACTCGCATCCGCCGCGTTAGGGCCGACCCAGGGCAGGCTGACTGACAAGCTCGGTCAGGCTCCGGTTCTGCTTGTAGTTGGAGCGCTTTACGCCGTCGGAATATCGCTGACGCTCGTCGCCATCGATCGCGACTGGGAGACACCGTGGGTTCATGTCTGCGCGGCTCTGGCCGGCGCGGTCATGCCGCAGACAGGCAGCATGGTGCGGGCGCGGTGGACGCATGTCGTCACCGACCGCACGCAGCTCAACACTGCGTTCTCGATCGAAGCCATCCTGGATGAGGTCGTGTTCCTCGTGGGTCCAGTCGTGGTCACGTTCCTCACGATCCAGGTCTCCGACTTCTCCGGACTGGTGGTCGCTGCAGTGGCCGCTGCGATCGGCTCCTGGGCGCTCGCGGCACAGCGTGCGACCGCTCCTGCGGCGTCCGAGCACACCTCGACCACGCGCGCTCACCTGTCGTGGTTCTTGCTGGGCCGCGTCGTCTTTGCCTCCGTCGGTCTTGGCGTGCTTTTCGGCTCAGCCGAGGTGATCGTCGTTGCCTTCGCGACCGAGGAAGGTCAGCGCGGTGCGTCGGGCGTCGTACTCGCCATCTGGGCGGCAGGCAGCTTGATTGCCGGCTTGCTGGTCGGCGCGCTGCCGAGATCACGCGATCCGCTGAAGCGTTGGCGTACATCGCTGCTCGCACTGAGCTTGCTTTTCGTGCCACTGCTCTTTGTGTCAGGCCTCGTCTGGCTCGCCGTCGGCATGTTCCTGACCGGTTTCATGATCTCTCCGACTCTCATCGCGAGCGCCAGCCTGGTCGAGCTGTACGTGGCACCATCACGGCTCACTGAGGCCCTCACGTGGGGAACGACAGGACTCATGGTTGGCGTCGCGCCGGGCGCTGCCATCGCTGGTTGGGTTGTCGACAATCACGATGCTTCCGCGGCTTTCATGGTGCCTTTGGTCGCCGGGCTTGCAGGCTCAATCGTCGCCTTCACCCTGCGACCGCAGGCCGAACCAGCCGCGGCGTGAACGTGCACCCGAATGGCATTAGCCTTGGCGATGAGATGACCGAATTGACCCTTGCCGAACGCAGCGTTGAGCTCGTCCGAACCTGGCTCGAACCACAGCGCCGAGCAGCGCAGCGCACTGACCCCGCCGCCGAGCGACTCGCCAATCTCCTCAAGGATCCGCGAGGTCTCGAGTTCACGATCGGGTTCGTGGACCGCGTCGTACGACCTGACGATTCGCGAGTTGCTGCCCGCAATCTCCGTACGCTCGCCGCTCACACCCCAGCCTTCCTGCCGTGGGGCCAGCGTCTGCTTCTCAAGCTCGGTGCGTTCGCCGCAATCGTGTTTCCGGGGCTGGTCGTCAAGATCGCTCGCAACACCCTCCGCCGTATGGTCGGCCATCTCGTCATCGACGCGCGCCCACAGCAGCTCGGCAAGGCGATCAAGCGTCTCCGCGCTGGCGGCGATCGCCTCAACCTCAACCTCCTCGGCGAAGCAGTCCTGGGCGAGCGCGAAGCTGCACACCGCCGCGACGGCACGATGGAACTCCTCGAGCGCGATGACGTCGACTACGTCTCGGTCAAGGTCTCCTCAGTTGCCAGCCAGCTCTCGATGTGGGCATTCGACGAGTCCGTCACCCGTGTCGTCAAGCAGCTCACGCCGCTGTACGAACGTGCCTCGACGGGCGAACCGACGTTCATCAACCTGGACATGGAGGAGTACCACGACCTCGACCTGACGGTCGCCGTGTTCACCCACCTCCTCGACTCGTTCCCCGATCTCGAAGCTGGCATCGTCCTGCAGGCCTACCTCCCCGATGCGCTTTCCGCGATGCAGGAGCTGCAGGAATGGGCAGCCAAGCGTCGCTCCAACGGTGGCGCGCCCATCAAGGTCCGCGTCGTCAAGGGCGCAAACCTCGCGATGGAACGTGTCGATGCAGCCATTCATGGCTGGCCGCTGGCCACGTGGTCGACCAAGCAGGAGACCGACACCAACTACAAGCGCGTACTTGATTGGGCGATGACCTCCGAGCGTGTCGATGGGGTTCGTATCGGCGTCGCGGGTCAAAACCTGTTCGACATCGCCTACGCGTGGTTGCTGGCGGGCGATCGCGGCGTACGCGATGCGGTTGAGTTCGAGATGTTGCTCGGTATGGACACGGGTCCGACCGACGCGGTTCGCAATGACATCGAGCAGCTGCTGCTCTACACGCCAGTCGTGAAGCCTGCAGAGTTCGATGTCGCGATCTCCTACCTCGTACGGCGGCTCGAAGAGAACGCCAGCAGCGACAACTTCATGTCCGCAGCCTTCGAGATCGGCGACAACCCCGAACTGTTGTCACGCGAGATTCAGCGATTCCTTGAGTCGGTCAAGAATCTCGACGAGACCGTTCCTTCGCCCCATCGCAACCAGAACCGTCTGACTGAGACGCCGTCGGCAGGCACGGACTCATTCGCCAACACTCCCGACACAGACCCTTCCACCAGCGAGAACCGCGAGTGGGGTCGACTGGCACTCAGCCGGTCGATATACACGCAGCTCGGCGCGGAGACCGTGCGGTCCAACAAGCTCCTTGGTCCGGCGAACCTCGAGACCCTCATCCAGGAGACGTGCGCCGCTGCGCAGGCTTGGCAGGCTCGTGGCTCGGACGTACGCGCGTGGATCCTGCACGAAGCCGCCAGCGCGCTGGGTGCGCGCCGCGGCGACCTGATCTCGGTCATGGCAGCCGAAGCCGGCAAGACCATCGCCGAGGGCGATGTTGAGGTCAGCGAAGCGATCGACTTCGCCAACTACTACGCGGAGTCGGCTCGCCGACTCGACGTCGTTGACGGCGCCGAGTTCCAACCCGACCGTCTGACCGTCGTCACTCCCCCGTGGAACTTCCCGGTCGCGATCCCGGCCGGCTCGGTGCTCGCCGCTCTCGCGGTCGGCAGCGGCGTCATCATCAAGGCCGCTCCGCAGACTCCGCGCAGCGCCGCCGTCATGGTCGAAGCGCTGTGGCAAGCGGGTGTCCCGCGGGATGTCTTGCGCTACGTGACGATCGATGAGGGCCCGCTGAGCAAGGCCCTGATTTCGCACTCCGACGTTGACCGGGTCATCTTGACCGGTGCGTGGGAGACAGCAAACCTGTTCCGCTCATGGCGGCCCGAGCTTCCTCTGCTTGCCGAGACCAGCGGCAAGAACGCCATCATCGTGACTCCCAGCGCCGACCTCGACCTCGCCGTCGCAGATGTCGTCAAGAGTGCCTTCGGCCACGCCGGACAGAAGTGTTCGGCGGCGAGCCTCGTGATCCTCGTCGGGTCGGTTGGTCACTCGGAGCGGTTCCGCCGTCAGCTCGTTGACGCCGCGTCGTCGCTGCGGGTCGGATTCCCCACCGACCCTGAAGTCGCGATGGGCCCCATCATCGAACCGCCGCTCGGCAAGCTCGCCGAAGGGCTCACCACGCTCGGTCGCGGCGAGACCTGGTTGCTGGCTCCCAACCAGCAGGGCAGCGACCCCCGCGTATGGACCCCGGGCATCCGTGACGGCGTACGCCCCGGCAGCACGTTCCATGGGACGGAGTACTTCGGCCCGATCCTCGGCGTCATGCACGCCAAGTCGCTTGCCCAAGCCATCGAATGGCAGAACGCAACCGACTACGGCCTCACCGCTGGCATCCACTCTCTTGACGCCGACGAGGTCAACACCTGGATCGACGAGGTCCAGGCCGGCAATCTCTACGTCAACCGAGGCACCACCGGCGCGATCGTTCAGCGTCAGCCCTTCGGCGGTTGGAAGCGTTCGTCCGTCGGCACCACTGCCAAGGCGGGAGGGCCGAACTACCTGACCCACCTCGGTTCCTGGAAGTCGCGACCGTTGCGAAGCGCACCGAAGGTAAAGGTCCTTCCCGAGGTCGAGGCAATCCTCGACGCAGCGAAGTCATTGGTCACGCCCACGCAACTCCGCGAGCTGCGGGAAGCTGCCGGCTCGGATGAGAAGGCGTGGAAGCGCGAGTACGGCGTCATGAAGGACGTCTCGGCTCTCGGTGTTGAGCGCAACGTGTTCCGCTACGTACCGGTTCCGGTGACCATCCGGTTCGAAGGATCCAACTTTGAGCTCGTACGCGTACTCATTGCAGCAGCGCGTACCGGCGCCCAGGTCACCGTGAGCTCGCCGACCGAACTGCCCGAAAAGCTCGTCCAACGGCCGCGCATCGAGGCGCACAACGACTGGCTGGCGTACGTCGCTGCGGAACGCCCAGCGCGCGTACGCCTCATCGGTACCAAGGCGAAGGCCAAGGACATCGCCGTTGCTGTTGGTGGCGATCCGGATGTCGCGATCTACGCAGGCGCGGTGACATTGTCGGGCCGCGTCGAGGCTCTGCCGTTCCTCAAGGAGCAGGCCATCTCGATCACCAACCACCGCTTCGGCAACCGCGATGCCGAGTTCGAGTGGGTTCTCCCCCGCTAACCGCGATCGGCGCCCGGCGCGATCGGCGCAGTCCAGCCACGCGCCAGCGCAGCGAGCCTCCACACCAGGCACACCGCAGCGGCGAGTCCGTACCAAGCGGACGCATAGTTCTCGTGGGCAATGACCGATGCCATCAACGCGCCTGCAAAGGCCGGCGTCGCGTACAACTCGCCTCGGAAGATGACCGGTACGCGCCCCGCTGCGACGTCTCGCA
The DNA here is from genome assembly GCF_031457275.1 of Aeromicrobium panaciterrae. Classification (NCBI taxonomy): domain Bacteria; kingdom Bacillati; phylum Actinomycetota; class Actinomycetes; order Propionibacteriales; family Nocardioidaceae; genus Aeromicrobium; species Aeromicrobium panaciterrae. The sequence goes on from NZ_JAVDWH010000001.1 coordinate 1,885,993, forward strand.
TCATGCCGCCGCCGACGCCGGTCAGTAAACCCAGAACGGACGCAGCGAGGATGTTGAGCCCGGCGTCGTCTGCCTTCACGGCTCCCGTGACACAGAACAGCGAAAGACCGATCGCGTCGAGCACCATGATCTGCTTCTCCATGCGCCCGATCGTCGGGTGGAAGTAGAACACCAGCACCGCCGTTGCTGCCGGCACGACGAGGTAGCGCCAGTCGTCGAGTGCCGCGGGCGGCACGGCACCGATCAGCACATCACGGAGCACGCCGCCGCCTAGACCCGTGATCAGGGCCAGCACCATGACGCCGAAGAGGTCAAGCTCCTTGCGTACGCCGACCAGCGCACCGGTTGCGGCAAACACCGCAATTCCGGCAAGGTCGAGGATCAGAAGAAGCGTGTCGGACACGTCGACGACCGTATCTGGTGTCGGCGCGTCACCGCAGGTTCGGCACGGGCAAGCCTAGGATGAAGTCAGCCCCCGCGAACGAGGGCTGATGCACAGCAATTGGAGGCGGCGCCAATGCGCGAACTCGGTCTCGATGGACTGAGCGAGGATGGACGGTTCCTCGTCGCGCGCGACTCTGCCACGCAAGAGGCATTCCACATCCCAGTCGACCACCGCCTTTCTTCCCTGGTCGCGAAGTCTTCCCGCAGCGGTATCCCCGCAGGCCAGTTGGAGATCAAGATGGAAAGTTCGCTCAGTCCCCGTGACATCCAGACGCGCATACGCCGCGGCGAGACCGTCGAGTCGGTCGCCGAGTCCGCCGGCGTGCCCGTGGATCAGATCGACCGGTTCGCCGGTCCAGTCCTCGCGGAGCGTGAATACATGTGCGAGCAGGCCCGCAAGACCACGATCCGACGCAAGCATGTGGGCGGCACCGGTGTGCTGCTTGGCGTCCTGGTGAGCGAGAACATTGCAGCAGACGGAGGCGTGCCCGAGTCCGCGACGTGGGACTCCTGGCGACGCGAGGACGGCCGCTGGACCGTCACCGTGACCCCAGATGGCGATCATCCGGCCAGCTTCCTGTTCGACGTCAAGGGTCGCTACGTCGTTCCGGCTGACGAATTCGCTCACGGACTGGTCGGCGACGTTGCCCTCCCAGATTCCGCAGACATGGCGATCGCAGACGCCGTACGCACGACGTCGCGCAAGGCTCCGATCGAGACCGAGGACCTGGTCGACGAGATCATCGACGAGGTTGAGAGCGTCACCGAGTCCACCGACGACCTCACTGAGGTTCCGTCAGCTGTGTCGTCGATCAAGGAAGCTCGTGACCGTCGGGCTCTCGAGCAGCTCGCCCTCGATGCGGAGGAAGCCGAGCAGCCCCAAGTTGAGCAGGCTCAGCACGAAGACGACTTCGAAGACTCAATCGAGCACGATGTCGCCGTGCCCGACACGATGGGCCCCCGCAAGAAGCGCCACGAGCGCCGTCGCGTCCCCAGCTGGGACGAGATCATGTTCGGCGACAAGCAGGACTGACTCGGCTCGCTAAAACGGCAGGACGTCGGGTGACATCGCCGCGGCGTTGGCCGTGGCTGCTGTCATGCGGCGGCGATGGTGACGGCGGCACAGGACTTCATAGCCCACGACCTTCTCGACCACATCGCTGTCCGGCGTGAGGTCGTGCTCGACATCGCCGACGACGATGACCTCGCCTTCGATGACCATCACGCCGTCTTCCGTACGGGCGTTGTGGGTCGCACGCTCTCCGCACCAGCACAGCGCCTCGACCTGGAGCGTATGAACGCGGTCTGCGAGCTCGATCAACCGAGCTGAGCCTGAGAACAGTTGCGTACGGAAGTCAGTCAGGATCCCGAACGCAAACACATCGATCGAGAGCTCGTCGACGATCTTGGAGAGCTGGTCGATCTGATCGACGGTGTAGAACTGTGCCTCGTCGCACACGAAGTAGTCGATGCGGCCGCCCTGCGTCAGCTGATCGACCGTGTAGTGCCAAAAGTGGAACTCATCGCCGACTTCGATCGCCTCGACGGACAGACCGAGTCGACTCGACAGCGTCGACTTGCCGGCACGGTCGTGGGAGGTGAACACCAGACCGACTCGTCCGCGCGCCCTGTGGTTGTGGTCGACCTGCAGCGCGAGCGTGGACTTACCGCAGTCCATCGTGCCGGTGTAGAAGTTCAGATCAGCCACGGATCCATCCTGCCAGCGTCACTGTGCAACCAGCACGGGTATGCGCAGCTCAGGCTCGGTGATCGAGCCATGGAAACCGGTCATCTTCATCTCGATCACGAAGTCTGCCGTGGAAAACACTGCGAAGTCGCCGAGTGATGCCACCACGACATCGCCGATGCGGCCGCGGACCTCGGGAGCGATCGGACCGAACCAGTCCTCGATACCGTCCTGCGTACGCACGACCGCGCGATCGCCGAGCTTCTCAGCCCATCGTGCTGCGACGTCGTCCGCAGATCCGTTGCGCGTGTAGAGATGACGGAACCGGGCCTCGCCAGCCAACATCGTGACGTCGTTGAGCAACGCCGGGTGCTGGTTGACGTCGAAACGGTTCTCCATCGGGAGGTCGATCATTCCGTGGTCCGCCGTGACGATCAGAACGCAGTCGTTGGGGAGCTCGGCACGCAGGTCGGCAATCTCCTGGTCGACGGTCGTGAGCATCTCGCGCCACTTCTCCGAACCACACCCGTAGGCGTGACCCGTGTGGTCAAGCCGGGACTCGTACGCGTACGTCACCGAGCGTGGCGCCGCCTCGATGACCTCGACGATGACATCGAGTCGCTCCCACACCGAATTGACCCCATGGAACGGCACGCCACGTTGACTGCACAGCGTGAGGCCCGTGTCGACGAACTTCGCGTCGTTGACCGAGGATGCTTCAATGCCGTCGGCCTGAAGCAACTCAAGGACAGTCGGCCGTGGCTGCCAGACGACCGGATCGATTGGCAGATCCCACCGGAGGGCGTTGAGCCGCAGCCCCGTCTCTGGGTCTCGGGAGGTGTAGCCGACCATTCCGTGGCTGCCGGCTGAAACTCCGGTTCCCAGCGACGTCAAGCTGGTCGCCGTGGTCGACGGGACGCCGCACACGACGTCACTGACGCCCCCGAGCGAGGCCAGGAACGGGGCCTCAGCCGCGTGAGCCTCGAGCAGAGTCTGTCCGAGACCGTCGACCAAAAGGACGACGTAGCGCGGCGCCTCTGGCAGTTCGAGAGTGTTGGCGAATCCCCGGCTGCCCAGTGCTGCCGCGACGGACGGCATGACCTGGTCGATCGTGCGGCGACCAGCCAGTCCTGGCAGTGCCAGACCGGCCTGTGTCATCCGGTGTGCCCGGCTGGCGCTCCAGCGCTCGTCGCAGCGGACAACGTACGCGCGAAGTTCAGCAATCGCTCGACCGCCGCTCCGCCATCGGCGACGGCGCTGATGCGAAGCGAGAAGTCGTCGCCTGTGACGCTGCCGGTGTAGCCGTGATCGGCTTCGCACTCAGGATCTGAGCAGCGGGCCGGCTCGAGCTCGACTCGAGAGACAACGCCCCAGCCAATCGTCAGAACGGCTTCCTCAAGCTGCTTGGACGTCGAGGTCACCATGCGCGTGACGACGACGGATCGCACCTGCGACACCGACACCGCCTCGGACGTCGTCGACGTATAAGGCTTGGGCAGCAGGTCATCGCCGGGATGCTCGTCGGTGTGCACCAGGACCAAGCGTGTCGGCGTCAGCGCCAGCACGGTCATGTGGCGTCGGATCTCGTCACGATCGAACGTCGGCTCGTGGTGCAGCACGTACGCCATCACACTCTCGCCGGCGAGTGCGTCGCCGAGACCTTCGGCAACGATCTCCGGGTAGTAGCCGCTGCGGGAAACCTCGCTCGCGAGCTCGTCGGTGTGATCGATCGTCATTACGCCAGCGTATCTCCCGTGACTCCAGGCTGACTGAGCCGCCGGACATACCACTCACCACGCCGATCAGCGGAGGGCACAACCTTGGCGCGAGCACTCAGGGCAGTGAGCCCCTTGCCGTGCACAACCACGGGTTCGAGGTCGAGCTCGGCGATCTCGGGGAGGTCGTCCTTCATGGCGGCGAGACGCACGACGATGTCCTGCAGCGCGTCGACATCAACCGGCTCGGAGCCGCGATAGCCGTAGAGCAGCGGAGCAGACCGAAGGTTGCGAATCATGTTTTCGGCGTCGAGGTCGGTCAGCGGAGGGATGCCGTACGAACGATCGCCCAGCAGCTCACTCGGCGCTCCAGCGAGTCCGAACGAGACAAGCGGACCGAACAGCGGGTCCTCCGCGACGCTGAAGCTCACGTGGATACCGTCTGGAGCTGCCTTCTGAACGAAGAACTTGGTGTCCTTGCGGATGCCGGTCCAGTCCTTGATGTGGTCCCACGCAGCAGCCATGTCGTCGGCACTGTGGATGTCGCGCCACACGTGCGCGAGATCGGGCCGGGTGCGCAGGTGCTCACTGCCCGCCTTGAGGACGACGTCCCAGCCGAATGACTCCCCCGCTGCGATCGCTTCTTCCTTGGTGTGGACGTTGACCCAGGTCCAGAGGTCAATCCCGTAGCACGCGAGAAGCGCGTGGACCTGATCTGTCGAGAGCACGGCTCCTCGAGGCGCCGCCGCGAGCACCTGTCGTACGAGGGCTCGCGCGTCACCCGTGCGGTGGTCCAGCGCGATGTGGAACTCTCCGTGATCGCGAGCCACCCATTCGGCGTAGTTGACCACGCGGGCCAGCGCTCGTACGGCCGCTTCGGGCGCGGAGTACGAAGGCACGGAACCACGGCCTGCCGAACCGCCGAGGAGGTCAGGAACACGTAGGAGTACGGGTACACCCTGGCTGCCGAGGAAAGTCGAGACGATCGGCTTGTCCGACTGCTCACCCACTGCGGCCAGAACGTTGGCGACATCTTCGCCGGTGGTGTTGAGCGGAGGGATATAGATCGCGACCAGGGCATCGACGTTGTCATTGGCGAGCTCAGACTCGATCGCCGCCTCGAAGTCATCCGAGTTGGCGTCGGCGCCGAGTGAAACGGCCTCGACGACCTGGAGCCCCGATGCTGCTGCCGAGTCAGCGACGATCAAGGCAACAGCATCGGAGTTGCCGACGATCGAGATCCGGTTTCCGCGAGGCAGCGGTTGGTGAGCGAGGAGCTGGGCAACGTCGAACATCTCGTCAAGGCTGTCGACCTGGATGACTCCCGCCTGCCGGAACATCGCATCGACCGCAGCCTGCGGAGCCGCGCTGCGCTTGACGGCGTGGCCGGCGGGAACTCCCTGGGTGGACCGACCGGACTTCACGGCCACGATCGGCTTGGTCCGGGATACGCGCCGAGCGATGCGCGAGAACTTGCGCGGGTTACCGATCGACTCGAGGTAAAGCAGGATGACCTCGGTTGCGTCATCCTCCTGCCAGTACTGGAGAAGGTCGTTGCCCGAGACGTCTGCACGGTTGCCTGCGGAGACGAACGTCGACAGGCCGAGTCCACGCTCGGACACCGACTCGAGGATTGCCGTACCGAGGGCACCGGACTGACAGAAGAAGCCGACACGGCCCTGCGGAGGCATTCGCGGCGAAAGGGAGGCGTTGAGCTGCAGGTCAGGTGCCGTATTGATGATGCCCAGGCAGTTGGGGCCAACGAGACGCAGTCCGTAGCTCCGGCTGAGACCAAGCAGCTCGCGCTGGCGCTGGCGACCTTCGGGGCCCTCTTCGGCGAATCCGGCGGAGATCACGATCAGTCCGTGCACGCCCTTGGCCGCGCAGTCGAGTACGACGTCCTTCACCGAGTCGGCGGGGACAGCCACGATGGCGATGTCGACTTCGTCCGGAATGTCCTGAACGGTCTTGTATGCCGGCAGACCTGACACGGCTTCGGCCTGCGAGTTGACGGCATACACAGCGCCGCTGAAGTCTCCGAGCACCAGGTTGCGCACCATCGCCTGGCCGATCGAATCCGTACGACGGCTGGCGCCGATCACTGCGATGCTGCGTGCGCGGAAGATGCGCTCGATCGATGCGGCTTCAGCTCGCTGCTCGCGAGCTCGCATCACGCCCATCGCCGAGTCAGTCGGTTCGATCTGGAACGCAAAGCGCTGAACGCCCTCGTCGACCGATCCGTCGATCAAGTAGCCCATTTCGCGGAAGATCTGCTGCATCCGGGTGTTGGACGGGAGGACGTCGGCGGTGAAGCGTTGGATCCCGCGCTCGCGTCCGGCCTGAGCGAGATGCTCCAGGAGCAGCTGGCCGACTCCGCGGCCCTGGTGCGCATCCTCGACGAGGAACGCGACCTCTGCTTCGTCGCCGTCCGCGTCGTAGCGCCCGACGCCGATGATCTCGTTGTGCAGCGTCACGACGAAGGCGACGCGGCGGTCATGATCGACCGTCGTGAACCGAACGACGTCCTTTTCGGACAGCGTCGGGTAGGACGAGAAGAACCGGAAGTACTTGGACTGTTCGGAGACTCTGGAGTAGAACTCAACGAAACGCTCGGCGTCGCTCTGAAGAATGGGGCGAAGCTGGGCAACCCGACCGTCCTTCAGGAGGACATCGGCCTCCCAGTGGGCGACGGGGTGCACCTCAGTGGTCACGAAGACAACCTATCGGAGGCGCGCACGGCGTGGCGACGAGTCCACGTACGTCCCCACGAGGGAAAATGACGGTTCAGAACCGTGACACAGAAGAGGATGCATGGCCCGGAGCAGCAAGCAGGCGCCTGAAGAGGACTTCGAAGAACACATCGTCGACACCGATGTCGGTGACGAGATGCGCTCGAGTTTCCTCGAGTACGCCTACTCGGTCATCTACTCGCGCGCCCTGCCTGACGCGCGCGACGGCCTCAAGCCAGTTCAGCGCCGCATTCTCTACACGATGGACGACCTCGGTCTGCGGTCCGATCGCGGGCACGTCAAAAGCGCCCGCGTCGTGGGTGAGGTCATGGGTCGCTTGCACCCACACGGCGATGGCGCGATCTACGACGCCCTCGTACGACTGATCCAGCACTGGTCGCTGCGCCTGCCTCTCGCAGATGGCCACGGCAACTTCGGCTCGCCCGACGACCCCCCGGCCGCGATGCGTTACACCGAGGTCCGCATGCACGCGGCAGCCGAGGCTATGACGGCGTCGATCAACGAGAACACGGTTGATTTCAAGCCCAACTACGACGGCCGGGAGACCGAACCTTCAGTTCTCCCCGCTGCGCTGCCGAATCTGCTGGTCAATGGTGCGGCCGGCATCGCCGTGGGTATGGCGACCAATATCGCCCCCCACAACCTCATCGAGGTTGTGCAGGCTCTGCGTCACCTCATCAAGCACCCCGACGCCTCGCTCGACGACATCATGAAGTTCATCCCCGGGCCTGACCTGCCCACGGGCGGCAAGATCGTCGGCCTCGAAGGCGTACGGGATGCGTACGCGACCGGCAACGGCTCGTTCCGTATGCGTGCGACCGCCCGCATCGACTCTGTGACGGCTCGCCGCAAGGGCATCGTTGTCACCGAGCTGCCCTACAACGTCGGCCCCGAGAAGGTCATCGAGGCGATCAAGAAGCTCGTCCAGGCCAAGAAGCTCCAAGGCATCTCCGACATCAAGAACCTCACGGACCGCCACAAGGGTCTCCACCTGGTGATCGAAGTGAAGAACGGCTTTATCCCTGAGACGATCCTCGAGCAGCTCTACCGCTCAACTCCGATGGAGACCTCCTTCGGCATCAACGCCGTGGCGTTGGTCGATGGACAGCCGCGCACGCTCGGTCTCAAGGAGATGCTTGAGGTCTACCTCGAGCACCGCCTCGTGGTCGTACGCCGACGCACCGAGTTCCGCCGAGCCAAGGCCGCCGACCGTCTGCACCTGCTCCAAGGCCTCCTGATCGCGCTGGTCGACATCGATGAGGTGATTCAGCTCATCCGCTCGAGCGACACCAGGGCCGATGCACGCGAGCGACTCATCTCTGTCTTCGACCTCACTGAAATCCAGGCCGACTACATTCTCGACCGCACCCTCGGCAGCCTGACGCGGCTGTCCTCGATCGAGATCGAGCGTGAGGCCGAGGAGTTGCGCAAGATCATCGAGGAGCTTGACGCGATCCTCGGAGACGCGCAGCTGCTCCGCAAGGTTGTGGGCGATGAGCTCAACGACATGGCGCAGCAGTTCGGCACACCTCGCCGCACCGTCCTTCTCGAGTCTTCCGGCCAGACCGCGACGGCCGCTGCTCCGCTGGAGGTCGCGGACGACCCGTGCTGGGCGCTCCTGTCGGCCACCGGACTGATGGCACGTACCTCGGACGACAACCCACTCGGCGACGTCGACCGGAGGGTCAAGCACGACACGATCATCTCGGCCGTACGTACGACCGCCCGTGGCGAGATCGGCATCGTCTCCTCGTCGGGCCAGGTGCGACGCCTCAACGTTCTCGACCTGCCAGCGCTCCCACCGACGGCCCAGTCGCCCAATCTCCAGGGCGGCGTACCGCTGCGGGAGATCGCCGATCTTGATGGCACACCGTTGGCGCTGATGACGCTCGACGACAACAACCCCGGTATCGCGCTGGGTACGCGGGACGGCACGGTCAAGCGCGTGAAGCCCGATCACCTCAGTCGCGACCAGTGGGAGCTCATCTCCCTCGCCGATGGCGATGTCGTCGTTGGAGCGGTCGCACTGGCTACCGGCAACGAAGAGCTCGCCTTCGTGACATCAGACGCTCAACTGCTGCATTTCCCCGCATCGCTCGTACGCCCGCAGGGACGCTCCGGCGGCGGTGTGGCTGGCATCAAGCTGTCCCCCGGTGCTCGAGCCGTCTCCTTCGGCGCGATTGCCGACATCGAGTCCGCATACGTCGTCACCGTCGCTGGTTCAGGCGAGGCACTTCCCGGCACGCAGAACGGTGCCGTCAAGGTCAGCCCGCTATCGATCTATCCCGCCAAGGGACGTGCGACAGGTGGCGTACGGTGCCACCGCCTACTCAAGGGCGAGGACACGCTCCTGCTCGCCTGGGTCGGCGACGGTGTCCCGCTGGCGTGCGCGACAAGTGGTTCACCTGTCGATCTGCCCGAACCGGCCGATCGTCGAGATGGTTCAGGTGTCCCTGCCGCGCAGCCAATCCTCGCGGTTTCGTCCTCGGCAGCAGCACTTCCAGGGGTCTTCGGAGTCGATGTCGAGCGACACACCCCCGTGCAAGACTGACTCTGTGCGTACCAAACCCCTCCTCGCCGTCGTACTCGTTGCTGCCGTCATCGGTCTGAGTGGTTGCTCGGGCGACAAGAAGGACTCTCCAGCAGACACGTCCAAGCTGCAGGCACGCCTCGCGACCGCCAAGGCGACGCTCGACGGCGCTGAAACGATCACCATCTCGCTGGCGACGGAGAAGATCCCGTCGGGTGTGAGCGGGTTGCTGTCGGCCAAGGGTCAGGGCAACCACTCGCCGGCGTTCAAGGGCAAGGTCACCGTGGTCACGGGCGGCACCAGCCTCGGCGCCGACGTCATCGCGGTCGACGGCGATGTTCTCGCCAAGACGAGTTTCGCTCCGGTCTATCTGTCGATTGATCCTGCGACGCTGAAGGCGCCTGACCCGGCGGCCCTGTTCGACAGGACCAACGGCATCACCCAGATCCTGGTCAAGACGACCAAGCTCTCAGACGGCGGCAAGTCGCGCGACGGCGAAGATGTCCTCACCACGATCAAGGGCACTCTGCCCGGCAGCGTGGTCAAGACGATCATTCCGTCGGCTGACACCAGTGCGGCGTTCAAGGTGACCTACCGACTCGATGACAATGACGTACTGCGCGATGCCACGCTGAGCGGCCCGTTCTATGGCAATGCTGGAAATGTCACCTACACGGTCAAGCTCACGACGTCCGACACACCAGTGACGATCGAAGCCCCGTCCCGCCCCGGCGGCGCGTGACCACGGGCGAAGGGACCCGTCCGGCATCTCGGGTCCTGCTCGGCCTTGCGGCCGTCGCCATTGCGTTCGCCGCTGCCGACACGTACGTCGTGGTGCTCGCCCTGCCCGACATGATGAGCAGCACGGGCCTTGAGCTCGATGAGCTCCAGCGGGCGGCACCGATTGTTTCGGGATTCCTGCTCGGCTATGTTGCCGTTCTTCCGCTGATCGGGCGCATTTCTGACCTGCGCGGTCGGGTGCCGGTGCTGCTGGGATCGCTCGCCGTCTTCGCAGTCGGTTCGCTCATCACCGCAGCGGCGTACAACCTCGAGACGATCGTCACCGGCCGCTTGATACAGGGCATCGGCGGTGGCGGGCTCATCCCTCCGACGCTGGCGCTCGTTGCAGATATGTGGCCGCCCAAGCGCCGCGGACTTCCCCTTGGCATCGTCGGTGCCGTCCAGGAGCTCGGCAGCGTCGTAGGGCCGCTCTACGGTGCGGTCGTGCTGGCGTTCGGGGACTGGCGCGACATCTTCTGGCTCAACTGCGCGATTGGTCTCGTCCTGGCAGCGGCCATGCTGCGCCACCGCGATCCGGTTGGACCCGGAGCCGTACGCGTCGCTGGCCGCGACTACCTGGGGATGGCACTCGCGGCTCTGACGTTGGCGGGCCTGACCCTCGTCATGCTCGAGCCCCTCCGGCTCACACAGGGAGTCACCGTCGGTCGCGCGTTCTTGCCCGTCACGGGCGACTCTCGCTGGCTCACTCCCCTGGCCCTGACGACCGGGGGTCTGTTCCTGCTGTTCCTGCTGAGGCAGGTGACAGCCAGGTATCCGCTCATTGGATGGCGCGGCTGGGGCGCTCTCGCGCGTGAGACCGACATCTGGGGCGCTCTGCTTCTCACGGTCGGGCTCGGCGCCGTCATTCTCACGTTTGCTTCCGCGGAGCCCGAGAAGGCTGCAATCTCGTCCCAGGCACCGTGGCTCCTGCCGCTCGCGGCCGCCGCGTTCATCGGCTTCTTCCTCCGCCAGCAGCGGGCCGAGCGTCCGCTCATTCCGCGTGGGGCGCTGAGTTCACGGCCCGCGTGGGGCGCTCTCGCCGTGTCTTTCTTCATCGGCGCGGCTCTCATCGCCGCTTTGGTCGACATCCCCTTCTTTGCCCGCCTGACGGTCTATCGCGACTCGCAGCTTGATGCCGCGCTGGTGCTCGTACGTTTCCTAATCGCCCTCCCCATCGGCGCAGTGCTCGGCGGGTGGTTACTTCGCCGTGTGCCGGCCTGGGTGCTCACTCCTATCGCGATGGTCCTCAGCGCGGTGGCGTTCCTGCACATGGCGACCTGGGACGCGACATCGCTCAACCACGAGACGGAGACGCTCTCACTCGTACTCGGCGGGCTCGGATTCGGCCTGGCGATCGCACCCGTCAACGCTGCGTTGCTCGCGCACACCGCCGACGCGGTGCACGGCGTCACTTCCGCGTTGCTGATCGTGGCGCGCATGGTCGGAATGCTGTTGGGCATCTCAGCGCTCACCACGATCGGCTTGCGTGCGTTTTACGCCGCGTCCGACAAGATCGCCCCGGCAGAAGAGCTCTGCGACGGTGTGGCAGCAGCCTGCAAGGCGTACAAGGATGCCGTTCGCGATGCCGGAATCACCCAGCTTCACACGGTCTTCGTGGGCGCAGCCGTGTGCGCGCTCATCGCCGCGGTGCTGGCTCTCGTTCTCCTGCGCGACACCAATGACCGAACGGTCGACGCTGACTGACTAGGATTTCGGCCATGCGCGACTTTGACGACCTGCTTGCCGCAAACCGTACGTTCGCCGAGTCCTTTGAGCTGTCCGGTTTCGATGGCATTGCCCACGCCGGAGTCGCCATGGTGACCTGCATGGATTCGCGCATCGATCCGTTGCGCATGATCGGTCTGGCTCCTGGCGATGCGAAGATCCTCCGCAACCCTGGCGGCCGAGTCACCGACCAGGCCTTGGTTGCTCTCGTACTCGGCGTCAATCTGCTGAAGGTCAACCGTGTGCTCGTCATCGAGCACACCAGTTGCGCGATGGCGAAGTCGACCGAAGACGAGCTCAAGGACAAGCTCGGCCAAGCCGCCGGCGAAGACGCGTCGTGGATGACGCTGGGTGCGATCGTCGATCAGATGGCCACTATCCGCGCCGACGTTCAGCGCGTCCGCAGTCACCCGCTGATCAGCGAAGACGTCCTGGTCGGCGGGTTCCTGTACGACGTCGAAACTGGCTTGCTCCAGCCCGTCGACTAGGCGTCGATGCGGTCGGCGTCGATCTCGTAGGCCCCCTGCACGATGAACTCCTTGCGCGGCGGCACGTCGTTGCCCATCAGGAGCTCGAACACGGCCTCGGCCTCGATGCCGTCGTCGACGGTCAGGCGGCGTAGCGTGCGGTGGCGCGGGTCCATCGTGGTCTCCGCCAGCTGACCGGCGTCCATCTCACCGAGACCCTTGTAGCGCTGTACGGGGTCCTTCCACTTGACGCCCTTGCGCTGCAGTTCGGCGAGCTTGCGGACGAGCTCAGGATCGGAGTACGTGTAGACGTACTTCTCCTGGCCCTTCTTGGGATTGACCAACTCGATGCGGTGCAACGGCGGAACGGCGGTGTAGACGCGCCCGGCGTCGACCAGCTCGCGCATGTAGCGGAAGAACAGCGTGGCCAGCAGGCAACGAATGTGTGCGCCATCGGAGTCGGCGTCGGCCATGAAGATGATGCGGCCGTAGCGCGCAGCATCGAGGTCGAACGTGCGTCCACTGCCGGCACCCACAACCTGGATGATCGACGAGCACTCGACGTTCTTGAGCATGTCGCCGATGCTGGCCTTCTGGACGTTGAGGATCTTGCCGCGGATCGGCAACAGCGCCTGGAACTCTGAGTCGCGCGCAGACTTCGCGGTGCCGAGTGCGGAGTCACCCTCGACGATGAACAGTTCGGAACGCTCGACATCGTTGCTGCGACAGTCTGCGAGCTTCGCCGGCAACGCGCTCGACTCGAGAGCATTCTTTCGACGCTGGGTGTCGCGCTGCTGACGTGCCGCCAGACGCGTCCTCGACGCATCGACGACCTTCTGCATGACGAGTCGTGACTTGGCCTTCTCAGCCGTCTTGTTGGACGTCAGGAATCGCTTGAGCTCACGGGACACGACCTGGTTGACGATCTTGGTGACCGCCGGAGTGCCGAGCACTTCCTTGGTCTGGCCTTCGAACTGTGGCTCGGCAAGACGTACGGTCACGACCGCCGTCATGCCTTCGAGGAGGTCGTCCTTGATGATGTCTGGATCGCCGGCTTTGAGCAGGCGCGTGGTCTTGAGCACCTCGTTGAACGTCTTGGTCATACCGCGCTCAAAGCCATTGAGGTGAGTGCCACCCTTGGGCGTCGCAATGATGTTGACGAACGACTGAATCTCGGTGTCGTAGGCATTGCCCCAGCGGACGGCGATGTCGACACCCAGCGTGCGCTCGATGTCCTGCGGCGTCATGTGCCCCTTGTCATCGAGCAGCGGCACTGTCTCGGTGAAGACGTCCTCGCCCTGCAAACGCAGCACATCAGTCACCGCTTCGTCGGGTGCGAGGAACTCACAGAACTCGGCGATTCCGCCGTCGTGGCGGAACTTCTCCTCGTGTGGCTCGTCGCCTCGGGTGTCGGTGATGACGATCTCGAGCCCCGGCACGAGGAACGATGTCTGGCGGGCACGAGCGACGAGCTCTTCGTACGCGAACTTGGCGCCCTTGATGAAGATCTGCGGGTCAGCCCAGTAGCGGACCCGGGTGCCGGTCTTGGTCTTGGCGACCTTGCCGATCTTGCGGAGTTCGTTGGTCGGAGTGAAGTCCGAGTCGGGAGAGTCACCAGCAAACACGCCAGGCTCGCCGCGCCGGAACGACATGGCCCAGGTCGCGCCGCCCTTGTCGACCTCGACGTCGAGACGCGACGACAACGCGTTGACGACGGATGCGCCGACACCATGCAGACCGCCTGTGGCGACGTAGGAACCGCCGCCGAACTTGCCGCCTGCGTGAAGCTTTGTGTAGACGACCTCGACTCCGGTGAGCCCGGTCTTCTTCTCGATGTCGACTGGTACGCCACGACCGTCGTCCTGCACTTCGACCGAGCCGTCATCGTTGAGAGCGACCCTGATGTGCGAACCGAATCCCGAGAGCGCCTCGTCAACTGAGTTGTCGATGATTTCCCAGAGGCAGTGCATGAGCCCGCGGGTGTCGGTCGAGCCGACATACATGCCGGGGCGCTTGCGGACGGCCTCCAAACCCTCGAGGACGAGGAGATTTCGGGCGTCGTACGTGCTGTCGATGATCAGGTGCCTTTCGGGTTCGTGGCCTTCTCCAAGACTAACGATCGCGACCATGCGACACGCCCGTGACACGCTGCCAACAGCGCGCCTACGTCCGTTTGGACCCGCCAAGGAGTATGTATGGCATAGGTCACCAACGGCCACGAGGAATACCGCCTCATGGTTGGATGTTGACAAGACCAGAAGACCCAAGGCTCAGAGAGAAGGTCACCGTGAACACACTGACAGCCCCCATGCTGAGCTCGCTTGACCGCTGCGACCGTTGTGGTGCTCAGGCCTACGTACGCGTGACCTTGGGCGGCGGTGGTGAGCTGATGTTCTGTGCCCACCACGCGCGCCAGCACGAGGAAAAGCTTCGTGAGATGTCAGCCGAGATCCACGACGAAAGCGAGCGGCTCGCGCCCTCACCCGTACTGGTCGACGAGATCTGATCTCAACTACCCAGACATGAGAAGAGCCCGCCAGGCAACTGGCGGGCTCTTCGCTTTCGCCAGGTTGTTGCCTGGCGGAGGCTGATCAGTCGAGGTAGTCGCGCAGGACCTGTGAACGAGACGGGTGACGCAGCTTGCTCATCGTCTTGGACTCGATCTGACGGATGCGCTCGCGCGTCACGCCGTAGACCTTGCCGATCTCGTCGAGCGTCTTGGGCTGACCGTCGGTCAGGCCGAAGCGCATCGAGACAACGCCGGACTCGCGCTCCGAAAGCGTGTCGAGAACTGCGTGCAGCTGCTCCTGCAGAAGCGTGAACGACACGGCGTCAGCCGGGACGATCGCTTCGGAGTCTTCGATCAGGTCGCCGAACTCCGAGTCGCCGTCCTCGCCGAGAGGCGTGTGGAGGCTGATCGGCTCGCGACCGTACTTCTGGACCTCAACGACCTTCTCGGGCGTCATGTCCAGCTCGATGGCCAGCTCTTCAGGAGTGGGCTCGCGGCCGAGGTCCTGCAGCATCTGGCGCTGGACACGCGCGAGCTTGTTGATGACTTCGACCATGTGAACCGGGATACGGATCGTACGAGCCTGGTCGGCCATGGCGCGGGTAATCGCCTGGCGAATCCACCATGTCGCGTAGGTCGAGAACTTGAAGCCCTTGGTGTAGTCGAACTTCTCGACTGCACGGATGAGGCCGAGGTTGCCTTCCTGGATCAGGTCCAGGAACAGCATGCCGCGGCCGGTGTAGCGCTTGGCCAGCGAGACGACGAGACGAAGGTTGGCTTCGAGGAGGTGGTTCTTGGCGCGACGACCGTCGACCGTGATCCACTCAAGCTCTTCGAGCATCTTGGCCGAGATGCGGCCACCCTTGGCGAGCTTCTCTTCGGCGAACAGGCCGGCTTCGATGCGCTTGGCAAGCTCGACCTCTTGGCCGGCGGTCAGCAGCGAGACCTTGCCGATCTGCTTGAGGTAGTCCTTGACCGGGTCGGCCGTGGCGCCGGCGACCATGACCTGCTGGACAGGCTCGTCGGACTCATCGGCAGCCGAGATCGTGTAGGACGACTTCTCGTCCTCCTTCAGCGTCGGGTCCGTTGCCAGATCCTTCTCGAACTCCTCGTCCGGAATGTCAGGCAGGACCTTCTTGCCGTCCGCGTCGACGACCAGGGCGTCGGTCAGATCAACAGCAGCGGGGATGTGCGACTCATCGGTCGCGTCAGCCTCGGCCTTCTTGGCGGGTGCAGCCTTCTTGGCCGCTGCCTTCTTGGCAGGTGCGGCGGCCTTCTTGGCTGCGGGCGCTGCCTTCTTGGCGGGAGCGGTGGTCTTTTTGGCAGTGCTGGATGCGGTCTTCGTCACGGTCGTTTCTGTTTTCGCAGTGGTCTTGGGCGTGGACTGGGGTGCTGCCTTCTTGGCTGGTGCCTTCTTTGCAGCGGGTGCGGCCTTGGTGGCCGCTGTCTTCTTGGCTGGAGCCGCCTTTGCAGGCGCCTTCTTGGCTGGAGTTGCCTTCTTGGCAGCAGGCTTTGCAGGTGCAGACGTGGCGGCCGGCGTGGCCGGCTTCGCGGGTGTTGCCGTCTTCGTATCGGGTTGTTCCTTGGTGCCGCCGCTCAGGCGTTTGGTGACCGCTCTGAGGCGGGACCCAGCTGCGGGATTCACCGGCACGTCAGCCTCACAAATCGGTAGAAGGGCGCAACAATGAGGCCTGTGGTCAACCTCTTGCTCAAGTGTGACACGTACGACCAAGGGTTCGCGACTCAGGGCAACTCTCAGCCGCGTGTCGCCCAGCTGTGCACCGGTTCGCCCGCGTGCATCAGTTCTTCGTAGGCCCGCGTTGTCGCCCGCATCGCCGCCGTACGATCGGCCGCGCTGCGCTTCTGGTGCTCAAATTCCTGGATCAACCAGGTGGAGCCATTTCGCCCCGTCGTGCACCTGCTCTCGATGATCCCCAGCAGGCGATCGCGTACGGACTGGTCGACGCCGAGTAGTTCCAAGCCGGCATGTGCCTGGGGCAGCAGGTGGCGCAATACGAGGTCACGCGCCGGGACCTGGCCGACCAGGGGCCAATAGAGCTCTGTCTCGATCCCGAATCGAGCCGCTTCGTGGAAGTTGTCCTCCGCTGTCTTGAAGGACAGTTGGGACCACACGGGGCGCTCACTGGTCCCGAGCATCTTGACCAGGCCGTAGAACAGGGCTGCGTTGGCCATGGTGTCAACGACCGTCGGTCCTGCCGGCAGGAGACGGTTCTCGATGCGAAGATGCGGGCGGCCGTCGGCGATGTCATAGATCGGCCGGTTCCAGCGATAGATCGTGCCGTTGTGGAGACGGAGCTCAGACAAGCTCGGGATTCGGCCGGCTTCCAGCTCTTCGACCGGATCCTCGTCGTCAACGATCGGCAGTAGGGCCGGGAAGTAGCGGACGTTCTCCTCGAACAAGTCGAATACCGAAGTGATCCAGCGTTCGCCGAAGAACACTCGCGGTCGTACGCCTTGCGCCTTCAGTTCTTCGCTACGCGTGTCGGTCGCCTGCTCGAACAGCGCGATGCGGGTCTCGTGCCAGAGCTGCTGACCCAGCAGGAATGGGGAGTTGGCCCCGATTGCCACCTGTGTGCCGGAGATGGCTTGCGCAGCGTTCCACATCGGCGCGAAGTCCTCGGGCTCAACCTGCAGGTGTAGCTGCGTGCTGGTGCATGCTGCCTCGGGGATGATCGTGTCCGCTGTTGTGCTCAACCGGTCGACACCCTCGATCACGATCTCGATGTCCTCACCCCGCGCGGCCAGGATCTGGTCAGACAGCAAGTGGTAGCGAGGGTTGGCCGACAGCGAGTCTCGGCTCAGGTGTCCGTCCTGGAGCGTCGGGAGAATACCGATCATCACCAGATGTGCACCGACCTCAGACGACTTCGCCTGCGCTGCGTTCAGATCATCACGAAGCGTCGACTCGAGTTCGTCCAGTCCACTGCCCTCGACCAAGGTCGGCGGGACGTTGATCTCGATGTTGAACAGTCCAAGCTCGGTCTGGAAGGCGTCATCGGCGATCGCCTCGAGCGTCTCGACATTCTTGAGCGCTGGGTCCGCGCCGTCGTCGACCAGGTTGAACTCGATCTCGATGCCGACGTGGGTGTGCTCGACGGAGAAGTCACGATCGCTAAGCATGCGCGCGAACACATCGAGACAGCGCCGGACCTTGGCGCGATAAAGCGTTCGGTCCTCGCGGCTGAACTCCCGTGCCTCGACGTCCTGTCCCATGCGTCCACACTAGGGGCGAGTGGAAGAGTCGGCTCAGAATTCGCCCCAGTGCACTGGGGACACTCCCCCTTCGAGCAACGCCAGAACGCCGCGCGCCATGCCATATGACGGGTCGGCCTCGAGGGCCCTCTCGACCGCAATCAGCGCTTGAGCGCCGTCACCCGACAACCACGCCGCGAACGCCGTCAGGCTGAGCACCGCCGGCTCGAACGGTGGCACGACCACGTTCGAGACTCGCGTCAGGATCGCCAACATCTCGGCCGCGTTGTCGCGAGAGATCAACGCCCAAAACGCGTCGCGTACGTGCTGGTCGGAAACCCACACCGCCAGTCGGACCGCATCCATGTCTGTCAGACGCTCGCCGTTCTCGACGATGCGACTGAGTTCGGGTGTCTGCCCGATCTCGGCCACGACCGCGTCTGTGATCTTCTGAATCTCGTGTCTGCGCTCCCCGTCCACCGGCGCGAAGCGAGCTGCCAGCGCCGCGCGGTCGGGAAGGATCTGTTGTCCGGCCGCGACAGCCTTGACGATCGAAAGATGGTGATCGGAGGTGTCGTACGCGATCCCCTCGTCAGGGAAGTCCGGCACGTCGACCCAGTAGTGCGATCCGTCTGCACGTACGGCGACGACCAGTTCAACGTCCTGCAGATACGAATCAATAGCGGCGAGCAACGTACGTGCGATCTCTTGCTCCTCCGTGACGGCGACCAGGATCGCGCCCTCTGCGCCCTGGCGGCGCAGGTGTCCTGCAACGAGCTCGGCCAGCTCCTCGGTGTGGTGAGCGGGCGGAATGTCGACGCGCAGGCGGAACCCGAACCGACGTCTCGGTCCCTGTGTTGCGACTGCGACCAGCGATTCGCTCGGCCGGAAGCCGAACAGCGTCGGCAGCGCGTTGAGGAGGTCAGGGATGTCGTGGGCGGTGAAGATCGTCGGCGCGTCAGTCATGCGGGCAACGCTCGTACGACGCCACCTACAGCTGCGCCCTCCGGAAGAACTCCTGTGGAGCGCGTCCAAGCCACGCCGGATCTGTGCACAGACCTGTCACCGCGGCACGACAGACTGTGTCCATGCGGTCCACGGCATCGATCATGCATCTCGATCTCGACGCCTTTTTCGCTTCCGTTGAGCAGCGAGACAAGCCATCGCTGCGCGGCAAACCGGTGATCGTCGGTGGCATTGGACCTCGCGGCGTCGTTGCCACGGCCTCGTACGAGGCGCGGGTGCATGGAGTTCGTTCCGCGATGCGCACGGCCGAGGCGCGCGCCAGGTGCCCGCACGCCGCGTTCCTCGGAGGGCGCTTCGATGCCTATCGGGAGGCGAGCCTCCTGGTCATGACCCGGCTGCGCGAGGCTTCGCCACTCGTCGAGCCGCTCTCACTCGACGAAGCATTCGTCGACTTGGCCGCGGGACCCGACTTCGACCCAGACGCTGTCGAGCAGGTCGTGGCTGACATCCGCCGCGACATTGCCGATCTCACCGGCGGGCTGACAGCCTCTGTCGGCGTCGCCTCGTCCAAGCTGATGGCCAAGATCGCCAGCGAGATCAACAAGCCGAACGGCGTGTTCATCGTCGCTCCAGGAACAGAGGCCGACGTACTCGGCCCCATGCAGGCGACAGCAATCCCGGGTGTCGGGCCTGCGACAGCCGAAAAGCTCCGGCGCATCGGCATTGCCACTGTTGAGGATCTGCGATCTCCCAGCGAGGACGAACTCGTACGCCTGCTCGGCCAATCGTCGGGCCGCTCACTCTTTCGACTGGCCCGTGCAGATGACGAGCGAACCGTTGAGCCCGACCGTGAGACGAAGTCGGTGAGCGTCGAGGACACCTTCGAGCAGGACATCTCTGACCGCGCTCAGCTCGAGGTCATCGTCGACCGGATGGCTCGGTCGGTGTCCGGGAGGCTTCGCAAGAACGGACTGTCGGGCCGCACTGTCACGCTGAAGCTGCGCCACCACGACTTCGAGACCCACACACGGTCGTCGACCCTGGCCAATCCGACTGACAACGCCCGCATTCTTGGCGCGACCGCTCGAGCCCTGCTTGAAGCCGAAGACGTCACCAATGGACTCCGCCTTCTCGGCGTCGGCGTGAGCGGTCTCGCTGACTGGGTCCAGGAAGATCTGTTCGCCTCCGAAGACGACGACTTCGAGGAGGACGAAGCAGCTGAGGCGGCCAAAGCCGCGCGACCGACACGTTGGTATCCCGGCATGGACGTGCACCACGCTGAGCACGGCGACGGGTGGGTCTGGGGCTCCGGTTTGGGTCAGGTCACCGTACGGTTCGAGACGCGCCACACACCGCCCGGTCCGGTCCACACGTTCCAGTACGACGACCCCGCTCTCGGTGCGGGTCACACCGGTACGTTTGCGGCATGAGCGCGCCGATTCCCCAAGCCGAAATCCGATCCATCATCCGGAGTCACCACGGCGACGATTTCGTTGACGACTACGAGTGGCTGCGTGACAAGGAAGACCCGGCGACGCTGTCCTATCTCGAGGCCGAGAACGCCTACACTGACGAGTCGACGGCACACCTCGAACCGTTGCGTCAGCAGATCTTTGACGAGATCAAGGCCCGCACCCTTGAGACCGATCTGTCGGTGCCCGTTCGACGCGGCAACTGGTGGTACTACGCGCGTACGGTCGAAGGGCAGCAGTACTCAATCCGTTGTCGATGCCCCATCGACGACGTCGAAGACTGGAACCCACCGTCGCTCGACGCCGAGACGGCGATTGCCGGTGAGCAGGTGCTGCTCGACTCGAACGTCGAGGCAGACGGCCACGAATTCTTCTCACTCGGCGCGTTCAGCGTGACCGACGATGGCAACCTCCTCGCCTGGTCCGTCGACGTTCAGGGCGACGAGCGCTACACGATCAAGGTGAAGGATCTCCGCACCGGCGAGGTGCTCCCCGACGAGATCACGGCGACCAGTGGCGGCGCCACCTGGTCCATCGGCGCGACACACCTCTTCTATACGACGGTCGATGAGGCGTGGCGACCCCACAAGGTGTGGCGCCACACGCTCGGCACGACCGGCGATGATGTGCTGGTCTTCGAAGAGCCCGACGAACGCTTCTTCGTTGGCGTCGGCCGTACGCAGTCCGACAAGTACCTGGTCATCGGCCTGTCGTCCAAGATCACCAGTGAAGTTCGCGTGCTCGAAGCCGACGATCCCGAGGGCGAGTTCAGGGTGGTGCTCCCCCGCCGCGATGGAATCGAGTACTCCCTCGAGCACGCGGTGATCTCCGGCGAAGACGTCTTCCTTGTCTTGCACAACGAAGACGCGATCAACTTCGAGCTGGTCTCCGTTCCGGCGAACGACCCGACTACTCGAACGGTGCTCATCCCAGGAGGCGATGACGTACGACTCGAGGACGTCGACGTGTTTGAAGGACAACTCGTCCTCTCCTACCGCCGCGATGCCCTTACGCGGATCGGCATCATGCTGATCGACGAGCGAATCCCCGACGGCATCGGCCCGCTGCAGGAGATTCTGTTCGACGAAGAGTTGTTTACGTGCGGAGTGGGCGCCAACGCCGAATGGGTGCAGCCGCTGATCCGCGTCGGTGTCGGATCATTCATCACCCCCGCATCCGTCTACGACTACGTCGTCGCGACCGGCGAGCTGATTCTGCGCAAGCAGGCGCCCGTACTCGGCGGCTACGACCCGGCCGACTACGAGCAGCACCGCAGCTGGGCCATCGCGGACGACGGCGTACGTGTGCCCGTCTCCGTCGTGTGCCGCAAGGACACGCCTCGCGACGGCACTGCGCCGGCGCTCATCTACGGCTATGGCTCCTACGAAGCCAGCATGGATCCCGGTATGTCGATCGCCAGACTGTCCCTGCTGGATCGCGGATTCGTGTTCTCGATCGCCCATGTGCGAGGCGGCGGCGAGCTCGGCCGCCATTGGTACGACGACGGCAAGATGCTCCGCAAGCGCAATACGTTCACAGACTTCATCGCGAGCGCCCGCCACTTGGTCGATGAGGGATGGACGTCACCCGACCGGCTCATCGCCGAGGGCGGCAGCGCTGGCGGCCTGCTGATGGGCGCCATTGCCAACCTTGCGCCCGATGCGTTCGCCGGCATCGTGGCGAGCGTGCCGTTTGTCGACAACCTCACCACCATCCTCGATCCGAGCCTGCCGCTGACGGTCATCGAATGGGACGAGTGGGGCAACCCGCTCGAAGATCCCGAGGTCTACGCCTACATGAAGTCGTATGCGCCCTACGAGAACGTCGGCGAGCACCCCTACCCCGCAATCCTCGCGGTGACGAGCCTGCACGACACCCGGGTGCTCTACGTCGAGCCGGCCAAGTGGGTGGCACGCCTGCGGGCCACCGCGACCGGCGATGCGCCGATTCTGCTCAAGACGGAGATGCACGCAGGTCACGGCGGTGTCAGCGGTCGCTACGCCTCCTGGAAAGAGCGTGCGTGGGAGCTCGCCTGGATCATCGAAACCGCAGGGGCCAACAAACGTAAGTAAGAACCACCTGAGAGCGGAATTCTTGGTGCTCGTTGCCCGTTCACATCAGTACAGACTCTGATGGGAGGCGTTCAGTTGAATACCAAGACCGAAGGCAAGGACAGCGTCGGCATGTACCTCGCCGAAATCGCTCGCACTCCCCTGCTCGACGCCGCACGTGAGGTCGAGCTCAGCAAGACCGTCGAGGCCGGACTCTTCGCCCGCCACCTCCTTGCCGAGGGCCGCGTTGGCCGTCGCAAGGGTGGAGCGCCGAAGTTCGCCACCGAGGAAGAGCTCTCCTGGCTTGCCGAGCAGGGCGATCTGGCCGTACAGGAGTTCATCCAGGCCAATCTCCGACTCGTCGTGTCGATCGCCCGCAAGTACGGGCGCTCGGCCATGCCGATGCTTGATCTGGTCCAGGAGGGCAACACCGGCCTGATCCGCGCCGTCGAGAAGTTCGACTACGCGAAGGGCTTCAAGTTCTCCACGTATGCCACCTGGTGGGTACGTCAGGCGATCACCCGCGGTATTGCCCAGCAGGCACGCGTCGTACGCCTCCCGGTGCACGTTGTCGAGGAGCTCAACCAGGTGACGGCTGCTCGCCGCAACCTCGAGCGCCAGCTCGGCTACGACCCCGAGCCGCAGGAGATCGCTCTCGAGCTCGGCATGGATATCGACCGCGTCATCGACCTGATGGCCTGGGGACGTGACCACGTCAGCCTCGACTCCCCCGTGGATGAGGACGGCGACACATCGCTCGGTGACCTGATTGCCCGCGAGACATCACCCGGCCCTGACTTCGCCGTCCTCGACGACGAGTCACGCCAGCTCATCGCGACGCTGGTCGATCATCTTGGCGAGCGCGAAGCCGACATCGTACGAGCGCGCTACGGCCTGCTTGACGGACGTCAGCAGAAGCTTGCTGACATCGGCAAGCGTCACGGCATCTCAGCCGAGCGCGTACGTCAGCTCGAGCGTGAAGCCCTGGCAACCCTGCGCCGAATCGCTGATCCGGACATCGCTGCCTAGTTGGACGTGCTGTCCTTGCCGGCAGCTCTGAGCACGAGCTCGTCCCAGATCCCCCCGACGATGGAGTCGAGCTCGTCAATCGGACCGGTGTTGTCGATCACCAGATCGGCGGCACCGGTCCGTACTTCTCGGGAGGCCTGTGTGGCGATACGAGCCAGCGCCTCATCCTCGGTCATGCCACGCGTCGACTTGAGCCGTTCGACCTGCACCTCAACCGGTACGTCGACGACGATCACAACCTCGCAGTAGGCGGCAGCGCCCATTTCCACAAGTAGCGGGTTGTCGTGAATGACGATCGCATCCTCGCCCGCAGCAACCTGTCGCTGGACTGCGAGGTCACGGATCGCGGGGTGGGTGATGCCTTCGAGGTCCTTGCGCGCATCGGCGTCAGCGAACACAACGGCACCGAGGGCAGGACGGTCGAGAGTTCCGTCGGGTGCAATCACGCCTGGACCGAATCGATCAGCGATTGCCTGAAGGGCAGGGCTGCCAGGCTCCACGACGTCACGAGCGAGCTTGTCGTAGTCGATGATCACGGCCCCGTGAGACGCCAGGAGCGCACTCACACTGCTCTTGCCCGAGCCAATTCCACCGGTGAGCCCGACCGTCAGCACGCGCAGATCCCTACTGTGCAGCGTTGCCGTAGGTGGTGACGTGCACGTGGTCCATGTGGTTGGCCGTGGCTCCACCGCGATTGCTCATCGCGCGCCAGGCGCCAGAAGTGGACGGACGCCAGATGTGCTGGTGCCAGATGATGTATTCGATGCCCAGCTCGGCGCGGTGCGCCTGCAGGAACTCGGCGATTTCGTAACCAATCGGGTTGCCCGTACCGACCATGATGTCGAGCGCCTGGCCAGTGGCGTGCTCGCCGCGGCCGGCGACGCCGCCGTAGCGAGTGACGCTCGGGAACAGGAGACATACGGCGCGGTGGACCTTGATCGTGTCCGGGCGCAAACCGCGCTCAGAACCGGATCCGGAAGCACACGGGGCTGTGCCCAGCGGCATGTCCTTGGCGATCCCCTTGGCAAGAACCCAACGAGGCAGGTCCTTGTGGATGACCTGCGCCCAGTCGCCATCGGTGACGCCAGTGACGCCGACCTTGTCGCCAACTGCCAGCTTGGCGAGGACGGGCGACTTCTCGCCAGCCGCGGCATGGACCTCAAGGACCTGCTGTGCGTACTGGTGATCCTTGACGAGCTCGTCGGCAGCGGCTTCGTTCAGCACCGGTGCGCGGTCAGCGCTACGGCTGACGTCCGGAGCGCCCTGGTCGATCGACGCGGCGATCAGATCAGGCTTGGACGAAGAAATCGAGGGAAGGTCATCGCTGAGTGCGGCTGCCGTACCGGCCGTAACAACGGCCATCATCCCGATTGTCGGGATGATGTGCGAAGCAACGCGTCGCCCGATTGCGGGCCTTGCAGCATGCCTGTGGCGTGAAACTGCCACGGTATGACCACCTAGGGATTGACGACTGTCGGATCAACTATCGAGTGAACCATACTTCGTCGGGCGGTTCACATTCATCGCAACATCGCCCGTGTAGCGGGTGACAGAGGTCACGAACGGCCCGGTTTGGCAGCAAGATTTTGCGCGGTGGCCCGTTTTGGGCTTGCCTCGCCCGCTGGATCGTCCCGTTCGGCTTCCTCTGGAGCTGCGAAACGCTCGGCAACCCACGCGGCAACGATGCCGACCAGCAGTCCGGCAATCACGTCTGACACGTAGTGCCAGCCGAAGTAGACCGTTGCAATCATGGTGATCACCAGGAACACGCGCAGCGCCTGGACGAGCGCTCGATGCAGTCCGGCGCGATGGGCGACGATGCACGCGGTCGTCGCGATCGCGACGTGGAGCGAGGCAAACGCTGCAATGTTCTGGACCGTATGCGTGTTGGCGGGATCAGCGAGAACCTGGAGTCGTTCTGTCCACATCGACTGCTGGAGCGACGTAGTGCCGGTCTCTGCCAGTCCTGCGAAGTCTCCCGGCCGATCGTAGATCGGACCAAGCGTTGGCAGCGCAAAGTTGAGGATGACGCCCATGATCCAGTCGAGCGAAACCGCCGTGACCCACCATGAGCTGACGCGGTCCCGACGAGCCCATACGAGTGCGACGGCCAGGGATGCCGGCAGCGCCACGATCCACACGATGTAGAAGAACGAAAGCACGTGCGCCGCAATGTCGGTGCCGAGCACATCATGGAGCAGCACGGCCGGACGATGACCGGCAAACATTGCTTGGTCGAGTCGATCGAGCTGTGTGTCATAGAGCTCGCCGTTGGCGAACGGCACCATGCCCTTGAGGTTGCGGATCGAGGCGTACGTGACGTACCAGCCGATCAGTCCCACGAGCATGAACCGCAGGCTCGCGAGCTGCCAACGCTCGCGCGCGACCTCAACAACGGATTCGCGGATGGATCGCCATGTAGAAGCACGGATGATCGCGCGCGGCACGATGTCGAGAAGCAGTGCGAGCAGGACGATGGCAGGCAGTCGAATGAAGGTCGGGCCAGTCGAGCCATCAGGGTCGCGCAGCGGTAGGTCGCAGTACCACGCAACCATCGCCGCTGCGATGAAACTCGCAACCGCCAGCGCGCTACTGAGCTCTAGACCTGTTCTGCGCACGACTCGAGGGTAACCGTTTTGGCGTCCGAGTTGCAGCGTGGGTACGGCGCGCACCTACGCGCCGACCCCGACGGGCTCGATGCTGCTGAACGTCTTGCGGTACTGCTGCGGGGTGGTCCCCCGCGCAGCAGTGAAGTGGTGTCGCAACGTTGCTGCGTTGCCAAATCCGACCCGGGTGGCAATCTGTTCGACCGCGAGATTGGAGTTCTCGAGCATCTCCTCTGCGAGGTGTAGACGCTGTGTCGTGAGCCATTGCAATGGCGTCGTTCCGGTCTCGTCGCGGAAGCGTCGCGCGAACGTACGCGGCGACATGTGGGCCTGAGCTGCGAGCCGTTCGACCGAGAGTGGCTCCTCAAGGTGGTCGACCGCCCACGCCAGCAGAGGCGAGAGGGTGTCGCACTCGGTCTGTCCCATCGGTGTCCGCACGAACTGTGCCTGTCCGCCATCACGGTGCGGGGGTACGACGATGCGGCGCGCTGTCGTTGCCGCAACCTTGGCACCGAACGTCTGTCGCATCAGGTGCAGAGAAGCGTCAATGCCGGCTGCAGCTCCAGCACCAGTCAGGATGCTGCCGTCCTGGACGTAGAGGACTTCGGGGCGCACGATCGCCTTCGGGTACATCCGCGCAAGACGGTCGCCATAGCGCCAATGGGTTGTGCACTCGCGTCCATCGAGCAAACCTGCCTCGCCGAGCATGAATGCCGCCGAGCAGTGGGCGTAGATGATCGCGCCCCGATCAAACGCAGCGTTGGCGACGTCCATGACCAATGGATCGTGTTCGAGGAACTCGTGCTTGGGCGAGAAGCACACGAGATCGGCGTCCAGCGTCGCCTCGAGGCCCAGCTCGACGTGCAGATCGAAGCCGGCCCGACCTCGCACCCGTCCGGGGCGAGGCGTGCACACGCGGAAGTCGAACACGGGATTGTCGTCCTCTGGGTGATAGGGCTCGCCCCACACCTCGCAAATCGATCCGAGGCCAAAGGGCTCGGCACCGTCCTGGACGATCACGGCAACTGTCTTCATGCGCCGAGCCTTCCACAGATGTGGCAGTAAATCAACGGACACTGGCATTACTGCCACTGGTGGCGGTATCTGTACAGGAGCAGAATTACTGCCATGAACATCGTGCTGATCGTCCTCCTGGTGACTGCCGCTGGAGCTGTGCTCACTGCACAGATCCGCAAAGACGGGTATGGCTCCCGCCCCGCTCCTCGAAGCCACTACGACTACTTCGAGGCCAACTCCCTCACGAATTGACCAACCTCCGGAACGCAAGAACCCCCGATCCAGTGGATCGGGGGTTCTTGTTTTTGGAACGGTGCTTACTCAGCGCCGCCCGTGAGCTTCTCGCGAAGTGCCTGCAGGGCCTCATCGGAGGCAAGCGAGCCCTCCTGCTGAGGAGCGTCCTCACCGGCAGCTGTGTCGGAGGAGTAGTTGGCAGCTTCGCTGGCTTCAACTCCGGCCTTCTCAGCCTCTTCGATCTGCTTCTTGTGCGCTTCCCAGCGCTCGTGAGCCTCGGCGTACTGCTTCTCCCAGGCAGCGCGGGCTTCGTCGAAGCCGTCCTGCCATTCGCCGGTCTCAGGATCGAAACCGTCGGGGTAGATGTAGTTGCCATCGGCGTCGTAGGACGACGTCATGCCGTAGAGCGTCGGGTCGAAGTCGTCGCCGACTGAAGCCTCGGTCTCGTTGGCCTGCTTGAGCGACAGCGAGATACGGCGACGCTCAAGGTCGATGTCGATGATCTTGACCATGACCGAGTCACCGATCTGGACGACCTGCTCGGGGATCTCGACGTGACGCTCGGCGAGCTCGGAAATGTGCACCAGGCCTTCGATGCCCTCTTCGACGCGAACGAACGCACCGAAGGGAACGAGCTTGGTGACCTTGCCGGGCACGATCTGACCGATCTGGTGCGTACGGGCGAAGTGCTGCCACGGGTCTTCCTGCGTCGCCTTGAGCGACAGCGAAACACGCTCGCGGTCCATGTCGACGTCGAGAACCTCGACGGTGACCTCATCGCCAACCTGAACGACTTCGTTCGGGTGGTCGATGTGCTTCCAGGACAGCTCCGACACGTGGACGAGTCCGTCGACGCCACCGAGGTCCACGAAGGCACCGAAGTTGACGATCGAGGAGATGACGCCCTTGCGGACCTGGCCCTTGGTGAGCTCGGTCAGGAAGTTCTGGCGAACGGCCGACTGAGTCTGCTCGAGCCAGGCACGGCGCGACAGGACCACGTTGTTGCGGTTCTTGTCGAGCTCGATGATCTTGGCTTCGATCTTCTGACCGATGTACGGGTCGAGGTCGCGCACGCGGCGCATCTCGACGAGCGACGCAGGCAGGAAGCCGCGCAGACCGATGTCCATGATCAGGCCGCCCTTGACGACCTCGATGACGGTTCCTTCGACAACGCCGTCTTCAGCCTTGATCTTCTCAATGTCGCCCCAGGCGCGCTCGTACTGTGCGCGCTTCTTGGACAGGATGAGACGACCTTCCTTGTCCTCCTTCTGGAGAACGAGGGCTTCGACGCTGTCGCCAACCGAGACGACGTCATTGGGATCGACGTCGTGCTTGATGGAAAGTTCGCGGGAGGGGATAACACCCTCGGTCTTGTAGCCAATGTCGAGGAGGACTTCGTCCCGGTCGACCTTGACGATGATGCCTTCGACGATGTCGCCATCGTTGAAGTACTTGATGGTCAGATCGATAGCGGCGAGGAAGTCTGCCTCAGAGCCGATGTCGTTGACCGCAACCTGCGGTGCAGGTGGAGTTGCGATGCTGCTTGTCATATAGGAATTGCTCCGTTGGATGGGTGGAATTGTTGGGCACGCATGAAAGCCCTTGGATCGTGATGCCGAGGAGATGAGCCCGACAGGGCGACGAGTACAAACCCGCTAGGTCCGAGGTCTATACAGACGTTCAGCGCACCTACAAGCGTACGGGACGAGGGCCTTCAGCGCGAAGTCGGGGCAAGGAAAGCAGCGAGGGCACGTGCGTACAGGTCAACATCGTCGGCACCCATCAGTTCGCGTGCCGAGTGCATCGCCAGCTGTGGTGCCCCCACGTCGACCGTCAACATGCCCGTGCGAGCCGCGCTGAGCGGTCCGATGGTCGATCCGCACGGGAGATCGGCGCGGTGTTCGTACCGCTGCAATGGCACGTCTGCCTGCTCGCACGCCCGAACGAATGAGGCAGCGCCAGCGGCGTCGGTGGCGTACCGAAGGTTGACGTTGACCTTGAGTACTGGTCCCCCGCCCACCGTGATGCGGTGCAGCGGCTCGTGACGGTCGGCGTAGCTGGGGTGCGTCGCGTGGGCCATGTCGCCGGATGCGCACACAGAAGCGGCTATTGCGCGGTGGTAATCGTCACGGGTGCCGCCTGCTGCCAACACGATCCGCTCGAGGACGGTCGCGAGCAGATCGGACTGAGCGCCACGCTCAGACACGCTGCCGACCTCTTCGTGGTCGAACAGCGCGAGCACTGGGCGTACTCCTGCCACCGGCTCAGCGCTGAGGAGCGCTTGGAGGCCGGAAAAGCAGGTCACCTGGTTGTCGAGGCGTGGGGCCGACACCAGGCCCGATTCGGATCCCGTGAGGCGGCTGGGCGAGGTGTCATGGGTCATCAGCTCGAATCCGGCGATGTCATCGCTCGCGACGCCAGCCTGGTCGGCGACCCAGTCAAGGAACGTCCCAGCTGCTGTCGACCAGATCGCGTTGACGTGCCGCTGTGGATCGAGTTCGACGCTCTTGCGCTCGGCCGACAGGTGGATCGCAAGCTGCGGGACCCGCAGGATCGGCTCGTTGACGTGCACGAGCGCGAAGCTGCCGTCCTTCAGAGCCAGCCGGCCGGCAATGCCGAGGTCACGGTCGAGCCATGAGTTGAGCCACGCCCCGCCATACGGTTCGAGCGCGACGACGCCGAGCCCATCGCTTGTCAGGTCGTGGTGCTGCTTGAGGCGGAGATTGGGGCTGTCGGTATGACCGCCGACCACTCGAAAGCCATCCGCTGGAGCGGTGCTCGCCTCAGTCGACCACGCGACGAGCGAACCGCCGCGTACGACGTAGTAGCGACCTTGGTCAGCAGGCCACTCGTCACGCTCGTCGAGCTGCACAAATCCCCCGGCATCGAGCCGGGCTGCCACGGTCGCGCAGACATGGAACGGCGTCGGCGACTGGTCAACGAAGGTGCACAAATCGGCGGCAGCGGCGAGAACCATGGCACCACCCTAGATGCGCCGGACGCACGAGTGCCGCGCCCCTTAGGGGACGCGGCACCAGTGGTGGAAGGAAATCGGGTCAGCGTGAGCCGACGAGCTCTCCCTTTTCGACCTTGCGAGCGCCAGCGGCGTTGCCGCGACGGCTCATCAGACCAACTGCGATGAGCACGAGGCTCAGGATTCCGCCGTAGACGGGGATCCAGGTCTTGACGGCCGTGAGCAGCATTGCCTTGCTCTTGTACTCGTCGACGACCTTCTGGGTCTGTGCATCGGTGTAGCCGAGTGTTGCCTTGGTCGTCGTCAGAACACGCTCACCGTTGAGCTCGAGGTAGCTGTCCTGCGCCGTCTGGCCCACGATGACTACGCCCGTGACCGGGTCGACGCTGTACGTGCTGATGCTCGAGTAGATGCGATCAGCGGTGACGGTGGCCTCGTCAGATCCGACAAGGTCGCCGGGCACATCGATCGTGCCGGTCTTGACCGGCTCGATGACCTGCTCGTACTTGTAGACCTTCATGCCTTTGACCTTGCCCTCGCCGACGTACGTGGCGGGGGTTGCCTCGCGCAGTGTGCCGTCCCAGAACTGGTACGTCTTCTTCTGCGCATCGAACGGGAACTTGAAGTAGAGACCCTCGAACGAGAACGGCTTGGTGATTTCACCGTCGGCCTCGCTACTGGTGTCTTCGTACTCCACGGTCTCGCCCGTGTTGGCATCGAACGCCACGCGGTCAGTTGTGCCGCTCAGCGGTGTCTCACCGCTGCCACAGTTGAAGTCCGGTGTGTCGGTGCAGTCGTAGATGTTCCAGACTGCAACGTCCTTGCCGAGCTTTTCGCTGGCCTTCTTGCTGGCCTCCACGTCACCCGTGACGACCTTGGTGTTGGCCAACGGGCCGTTGGTGATCTTGAGACCTGCAGCGACGTCAAGGTACTCAGCGTCGGCCCCTGGCGCCGTGCTTGAGTGACTGGTCGTTTCAGTGTTCAGAGGTACGACCGCGAGGCGGTCATACATGTAGAACTTGGACAAGCCGGCGAGTGCCAGCAAAAATGCGCCCAGAAAAAGCGCAGACGTCCCGAATTTTTTTCCCACAGTGGGCTCCCTCCACCTGTATTAATCAGCACAACTTTACCAGTGAGGGGGGTCACTACTTGCCCATACGAACGTTGCCGTTTGATGACGATTCTCACGAGACTTTCGGCGTCATAATTCGCCGGGCCCTGACCCGTCAATGTGGCAGGATCTGACCCCGTGACTCCCCCCGCAGCGCCGCGGTTCCTGACGGCCACGATCGCGCGCGCTCGGCACATTCCCGCTGGACGCTGGGTCACGATCGTCGCGTTGGGGCTGATCGCTGCGCAAGTCGCCTGGCGGGCGATCTACGTCAGCCAGAGTTGGTTCCTGGTCGACGACTTCTACTTTCTCTCGGACATCGCCACCGATCAGGACGACGCGGCCTGGTATTTCCGGGTTCACCAGGGCCATTTCATGCCGCTGTCGTTCGTCCTGGTCAAGCTCGCATCGATGTTTGGTGCGTTCCCTTGGACCGCGGCCGCGATCGAGATTTGCGCGATGCAGGCGCTTGCGGGCCTCGCCTGCTGGTGGATGCTTCGGACGCTGTTCGGCAACCGGCCGCAGATCTTGGTGCCCCTCGCGCTGTATCTCGTTTCGCCGATCACGATGCCCGCACTGACCTGGTGGGCCGTCGCCATCAACCAGCTGCCGAACCAGATCGCAGTGTTCTGCGCGATCGCCGCCCACGTCATGCACGCGCGCAGCCAACGCTGGTCCCATGCGCTTCTGGCTGCGGCTTTTCTGGTCCTCGGGTTCGCTTCCTACACCAAGACCGCTCTGCTCCCGGTCATGCTCGCCATCCTCAGCGTTGCGTACTTTGCGAACGGCAAGGTGGGCCATCGCGTCGTGACGGTTGTCCAGACACAGTGGCGGGCGTGGGTCCTCTACCTCGCCATAAGCCTTGGTTTCGTAACGACCTATCTCTCGAAGCGCCCCCCGTCGGGTGCACTGAGCGGCTCATTCGCCGAGCTGATGTCGACCACCGTGCTGTCCTCATTCGGCTCGGCACTGGTGGGCGGCCCATGGAACTGGAGCCCGTTCGGAGACGGGCCGATCATGTACGGCACACCACCCGAGCTGGGCGTCGTGCTGGCCTGGTTGCTCATCGTCGCGACAGTTTTTGTCCTCTGGGCGACTCGCACCCGTACGCTGCGCGCCCTGTGGATGCCGGTCGTCTACCTCGCCGCGTCCATCGTGTTCGTCTATCTGGGCCGAAGCTTCGTGCTCGGCCTCATCGGTGGCGTCCGTGCCGGGCAGTCCATTCAGTACGTCGCCGACAGCATGCCGTTCGTCGTACTCGCGCTCGCGCTCATGATGATGTCCCTGCAGGGCGCCGTCGAGCCAAGCGAGCCGCGGCATCACACCCTCCTGAAGCGCCGCCCGCCGAGCGCAGTGCTGGCCGTGGTCGCGGCTGCTGTCGCCATCGGATCGGTCGTGTCCACGGCACGGATGGCCACGATCTGGAACTCGGACTATGCGGAGCGAGGCTTCGTTCAGAACGCCTCCGCCCAGATCGCTCGGGACAAGCCACTCCTGGCCGATGTGCCGGTGCCTGGTCGGATCGTCGATCCACTCGCCGCGCCACGCAATCTGTTGAGCACCCACCTGGCTCCATTGGGGAGGGACCTGCGAACAACGCTGATGGGCACTGATCTCTCGACCCTGACGGTGGAGGGCGACGTCGTCCCAGCCGTGGTCGACGCAAGCCCGCGGACGTCGCGCGACGAGAGCGGAGACTGTCCGTACCCGGTGCAGGACACGGAGACTCTGATTCGCTTCCCCGGAGTCATCGACTTCCCGCTGTGGATGGCCGTGAAATACCGCTCCAGCACCACCGGGGAGGTCCCGATGACCATCGGGTTTCAGTCCCCACGGATCGTGCCGATCGAGCGTGGGCAGCACACGCTATTCATCGCGACAACTGGCGCGTACGACCGCGTCTACCTTCAGGCGCTCGTCGGCCAGCGCCTGTGCGTCTCGTCGATCCGGATCGGTCAGCTACTGCCAGAGGCCAGCCAGTGAGCACTCCAACGCATGACACGCCGACTGAGGAGCTCGAGCCGGACCCTGTCGCCGCACTCGCCCGCCGCGCAGTCGCGCGTCTGACACCCGCGGCACGAGTGAGCCTGCTCGCCTTGGCCCTGATCTTCGCGCAGATGATCTTTCGAACCTGGATGACCTCGGGCAGTTGGTTCATGTGGGACGACTACATCTTCCTGGCAGACGTAGCTCGCGGCGAGGACGGTTGGGACTGGTTGCTTCACAGCCACTTCAGCCTTTTCATGCCGATCTCCCTTTTCCTCGTCAAGATCGTCGGCGGCGCAGGATTCTCATGGAGCGTCGTGGCGGCTCAGATCCTCGTGATGCAGCTCGTCGCCAATCTGACGTGCTGGTGGATGCTGCGGACGGTGTTCGGCAATCGCTTGCGCATCCTGGTCCCGTTGTCGTTCTACCTGTTCAGCCCCATGACAGCGCCGGCCGGCGTCTGGTGGTCGGTGGCGATCAACCAGTTGCCGCACCACGTGGCGATCTTCGGAGCCATCGGCTTTCACACGAAGTACGCCCGTACGGGGAAGGTTCGTCACGCCTTCGCCGCAACCGCCCTGCTGGTCCTCGGTCTCGGCAGCTACATCAAGGCCCCGCTCATCGTGCTGGTCCTGGTCACGATCTCCGTGTGTTGGTTCACGTCCGGTGGGCTGCGCTCGCGGCTCCGCACCTTGATCCGCTCCTGGCCTGCGTGGCTGATGTATACCGCCGCGACTGTGACCTATGCCGTCGTCTGGCAACACCAGCAGGGCCCGGCAGCACCCCGTCAGTCCTGCGAGCTGCCGGGTGTCGTGTCGACATCGATCGTCGACGCGGTCGGCACCGGTCTCGTCGGCGGACCATGGCGATGGAAGCTGTGGACAGGCGGGATCGACCCGTTCATCGCGGCCTCGAAGTGCGTCCCGCAGGCCTACAAGGGCGATCCCGGCCTGCTGGTCGGCGGTGCACCACAGTCACTGCTGTCGCCGCCCCTGTTCGGGCTCGTCGCGGCTTGGCTCACCATCATCGCCCTGACGTTCTACGTGTGGTCGCGCCATCGCAATGCAATCCTGTCGCTGTGGGTCGTCGTCCCGTACGTCCTGTTGTCTGCCGCTCTGGTCTATGCCGGAAGGGCCGGGACGTGGGGCAGTCAGGTCAGTGCCCGCGAGGTCCGCTACTTCTCCGACGTCGTGGCCATCGTCGCGCTGGCGATCGGCGCTGCGATCATGCCAATCATCGGGGCAAAGCAAAGGCTTGAGCCCCGAGAGGATCCTTACTTCAGGGCGAATATCCCCCGCAAAGCGTTTGTGGTGCTGGGCGTCATCTGTCTCGCCGGGTCCATCGTCTCGACGGTCACGTACGTCGCGCCGTGGCACGACGCATCGGCACGTTCGTTCCCCGAGCGGGCCTTCGTGCAGAACGTACGCGACGACCTGGAGGAGAGGACGTCCGAGAAGCCAGTCCTCATAGCGGACCTGCCGTTGCCGGTCGTCGTCGCCAACCCGGTGATTTACCCCTACAACCTGCCTTCCCGAAAGCTTGCACCCCTCGAGCCGGACCTGGTGGCGGTGCTGGCTGGCACCGACCTGCACATGATCGATGCCCAAGGCGGCATTCAGACGGCGACCGTCCCGGACGGACCGCGTGCAGAACCCGGACCGGTAGAGAACTGCGGCTACTTCGCGCAGCAGAACGGTGTCCGTATCCCGATTGTCCCGGTCGTCAACCTCCCGTTCTGGGCGAGGATGGACTATCTCGCCAGCGCCGACGGGCACGTCACGGTGAGTGCAGGCAACTCGATTCGGACCGTCGCCGTAAAGAAGGGTCTGCACTCCATGCTGGTCCAGACTGAGGGCGCCTACGATCACGTCAACGTCACGACCGTGGGCAGCCTCAGCGTGTGCGTGGACAATGTCCACGTGGGCAACATCCAATCAACGAACGGCGGAGCGACCTCGTGAGCGATCGACGCCAGCTCAGCAGCCCGGAGCGCCTCGCCCTCATTGCCTTCGGCATGATCGCTGCTCAACTGATCTTCCGCGGGTGGGCCACGGCCGGCAGCTGGTTCTATTCCGACGACTTCATCTTCATCGGGACCGCGGCACGCGGCGCCGCTGACCTGGACTGGATGTTCGAACCACACAACATCCACCTCATGCCGTTCGGACTCTGGCTGTCGACCCTTGTCGGCAATGTGGGCACCTTCAGCTGGCTGCTCGCGACGGTCGAGATCCTCCTGCTGCAGGCGCTGGCGAGTCTGGCGTGCTGGTGGATGCTGCGCACCCTGTTCGGCGATCGCAAAGGCGTGCTCGTCGCGCTGGCGTTCTACCTCGTCTCTCCACTGTCGTTCCCGTCGATCATGTGGTGGTCGGCATCGCTCAACCAGCTGCCGCACCAGATCGCCCTGTTCGGTGCAGTTGCCGCGCACGTCATGTACCTGCGAACGCGCCATCCCAGCAGTGCGGTCCTCGCAGGCCTGTTCATGCTTCTCGGCTACGCGAGCTACACCAAGACGCTGCTCCTGCCGGTGTTGCTCGTCAGCCTCACCGTCGTCTACTTCGCAACGGGCCGCCTCCTTCCTCGACTCAGGACAGCGCTGGTTCGCTTCTGGCACGCGTGGGTCGTCTATGGCGTCCTGACGATTGGCTATCTCGTCATCTATCTCACCACCGTGCCGCGCTCGGAGTTCCCCGGCTGGCGCAGCATCCGCGACACCTTCGATCTCTCGATCGTGAAGTCGTTCGCCCCGGGAGTGCTCGGCGGTCCGTGGGACTGGGTCAGCCTTGGCCAGCCTGGTGGCGTCGGGCCGCGCCTGTTCGTGGGGACACCGCTGATGCTGATCGCGTTCTCGTGGGTCGCGATTGCACTGCTGTGCGCCTACCAATTCCTCAAGGTCAGGCGGGCGTGGCTTCCGCTGCTCGTCCTCGTGCCCTACCTCCTGCTCAACGCATACCTCGTGTCCGCAGGCCGCTCAGAAGCCTTCGGTGTTGGCCCGGCAGCACTCGAGCTCCGCTATCTCGCCGACCTCGCTGGCGTCGTCGCTCTGTGCATCGCCCTCGCGACGATGCCGATCGTCGGGGCCGCAGTCCGGCCTGAGCCTCGGGACCCCCAACTGTTGACCGTCTCCCTCCCAACTCGCGCGCTCAAAGTCGGCGCTGCCGCGATTGTGGTCGGGTCACTCTTCTCCTCCGTCGCATATGCACTGCCTTGGCACGACAGCGAAAAGATGCCTCAACAGGCCTACGTCGACACGGCGCGCGCCGCGCTCGACAAGGCCGGCAATACCGAGATTGCCGATACAACAGTTCCCGACTCCGTGCTGTGGGCCGCGGCGTTCCCCGCCAACCTGACGTCGCGGATTCTCGCGCCACTCGATGAGCGGTTCACCGTGGTCAAGGCAGGCAACGACCTCAAGCTGATCGGTCCGGACGGAGCACTCAGCGCCGCCGCTGTCCTGGGCGAGGCTCGTACCGAACCGGGCCCGGACAAGGGCTGCGGTTTCGCCGTGACAGAGGATCCGCGCACGATCTCGATCGTCCCAGTCATTGACTTCTCGTTCTGGCTCAGCATCAACTACCTCGCAGGGGCTGACGGGACTGCCACGATCCGCGCAGGAAAGACGACTGTCGAGGCGCCGATCGAGCGCGGGCCGCACACGCTCCTGCTACAGACATCTGGCGCCTACGACAGTGTCACCATCACTCCGGCCTCAGGCGTCAGCCTGTGCGTCGACAAGATGAACGTCGGTCCGCTCACGGCGGTCGGTGCGGAATGAGCTCACCGGCGTCCGACGGAGCGCCGTTCACCACGGACCACGAGGTCTTCCCTGGCCTCGACAGCCTTCGCGCCCTCGCATCGCTGGCGGTCGTGGGGACACACGTCGCCTTCTGGGCGGGCATCTATCCCGACGGACTGTTGGGAGCAATGTCGTCGCGCCTCGACATCGGCGTCGCGTTCTTCTTTGTCCTATCCGGGTTCCTCCTCGGCCACCCGTTCCTTCTCGCCATGGCCGGTGGGCGTCGGCGGCCCTCGACCGGTCGCTACTTCTGGAAGCGCGCGCTTCGCATCGTCCCGCTGGCCCTGATCGTCACGATCGCGGCACTGGCGCTGCTGGATCAGAACAAGCAGGCAGACCTGGGCACCTGGGTGGGCAACCTGACCCTCACCGAGCTCTACGTCACCGGCGCCTTGCCCGCCGGACTGACGCACATGTGGAGTCTGGCCACCGAGGTCGCGTTCTATGTGGTGCTGCCCGGACTGATGGCCCTGATCGCCCGCCTGGTCTGCAGACGAGGCTGGAACCCGCGCGGCATCCTGACCTCCCTCGGCGTGTTGGTCGTCCTCAACGTCGTGTGGCTCGTCGCGATCGCACCGCAGCGAGTCGGAGCTGGCCAGTGGCTGCCTGCTTACCTGAGCTGGTTCTCCGTCGGCATCGCTCTCGCGGTCATCGCGATCGACCGTCGCCGCCCCGGCCGCGACAATACGTGGTCCTTTTGGTCCACCCTCGCCGGACAGCCTGGGATCTGCTGGGTGATGGCACTCGCGCTCTTCGCGGTCGCGGCAACACCGGTCGGGGGTCCGAGCCTCCTCATCGCACCGACCCATACCGAGGCGGTCAGCAAGAACCTGCTGTATGCCGTCATCGCCGGGCTCATCGTGCTTCCGTCAGTCCTCGGACCCGCGTCCGGGACCCCGTACTCCAACTTTCTGGGCCAGCGAATCCTGCGACACCTCGGCCACATCTCGTACGGGATCTTCTGCATCCACCTGTTGGTGATCCATGCAGTCGCCTCGTGGCGGGACATCCCCGTGTTCCAAGGCAACGGCTGGGAGCTGTT
The DNA here is from genome assembly GCF_031457275.1 of Aeromicrobium panaciterrae. Classification (NCBI taxonomy): domain Bacteria; kingdom Bacillati; phylum Actinomycetota; class Actinomycetes; order Propionibacteriales; family Nocardioidaceae; genus Aeromicrobium; species Aeromicrobium panaciterrae. The sequence continues at coordinate 1,924,097 of NZ_JAVDWH010000001.1, forward strand.
CGCCCTCACGGTCGTCATTACGCTCGTGCTGGCCGAGATCGCCTACCGTGTTGTCGAGCGTCCAGCCATGCGCCTCAAGAACGCCCAGATCTCTCGGTCGAAGAGCACTCCTCCGGCCGCGGCCAGCGCCGCGACGACGCACCACTGAGGCCAGTCAAGGCTTCCCGCCCAGGCATCAGAGCTGGCCCACGGCCGTACGACGTATGCCAGCCCCGCGACGAGAACGGCCGCCGGCGCCACCCAGGATGCGTCCCATCGCCGGCCCACAAGCAGCACGGCTGCCAACGCGAGAACGGCCGCGAGGGTTCCACCAATTCCACCGACGAGGACGATCGGGACGATGGCCGTCACTGCACCGACGAAGCCCCTCAGCCTAGTTCGCAAAGTGCGCGGCTCGTCCACGACGTCCGGTGAGCGGCGCAACCTCCAGACGCTGATCAGCAGCCCGGCCATTGCGAGCGCACCGAGCGCAAGCAGCCCCCGGTAGAGCAGGCTCGGACCGAACGACACGTCGATCGGCTTCCCGCCCTCGACCTCGAATCCCTGCTGCCACCCGTTGACCGTGACTGCCGGACTATCGCCCGCGCGCCAGCCTCGGTTGACGTTCTGGTTGAGCGTGAGGATCTGCTCACCCGAGCCGGCGACAGCAGCCACCTCGATATGACTCCCTGTCCTCTCGGTGTCGACCTCGACGCCTGCCGAGTGAGCCTGGGCCGTCCGTGAGAATCGGACCGTGAGTGGGCGGAATGCGACGCTCGGCGACACCGTCACCCGGTGAGATCCCTTGGCCAGCACGAGATCTGGCAGCCCGCACAGGGACGTAGTCAGTGGCCGGTGCGATAGCACGGCTCGCCGCGACGTCGTCACGCTCGTCTCGAACGTGCGCGAGTCGACGGCCACCGTCGGTCCTGAACCGCATGGCAGCTCTATCTGCTTGTCGGTGCCGGCAGAAAGCGCTCGGCCGGAGCCGGGTACCGAGATCTCGCTGATGCCTAGAGGAAGTCCACTGCCTGTGCCGTCGAATGCCAGACTCGATCGCACGTAGGCGTCTGTCACCTCGATCGTCACGGATTTCGACGTCTTCGCCGGGAATTCGGCAACGCCGTCAGTGTCGAACCGGACCCGCCTGCTCGTGCCGTCGTCGAACACCAGTCGCGCCCGCTGCGGTGCCGACGCAGCGAGCGTCGGATCGGCCCGAAGAACCAGCCTGTCCATCGTCCGTGCGGTGGGGAACGTCAGCGTGATCTCAGGCGTCACATCGCGCAGTGCCGCGATCCATCCTGTCTGGGGGTCACCGTCGATCGCCGCGAGTATGCCCGCTGCAGCGTCACCACTGCCGGTCGAGCTGACCCGCAGGCGTACGTCACCACTCAGCGCGTTGGTCAGCGCGGCTGACTCCTGCGGCGCTGCGCTGAGCCCCGAGGCGTACGACGCGCTGCCAGCGAGCTCGACGATGCGGTCGATCGTGCGTCCGTCCTCGCCCAGCCCGTCACGGCCGGGCGTGCACCGCACGACACCCTGCACGGTTCGACACGCGGCTTGACCTGCTGGCGCAGTGAACAAGATGTCGTCCGGTATGCCCCAGCTCTCCGGCAGTGCCGGGAGCCTGAGTGGGCGGGCCAGCGGCGCCTCAGGAATCGACACGTCATCGATCGACAGCGGCTCCAAGCCGAAAGACGGCCCCGAGATCCGCAGGCTGCGAGTCAAGCCGACAGGAGTGTCGAGCGGGGCTTCACTCTCCCCCGCCTGCACCTTGGTCGTTTCGGTGCCTACGTCGGTCGTGACAGACAGTTCTCGCGCGGGCTGACCGCGCGTGAGCGTCACTGAGAGCCCCGTCACCGATGTCGGCTCAGCGAACCGGACCTCGACCCAAGCTCTCGACCCCGAGTCACCAGCGACCCACTTGGTACGGGAGTCGCCGTCGAACGCCGACCACGGCTGCCGTGTCTGGTCAATCGAGAACTGTGTGACGTCGGACTGCGACGACGATGCCGAAATCGACGCGGCTCCGATCAGCTCCGGCACCGTCTGCCACCGGGCCTGACCTGGGACGACGTAGTCGTGCACCGGGCGATCGATGCGGTAGCGGTCGGTGTGGCCGAGCGACGCGGACCTGTTGCGGATGACCCTGCCGAATGCCACCTCTTGACGCCGATCGGTGTCGGTCATGATCACGGGGCCTTGCGGCTTGCTGATGTCTGTGTCAGCGGCGAGCAACACGTCCGTGCTCTGGTCGAACAGCCCGTCCTGGACGAGGAGCGCGTCTGGCGACCCGATGACGACGGGCGTGCCCTTGACGGGCTGAACTCGCGCCACCGTGGAGTCGACACCCTCCACTTCGAACACCTGAATCGCCCGGTGACGGGACTGGCGTCCCGCGTTGACGAACACAACCTCGCCGTCGTCAGTCTCCTGGCTCGCCGGGTTGCCGACCATCGGCCCGAACGACTTCACAGCCACGACGCCAGGGGTGCTCCGCAGGGTCGACTCGACGAGCTCGGTGTCTGTCGTAGCTGAGTCGGCAAGGTCCTGACGGACGAGCAGATATCGGATCCCCGAGCGGAACAGCGCATCGTGCAGCGCTCGAGAACCCACGCCCGATGCAAAGGCTCGCTCGAAGGTGTCGAGCGTGCGTATCGTTCCCGGCGGTGTCAGTGGCACGGCATTTCGTACGGACCATGGGCTCGAGAGGAACGCCTGAGCGACTTCATCGCGAGGACTCCCCCACAGGTAGGTCCCGAACGGCGAGCCCGGGAGCAGCAATGTGTTCTGGCCAACGGCGTTTTTGTTGAGCCAATCAGTTGCGTCGGTCCAGTAGCCCGGTACATCGGTGTAGGTGCCGCGATTGGCCAGATCGGCTGTCCAGGCGGGCACCGTCGAACCGAAAAGTGCCGCGCCTGCGAGGAGTGCGACACCGGCCAGTGGCAACCGCCGCCGCGACGTATCCGACGAGCGGCGTGCATACACCCCGACGACATGGACGAGGCCGAGCACCAGCGGCACGCGGATCACCGGGTCGAACTTGTGGGTGTTGCGCAGCGGTGCGAGCACCCCATCGAGAAGGCCTTGCAGTCCCGTCGTGCCGAGATTCGTCCCGGCGTGACCAAAAGTGACCAACGTGAGGCCGACAGCCAGCGACACCAGGAGGAAGCGACCGATCGGATTGTCCTTGCGGCCGATTCCCCAGATGCCGAGGACGAGCACGACGACGCTGTTGATGATGACCGCCGGACTCGTCAGCAGCACGCTGCCTGCGACCGCCGTGCTGTCGAGGTAGGGGATCCAGTTGGACGTGCCACGCAACGCATCGAAGGCCGTTGCCGCGAAGGTCGTCGTGGACGCGCTCTCGATAAAGTCGAGGAACGGCGGGCTGTAAGAGCCGAGCAGAAGCAGCGGCCCTAGCCACCACAGCGTGCCCAGCGCCACGAATGCCGGCCACCACACGATCAGCGATCGACGACGCCGACTGGGCTGTGCCATGAGCAGCCAGATCATGCCGAGTGGGAGAACCGCGAACGTGGCAGCTGCGTTGACGCCGCCGATGCAGGCGACCGCAAGAGCGCTCAGAGCGGCCATGAGTCGAGGGTTGCCGCGACGGAGCCCAATCACGAGGGGTACCAAGACCCACGGCGCCAGCGCTGAAGGCCACACCTCGATCGAGCTCGAGCCGACGAGCGACAACATGCGCGGCGACAAGGCGAACGCAAGGCCGCCGAGCAGCCGGGCCGTGGGAGTACCCAGTCCGAGTACTCCTGCCAGCTTGACCATGCCGAGGAACGCGGTCACGAAGAGCAAAGACCACCACAGGCGCTGGACGATCCACGGGTCGATCTCGGTCAGATGGCCAAGCCAGAAGAATGGACCCATCGGGAACAGGTAGCCGTACGCCTGGTTCTGGACCTGTCCAAACGATCCGGCGGGATCCCACAGGCTGAGCGCCCGCTCCAGGAAGCCGCCCGGGTTGAGTGCGAGGTCGGCTTTGGTGTCGCCGACGATGCGACCTGGCTGCGAGACGAACGCCAGCGCCGTCAAGAGCATGCTGGTGGCGACGAGTCGCATCCTCCAAACCACACGGGGCTGCTCGCGGGTCATCGCTTCCTCAGGACGATCGCGAGGTTCCACGTCACAACCTCGCGCAGTCCAGGTACCCGCAGCACCCACCACGCCCAGCGAGGCAGATACCTCGGGATGAGTGCCACTACGTCTGACCCGGTCTGACGGTGCGCCCAGCTGAGCCCACTTGCCGCCGTCACCGCGAACAATGACTCGCCGAACACATTCTTCGGAGGGTGCCCGTGCTTGCGCTCGTAACGGCGAGCGGCGCGTTGTCCGCCGAGGAAATGCCAAGGCGCGGTCTCGTGGCCACCCCAGGGCCCAAACCACAGCGTGTACGAGAGGAACACCAGACCACCAGGCTTGGTGACTCGCACCATCTCCTCGGCCATCGTCCATGGCTTGTTGACGTGCTCGAGCACGTTGGAGGAATAGGTGACGTCGAAGCTGCCGTCCGCGAACGGCAGCTGCATTCCGCTGCCCAACACCGTGCCTGGCTCGGGGTCACCAAGTCCTGAGAGCTCGCCCAGATCTGCATCCAGCGAGTTGTACGTAGCGCCGTCAGCGCGAAATGCGTCGGCAAAGTAGCCCGGTCCCCCGCCCACGTCGAGCACCCACGCACCCGCGAGATCCGCGTACGTGCCGATCTGGTCGACCGAGTCGCGAGCGAGAGTTCCGTAGAAGTGGTCGGGGTCGGTCTGCTCGACCCGAAACGCCTGGAACAGGCGCCACGACCGCCGAAAGGTGGGACGAAACGGCAGGTCGGGCACGCGTGCACGATACCCGAGGGTGAGCCCACTTCTCTGCTAGAATTGGACCGTTGCGTTGAGGGACGCGACGCGTGAAGTTGGGAGACTTCACGGAGGGAGTAGTGCCGGGCAGTATGCCGGCATTTGAGGGAGGCGCCGACCTCGGTCGGCAACGCTATGCACGTACTTTTCTGCAACTGGCGCGACACCAAGAACCCCGAAGGCGGGGGTTCCGAGCGCTATGTCGAGAACATGGCGCACGGACTGGCTGAGCGCGGACACACGGTCACCATCGCCTGTGCCACACATGACAACGCGCCTCGCGAGGAGACCGTCGACGGCGTACGTTTCGTGCGCCGAGGCAGCAAGCTGGACATCTACGTCCGCACCTTCTTCGCGCTTCTCTTCGGCCGCTACGGCAAGGTCGACGTCGTCGTCGACGTCCAAAACGGTCTGCCGTTCTTCACCCGCCTCGCAACGCGCAAGCCGGTCGTTGTCCTGGTCCACCACGTGCACCGTGAGCAGTGGCCCGTCGTCTACCCCGGCCTGGTCGGCAAGGTTGGCTGGTGGATCGAGAGCGTGCTGTCGCCCCGTCTCTACCGCAAGAGCCAGTACGTCGCCGTGTCCGCCGCAACTCGCCTCGAACTGATCGAGCTCGGTGTCGACCGCGACCGCATCGCGATCGTCCACAACGGCAACGACCCTGCACCAATGGTCAACGCCGTCCGCTCAGAGACCCCGCGCATCAGCGTGGTCGGTCGCCTCGTACCGCACAAGCAGGTTGAGCACGCGATCGACGCCGTCGCGGAGCTGAGCGCCACGCATCCCGACATCAAGCTCGATGTCATTGGCGCCGGCTGGTGGGACGCAGAGCTCGTCGAGTACGCCGAGAAGCGCGGTGTCACCAAGCACATCGCGTTCCACGGCTTCGTCGATGACCAGACCAAGCACGAGCTGCTCGCACAGTCTTGGGTGATGGCGTTGCCGTCACTCAAAGAAGGCTGGGGCATCGTGATCGGCGAGGCCGGCACACATGCAACTCCGACCGTTGCCTACAGCACCGCCGGCGGCACGACTGAGTCGATTGACCACAAGGACTCGGGTGTCCTCGTCGACAGCCCGAGCGAGTTCACCGACGCAATCCGCCAGCTCGTCGAAGACGACGAATGGCGCGAATTCCTTGGGCAGGGAGCGCTCGTGAAGTCTCGTACGTTCACCTGGGCCTCCTCGCAGAGCGAATTCGCAGAAGTCATCCACAGCGTCTGAATGCAGGCGAACGAAGGGCGGGTCTCCTCGGAGGTCCGCCCTTCACACTGTCCCGCACACGACGAAGCGGGCGCCTCCCGAAGGAGACGCCCGCTTCTTGTTCAGAAGATCAGTTGGATCCGTAGCTCACGTTGCTTGTTGTGTCGATCGGCTTCTCGCCAGCACTCTGCTGCGAATTGACGACTCCCACGACCGTTGCTCCGGCCAGACCAAGTCCTGCGATAAAAGCGACGATGCCGCCAGTAATAGTTCCCACAGTTGAGTCCCTCCCTCAATCAGACCAAGTCTACCAGCGAGAGGGGGTCACCATCAAAAGCGCGCACGCAGGATTCGACCGAAATCGAGGTCCCGTTCGGCACTAGGCTGGGGGCACCATGCCGACTCCCCTGCGCACTGCTTCCGCCCTCGTGAGGACCATGCGGCCACGGCAGTGGACCAAGAACGTCTTGGTGGTTGCTGCAGCCCTTTCGGCCGGCGTTCTGGGCGACGGCAACAACATCGCCATCATCACGGGCACGTTCGTCGCGTTCACCCTCGCCGCGTCGGCCGTCTATCTCTTCAACGATGCCCGCGATGTCGAGGACGATCGCAGGCATCCCCGCAAGAAGCTTCGCCCAGTCGCCGCCGGCGAGGTTTCGGTCGGCGCCGCAGTCCTGGCGTCCATCGTGGTCGCCGCCGCTGGTTTGGGGCTGGGTTTCGCGATCGATCGCGACCTCGGCATCACGCTCAGCGTCTACATCGTGATCCAGGTGGCCTACGCGCTGTGGCTCAAGGAGCAGCCCGTCATCGACCTTGCGATCGTGTCGGCAGGATTTCTGTTGCGTGCGATCGCCGGCGGCGTCGCGATCGACGTACCCCTGTCTCAGTGGTTCTTGCTCGTCGCCTCGTTCGGATCGCTGTTCATGGTTGCCGGCAAGCGCTACTCCGAACTTCGCAGTCTGGGCAACGAGGCCGGCACCCGACGCACCCTTGAGGAGTACTCGGTCTCCTACCTACGGTTTGTGTGGACGCTCGCAGCGACCGTCACGATCACTGCGTACAGCCTCTGGGCTTTCGAGATCAAGAATCAGACCGGAGTCGACTGGCAGGCGATCTCGATCGCTCCGTTCGTCATGGGCCTTCTGCGCTATTCCGTCGACATTGACCGCGGCCTTGCCGGAGAACCCGAAGAGGCAGTCCTGCGTGACCGCGTGCTGCAGCTGATCGCTGTCTGTTGGCTCGCGATCTTCGCGATCGGCGTGTACGCCAAATGATCGAGTCACTCGCGGGTTGGGGTGGAACGAGTGCGAGCAGCGCTCGTGTGGCACGCCCGACCGACGTCGAAGCACTTCGCGATGAGCTCAAGACCGTCGGAGAGCGCGGGCTGATCACCCGCGGGCTGGGACGCAGCTACGGCGACCCCGCGCAGAACGCCGGCGGCACCGTTCTGGACCTGACGGACTGGGACACAATCCTGGACGTCGACACCGCGGCGCCCAACGTCCGCGTACAAGCCGGCATAAGTCTCGATCGCCTCCTTCGAGCCCTACTCCCCCTCGGTCTCTGGCTGCCTGTCGTCCCAGGCACCCGGCAAGTGACCGTCGGCGGGGCGATCGCCGCAGACGTGCACGGCAAGAACCATCACGTCGATGGCAGCTTCGGCAATCACGTGTCCGAGTTCGACATCCTGCTGGCGTCGGGCGACATCGTCACGGCGGCACCGGATGGGGACAACGCAGAGCTGTTCTGGGCGACTGTCGGCGGAATGGGACTAACCGGCGTCGTCCTCGAGGCCACAATCCAGCTCAAGGAAGTCGAGACGTCCTACTTCGTCGTCGACACCGATCGCACGGCCAACTTGTCGCAGATGCTCACCGCACTGGAGACAGGCGATGACGACTACACCTATTCCGTCGCGTGGTTCGACACCGCGACGACCGGCGACTCGCTGGGTCGCGGAGTCATCATGCGGGGCAACACCGCATCGCGAGAGGCGCTCGACCCCGACCAACGCCGAGCAGCGCTCGAGTTTGCCGCTCCGCAGCGGGGACGCGTCCCGTTCGAGCTGCCCGTCGGACTCGTCAATCGATTCTCCGCCAAGGCCTTCAACGCGCTTTGGTATGCCAAGTCGCCGCGCCACCGCACTGACGAGATCCAGGACATCACCCAGTTCTTCCATCCGCTCGACATTGTCGGCGACTGGAATCGGGTCTACGGCCCCAAGGGTTTCTGCCAGTACCAGTTCGTCGTCCCCTTCGGCGAAGAAGCCGCGTTCACGACGATCGTCGAGACGATTGCCCAGTCAGACCACGTGTCGTCGCTCAACGTGCTGAAGCGGTTCGGTCCAGGCAATCGCGCTCCCCTGTCATTCCCGATCTCCGGCTGGACCCTGGCCGTCGATCTGCCCGTACGAGCAGGGCTCGACGCGCTGCTCAACCACCTCGACCAGCTCGTACTGGCCGCTGGCGGTCGCATCTATCTCGCCAAGGATTCGCGCATCTCGGCTGCGACCTTCGCCCAGATGTATCCCCGGCTCGATGAGTTCCGCGCTTCGCGCGCGCGTTTCGACCCCACCCATACGTTCCGATCCGACCTGTCACGACGACTCGACCTGTGAGGCACCCATGATCAACGCGCTCGGCATCCCCCAGCACATCCTGTTGCTCGGAGGTACGTCCGACATTGCCCTCGCGATCGCCGAGACATACGCCGCGCAGGCCCCCAATCTGACGGTGACGCTGGCGGCCCGCTCTGGCGATCGTCGTGACGCCGCCGTACAGCAGCTCTCTGCCAAGGGGTGCACAGTCAGCGCGGTCGACTTCGAGGCTCTCGACACTGCCAGCCATGGCGCGCTGATTGCCGGAATCGACGGAGACATCGACCTCGCCATCGTGGCATTCGGCCTGCTCGGCGATCCCGAGGAAGCGTGGACCGATGTCGAGGTCGCTCGTGAGCTTGCCGAGGTCAACTACGTCGGCGCCGTCACGACCGGTGTTGCTCTTGCTGCGCGTATTCGCACGCAGGGCCATGGCGTGATCGTCGCGCTGTCGAGTGTGGCCGGAGAGCGGCCGCGTCGTTCCAACTTTGTCTACGGCTCAACGAAGGCCGGCTTCGACGCGTTCTACACAGGACTGGGCGAGGCATTGCGTGAGCTGGGTGGTCGCGTACTGGTGGTCCGTCCCGGTTTCGTGAAGTCCAAGATGACCGATGGCCTCGATCCCGCTCCCCTCGCGACGACTCCGGAAGCGGTGGCCGAGGCTGTGGTTGCTGCCGTACGCGACGGCAAGGAGCAGATCTGGGTTCCTGGCACGATGCGCGTCGTGATGTCAGGCCTGCGTCACGTCCCGCGGGTTATCTTCCGGCGTCTCCCGGTCTGACCTTCGTAGGGCGGCACCCACACCACCCAGCAGCGTCAGCCCGGCCAGAAGCCATGCGACTGTCATGGCCCACCGGTCACCCGGCGCAGTTTCTGACGGCGTAGCCCCCGGCAACGCGAAGAGTCGCAATTCGTCTCCGGCAATCGGCAGCTCTTCAGCACCAGCGATCAGCGCGAGCGCTTCGTCGGCCCTCGGAGCCTTGGTATCGACCACGATGATGCCGATGCCTTGCTCGGGCAGCTCAGCCAGGACCTTCGTACCGTTCAGCACCTTCCCGATCGCCGCAGCACGGGGACCCTCGCCTCTAATCGTCTCGCCAGAGACATCCAGCTCGTCATTCGTGACGGTCGTACGGCCGAAGAAGCGGCCAGCCGGATCGAATACCGGAGTGTCGTGATTCCAGCTTGGCCGGCGGTAGGCCGAGAAAGGCAGCACGAGGATGTCGCCGCTGACATCACTTTCGGCGATCGCCGTACGGGTATTCGTCCAGGCCGCCGGATAGGTGGCGGGCTCAAGCCTGCCGCCGACTCCCCACGCGAGATCAGGGAGCGCCGCCACCGGGAGCACGAGGCCAAGGACAGCGATCGGGGTCACCCACGCCCGGGCGTTGTGGAGGAGGGCGCATACGCCGGCACCGAAGGCGACTGCTTCGAGAGGAACCAGCAGTGCGAGCCATCGCGTCCCATCACGTACGAGACCTCCGCCCGGTACGTCGCTCACGATTCGCTCGATCAGATCGGGAACCAGCCAGCCCGCAAGAGCTAAGACGAGCCCGACCGCCCCGGCCGCAGCGAGTACGCCGAGTAGTTGCCTATCACCACGCCACACCGTTACTAGACCGACGATGATCACGACGCCGATCGCCGCGGCTATGGCAACCGTGAGGCCAAGCGTGCGCGATGTGGGCACGACTTCGCTGTTCCAGATCCCACCGAGAGTCAGGACTGAGCCAAGTCGCCCAAAATGTCCCTCACCCTGGACCTCGAACAGCCCGACGGCAGCAGGATCCGACTGCCCGCCCGAATGCACCACTCCGGCGACGACCCACGGAAGGTTGAGAAGTCCAGCGAGCCCGAGCACGGGAAGAACGCGCTTGCGCCCAGCGACGAGCACGATCACCAAGCCCATGAGTCCTGTTGCAGGAGTCAGCGCCGTACCCGCGAGGGCGACAACGACGATCGGCCAGCGAGGCCCTTCCTCGTCGAGCAGTGCAGCGATCAGCCACGGGATCGCTGCCGCAGCGAGGAGCAAGGGCCACTGGCCGAGCACCAGACGCTCAGCCACGAACGGATTCCACACCGCGAACGTCGCTCCGGCCAGCTGAGCCGCCAGCGGGCGATCGCGCAGCAAACGCCCGACTCCGGTCGCGATCAGGAACAGCGCCGCAAACAGGACGATCCGTTGAACGACGGCCGCCGGAATGACACTGCCCAGCAGCGCGACCACGGCGTCAGATGGGACCGCTCGCGGCAGCGCCGAACCCAGGCCCCAGAGCTCGGCCCGATCGAGGTCGAGATGCGGGACCCAGACCATGTCGTACGACAGAACGTAGCCTCGCGCGAACAGCGGCGCGCACACGGCGAGAGCCAGAACGGCGGCCCACAGCGGCACGATCGAGCGCCTCAGATGATCGCGATGCGACACATTGGCCCTTTCGTCGTGGCGTCGGCCAGCCACGGCTATTGTGCCGTGGTGAGGTCCAAGCGGCAGGCAATGACCGGGGGAACTCTCGTCGCCGCCGGAATGATGGGCATGAACCTCGCCGTCTACGGCTTCAACATCGTCTCAGCGCGCATGCTCGTCCCGCACGAATTCGGTGCCCTCACGGCACTGCTCGGCATCATCTTGGTCGGAAACGTCGCATCACTCGGCCTCCAGGCGGTGACCGCGCGTCGACTGGCGGTCGACCCCGACCAACGCGAGCAGATCATCAGCGCAACCGCCGGTGTGACGATCATGGTCGCGATCGGCGTGGGCGCCATCGTCGCCGCGTCAACTGTCGTCCTGACCCCAGTACTCAAGCTCGACAGCTACTGGCCCGTCATCCTGTGCGGCGCCGCGCTCGTACCGCTGACGATCATGGGTGCCGAGGCTGGTGTTGCACAGGGCACCTCACGCTGGGGTGCACTCACTGCAATCTTCCTCGGCAACGGCATCGGCCGGATCGTCGGTGGCTCAATCGCGCTGATCGTGTCCCCCACCACGACCTCCGCCATGGTGGGCGTCGCAGCCGGATCATGGGTCCCCGTGCTCGCCGGCGCGAGGCTGCTCATGGGACATTCCGACGGCGGACACCCGATCAGTCGTCGCCCGCTCATTCGTGAGGCCGTGCTGTCGACTCACGCTTTGCTCGCCTACTTCGTACTCAGCAATCTGGATTCACTGATCGCCCGCAACCGATTCGACGGTCACGAAAGCGGCCTGTACGCATCCGGCTTGATCCTGGCCAAGGCCGCGTTGTTTTTCCCCCAGTTCGTCAGCGTGGTCCTGTTCCCGGACCTCGCGCGCGCAACCACTCACCACGCTCGACTTCGAGCCGTGACGCTGGTCGCCGGATTCGGAGCGCTCGCGGTCGCAGCGACTGCCCTGTTGCCGCGTGTGGCGCTCATCCTGGTGGGTGGCGATCAGTACAAAGAGGTCACTGATCGACTGTGGCTGTTCGCGCTCGCGGGTTCCCTGCTCGCGATCGTGCACCTGCTGGTGTTTGACGCGCTGGCACGCCATGCGCATGGAGTGGTCGTGATGCTGTGGGGCGCCGTTGTCGCCGTTGTCGCTGCGGCGTACGGACTTGGCGTCGGGTTCACGGGGCTGGTGGTCACCGTGACTCTTGTCGCCGCCGCACTGGCCGCGATCGTCTGGCTCACGCCAGGTGAGCGCACCGACGCTCCGCACTAGCTAGTGGCCGGCTTCGTGCCATGTCTTGCCGATGCCGACGGAGACGTCGAGTGCCACGGACATGTCGGCCGCTGACGCCATCTGCTCGCGTACGAGCTTCTCCAGCTGCTCGAGCTCACCTGGCGCGACTTCGAAGACGAGCTCGTCATGAACCTGCAGGAGCATCCGTGAACTGAGGCCGGCCGCATCGATCGCACGCTCGACGTTGAGCATGGCCACCTTGATGATGTCGGCGGCTGATCCCTGGATCGGCGCGTTGAGGGCCATCCGTTCCGCCATTTCGCGGCGCTGGCGGTTGTCGCTCACCAAGTCGGGGAGATAGCGGCGTCGGCCGAGAATCGTCTCGGTGAAGCCGGTCTGTCTCGCCTCGTCGACGAGACCACGGAGGTAGTCGCGTACGCCACCGAAACGCGAGAAGTAGTCATCCATGAGCCCCTGCGCCTCGCCCGTGGAGATGTTGAGCTGAGCGCTGAGTCCGTAGGAAGACAGTCCGTAAGCAAGTCCGTAGTTCATGGCCTTGATGCGAGCCCGCAGCTCGGTGTCGACCTCTTCGGCCGGAACCGAGAACACCTTGGATGCCGTGACCGTATGGAAGTCCTCACCTGACTTGAACGCCTCAATCAGATCGGCGTCCTCCGACAGATGAGCCATGATGCGCATCTCGATCTGGCTGTAGTCAGCGGTCAGCAGCGTCTCGTAGCCCTCGCCGACACAAAACGCCTCGCGAATGCGGCGGCCAGATGCCGTACGGATCGGGATGTTCTGCAGGTTGGGGTCGTTGGAGCTCAGTCGTCCGGTCGCCGCGATGGTCTGCGCGTACGTCGTGTGGATGCGGCCGTCCTCGGAGATCGACTTGCGCAGCCCATCCACGGTCTGACGCAGCCGGGTGACATCACGGTGCTCGAGCAGGTGCTGCAGGAACGGATGTTCAGTCTTGTCATACAGCGACTGGAGCGCCTCGGCATCCGTTGTGTAGCCAGTCTTGGTGCGCTTGGTCTTGGGCATGCCGAGCTCGTCGAACAGCACGACCTGGAGCTGCTTGGGCGACCCGAGGTTGATTTCCTTGCCGCCGATCGCGGCGTAGGCCTCTGACGCGGCGTCATGTGCTCGCGCAGCGAACTCCGACTCCAGGGAGATCAGATGCGCGTCATCGATCGCAATGCCTGCGCGCTCCATACGAGCGAGAGTTGCGACCAACGGCAGCTCGACATCGTGGACCAGCGGTGTGCCACCGATCGACTCCACCTCTTCGTCCAGCACCACTGCGAGGTCGAGGGTCGCGCGCGCACGCAGCATCCCGGACTCTGCTCCAGCGTTGTCGGTATCGAAGGTGAGCTGACCGGACGGCTCCGAGTCATCGCGCAGCTCGCGCTTGAGATAGCGCACCGAAAGATCGGCGAGGTCGTACGAACGCTGGTCGGGCCGTACGACGTAGGCCGACAACGCGGTGTCAGCGGCAACGCCCTCGAGCGACCAGCCGCGTGCGGCGAGTGCGAGAGCCGGACCCTTGACGTCGTGCAGCACCTTGGGTCGTTGCGGATCTGCAAGCCAGGCTGCGATCGAGGCGTCGTCTTCAGCGGTGATCTCGTCCACGTTGATCCAGGCGGCGGCCGCATCGGAGGCGATGGCCATACCGACGACATCGCCTGTGCCGCGGCCCCAGGAACCCTGCACGTGGATTCCAAGGCGAACGCCCGGCGTCGCGTGCTCGTCGAGCCATGCAGCCACAGCACCTGGTTGGACGTTGACCCCATCGAGGTCGAAGCCCTCCTCGGTCTGCGGTTCGACTTCACCGAAAGCCTCGAACAGTCGGACGCGGAGCGCATTGAACTCAAGTGCGTCGAAGACCGTATGAATCGCCTCGCGATCCCAGACGGTGTCGAAGCCCAGATCGGCTGGACCGGCTGGCAGATCCAGGTCACGTATCAGCGCATTGATGCGACGGTTGCGCAGCACATCATCAAGGTGCTCCCTCAGCGACTCCCCTGCCTTGCCGGGGATGTTGTCGACGTCGGCGACGAGTGCATCGAGCGTTCCGTACTGATTGATCCATTTCGCAGCCGTCTTGGGCCCGACACCCGGCACGCCGGGGAGGTTGTCGCTCGTCTCGCCTACGAGCGCTGCAATGTCGGGATAGTGCTCGGGGGTGACGGCGTACTTCTCCTCGACCGCGGTCGGCGTCATACGCGCCAAGTCCGAGACGCCCTTGCGGGGATAGAGGACTGTCGTCTGCTCGGTGACGAGCTGCAACGCATCGCGGTCGCCCGTGCAGATCAGTACTTCCATGCCGGCCGACTCGGCCCGCGTCGCCAAGGTGCCGATGATGTCGTCAGCCTCGAAGCCGACCTTCTCGAACGTCTGGATGTGCAGAGCGTCGAGGATTTCCTTGATCAACGGGATCTGACCGTTGAACTCTGGCGGCGACTTGGAACGGTTGCCCTTGTATTCGGGGTACTGCTCCAGTCGGAAGGTCTGACGCGAGACATCGAACGCCACGGCGACGTGCGTGGGCTTCTCATCGCGGAGGACGTTGATCAGCATCGAGGTGAACCCGAACACTGCATTGGTGCTCTGTCCCGTGGTGGTTGAGAAGTTCTCAACCGGGAGGGCGAAAAAGGCGCGGTAGGCGACGGAATGACCGTCGATCAGCAGTAGGCGGTCCACACCGGCGACTCTAGATCACGAGCCCGACACTCAGCGACGGGTGCCAGCACCGAGCGCATCGGCCTGGCGGCGGCGCAGCGTACGGCGTACGGCAATGAGCTTGCCGGTGTCGCGCGAGTTGGTCGCTTTGCCCGTCAGGCGCGAGGTCAGCTTGCTTGCCTGGATCGCTCGAACGATCGCGATCTGGTTGAACCCGATCTTGGCGAGATAGCGATGCGGTTCGCGCGAGTGCGCCGGAATCGAGGCGACCACGATCTCGCAGTTGTTGTCCTCACCGTGGTGAGCAGCAGCCGACAGAAGCATCGAGGCAACTGAACGGCGACGGAAGCGCGGCGATACCTGGATCTCGGTGACGATCAGGACGCGGGTAAGACTGATGGGTGTCAACGTGTTGAGAGAGAAAACAGTCGCTCCGACGATCTCGTCATCTGCGACCGCCACGACCATGCGCTTGTTGGGCTGCCCGAGGTTGATGTCGAGAGCAGCAGAGGCCTCGGCTACGCCGGGCTCGCGCCACAGTGCCTGCTGCGTGAACGCTTCAGAACCCTCATCCAGACTGGCGGCGGCGCACTCCGACCACAACGCAATCAGCGCTGCCGCGTCATCTCGATCAGCGTCCCGCAGGACGATGGGGGTTCTGGCAGACATAGGATCCTGATTCTGTCCGTGACACCGGGCGAAGCCAGCGTGAATGACACACTACCGCTGGGCGCCTGCTGCCTTAGTTGAAAGCTGTCAATCGAGTTTCGAGGGAGACCCTACATGTTCACCGGGATCGGTACGTTGACGAACGTCGCGACCGTTGTCGTGGGCTCGGGGCTCGGCCTGCTGATCGGCCACCGACTGAGCGAACGGGTCCGTTCTACCGTCACGTCAGCGCTCGGTCTGGTCACTCTTCTGATCGCCGCTCAGTCTGCGTTTGCGGTCTCGGATCCGGAACTCATCGATGAGGTCGGTACGAGCGCGCCCATCCTGATCGTCCTCGGGGCCCTGGTCATCGGCGGCATCATCGGATCGTGGTTCCGTCTGGAGGATCGCCTCGAGGATGTCGGAGCGTGGCTGCAGCGGCGCCTCACCAAGGAGGGCGGCGGCGAAGGGCGTGAGCGCTTCGTCGAGGGCTTTGTCATCAGCTCCCTCGTGTTCTGCGTTGGTCCGTTGACGATTCTTGGCTCGATCAACGAAGGACTCGGCAATGGGGCCGACCAGCTACTGCTCAAGGCTGTCCTCGACGGGTTCGCCTCCCTCGCCTTTGCAGCGTCATTCGGAATCGGTGTCATGGCATCAGCTCTGTCGATCGCCGTCATCCAGGGAACGCTGACTGCGCTAGGGGCACTCCTTGGGTCATTCCTGCCCGAAGCGCACCTGCTCGCGCTCACTGCGACCGGCGGTCTGATCCTCATCGGAGTCGCCTTCAGGCTGCTCAACCTCAAGGCGATTCCGGTGGCAGATCTGCTCCCCGCGCTGGTCATCGCACCCTTGCTGTGCCAGATCGCGATCGCCGTTCACTGACCCTTGAGCGATCGCAACCTAACTGTTACCTCGGATGAGGCTCACTCGGGCTGCGATGCTCCATCGGTTGGCTATAGTCCGAGGATCACTCAGAACAATCAGGCAATGCCGACAGGAGTACTTGCGTGCGAATGCGACTCGCGGCCCTACTTGCAGCAGTAGTGGGAGTGTCCATATTCCTCGGTCCAGCTCCGGCCATGGCCGAGGCGACACCCACTCCGACCCCCTCGGCGGACGCTGCAATTCCAGACCAGAACCCCATCGTGGAAGGCCAGAACATCACGGTCTCCCTGAGGGATCTGAATGGCGGCAAGGGTGAACCCACAGCGGTTCCCGGCGTCACTCTGACCGTCTTTGCCGACAGCAAGGACGGCGAGGAGCTAGGCACCCAAGTGACCGACAAGCTCGGACGCGTCAGCATCGCGATCCCGAGCAACGGCACCTACGTCGTGGTCCTCGATCCCGATTCCCTCCCCGATGGCGTCAAGCTCAGCGGCAAGGGCGAGACCGCCAAGACCATCACGGCACGACTGGGTGGCAGCAACTTCGTGCAGTTCCAGATCGGTGCCGTTGTCACCAAGGCAGCGTCGTTCAGCAGCAAGATGACTGACGCGACGACCTCTGGTCTCAAGTACGGCCTGATCATCGCCCTCGCGGCGTTGGGACTGTCCTTGATCTTCGGCACCACGGGCCTCACCAACTTCGCCCACGGCGAGCTGATCACGTTCGGCGGCATCATGACGCTCGCGTTCAACCGCGGGCTCGGGTTCCCGGTGATCGTCGCCGGCATTCTCGCAGTGATCGCGTCGGCCCTGTTCGGATTCCTGCAGGACCGAGGGCTGTGGCGACCTCTCCGCAACCGCGGTACGGGCCTCATCGCCATGATGATCGTCTCGATCGGCTTCGCCCTCCTCCTCCGCAGCATCTACCAGTACACAGTCGGCAGCAGCACCGAGACGCTGAGCCAATACGTCGCACAGGGACGCACCGATTACGGCCCCATCGCGCTGTCTGACAAGGAAGTCGCGATCTTCGGCATCTCGATCGTCACGCTGGTCGTCACCTGTATCGCCCTGATGCGTACGCGACTCGGCAAGGCGATGCGGGCCGTGTCTGACAACCCGGCACTCTCTGCCTCGTCCGGTATGCGCGTCGACGGCGTCATCTCGGCCGTATGGATCCTCGGCACCGCCCTCACCGGCCTGTCGGGCGTCCTGTTGGCCGTCAACCAGCAGGTCAACTTCCAGATGGGCTTCAAGATCCTGCTGCTCGTCTTTGCCGCGGTCACCCTCGGTGGCCTCGGAACCATCTGGGGCGCCCTGCTCGGCTCACTGGTCATCGGCCTCATGGTCGAGGTTGCTCCGGTGCTGACGATCGGCGGTTGGCACCCGGTGCCGGCCTCCATCAAGGATGTCGGTGCCCTCCTCGTGATGATCCTGATTCTGCTCGTCAGACCACAGGGCATCCTCGGCAAAGCTCAGCGGATCGGATAAGGGGGAATCATGGACTTCGGAACAGTCATCGACGCCGCCTTCTCGGCGGCCCTCGGCCCCCAGGCCATCGTCTTCGCACTTGCAGCCATCGGCCTCAACGTGCACTTCGGTTACACGGGCCTGCTCAACTTCGGTCAGGCCGGCTTCATGTCGATCGCCGCGTTCGGCCTCGCCGTCAGCGTCGTCACGTGGGACCTCAACTTCTGGCTCGCCGTGGCCATCGGCCTCGTGGGCTCGGTCGTTCTCGCGCTGGTGCTCGGCGTACCCACGCTGCGCCTCCGGGCCGACTACCTCGCCATCGTCACGATCGCGACGTCGGAGATCCTGCGCTTGATCTTCGGTGCCGTGGAGTTCAAGGACACGTTCGGCGGCTCCAACGGCCTCACCGGCTTCGCCAGCACGTACAAAGACCTCAACCCCTTCAGCAAGGGCTACGACTTTGGATTCGTCTCGTTCAGCAAGGGCGACATGTGGAACATCACGGTCGGCTGGTCGCTGGTGATCCTGAGCTGCATCCTGGTCTGGTCGCTGATGCGCAGCCCGTGGGGTCGCGTTCTCCGCTCGATCCGCGAGGACGAGGACGCCGTACGTTCACTCGGCAAGAACGTTTTTGCCTACAAGATGCAGGCTCTGGTGCTCGGTGGCCTCTTCGGTGGCCTCGCCGGCATCTACCACATCCTCAAGCAGGGTTCAGCCGTGCCGACGGACTTCAACACCACGTTCACGTTCTACGCCTACGCAGCTCTGCTCGTTGGTGGCGCAGCGCGGGTGCTCGGCCCGGTCGTCGGATCGGTCGTGTTCTGGTTCCTGATCGCCGGCCTCGGTTCGTTCTTCGGCCAGGCGACATCGGGAGCAGATCCGCTGATCCCCGAATTCATCATGACCAACACCCAGTCCAGCCTCATCCGATTCATCATGCTCGGACTGGGCCTCATGCTCCTCATGATCTTCCGACCACAGGGGATCTTTGGAGATCGAAGGGAGATCGCAATCGATGCCCGTTGAACTCAGCGCTGCACGCGCCGCACTCGAAGGCGTACCCAACGAACCCGGCGCACCCAAGCCGGACCCGATCGTCAAGGGCAGCAACATCGTCCGTACGTTCGGTGGCCTCAAGGCCGTCGACGTCGATCACATCGAGATCCAGCGTGGTGTCATCACCGCACTGATCGGCCCGAACGGCGCCGGCAAGACCACGCTGTTCAACCTGTTGACTGGCTTTGACGAGCCCGACGAAGGCGACTGGTCGTTCAACGGCAAAGCCCTCGGTCGAGTCCCGGCTTTCAAGGTCGCTCGCCTCGGCATGGTCCGTACGTTCCAGCTCACCAAGGTGCTCGCCAAGCTGCGAGTCATCGACAACATGCTGCTCGGTGCAACCGGACAGCGCGGTGAGAAGTTCTGGTCAGCCCCGTTCAAGAGCCTGTGGAGCGCACAGGAGGACGAGATCACCAAGCGTGCTGATGCGCTGCTCGAGCGATTCAAGCTCGATGCCAAGCGTGAGGACTTCGCTGGTTCTCTTTCGGGCGGTCAGCGCAAGCTTCTTGAGATGGCGCGTGCACTGATGGTCGATCCCGAGCTGATCATGCTCGACGAGCCGATGGCAGGCGTCAACCCGGCCCTCAAGCAGTCGCTGCTCGGTCACGTGAAGTCGCTGCGCGACGAAGGTCGTACGGTGCTCTTCGTCGAGCACGACATGGACATGGTCCGCGACATCTCAGACTGGGTCATCGTGATGGCCCAGGGCCAGATCGTCGCCGAAGGCACCCCACAGTCCGTCATGGCCAATCAATCAGTTATCGACGCCTATCTCGGCGCACACCACGACACCGACATCACCGAGATCGACGTCGAGGAGCTCGAAGAGCTCGCCGAGGCCGCACTCGACGAGGAGGCAACGTCATGACCGAAGCCGCACAGTCGACCGAGCGCGACGCACACCTCGCAAACGCCGAAGGCGCTGTCCTCCGGGCCGACGACCTGATTGCTGGCTACCTGCCCGGCGTCAACATCCTCAACGGCGCAGACCTCTACTGCCAGCCAGGAGAGCTCGTCGGCATCATCGGCCCCAACGGCGCCGGCAAGTCGACGCTCCTCAAGGCGCTGTTCGGTCTCGTGAAGGTGCACAGCGGCACTGTTCTGCTGAATGGCGAGGACATCACCAACCAGCGCGCCGACCAGCTCGTGTCCAAGGGCATTGGCTTCGTTCCGCAGAACAACAACGTCTTCCCGAGCCTCACGATTGAGGAGAACCTCGAAATGGGTTGCTACCAGCAGCCCAAGAAGTTCAACGAGCGCTTCGGCTTCGTCACCGACTTGTTCCCTCGCCTCGGCGAGCGTCGCAAGCAGCGTGCTGGGCAGCTGTCAGGCGGTGAACGTCAGATGGTCGCCATGGGGCGTGCGCTGATGATGGACCCCGCGGTGCTCCTGCTCGACGAGCCCTCGGCCGGCCTCTCCCCTGTTCTGCAGGATGAGGTCTTCGTCCAGACGCGCAACATCAACAAGGCAGGCGTCTCGGTCATCATGGTCGAGCAGAACGCCCGACGTTGCCTTCAGATCTGCGATCGCGGCTACGTGCTGGACCAGGGCCGCAACGCCTACTCCGGCACCGGCAAGAACCTCGTCAACGATCCCAAGGTCATCGAGCTCTACTTGGGCACGCTGGGCCAGAAGGCCGACTGACACACAGCATCCAGAACGCCCGGCGCCGCAAAGGTGCCGGGCGTTCTGCTGTATCGACTCCCCCGCGTACCTTGTCGCGCCCTGAGGACACAGAAGAGCCCCCGGTGCCGAAGCACCGGGGGCTCAACCTGTTCAGGCTGTTCTGATCCTTCGGATCAGATGTTGCCCTTGATGTACTTGACGGGCGAGATCTTGTTCTCGGCGTCGTACTCGTAGATACCAATCGATGCGGACGTCGGGCTACCGGTCGCGCCGAGCTCGATTTCGCCGGAGACTCCGTCGTAATCGATGTCAGCACCCTTGTCGTCCTTCAGCAGCGCGGCGCACGCTTCGAACGTCGTGCACTTCTCGCCACCCTTCGTCACGTCGATCATCTGCTTGGCAATCGACTCACCTGCGTCGTCACCGGCGGCGATCGCAGCAAGTGCTGCAACAACCGTGGCGTCGTAGGACTCGCCCGCGTAGGAGTAGTCCTTCAGGTCCGGATCAACCGTCAGGAGACGCTTCTTGAAGTCCGAGGTGTTCTCGGCTCCAGGAATCGTGCCCTTGGTGCCCTCAAGCGTTCCCGGGGGAAGCTGCTTGGTACCGGTCGTGCTGTAGTCCGAGGTGTTGCCGTCAACGAAGTACGTCGGAACGTCCTTCGGGCCAGCGCCAGCCTGGATCAGCTTCGGAACGATCGTCGTGGTCTCGTCGAACGCGATCAGGACGACAGCGTCGGCCTTGGCGTCGGCGATTTCGGTGATCTGAGTGTCACCGGGACCGTTCTTCTCGTCGTAGAGCACCGAGGCAGCAACCGTCGAACCTGCATCTTCGAGGTTCTTGGCAACTTCCTTGGCCAGCGTCTCGCCGTATGCGTCCTGGCGAGCCAGGATGGCGACGTTCTGACGTCCGTCCTCGATGAGGAGGTTGGCGAGAACGGCACCCTGGAGGATGTCGGACGGCGCCGTACGGAAGTACAGGTCGGGCTTGGAGTAGTCACCCTCGTCGAACGCGGTCGACGTGTTGGCGGGCGAGATCTGAACCGTGCCGGCCGACATGATCTTGTCGATGACCGTCAGCGACACACCCGAGGATGCGGCACCGATGATGACATCGGACTTGGCCTTGAGCAGCTTGTCAGCTTCAGCCGGTGCGATACCGGAGTCGGTGTCGCCGGAGTCAGCCTTGACGCCCACGACGTCCTTGCCGAGTACGCCACCAGCGTCGTTGATGTCCTTGATTGCGAGGTCAACACCAGCGAACTCGGGCGGGCCGAGGAACGCGAGGCTGCCGGTCTGCGGGAGGAGCTGACCAACGGTCAGTACGCCGTCTCCCTTGGCGGCGGGCGCGTCACCTTCACTCTTGTCGTCGCTTCCACCACAGGCAGCGAGCACGAGTGCTCCCGCTGCAGCGATGGCAGCAAGACGATATGTCCTGTTACTGCGCTTCATCAATCCTCCGGATAAATAGAGAGTCCCAAGGCACGCACGTGCCAGGGAGCGTCAATGTATGTCCGAACGTAGTCGCAGGCGGGGCCAATTGCACCGGAGTTCTCAGGTTCAAAGCCAACGTAGTCGAGTTGTAACCAAGGCCTGAAAAGCGCGCTCAGCTCTCGGCTTGGGTCTCATCCTTGATGCCTGGTCCGTGATCGATGATGCCCTGCGCGACCTGCTGCATCGGCAGCCTCAAATCCATTGCGGTGCGCTGAATCCAGCTGAATGCTTCGGGCTCAGTGAGGCCCAGGGCCTCCTGCAGCAACGACTTGGCTCGCTCGACTGCCTTGCGGGTCGCCAGCTGCCCTGAGAGGTCGCCAACTTCCTTCTCGAGTGCTGTGATCTCCGCGAAGCGGCTCATGGCCATCTCGATCGCAGGCACAAGGTCAGATTTTGAGAACGGCTTCACCAGATACGCCATCGCGCCGGCATCGCGGGCGCGCTCGACGAGTTCGCGCTGGCTGAACGCGGTGAGCATCACGACGGGCGCGATGCGGGCTGCGGCGATCTGTGAGGCGGCTGCGATGCCGTCCAGCTTGGGCATCTTGACGTCCATCACGACCAAGTCGGGGCGATGCTCCAGGGCGAGGGCTATCGCAGCTTCGCCGTCTCCGGCCTGGCCGACCACCACGTACCCCTCCTCGGCGAGCATTTCTGCCAGGTCGAGTCGGATCAGTGCCTCGTCCTCGGCAATCACAACACGAGGAGCCGAGGCGGGGGCTGAGTCAGTCACGTGAGAAGGTTAACCGGCACAATTTCAGGTGTGCGCCGAGTTGGCGGAATGGTAGACGCGATGGTCTCAAAAACCATTGTCCGAAAGGGCGTGCGGGTTCGAGTCCCGCACTCGGCACCGTGAGTCGCGCTGGTCATGAACAGCGCGACAACGGCAGGGCTCACGGAGCCCTCGTGAGGTGAGCCGGTGACGACTTGTCGGCACAGTGTCAGTAGGGACGGACCAGGGAAACCTTGGACCACGGTCCCGTTGACGTTCCGGTGAGGACGCGTACGTAGGTCGTGTAGCGGTACCGCGAGCTGAGGCCGGTGATCAGCTTCGCCCGCGTCGTGCTCGACACGTCATATGTCTTGACCTTCACGCTGCCGCGCTTAACCAGGATGCGGAACCCCGTCACGGGCGCCTTGCCCGTCATTGTCGGGGTGAGCCAGGTGGCCTTCAAGGCGTTGTCGCGTCGGGCGACCTTGAGCCCGCGCATGCTGGCGACAGGCAGCGCTCGCGCGGAGACCGAGGCTGATGCTCCGGTGCCCACTGCGTTGACTCCCTGCACCGAGATCGTCGTTGCACTCGCTCGCGACAGCGGGCCGGTCGTGAATGACGTCGCTGACGCGGACAGCGTCTCAGTCTGGGTTCCGATCTTGACCACATAGCCAGTCAGTTCCGTGCCGCCGTTCTGAGCTGGCGGCTGCCAGACCAGTTGCGCTGTGGCACCGATCTGATCGACGGTCGCCGTCAACGCCTGCGGTGCGCTCGGCGCCGAGCACCCGGTTGTCGTGAGGGAATACGACCCGACTGACGAATAGTTGGTGTAGCCGTCCAGCAGTGAGCCGCCGGCGACTCCATCAACTTCGAGGTAGTAACGACCTGGAGTCAGCGACTGTCCGACCGTCGCTCCCAGCCCTGACGCATTGTCGCTCGTGACACGGGCTGCGTCTGGGTTGTCCGCGTCGATCTCTGCACCCTCTGAGTCAAGGAGGCGTAGTTGAATGTCCAAGTTGGGGCTTACGGGCGCCGGCGATGCCGAAGCCTGCATGGCTGAGGTGCAGGCCCAGTCAACGGCGTACAAGTCCTTGTCGGCGCCGGTGCTGATGAAGCCGGATGCGTTGCCGTTGCTCACCAAGGCGGACGCCGTGGTGCCTCCGGCTTCGTCCGCCCGAGCCACCACCCCGTGCGTGGCCATCTCTGCGAAGTCATCCTCTGAGTTGTTTGCCAACGGGTACTCGCCACTGCTCCAGGACGTCACAGGGTTGTAGTAACCCACGCCCATGATCGGCGCCCACAGGCCCTCGCTGGCTCCCTCGTAGTAGCTCTCGGTCGCCGTTCCGTCGTGGCTGAGCCCCAAGGTGTGGCCGACCTCATGGGAGGTGGCTTCGGCGACACCCTTAATTGGGCCGACTTCCTTTGCGAGGACTAGCGCTGGACGCAGATGGCGCTGCCACCACCCGATTTCGTCGAACGAGTCGAGCCAGGCCATCCCACCGCAACTGCAGTCCAAGTCGTTGACGAGAGAGTTGTCGCTCGAAATGAACGCCACGGTGCCGTACGCGGAGTCACCCGAACTGGATCGGTCGAGGGCGGACGAAGCGGGAAGTTGGGTCGTGACGTCGACATCGAGGGATGAATAGTCCTCGGCGACTCGCTGCCAGATTGACTGGATCGCCGTGCGTTCCGTGTCGCTGAACGACGTGAAGTCCAAGTCTGTGGAGTACCCCTTGTACGTCCCGCTGACCTGCCCGTTCGAGTCGTCATCCCACTGGGTATCACTAAGGTCATAGCCATTCAGGTCAAGGTAGATCGTCTTGGTTGAACCCGGCTTGCTGTGCAACGTGAAGGTCTGGCTCAGCGGGAACGGCGCCGCCGCGGCTGCGCTTGCAGCCTGCGCGCTCGCTCCTGCCTTGACCGGATCGATGAAGGTGATGTGACCGCGACCGTTGACGCGGACCGTCGGGTCGCTGGAGAGCAACTTCTTGAGGGCCTTCTCAGACATGCTGTTGAGCTTGGCAACGTCGTCCGTGGTTGCACCGAGCGCTTCGAGCGCCGCCTTGCCCTTCTTCAGGCCCGACCATTTCGCTTGACCCGGCGTTGGGTCGTCGTTGGTTGCTGCGGCGGCGTGACCGGTCGTCAAGGTGGTCAGAAGGAAGATCGCGGCCACTGACATGGCGCGAACCTTCATGGTCGTTACGCGGTTCATCGATACGGCTCCCTCTTCGCGGCGCCCACTCCCCTGGGACCGCACGCCTCGGAGGCGTGCCCGCAGCAGCCAAGATTACCGAACTGCCGGGCCATTCGGACGAAATCAGCCCTGCGGGTCGCCGGTCGAGCCGCTGCCGCAAGGACTCTGAAATGGCATCTAGCCCGGAATAGCCATATCGCGACCGAGATGACCACCGATAATGGAGGCGGGAGAACGAGGGACGAAGATGATTGGCTTGAGGGGCGAGGCGCTTCGGCTGCAGGCAGGTCTGGAGCGTATGGAAGCGCTACGCAAGTTGGCTGTGGCCGACTTACCGGTGCAGGATGTGCTGACCCGCGGGGTTCAGCTGCTCGGGGAATTTCTGAAGACCACCAGTGTCGGCGTGTACCTCGCCACCTCGGGGGCCACCCAATTCACACTCAGTGCAGGGTGCGGACAGGAGCTACCCGAGACCATTGAGATGCCTGACGGCACCTCACCGTCGGACTGTGTCGTCGCCCTCCTTCTTGGCGACGACGGCGAGACGATCGGCTCACTCCATGCGCGCGGGCAGCTCGGCCCGGCGGAAGCCACCTTCGTACATCAGGTCGGAGAGTTGCTCACCGTTGGTCTGACCCGCGACCGGCGTGAAATGGAGCTCTTGAAGCGCGAGCAGCGACTGATCGAGGCGCAGCGAATCTCTCTTGTCGGGAGCTACGACTTCGAGATCGCCACCAACACGAACCTTTGGAGCGACCAGCTTTATCGCATCTACGGGCGTGAGCCGCAATCGTTCAACGCCAGTTATGAGCAATTCCTCGAGATGATCGTTCCGGAAGACCGCGAGCACGTTATTGCGGTTCACCAGCGATCGCTGCAGACCCTTGAGCCCTTCGAGATGGAAGAACGCATCCGTTGGCCAGACGGTCAGGTGCGCACCTTGGCGAGCTGGGGTGAGATCGTCTCCGACGCCGACGGTAACCCCACCCGGATGATGGGAATCTGCTGGGACATCACCGAGCGCAAGCAGATGGAGGAACAACTCGTTCGCGAGGCACTCCATGACAGCCTCACCGGTCTACCTAACCGAGCTCTGCTCGTCGACCGGTTGACCCAGGCCATCGCGGGACTACCCAGGCGGGGCGGACCACTCTGCGTGATCTTCGTCGACGTCGATCGTTTCAAGGTCATCAACGACAGCCTTGGGCACGAGGCCGGCGATGAAGTTCTCGTCGAGCTGGCCAAGCGGTTCAGCTCGGTGCTGCGTCCCGGCGACACAGTTGCCAGGTTCGGCGGGGACGAGTTCGTCGTCCTCAGCGAGGAGCTCGCTGACGACGGAGAGGCGCTGACCATCGCCGAGCGGCTACAGAACGAGACCAATCGCCCGATCTCAGTGCAGGACAGCGAGGTAATGGTCACAGTCAGTGTTGGCATCGCCGTGTCCCGTAGCTTCACCAACCATCCCAGCGCCCTGCTTCGGGACGCCGATGCCGCGATGTACCGCGCCAAGAGAGGCGGGCGGGATCGCTCAGTGGTGTTCGCGGACGAGATGCGTGATGAGGCGATTGACCGACACGACACCGAGCAGCAACTGCGCCGGGCAGTGAGCGACGACCAACTTGTCCTGCACTACCAGCCCATCGTCGAGCTGGCCACCGGGCGGGTGACGGGAGTCGAAGCGCTCGTCCGCTGGCAGCATCCGACCCGTGGTCTGGTGCCACCTGGCGAGTTCATACCGATCGCGGAAGAGATTGGCCTGATCGTACAAATCGACGACTGGGTACTAGAGCATGCCTGCCAGCAGCTCACTGCCTGGCAAGCGACCAACCCTGAGTTGACCATGTCGATCAACTTGTCCGGGCTGCAGTTCGCCCGTCCCGACCTCGTCAGCCTGGTTGCAGGGGTGTTGGAGAGCACTGGCGCTAACCCGGAGAGGGTGGCACTCGAGATGACCGAGGGCGTGCTGATGCGCGACGCAGAGGACGCCGTGACCGTGCTGCGCGACCTCAGGCGGTTAGGTGTCAGGCTGGATATCGACGACTTCGGAACTGGCTACAGTTCCCTGAGCTACCTCAGACGCTTCCCCGTCGACACACTGAAGGTGGACAGCTCGTTCGTCTCCGGACTTGGCGGCAATGCAGAGGACCGGGCGATAGTGCAGTCGGTCGTCGCACTGGCTCAGTCACTGGGAATCACCACCATCGCCGAGGGAGTCGAGACCACGAAGCAGCTCCAGGTGCTGCGGGATCTCGGCTGCAAGAGCGCTCAGGGTTTCCTTTTCAGCCGACCGCTCCCACCGCAGGAACTAACCCAACTCGTCGGTATTGCGGGAGTAGTGGCGCCGTTACCGTAGGACGCCTACCTTCAGCTCCGGCAAATCAACCCTGCGGGTCGCCGTACGCAGGAGCAACACGGTTGATCGCATCGCCCATGTTGTGGATGCGCAGGGCGTTCGTCGAACCGGGGATGCCGGGAGGGCTACCAGCGACGATGACGACTTGCTGACCTTCGCCGCAGCGACCGATCTCGAGCAGAGCCTTGTCGACCTGCAGCACCATGTCATCGGTGTGCTTGACCTCGGGAACGAGGAAGGTTTCGATGCCCCAGCTCAGGGCGAGCTGCGACCGGACCTTGGGATCAGGGGTGAACGCGATGACGGGCACCCGTGAGCGGTAGCGAGTCATACGGCGAGCCGAGTCGCCAGTCGTCGTGAACGCCACCAGGAAGCGAGCATCGACCGCCTCGGCGACCTCAGATGCCGCGCGACAGATGACTCCGCTCTTGGTGCGTGGCTTCCAGACAAAGGCGGCCATGCGCGGCAGGCCGTGGTCCTCGGTGGACTCGACGATGCGAGCCATCGTGTTGACGGTGTGGATGGGGTACTCCCCCACGCTGGTCTCACCGGAAAGCATCACGGCGTCAGCACCATCGAGGACCGCGTTGGCGACGTCTGATGCCTCGGCGCGGGTCGGACGCGGGGCCGAGATCATCGACTCCAGCATCTGCGTTGCCACGATGACGGGCTTGGCGTTGCGGCGAGCCTTCTCAACGATCAGCTTCTGCACGATCGGGACATCTTCCAGCGGCAGCTCGACACCGAGGTCGCCGCGCGCCACCATCACGCCGTCGAAGGCGTCCATGATGCCGTCGAGGTTCTGCACGGCCTGAGGCTTCTCGATCTTGGCGATGACCGGGACGACGATGCCTTCCTCGTCCATGATCTTGCGTACGTCGTCGTAGTCGCTGGCTGAGCGCACGAACGACAGGGCGATGAAGTCGACACCGAGGCGCAGCGCGAAACGCAGGTCCTCGTTGTCCTTCTCGCTCATCGCCGGAACGCTGACCATCACGCCGGGCAGGTTGATCCCCTTGTTGTTGCTGACGGGCCCAGTGGTCTCGACTGCGCAGGTGACATCCGTTTTGGTCACTTTGGTCGCGCGAAGACGCATACGACCGTCATCGATCAGGATCTCGTCGCCCACGTTGACGTCGCCAGGCAGACCTTTGTACGTGGTCGAGCAGCGCGTCTCATCGCCGAGGATGTCGTCCGTCGTGATCGTGAACGTCGAGCCGGCGTTGAGCATCACTGGCCCAGCCGCGAAGAGCCCGAGACGAATCTTGGGACCTTGGAGGTCAGCGAGGATCGCAATCGCCTTGCCGACCTTGTCAGCAGCCTCACGTACCCACTGATAGTTCTGCTCGTGGTCGGCCTGGACACCGTGGCTCATGTTGAGCCGGGCGACGTCCATGCCGGCATTGGCCAACTGGAGGATCTTCTCTGCGCCCGCGACCGCTGGACCGAGGGTGCAGACGATCTTTGCTCTACGCACAGATTCAACCTATCGAGTTGGTGTGGCTACCCGCGAGTTACTTAGTGGTTTGGAACAACAAATTCTCAGACGGTGAGCGGACGCGCCGTCGGAGGTATCGGTGACGGCAGGCTGGTGGAGCCTGAGAGGTACGCGTCGACTCCCGCAGCGGCCGAACGGCCCTCCGCGATGGCCCACACGATCAGCGACTGACCGCGACCCGCATCTCCCGCGACGAACACACCGTCAACGCTCGACATGTAGTTGTTGTCGCGCACGATGTTGCCGCGCTCGTCGATGTTGACGCCGAGCTGGTCAACGAGTCCCTCGGTCTCCGGTCCGGTGAATCCCATCGCGAACAGCACGAGCTGTGCCGGGATGATCTTCTCGGTGCCTTCGACCTCGGTGAGCTTGCCATCGATGAACTCGACCTCAGCCAGGCGCAGGCCGCTGACGTTGCCGTCTTCGCCCAGGAATTCCTTGGTCGAGACCGAGTAGACGCGATCGCCAGCCTCCTCGTGTGCGGACGAGACGCGATAGATCATCGGGTACGTGGGCCAGGGCTGATTGCCGGGCCGCTCCTCCCCCGGGTTCGGCAGGATCTCGAGCTGAGTGATCGACTTGGCGCCCTGGCGTACGGATGTACCGAGGCAGTCGGCTCCGGTGTCGCCACCGCCGATGATCACAACGTCCTTGCCAGTGGCCAGGATCTGTCCTTCGACCGCTTCGCCGAGTGCGACCCGGTTGGCCTGCGGCAGGAACTCCATGGCCTGGTGGATGCCATTGAATTCACGACCCGGTACGGGCAGATCGCGGCGAATGGTCGCGCCGATCGCCAACACGACGGCGTCATAGCGGTCACGCAGCTGCGAGCCGGTCAGCGTGTCGCCGACCTGAACGCCGGTACGGAACACCGTCCCCTCGCGCTCCATCTGATCGATGCGTCGATCGACCTGGATCTTCTCCATCTTGAACTCGGGGATGCCGTAGCGCAGCAGTCCGCCGGGCTTGTCGTCGCGCTCGTAGACCGCGACAGTGTGGCCGGCGCGGGTGAGCTGCTGCGCAGCAGCCAGTCCCGCCGGACCTGAACCAACGACGGCGATCGTTTTGCCAGTCAGCCACTCGGGCGGCTCAGGGCGGACCTGGCGGTCATCCCATGCCTTGTCGATGATCGAGACTTCGACGTTCTTGATCGTGACTGCGTCGCGGTTGATCGCCACAACACAGGCGGTCTCGCACGGCGCGGGGCACAGTCGACCGGTGAACTCCGGGAAGTTGTTGGTCGCGTGCAACCGGTCGAGAGCCTCGTCCCAATCCTCGCGCCACACCAGGTCGTTCCACTCGGGAATCAGGTTGCCGAGCGGGCAGCCGTTGTGGCAGAACGGGATGCCGCAGTCCATACAGCGACCGGCCTGCTCGCTGATGATCGGAAGCAGCGCCTTGCCCGGACCTCCCGGGTAGACCTCGTTCCAGTCTTTGATGCGCTCCTCAACGGGTCGCCGCGGTGCCAGCTGTCGGGGGGTCTTGATGAACCCGCGTGGGTCAGCCACGTGCAGCCACCTCCATCATTCGTGTCGTCGTGTCTTCGTCGGACAGTCCCTCAGACTCTGCCTCGGCGCGTGCCTCAAGGACGAGTCGGTAGTTGACCGGCATGATCTCTGTGAATCGCTCGAGCGACTGCTCCCACTTCTTGAGCAGCTGTTCAGCGACAACCGATCCGGTCTCCTCAAAGTGCTTCTCGACGAGAGACTTGAGCGCAGCAGCCGCGTCACCTTCGACGGGGCGCAGCTCGACCATTTCGGTGTTGACCACGGTTTCGTCGAGGTCGAGCACGTACGCGCCGCCTCCACTCATACCGGCAGCGACGTTGCGACCGGTCGGGCCGAGGATCACGACGGTTCCACCCGTCATGTACTCGCACGCGTGGTCACCCACGCCTTCAACGACGGCACTGGCACCGGAGTTGCGTACGCAGAAGCGCTCGCCGACCTTGCCGCGGAGGAATATCTCGCCGCTGGTCGCGCCGAAGCCGATCACATTGCCGGCCACGATCTGAGCCTCAGCGGTGAACTGCACGTCGCGCGGCGGACGCACGATGATGCGGCCACCGGACAGACCCTTGGCGACGTAGTCGTTGCCATCGCCTTCGAGGCGCAGCGTGATGCCCGCCGGGAGGAAGGCGCCGAACGACTGTCCGGCCGATCCGGTGAAGGTCAGGTCGATCGTGTTCTCGGGCAGGCCTGCACCCCTGTAGCGCTTGGTGACCTCGTGACCGAGCATCGTTCCGACGGTGCGGTTGACGTTGCGGATCTCGAGCTGTGCGCGTACGGGCTCGCCACGCTCAAGTGCGTCAGCGCTCAGCGCGATCAGCTCGTTGTCGAGCGCGCGGTCCAGACCGTGGTCCTGAACTGTCGTGCGGTGCAGCGACGCACCTTCCGGCAGCTCGGGCACGTGCAGGATCGGAGTCAGGTCGAGACCGTCGGCCTTCCAGTGCTCCACTGC
Source organism: Aeromicrobium panaciterrae (assembly GCF_031457275.1). Taxonomy (NCBI): domain Bacteria; kingdom Bacillati; phylum Actinomycetota; class Actinomycetes; order Propionibacteriales; family Nocardioidaceae; genus Aeromicrobium; species Aeromicrobium panaciterrae. Next base: position 1,955,450 of record NZ_JAVDWH010000001.1, read on the forward strand.
CTTGCGGATGTCGAGCATCTCGGCGTGGCCAACCGCCTCTTCGACCGAGCGGAAGCCCAGCGACGCGAGCAGCTCGCGTACTTCTTCGGCGATGTACGTGAAGAAGTTGACGATGTACTCGGCCTTGCCGCTGTACTTCTCGCGGAGTGCCTTGTTCTGGGTGGCGACGCCGACCGGGCACGTGTCGAGGTGGCAGACGCGCATCATGATGCAGCCGCTGACCACGAGCGGCGCCGTGGCGAAGCCGAACTCTTCGGCACCGAGCAGCGCAGCGATCATGACGTCACGACCGGTCTTGAGCTGTCCGTCGCACTGAACGACGATCCGGTCGCGCAGGCCGTTGAGCAGCAGCGTCTGCTGGGTCTCAGCAAGGCCGAGCTCCCAGGGTCCACCGGCGTGCTTGAGCGACGTCAGAGGCGAAGCGCCCGTTCCGCCGTCGTGGCCGGAGATCAGCACTACGTCGGCGTGGGCCTTCGACACACCTGCCGCGACCGTGCCGACGCCGACCTCGGACACGAGCTTCACATGCACGCGTGCCGAAGGGTTGGCGTTCTTGAGGTCGTGGATGAGCTGCTTGAGGTCCTCGATCGAGTAGATGTCGTGGTGCGGCGGCGGCGAGATCAGCCCCACGCCAGGCGTCGAGTGACGCGTCTTGGCCACCCAGGGGTAGACCTTGGGTCCGGGCAGCTGGCCGCCCTCGCCGGGCTTGGCACCCTGCGCCATCTTGATCTGGATGTCGTCGGAGTTGGTGAGGTACTCCGACGTCACGCCGAAGCGTCCCGAGGCGACCTGCTTGATCGACGAACGACGCGCCGGGTCGTACAGACGGTCGGGGTCTTCGCCACCTTCACCGGTGTTGGACTTGCCACCGAGCTGGTTCATCGCAACGGCGAGCGTCTCGTGAGCCTCCTGGCTGATGGAGCCGTACGACATCGCACCAGTCGAGAAACGCTTGACGATCTCGGAAACCGGCTCGACCTCGTCGATCGAGATCGGAGCACGCTCCCCTGCCTTGAACTCGAACAGTCCACGCAGTGTCATCAGTCGCTCGGACTGGTCGTCGACACGAGACGTGTACTGCTTGAAGATCTCGTACGAGCCCGTACGTGTGGAGTGCTGCAGACGGAACACGGTCTCGGGGTCGAACAGGTGCTCGGGGCCTTCGCGGCGCCACTGGTACTCGCCGCCGATCTCGAGCTGACGACGCGGACCGGCGATGCCGCTGGTCGGGTAGGCCTTGATGTGACGCGAACGCACCTCGTCGGCGATCACGTCGAGGCCGGCACCGCCGAGCTTGGACGACGTACCGGTGAAGTAGTCGCCGATGATCTCGTGCGACAGGCCGACGGCCTCGAAGATCTGGGCGCCGGTGTAGGACGCAACGGTCGAGACGCCCATCTTGCTCATGACCTTGAGCACGCCCTTGCCGAGCCCGTACGCGAGGTTGCGTACGGCCTGAGCAGGTGCAACGCCCTCGACGAAGATCCGCTCGCGAGCGAGGTCCTCTGCCGACTCGAGCGCGAGGTAAGGGTTGACCGCAGTCGCGCCGTAGCCGATGAGCAGAGCGACGTGGTGCACCTCGCGTACGTCACCGGACTCAACGATGAGACCGGCCTGCGTACGCAAACGCTCGCGCACCATGTGGTGGTGCACCGCGCCCGTGAGCAGCAGGGACGGGATCGGAGCGAGGTCCGAGTTGGAGTGACGGTCCGAGAGGACGATGATGCGCGCACCTTCGGCGATCGCGGCCGACACGTCGGCACAGATCTCCTCAAGACGCGCCTTGAGCGCAGCTCCGCCGCCGTGGACGTCGTACAGGCCGCGAACGACGTGCACGGAGAAGCCCGGCATGTCGCCGTCCTTGTTCATGTGCCGGATCTTGGCGAGCTCGTCGTTGTCGACCACCGGGAACGGCAGCTGAAGCATGCGACAGGACGCCGCACCGGGCGCGAGGAGGTTCCTCTCGGGACCGATCGTGCCGGCCAAAGAGGTGACGACCTCTTCACGGATTGCGTCAAGCGGCGGGTTGGTGACCTGCGCAAACAGCTGCGAGAAGTAGTCGAAGAGCAGGCGCGGTCGGTCGGAAATTGCTGCAATGGGCGTGTCAGTGCCCATGGAGCCGATCGCCTCGCCGCCGGAGCGCGCGATGGGCGCGATCAGGAGGCGGAGTTCTTCTTCGGTGTAGCCGAACACCTGCTGGCGTCGGGTGACCGAGGAGTGAGTGTGAACGATGTGCTCGAGGTCAGGCAGGTCCTCGAAGCGGACCAGTCCGCTGTAGAGCCACTCGTCATATGGGTGCTCACTGGCGAGGGTGTTCTTGATCTCGTGGTCCTCGATGATGCGGTGCTCATTGAGGTCGAGGAGGAACATCTTGCCCGGCTCGAGACGACCCTTGCGGGTGATCGTGCTCTGGTCGATGTCGAGGACGCCAGCTTCGGAAGCGAGCACGACGAGGCCGTCCTCGGTCACCCAGTAGCGACCGGGACGCAGGCCGTTGCGGTCGAGCACGGCGCCGATCTGGTTGCCGTCGCTGAAGGTCACGCAGGCAGGTCCGTCCCACGGCTCCATCACTGAGGAGTGGAACTCGTAGAACGCGCGACGCGCCTCTTCCATGTCGGTGTTGTTCTCCCAGGCCTCCGGGATCATCATCATCACGGCGTGCGGGAGCGAACGGCCGCCAAGGTGCAGCAGCTCAAGGACCTCGTCGAACGAGGCCGTGTCGCTGCCATCGGGGTCGCAGATGGGGTACAGACGGCTCAAGTCACCCGGGATCAGGTCACTTTCGAGCAGCGCCTCACGTGCACGCATCCAGTTGCGGTTGCCGCGCGCCGTGTTGATCTCACCGTTGTGCGCGATGAATCGGAACGGGTGCGCCAGCGGCCAGCTCGGGAACGTGTTGGTCGAGAAGCGGCTGTGGACGATCGCCAGTGCCGACTCCATACGTTCGTCGCTGAGGTCGGGGAAGAAGTTCTCCAGCTGCTCGGTCGTGAGCATGCCCTTGTAGATCAGCGTGCGGCTCGACAGCGACGGGAAGTAGACGTCGAGCTCATGCTCGGCACGCTTGCGCAGGCAGAACGCGACACGGTCGAGCTCAAGGCCCGAGAGCTTCTTGCCCTCCACAAACATCAGCTGGAACGACGGCATCGCACCGCGCGCCATGTTGCCCAGGATGTCGGGGTTGACCGGCACTTCGCGCCAGCCCAGGACTGTCAGGCCCTCTTCGACAGCGATTGCCTCGATACGGAGCTTCGCCGCAGCGGCAGCCTTCTCGTCAAGCGGCAGGAACGCCATACCGGCTGCGTACGAGCCCAGCTCGGGCAGCTCGACTCCACCGACGGCGCGCAAGAACTTGTCGGGGACCTGGATCAGAATGCCGGCGCCGTCGCCCGAGTCGGGCTCGCCGCCTACTGCTCCGCGGTGATCAAGGTTGCGCAGCGCCGTCAGACCCTTGACGACGATGTCGTTGCTCGCGACACCGGTCAGCGTCGCGACGAAGGCAACGCCACAGGCGTCGTGCTCATTGCTCGGGTCGTACAGACCTTGCGCGGGGGGCGTGACAGAAAAACTCTTGAAGCTCATGCTTGGGCCCTTCTCACGTCATCACAGATGGAACTAACACACCGGGGACGACGTTGGCCTCGGACAGCATCATCAGTTTACACATCTCGGCTACGCGAGACTGCGACCGACCGCCTCGCCGACGAGGTACGTGAGTCCCGCCGCGGTACCACCCAGCAGAAGTTGTCGTACGCCGCCGAACATCCATGAGCGAGCGGTCAGTCGTGTCACCACGGCACCGCAGGCAAAAAGACCCACCAATGACAGGGCGATCGCCAGCCACGGCGACTCGACGCCGAGCAGGTACGGCAGCAACGGGATCATCGCGCCGAAAGCGAACGCGAGGAAGGAGGACACGGCCGCGAGCATCGGGGAGGCCAGATCGTCGACGTCGACGCCGAACTCTTCGCGGGCATGGACGCGTACAGCTTTCTCGGGATCTTCGTGGATCTGGGCAGCCATGTCGCGTGCGGTCTCTTCGTCGACACCCTTCTCCACGAACATGGCAGCCAGCTCGGCCGTCTCGCCTCGCTTGTTTGCCAGGATCTCGTCGCGCTCGATCTCGACCTGGGCCAATGCGAACTCCGACTGGCTGGCCACCGAGGTGTACTCCCCCGCTGCCATGGAGAACGAGCCAGCCGCAAGACCAGCCAGGCCCGCCAGCACGATCGGCTTGGTGTCATCGGCGTTCGACCCGCCGACAACGCCCATGATCAACGCGAAGTTCGAGACCAATCCATCCATTGCCCCAAAAACGGCTGGCCGAAGCCAGCCACCCGTGACGTCAGGGTGCTCGTGGTCGATTTCATCCGGGTCGGGCAGTGCAGTCTCAGACATGGAGCGACCGTACGACGCGCGGGCCTCCCCCGTCACCGAAGGTCAGGCTGGCCTACTCCGATTCAGCGGGCTCCGGCGTCGCTGGTTCGTCAACGCGCGTTCGGTTGCGAGTGGCCACAAAGTACGCGGTCGCGAGCACGAACAAGACGATCGACGTCCACACGTTGAGGCGGAACGGACCGAGGTCGTTCACCGGATCGATGCGCAGCTGCTCGATCCAGAATCGTCCAGCGGTGTAGAGCATCACGTAGAGCGCGAATGCCCGATCACCGGTCAGCTTGAACTTGCGATCGATCGCAATGAGAAGTGCAGCAGCGGCAAGGTTCCAGAGCAGTTCGTACAGGAACGTCGGGTGGAAAGTCGCGAACTGTGCGTAGCCATCGGGACGGTTGATCGCATCGATTTCGAGTCCCCACGGCTTGGTGGTCGGCTTCCCGAAGAGCTCTTGGTTGAAGTAGTTGCCAATGCGGCCAATTGCCTGCGCCACGAGCAGCCCGGGAGCAAGGGCGCCTGCCACGGACGAGAATGAGACTCCGTAGCGACGGCAGGCGATGAGGGCGCCCACGGCGCCACCGGCGATTGCACCCCAGATGCCGAGTCCGCCCTGCCAGATCTTGACCGCGTCGATGACGTTGCGACCGTCGCCGAAGTACAGCTCCGGGTCGGTGATGACGTGATAGATCCGGGCGCCGACGATGCCGAACGGAATCGCCCAGATCGCGACATCGCTGATCAGACCTTCTCGGCCACCACGGGCTGTGAACCGTCGCTCACCAATCCAGATCGCCATCATCGCGCCGATGATGATCCCGAGCGCGTACGCCCGCAGCGGAAGCGGGCCGAGGTGCCAGACGCCATTGGACGGGCTCGGGATGAAGGTCGCGATGCTGTGCACGTTCAGTTCCTCTCGACACCTGCGCGAAGGTCGCGAGCAAGTGTGCGGATCGCGTCGAGTCCGGCGGCCTCGTCTGGCGCATCCAACAGGCAGCGTACGAGGGCGGACCCAACTATCACGGCGTCAGCGAACTCGGCGACATCGTGCGCCTGCGCTCCGTTGCTAACACCGATGCCGACACCGATCGGCTTGTCGGTCACCTTGCGGGTACGCGCGACGAGTTCGGGTCCCAGAGTGCTGGTCTGCTCGCGTGCGCCGGTGACGCCCATGACAGCTGCGGCATAGATGAAACCGCTCGCCGCATCCGCCGTCATGGCAAGCCGCGCGTCAGTCGACGATGGTGCGACAAGGAAGATGCGGTCGAGCCCGTGCTTGGTCGAGGCGTCGATCCACTCGCCAGCTTCGTCGGGCGTCAGGTCAGGCGTGATGAGGCCTGACCCTCCAGCAGCGGCCAGATCAGCCGCAAACCGGTCCACGCCATAGCGCTCGACCGGGTTCCAGTAGGTCATGATCACGGTTGGTGCGCCGGTGGCGGCGCTCGCGCGGACCACGTCGAGCACGTCCGCGGGTCGCGTACCGGCGGTCAGTGCCTGATCGGCGGCGGCCTGAATGACTGGACCGTCCATGACGGGGTCGCTGTACGGCAGCCCGACCTCAACGAGGTCGACGCCACCTTCGACCATGGCCTCGATGGCCGCGATCGACGCTGACTTGTTCGGGAATCCCGCAGGCAGATAGCCGACGAGAGCAGCACGGTTCTCGGCACGTGTGCGCTCGAAGAGCTCAGCGATCGCGCTCATTTGAGGAGTCCGAAGTACTGGGCGGCGGTGTGTGCGTCCTTGTCGCCGCGGCCGGACAGGTTGACCAGAATCGTCGAGTCCGACCCGAGCTCTTTGGCCAGCTCGAGCGCTCCAGCGAGTGCGTGTGCCGACTCGATCGCCGGGATGATGCCCTCGGTCTTGCAGAGCAGGTCGAAGGCCGACATCGCCTCCGCGTCAGTGGCCGGCCGGTACGAGGCCCTACCGATCGAGGCGAGGTAGGAGTGCTCGGGACCGACGCCTGGATAGTCGAGTCCTGCCGAGATCGAGTGCGACTCGATGGTCTGGCCGTCCTCGTCCTGAAGGAGGTATGAGCGGGCTCCGTGCAGCACACCGACATCGCCTCCGGTGATGGTCGCTGCGTGCCTACCGGTCTCAACTCCGTCTCCGCCGGCTTCGACACCGACAAGCCTGACATCCTCGTCGTCGACGAACGCAGTGAACAGGCCGATCGCGTTGGACCCGCCACCCACACAGGCGACGGCAGCGTCTGGGAGCTTGCCGGTCAGCGCCAGCACCTGGGCTCGCGCCTCGTCGCCGATTCCTCGGGTTAGATCGCGAACCATGCTCGGGAATGGGTGAGGCCCGGCTGCGGTGCCGAACAGGTAGGACGTCGTGTCGACGCTGGCAACCCAATCGCGCAGCGCCTCGTTGATGGCGTCCTTCAACGTACGGCTGCCGCTCGTCACAGATACGACTTCGGCGCCCAGCATCTGCATACGCGCAACATTGAGCGCCTGACGCTCGGTGTCAACCTCGCCCATGTAGACGGTGCATTCGAGGTCGAGGTACGCACACGCGGTCGCAGAGGCGACGCCGTGCTGGCCGGCCCCGGTCTCGGCGATGGCACGCGGCTTGCCGATGCGCTTGGCGAGCAGAGCTTGGCCGAGAACGTTTCGGATCTTGTGGGCGCCGGTGTGGTTGAGGTCCTCGCGCTTGAGCAGGATGCGTGCGCCGGCTGCCTCGGAGAACCGGTGTGCTTCATAGAGCGGGCTCGGCACATTGGCGTATTCGCGCATCATGCGATTGAGCTCGGTCATGAACACCGGATCGGCCTTGGCATCGATCCAGGCTTCGGACAGCTCGTCGAGCGGTGCGATCAGCGCTTCAGGCATGAAGCGGCCGCCGAATGTACCGAAGTGTCCCGTTGCGTCAGGCTGGTTGTAGGTCATGGGTGTGCTTTCAGGGAGCAGGGGCCGTGGGGTCGGGTAAGGCGTCTGACCCTTACCAACGGTGCTGCAAGGCGGGGTGCGCACCTGCGGCCACGAGGTCGGCAACGCTGGCACGCGGGTCGTCATCACGGACGAGCGTTTCGCCGACCAGCACGACATGAGCACCCCATTTGGCGTACTCGATGACGTCATGCGGACCGCGTACGCCGGACTCGGCAACCTTGACCACAGTGTCGGGAAGTCGGGGCGAGAGGCGCTCGAACGTACGCATGTCGATCTCGAGAGTCTTGAGGTTGCGAGCGTTGACGCCGATCAGTGTGGCTCCGGCATCGACTGCGCGATCGACCTCTTCTTCGTCGTGGACCTCCACGAGCGGCGTCAGTCCAATCGAGGTGGCGCGTTCGATCAAGCTTTCCAGAACCGTCTGCTCCAGCGCGGCGACGATGAGCAGAGCCATGTCTGCACCCGCTGCCCGGGCTTCCCAGAGCTGGTAGGAGGTCGTGATGAAGTCTTTGCGGAGCACTGGGATGTCAACAGTCCCGCGTACGGCACGCAGATCGTCGAGCGTCCCACCAAATCGGCGCTGCTCCGTGAGCACGCTGATTGCGGCTGCTCCACCGGCGGCATAGTCGGCCGCGAGTGCTGCTGGATCCTTGATCGTGGCGAGTGGCCCCTTGCTCGGGCTCGACCGTTTGACCTCGGCGATGACTGACACGCCATCGGCACGGAAAGCCGGCATGGGGTCGAGTGCAGGGTGCTGGCGCGAGGCTTGCTGCTTGAGATCGTCGAGCGACGTCTGCTCCATGCGTTGCTGGAGGTCCTCAGCCGCGCCGGCGAGGATGTCATCGAGCACCGACATGGAACCTCCCCTTCGACCGTTGGCGTTCGCATTTCAAGAGTAGACCCGCTGGATCGGCATGCCAGTTCGGGGTTCCCACACACACATGATCACTACTCTTTGCGCATGACCACAAGCGACGACCAGCCGACTCCTGGCGAGCTTCCCGACTACGGATCGGTTCCGCCGCGGACTCCCGGTACGCCCTCCGCGTCCGACGCCGTGTTCATGCAGAACAAGAAGGCGTCGTGGTCGCTAGTTCTGGGTATCGTCGGCCTCCTCGGCCTGTGCTGCACCATCGGAGGCTTCCTCGGCATTCCTGCAATCGTTCTGGGCATCATCGGGCGCAGCGAGATCCAGGCATCGAACGGAATCCAGACCGGCTCCGGCATGGCAACAGCCGGCATCGTGACCGGCGCGATCGCCGCCCTGGCCGCGATCGCCATGATCATCGTCTTCGCCATCGACGGCTCGATCACCGGGAACATCACCGTCGGCTGACCATCACAGCAGGGTTTCGGATCGGCCACGAATCACTATGCTCGCGTCATGACGACCAACGATGACCAGAACCAGACCACGAGCGGCCTGCCCAGCTACGGATCGGTCCCACCGCCGCCCGAAGGCTCATACACCCCGCCGCCTCCGCCGCCTGGCGCACCGGCTCCCGGTGGGTACGGAGGAATTCCCCAGCAGAACAAGAAGGCACTCTGGTCGATGATCCTCGGAATCGTCGGCATCGTCTGCTGCGGCTTCCTCGCCGGTATCCCCGCATTGATCCTGGGCAACCAGGCGAAGCAGGAGATCGCGGCGTCCGGCGGCACGCAGACTGGCGAGGGCATGGCCAAGGCCGGCGTCATCCTCGGCATCATTGCGATTGTCTTCGGTGTCATCAGCGTCATCTTGTTCGCTACGGGAAACTTCTCGTACAGCTGACGCGAATCTCCGGGTTTCAAACCGATCACTATGCTCGCGGCATGACGTCCTCGGGTCACAACGCGTACGAGGTGTTGCGTGGGCAGTCGGTAGTTCCGTGACGTCTGAACCTGTGCCGTCGTCGGATCCACCAGCTGGCGGTGATCGCCGTCCGGTCAACCGCAAGGCGATCTACAGCGTGATCTGCGGCTTCGGAGCGTTTCTAGTGCTGTGGGTGTTCCCGTTTGGTGCATTTGCCCTGGGTGTCCCCGCCGTCACGACCGGCGTGCACGGTCGTCGCGAGATCAAACTGTCCCGTGGTTCCGAACGAGGCGACACTGTTGCGATCGCGGGGCTCACTGCTGGAGCCACCACGCTCTTCCTCCTGGTGCTGACGCTGGTTCTGCCCTAAGGCATGAGCCAGGAGCCGAACGGCAAATTGCGCACGACTCCGAACACCACGAACGCAGCGAGCACGACGATCCCGATCCGCGTCGACAGGACGATCATCGGACCGTCGCGGCCGCGCAGTCGTCTAACGACCCAGAGCACCCAAGCCACAGCCAGCACTCCAACGAGCGCTACGGCCATTACGTTGCTGCTGACAGCACCGACGAAATCCCCGCGGGTGAGGTTGTTGATGGCACGCAAGCCACCACAGCCCGGGCAGGGGCGACCGGTCAGCTCGAGGAACGGGCAGAAGCCGTACGAACCTGAGCCGTGCGGGTCGTGGAAATGCAGCAGCGTGAACGCGCCAAGCCCGACAGCGCCAGCGATGGCCGGATCACGCAGCGACGCGCGCCGCGTGACCGAGGCCATCGAGGAACTCACTTCTTGACGACGACCGAGCTGACGATCATGTCGTGCCACGTCTGGTGCTTCTTGTCCCAGAGCGGCCACAGGTAGTTGAGGAAGCAGGCCTGGCCAAGAATCGAGCTGAGGATCCAGCGCAGGAATGCCATGCCAGCACCGAGGAACTGCCCGGTGTCGGCCTTCACGACCTGGATTCCGAGCATCGACTTGCCGACGGTCTGGCCCTTGCGGCCCTGTCGGAACACGGTGTTCCAGAGGCCGAACGCGAGTACGGCCAGGATGCCGAGACCCAGGATCACGATGCCCAGTGGGTCCACGCCTCCGGTGATCTCGTCAGTCAATGGATCGGTCTCAACGTCCTTGAACGCCAAGATGGTTCCGATGGCGATCGGCACGATGCCGATGACCATGCCGATGAGCCCGTCCAGGATGCTCGCACCCACGCGTGACCACCAGCCGGCGTACTCACCCCACGGGGAAGCCTGCGGCGTGACACCGTACGTCTGCTGCGGGGGCGGCTGATAGCCCGGAGGCGGAGGGGGCTGATAGCCAGGGGGCGGAGGAACTTGACCTCCAGCCGGAGGAGGAACCGTCGGCTGCTCAGGACCTGGGTAAGCGGGGTACTCCGGTGGCTGGGTCATGATCTCGCCCTTCTCGCTTCGGATGACGAATCGTGCAGGAGTCAGTGGTGTTCGGCCGCGCGGTCTACTCCGTAGCCAGCAGCTGCCATTGCCTTGCCCACGAGGCCGGACAGCAATGTAATGGCGCAACCGATCGTGAACAGGACCCAGTTGGGATCGGGGACCAACGCGACTCCGCCGATGGTGATGCCGACAAGACACAACAGAACTGCGGTCCAGGCGGCGGGCGATGATCCGTGCATGATTCTCCTCGTGAGTCGTGAACTTGGCTCAGACTACTGGGTCGGATCCCGACCCTCATCCAATGCCTTCCACATGTCGTGGTCATCCTGAGTTTGCTGGGCGCTCGGGCGTACGGGAGGCGCGTCGTAGCGGCTACTCATCGTCGGCCAGAGCGGGGCCAAGCGTGCCGTGATGGCACCGAGAATCGCGGCCAGAACGAATGCCGCTATGGCAAGGAGCGACCACGCCGCCTCACGGACCGTGTCGGGGTGGTTGTCACCCGTGAAGGCCGGCGACTTCTCGACCGCAGCAGTCAGCGTGTCGTCCAACGCATCACCGCCCATGACAATGATCGCGATCCCCACGAGGGCCACGAGCACGGTGAAGATGCCGACCACGCGGCGTATGCGCTTCGACGCCGCCAAGATCGCCAGCGCTGAAGCGATGATGACCAAGGCCAATGCTGAGGCGAGAGGGTGCGCGTCCGAGCCAGTCGCCGAGACTTTGTCGGTCGTCAGTCCTTCGGCCACAACCTTTGAGTCGGCCCAGGTGCGGCCGAGCGCCCAGAACGCCAGTCCCCCGGCAGCCAGCGTGCCGAGCACGACCGGTGCGTAGAGGCGTCGCGGAGTCACAACAACTGGTCCGCGTCGAAACAGGTGCGGTCTCCCGTGTGACAGGCAGGGCCGGTCTGATCGACGATCACGAGAAGCGTGTCGCCGTCACAGTCGAGGCGCACCTCGCGAACTGCCTGGGTATTGCCTGACGTCTCGCCCTTGACCCAGTAGTCCTGTCGGCTGCGGCTCCAGAAGGTGCCGCGCCCCGTTGTCAGGGTGCGATGCAGTGCCTCATCATCCATCCAGCCGACCATGAGCACGTCATGGCTCTCGGCATCCTGGACGACTGCGGGCACAAGGCCATCTGCATCGCGCTTGAGGCGCGAAGCGATGGCTGGATCAAGGGAGCTCACGGTGTCCAGTCTGTCAGGCGGGCTCGACAGCGGTGTGCGAGGCAAGTGATGCCTGCGCGATCCAGCTCGCGTGAAGGCGTTCGTAGACGCCGCCCGCCGTGACGAGCTGAGCATGGGTACCGTCCTCGACCAGCTGGCCGGCGTCGAACACCAGGACCCGATCGGCGTTCTCTGCCGTCGAGAGTCGGTGGGCGATGGTCACGCTGGTACGACCTTCGAGCAGTCGGTCGAGGGCGCGGGTCGCGCGGAGCTCGGTCTGCGGATCGACCGCGCTCGTCGCTTCGTCGAGCACGATGAAATCGGGATTGGCCAAGGCCGAACGTACGAGCGCGACGAGCTGGCGTTCGCCAGCGGACAACGACTCGCCTCGCTGACCGACCTCGCTGTCGAGCCCGCGCGGCAGGGTCGCGTACCAATCGGCGAGACCCAGGTCATTGATGACGTCACTGAGCTCGGCGTCCGTGGCGTCCTGCTTGCCGTAGAGGAGATTGGCGCGAAGCGTGGCGTCGAACAGGAACCCTTCCTGCGGCACCATCAGGATGTGTTTGCGCAGTTCCTCAAAAGAGACCGTGCTGATGTCCTGCCACTCCCCTGACGGAGTGCCGAGTCTGACGGAACCTGTCGTCGGATCCATCAGCCTCGTGAGCAACTTGGCAAACGTCGTCTTGCCCGATCCGGTCTCACCGACAATGGCCACGCGCTGCTCGGGCTCGATGGTGACTTCGATGCCCTTGAGTACGTCGGGACCATCCGGGTAGGCAAACGTCACCGTGTCGAAGTGAGCTCCCAGCGTGCCGCCGGGAAGCGAGACGCCGGTGTTGCCCGGATCGACGACGTCTGCGGGCGTGTCGAGCAGCTCGATGACACGACGCCAGGACGCGATGGCGTTCTGCGCGTCGGTCAACACCTGTGTTGCCATCTGCACCGGTCCGACGAGCAAACCCACGAGGAATGCGAACGCGATCACGGTGCCGATTGACAGGTCGCCGCGTACGCCGAGGATCACGCCGAAGGCGATGACTCCAGCGTTGGCGAGTCCGCCAGCAAGACCTGCGGAGGCGAAGGTGACGGCAACGAGGCGCTGAGCTTTGACGTTGGCGTCGAGGTTGCCTTTGATGCCGGCATCAACGCGCTCCTGCGTACGGCGTTCGATCGCGTAGGCACGAACCACTGATGCACCAACGACGGGCTCGGCGATGACGGCCAGCATCTCGCCGACCGTCCGGCGAACGATGTCGTATGCACGGCTCAACCGATCGGCGAACCACTTGAGACTGATGAACAGCGGCAGGAACGTCACGAGCACCACGACGGTGAGCTGCCACGAGTAATAGGCCATGATCGCGGTCGCGACGATGATCTGACCGACGCTGACGACCAGCATGATTCCGGTGAACTGCAAGAACTGTGAGATCTGGTCGATGTCGGAGGTCACCCGCGATACGAGGACTCCGCGACGTTCAGCATTCTGCGTCAGCATCGACAGGTCGTGAACGTGGCGGAACGCGTCGACGCGCATCTGTGCCAGTCCAGTTTCGCTCGCGACGAACAGGCGTACGCGCATCCAGTAGGCGATCAGACCCGTCACGACGATCAAAAGCGCGGCACCAGCGAGGTACCAGGCGACGTCGCTCAACCGTGTCTCGCCACCATCACCTAAGCCAGAGTCGACAGTGACCTGGATCAGGATCGGGACGACCGAGCCGCCGATCGTACTCAGCATCGCGAGCACCAACGTCAGGCCAAGTCCGTCCTTGATCGCCGGTGACAGGGAGAGCCCGCGACGGACAATCGCCATACCGGTCAGGCGATCTGCCTCAGCGGTGATTTCGCTCATGACAGTGCCTCCCTCGCCTGGTCGTAGGCGTTGACGAGGTTGCGGTAGTCGGCCGAACGCGCGATCAGCTCGTCGTGACTGCCTCGCTCCGCGATGACACCGTCGTCGAGGAACACGACCTCATCGGCCAATGCGATAGTCGCCTTGCGGTAGGCCACCACGAGCACGGTGGGACCGTCGGCATCTGACGTGTGCACCGCGAGTGCCTTGAGGATGCGCTGCTCGACCTCGGGGTCAACTGCGCTGGTCGCATCGTCCATCACCAGAAGTCGCGGATTGCGGACGAGCGCGCGGGCCAGCGACAGGCGCTGGCGTTGGCCGCCCGACAAGGTCGTGCCGCGCTCCCCCAGCTCGCTGTCCAGGCCCCGCGGTAGCGCCGAGACGAATCGATCGGCCTGCACGGTCCGCAGTGCGGCCCATACGTCCTCGTCGGTGTAGTCACCGCCCAGCGTGACGTTGGCTCGAACGCTGTCGTCGAACAGGAAGGTGCCCTGCGGGACGACTGCGATCGCGCGGGCCAGCTCGTCGTGCGTGAGCTCACGGATGTCGACACCGTCGACCGAGATCGTGCCGGCGTTGGGATCGACGAGCCGCGTCAGAAGTGAGGTCAGCGTGCTCTTGCCGCTGCCGGTGGCGCCAACCACAGCGACAACCTTGCCGGGTTCGACTTCGAGATCGATCCCCTTGAGCACGTCACGATCGGTATCCGCGAACTGGAAGGACACGCTCTGTACGTCGAGTGCAACCGGACCTGAGCCAGGAAGCGAGTCGTCGCCGTACGACATTGAGCCGCGCTCGTCGAGTACTGACTCGACGCGATTCCAGCCGACCACACTGCGCGGAAGCTCACCCAGTACCCAGCCGATGGCACGTACGGGGAACGCCACGACCGTGAACAGGTAGGCCACCGAGACAACGTCACCCGGATCGGCAGCGCCGCTGGCGACGCGCCCAACACCGAGAACGATGACCAGCAGAATCCCGAAACTAGGCAGCGCCTCAAGCAATGGATCGAACATGCTGCGAATGCGGCCAGCCTCGATGTTGGCGTCGCGCAGTTCTTCGGTGACGCGCTTGAATCGCTCAGTCTCATCGGACTCACGGCCCAGCGACTTCACGACCATCGCGCCGTCAAAAGACTCATGCGCCACAGCGCTGACGGCTCCGCGCAGCGACTGCGCGTGCGCGACCTTGGGCGACAGCCAGCGTTGGTAGTAGACGTTGATCAAGAACAACGCCGGGAACACGACCAGACCGACGAGCGTCAGAACGACATCGGCAGCGAGCATCGCGACAATCGCGGCAACCAGCATCGCGATGACGCCGATCGCCATCGGCAATGGCATGAACACCGCCCAGGCTGCTTCGACGTCGGCGTTGGCGTTGGAGAGCAGCTGCCCCGTGGGATGGCGGTGGTGCCACGACATGGGCAGCGCGAGGTATTTGCGGGTGACCTTGCGGCGGTAGGTGGCAACGAGTCGGTAGTAGACGATGCCGCCGATCAAGCGTCGACCGATCACGCCGAGCGCACGCAGGATGGCTACCGCCATGAACAGTGCGATCGCCGCGAAGAGCGCGCCCTCGGCAACGTCTCCACGCGCAAACGATGGGCGAATGACGTGGTCCGTCGCCCATCCGAGCACCCAGGCGTCGGCCACGGTCATAGCGCCGAAGACCAACGATCCGATCACCGAGATCGAGAACAGGAACTTCTCGTCACGGATGCCGCGTCCGAGCAGGCTCACGCCCCGCCTCGTGATGCGGCTGTGGTCGTCAGACCCAAGATCGCCGTCGGGCGTCTCGGTCGTGCTATCGGACACTATGACCGGCTGCTTGCAACGTCTCTTTCACCTGTCTGATGGTCAGCTCGCCGAAGTGGAAAACACTCGCGGCGAGCACGGCGTCAGCACCGGCATCAATGGCCTGCGGGAAGTGCTCGAGCCGGCCGGCGCCGCCACTCGCAATCAGTGGCACCTGTGTAACGCTGCGGACCGCCCGAATCATTTCCAGGTCGAAGCCATTCTTTGTTCCGTCGGCGTCCATCGAGTTGAGCAGGATCTCGCCAGCCCCCATCTCGGAGGCAGTACGAGCCCACTCCACAGCATCGAGCCCAGCGGACGTACGACCGCCGTGAGTCGTGACCTCATAGCCGCTTGGCTGATCAGGACTGCGTCGCGCGTCGACACTCAACACCAGCACCTGGTTGCCAAACCGCTGAGCGATCTCGGCGACCACCTCAGGCCGGGCGATAGCGGCCGTGTTGATCGCGACCTTGTCGGCTCCGGCGCGCAGGAGTCGGTCGACGTCGTCAGGCGTGCGTACGCCACCGCCTACTGTCAGCGGGATGAAAACCTCGTCTGCCGTGCGGCCCACCACGTCGTACGTGGTCGAGCGGCTGTCGGAGGATGCCGTGATGTCGAGGAACGTCAGCTCGTCGGCGCCCTCGCTGTCGTAGACCTTGGCCATCTCGACGGGATCACCCGCATCGCGCAGATCGACGAAGTTGACGCCCTTGACGACTCGGCCGTTGTCGACGTCCAGGCACGGGATCACACGAACGGCAAGACTCACCCGACGAGCGTATCTGCCCGCTCGGACCGTATTTTCACTAGCATCGACGCATGTTGACTGGATGGAACGCTAAACACACTCTGGCCGCGATTGCGATGCTTCTGGTCTTCGGACTAGTCCTGGTGTTCGCCCTCAACCGCGGTGGCGACGACGACACCCCCGAGGCGACGGCGACACCCACCCCAAGCGCGACGACGGTCACCGCCACAACACCGACCGAATCTGAGCCGGCCGAGGATCCGTTCGTTGTGGCGCCCGGTCGTGTTGGCGCGGCCAAGGTCGGTATGTCGAAGGCTCAGGCCGCCGCCACCGGACAGTTCAACGTTGACGTGGATCACGGACCCGACGACTGTCGCGGGGTCTCCCCGCTGGAATGGAAACCGTCCTTCGGCACCGGTCTCGATGTATTCGTGGACGACTCCGACAAGATCGCGTCGATGGGCATCAGCGAATCCAGCCCCAAGACGGCGGAAGGCATCGGCGTCGGCAGCACTCTCAGCCAGGTCAAGGCTGCGTACGAAGACCTCACTCTGGTCGAAGAGGCAGGGTTCGACCAGTCCGGGAACTACGTCGTCGTTGGCGACCGCTATCTCGGATTCCTGTACAACGAGAACGCTTTCGATGCGACAAACTCATCGAAGGTGATTTTCATGGAGGTCACCAAGGGTGACAAGCCAGAGCTGATCCGGGACGGTTGCTGATGCGGAGCTCATTGGCGGGGGCCGCTGCACTGATCCTGGTTTTGGCTGGCTGCGGCGGTTCTGACGAGCCGACCGCTTCAGAAACAACGTCCACACCGAGCGCTACGGCTGCGACCACGACAGCTCCGCCCGAAGCGGCAGAGTTCGTAGTACGTCCAGGCAGCATTGGCGGAGTCAGCGTCGGCATCACCAAGGAACAAGCCGTCGCGACAGGGATGTTCGATGCCGACGTCAAGGGCGTCGCGGGATGCACCTTCGAGCTGCAATGGAAGAAGCAGTACGACGGTGTCGACGTACTCACCGACGAGGACGGCACCATCACGTCGCTCGGTGTGCGCGAGGGCGGCCCCAAGACCTCGGCCGGTGTCGGTGTCGGCAGCACGCTCGCTGAAATCCAGGCCGCCTACCCCGAGGTGTCAGAACCTGCCGAACTCGGCTTTGGTCAGGCTGGCGTGATCCACACCCTCGGCGACGATCACATCGGGTTCCTGTTCGGCGACACCACGGTCGACTCGGTCAGGCCGGTCTCCAAGGTGACGTTCATGGAGGTCACCTCGGGCAACGCGCCTGAGCTCATGCGCAGCGGCTGCTGACCGAGTGACGAGCGCATACCTGTGCGACTACTGTCGCGCTGCCATCGATACCCGCACGGATACGCCGCTCATCGTGGGCGTCCATCGACGAGTCGATACAGACGAGTGGGACGACCGGCCGAGCGAACTTGTGAGCGGCGAAGAGCTCGCTTTTCGCTACTGCGATCAACAGCACCTCGCGCTGCACATGCAACGGATCCCTCTGCCGCCAGTCATGCGTGACGACAGCATGCCCAGTGGCGGCGTCGTGATCGGCGTGTTTGCCGGCTTCGTGTTTGCCGCGGCGTTGCTTGGTCTCACCGTCTACGGCGGTTTTCAGTTCTGGAAAGAAGTTGCGCAGGGCTGGTTCTAGTCCAGGTCGCGCGTCGTACGGCGAGTCTCGGCGATGTTGTCCGCGATGTCCTTGATCCGAGTCGCTGAGTTGTCGCGCGTCGACTTGTAGCTCAGCCATGAGCCGGCGATTGGGATGACTGGCCAGATCGCCCACCACGGAGCACCGGCGAGGCTGGTCGCCAGCCAGACCGTGGTCGAGGCGATCGACAGGAACAGGAAGCGGTTGCGCGCGTTCCGGAGCTCGCGACCGTACTTCACGACGGCTTTGGGCTGTACGTCCAGCGCGACGGGGTTGGGTGTGAAGTCGTCAGCGGCAGCGACCAGATCAGCAATGAGCTCGTGCACTTCGCCGAGCGTGCCCACTGCAAGCGCCACATCGACTCGCTTGTCGTACTCAGTCAAGGTCAGGCGACCGTCAGCGAAGGCCTCCCGCAGGACGGCACCAAGGGCATCACGGTCAGCATCGGTCGCCTTGAGCGTTGTCGACACCCGCGGATCAGCCGAGAACGTCGACCAGATGTCGTCCGATGCCGTCACGGTTTAGACCTCTTTCACAGCGGTGAGCGCCTCCGGCAACGTGAACGCACCGGCATACAGCGCTTTGCCGACGATGCTGCCCTCGACGCCGATTCCGGTCAATCCGGCGATCGCTCGCAGGTCATCAAGGCTGGAGACACCGCCGGACGCCACCACAGGCTTGTCGGTCGCCGCACACACCTGGCGGAGTAGCTCGAGGTTGGGGCCGGTCAGGGTGCCGTCCTTGGTCACGTCCGTGACGACGTACCGCTCGCATCCGTCACGCTCCAGACGCTCGAGTACCTCGAACAGGTTGCCACCCTCCTGCGTCCAACCACGGGCTGCAAGTGTGTGACCGCGTACGTCGAGTCCCACGGCGATCTGGTCGCCGTACGTGGCGATCGCCTGGGCGCACCACTCCGGGTCCTCGAGGGCAGCGGTGCCGAGGTTGACGCGGGTGCAACCGGTCGCAAGCGCCGCCTTGAGCGACGCATCGTCACGGATACCGCCCGAGAGCTCGACTTTGACGTCGAGACGTCCGACGACGTCGGCGAGCAGTTCACGGTTGGAGCCGGTGCCGAAGGCCGCGTCGAGGTCGACGAGGTGGATCCACTCTGCGCCATCGGTCTGCCACTGAAGGGCAGCGTCGAGCGGGGATCCGTAGGAGGTCTCGCTGCCGAGCTCACCCTGAACCAGGCGCACGGCCTGGCCATCGGCAACGTCAACGGCGGGAAGAAGTTCGAGAGTCACCGGAGCAGCGTATCGGTGGGGGCTCAGAGAGTTGCGAGCCAGTTGCGTAGCAGCTGTGCACCGGCGTCGCCGGACTTCTCCGGGTGGAACTGCGTTGCCCACAACGGACCGTGCTCGACCGCCGAAACGAAGCGGTCGTTGCCGTAGTCGGTCCAGGTGACTGCCGGTGGCTTGAGGGCAGGCGGCTGCGACAGAACCCAGTCCCGCACCCCGTAGGAATGCACGAAGTAGAACCGCTCGTCCTCGATGCCCGAGAACATCTGTGTGCCCTCACCCGGCTCAACCGTGTTCCATCCCATGTGCGGCACGATCGGTGCCTGCAGGCGCTCCACGACTCCGGGCCACTCACCGCAACCCTCAGTTCGTACGCCGTGCTCGATGCCCTCGCCAAACAGCACCTGCATACCGACGCAGATGCCCAGGACCGGACGCGACGCGATGAGGCGCCGCTCGATGATGCGAACGCCGTCGACGCCGACCAGACCGGCCATGCACGCCGCGTACGCGCCGACGCCCGGCACCAGCAAACCGTCCGCTTCAGCGGCCACCTTCGCGTCGCTTGTCAGCTCGGCATCGGCTCCAGCACGTTCGACCGCGCGCATGGCGGATCGAAGATTGCCGGAACCGTAGTCAAGGACAGCGACGCGAGGGCGCCGACCAGTCAAAGCGCACCCTTGGTGCTCGGAATGCCTGACTCGCGAGGATCGATCGCGACAGCGTCACGCAGGGCACGTGCGACGGCCTTGAACTGCGCTTCCGCGATGTGGTGCGGATCGCGCCCGTCCAGCAGGCGTACGTGCAGCGTGATCGCAGCGTGGTGCGCGATCGACTCAAAGACGTGTCCGGTGAGCGCACCGGTGTACTGGCCACCGATGATCGCCGTGATCTGACGATCAGGCTCACCGCTGTGCACGAAGTAAGGGCGTCCTGAGACGTCGACGACCGCCTGCGCGATGGACTCGTCGAGCGGCACGAGCGCGTCGCCGTAGCGGCGAATGCCGATCTTGTCGCCGAGTGCCTCGCGGAGTGCCTGACCCAAGCAGATCGCGGTGTCTTCGACCGTGTGGTGCGCGTCGATGTGGATGTCGCCTTCAGACCGTACGGTCAGGTCGATCAGCGAGTGACGCGAAAAAGCCGTCAGCATGTGGTCGTAAAAACCCACACCTGTCGAGATGTCACTGACGCCAGTTCCGTCGAGATCAACCTCGACGACGACATGCGACTCAGAGGTCTTCCGTTCGATTCGAGCAGTGCGCGTCATCGGGTCACCTCCTGTAGTGATTGTCGGAAAACGGCGTTTTCGGCTGGCGTGCCGACTGACACGCGCAACCATCCTTCAGGTCCAGTCTCCCGTATCAGGACGCCGCGGTCGACCAAGCCCTGCCAAATGGCGTGTCGATCGGCGAAAGTGCCGAACAGAATGAAGTTCGCGTCGGACTCGGCCACCTCGTGACCCTCGTCCTTCAACCACGCTGCGAGCTCGTCTCTGGACGTACGGATTTCGTCCACTCGTGCGAGCAATTCGTCGCTGTGGGCGAGCGCTGTGATCGCGACGGCCTGTGTGACCGCGGACAGGTGATACGGCAGTCGGACGATGCGAAGAGCATCGATGATGGCCGCATCTGCTGCGACGTAGCCGAGGCGTCCTCCAGCGAGCGCGAACGCCTTGCTCATCGTGCGTGAGACCAACAGGCGCGGGAATTCATCGAGTACTTCAAGCGCTGTCGGCGTGCCGGCGCGACGGAACTCCGCGTACGCCTCGTCGACCACGACAACTCCCGGCGCAACCTCCATGACGGCTCGCACAGCATCGAGCGGCAGCGCTGTGCCTGTCGGGTTGTTGGGTGACGTCAACAGGACGACATCGGGCTGCTCGGCCTCGATCAGTTTGAGTGCACGGTCGAGGTCGATCGTGAAATCTTCTTCGCGTGTCCCGGTGACCCAGCGCGTGTGGGTGTCGCGGGCGTATTCGGGATACATCGAGTACGTCGGCGCAAACGACAGCGCCGTGCGTCCCGGGCCGCCAAACGCCTGCAGGACCTGCAACATGACCTCATTGGAGCCATTGGCCGCCCACACGCGATCAGCGGTCAGGCCGTGGCCGAGGTAGCCCGCCAGGGCCGTGCGCAATGCAGTCGCCTCGCGGTCGGGATAGCGATTGAGCCCGCCCGCAGCGATGCGAACGGCTTCCGCAATGTCAGCAGCAACCTCAGCGCTGGGAGCGTAGGGGTTCTCGTTGACGTTGAGGTTGATGACATCTGGGATCTGCGGCGCGCCGTACGGCTCGTAGCCGCGTAGGTCGTCACGAATCGGCACCCACTCGGGAACGGGCATGACTACGAGTCCCGAGAGGTGCGGATCGACACGGCAGTGCCGTGCGACGGAAGATTCTCCGCCTCCGCGAGCGCAACGACGTGATCGCCGACCTCGCGCAGGGCATCGGCCGAGTAGGTGACGACGTGCATGTTGCGGCAGAACGCGCGGACCGACAAGCCCGACGAGTGGCAGGCGCAGCCAGCGGTCGGCAGAACGTGATTGGAGCCAGCCGCATAGTCGCCGAGCGACACCGGAGTGTGGGAGCCGACGAAGATGGCACCTGCGTTGACGATGCGTTCAGCCACCGCGTCGGCGTCAGCCGTCTGGATCTCGAGGTGCTCGGCGGCGTACGCGTTGGCGACATCGACAGCTTGGTCGATATCGCGTACGAGGACAGTCGCCGACTGCTGGCCCGTGAGCGATGTACGAATGCGCTCGGCGTGCTTGGCGACAGCAACCTGCGACTCCAGCTCGAGCTCGACCTGACCGGCGAGGGCCTCGCTGTCCGTGATCAGGACACTGGCCGCCATCGGGTCGTGCTCTGCCTGGCTGATCAGGTCAGCTGCGACAAACGCAGCGTCGGCCGTGTCATCGGCGATGATTGCGATCTCGGTGGGACCGGCTTCCGCATCGATGCTCACGATGCTCTGCAGGTGACGTTTGGCGGCTGCGACGTAGATGTTGCCGGGGCCGGTGATCAGGTTGACCGCCCGGCACTCCCCTGCGCCGTACGCGAACATGGCGAGCGCCTGGGCTCCGCCGGCCGCGTAGACCTCGTCGATGCCAAGCAGTGCGCACGCAGCAAGGATCGTGGGGTGCGGCAGTCCGCCGAACTCCTTCTGCGGAGGGCTCGCCAATGCGATTCCCGGTACGCCTGCAACCTGCGCCGGCACGGCATTCATGACAACGGTGCTCACGAGTGGGGCGAGACCGCCCGGAACGTAGAGCCCGACTCGCTGCATGGGCACGATGCGGCGCTCGACCGCAGCTCCTGGTGCGACATCGCTCACGATGGTCTGCTCGAGCTCGGCCTCACAGGTCTGGCGGAGGCGGCGTACGGATTCTTCGAGCGCGACCCGCACGTCGGGGTCGAGACCGGCGAGCGCATCGGTCAATGCTGCGGCCGACACCCTGAGGTCAACGGGCCGAACGCCGTCGAATTTCTCACCGGCATCGAGCACGGCTTCGACCCCTCGATCGCGAACGTCATCGCAGATCGGACGGATCGTCGCGAGCGCCTGCTCAACGTCGAGCGCCGCGCGCGGGACGGCAGCGCGATAGACCCCCTGACTTTCGTCGGGGGTTGGACTGAGTTTCCTCGCATCGAGGCGGCGCATCACGTCGGCAAGTCTATGGTGAAGGTGTGGGAGCCAACGTGAAGCCCAATGATGCGACGCCGGCCTTTGTCGCGCTCCACCGAGCCGATGTCGCGTTCACGACGCACTCGTACACCCACGACCCGCGCGCTGACTCGTTCGGCATGGAGGCTGCGGAGGCCTTGGGCGTCGACCCGGGGCGCGTCTTCAAGACTCTGATGGCGCTCGTCGACGGCAAGCTGTGCGTCGGCATCGTGCCTGTCATGGGCTCGCTTGATCTGAAGGCTTTGGCCGAGGCACTAGGTGGCAAGAAGGCGCAGATGGCCGATGCAGCGCAAGCCCAACGGGCCACGGGTTACGTCATCGGAGGCATCTCGCCGTTCGGCCAGAAGCGTCAGCACCCGACGGTCATCGACCGCTCGTCCGCCAAGTGGCCGACCGTGTTCGTCTCAGGTGGGCGCCGTGGGCTTGAGGCCGAACTCGACCCCGCCGATCTCGTACGCGTGACATCGGCCGTGGTGGCTCGACTCGCGCGTTAGAGCTCGTAGGCTCCGACGTGTTCGGGAGCCTCTTCTTTGCTCATCCAGGTCGACAACACGACGCCGAGCATGCCGAAGAGCGGCCACGCCACAAATGGCGGAATGCTGTCGATCTCGAGCTTGGATGGCAAGAGGTCGCCGACGCTCGGATCGACGGCGGCCCGCGGTCCTTCCGGACCCAGTGCCACTCCCACCTGCCAGGCGATCACGGCGGCGACCAGAGTCGTGAGGATCACGAACGGTGTGAGGCGCCAACCGAGGTCGCGCAGCGCAAAAGTGGCCGCAAAGCCCCAGATCAGCGACACAATCGCTCCGGCGATGACGAACACCACGATGACCCCGAACTGATCGCGGGCAGCGATCTCAGTCAGCACGATGCTGCCGTCGGAACGCACTTCCCATTCGGCCGGCTTGGCCTGCCACTGCCAGACGGCACCCGTCGCAACACCCAGCAGGAGCATTGCGAGAACGGAGATCCACAACTTCTTCAAGGAGATTGGCTTCACGACAGGCAATGGGGACCCAACAGCTCTTTGAGATCGGCGATCAGTGACGACGAGTGCGCAACCCGCAGGGAGTCGTCGAGTCGCATGACCTTGGTCGAACCGTTGCCGAGCAGTCGTAGGTGAACCTCGGACGTACCGGGATGCGCCGCCAGAACCTGCTTGAACGAGGCGATCGTGTCGGCGGTGCAACGAGCAACGGGGAGGCTGACCTGCAGCGGCGTGTCAGGACGACCATCACCCAGCGCCGGCAAGGTGACTTCGAGGGCGTTGACTTCGATGCCGTCATCCTTGCGCCGTATGCGTCCCCTGACGACCACGATCGTGTCGGGAACCAACACCGGAACGGCCAGCTGATAGGCGCCTGGGAAGACCATGACCTCAATGCCGCCCTCGAGATCCTCGAGGGTGATCGACGCCCAGCTGTCACCCTTCTTGCTCATGCGGCGCTGAACTCCCGTGATCAGACCGCAGATGCGTACGGTGCTGCCGTCGTCCCGCTCGGTGTCTGTGAGCAGCTCACCGACCGTGCAATCACTGCTCGCCTTGAGCACATGCTCGAGTCCTTGCAGCGGGTGGTCGGAGACGTAGAGGCCCAACATGTCGCGCTCGTACGCCAGCAGCTGAGTCTTGTCCCATTCGGGCATCATCGGCACGGTCACGGTGACGCCGGTGAACTCGTCATCCAGGCCACCGAAGAGCGAGTCCTGACCGATAGCGGCGTTGCGCTTGAGGTCGATGTGTTGGTCGACGGCCTCTTCGGCGATCGACACGAGTGCTCGGCGGCGGTGACCCAGCGAGTCGAAGGCACCGGCTCTGATCAACGAGTCGAGAACGCGCTTGTTGCAGACATGCGTTGGAACCTTGTCGAGGAAGTCGGCGAAGTCTGCGTAGAGACCGCCCTCCGTGCGGGCCTCGACGATGCCAGCGACCACATGCTCGCCGATGTTGCGGATGGCTCCGAGACCGAAGCGGATGTCTTGGCCGACCGAGGCGAAGTTGGACACGGACTCGTTGACATCAGGCGGGAGCACCTTGATGCCCATACGGCGGCACTCGTTGAGGTAGATCGCCGACTTGTCCTTGTCGACCCGGGTGCTGGTCAGCAGCGCTGCCATGTATTCGGCTGGGAAGTTGGCCTTGAGGTAGGCGGTCCAGTAGGAGATGACGCCATAGGCAGCCGAGTGCGCCTTGTTGAACGCGTAGTCCGAGAATGGGACCAGGATCTCCCACAGCGTCTTGACCGCCTTGGCGGAGTAGCCGCGCTCGAACATGCCTGCTTCGAAGCCTGCATAGAGCTTGTCGAGCTCGGACTTCTTCTTCTTGCCCATCGCGCGCCGCAGGTTGTCGGCTTGACCGAGGCTGAAACCGGCCAGCACCTGGGCGATCTCCATCACCTGCTCCTGATAGACAATCAGGCCGTACGTCTCGCCAAGCACCTTCTCGAGTGGCTTCTCGAGCTCCGGGTGGATCGGGTCGATCGGCTCCCGACCGTTCTTGCGGTGCGCGTACTTGTTGTGCGAATCGGCGCCCATCGGGCCGGGTCGGTAGAGCGCGCCGACAGCCGAGATGTCCTCGAACTTGTCGGGCTTCATACTGCGTAGCAGCGCGCGCATCGGACCACCGTCGAGCTGGAAAACGCCGAGCGTGTCGCCACGCGACAGCAGCTCGTAGGTCGCCGGGTCATCGAATGTGAGGTCCTCGAGCACCAGGTCGATGTCGCGATTGCGCTTGATGTTGACGAGTGCATCGTCGAGCACCGTGAGGTTGCGAAGGCCGAGGAAGTCCATCTTGACCAGCCCGAGCGCCTCGCACATGGGGTAGTCGAACTGCGTGATGACCGCGCCATCCTGGTCGCGCTTCATGATCGGGATGATGTCGATCAGTGGATCGCTCGACATGATGACGCCAGCGGCGTGCACGCCCCACTGGCGGATCTGCCCTTCAAGACCGAGTGCGGTCTCGTAGATCTTGCGGACCTCGGCGTCCGCCTCGTGCAGCGCCCGGAACTCGGCTCCATCGCCGTAGCGCTTGTTGGTCTTGTCGAAGATGTCCTTGAGCGCGACACCTTTGCCCATGATGTCGGGCGGCAGCGTTCTGGTGATCCGGTCGCCCATCGCGAACGGGTAGTCGAGCACCCGGTTGGCGTCCTTGATGGCTGCCTTCGCCTTGAGTCGACCGAACGTCGCGATCTGGGCGACGCGCTCTTCGCCGTACTTGTTGCTGACGTAGCGGATGACCTCGCCGCGGCGACGCTCGTCGAAGTCGATGTCGAAGTCAGGCATCGACGGACGCTCCGGGTTGAGGAAGCGCTCGAAGATCAGGCCGTGAGTCAGCGGGCACAGGTCGGTGATCCGCAGCGCGTACGCGGCGATCGAACCGGCTCCGGAACCGCGCCCCGGTCCGACGCGAATGCCGTTGTCCTTGGCCCAGTTGATGAAGTCGGCGACCACTAGGTAGTAGCCGCAGTAGCCCTTGTCGCGGACGACCTCGAGCTCGTACTCGGTACGTGCCCGCACCTCGGGAGTGAGCGCATCGCCGGGGTAGCGCGACTCGACGCCCTTCCAGACTTCCTTGACGAACCAGCTCTCCTCGGTCTCGCCAGCAGGCACCTCGAAGCGCGCCATGTAGCCACCGTTGGACTCGGCGAACTCGACATTGCAGCGCTCGGCGATCAGCAGGGTGTTGTCGCAGGCTTCTTTGAGGTCGAAGCGGTCTTCCCAGAGATCACGCATCTCCTTGGCGGACTTGATGTAGTAGCCGCCGCCGTCGAGCTTGAACCGCTTGGGATCGCCCAAAGTCGTGCCGGTGCCGATACAAAGCAGCGCATCGTGAGCCTCGACATCCTCGGGCGAGACGTAGTGCGAGTCGTTGGTGGCGATGACCGGGAGACCAAGGTCGGCTTTGAGCTTGAGTAGGCCGTCGCGTACGCGGGCCTCGATCTCGAGACCGTGCTCCATCAGCTCGAGGAAGAAGTTCTCCTTGCCGAAGATGTCCTGGAACTCGGCGGCCGAAGCACGGGCCTTCTCGTAGTTGCCAATGCGCAACCAGGTCTGGATTTCGCCGGACGGGCAGCCGGTCGTGGCGATGATGCCCTTGCCGTATTGCTGCAGCAGTTCACGGTCAGCGCGAGGCTTGCGGTACTGGCCTTCGAGGCTGGCATAGGAGGCGATGCGGAACAGGTTGTGCATGCCCTCAGTGGACTCCGACAGCAGCGTCATGTGCGTGTAGGCACCGCGACCCGAGATGTCGTCCTCGCCGCCCTTGTTCCACTGCACGGCCTTCTTTTCGTGGCGCGAGATGTTGGGCGCGAGGTAGGCCTCCATGCCGATGATCGGCTTGACCCCGTGCTGTCGACCCTTGGCCCAGAAGTCGTACGCACCGTGGAGGTTGCCGTGATCGGTCATTGCAATTGCAGACATTCCTAGCTCTGCAGTGCGCTCGAACAGTGGGTCGAGCAACGCGTGACCGTCCAACATCGAGTACTCCGTGTGCACATGCAAGTGCACGAATGGCGAGTCGCTCGACATCGAAAGATTGCCTCCTCGGCGCGTTTTGGGGGGAAGAGCTTCAGCCTAGTCGGGCAGTCCCCACACATTTCGGATGACCCGCCTAGAAGTTTGGCGAACCGCTGCAACTCCGCTCTACTGATCACATGACCGAGCACCCGGACCGCGAGAAGAAGACCTTCACGACCGTTGACGAATACATCGATGCGTCACTGATCGGCGTGGAGGAACGGCTCGTCGAGATGCGTCGGATCATCCGCGCCGCAGCACCCGAGACCGAGGAGACGATCAGCTACAACATCCCGGCCTACAAGACCGACGGTGTCGTTGTTGTGCAGTTCGCGGGGTTCACTGAGCACACGTCGTTGACGTTCTTCCCCACCGCTGGAGCCTTCTCGAAGTTCTCGGATGAGCTGGCGGCGTACAAGACCAGCAAGTCGGCCATCCGCTTCCCGCTGGACGAGCCGCTACCGGTCGACCTGATCGACGCGATCGTACGATTCCGCGTCAACGAGGCCGCCGACTACGTAGCGAGCAAAAGGCGCTAACTAAGCCTGCTGGTAGCTGCTCAGGAAGTTGCCCATGCGCTGGATGGCCTCCGACAAGTCGCGCGCCCAGGGCAGCGTGACGATGCGCAGGTGGTCGGGGTCGGGCCAGTTGAAGCCACTCCCCTGCGTCAGCAGGATCTTTTCCTGCAGCAGCAGGTCGAGAACGAGTTGCTGATCGTCCTTGATCGGATAGACCTCGGGGTCGAGCCGCGGGAACACGTACAACGCGCCACGCGGGCTGACGACACTGACACCCGGGATCTTGCGCAGCTCATTGACCGCGGTGTCGCGCTGCTCAAGCAGCCGACCGCCAGGCAGGATCAGTTCCTTGATCGACTGGTAACCGCCGAGCGCGACCTGGATCGCGTTCTGCGCCGGCACGTTGGGGCACAGCCGCATTGAGGCGAGCAGCGTGATGCCCTCGAGGTAGTCGTTGGCTTCCTTGAGCGGGCCCGTGGCGACAAGCCAGCCGGCGCGGTAGCCGCAGACCCGGTATGCCTTCGACAGCCCGTTGAACGTCAGTGTGAGAACGTCCGGGGCGATGCTGGCCATCGGGATGTGGACGGCGTCGTCGTACAGGATCTTGTCGTAGATCTCGTCAGACATCAGAACAAGGTTGTGCTTGCGAGCCAGGTCAGCGATCGCCGTCAGCGTCTCGCGGGTGTAGACCGCACCCGTCGGGTTGTTGGGGTTGATGACGACGATGACCTTGGTGCGATCGGTGATCTTGGACTCGAGGTCGGCGATGTCCGGATTCCAGCCATTGGCCTCGTCGCAGCGGTAGTGCACTGGCACGCCGCCGGCCAGGTTGGTGACCGCAGTCCACAGCGGGTAGTCGGGTACGGGGATCAGCACTTCGTCGCCGTTGTCGAGCAGCGCCTGCAGCGCCATCTGGATCAGCTCGGAGACGCCGTTGCCCAGCCACACGTCGTCGATGTCGATGACGGGGAAGCCCTCTTGGAGTTGGTAGTGGTGCACGACAGCGCGGCGAGCCGACTGGATGCCGCGCGAGTCCGAATAGCCCTGCGCAGTGGGCAGTCCGGCGATGACGTCCTGCAGGATCTCGGCCGGTGCGTCGAAGCCGAAAGGCTGCGGATTGCCGATGTTGAGCTTGAGAATTCGCTCGCCTGCGGCCTCCATGGCGGCCGCTCGTGCGTTGACGGGTCCGCGGATGTCGTACAAGACATCACGCAACTTCTCGGACTGGCGCACGATCTGGGTCATATCCCCATTGTCCACGACCCACCTCGCACTAGATTGCAGGCGTGACGAAACTGATCCTCGCCTTTCACGGCGCAGACCTCGCCCTTGACGACCCAGCCCTCCGGGCACGACTCGCAGAACTCGGGGTGACCCGGTTCCAGCTCAACGTCGACGACGAGCCCGTTGCCGGCGCTCTGCGCTTCGGCCCGGGCGCCCCGATCACCGCACTGGTATCGCTGTGGACCGACGGTGATCCCGAGGCAGCCGTCGCCGTGTTGTCGGACCTGGAGGCTGACGTGCACGCGTGGCGGGTCACCGAGCGCCGCCCGATCGAGCCGCCTGCGGTCGCCGACGGCGAGCGTACGGATGCCCTCGCGAACGTTGCCGTGCTCCGTCGCCCCGAGGGCATGACCATCGAGGAGTACCAGCAGATCTGGTTCGAAGACCACACGCCGATCGCGATCGAGACCCAGAACACCTTCGGCTACATCCAGAACGCGGTCGAAGAGGCGCTCACGCCTGACTCCCCCGAGATCTCAGCGATCGTCGAGGAGTTGTTCCCCATGGCTGCCTTGACCGACATCCACGAGTTCTACGGCAGCGGCGGGGACGACGAGGAGCTCAGCCGTCGAATGACCGTACTGATGACCAGCGTCGCGCGATTCGGCGCCGACCAGGGCCTCGACCTCGTACCGACAAGCCGGTACGTCTGGGAGCTCGTCTAGTCCGAGGCCCGTACGACTTCGAGCGCACGCACGAGGTCGTCCGGGTAGACCGAGTCGAACTCGACGTGCTCACCGGTGCGCGGGTGGATGAAGCCAAGCCGGTACGCGTGCAGCCACTGACGATCGAGACCGACGCGCTTGGCCAGCGTCGGATCGGCGCCGTACATCAGGTCGCCGACGCACGGGTGGTGCAGCGCGGCCATGTGGACGCGGATCTGGTGCGTACGTCCGGTCTCGAGGTTGATTGTCAGCAGGCTGGCGAAACGGTGCGCCTCAAGCGTGTCGTAGTGCGTGACGCTCTCGCGTCCGCCGTCCTTCACGGTGAACTTGAAGTCGTGCTTGGGATGGCGCGCGATCGGAGCATCGATCGTTCCCATGTGCGGGTCGGGGTGACCCTGCACGAGCGCGTGATAGGTCTTGTCGACCGTACGGTCACGGAAGGCCTGCTTGAGCACGGTGTAGGCGTGCTCGGACTTCGCAACCGCCATCAGTCCGCTCGTGCCCACGTCAAGGCGGTGCACGATGCCGCGACGCTCGGGAGCGCCTGACGTCGAAATGCGCACGCCGATGCCGGCGAGGTGATCGAGAACGGTCGGACCGTCCCAGCCGACGCTGGGGTGTGCGGCCACGCCTACGGGTTTGTCGACCACGACGATGTCGTCATCCTGGAACACGATGCGCATGCCCTCGACCTCGGACGGTACGACGACCGCGCGGCGGGGTGCGGGAATCGAGACTTCGAGGATCGATCCAGGATGCACGCGGTCCGACTTGGCCGGGGCATGACCATCGATCAGTACGTGGCCTTCAGCGACGAGCTCGCTCGTACGCGTACGCGACAGCCCGAGCAAACGCGCGAGGGCGCTGTCGATCCGCTCGCCATCGAGGCCTTCCGGCACCGACAACACCTTGTGCTCGAGTTCGACTTCTTCTGTCATTGCTTGGCCTCACGGGTGCCGTCGATTGCGATACCGCGCCAGGTGCGCCAGACGATGACGATTGCGGCGAAGGTCAGGGCGATGTCTGCGACATTGCCG
Source organism: Aeromicrobium panaciterrae (assembly GCF_031457275.1). Lineage (NCBI taxonomy): Bacteria > Bacillati > Actinomycetota > Actinomycetes > Propionibacteriales > Nocardioidaceae > Aeromicrobium > Aeromicrobium panaciterrae. The sequence goes on from NZ_JAVDWH010000001.1 coordinate 1,986,123, forward strand.
ACGAAGAGTCCGTAGTCGATGAAGTCGACGACGTGACCCTTGAACGGAGAAGGCTGGCGGAAGATGCGGTCGGCCAGGTTGCCGAGGGCGCCGGCAAGCAGGAGCCCGAGCCCGATCGCCCAGCCACGGTCACGCAGGCGGGTGGCCATACGTACGACGGCCACGCACACTGCGACCGCGATGAGGCTCAGGACCAGGGTGAAACCGGTACCGGTGCTGAACGCCGCTCCCGCGTTGCGGAAGAACGTCAGCGAAAGGACGTTGGGGATCAGCTCGACGGGTTCGCGGCCCTGCAGCTTCTCGACGGCGAGGTACTTGGTGACCTGGTCGACCGCCAGCGTCAGGGCAGCGACGATCGCAAAGAGTCGTACCGAAGTGTGGGTTGTCGGGCCGCTTTCAGGGCTCAGCGACGTTCCTCGCGCTGCTTGCATGTCATGCACAGTGTGGCACGCGGGAACGCCATCAACCGCATCTTGCCGATCGCCTCACCACACACCTCGCACTGGCCATAGACGCCCTTGTCGAGGCGATCGAGCGCCTTCTCGGTCTGCTGGAGCAGCTCACGCTGGTTGGCAGCGAGTGACATCTCGGCGTCGCGCTCGAGACCCTTGGATCCGACGTCAGCCTGGTCGTTGCCGGCGCCATCAACGCCGTCACGCAGCAGGTCCTGCAGCTCGCGAGCTGACTGGTCGAGCTCGCCCCGCAGACGGGTGAGGTCGCTCTCGAGCTCGGCGCGGACGGCCTTGGCTTCAGCAGCGGTCCATGGCTTCTCGTCGGCGCGTACGGCCAGCTTGGTGTTTGGCATGCAGGAAGGTTAGACCCCACGTCGGCCAATTCCAACTCGCACCGCCGCAGCGTCCGCGCTCGTCACCCGTAGAATTGAGGGTGTGACCTCGCACGCGTCCTATCGCCCCGTTCCCGCCCATGTCGATCTCCCGGCGTTGGAGCGCGAGATCCTCGATCTCTGGGCCGAGCAGGGCACGTTTGCGGCGTCCCTCGACACACCCGCTGACGCTCCTCGATGGACGTTCTACGAGGGTCCTCCGACGGCCAACGGCACGCCCGGAACGCACCACGTCGAGGCGCGAGTGTTCAAGGATGTCTTCCCGCGCTTCAAGACCATGCAGGGCTTCCACGTCGACCGCAAGGCTGGCTGGGACTGCCACGGTCTGCCCGTAGAAATCGCGGTTGAGAAGGAGTTGGGCTTCAACGGCAAGCCCGATATCGAGGCTTTCGGTATCGCCGAGTTCAACGCCAAGTGCCGAGAGGCAGTCGTACGCCACGTCGATCTCTTCGAAGAGATGACCGAGCGCATGGGCTACTGGGTCGACATGGCCAACCCCTACCGGACCATGGAGCCGGCGTACGTCGAGAGCGTCTGGTGGGCGCTGTCGACGATCTTCAAGAAGGGCCTGCTGACCGAGGACTACCGAGTCGCGCCCTACTGCCCACGCTGCGGTACGACGCTGTCCGACCATGAGCTCGCTCAGGGCTATGAGACGATCACCGATCCGTCGGTCTACGTACGTTTCCCGCTGACGTCTGGCCCGTTGGCCGGCAAGGCCTCGATGCTGGTCTGGACCACGACTCCCTGGACCCTCGTCTCCAACACCGCGGTCGCCGTCAACCCTGGCGTCACCTATGTCACCGCTACAGATGGCAACGAGACGCTCGTGGTCGCCGAGCCGCTGCTGGCCAAGGCCCTCGGTGAAGGCTGGACAGCCACTGGCGAATCGTTCTCCGGCACCGAGATGGAGCGCTGGACGTACGAGCGCCCGTTCGACCTGGTCCCGTTCCCGTCGCCCGCTCACTTCGTTGTTCTGGGTGACTACGTCACGACCGAGGACGGCACCGGTCTGGTGCACCAGTCCCCCGCCTTCGGTGCCGACGACATGACGGTTTGCAAGGCGTACGACCTGCCCGTCGTCAACCCGATCACTCCGGACGGCCACTTCGAGGCGGACGTGCCGCTGGTCGGTGGACAATTCTTCAAGACTGCCGACCGAGTGCTCGCCGACGACCTCGCGGCTCGCGGCCTGATGTTCAACGAGCTGGCGTACGAGCACTCCTACCCGCACTGCTGGCGCTGCCACACGCCGCTGATGTACTACGCGCTTCCCGCTTGGTACATCCGTACGACCGAGGTCAAGGATCGGCTGATCGAGGAGAACGCCGACACCAACTGGTTCCCCGAGACCATCAAAAACGGTCGCTACGGCGACTGGCTGACCAACAACGTCGACTGGTCGCTTTCGCGCAGCCGCTATTGGGGAACTCCCCTGCCGATCTGGCGCAATGACGTCGATCCGTCCAAGCTCGTATGCATCGAGTCGCTCGCCGAGCTGTCCACGCTGACCGGCCGCGATCTCGCAGACCTCGACCCGCACCGCCCCTACATCGACGACGTCACGTTCGAGGTCGACGGCGAGGCCGGCACGTACCGACGCGTCCCCGACGTCATCGATGCGTGGTTCGACTCGGGCTCGATGCCATTCGCGCAGTGGGGCTACCCGCACGCGCCGGGCTCGAAGGAAAAGTTCGAGCAGGCTTACCCCGCGCAGTACATCTGCGAAGCCATCGACCAGACACGTGGTTGGTTCTACTCGCTCATGGCGGTCGGCACTCTGGTGTTCGACGAGAGCTCGTACGAGAACGTCGTCTGTCTCGGCCACATCCTGGCCGAGGACGGCAAGAAGATGAGCAAGCATCTGGGCAACATCCTGTTGCCAATGCCACTCATGGACGAGCACGGTGCGGACGCCTTGCGTTGGTTCATGGCGTGCTCCGGCTCGCCGTGGGCGCCGCGACGTATCGGTCCCACCGCGCTGACCGAAGTCGTACGCAAGGTGCTCCTCACCTACTGGAACACCGTCGCCTTCCACGTCCTCTACGCCAGTTCCGAGGGCTGGACGCCGTCGAGCGACGTGCCTCCGGTCGCCGAGCGTGAAGTGCTCGACCAGTGGCTGCTGTCTGAGGTGCACACCCTCACTCGGGACGTCACCGCTGCACTCGAGACGTTCGACACTCAGGCCGCAGGCGCGCGTCTGGCTTCGTTCATCGACGACATGTCCAACTGGTACGTCCGTCGTTCGCGTCGTCGCTTCTGGCGTGGCGACGCTGCCGCGTTTGCGACTCTGCACGAAACGCTCGACGTTCTGACGCGACTCCTCGCACCGCTGACCCCGTTCATCTCCGAGCGTGTCTGGCAGGACGTCATCGTCCCGGTGACACCCGACGCTCCGGTTTCGGTCCACCTGGCCACCTGGCCGGTTGCCGACGAGAGCCTGATCGTCGACGGGCTCAACGCCCGCGTCGACCTGGCCCGACGGGTCACCGAGCTCGGCCGCGCCGCTCGCGCGGAAGCCAAGGTACGTACGCGTCAGCCATTGCGCCGCGCTCTCGTCGCCTCGGCGGCGTGGGAGCAGCTTGGCGAAGACCTTCGCGCTCAGGTGTGCGAAGAGCTCAACGTCGGCTCGCTGGAGTCACTTGCCGAAGCAGCCGGCGATCTCGTCGACCACTCGGCCAAGGGCAACTTCCGCAACCTCGGCAAGCGGTTCGGCAAGGAAACACCCCAGGTCGCGGCCGCAATTGGTGAGGCCGACGCCGCCGCACTGGCAGCCGACCTCGCCGCGACGTCAACCGCCACGGTGAACGTGGCGGGCAAGGACGTACAGGTCGGACCCGACGACGTCATCATCTCCGAGCGTCCGCGCGAAGGATGGTCCGTCGTCAACGACCAGGGCGAGACGGTTGCGCTCGACCTCGAGCTCGACGACGAGCTGCGCAGCGCCGGACTCGCCCGCGAGGCGATTCGCGTCATCCAGGAAGCACGCAAGTCTTCCGGATTCGACATCAGCGACCGCATCACGCTTTCGTGGACTGCCGCGGGCCCGATGGCCGAGGCGATCACCACTCATCAGGCGTTGATCGCCGATGAGGTTCTCGCCACGAACATTGCAGAGTCAGTGGACGCCAAGAAGTTCACCGACGGCGAGCTCGGGCTCAGCTTCGACCTCGCGGTCGTCTAGAGCAAAGAGAACGGCCCGCCTCCCGAAGGAGGCGGGCCGTTCGCATGTCTACTGACGGGGCTCAGAAGCCTTCGTCATCACCCAGCAGCGAGCGAAGGCGACGCGGTGCTGCGTCGACAGGCTCCTGTACCGGGGCAGAGGTGCCGGCTTCGTTGGCCGAGATCTGATCGAGCTGGCTCTGGAAGTAGTTCTTGAGCCGTGCACGGTACTCGCGCTCGTAAGCACGGAGGTGCTCAACTTCGCGCTGCATCTCGTAACGCTCACGCTCGATCGTGGCGACAGCCTGCGAACGACGCTCGTTGGTCTCATCATCGAGCTTCTGCGCGCGGATGCGGGCATCGGTCTCAAGACGATCAGCCTTGCCACGAGCCTCATTGGTGAGGCGCTCAGCCTTGGTGCGGGCCTCACCGACGATGCGGTCTGCCTCGTCCTTGGCGGCCTCCATGAGCTGATCGGCGTTGGAAGACGCGATCTCGAGGAGACGTGCCGCAGCGGACGACGCGTCGCCCATGGAAGGCACCGGAGCTGCGACCGGAGTCGGCGCGACAGCAACAGGCTCCGGGGTCGGCTCGGGTGCTTGCTCCACCGGGGCAGGAGGCGTGTAGAACGTCTCCTGAACGGCCGGAGCAGGCTGTACGGCCGGAGCCGACTGCGAGATCGAGGGGATGAGACCGGTCGGTTCGCCGGTCGATGCGGCAGCTACCTTGGCGCGAAGTTCCTCGTTCTCGACGGTAAGTCGTTCGAGTTCAGCTTCAACTTCATCGAGAAACTGATCAACTTCGCCCATGTCATAGCCTTCGCGAAGACGGACAGGCGTAAATCGCTTGTTACGCACGTCCTCTGGCGTCAACGGCATGAGTTCACCTAAGGGTTCGGGATAGTCCTGGGGACTCGGAAACTCAAGGGTACTCCGTCACAGTTCACTCCTGCCACAAGACTGCTCAGATGCCCCGTGATCCCAATCTCAATTGGGTGTGTCAGAAGACTCTCTCGCCTAAAAGAAGACGGCGGCGACGATGCGCTGCAGGATGAAGATTCCGATCAGCAGGATCATCGGCGAGAGATCGAGCATCACCGATCCGAGCCGGAGCGGCGGGATCACTCCGCGTACGGCCCGCAGAGGCGGATCCGTGACGGAGTAGATGCCCTCACAGAGCACGGCAATGAGACCGCGCGGTCGCCACTGACGAGCGAACATCTGCACCCAGTCGAGCACGAAACGCGCGATCAGGAGCAGAACGCAAACCCAGAGGGCGAAGTAGATGATGCTGCCGACAGCGGCCATGGGACTCAGTCTTGGTTGTAGAAGCCGCCAGCAGCAATGCGCTGCTTGTCCTCGTCCGTCACCGTGATGTTCTCAGGTGACAGCAGGAAGACCTTGGCGGTGACGCGATTGATCGAGCCGTGGGCTGCGAACACGAGTCCAGCGGAGAAGTCGACGAGGCGCTTGGCGTCCTCGTCATCGATCTCGGAGAGGTTCATGATGACGGGCACACCGGAGCGGTAGTGCTCGCCGACCGTGCGCGCGTCGTTGTAGGTGCGCGGTGTCACCGTCTCGATGCGCTGCAGGTCTGAGGAGTTGGAGGGCCGGCGCGCAGGGCGGCGGTGTTCTTCCATGCTCGCTACCGGTGCGGCAGCGGCACGTACGACCGCCGGCTGCCGACTGATCGGGACCGACGGCTCAATGTCGTCGTCAAACTCGTCGTCGAAGTCAGCCTGTTCGACCAGGCCGAGATATTCGCCGACCTTCCGCATTGCGCCAGCCATGAGAACTCCGTCGCTCCGAGTAGATGTGACATTTCTGAGATTACCGGGTGGAAGCACGCTCACCGAGCACTGAACGCCCGAGTCGCAGGTGTGTCGCGCCGGCCTTGATGGCGTGTTGGAAGTCATCGCTCATCCCCGCGGAGATGATCGTCGCTTCAGGATGTTCTTTGCGCAGGTCAGCCGACAGTCGTACGAGGTGCTGGAAGTGCGGCACGGGGTCCTCGCCTAGGGGTGCAACTGTCATGATTCCGGCCAGTTCCAGGTGGTCGGCGTCCGCCACGGCAGCGGCAAGCTCGGCCAGTCCCGCAGGTGCGACTCCCGACCGACCATCGGCCTCACCGAAGTCAATCTGAACGAGGCAGCGGAGCGTACGTCCAGCCGCTTCGGCACCACGCGAGAGCGCGTTGACAAGCTTGACCCGGTCGACGCTGTGCACCGTGTCGGCGTACCGAGCGATCGCGCCGGCCTTGTTGGTCTGCAACCCGCCCAAGAAGTGCCAGCGCAGCGGTGCCGCAACCTGCTCAGCCTTGTCGCCAGCTTCGGGATGCCGGTTCTCCCCCACGTCGAGTACGCCGAGCTCCGCCACGAGTTCGACATCGCTGGCTGGATAGGTCTTGGTGACCACGATGAGAGTGATTTCGGAGCGATCGCGCCCAGCCTCCGTACAGGCGTCAACAATCCGCTGCTCAACGCTGGCGAGGCCCGCTGCAATCTCGTCCCTGCGTGTCATCGGATCACCGCGACGGCACCGAAGCGGCCAGAGTCCTGGCCTTGGCGGCGGTAGGAGTAGAACCGCTCGTCTTCGATCGTGCACACGTGGTCGCCGAGGTCGTTGACCTGTACGCCGAGCTCGCGCAGTTGCGCGATCACACCGGCGCCAACGTCGAGCGCGGGAGTTCCCCATGAGGTTGTCGAACGCGCCTCGGGCACCGCGGCCGCGACGGCATCGGCCATTTCCTGGGGCACTTCGTAACACCGCCCGCATGCGCGCGGTCCGACCCACGCTTCGAGTGATTCCGCACCTCGGTCACGGATGGCGCCGATCGCCGCAAGGACGATGCCTTGCACCAGCCCTTCGCGACCACAGTGGATGACACCCGCCACTGGCTCGTCGAGACCGACGAGCACTACTGGGGTGCAGTCAGCCACGCGTACGAGGACTCCCACCCCGACCTGGTCGGTGAGCAGCGCATCGACCGCCGGGATCTCACCAACGGCGACGGAGTCTGTCCAAGCAACGTCGGCACCGTGCACCTGCGTCATACGGACGAGGCGATCGACTCCGAGATGTTCGCCGAGCAGCTCTAGGTTGCCTTGTACGAGATTGGGGTCGTCACCGTTGGATGTACCGAGGTTGAGCGAAGCCCACGCGCCGTCGCTCAGTCCCCCGTCACGGTCGCTGAAGGCGAATTCGACCCGACCAACCGTCTCGCGGTGAAAGAACACTCGTAATCGTCAGCGCAGGAAGTCGGGTACGTCGAGGTCGTCGCCGTACTCGGTCGGCATCGGATCGGCCGGAACCGTCACATTGCCCGCGCCATCGCGTGGATCGTCGCCGAGGAACGGATCAGGCTCCAGGAAGCTCTCAGCCGTGGCGGGCTTGGGGAGCGTCGCCGCAGGTGTGCGGTCAACCTCCTTGAGCAGCGCCGGCTGCGAAGCGTCGCGAAGCTTGGGCTCGCCACCGTCGAAGCCTGCAGCGATCACAGTCACCCGGACCTCATCGCCCAGTGCGTCGTCGATGACGGCGCCGAAGATGATGTTGGCGTCTGGGTGCACAGCGTCAGCAACCAGGCCAGCTGCTTCGTTGATCTCGAAGAGTCCGAGATCGGATCCACCGGCGATCGAAAGCAGCACGCCTCGCGCACCTTCGATCGAGGCCTCGAGGAGCGGACTCGACACGGCACTCTCGGCCGCGATTGCGGCACGGTGCTCACCGCGAGCCGAACCGATGCCCATGAGAGCGGAGCCAGCGTCAGACATGACCGACTTGACGTCGGCGAAGTCGAGGTTGATCAAGCCGGGAGTTGTGATGAGGTCCGTGATGCCGGAGACGCCCTGGTGGAGCACCTGATCGGCCTGACGGAACGAGTCGAGCAGGCTGACGTTGGGATCACTGATCGACAGCAGTCGGTCATTGGGGATCACGATGAGCGTGTCGACCTCGTCGCGGAGAGCCTGGATACCGACGTCTGCCTGGTTGGAGCGGCTGCGGCCCTCGAACTTGAACGGACGGGTGACGACACCGATGGTGAGAGCGCCGAGCGAGCGGGCGATTCGGGCCACGACTGGCGCACCACCCGTACCTGTTCCACCGCCTTCGCCTGCGGTCACGAAGACCATGTCGGCGCCCTTGATGGCAGCCTCGATCTCTTCGGCGTGGTCCTCTGCTGCGCGCTTGCCGATCTCCGGGTTGGCGCCTGCGCCGAGTCCGCGGGTCGAGTCGCGTCCGACGTCGAGCTTGACGTCGGCGTCACTCATCAACAAGGCCTGGGCATCAGTGTTGATCGCGATGAACTCGACGCCCTTGAGGCCGATCTCGATCATGCGATTGACGGCGTTTACGCCGCCTCCGCCGATGCCTACGACCTTGATCACGGCGAGATAGTTCTGGACCGCCATCGTGTGTCCCTTCCGGGGAGTTTCGAAACTTTAACCCTGAGGTGGAGGTTTATAGTTATGTCAACCTGTCTCTTCCAGAACGGTACGTCCATAGTCGCGACCTAACGTCGCGACACGCCGCTAATAGTCGGCGCAGAACTAGTTGCGGGTCGTCGGCTGATCTGGCGCGCTGATGTCGTACTGCTTGGCGGAGATCCTCAGCAGCGAGTTCAGCACCGTCAGCTTGCGAGCAGCATTGCCCGCGCTCCCCCACGTGACGGTCCGCCCCTTGCTCAGATCGAGGATGATCGAGTCCTTCGTCGACGCACTGATCGACTGCACCTGCCGGCGCAGCTGAGGATCCTTCTCGTTGAGCGACTCAACGACCGAAGCAACCGCGCTGAGCGTCTGCTGGCGCTTGCGCGGGTCGACGACATTCACGCTGATCTCAAGCAACCGCTTTGGTGGCTTGCTCAAGGTTCGGTACGCAATCCCGTAGCGATCGATCGCGCGTAGTTGTCCGCCCAGGCGCGCGTACGCGATCGGGATGCGCTCGGCGACTTCGATGCGGATCGTGTGCGGAAGAGATCGACTCACGGTCACTCCCTGGATGCGCTCCATCGAGGCAACGCGAGCTTCGATCCCGACTGTGTCGATCCGAGCCAACGGCTCCCCGATCGGAACCTCCGCAACCTTGCGGATCTGCGCTTCGCTGAGTGTCGTCTCGCCGTCGACGACGACCTTCGTGGCCGCGAGCAGGCTCGAGAACCAGATGGCCCAGACCAAGGTGCTCACCAGCACGACGCTGCCGATCAGTATCAGCGGTCGACGCCAACGTTGGAGCAAACCGTCACGTCTTCTGGCGTCGAACCGAGGGTCGCTCACGCTTGTGCTTCCAGCGCCTCAATCACGGCCGGGCCAACCGTCGTGATGTCTCCAGCACCCAGCGTCAACAGCATGTCGCCAGGAAGGAGTTCAGGGATCAGGAGCTCTGCCAACCCGGAGACCGGCCCACCGGCCGACGCGACGGGCCCCTCGATGGCGTCGACGATGAGAGCAGACGTGACAGCAGGATCGGGATCCTCGCGAGCGAGGTAGATGTCGGCGACGACGACACGGTCGGCAGCCGAGAGAGCCTCGCCCATCTCGACTCCATACAGGCGCGTACGGCTCACCAGGTGCGGTTGGTAGGCAACGACAAGGCGATCGCCAGCGGCAATGGCTCGAGCGGCGGCAAGGTCAGCGGCAATCTCGGTCGGATGATGCGCGTACGAGTCGTAGACCCGCACTCCCCCTGCTGTGCCGAGCAATTGCATACGACGAGCCGCGCCGGTGTAGTTGGCCAACCCCTTGGCGAGTGGCGCGAAGTCGTGTCCGAGCAGCAGTCCGGCACCGAGCGCGAGCAGAGCATCCTGCGCGTAGTGCGCTCCGGGCACAGCCAAGGTCACGACGCCCAGTTCGGCACCCGAACGCGAGACGGTGAATGTTGATGTCGAGCCCTCGACCGCGAGGTCCGTGGCGTGAAGATCCGCGTCGCCTGCGAAACCGGTTGTCAGGACTGTGAGCCCACGATCGGTCGCGGCCGCGGTGAGAGCGCGAGCCCCAGCGTCGTCCGCGTTGAGCACCAGGAACGAGTCGACTGTTGTCACGAATTCGTCGAATGCTTCCGCGTAGGCCTCGACCGTGCCGTAGTTGTCGAGGTGGTCGGCGTCGACATTGGTGACGATCGCGCCGTCAGGGGCGTAGACGAGGAAGGCGCCATCGCTTTCGTCCGCCTCGGCGATCAACAGATCGCTCGAGCCGAGACGGGCGTTGGCTCCGAGGCTCGCGACCTCAGCGCCGATGGCAAAGGAAGGATCGGCGCCTGCTTCGAGCAGCGCGCAGGTCAGCATCGCAGTCGTGGTGGTCTTGCCGTGGGTGCCGGCGACAGCGACCGTACGCCGACCCTCCATGACCGATCGCAGTCCGGCAGATCTTGGCCAGAGCCGCAGCCCGAGGCGCTGCGCCTCCACGATCTCGGGGTTGTCTTCGCGAACTGCAGTGGAGGCGATGACCGTGTCGACGCCCGCAAGCTGTGACGCGTCATGTCCCACATGGCAGGTGATGCCTTCGGACCTCAGGGCTTTGACCACGTCGGACTCGGCTGCATCGCTGCCACTCACGGTGATGCCCTGCTGCGCCATCAACCGAGCGATCGCCGAAAGTCCAGCTCCGCCAATACCGATGAAGTGAACGTTGCCCAGCTGGTCGGCCGCGGGGATGTTCGCAGGAATGTCGATCTTCACCTGGCGGCCTGTCGGATCATGGCGGCGAGACGCTCATCGGCGTCGCGTGGAACGATCCCCGACGCGGCTTCCGACATCGCTGCGAGACGGCCGGTGTGCGACACGAGAGGTATGACGACGTTGTCGATCCACGCCGGTGTCAGCGCTGCATCATCGATCATCAGCGCGCCGCCGGCTTGAACGACGGGGTGCGCGTTGTGGGCTTGCTCGCCATTGCCGTGCGGCAACGGGACGAAAGCCGCTGGGAGGCCCACTGCCGCAACCTCGGTCACGGTGTTGGCACCCGCTCGGCACACGATCAGATCTGCAGCGGCGTAGGCCAGATCCATGCGATCGATGAAGGTTGTGACGACGTACGGCGGATCACCGTCGCGCAGGTTGAGAGTGACCTCCTCGGGGCGACCGGCAGCGTGCAGCACCTGAACCCCGGAGTCGGCAAGATCGCGAGAGGCAGCTGAAACCGCCTGATTGATGCGGCGTGCGCCTTGGGAGCCGCCGGTCACGAGCAAGGTCGGCCGATCGGCGTCCAGGCCGAAGTGCTTGCGTGCCTCGTCCCGCAGTGCGGCGCGGTCAAGACCGGAGATCTCCCGACGGATCGGCAGGCCGATGTAGGTGGCGTGCGGCAAGTCTGTGTCTGGAAAGCTCGTTGCGACATGGTCGGTAAACCGAGCACCGAGCTTGTTGGCTACACCGGGAACTGCGTTGCCCTCATGAACGACGAGCGGGATGCCGCGACGTCGGGCAATCAGGTACGCCGGCACGGACACGTAGCCACCGAAGCCGACGATGACATCCGGTCGTACGCGGTCGACCACTTCGCCAGTCGCCTTGACCGCCTTGCGTAGCTTGGCCGGCACCAGCACGAGATCTTTGCCGGGCTTGCGAGGCAGCGGCACGGGCGGCACCAGTTCGAGTTGATAGCCCGCTTGCGGGATCAAGGTGACTTCCAGGCCGCGAGGCGTACCGAGGCACACGATCTCGTCACCGCCCTCGCTCAACACAGCGGCCGTGGCCAGGAGGGGCGACGTGTGGCCGGCTGTGCCTCCGCCAGCTAGCAGCACGCGCACTCGACTAACTCCTCTGCAGAACTCGGGACCGTCCGCGGTTGGCGCGGCCAGCCGCGAGGGCTCGTTTGGCCCCCGGTTCGGTCTTTGCACAGTTAATCAGAATGCCCATGGCGAGCAGTGTCACGAGCAGGCTCGACCCGCCATAAGAGATGAGAGGCAATGGGATGCCGATGACCGGCAACAGACCGAGCACCATGCCGATGTTGATGACGGCCTGGACCGAGATCCAAATCGTGATGCCAGCAGCCGTGTAGTGCACGAACGGATCACGCGTACGGGTGGCGATGCGGATGCCGGCGATCGCCAGGAAGACGAACAGGGCGAGTACGACGAGAGTGCCCAGGAGGCCCAGTTCCTCGCCGATCACGGCGAGGATGAAGTCGGTATGCGCCTCGGGCAGCGAGCCCCACTTCTGGCGGCTACCACCAAGGCCCACTCCCCAGAAGCCACCACGAGCGAGCGCCATCATTCCATGGATTGCCTGGAATCCCTTGAAGTCTGGATCCGCCTCGGGGTTGGTGAAGTTGAGCAAACGGCTGACGCGTTCGGGCGAGGTGGCCACCGCAACGACAAGTCCGACGAAAAGCGCGGCAAGCATGAGGCCCATCTGGCGCCCCGGCAAGCCGGCGACCCAGAGCATGCCGATGATCAACGCAAACAGCACGAGAGCCGTACCGAGGTCGTGTTGGCCGACGACGAGCAGCGCAACTGCACCGGCGACCGGGACCATCGGAGTGAGGACCAACCGCGGGTTGCTGAGCTTGGTGCGGCGGCGGGCGTACAGGTCAGCGATCCACAAGATCAGCGCGAGCTTGGCGAATTCAGACGGCTGGAGCCGGAAGCCACCGGCGAGCGGGAGCCAGTTGCGGTTGCCGTTGACCTCAATGCCGACGCCCGGGACGAACGTCGCCATGATCATCAGCACGGAGACGACTAGAAACGGCAGGATCAGTTTACGCAGCGTGCTCAGCGGCACGTGAGCTGCGACGTATGCGCCGACGAGACCAGCTACGGCGAAGATCAACTGGCGCTCGATGATTGCGAACGAGTTGCCGTCGTAGTTGAAGCGCGAATAGATCGAGCTGGCGCTGAGCACCATGATCAGGCCGAGCCCCAACAGGAGTGCCGAAGCACCCAGCACCAATTGGTAGGACCCCAATGGGCGTTCCCAAGGCGATGTGCGCCGGGGTGTTGTCGTGCTCATGCTGGATCCAAATCTGTCGCGGGGGAAGACGCGTCAGGACTTGTTGCGCAGCCTCTCGACAGCAGAAGCGAAAGCATCGCCACGAGCCGAGTAGTTGCGGAACTGGTCCCAGGAGGCGCAACCGGGAGCCAACAACACCGTGTCACCCTCATGGGCGAGCGATGCGGCGACCTCGACGACGCGATCCATGAGATCAGTGTCACCGGTTTCGACCTCGACCACGGGGACATCTGGCGCGTGTCGCCGGAGCGCCTCAGCGATGATTTCGCGGTCAGTACCGATCAAAACGACTGCGCGGAGCTGATCTTTGGCCGCTTCGACGAGCTCGTCGAAGCCAGCACCCTTGGCCAGTCCCCCGGCGATCCATACGTTGTGGTCGAAACTGCGGAGAGACGCCGACGCGGCATGCGGGTTGGTTGCCTTGGAATCGTCGACATACCTGACGCCCTCGACCTCGCCCAGATCAGCGACCCGGTGCGCGTCGGGGACGAACGTTCGCAGCCCGTCACGTACGGCCTTGGGAGCAACTCCGTGGGCGCGAGCCAACGCTGCCGCGGCAAGTGCGTTGGCGACGGTATGAGGCGCTGCGGGTACTCCTGACGGAGACGCGAGGTCGGCGAGCGTACCGAGTTCGACTGCACTGGAAATGCGACCGATCACGAACGCACGGTCAGCGAGGACGTCGTCGACGAGACCGACCATGCCTGGCGCGGGTAGCCCGAGGGTGAACCCGATTGCCCGGCAGCCTTCGACGACTTCGGCTTCCTCCACGAGACGCTCCGTCGTGGGGTCCTCGACGTTGTAGACGCAGGCGAGCTGGGCGTTGTGATAGATCCGCGCCTTGTCAGCGGTGTACGACTCGAGGTCGCCGTGCCAGTCCAGATGATCCGGGGCGACGTTGAGCACGACACTTGCTTCCGCGGAGATCGACGAGCTCCAGTGCAGCTGGTAGCTGGAGAGCTCGACCGCGAGCACGTCGAACGGCTCGGGGTTCATCACAGCCTCAAGGACGGGCGTACCGACATTGCCCACGGCAATCGCGTTGCGACCGTCGGCACGCAGGATCGCGACCAGCATCTGAACGGTCGTCGTCTTGCCGTTCGTGCCGGTCACGGCGAGCCATGGCACCGGGTTCTCGCCACGCAGACGCCAGGCCAGCTCGACCTCACCCCAGACCGGGATCGAACGAGCGGCCGCACCCACGAGAACCGGGTTGGACGGCGGCCATCCTGGCGACGTCACCACAAGGTCGAATCCTTCGGCGGTCAGATCAGTCGAGCCACTGCCAAGACGTACGTCGGCGCCGAGGATCCCGAGCAGCTTGGCCTTCTCCTGCAGCGATTCGTCGTCCGCCTCGTCGACGGCGATCACGGTCGCGCCGAGATGAGTGAGTGTGTCGGCGGCGGCGAAACCGCTCACGCCGAATCCGGTGACCAGAGCGCGTACGCCCTCCCACGACGAATCCCGACCCAAGGAGTCGAGGTCCACAGTCATACTCCGCTGACCCACTCGCCGTAGAAGATGCCGAGACCGGTCGCGACGCACAGACCGCTGATGATCCAGAAACGCACGACGATGGTGATCTCGTCCCAGCCGAGCAGCTCAAAGTGGTGTTGCAGTGGCGCCATTCGGAAGATCCGTTTGCCGCCGGAGAGCTTGAAGTACCCGACCTGCAGGATCACCGACGCAGTGATGGCGACGAAGAGGCCGCCGATGACGACGAGCAGGAGCTCGGTGCGAGTCATCAGCGCGAAACCGGCCATCGCGCCACCGAGCGACAGAGAACCGGTGTCACCCATGAAGATCTTGGCTGGAGAGGCATTCCACCACAGGAAGCCGAAACACGCGCCGGTGAGTGCGGCGGCGACGACCGCGAGATCAAGCGGATCTCGCACCTCGTAGCACTTGAAGCTCTCAACCTTCGAGCAGTTCTGGTTGCTCTGCCAGATGTTGATCACGACGAAAGCGCCGAAAATCATCACGGCAGCACCTGTTGCGAGGCCATCCAGACCGTCAGTGAGGTTCACGCCATTGCTGGCGCCAGCGATCATCAGCAGCACCCAGATGACCAGCAACGCGGTCGGTAGTTCCCATCCTTTGAGGTCACGGGTGAACGAGATGGCGTGCGTAATCGGAGTTCGGCCGCTGTCGTCCTCCCATCCGATCGCAAGAATCGCGAAGATCAGACCGACCACGATCTGGCCGATGAACTTCGCCTTGCTTCGTAGACCAAGATTTCGTTGCTTGAACACCTTGATGAAGTCGTCGATGAAGCCGATCAGGCCAAGTCCACAGAACAGGAAGAGCAGCAGAAGCGCAGACGCACTTGGAGCCCAGCCGGGCTCGAAATCGGTCGAGATGCCTGTGACGAGCTTCGCGATGAGGTAGCCCGTCACCGACGCGATGATGATGACCAGACCGCCCATGGTCGGGGTGCCGCGCTTGGTGTGGTGTGACGTCGGGCCGTCATCACGAATCAGCTGGCCGTAGCCCTTGCGAACGAGAACTCTGATCGCGACCCGCGTGCCGAGCAGTGTCAGCAGCAGGGAGACCGCCCCCGCGATCAGGATTGCTTTCATCCGTCGTGATCCTTTCCGCGGCTTGGTGCCGAGGGACCGTCAGTGGGCCAGCAGAGCAAGTGCGACACGCTCGAGACGGCCGCCCCTCGATGCTTTCACAAGGACGACGTCGTCGGCGCGCAGGCTCGCGGAGAGCACCTCAACCGCTGTGTCGACGTCCTCGACGGTTTCGCCAATTTCGCCTGCGCCCTCGGCTATAGCGGCCGCACCAGCTCCCACAGCGATGACGCGTACGAACCCGAGATCGGCCGCAAGACGACCCATCGCGAGGTGTGCGTCGTGACTGGCGTCGCCGAGCTCGAGCATTTCTCCGAGCACTGCAATCGGCTTGCCCTTGCCCAGGTTGGCAACCGCGCGAAGGGCTGCGGCCATCGATTCGGGATTGGCGTTGTACGCGTCGTTGATGACGACCAGGCCGTCACCTCGTACGTGATGCTCCATGCGCATCGGCGACGCGGCTGTCGCGGTCGAAAGGCGCTCTGCAATCGAGGCGAGGTCGACGCCGGCCGCGATTGCTGCCGCAGCAGCCGCCGCCGCGTTGATCGCGTGGTGCTCGCCGATCTGCGGAACGTGCCCATCCACAGTCGCCCCGTCATACGTGAGGGTGAAGTGCGGCTGGCCCAGTTCATCAAGGCTCACCGGACCGAGCGCCACATCCCCTTCGGCGCCGAACGTGAGAACCCGAGCCGACGTACGCGACGCCATCGCGCTCACCAGCGGATCGTCGGCGTTGAGCACGGCGACACCGGCCGCCTGCAGCGCCTCGACAAGTTCGCCCTTCGCCTGCGCGATGACCTCCGCTGAGCCGAACTCTCCGACATGCGCGCTGCCGACGTTGAGCACCATTCCGATGTCAGGTGTGGCGATCTCGCACAGCTCAGCAATGTGCCCCACTCCCCTGGCGCCCATCTCGACGATCAGGAATCTTGTGTCGGCATCAGCTCGGAGCACGGTGAGCGGAACGCCGAGCTCATTGTTCAGGGAGCCCGGCGGAGCAATCGTCGGGCCGGACGCCTCGACAATGTGTGCGAGTAGGTCTTTGACGCTGGTCTTGCCCTGAGACCCAGTGAGCCCGATGACCGAAGCGCTCGTACGGGATCGGTTGTCGCGGGCCAGCGCAGCCAGCGCCGTCGTGACGTCGGGTACGACAACACACGGGACATCGAGCACTCGAGACGCAAGTACGGCGGTCGCGCCGGATTCGATCGCCGCAGGCGCGAACTCGTGACCGTCGACGTGTTCCCCAGCCAAGGCTGCGAACAACGTTCCAGCCTCGACCGCGCGCGAATCGATCACAACCGACGTGACGACCAGAGTTCCGTCGCCGTGAACCGAACCTCCGGTCACTTCAGCAACGCGGTCGAGGTCGATCGGGATCACTCGGCGCTCTCGATCAGTTCGATCAGCACTTCGCGGTCATCGAACGGGTGGATCTTGCCGCGGATCTCCTGCCCACGCTCGTGGCCCTTGCCCGCGATCACGACGGTGTCGCCAAGGTGAGCCATCGCGACGGCCTGGGCGATTGCCTCGCGACGACCCGCGACTTCGATCGCCAGGCCGGGGCCATTGCCGGCACCAGACATGACATCGGCGCGAATTGCCGCGGCATTCTCCTTGCGCGGGTTGTCATCCGTGACGATCACGACGTCAGCGTGCTTGGCGGCAGCCTCGCCCATCAGCGGGCGCTTGCCGTGGTCACGGTCTCCCCCGGCGCCAATCACGATGATCAGACGACCAGCTGTCACCGGGCGAAGAGCATCAAGAACGGCCGTCACGGCGTCTGGTTTGTGCGCGTAGTCGACGATCGCCGTGAACGGCTGACCTGCATCGATGCGCTCCATACGACCAGGAACTCCGGTGCTGGTGGCAATCCCGGCCGCGAGCTCGGCAGGATCAAATCCCGCCTGTGCGAGCGAAGCGATGACAGCGAGCGCGTTGGAGACGTTGAAGACACCGGGGAGCGGCACGGAGAGCGGCACCTCGACGCCGTTGGGACCCAGGACCTCGAGATCCGTGCCGAGACGGTGCGGTCGGATGTTCACCGCTCGCCAGTCGGCCTGATTGCCATCGGTCGAGAACGTCGTCACCGGCAGAGGCGTGAGCTCGGCAAGTCGTTTGCCGTGAGCGTCGTCGATGTTGATGACGGCGTGCTTCGAGTGCTGCGGCGTGAAGAGTGCCGCCTTGGCGAGGAAGTAGTCCTCGAGATCCTTGTGGAAGTCGAGATGGTCGCGGCCGAGGTTGAGGAACACCGCGACGTCGAAGACGAACCCGTCCACGCGGCCTTGCACCAACGCATGGCTCGAGACCTCCATCGCGCATACCTCGATGGCTTCTTCGCGCATGACGGCAAAGAGTGCCTGCAGCTGGGGTGCTTCTGGCGTGGTCAGCGACGACGGTGCCGGCATCTTGCCGATGCGCGTGCCGATCGTCCCTACGACGGCCGACTTGTGCTCGCCCAAGGCGGCCTCGGCCAGGTACGTCGTCGTGGTCTTGCCCTGGGTGCCCGTGACGCCAATGGTCGTAAAGGACGAGGACGGATCGCCGTAGATGAAGCTACTGAGTTTGGCGATTGCGCCGCGAGCATCGTCGACGATGATCTCGGGCAGTTCTGTCACCAGCGCGGCACCTTCGGGATCGGTGAGTACGCCGACAGCTCCGCGAGCCTTGGCAACGCCGGCGAACGCCGCACCGTGTGACGAGGCGCCCGGCAGTGCGGCGTACAGGTCGCCGGGAACGACATGCTTGGAGTGAAGCGATATGCCGGTGACAGTTCCTTCGGCATTGGTCGTTGAGTCGAGCTCATTCGCAAGCTCAGTCAGCGTCCACTGCGGCACCTCATCCGGGCGCACCCGCATCTCCTCGGTCACACCGTGAGCCTATCGGTGCAACCCTGGAAGCACTCGAGTCTGGCTGTGAGGAGGGCGAAGCCCGACACGTGGCCGCGGCGAAGCCGTGTATGAGGGCGACGAAGGAGCCCTCATACACGCGAGGGACGAGCGCACGCCACCTTTACCAAGTCTGCGGGACCTTGGGGCTCTTGGACCCCGTAGGAGCAACTCCGAAGCGCTCCAGCGCCATCGACATGACGTCGTGGAACACCGGCGCGGCCGTGGAGCCACCGCCCGCGCTGCTGTAGGGGCGATCGAGCACGATGTAGGTCAGGAATCGCGGGTTGTCAGCCGGTGCGAAGCCCATGAACGAGACGACGTTCTGGCCGCGGATGTAGCGGCCCGTCACAGGGTCGACGCGCCACGCCGTACCGGTCTTGCCTGCGACTCGGTATCCCTTGATCGCGGCGGCAGGAGCCGTACCGTCCGGAGCTGTGACAGCTTCCATCATGCGAGTGACGGAGGCGGCAGCCTTCTTAGAGACGACGCGGTGAGCGGCGGGTGTCTCGACGCTCTTGTTCTTGCCGTCCTTGTCCTCGATTCCGCTGACAACCGACGGGTTGCAGATCTTGCCGTCATTGGCGATCGCACCGACAGCACGCATCATCTGCGTCGCGGTCACGGCGATGCCCTGGCCGAACGAGATCGTCGCGTGACTGGCCTTGGTCCAGTTCTTCGGCTCGGCAAGGATGCCGCGAGATTCGCCGGGCAGGCCGACGCCCGAGGTCTCACCGAATCCGAACTTACGGAAATAGTGATGCATCGTCTCGTCGCTCATCTTCTGCGCGGCAACGAGCGTTCCGAGGTTGGACGACTTGGCGATGACTCCAGCGGCCGTCAGGTGGAGCACGCCGTGGTCCCAGTAGTCACCGATCTTGAACTTGTCGATCGTGACGCCCGACGGCACGACGATCGGAGAATCCGCAGCGATCTTGCCCTGGTCAGCCAGTGCCGCCATCGTGATCGTCTTGAGCACCGAGCCGGGCTCGTACACGTTGGAGACGGCACGCGAGACGGTGTTGAAGTCGTTCATGCCCGTGCCGCTGTCAGCGTTGAACGTCGGAGCCTGTGACATCTGGACGATCTGGCAGGTCTTCACATCCATCGTGATCGCGAGACCCCAGTCGGAGCTGGACTCGCGTACGGCATCCGCCAGGCGCTGATCCGCGTACCACTGGAGGTCGCGATCGATCGTGGTCGTCACGTCCCGGCCGGGCACCATCTCGGTGACAGCGCTGTCAGCCATCGGGATGCGCTGACCTGTGGGCGAGACTTCGAACGTGCTCGAACCGTCAGTTCCGGTGAGTACGTCGTTGTACTGCTGCTCAATTCCCGAGACACCCTTGCCGGTCGCGTTCGTGTAGCCGAGGAGGTTTGCGGCGAGCTTGCCTCCCGGGTACGTACGCAGCGATTCCTTCTCGCTGAACACTCCAGTGAAGCCGGCATCACTGATGGCCTTGAGGGTCTTGGCGGCCGTCCAAGCCGGCACATCGCGCTTGAGATAGACGAAGTGCGAGTTGGCGGTACGAAGCTTGTCGATTGTCTCGAAGTAGTCGATCTTGTCGCCGAGCTCCTCAACGAGCAGCCGGGCGATCTGGGGTGCATTTGCCGCGGTCATCGTCGGATCTGCCGTGAGCGTGAGTCCGTCGACACTCGCGGCAAGCGCCACGCCGTTGCGGTCGAGGATCTGGCCACGCGGAGCAGGAACAGTGCTCTTGGCTGTGCCGGCGTCGACGGCCTGCGCGGCGTACGCGCTCGCGTCGAGGCCTTGGATCTGGAACAGGCGAATCGCGAAGACCCCGAAGATGCCGACCACAATTGCCAGACAGAAGCGCAACCTCCGCCGGGATGCCCGTTCGCGTGCGGTCATCGGGCCACCGACCGGATGTTGGAGCCGCTAGTGGCTGGCTCGGGCTTGCCGAGCACCTTGCCGTCGGACAAGCGGAGGAATGCCGGGTTGGTGTTGGGCACCATGCCGAACACGAGTGCGCGCTGCGCGACGCTTGCCGGGCTGAGGAGCGTCTCAACCTCGCGGGTCAGCGACTGCTGCTGAATCTCAAGCGCAGCTGCCTCGCGGTTGAGCTTGGCTGCCTCGAATGACTGCGCCTGCAGGACAGTACTCATGATGATCAGGCCGACGAGTCCGATCGACAGCATCGTCATGACGACGACCACGAACGGCGCCCTACGAGCACGGCTGCGTACGGGGCGAACCAGACGGAGACCACGCTCGACAGCGTCGCTGCGAGGCGTCGAGGTGACTTCTCGACGTGATGGCGCGAACGCTGGCTGCGCACTCATGCCACAACCTCCGTGGCAGAGCAGAAACGGTACGGAGGCCGTGGCATGACTGCCAGTTGATGATGAGCTCGCTGGCGCTCGTTCATGCGGCGACCCTCTCGGCGACGCGCAGACGTACTGAACGTGCGCGGGAGTTGTCTTCGATCTCGGCTTCAGTGGCGACTTCGGCTCCGCGGGTCACCAACTTGAACTTCGCCTC
The DNA here is from genome assembly GCF_031457275.1 of Aeromicrobium panaciterrae. Classification (NCBI taxonomy): domain Bacteria; kingdom Bacillati; phylum Actinomycetota; class Actinomycetes; order Propionibacteriales; family Nocardioidaceae; genus Aeromicrobium; species Aeromicrobium panaciterrae. The sequence goes on from NZ_JAVDWH010000001.1 coordinate 2,007,039, forward strand.
GTGACCCTCAGGAACGAACGGCAGATCACGCGGAATGTCAGTCGTGGTGGCACGGGCAAACTCGTGCTTGGTGATTCGGTCCTCGAGCGAGTGATAGGCCAGTACGACGACGCGGCCACCAGGCGCGAGCAGCTCGAGCGCAGCAGGCAGGGCTCGCCGGTAGACACCGAGCTCGTCGTTGACCTCGATGCGGAGGGCCTGGAAGGTCCGCTTGGCGGGATTGCCGCCCGTTCGACGCGCCGCCTGCGGGATGGAGTCCCGAATGAGGTCGACGAGTCGTGCACTGTTGGTGAACGGTTCGACATCGCGCGCGGCGACGACAGCTTCAGCGATGCGCTTGGCGAACTTCTCTTCGCCGTAGTAGCGCAGCACCTTGGCGAGCTCAGTCGCCTCGTACGTGTTGAGGACGTCAGCTGCGCTGAGCTCGTCCTCGGGGTTCATGCGCATGTCGAGTGGAGCGTCCTGCGCGTACGCGAAACCACGTTCGGCGAGGTCGAGTTGCATTGAGGAGACACCCAGGTCGAACAGGACGCCGCTGACGGAGCTGAAGCCCGCGTCTCGTACGACGTCAGCGATCTCGTCGTACACGGCGTGAGCGAACGTCACCCGATCGCCGAATCCGGCAAGGCGAGCCTTGGCGCGTGCCAGAGCCTCGGGATCACGATCAATGCCGATGACGTGGAGGTCTGCAAAACGGTTGAGCATGGCTTCGGTGTGACCGCCGAGCCCAAGCGTCGCGTCGACGACGACCGGCCGGTCCCCCACCACGGTCGGCGCAAGAAGATCCATCACCCGGTCCAGCAGGACGGGTACGTGCTTCGCCTCGCTCATGCCACCGCCTCCGTGGCAGAGCAGAAACGGTACGGAGCCAGTGACATGAGGGCCCTTTTTGTTCGCTCGCTGCGCTCGCTCATGCGGTGGCCCCTGCCAGCCCGAGGAGCAAAGCCAGGAGTCCAGCGATCCCGACCGACATGACGATGGAGAAACCCATGAGCGCAACGCCGTCGGCAACCTCGTGCCGTACGCGTCGTGTGCTCGTGTCCATCGTTGTGCCTTTCGTTCGTGCTGTGCTGCCTGTCGCCGTGGGGCCAGATCCCCGACCGGGCAGTTCTGACACCGGGGAAGTGGAGTCAGATCCGCTCGGGCGAAGATCTCGCCTCGCGGTGTTCGCTAGAAGATTCCGGGCATGACCTCTTCGGACATGTCCGCGAACGGCCCTTCCTGTGAGTTGGAGAATTCGGTCCAGCGTCCGGAGTCCCAGATCTCGATGCGGTCCATCGCCCCCACGACGGTGCATTCGCGATCGAGGCTCGCCCAGGTGCGGAGTACCTGAGGCACCGAGATGCGCCCCTGCTTGTCCGGCACTTCCGAGGAGGCGCCGGAGAAGAACATGCGGGTGAAGTTGCGTGCCGCCTGATTGGTGAACGGGGTGTCCCGTACGCGATCCGTGAACGCGTTGAAGCTCTCGACCGTCCACCCGTAGATGCAGTTCTCCTGACCGCGGGTGAGGACGATGCCGTGCTCCAGGCGTGGACGGAACTTGGCCGGAAGGAACAAGCGCCCCTTCTCGTCGAGACGGGGTGTGTAGGTGCCAAAGAAGTTGGACACGTCCGGGTTCATCTGGCACCTCCTCCGCCTCGAGCTTGTCCTCCATTTCGCCCCACCATACTCCACAATCCACCACTTAGTGGCCAATTTGCGCCCATTTTGCGAGTTTTTGGGCAGCGCGCTCTACCGCCTGGAATCGGCGGTATTCACTGTCAGGGCAAACAAAAAACCGCCCCCTCAGGGACGGTTCAGAGCTGGTGGAGCGAAGTGGGGGCTTTTGGGCCCAAACTCGAAGGGACTAGATGTCGTCTCCGTCGCGCCGGCGCTGCCAGCGCTCTTCCATACGGTCGACGAACTTGCCGGATGACTTGCCGCCAGCCTTGCTGGTCGGACGATCCTCGACCTGTCCGCCAATGCCGCGCTTCCACGCTGTCAGGAACAGGTAGGACGTCGAAAGCATCGCAACGAATCCAGCGACACCAAGCCAGGTCTGTGCCGTGACGGCACCGGCGAAGAGCAGCACGAGGCCAGCGATGAACCCGAGGACAGCACCGACCGCCACACGACGGTTGTGCGCCATGAACTTCGAGCCCCGAAGGGTCGACGCAAAGTCGGGGTCTTCAGCGGCCAGCGATTGCTCGAGCTGATGGAGCAGCCGGGCCTCTTCGTCAGAGAGCGGCACTTTTGCCTCCTGGATCGGATGATGCTGACTCCAAGTCTAGGCGTGCGATTGACTGCAAGCCAGCGGAAACGGAAGTGAAGTCATGTGAAGTACGCGCCAGGCGCTCCAGAGCGAACAATGCGTCGCGCGCTCCCGGCTCCCCGTCAACGATCGCCGATGGGACCAAATCAGCGAATACGCGGAGCCCATTCGTAGCGACTGACACGAATCCGCGAGCAGCCAGGAGGTCCTGTAGCTCGTCGAGGCCGAACCTCCGTGGGCCGAGAGCGCGTACGTCCCAAGCGTCGGCCGTCGTAGTCAGCAGCGCCTGCGCTGTGGCGAAGTCGCCCGCGAGCGCCCGTGCGGTGATCGCAGCGAGTCGGCCAGCAACGACAACGCTCACGTGTCCACCGGGTCGCAGGACCGTCGCGACGGCGGCCAAGGCTTCGGCAGGATCATCGACGTGCTCGAGCACGCCGTGGCAGATGACGAGATCGAATGACTGCGGATCCACATGGTCGAGCAGATCGGCGGTGTCGCCCTGTATGCCACGCACAGCATCGCCGAGATCGGCATCGGCGGCTCGCCGGTGCAGTGACGCGAGTGCGTCTGGACTCGGGTCAACGACGGTGACGTGATGCCCGAGAAGCGCCAGACGTACGGCATCTCCCCCTGTGCCGCCGCCGAGATCAAGGACATCCAGCCCGTCAGTGCCCGTGCCCGCGATGTCGGTCGCATCGACCACGGACTGCCACATCAACTCGGCGCGGACCGGACCCATGACGGACACTGTGCCACAGGAGTCAGGCCGGTTTCCGATAGCGTCCTGCCATGCACGATCAGTCCGATCGACCTGACTGGGTCTCCTGATGGACCTCGCGGCGCTGGTCTTCTCCAGCGGCTGGGCCAGCGGTGTCAACGCGTACGCGACTGTCGGCGTGCTCGGCCTGCTCGCTCGCTTCACTGAGACGTCGATCGTGCCCGACGCATTCGCTCGCACCGACGTGCTCGTCGTGGCTGGTGTCATGTTCCTGGTTGAGTTCGTCGTCGACAAGATCCCGTGGCTCGACTCGGTCTGGGATGGCATCTCCACCGTCGTACGACCGACGGTCGGAGCGTGGGTTGCGTACCAACTCGCCGGCGATTCGTCCGGTGTCGACCAGGCGTTGCTCACCACCCTCGGCGGCAGTACCGCTTTGGCGTCCCACGGTGTGAAGTCCGGCGTACGACTCGCGGTCAACACGTCGCCCGAGCCGTTCAGCAACGGGATCGTCAGCACCACCGAAGACATCGGCGTGATCACCGTCGTCTCGCTCGCCGTGGCCCATCCGTGGTGGGCACTCGGCATCACCGCATCGCTCCTCATCGCTGGAGCGGTCACCGTCTTCCTGCTGTGGAAGACCATCAGCAGAGCACGGCGTCGACGGCGCGAAGCGAACGCGTAGTCTGCGCGCATGGCGCAGGTCGTAGTGGTCGGAGGCGGCTTCGCCGGTATGTCGGTCGCAGCGCGCCTTGCGAAGGTGCGCCACGACGTCACGCTGGTAGAGGCGTCGGAACAGCTCGGCGGTCGGCTGCGTGGTGTCACGATCGACGGGACAGCGCGTCAGATCGAGCTCGACACGGTGACCTTGCCGGCAGTGTTCCGCGATCTTTTTCGCAAGTCGGGTCAACCGCTCGAAAGCGTCCTCGAGCTTGAGTTGACCACTGGCCGCCGTCACGTGTTCAAGGACAAGTCGATCCTCGACCTCCCGCTCGGTAACCGCGGTGATCAGCACGCCGCGGTGACCAAGGCCTTCGGTGAGGACGAGTGGTCTCCCTGGGTCGACGGGCTCGCCGACGCTTGGGATGTCATACGACGTACTGCGCTGGATCAGGTGTTCATCGGCAAACCGGCCGTCGATCGCACGGTCCGCAAGGCTCTTCGAGCACGTCGAAGCATCTCGTATGTCGCCGACCGGCTGCCCGACGAGCGCCTCGCGAAGATGGTCCTCAACCCGCTCCGCCTCGCCGGCCAGGATCGCGTCGTGATCCCAGGATTCGCGGCGGTGAGTCACTACATCGAGCGCAACTTCGGGCGGTGGCGCTTCACCGGCGGGCTCCCCGCTCTCGCTGAAGCACTGGAGGCACGGCTCGCCGAACGCAAGGTCACGATCGCCCTCGGTGAGTCCGCCCACGAACTCGTACGCGACGGCGACCAGGTGACCGGCGTCGTCACGGACAAGCGGACGATCCCCGCCGAAGTTGTGGTGTGGTGCGCTCCGAACTGGCCCGCTCCCCTGCCTGCGCCTCGCACCATGCAGGTCATCCCCGCGAGTCGTACGTTGATCACCCTCACTGACGACGCACCCGAACTTCCCGAGGAGATCCTCGTTCACGCCAACCCGCCCATCCGGCTGTTCTCCGGCGGCAAGGGCGTATGGACGATCGAACATCGCAGCGGCGAGGACGTCCTCGACGCACTCGTACGTTTTGGCATCGACCTGCGAGATCACGTGACGTCGCGAACGGATCTCACTCCGAGCGACCTCGTACGCCTCGGCCATTGGGGTTGGGCCTGGCAAGGCTTGAGTACGGCTTGGGAACTACCCGGAGTCGCGCCCAGCGGTGGTCTTTATTTCGCCGGCGCACATGCGCATCCAGGCGGATCGCTCGAAGCGATCGGCATGGCGACTGCCGCCATCGCCGAGGACATCGGTCCGGCCAGCCGCTAGACGAGGTTGTCGGCGCGCAGCGCCTCGAAGATCTCTCGTGTCGCCTTGGAGCGGTTGAGGGTGATGAAGTGCAGGCCTGGCGCTCCACCGGCAAGCAGGTCGCGGCACAGCTGCGTTGCGAGCTCGATGCCCTTGGCGCGCACAGCGTCCTTGTCGTCCTGAATCGGCTCGATCTGCTCCAGCACCTCTGGCGGGAGTGCAGCACCGGACAGCTCAGCCATGCGGGCAACCTGCGAGAAGTTGAGGATCGGCATGATGCCCGGAACGATCGGGATGTCGCTGCCGAGCTCTCGTACGCGCTCGACCAGCGAGAAATAGTCGGATGCTCGAAAGAACAGCTGCGTGATCGCGTAGTCGGCGCCAGCGTTGGCCTTGGCCACCAGCACCTCCGCGTCATGCTCAAGACTCTCGGCGTCGGGGTGTCCTTCGGGGAATGCCGCGACACCAATACAGAACCCGCCAAGCTCAGAAGCCAGTTCGACGAGGTCGATCGCGTGGTTCATGCCATCGGGGTGCGGCTCCCAAGGAGCACGCGGTCCACCCTTGGGGTCACCGCGAAGCACGAGCACGTCGTCGACTCCCGCAGCGGCGTACTGCTTGAGGACTGACTCGATCTCACCCTTGGTCTGCGCCACGAGCGTCAGGTGGCCGACGGGACGCATCGACGTCTGCTCGGCAATGCGAGCCGTAATGCGTACGGTGCGCTCCTGGCTGGTGCCGCCCGCTCCATACGTGACCGAGACGAACGTCGGATCCAGCGCCTCGAGGTCGGCGATGGTCTTCCAGAGCACGTCTTCGCCCTCGTCGTCCTTCGGCGGGAAGAACTCAAACGAGGTCGTCGGGTTGGGTCCGCGCAGGACTTCGAGGAAGGAGCGATCATCGGCGGGCATGACCCAACGGTATCGTCCGACATGTGACCGCACGCGCAGACGATCCCGAATTCCGGACTCAAGTCGATGTGGCACTTGTCTCGTTCGTCGATCGTCAGCGACCCATCCTCGCCGAGCTCGGGCCCGATCTTGGTGAGTTCGCCGATTCAGCGCTCGGCTTCGTCGTGGGCGGCAAACGCTTGCGACCACAGTTCTGCTTCGCCGGCTGGCTCATCGCGGGCGGCTCCCCCACTGACACGGGATTCGTGACTGCGGCCGCGTCGTTGGAATGGCTACAGGCGAGCGCACTGGTGCACGACGACCTGATGGACGGCTCCGACACCCGGCGCGGGCGACCCAGCATCCATCGCGAGTACGAAGCGCGGCACCGTACCGAAGCGCGATCCGGAGACGCCGCTGGCTTCGGACTCTCGACGGCAGTACTGCTCGGCGACCTCATGCTGTCCTGGTGCGATGAAATGCTGACTCGAGCGGTTCTGGACTCACCCTCGATGGCGGCCAACCTCGGCAACGCTCGACGCTTCCTCGACCTCTGCAAGTCGGAGGTCGTCGCGGGCCAGTTCCTCGATGTCGTCGGGCAGACGCGACCATCCCTCACGGTCGACGAAGCCATGAAGGTCGTTCGCTACAAGTCAGCGAAGTACACCGTCGAACGTCCGCTCCATATCGGAGCCGCTCTGGCCGGCGCGGAGCCCGACCTGATCGCAGGCCTGACCGACGTGGCGTTGCCGCTCGGCGAGGCATTCCAACTGCGTGATGACGTGCTCGGTGTATTCGGCGACCCCTCAGTGACCGGCAAGCCCGCAGGAGACGATCTCCGTGAGGGCAAACGAACTGTGCTCGTCGCGCGTACGTCCGAGCTGACTGACGACGCAGGTCGCGCGTTGCTCCAGGAACACCTCGGCACCGCTGAAGGCATCGACGCCGTACGCGAGCTGATCGAGTCCTCGGGCGCTCTCGCCGCAGTCGAGGCTGACATCGCCCGGCTCGAGGATCAGGCTGAGTCGGCTCTCAGCGCTCTGGGACCTGAAGCGCGCGACATCCTCGGACCTCTCGCGCTCACAGCAACCCGTCGAACTCGCTGACTCCCAGGTCGTCGCGCACGATCACCGCAAAAGACGTCGCCTGTCCGGCGGCGTCGCGCAACACGTCAAGAACCGCGGCAGCCTGCATCGGGTCGATCGCGGAAAGCTCGCGCAACCCGTCCCATACGAGCACCAGTGGAGTGACGGTGAGATCTCCCAGCACGTCGAACAGAGCATCGAGATTGCGACCGAACCACGACGGCAGTCCCCATGCGGTCGTGACCTCGTCATAGAACGCTTCGACTGAGTGCACGTCGGTCGTGTCGAGATGTAGTGCGCGCCAGCCAGCCGTCTCGGCCTCGCCCACCAGGTCCCGCTCCGGGTCGCCGCGCCAGCTGAACAGCCCTGGCGAGGTCGACCCTTCGAGCAGTGACGTGTACGAAGCGGTCATCACTTCACCAGCTTCGGCGGGTGGATGCGCTCGAACGAGCCGTAGTGGTCGTCGGTGTAGTAGTACTCGTCGCCCTCGCCGTGAACGATCCGCCGGGCTCCGCGGTCAGACTCGCCCGGTGTCGTCACGGTGTACTCACGCCAGTAGCCGCGCCCGTGCGCCGGCAGTCGCCGTTCGCGGTTCATGAACACGGCTCCATCCTGCCGATATGGGAAGGGCCCGTCACTCTGAATCAGCGCAATCGTGTCGACCGCCTCCTGCGGGAGCGATCCAATCGAGCTCGGCGCCGAGGCCGTTGCGGTCGGCTGCGGAGCTGGTGAGTTCTCCGTACCGGCGTACTGCTTGAGGAGCGCGATAGCCACGATGCCGATCAAGATGGCGACCAACATTCGACGGCTCATGAGTCCATCGTTGCTCATTCCCGCTGACCACGGGGCAGGACGCCACCGCGCAGACACGGATGCCATGGCCCGAACTTTGCGGACAAGCATCTAGAATCAACCCCTACGGAACCGCATGGTCCGGGGTCGAGGAGGGCTGGCGTGGTGATGACGGGCGACGAAGCCCTGATCGGTCGCGTCCTCAATGACCGCTACCTGATCGGCAAGCGCATTGCGCGCGGCGGAATGGCAAGCGTGTTCTGGGCGACGGACCAGCGGCTTGACCGACCCGTCGCGATCAAGGTCATGCACCACGGACTTGGCGACGACCGCCAGTTCACGGAGCGCTTCCACCGCGAGGCAAAGTCCGCCGCCAAGCTCAACCACCCCAATGTCGTGTCGGTGTTCGACCAGGGCATGGATGGCGAAGTCACCTACCTCGTCATGGAATACGTGCCTGGCCGCACGCTGCGCGACATCATGCGCGAAGAGTCGCCCATGCCGCCTTACCGCGCGCTTGAGCTGCTCGAGCAAATCCTGATCGCGCTCTCCGCTGCCCATGCCGCGCACATCATCCACCGCGACGTGAAGCCCGAAAACGTACTCATCACGCCAAGTGGTGAGGTCAAGGTCGCCGACTTCGGTCTGGCCCGCGCCGTGAGCGCTGCCACCACCGCTACCGGTGGCACCCTCATCGGCACGGTTTCCTATCTCGCACCCGAGATCGTCGTGAATGAGGGCGCAGACGCCCGTTCGGACGTCTACGCATGCGGCGCGATGCTCTACGAGATGCTGACCGGGGTCAAGCCGCATTCGGGCGAGTCCCCCATTCAGGTCGCCTACAAGCACGTTCACGAAGACATCGGCAATCCGTCTGAGCTGCAGCGCGGCATACCGCCGTACGTTGACGCGCTCGTGAGGCGAGCGACGGTCCGCGATCGCGACCAGCGCTCGACTGATGCACGAGTCCTGCTTCAGCAGCTTCGGTCGGTGCAGCGCTCGCTTGCTGCAGGTATGGACGACGATCCTGAACTCGTCGCGGACCTGCTCCCCGGCGCGCGGATCACCGATGCAGACGGCGAACCCACTGAGTTCGTCAAGCGCGGTGCCATCACCCTCAACGCGGGCGACTCCGAGGCAACGCAGGCAGTACGTCCTCCCTCCGAGCCGACCGTGCAGTGGGACCGCGCCGCCAATGCGCCCGTGCAGCCGCTCAAGTCCGGCCTACTTCCGCCGGTCTCGTCAGACGACTACCGACAGATGCGCGCTGGCGAACCGCGATCGAAGCGCGGTCGCAACCTGCTCGCCCTGGCCGTCCTACTGACACTGCTCGCCAGCCTTCTCGGCTGGTACATCGGCGTCGGTCGCTATGACACGACTCCTCAGCTGGTTGGCACAGCCGAAGCAGCAGCCAAGGAGAACGCCGAGCGACTCGGCTACAAGTTCGAGGTTGCTGGCGTGAAGTTTTCCGAGAAGTACGCCAGCGGCGTGGTGATGTCGACCGATCCCGGCCCCGGCAAGAAGATCCTCCCGGGCGGCACGATCAACGCGATCATCTCCAAGGGACCTGACCGCGTCAGTCTGCCCAAGGACCTGAGGGGTATGACGCTTGCGGAGGCCACGACGGCTCTGGGTGCCATCGACCTGACAGTCGGCAAGATCGAGAAGAAGTACGCCCAGACTGTCGCCAAAAACCGGGTCATTGGCGCCATCGGCATCGCTGCGACCGACGACCTCAAGCGCAACACGACTGTCGACCTCTACATCAGCAAGGGCAAGAAGCCGATCAAGGTTGTCGACTACACCGGCAAGCCGGTCGATGAGGCCGAGAAGGCGCTCAAGGAAGACGGCTTCAAGCCTGAGATCACGTTCGAGTTCAGCGATGACGTCGACAAGGACATTGTCATCTCCCAGTCGCCGAAGGATGGCACCCAGTTCAAGGGCGACACCATCAAACTGGTCGTGTCCAAGGGACCGGACCTCGTCGTCGTACCCAAGGTCATTGGCATGAAGAAGGACAAGGCCACAGCGATTCTCAAGGCGGCTGGCTTCAAGGTCCAGGCGTTCCCGGGAACCAACTACACCGTTCAATCGCAAAGCCCCAGCGAAGGCAAGAAGGCCCGTCGGGGAAGCACCATCTTGATCTCCTCGTTCTGACGATGCGACCTCGTCTTGCCGCGGCAGCTTTGCTGTCGGTCACTGCCATGTGGGGATCGACGTTCTTCCTGATCAAGGACCTGCTGGATCGCGTACCAGCCGCTGACTTCCTCGCCATCCGGTTCGCGATCGCATTCTTCGCTCTGGTGCTCATCGCACCCAAGGCCATTGGTCGCCTAACGCCCGACATTCTGCGCAAGAGCATCTACGCCGGCGGCATCTACGGCGTCGCTCAGATCATGCAGACCACCGGGCTCGGTCATACAGACGCCAGCATCTCGGGGTTCATCACCGGCTTGTACGTCGTGGCCACACCGGTGCTCGCCTCCTTGGCGTTCGGCATACGCATCAGTCGCACGGTGTGGATTGCCGTCGCGATGGCGACCGCGGGTCTGGCGATCTTGTCCCTGCGAGGGTTCGCGGTCGGCTTCGGCGAGGCCATCACCTTGGTCAGCGCAATCCTGTACGCCGTGCACATCGTCGTGCTGTCGAGGTGGTCGACGTCGAAAGATGCGTTCGCGATGGCGACCGTCCAGATGGGCGTCATCTCCGCGATCTGCTTCGTCGTGGCAGCTCCCGGAGGGATCACGCTCCCCCACACGTCGGGCGACTGGATCGCCGTCGTCTACATGGCCCTGGCCGCTGGGGCACTCGCGATGCTCGCGCAGACCTGGGCCCAGAGTCAGCTCGACGCCGCGCGTGCAGCGCTGCTCATGACGATGGAGCCAGTGTTCGCGGCTGGATTCGCGGTGTTGTTCGGCAGCGAGACGCTGGGGTGGCGCGTCGCGATCGGCGGCACGATCGTGCTCGTCGCGATGATCCTCGCCGAGTCTTCAGGGCGTACGAAACCCGTGCACCAAGTGCTCTGAACTCAGAGACTCACACATAGTCGCGCAGGTACCGCGTGAAGCACCTCGAAACGACTGGCGCACTGCATTCGCACCAGCGCAATCACACAGCTGAAGGTATGAAGCAGACCTCGCGGCCGACCATGTCGCAACGCGAGCGGTGCGGCTTAGGCTCCCGACAGCATTTCGGCGACCAGGAAGGCCAGCTCGAGGCTCTGGGCGCGGTTGAGGCGCGGATCGCACAGCGTCTCGTAGCGGTGCGCGAGACCTTCAGCCGACAGCTTGGCGCCGCCGCCGACGCACTCGGTGACGTCGTCGCCGGTGAGCTCGACATGGACGCCTCCGGGCCACGTACCGAGGCTGCGGTGCACCTCGAAGAAGCCGCGGACCTCGTCGATGACATCGTCGAACTCGCGCGTCTTGTAGCCGTTGGTGGTCTCGAACGTGTTGCCGTGCATCGGATCGCACACCCAGGCGACTTCAAGACCGGCTGCAGTCACCTTCTCAACAAGGTTGGGCAGTCCGTCGCGGATCTTGTCAGCGCCAAAGCGGGTGATGAACGTGATCTTGCCGGGTACGCGCTCGGGGTTGAGCTTCTCGTACAGCGCGATCGCGTCATCGGCCGTCGACGTCGGGCCGAGCTTCACGCCAATCGGGTTGGCGATCTTGCTGAGGAGCTCGACATGCGCGCCATCGAGCTGACGGGTGCGCTCGCCGATCCACACGAAGTGGCTCGACACGTCGTACGGCTGCTCGGTACGCGAGTCGATGCGAGTGAGCGAGTGTTCGTACTCGAGGATCAGAGCCTCGTGCGACGAGAAGAAGTCGACCGTGTGGAACTCGTCCGGGTCGACGCCAATGGCGTCCATGAACGCCAGCGCGCGATCGATCTCGGCGCCGATGCGCTCGTAGCGCTCCCCTACGGGGCTGTTCTTGACGAAGTCGGTGTTCCACGCGTGCATCTGACGCAGATCGGCGTAACCACCGGTGGTGAACGCTCGGGCGAGGTTCAGCGTCGACGCAGACGCGTGGTAGACCTCAACAAGCCGCTGCGGGTCGTGCGCGCGGGACTCGGCGTTGAAGTCGAAGCCGTTGACCGCATCGCCGCGGTAAGCCGGCAGCGTGACGCCTTCGCGGGTCTCCATGTCGCTCGACCTCGGCTTGGCGTACTGACCGGCCAGACGGCCAACCTTGACGACGGGAACGCTCGCGGCGTAGGTGAGCACGACTGCCATCGACAGCAGCACTCGGAGCTTGTTGCGGACGTTCTCGGCTGTGACACCTTCAAACGTCTCGGCGCAGTCGCCACCTTGGAGCAGGAATGCCTCGCCGCGGGCTACCTCGGCGAGCTTGTCACGCAGCGCGTCACACTCGCCGGCGAACACCAGCGGAGGCATCGTGCGGAGCTTCTGAACGGCAGCATCGCGCGCAGCCGGGTCGACATATGTCGGCTGCTGGGCGGCTCCGAGCGTACGAAGCTCATCAAGGGTGGGAATGCTCACGCAACAAGAATACGCGGGTTGCCCGTTCGTCCCGCACGGACGGCGAGAACGTGGACGTGAGCCTGCTTACCAAGCGAGCGTGTCGGGGGCGCCTTTGAACGGCCCGATGACCCGGGACGTAATCCAGCCGCCGTAAAAGTCGCCCTCCTGTGCCTGGACAACCTCACCGTCGATCGTGCACCGGTCGACCTTGCCCGGATAGATCGCGACGTGGTCAGTGAGTGCGGCGAAGCGTGGGTTCGGTGACGGGTAGGTCCAAGCTCCGGCCGCGATCGTCCGAGACTCGGTGACGAGGTCGTAATACGACGCGACACCCTTCCACTCGCAGATCGTGGTCCCAGCAATAGCCCACAGGACGTCGTCGGCGAAAGCCCGGATCGGGAGGTAGTACGTCGGCGGGTGGCTCGTCTCGCATACCCGATATGACCGTGAGGTCTCGGCGATGACTCGACCCTCGAGAGCAACGACGATGTGCTCGTTGCTCAACTCGATCGACGGCGGACGCGGGTAATCCCAGACATTTTCGACAGGGTGGTCTGCTTGCACGTTTCGAGCGTACGAGGGGTACGCACGGTCGGCTCAACCAAACAGAACTTCGGCCTCTTCGTAGAGCTCGGGCCGAACGGTCTTGAGCACCCTGGTGCCCTCGGCGAGCGGCACGCGCTCGATCTCGGTGCCTCGCAGCGCCATCATCTTGCCGAAGTCGCCCTCGTGCACCGCCTGGATCGCGTGCAGGCCAAATCGAGTAGCGAGCCAGCGGTCGAAAGCCGTCGGCGTACCGCCGCGTTGGATGTGGCCGAGCACGACGGCACGAGCTTCCTTGCCCGTACGCTGCTCGATCTCTGAGGCCAGCCGGTCGCCGATGCCGCCGAGCCGAACGTGACCGAATGCGTCCTTCTCGCCACTGACGAGTGACATCGCGCCACCTTCAGCAGGCACGGCACCCTCGGAGACCACGATGATCGGCGAGTAGTGCGTCGCAAACCGGCTTTCGACCTGAGCGCACACCGCTTCGATGTCGAAGGGGCGCTCTGGGATCAGGATGATGTTGGCGCCGCCAGCGAGTCCGGCGTGCAGAGCAATCCAGCCAGCGTGACGGCCCATGACTTCCACCACGAGGACGCGGTGGTGGGACTCCGCGGTCGTGTGCAGGCGGTCGATGGCTTCCATCGCGATGTTGACGGCGGTGTCGAAGCCGAACGTGAAGTCGGTGCCTGAGAGGTCGTTGTCGATCGTCTTGGGGACGCCCACGACGTTAACGCCGAGGTCGGCGAGCTTGGTCGCAACGCCGAGGGTGTCCTCGCCACCAATCGCGATCAGGGCATCGCAGCCGTTGACCGCGAGGTTGTCCTTGATGCGCTCGACGCCACCTTCGATGCCAAACGGGTTGGTACGCGACGAGCCGAGGATCGTGCCACCGCGCGGAAGGATGCCGCGCACTTCCGGGATGCCGAGCGTCATCGTGTCGTTCTCGAGAGGCCCGCGCCAGCCGTCACGGAATCCGACGAACTCATGCCCGTACGTCGACACTCCCTTGCGCACGGCTCCTCGGATGACTGCGTTGAGTCCGGGGCAGTCGCCTCCGCCGGTCAGCATGCCGATGCGCATTGAAGCTCCTAGGTCGTGAGTGGCGAGGTGGTCATTCGATGGGCTTGATGTCGTCCCAGACTTCGTCGGCGGCAGCACGGTCGACAACCTTGGCTGCGGCGCGCTCGACGTCGCGGTCGCGCTTCTTGGAGTCCTGCGCGTAGAGGTCGACGTACTCCTGATCCGACAGGCGCATGATCTCGTACATGATCTCGTCGGTGATGGCTCGCAAGATGTAGCGATCGTCCTGCATGCCTTCGTAGCGGCTGAAGTCGAGCGGCTTGCCAAAACGTACGCCGGGTCGCGCGAACTTGCCGAAGATCTTGCCGGGAGGCGCGACGACATCGGTGCCGATCACAGCGAGCGGGATGACTGGCACGCCCGCTTCGAGCGCGAGACGCGCAACGCCCGTACGACCGCGGTAGAGCTTGCCGTCGTGCGAGCGGGTGCCCTCGGGGTAGATGCCGCACACCTGGCCATCAGCCAGCAGTCGCAGCTGTGTCTTGATCGCGCCAGCAGCTGCGGAACCGCTCGTACGGTCGATCGGCACCTGGCCGGCGCCGGAGAAGAACGTCTTCTGCAGCCAGCCCTTGATGCCTGAGCCCTCGAAGTACTCAGCCTTGGCGACGAACGTCACCCGGCGAGGAATGACGAGCGGCATGAACAGCCAGTCGCTGTAGGACAGGTGGTTGCTCGCCAGAATGGCGGGGCCTTCCTTCGGAACGTTCTCCGTGCCCTCGGCCCATGGCCGGAAGATCAACTTGAGCACTGGACCCAGCGCAAGGAACTTCAAGAACCAATAGAACACGAGACGAGACACTACTCCGTACGCCGCCGTGCTCGCAGGTCACTGGCCGACGACCTTTCAGATGATGGAAGATGGGGCGTATGAGCTCACCTTCTCCAGTTGCCGTCGTGCCCGGAGCCGAACCCTTTTCTGCTGACGGTGGACGCATCGGCGTTCTGCTGAGTCACGGATTCACCGGCTCGCCGGCTTCGATGACTCCGTGGGGCAAACACCTCGCTGATCAGGGCTACACCGTTCGAGTCCCACGCCTGCCGGGCCACGGCACGACGTGGAAGGACATGAACCGCACGCGCTGGGAAGACTGGTACGCCGAGCTCGACAAGACGCTCACCGAATTGCGTACGAAATGCGACAAGGTCGTCGTCGCGGGACTCTCGATGGGCGGCGGTCTGGGGCTTCGACTGGCCCAGCAGCGGCCCGCCGACGTGGACGCGCTGGTGCTGGTCAATCCCGCCATCAACTTGAAGCGATTCGACGTCAAGCTCGTACCTGCGATGCAGTGGTTCATCCCGGGCCTGCCCGGCATCGGCAACGACGTCAAGAAGGCCGGTGCAGACGAGGTCGGCTACGACAAGACTCCACTCAAGGCCTTGGCATCGCAGCTGAAAATGTGGAAGGACATCCGCGCCAACCTCGGGAAGGTCACGCAGCCCCTGCTCCTCCTCCGGTCCAACGACGACCACGTCGTCGACATCTCGTCGAAGGAACTCATCCTCGCCAACGTGTCCTCCTCCGTGAAGGAGTTCGTCGAGCTCAAGGACAGCTTCCACGTCGCCACGATCGACAACGACGCACCGTTGATCTTCGATCACGCCTCTGCATTCATCTCTGAGCACGTCGGGGCGGCCAGTGCCTGAGCCCGACGACTTCGACAAGATCGTCGAAGGGCTAGACCTCGATCTGGAGTTCCCGGACGAGGTGCCCGAGCCTGCTCCGGTCGAGCCTCCGCCGCTGGTCTGGTCCGATGACACCGAACCCGTCGAGGCCGAGGAGCCGTTCTACCGCAAAGTCGAGCCGACTCCCCTGCGTCCGCGCACTCGCGCCATGACGCTGGCCTGGATCGGGCTGGCCGGCGCTCCGTTGGCGCTGGTTGTTGCAACGATGTTCGGCGAGATCCTGCCCCGCCCGATCTTGGGCGCGGCGGTTCTTACTTTCGTCGCAGCGGCGATCTACCTGGTCTCGCAGTTGCCCGAGCACGGACCCGGGCGCTCGGATTGGCCGGACGACGGCGCCGTGCTGTAATTCGCGCCATGTCCGCCGCACCAATCAATCCGGCTTCGGGCCCGAGGTGTGCTCGTACGATGCGCGCTTCGGCGCGATAGCCGCGACCGGTCAACGTACGACTGAAGGCAGCCTTGGCTGGCTCGATCAGCAGTGCTCCGGCATCGCTGACTCCCCCACCAATGACGAACATGCCGGGATCGAGAGCGGCTGCGAGATTGGCGATACCGACACCGAGCCAGTCACCGACCTCGGCAATCCACTCCACCGCCTCGGCGTTGCCCTCGTCGGCGTACCGAGTCACGAGCGACCCTTCGACGCGCTCGATGTCGCCGCCGGCGTCAGCCAGCATCAATTTGCCGAAATCTGTGCCGTCAGCTGCAGCGGCCTTCGCGCGGCGGGTGAGCACGCGACCGCTGGCGTACTGCTCCCAGCAGCCGTGGTTGCCGCATTCGCAGGGGCGACCGTCGGGAACGACCTGCATGTGTCCAAACTCCCCCGCGATGCCGAATTTGCCGCGATAGGGCTGTCCGTCGATGACGAGTGCGCCGCCGATTCCGGTGCCAAGGGTGATCAGCACCAGATCGGCTTCGCCTTGAGCAGCACCGAAGCGCCACTCGGCCCAGCCGCTGGCATTGGCATCGTTGTCGACCATCACCGGGAGTCCCGTACGTCGAGCCACCGAGTCACGGAGAGGTTCGTTGCGCCAGGAAAGGTGCGGCGCGAACAGCACTGTCGACTGGGTTGAGTCAACAAATCCCGCAGCGCCGATGCCGAGCGCGGTGATGTGGTGCTCACGACGGAACTCCTCGGTGATCTCGGCAATCGCGTCGATCACGGCCGGCGCCTCAGTCGTCGGGGTCTCACGCTTGAGTCGGGCAACAATGCGCCCGTCCTCGTCCACGACTCCGGCGGCGATCTTGGTGCCGCCGATGTCGATGCCGATCGCCAGCTTGTCGGCCATTAGACGGGTTCAGTCCTCGCGAGGTCTGCGGCGCCGATGATGCCGGCGGCGTTCCCGAGAGCGGCAAGTCGAACCTCGGCCTGCGGGCGATGGGAAAGGGCCGGCAGGTGGGTCTCGAACGCTTCGACGACGGGACCGAGCAACAGGTCTCCGGCACCGGCGACGCCGCCACCGATCGCGATTACGCGGGGATCGAGGATCGAGGCGAGGATTGCTAGCCCCTCACCGATCCACTGACCGAGGTCGGCCAGGAGTTCGATCGACAACTCGTCGCCGTCGTGCGCAAGGTCTGTGAGTGCCGGTCCGGTGATCTTGCTGAGATTTCCGTCGGCCAGCGCGCGAAGTGCGTCGGTGCCCGGGTCGCCGTTGGCCACGCGTTCGCGAGCGTTGCGTACGAGGGCGCTGCCACTCGCGTACTGCTCGAAGCAACCGTGCTGACCGCAGCCGCAGGCAATGCCGTCAGGCACGATCCTCATGTGGCCGATCTCTGCGGCAACGCCGAATCCGCCGCGGTAGAGCTGGCCGTGGTGGACGATGCCGCCACCCACGCCGGTGCCGACAGTAACGAGGAGCAGGTCGTCGGTGTCCTCGCCTGCGCCGAAGGCGAACTCGCCCCAGGCCGCGGCATTGGCATCGTTCTCAACGACGACCGGCAGGTCGAGCAGCGCGGAGACTTGCTCGGCTAGAGGCTCGTCAACCCAGTTGATGTTGGGTGCGAATCGCACCGTGGTGCGATCGGTGCTGGTGAAGCCGGCAGCGCCAATGCCCACGCCGACGATCTTTTCGTCACCTGCCAGGCGCTCGGCAAGGGCGGCCACGATCTTGGGGATCGTGGATGAATCGTCGGGCGTCGGCTCACTCTCGCGCTTGAGCAGCTCACCAGCCTCTGAGACGAGGCCTGCAGCGATCTTGGTGCCGCCGATGTCCACACCGATTGCAAAAGTCATGCCGTCCCCTCCTCTTCAGGAGCGGGCTTCGCGGGAATTGCTGAGTCGACCAGATCGCGAAGCGACTTCGCGAAAGCCGCCGCCGAAGCCGAGACCTGAGCCACCGCGTCAGGGTTGTCGCGGACAAGCCCGACCACCTGGCATACGGGGCACCACGTCGCGGTGCAGACGTGAGGTTCGTCGGTCTTTGGTTCGGTGCTGGAGGCCGCTAGGGCGCGGAAGAGCTTGAACGCCTCTTCAGACACCGAACCGACCGGCTCGCTCGCGCTCTCACTCACAGCGCCTCAACCTGTTTCTTCAACCCCTTGAGCGCGGTGTCGATGATGACCTTCTCGGCCTTGCGCTTCAACATGCCGAGCAACGGCACGGAAACGTCCACGGCCAGCTGATATGTCACCTTGGTCTGCGTCTGCTCAAGTGGTTCGAGAACGTAGGTGCCATCCATCGAGGTCAGCATTGATCCCGGCTTGGACAGGCTCCACGAAACGGCGTTGACGCCATCCCAGACGTAACCGAGCTCGTATTCGTCACGGATCGGAGCTGCGTCGAGGATGAAGTGGACGCGCTCGGCGCGACCTCCATCAACACCAGCCACGATGTCGGCCGTCTTCACGCCTGTCGCCCAATCGGGATAGGCGCCGAAATCGGCAATGACGTCCATAATCTGCTCGGCGGGAGCATCGATGATGATGTCGCTCGTAGTCCGCGCCATCACCCCTCCTCGCCGGTCCGTTTGTGTTTTCCCATGCTAGTGGTTGAGGCCGAGGCCAACGCTGCGGGTAGCCTGCGTACGTGACCGAGCGCAGCGATCCGGGCAACCTCTCCCTGGACATCCTCGACCGCCTCCCTGAGCACATCGATGACGTAGCACTTGCGCGCCAGATCGATGGCTACTGGCAGGACGTGACTCTGGGCGCATTCCACGGTCAGATCCTCGACTTCGCCAAGGGCCTCATCGCCGCTGGCGTCAAGGCCGGCGACCGTGTCGTGATCCTGTCCAAGACCCGCTACGAGTGGACCGTCGCCGACTACGCCATCTGGTGGATTGGCGCGACGACCGTCCCGGTGTACGAGACGTCGTCCGTCGCCCAGATCGAATGGATCCTCAAGGACTCAGGAGCTGTCGCAGCGATCGTCGAGTCAGCCACTCACGAAGCCAGCGTTAAGGAAGCGAAATCCAAGCACCTCAAGAACGTCTGGTGCATCGACTCGGGTGCCTTCGACGAGATCACCGCAGGCGGTACGAAGGTCAGCGACTCTGACGTCGAAGCTCGACGTTCGGCCCTGACCAGCACGACGTTGGCAACGCTGATCTACACCTCTGGCACCACCGGCAAGCCCAAGGGCTGCAAGCTGACGCACGGCAACTTCCGCTCCGAGTTGGAGGCAGCAACTCAACAGCTGCCCGAACTGTTCGGCGCCAAGGATGCCTCAACGCTGCTGTTCCTCCCGCTCGCTCACGTGTTTGCGCGCATCATTCCGGTCGGCTCGATCCGTGCTGGCGTCAAGGTTGGCCACACCGCGGACATCAAGGACCTCCCGCGCCACCTCGGCGACTTCCAGCCCACCTTCGTGCTCGCTGTCCCCCGCGTGTTCGAAAAGGTCTTCAACTCAGCCAGCACCAAGGCGTATGCCAACGGCCGCGGCAAGGTGTTCGATCGCGCCGCCCAGACTGCGATCGCGTACAGCAAGGCCCTCGACAATGGCGGACCCGGACTCGTACTCCGCGGTCAGCACAAAGTGTTCGATGGCTTGGTCTACGGCAAGATCCGCGAGGCGCTCGGCGGCAAAGCCCAGTGGGCGATCTCGGGCGGCGCGCCACTCGGCGAACGACTCGCTCACTTCTACCGCGGAATTGGCTTGACGATCCTTGAGGGCTACGGACTCACCGAGACGACCGCCGCCCTGTGCGTCAACACGCCCAGCGATCAACGGATCGGCACCGTTGGCCGCCCCATGCCTGGCACCGAGGTGCGGGTGAGCAGCGATGGCGAGCTCAGCTTTCGCGGCCCGCAGATCTTCACGGGCTACTGGAACAACGACGAAGCGACGGCCGAGGCCCTCGATCCAGACGGCTGGTTTGCCACGGGCGACCTCGGCGAGGTCGATGCGGACGGATATGTACGAATCACCGGACGTCGCAAGGAGATCATCGTGACGGCGGGTGGCAAGAATGTCGCACCGGCCGTGCTCGAGGAACGCGTTCGCACGCACCCGTACGTCAGTCAGTGCTTGGTCGTCGGCGACGGCAAACCCTTCGTCGCTGCTCTCGTCACGATCGACACCGAGTCGTGGACCGGCAGCTTGAAGGATCCTGACCTCAAGGCCGAGATCCAGAAGGCGATCGACGACGCCAACTCACAGGTGTCCCAGGCCGAGGCGATCCGCAAGTTCAAAATCATGCCGGCGGACTGGACCGAGGCGAACGGCTATCTGACGCCGTCATACAAGGTCAAGCGCAATGCCGTCCTGCGCGACTTTCACGACACGGTCGAAGCGCTTTTCACCAGGTAGCGCCGCCAGTCGGTCGTGAGCTGGTCGACGGTCAGCCCGAATGACTTCTCGAGCGCCCGACTGAGCTTCGTGCCGCCGAGTACGTCCTCGTAGAACGCCACGATGTCTGCGTCGCTGTGCGTCTCGCCCAGCATCCGGAAGATCATCCATGCCGCCTCGTACGACGCGCCGAGCCCATGACCCGACGACGCGAAGTCGGCGGAACTCGGCAGTCGCCTCGGCGTCTTGCCCGCCTTGACCTCGGCAAGCACCTGACCGGCGCTCAGCGACAACGAGGCATCGTCGTCATGCAAGGCGACGAAGTCGGCGAAGCCTTCGACCACCCAGGTTTCTGCCGAGGTGCCGACAGCAGAAGTCAGGAGGTGGGTCGCCTCATGCGTGACGACGACCTGGGCTGCGCGATCGTCCATGGTTGCGAACACCGCCGGGTTGAGCACGATCACGATGCCACAAGCCGAGCCATTGCTGCCGTCGAGGTTCGTCGTCACGGCCGCGATCTGCTTGATGTCGTCGACCTTGCGGCCGACAAGCTGTGCCATTTGATCCTGGGTGTGCGGAGAAACCACAACGACTTTGCGAGTGACGTCTGGGATGACGTCGACAACGGCGGCACGAGCGCGCGCAGTCATCGCGTCGATCTGCCCGGCAACTCCCCCGTCCACCGCGATGACCGTGGTTTCGGCCTGCTTGTGGACGTCGACTTTGCCCGCCAGCCAGATCGGCAGCGAACCAGCACTCGCCGTGACGCTACGTACGGCAAACGTTTCGTCGGCCTGTGGGTCCAATCGGAACTTCACAGTTGCCGTACGCCGTTCCTCAGCGAGACCTGAGTCGCCTCCAGCCATCCAGCTGACCTCGACCTCGGCCTGGGTCGATCCGTCCGCACGATCGGCAACCTCGCCACCCGTGATGTACCGCAGGTCGACATCGCGAGCTCCTAGGGCGTCCCGAGCGGACCAGGCGTCGCGGGCAAACGTACGAGCCGCGCTGCTTGCGCCAGCTGCCGCGATGAACTCTGATTCAGAGGTTGCGTCGGACAGTTCGCGGAACTGCTGCGTCAGCAGCGCGCTGGCGTTGGCCGGAACCTCGACAACCGCGTCAGGCTCGGACGAGCCCTCCCACGGCCGCTGCCAGAGCAAGAGGGCAGCACCGAGCAATACGAGAACTAACGCAGCGGTGACATTCGGCGACAGGCGTCGCTGGTCAGCCAACCCGGCCAAACTTGCTGTAGCCCCCGAGGCCCGTGATTTCGACGCTGCGGCCCGGGCGAGGAGCGTGAACGACGCGACCCTTGCCGATGTACATGCCAACGTGCGACATGCCGCCGTAGAACACGAGGTCGCCCGGCTGAAGCTGACTGGCCGAGATGTGGCGAGTTGCGGCGTACTGCGGGCCCACAACGCGAGGCAGCGAGATCCCGGCGGCTGCCCAAGCCTTCATGACGAGGCCGGAGCAATCCCAGCGGTTGGGGCCAGTACCACCCCACGCGTAGGGTTCGCCGAGCTGGGCGAGTGCGAAGTTGATGGCGGTCTGAGCACGGCCCGATGCGACCGGCTCGAAGTCGAGTTCGGTCGAGCCTGAATCGAGCTTGGCCTGGTCAGCCGGGCTGAGCTGTTCGATCTGCGCCTTGATGGCTTCGTACTGCTTGCGGATCTCCTTGCGAGTCTTGGCGGACTGCTTCTTGGCGTCGGCGAGCTCGTCCTGGCGGTCCTCGAGCTGGGAGCGACGGTTCTTCAGCGCCTTGCTCGTCTCACCGAACTGCTCGAGAGCATCGGCGCGAGTGCTGTTGAGGGCCTGTACGGCTCCGAGTCCTGCGAGGAACTGCTCCGGGTCGCCGCTACCGAAGAGGTTGACGGTCGGGCCGAGCGGGGCGTCCATCTGCTGCTGGACGATCGCAGTGCTCAGTTGCTCCTTCTGCTGGTTGTAACCAACCAGAGCTTCGGAGATGTCGTCGCTGAGGTCAGCAATCTCGTTGCGGGTCTGCTTGGTGCGCACGCCAATCTGGTTGACCTGCTCGTTCATCGCCTCGATCTTGTGCAGCGCTGCCTCAATGCTCTCGACCGTGGGCGCAGGATCAGCCTGGGCCGACGGGAACGCGAACAGCGCACCGACAATTGCAAGAGATGAAACCGCTACAAGAGCGCGGCTTCGTGCTCGATCACGTGACAGTCGCACGCAGGAACTCCTACCTTCGACGCCTACCAGGTGAGCTGACGGGTTCGGGCCAAGGTATGCCCTACGGTCCGCACGACTAGTTACCTAGACGCGTGAACCGATTCACCCCACAAACATGGGTCCCCGGTTCGTCTCAGTTTTGCCCTCAAATGATTCAGGACCACAACTGTGACGATTAGGCGGTGCGCCCGACGCCGACCTGGAGGGCCGCCGTTCACCGGACGCACAGTGGCCCACTCTAGGCCGCGTGTGGGGTCAGATCAACCTGATCAGCAGGTTCAGACGGCCTGCGTCTCTGGGCCTGTGATGGGTGTCACGAGGCGCAGAGGTGGAACGCAGCCTGCATCGGCCAGTACCTCAAGCGCTGCCATCTCCTGGGCATCGATCTCGATGCCGACAGGTGGTGCGCCAAGCAGAACTGTGACGATGCAGTCGCCGCACGCACCGGGGCTGCGTACGAGGCACCGATCGCAGTCGACGACGACCGAGTCGGTAGTTGGGTGATCATGCATGTCGGCACCTCCTGATGCGCTGTGCGACCCGCCCAGTTGGCGAGTACATGAATGACGCTAGGGACGACCTCGGACAAAAACGCCGACATAGCAAGGATGCGGAGCTCTGTCGGTGGGGACGCTTAGCGTTTGCCGCGTGCAGGAAGTCCAGGGAACCTTCGACGAGCTGGGCCGCCCCCTGTCCTCCACGACCTTCTGTGTCGTCGACCTCGAGACGACGGGAGGTTCGGCCGCCGGCGGGTCCAAGATCACCGAGTTCGGCGCGGTCAAGGTGTGCGGCGGCGAGGTGCTCGGCGAGTTCCAGACGCTGGTCAATCCCGATGAGCTCATCCCCGCGTTCATCACGGTCCTGACCGGCATCACCAACCAGATGGTGATCTCCGCACCTCGCATCGCCGAGGTGCTCCCCAGCTTCCTCGAGTTCGCCAAGGGCAGTGTCCTCGTCGCGCACAATGCACCATTCGATGTCGGATTCCTCAAGCACAACAGTCGCGAGCTCGGCATTCCGTGGCCCGGCTTCGAAGTGCTCGATACGGCAGTCCTCGCCCGTCGCGCCCTCAATCGTGACGAGGTGCGCAACTGCAAGCTGTCGACGCTGGCGGCCAAGTTCGGTGCCACGACGACGCCCAACCACCGCGCCCTTTCCGATGCGCGCGCGACGGTCGACGTGCTGCACGGACTGTTCGAGCGGCTGGGCAACCTCGGAGTGACGACCCTCGAAGAGGTGTCGACTTACACGTCGAAGGTCACCCCCGAACAGCGCAAGAAGCGTCACCTCGCCGACCACCTTCCAGTCGCACCGGGCGTCTACGTCTTCCGCGACGACAAGGACCAGCCGCTCTACATCGGCACCTCGCGCAACCTCCGAGCTCGCACCCGCTCCTACTTCACCAAGGCCGAGACACGCACCCGCATGGGTCAGATGGTGATGCTCGCCAACCGCATCGAAGGCATCGTGTGCGCGACACCGCTCGAGGCCCAGGTACGCGAGCTCCGTCTGATCGGCAAACACCGTCCACCGTTCAACCGGCGCTCCAAGTTCCCCGACAAGGTCACTTGGCTCAAGCTCACACGCGAGCCGTGGCCGCGGCTGTCGATCGTACGAACTGTGCTCGACGACGAGGCCGACTACATCGGGCCGTTCCGTGGCCGTCAATCAGCCGAGGGCGCGCTCGCTGCACTGCACGACTCGTTCCAGATCCGGCAGTGCACTCCTCGCCTGGCACTGAAGTCCAAGAGCTCGCCATGTGCTCTCGCCGAGATGGGTCATTGCCTGTCACCGTGCGACGGCTCGGCCGATATCGAGGTCTATGACGCTGAGGTCGTACGCGTACGACGCGCCATGATCGGTGATCCCGAAGAGCTCGTCGCAGCCGTACACGCGCACATGCTCTATCTCGCTCGCAACGAACGATTCGAAGACGCAGCTGTGTGGCGCGATCGCCTCACCTCGTTCCTGCGCGCCTCCGTACGCACCCAGCGCCTGCGCGAGCTGACGGGACAACCCGAGCTCGTTGCGGCTGCTCCTCACGAGGAGGGGTGGGAAGTTCACGTCATCCGCTACGGCCGGCTGGTTGCTGCCGGCATCCTGCCGAGAGGTACGCATTCAGCAGGGTGGGTCGATGCACTCCTCGCCACGGCCGAGACCGTCCCACCCGGCTTCGGACCGATCCCGGCGGCAACGGTCGAGGAGACCGAGTGCCTGCTGCGGTGGCTCGACTCCCCCGGCATCCGCATGGTTCGCGGCACCTGGCATACGTCGCTACAAAGCGGAGCGCGACACCTCGTACCGTTCGAGCTCGCCGATTCCCGCTGGCAAGACCTGCAAAGGCCGGGCTAAAGGCCGATCGAGAACGTCGATTCGAGGTCGTGCTGGCTGAACGTCTGGAACGCGATCTGGGTCTGCGTCGACAGCACGCCCTCGACCTTGTTGAGCTGATCGGCGACGACCTTGGCGACATCGTCAACCTCGCGGACGCGAACCATGGCGACGAGGTCGATCTCGCCCGTCACCGAATAGACCTCGCTGACGCCGTCAATGTCAGCGATCTGCTTGGCCGTCTCGGTGATGCGCGAGACGTCGGCCTGGATGAAGACGATGGCGGTGATCATTTCGTCAGCCTATCTAGACCAGGGTCTGAGTTGTCTTGGCCCAGTTGTCGAGGACCTTGGCCGCCGATCCCGAGTCGATTGACTCCGTCGCCCGATCGATGCCGGCCTGCAGCCGAGACCTGAGATCACCCGAAGCAGCCTCATGAGCCGCGATGCCCGCACCAGCGTTGAGCAGCACGGCGGTACGTACGGACGACTTCTCGCCCGCGAGCACGCGCTCGAACACCTTCGCGTTGAACGCAGCGTCGCCGCCCGTGAGCTCAGCAGCAGGGGTGTAGTCGAAGCCGAAGTTCTTGGGATCGATCGAGTCCTCAGACACCGATCCGGATGCACCGTCAGCGATCCAGACAGTGGTCGTCGTCGTTGTGGTGATTTCATCGAGACCGTCGTCTCCCCGGAAAACAAACGCATCTGCACCGCGTCGAGCGAGGACGCTGGCCATGATCGGGCCCATTCGCCCATCCGCAACGCCGATGGCCGACGCTTCAGGCTTTGCCGGATTGACCAGTGGGCCGAGGAAGTTGAAGGTCGTGGGAACGCCCAGCTCGCGTCGTGGCACCGCAGTGAAGCGGTAACCGGCGTGGAACACCGGTGCGAAGCAGAACGTGATGCCAACTGCCTCGAGCACCTCGACAAGCTTGGTCGGAGGAACGTCCAGTCGTACGCCGAGCTCCTCCAGCACATCGGCAGCACCGCTGGCGCTCGATGCCGCGCGGTTGCCGTGCTTGACGACTCGAATGCCCGCACCTGCGATCACTACCGCAGACATGGTGGAGATGTTGACTGTCTTGGCCAGGTCACCGCCAGTTCCGACGATGTCGACGGCGCGACCCTCGACCTTGAGCGGGATCGCATGGCGATACATCGCATCGACGAGTCCTTGGACCTCGTCGATCGTCTCTCCCTTGGCTCGCAGCGCAATGGCGAAGCCGGCAATCTGCGCCGGAGTGGCGTTACCGGAGAGAATTTCTTCCATCGCCCAGGTCGTCGACGATGCGTCAAGGTTCTGGCCCGCGACGAGCGGCCCCAGAACGTCAGGCCACGATGACGCGGCAGTTTTGACCATGATCGTCAGCCGGGTTGGAGCACACCGCGGGCGAGGTCGATGACGACCTCGGCAAGGTGAATCGGATCGAGTGGTTGCGAGACGACAGCCTCGGCGCGCGACCAAGTAGCGAGCCAAGCGTCCTGCGGTCGGCCAGTGATGACCAGGATCGGCGGAGCATTGAAAATCTCGTCCTTGACCTGACGCGCGATGCCCATGCCACCAGCCGGCACCGCTTCACCATCGAGAATCACCAGGTCTGCCTTGGCGTCATCGAGGTGCTGGAAGACGACCGGCTCCGTTGCAACTTCAAGGTATTCGAAGGGTGGAAGGTCCGGGTGAGGACGTGTTCCAAGGGCAGAGATGACGGTCGCGCGAACGTCGCGATCATCGCTGTAGATCAGGACACGTAGGGGCTTGTGCTCACTCACGAGTCGATCGTACATATGATGTTCGCGTGGCGACTACATCGGTGATTCCTGCTTCACGACTCCACGGCCAGGAAGGCCGTCCGTCAATGGTGACGGTGGGCACCATTGTGTGGCTGTCGAGTGAGCTCATGTTCTTTGCTGGATTGTTTGCGGCGTACTTCACGATCCGCAACATCTCCCCCGAGCTGTGGTCTCAAGAGACCGCCAAGCTCGACCTCCCCTTCGCGACGATCAACACCACGATCCTGGTGCTGTCGTCGGTCACCTGCCAGTTCGGCGTGTTCGCTGCTGAGCGTGGCAAGCCGGGCCGCAGCGGGTCGCTGCTGCAGATCGGCAAGTGGGGTATGCGTGAGTGGTTCGTCCTCACCTACTTCATGGGCGCGATCTTCATCGCCGGTCAGGCCACCGAATACGCGACGCTGGTCACCGAGCACACCACGATCTCCAGCTCGCCCTACGGCAGCATGTTCTATCTCGCCACTGGCTTCCACGGACTCCACGTTCTCGGCGGACTTATTGCCTTCCTGCTCGTGATCGCCCGCACCTTCGTTGCGCGCAAGTTCACCCATGAGCAAGCGATCTCAGCGATTGTCGTGTCCTACTACTGGCACTTCGTCGACATCGTCTGGGTAGGCCTGTTCGCGACGATTTACCTGCTCAAATGAGCAAGGTAAACCTCACTACCAAGTACGACGTCAATCGTCGGTACGCTGAAGCTGACTCCTAGGAATGAGGTTCTTGGTGCGGAAACTGTCGACCAGACGCCGGCATCCCCTCGCTGGATTCGTCGTGCTCCTCATGGGACTCGTCGTTGCCGGCGGTATGTACGCCGCGTTCGCGCCGAAGCCCGCCACAGCTGAGGAGGCATCCGCTCGTGACATCGAGGCCGGACGCCAGTTGTTCCTCATCGGCTGTGCGAGCTGCCACGGCAAGAATGCCGAGGGCATCCAGACCAAGCGCGGTGACAACTACGGCCCGACCCTCGTCGGAGTCGGCGCTGCCGCTGTCGACTTCCAGGTCGGCACCGGACGTATGCCGCTCGCCAACTCCGGGCCGCAGGCACCTCGCAAGGCCCCGGAATTCGACGAAGAAGAGACCCGTCAGGTCTCGGCCTACATCGCCTCTCTGGCACCTGGCCCCGCGATTCCCGAGGACGAATACCTCGACTACAAGGGCGTGAACGAAGAAGGACTGGCCGAAGGCGGCGAGTTCTTCCGCACCAACTGCACGGCGTGCCACAACTCGGTCGGCGCCGGTGGCGCACTCCCGAGCGGCCGCTACGCACCGACGCTCAAGGGCGTCGACGCTAAGCACATTTACGAAGCAATGACGACTGGCCCTCAGCAGATGCCGGTGTTCGCCGACACCACCATCACGCCTGAAGAAAAGCGCAACGTCATCGCGTACATCAAGAAGATCCAGTCCCAGCCTGAATACGGTGGAATGGCAGGCGGTGGCCACGGCCCCGTCGTCGACGGCCTGTTCACCTGGGTCATCGGAATCGGCGGTCTCGTAGGTTTCGCGATCTGGATCGGCGCGCACGGAGCAAGGGTGAAGAAGAAATGACCGACCTGATCGAGAGCCCCGACGCCTCGGAACCGATCAAGAACCCCGGCCTCCAGGAGCACCAGGAGCGTCCGCAGGACGTTGATCCGAAGGCTGCGAGCCGAACTGAGCGCCAGATCTCCGGCATGTTCGGACTCGCCACGCTGCTGATGCTGGGCTTCTGTGTCGCCTACGTGACGATCGACAAGGACCAGACCTTCCTCGGCTGGTCAGCCATGAACTTCACGCTCGGCGCCACGCTCGGCGGCGCGCTGCTGCTCATGGGCGTTGGCATCATCCAGTGGGCCAAGAAGCTCATGGGTGACCACGAGATCATCGAAATGCGTCACCCTGTCGCGTCCACCACGGAGGACCGCGAGGCAGTGCTCAAGGACCTCAACCAGGGCATCAAGGAGTCGGCCATCGGCCGTCGCCCGTTGATCCGCAACAGCCTGCTCGGTGCGATGGGCGCCCTCGGCCTGCCCGCCGTCATCTTGCTCGGCGACCTGGGCCCGCTCCCCCACGGACAGCGCAACACGGTCTGGAAGAAGGGCATGCGGGTCGTCAACGACGTCTCCGGCACCCCGATCAAGCCGTCTGACCTCGAGGTCGGCGCCCTGGTCAACGCAGAGCCCGCGATCATGTACGAAACCGACGAGCACGGAGAGCACGTGCTGCACGGCAAGGAGCTCCTCCAGGCCAAGTCGAAGGCCGCCGTCATCGTCGTACGTATGCGTCCCGAGGACGTCACTCCGTCCAAGGGTCGCGAGAACTGGGGCATCGACGGAATCCTCTGCTATTCCAAGATCTGCACGCACGTCGGTTGCCCGATCAGCTTGTACGAACAGCAGACGCACCACGTGCTCTGCCCGTGCCACCAGTCGACGTTCGACCTCGCCGACAACGGCAAGGTCATCTTCGGCCCTGCACACCGGGCACTGCCCCAGCTGCCGCTGGCGGTCGACAGCGAGGGCTACCTCATCGCCGTCAGCGACTTCCCCCACATCGTCGGCCCGAGCTATCCCGAGCTCGCGCGTGATCAGAAGAAGTTGGACAAGAAGTCATGACGACAACTGAGACTGACGCCGAGTACACCAACATCGAAGACACCGGTCTGGGCAAGAAGGCCGGCGGACCCGTCCAGTGGCTTGACGACCGCCTTGGCCTTGCCACGATCTCGAAGAAGCAGGTCCGCAAGGTCTTCCCCGAGCACTGGTCATTCATGCTCGGCGAGATCGCGCTCTGGAGCTTCGTGGTTCTGCTGCTCACCGGCGTGTTCCTGACGCTGTGGTTCCAGCCGACCATGACCGAGGTCATGTACGACGGCTCGTACGCTCCGCTCAAGGGCGTCGAGATGTCGGCGGCCTACGCCTCGACTCTGGACATCTCGTTCGACATCCGTGGTGGTCTGTTGATCCGACAGATCCACCACTGGGCAGCTGCGCTGTTCGTCGCCGCGATGATCCTGCACATGCTCCGCGTGTTCTTCACCGGCGCTTACCGCAAGCCCCGTGAGATCAACTGGCTCATCGGCGTTGGACTGCTGTCTCTGGGTCTGGTCGAAGGCTTCGCGGGCTACTCGCTCCCCGATGACCTGCTGTCGGGCACCGGCCTTCGCTTCGTCGATGGTCTGCTTCGCTCGATCCCGCTGGTTGGCTCGTACCTCGAATACTTCATGTTCGGCGGCGAGTTCCCCGGCGACGTGATCATCCCCCGCCTCTACATGGCGCACATCTTGCTGGTCCCTGCGATCTTGCTGGGTCTCATCGGCGCCCACATGCTGCTGCTCGTCTACCACAAGCACACGCAGTGGCCTGGCCCCGGACACACCGAGAAGAACGTCGTCGGCTACCCGATGATGCCGGTCTACGCGGCCAAGGCCGGTGGATTCTTCTTCGTCGTCTTCGGCTTCACGGCTCTCATGGGTGCCCTCCTGCAGATCAACCCGATCTGGGCATACGGCCCCTACAACCCGTCAGAGGTCACCGCCGGTTCGCAGCCTGACTGGTACATGGGCTTCTCTGAGGGCGCTGTGCGTCTGATGCCGGACCTCGAGTTCAACCTGCTCAACTACACGTGGAGCATGAACGTCTTCATCCCGGCCGTTGGCGCGATGGGACTGCTGTTCACCGTGCTCGGTGTCTGGCCGTTCGTCGAGCAGTGGATGACGGGTGACAAGAAGGAGCATCACCTCCTCGAGCGTCCCCGCAACGCCCCGACGCGTACAGCGCTCGGTGTTGCTGGCATGACGGCGTACGCGGTGCTCTGGATGGCTGGTGGCAACGACATCATCGCCACTCGCCTGCACCTCGACATCTTCATGATCACGCGGACGTTGCAGATTGCGTTCTTCGTCTTCCCGGTCATCGCCTATCACGTGACCAAGCGGATCTGCATCGGCTTGCAGCGTCAGGACGCCAACCGCATCCTGCACGGCTACGAGACCGGCGTCATCGAGCGCTCGCCTGATGGCGGCTTCTCGGAGCGTCACGCACCGCTTGATCCAGTTCGCCAGTACGCACTCACGACGCACGAACGGCTCCCAGAGCTCACAGCGCCGGCTGAGACGGACAAGAACGGCGTGGCAGCGCCCAACGGACGCAAGGCCAAGATTCAGGCCTGGGTTCGCAAGCGCTACTACCACGGCGTTCTGGACAAGCCGACGACCGAAGACGTGCACCACGCCAACGAGCACATGGCTCACATTGACGGTCACCCTGTCGAGTTGGGCGATGAGTTCCAGGGCGTGTCGGAGACGGGTATCCCCCGCGTCCACTGATCATCAGCATGAAGAAGGGCCGCACCCAATCGGGTGCGGCCCTTCTTCATGTCTGGCCTCAGGAGTCGCTGAAGGCTGAGCCTTCTTGCCACTTCTCCCAGTCGACGTTCCAGTCGGTCCAGCCGTTGCGATCCTCGAGCGGCCGGGGGCTGTGGACGAACTTCACGATGTCACCGCGCCTTGACTGCTTGTAGAGCCATGCAGCGTTTGCCGTGCTCATGCCCGTGCAGCCGTGACTGACGTTGGAGTTGCCCTGGAATGGGACGGACCAGGGTGCCGCGTGGAGGAACTCCCCCGAGTTGGTCACTCGCATGGCCCATCGGACGTCGCTGATGTTGTAGTAGCCGGGATCTTCAGAGTCGACGCCCGTTGTGGCCGCGTCCATGTCGACCTTGGAGAACTTCTCCATGATGACCTTGGTGCCCTCGCGTGACCGATGTCCTGCGTCGCCGGTCGACACCGGGATGGTGCGCTTGACCTTGCCGTCGACCGTGTACGTCAGTTCGTGCGATCGGACGTCGACCGTACTGACCGCCTTGCGACCGACCTTGAACGCGATGACCTGGTCCTGCTGCCCGTAGACACCCTTGGCCGCCGGGAGCGAGTTGAGGCGTAGGACGACCTTGACCTTGGTGCCAGCTGGCCAGAAGTTCTCCGGTCGATAGTGAACCTCGCGGTCGCTGAACCAGTTCCACGAGCCTTCGACCGAGGGCGAGGTCTTCACCGTCATGTTGCGCTCAAACAGCTCGCGGTTCTTGACCGGCACATCGAACGTGACGATCACCGGCATACCGACGCCAACTGTCTCGCCCTGCAGTGGCGCCACCGCTGGGTACGTCTGCTGCTCCAGGCTGAGCTTCTCCGTGGAGAACGTCCTGGTGAGTGTCTTGTCCTTGCCGTCCTCGCCCTTGCCTGTGACGGTCAGCTTGTAGGCGGTTCCTGGCTCCAGCCGCTGCGTGGCGATCCATTTGCCGTCCGCGAGCCGACCCTTGACCTTCGCCTTGCCGTCAGAGGTGGTCAGCGCAGCCGCGGTGATCTCACCGTCTTCGGCCGACGCGCTGACAATCGTGTCGACCTTCACGCCGGCGGCCTTCTCAGCCACGTTCGCCTCAAGCGCTATCGGATCTTTGGGGGTCACGGCGTCCTTGACGTCTGAACAACCGGTCAGGACGAGCGCGGTGACGCAGGCCAAGGCAGCGATATTTCGGATTTCCCTCACCCCGCCAGTCTAGGCAGACGGGAGGACATCTCCGGAATCGGAGTCAACACATGTTGACCACCCTTGCGCGTCAACATATATTGACGGAATGACCACACGCATCACCGCCCAGTCCGAGCAGCCAGACGATCCCCTGTCCGCGCTCAAGCGCGTGGCAAAGCTTCGTGCGGAACTCGAACGCGAGGAGTACTTCGAGGTGATGCGTGCGCGTACGGCCGGCGTGAGCTGGGCGGGCATAGCCGCGGCTCTGGGCGTGTCAAAGCAAGCAGTTCACCGAAGGTTCAAGCGACGCATAGTTGGCGACGCGAAAACCTGGCCAGCTCAGTGAGCGTGGATGCCGCGGTAGTACTCGAAGATCCAGCCACAGACCATCACTGCACCGAAACCGGCGCCGATGATGAACAGCCACCAGCCGAAGACGATGCCCAGGGCGCACACGGCGAGAGCCATGGCGGCGAACAGCGGCCACCAGCTGTAGGGCGGGAAGAATCCCTGCTCACCAGCGCCATCGGCGATCTCACCGTCACTGCGGTCCTCGGGACGATCGGGGATCTGCTTGGCGACAACCGCGAGGTAGAAGCCCAGCAGTGCGCACAGCAGGGTCGTCATGACCAGTGCTGACGTACCGGTCGGGTCCTCAGTGAGGAGCCAGTAGATCGGCGCGATCAGTGCGAAGAAAATCCCGCAACCGAGGATTGTCCAAGTTTCGGCCTTCATGGATCAGTGGCCCTTCTTCTTGGCGTCGGAAATGGCTTCGCCCTTGCCGTCGACATCTGGAGCATCTGCCAGCCCGGAGGTCTCCCCCGGGTTGTGAGCGAGCTCCAGAGCGGCGATCTCGGGATGGTGAAGGTCGAATGCCGGGCTGTCAGAACGAATGCGCGGCAGCGATACGAAGTTGTGGCGCGGCGGAGGCGAAGACGTTGCCCACTCCAGCGAGCGGCCCCAGCCCCACGGATCGTCGAGGTTGACCTTGGGGCTCTTGCGCGACTTCCACACGTTGTAGAAGAACGGGAGCGTCGAGGCTCCCAGCAAGAACGCACCGATCGAGGAGATCTCGTTGAGCGTGGTGAACCCATCGGTCGGCGAGTAGTCCGCGTAGCGACGGGGCATGCCCTCAACACCCAGCCAGTGCTGGACGAGGAACGTCATGTGGAAGCCCAGGAACAGCAGCCAGAAGTGGATCTTGCCGAGCTTCTCGTCGAGCATCCGACCGGTGAGCTTGGGCCACCAGTAGTAGAAGCCTGCGAACATCGCGAACACCACGGTGCCGAAGACCACGTAGTGGAAGTGCGCCACAACGAAGTAGCTGTCTGAGATCGGGAAGTCGAGCGTCGGTGCGGCCAGGATGATGCCGGTCAGACCACCGAAGAGGAACGTCACGAGGAAGCCGAGCGCGAAGATCAGCGGGGTGTCGAAGGACAGAGATCCCCCCCATAGCGTGCCGATCCAGTTGAAGAACTTCACGCCGGTTGGCACCGCGATCAGGAACGTCATAAAGGAGAAGAACGCCAGGTCAACCGCGCCGGTGACGAACATGTGGTGAGCCCACACCGCCACGGACAGGGCCGCGATCATGAGGGTCGCGCCAACGAGGCCGATGTAACCGAAGATCGGCTTGCGGCTGAACACCGGCAGGATCTCCGTGATGATGCCGAAGAACGGCAGAGCAATGATGTAGACCTCGGGGTGACCGAAGAACCAGAACAGGTGCTGCCAGAGGATCGGGCCACCGTTGGCGGCGTCGAACACGTGGGCACCGAGCTGTCGGTCTGCCTCGAGCGACAGAAGCGCCGCGGCGAAGATCGGGAACGCGATCAGCACGAGCATGCTGGTGACCAACGTGTTCCACACGAAGATCGGCATGCGGAACATCGTCATACCGGGTGCGCGCATGGTGAAGATCGTGGTCACGAAGTTGACGGCACCAAGAATTGTTCCAAGGCCAGCCATCCACAGACCCATGATCCAGAGGTCACCACCGACGCCCGGAGAGTTCACCGCATCGCTCAGCGGCGCATACGCGAACCAGCCGAAACTTGCCGCGCCACCAGGGGCGATGAAGCCGGAGACCGTGATCAGACCGCCGAACAGGTAGAGCCAGTAGCTGAACATGTTGAGGCGCGGGAACGCCACGTCGGGCGCACCGATCTGCAGAGGCATGATCGCGTTGCCGAAACCGAAGAACAGTGGCGTCGCGAACAGCAGCAGCATGATCGTGCCGTGCATCGTGAAGAGCTGGTTGTAGACCTCGTCGTCGATGTACTGGCTGCCCGGCTGGGCTAGCTCGGCGCGGATCATCAGGGCGAGGATTCCGCCGAAGATGAAGAACGCGAACGAGGTGACGAGGTACATGTTGCCGATCACCTTGTGATCGGTGGTCGTCAGAACTGTGACGACCTTCTGGCCCAGAGTGCGCTCGCGAATAGCGGCGCGATCGGAGCCGTCGTCGAATGCGGCGGTTGCCGTTGCGTCGGCCATCAGCCCTCTTCTCCGTCTTCATTCAGACCGGCAATGGTGTCGGCTTCTTTGGCACCCACGGGGCGGCCGATGTCGCCGGCGTCCTTGAGCTCGTTGAGGTGGGCGTCGTACTCAGCGCGCGATACGACGTGCACCTTGAAGATCATGCGTGAGTGGTAGAGACCGCAGAGCTCAGCGCAGCGGCCGGTGAAGACACCCTCGCGGGTCGGCGTCATGTCGAATGAGTTGACGCGACCGGGAACGACGTCGAGCTTGAAGTAGAACTCGGGAACCCAGAACGAGTGGATGACGTCAGGCGACTTGAGGTCGAAACGCACAGACTCGTCGACCGGGAGCCACAGCTCGGTCGGGTCCTCGGGTGTGCCCTGCTCGAAAACGGAATCGCCTGCGACGGCGCTCTCTTCGAGGTAATTGAAGCCCCACTGCCACTTGCTGCCGACAACCTCAACCGTGTGATCGGGGTTCTTGACCTTCTCGAGCATCTCGTTCTGCGAGGTGACCGTGTGGAAGAAGAACACCGCGACGATGATGACGGGCGCGAATGTGTAGAGCGCCTCGATCGGAAGGTTGTAGCGGATCTGGACCGGAACCTCGTCGTCGCTGCGTCGGCGGTAACGGATCATCGCGTAGACGATCAGGCCGAAGACCAGCACAAATACGACCAGAACGGCGATCCATCCGCCGAGCCAGAGCTCCCACATCGGCTGCGACCGGTCGCTACCGGCAACCG
This sequence comes from Aeromicrobium panaciterrae, assembly GCF_031457275.1. Classification (NCBI taxonomy): domain Bacteria; kingdom Bacillati; phylum Actinomycetota; class Actinomycetes; order Propionibacteriales; family Nocardioidaceae; genus Aeromicrobium; species Aeromicrobium panaciterrae. The sequence continues at coordinate 2,042,279 of NZ_JAVDWH010000001.1, forward strand.
GTAGGCCCAGGCGTTCGAGGTCTGTCTTGCCCTTGGGCGAACATGCGCTCAAGGTCACCACGGCAAAGGCGAGAATCGCCAACTTCATACGACCCACGGGGCGCCTTTCTGAACCATGACTGTCTCCGACATCAAGAACCTTAGCCCAGCGTGAGCGTGCCGGGACGCTGAGGTCAACCTCACCTGTAAGGGCGTGTCGGACGGGTGAGTTACGCAAGAGAGAGGGCGGCGTCGACCTCGGCCTGCGCCTGCTCGCCGTACGTCGAACCGAGCCGCTTGAGGAAGCCTTCGCGCTCGAGGATGTACTCCTGAGTGCCGGTGGTCTCCACGACGCTCGCCGCGATCGTGCAACCGATCTGGGCAGAGCGCTCGAAGCCGAGCCCTGCTGCGATTCCAGCGAGGAATCCGGCCCGGAAGCTGTCACCAACACCGGTGGGGTCGACCGCAACGACGCCGCTGATGGCCGGGACTTCGATTGGGTCGCCGCCCTTGGGGAAGACCGTGACGCCGTCCTTGCCGCGCGTGATGATCTGGGTCTCGACGGCGGAGCGCACCTCGTCAGCTGACCAGCCGGTCTTCTGCGAGATGAGTGCAGCCTCGTAGTCGTTGGTGAACAAGTAGGTCGCGCCCTCCACGAGGTCGCGGATGAGCTCTCCGTCGGCCCACGCCAACTGCTGCGACGGGTCGGCAGCGAACGGGATCCCGAGCGAGCGAGCCGTGGCGGTGTGCTGCTGCATGCCCTGTGGGTCGTCTGGGCCGATCAGCAGGAGATCGATCGCCTGCTCGGCGTGCAGCGCCGCTACGTCGATCTGACGGGCCTCGGACATCGCGCCCGGGTAGAACGTGACGATCTGGGCGTGCGCGTCGTCTGTGGTGATGGTGCACAGGGCTGTGTGCAGCGTGGGCGAGACGTGCACGCGGCTGCAGTCGACACCGGCGTCCTCGAGCCACGCCTGGTATCCCTGCTCGCCGAAGTCACGACCCACCGCAGCCACCAGCGTGGCTCGGTGCCCAAGGCGCCCGAGAGCGAACGCGATGTTGGCGGCACACCCCCCGCGGCGGATGTCGAGGTCCTCAACGAGGAACGACACCGACAGCTTGTCGAGTTGGTCGGGAACGAGCGAGTCGGAGAACCGTCCCGCGAAGGTCTGCAGATGGTCAGCCGCGACAGAGCCGGCGATAGCGAGGTGCACCCGTAAAGAATAGACAACGGCCTCCCGCTATGCGGAAGGCCGTCGTATGAGGTAACTCTCAGTGACTAGTGGAACGAGTCGCCGCAGGCGCACGAACCGGTCGCCATGGGGTTGTCGATCGTGAATCCCTGCTTCTCGATGGTGTCGACGAAGTCGATCGTCGCGCCGCCGAGGTAGGGAAGGCTCATGCGGTCGACGACGACGTTGACGCCGCCGAACTCGAAGATCTGGTCGCCATCGAGCGAACGCTCGTCGAAGAAGAGCTGGTAGCGCAGGCCGGAGCATCCGCCGGGCTGGACAGCGATACGGAGCGCGAGGTCGTCACGACCTTCTTGCGCCAGCAGGCTCCCGACCTTCTCGGCTGCGCCGGCGCTGAGGGTGACCTCGGTGCTCGGCGTGGTCTCGACGGTGGACTGCTCAGTCTCGATCGTCATGCGTACTCCCAAAATTCTGGTCTGGACTCGTCACGGTGTGCAACGTGCTCCGTGCTGAATACATTCCATCCTACGCGTTCAATCCTGACGACGTGGCGACCACGTCCGGGCGACACGCTCAGCAAGTGTCGCCAGTGAGTCGGATGGCACACCCATCGCGGCCTCGACGCCCACCAGGTCGGCGACCGCGTACGCGGACTCCACGCCCATGGCGCGCATCTCTCGTGACGCGACGCTGACCTGCCCGGCCAACACGATGCAGGGCCGAGCCGCTGCCGCTGCGACAGTCGCGACACCATAGACCGCCTTGCCGGAGCGCGACGAGAAGTCATACGTGCCCTCGCCCGTCACGACGAGGTCGTGGGTCTTGGCCAGCTCGGTCAGCCCAACCGCGTCAGTGACGAGGTCAATGCCCGACACAACGTTGCCGCCGAGCAGCATCAGCGCGAACCCGAGACCACCAGCCGCTCCCGCACCCTTGGCGTCTGCGGGCCGGCGCTCGGCCGGAGTCGAGCCGCAGGTCGCGACGACCCACTGATCGAGGATTCCGTCGACGCGGATGATGTCGGGCTCCGACAACCCCTTCTGTGGGCCGAACGTCTTAGTGGCACCGAACATGCCGAGCAACGAGACATCGACGTCGGCAGCGATCACGACTTCGACTCCATCGAGCCGCGCACGGGCTGGCCCGAGATCTGCAGCGGCGATTCCGTCGAGCCCCTCGGGTCCGGCATCGAGCTGCTTGTCAGCCGTTGCGCCGAGGGCGGCGAGCATGCCTGCTCCCCCGTCATTTGTGGCACTTCCGCCGAGTCCAATGACGACCTTGCGAGCACCTCGATCGACAGCAGCCGCGATCGCTTGCCCCACGCCGTACGTCGACGAGCGCAGGGCATCCGGCGAATCGACGAGATGCAGTCCGCACGCCTGCGCACTCTCGACGTACGCGGTGTCGCCGACGTGGAGCACAGTCACTGGCACGTCGTCACTAAGCGGTCCCCTCACGACGACCGAGTCGAGCTCGCCGTCGAGTGCCGTGTTCAGCACGTCCACGAATCCGGGTCCGCCATCAGCCATCGGTGCCAGCGTGACGACGTCGTCGACGGCGTACCGCTGCCAGCCCTCCGCGATCGCGCGCGCTGCTTCGGGAGCAGAGAGTGTGCCCGCGAAGGCATCGGGAGCGATCAGGACACGCATGCGGCGGTCAGTTCGCCAATGCTTGCTCCGCGGCAGCCACCAGCACGCACGTGGCGAGCCCGTCGATTGCCTGCTCGAGCTCGGCCATTCCAGGGAACGACGGCGCGATGCGGATGTTGCGGTCGCGCGGGTCGTCTCCGTACGGGAACGCGGCACCAGCAGGCGTCATGGCAATGCCTGCATCCTTGGCAAGCTTCACCACTCGCGAGGCGAGGCCGTCAGACGTGTCCAGGCTGACGAAGTAGCCGCCCTTGGGGTCTGTCCAGGTCGCCACGTCATGGCCACCGAGGCGCGACTCAAGGATTTCGACGACCTTCGAGAACTTCGGCGCCAAGATCGCACGGTGCTTGTCCATCAGGGCGTGAACGCCGTCGACGTCCTGGAGGTAGCGAAGGTGACGCAACTGGTTGACCTTGTCAGGACCGATCGTCCGCTTCGCGAGGTGCTTGAGGAACCACGCGATGTTGTCGGCCGAGCCGCCCATGAACGGGATTCCGGATCCGGCGAACGTGATCTTTGACGTCGACGCATAGATCATCGGGCGGTTGGGGTGGCCCGAGGCAGCGCACAGCCCGAGGATGTCGGCCGTCTTGGTCTGCTGTTCCGTGAGGTGGTGAACCGCGTACGCGTTGTCCCACATGATTCGGAAGTCAGGCGCTGCGGTTTCCATCGCCGCGAGTTCTGCAGCGATGGCCTCGCTGATGACGGATCCGCTGGGGTTGCCGTACGTCGGGACGAGCCACATGCCCTTGACCGCTGGGTCGTTGACGAACTCGCGTACGGCTTCCATGTCAGGACCGTCGTCGTTGAGAGCGACCGGCAGCATTTCGATGCCGTACTCCTCGCAGAGAGCGAAGTGACGGTCATAGCCCGGAACCGGGCAGATGAACTTGATCGCGTCTTCCTTGGCCCATGGCTTGGGCGAGTCGACGGTGCCCTGCAGCAGCGAGAACACGAGTGTGTCGTGCATCAGCGCGAGGCTGGCGTTGTCTCCGCAGATGACCTGGTCGACCGGCACCTGCATGATCTCGGCGAAGATCTCGCGCAGTCCCGTGAGACCGGTCAATCCGCCGTAGTTGCGGGTGTCCGTGCCAGCGGCGTCCTTGAAGTCGCCACCCGGCAACGAGAGAAGCTCATTGGAGAGATCGAGCTGCTCAGGCGAGGGCTTCCCACGCGTCAGGTCGAGCTTGAGCTGGGCTTCCTGGAGCTCGACATACTTGGCCGACTGCTCGACGAGAAGCTCTTGGATCTGGTCACGGGACAGGGTCGAAAATGGCACGGTCCCAACCTATCGCGGGACCCGAACGGTCAAAGCCCGGGAGCGCCCCAGATCGCGAGCCAGCGCGACAAGTCGGGCTCGACGGCGACATCGTTTGCGATGAGTCCGCGTACCTGCAGCTCGAGCGAGTTGTCTCGACGCTCATCGGTCTCGGGAGCAAAGGGATAGAAGGTGCCGCGCTTGTAGAGATAGACGAGAGCCATCGGCTTCTTGGTCGGAGCAGTGAACACGACGGTCGAACACAGCAGCGCCGAGCCGAAGCCTGCATCCGCGAGCGAGGAGTTGATCGCGTGGAGGTCGGTCACGAGACCTGAGACGTCTGCATCCGTACGTGTGACCGTGAGCCATCGGAACCCGAAACGGTCTGTCGTGCCCTCGATCGCCGGCCCACCGCCGGTCGCCACGAGCTGCTTGATCTGCGCCTCGGTGTCGCTGAACGCACCTCCCTCGGTCGGGCGATAGCAAACACCGCCTACGCCGGTCGGTGTGAATCCCTCGGTACCAAGCGAGAGCGCTGCCTGCGGCACGGCAAACAGCGCATTGAGGTCGGCCTCGGGGGGTTTGCTGCGCCCGAGGAGCGAGTCGAAGAAGCCCATCAGCCCTTCTCCGACAGCTCGGCGCCGATCTTGGCGAGGTTGTCCAGGCGCTGTTGCAGCGGCGGGTGCGTCGACATGAGCGCGCCGATCGACTCACGGTTGATCGCGGGCGCGAAGAAGAACGCGCTGATCGCTGAGCCTTCGCGCAGGTCCTTGTTGGGGATTCGCGCCATCTCGCCGGAGATCTTGACCAGCGCCGACGACAACGTCGACGGCCGGCCAGTCAGATAGGCGCCCGAACGGTCGGCGCTGAGCTCGCGATAGCGCGAGAGCGCGCGGGTCAGCAAGAAGCTCACGAAATAGACGACGAGGCTGACCGCCAGGACCACGAGGAACGGCACGCCTCCCCCGTTGCTGTTTCGGTTGCGACCACCGCCGAAATACATGCCCCAGCGAGTGATGAAGCCGGCCAGAAGTCCGAGTGACGATGCGACCGTCATGACCGAGACGTCACGGTTGGCAATGTGGGCGAGCTCGTGGGCGAGGACGCCTTCGAGCTCGTCGGCATCGAGTCGCTGCATGATTCCCGTCGTCACGCAGACGGCTGAGTGCTTGGGAGTACGGCCCGCAGCGAAGGCGTTGGGCATGTCGGTGACCGAGACTGCGACCTTGGGCTTCGGCATGTCGGCGAGCGAGCAGAGTCGGTCGATCATGGCGTGCAGTTCGGGCGCCTGCTCGGGCGAGACTTCCTTGGCTCCCATCGATTTGAGCGCGAGGGTGTCGGAGAAGAACCACTGGCCCCACGCCATGCCGAGGGTGATGATCAGGCCGAGAGCGAAGCCCGTCTGGGTGATGAGGAGTGCGCCGAATGCGACGTAGAGCGCGCCCAGGCCCAGCCCGACACCTCCCATCCGCAGGGTCAGACCGCGGTCACTGCGGAAGCGCGTACGTGCCACGACTTATTTCGCTCCGTCGGTCGTGTTGCCATCTGTCAGTTCGTCCATCTGGCGGCTGACCTCTGGGCTGTCGAGAGCGGCATCGAAGCGACGGGATGCCGCGGCGTTTGCACTCTCGCCTGGCTTGTTGATGAGTCCCTCGCGTACGAGTTCGTCGACTGCGTCTGCTGCAGCCTCGAGCTCGCGCGTACGGCGCTCGGCTGCTTCCATCGCCTGCCCGACATCTCCGGCGGCTGATGTGATGCCCTTGCTCGCGTCGTTCATGCCGGCCTGTGCGCTGGCGGCGGTGTGGCGGGCCGCGAGCGTGTCCTTGCGGGCGCGGAAGTCTTCGACGTCCTGCTCCATCTTCATTGCCGAGTCGTGGAGCTTGTCCTCCTCGGCCTTGAGGTCTGCGTGGCGCTCCGAGAGCTCGGCCGCCGCCTTCTCAAGCGAAACTTTGCGAGCCAAGATGCGCCGAGCCTCGTCGTCGTTGCCCTGACCGACGGCCTGACGGGCCTGATCGTCGAGTTGTGACATCTGCTGATTGAGCGCTGCGAGCTGGAGCTCGACACGTTTGCGGCTCGTCGCGACATCCGCGACCGCACGGCGTACCTGCTGCAACAGCGTCGCCTGGGTGCGGTAGGTCTCGTCCAGCTTGTCCTTGAGGTCCTCGAGGTCGTTGCCCCTGAAACGCCACGCCCTAAACATCCTGGACAACCGCGAACCGATGCTCATGTCACTCAGCCTACGGGGTAGCGTGTCGCGGGTGGTAGACGAGACTGAGGCCGGCAAAGGGCGCGCAACACCGAGTCGCAAAGAGGCAGAAGCGGCCCGCAAGGCGCGTCTGAAGACCCCTGTTTCGCGCAAGGATCAGGCGAAGCGTGAGCGTGCGGCCCGCGAGGAACTGCGCATCAAGCAGCGCGATGCCATGAAGACCGGCGACGAGCGATACCTCCCGGCACGTGAACGCGGACCCGTACGTGGTTTCGCCCGCGACTTCGTCGATCGCCGTCGCAACATCGGCGAACTGCTGATCCCGTTCCTGTTCCTGATCCTCGTGTTCCTGTTCATCGCGGGAGCCTCGGGACACCCCGAGTGGACCAACTACGCGACGACGCTGGTTTATCCGCTGGTCATCATCGGCGTGGTCGTCGATGTCATCGTCCTGTCACGCAAGCTCCGCAGGGAGCTCAAGGCGCGGTTCGAGCCCGACGAGACCAAGGGCACGGTCGCGTACGCGATCCTGCGCAGCATGCAGCTACGCCGTATGCGCTTGCCCAAGCCTCAGCTCAAGCACGGCGACCCCATGAAGGCGCGCTACTGACGCTGGGTGCTCAGCTCACCTGGTTTCGACCGTCCTGGCGGCTGCGCCGCGGCTCGCTCAACCTGGCGAGACGCTCGCTCGCAGAGCTCGCTCGGCCTCACTCATCAGCGTGGAGTGACATCGGGCCGTAGATCTCGTTCTCACCCTCGAACAGTCGCGCTTGATCGACACCGTCGGTGACCAGATCGCCGAAGGCTTCGCCGATCCACGACTCGGCATCTCCGCGACTTTCGAAGTCCTCGGACCGGCGGATGACGTCTCCTGCTGCGGTCTCGAGGGTCCAGGTCCAGGCCATGGTCAGCTCTCCTTGGTTGACGGCTGCACGAACGGTGGCTTGGTCACCGTGAAGAGTTCGGAACGTCCCCGGACGTCGACGGTGACCGTGGCGCCATCCTCGACCGACGGCTCAAGCAGGGCAAGAGCAATGCCCTGACGCAGCGTCGGTGAGAACGTTCCCGACGTGATCTCGCCGAGCTCTGCTCCCCCGTCGGCGAGCACCGTCATACCGGGGCGCGGGATGCCGCGACCTTGAGCGAGAAGTCCGCGCAGCGTGCGTACGGTCTTCTCGTCACGCTGGCGCTGCAAAGCGTCCTTGCCCCAGAACGTCGGCTTCTTCCAGCCGACAGCCCATCCGGCGCGAGCCATCACGGGGCTGATCTCAGCGGACAACTCGTGGCCGTGGAGCGGGTATCCCATCTCCGTACGCAAGGTGTCGCGCGCACCGAGGCCGCAGGCGCGGATGCCGTACGGCTCCCCCGCTGCGATGACGGCGTCCCACACGGCGACAGCGTCGTCGGCCGGTACGACCAGCTCGTAGCCGCGTTCGCCGGTGTAGCCGGTGCGGCAGACGGTGATGTCCTTGCCGGCGATGGTGGCGTCAGCGAACGACATGTACTCGTGATCGACGGGCAGGTCGAGAGCCTGGAGCACCTCATCACTCAGCGTTCCCTGGATCGCCAGGACCGCGTAGTCACGATGCAGGTCCGTGACCTCGATTCCGTCGGGCGCCTCGGCCTGGAGCTTGGCAACGACGGCTGCCGTGTTGGCGGCGTTGGGGATGAGGAACACCTCGAAGTCGCTGCGGAGATACGCGATGAGGTCGTCGACGGTGCCGCCGTCTTCGTCACAGCAGAGCGTGTACTGGGCCTTGCCCGGCGCAATGCGGTCAAGATCGTTGGTGAAGCAACTGTTGACGTACGCCGCTGCGCCGGTGCCACGAACGAGCGCCTTGCCGAGGTGGCTGACGTCGAACAGGCCAACGGCCTCGCGTACGGCCTTGTGCTCCGCAAGCACTCCACCGCCGGCGTATTCGAGCGGCATGTCCCAGCCTCCGAACTCCGCGAGCTTGGCGCCGAGGGCGACGTGACGATCGTGAAGGGGCGAGTGCAGCAGATCCATGAACGCAAACCTAGAGGAGCCGTGGATACAGTGACGACATGCCTACCGTCAGCCTCAGCACAGCCAAGCCGATCACAGCCCGCGCCGACGCCTTGATCCTCGGGATCCGCGGCGACGAGGACCGCGAGGAGTTCGCGGCAGCGCTAGACGTCCTCGGGTTCACTGGCGAGAAGGACCAGGTCGTGGCATTCCCGTCGAATGGCAAGGCGAAGGCTGACCTCGTGGTTGCCGTCGCACTTCCCGACGAGCCCAACGCAGAAGATCTCCGACGCGCGGCCGCCCGAGGTGTCCGCGCCGCCAAGAACGCGACCAGCATCGCCGTCGCACTTCATCCCGCCGGTGTCGACGAGGTTGAGGCAATCGCCGAAGGCATCACGCTCGGCGCGTACAAGTACGACGCCTACAAGTCCAAGAAGAAGGGCAAGGGCGCCAAGAAGCCTGAGCGGAAGCTCACCACCGCGACGATCCTGAGCGCGTTCGCCCGCCAGACGACCGCGACGAAGGCCGTCGAGCGCGCAGCGACCGTCAGCGAAGCGGTCAACGTCGCGCGCGACTGGGTCAACACGCCTCCTGCGGATCTGCGACCCAGCGCGTTCGCCGAAGCCATCACAGCTCACGCCGGCACGGCCGTCCGCGTGTCGGTCTGGGACGAGAAGCGCCTCGCCAAGGAACGCTGCGGCGGAATCCTCGGCGTCGGCCAGGGCTCGGACAGCCCTCCACGCCTCGTGACGCTGACATACGCGCCCGAGAACGCCGTCGCCCACTTGGCGCTGGTCGGCAAGGGCATCACGTTCGACTCGGGCGGACTTTCGATCAAGTCCGGAACCGGTATGTCGACCATGAAGCTCGACATGGCAGGTGCCGCCGCCGTTGTCGCGGCCACCGTTGCGATCGCCAAGCTTGGACTGCCGATCAAGGTCACCACGTTTGCTTGCTTGGCCGAGAACATGCCGAGTGGTTCCGCCACCCGTCCCGGAGACGTGCTCACGATGCGCAACGGCAGCACGGTTGAAGTCCTCAACACCGACGCCGAAGGACGGCTCGTGCTCGGCGACGGTCTGGCACTTGCCGCCGAGGCCAAGCCCGATCACATCGTCGACGTCGCAACGCTGACCGGCGCCTGCGTCGTCGCGCTCGGTGAGCGTACGAGCGGCGTGCTCGGTAACGATTACGACTTCGGCAAGCGCGTCCTGGCCAACGCCAAGGATGCGGGTGAGTCGATGTGGCCCCTCCCGATCGCTGAGGAGATGAAGGCACTCGTCACCTCGTCGAAGATCGCCGATCTGCGCCAGCACAACCCCAAGCCATACGGCGGCACTCTCTTCGCCGCGGCATTCCTGCGCGAGTTCGTGGGCGAGATCCCCTGGGCACACCTCGACATCGCCGGACCGTCGTTCAACGAAGGTTCGCCCTTCGACTACACACCTGTCGGCGGCACGGGCACGGGCGTTCGTACGCTCGTCAAGCTCGCCTTGGACCTGTCGAGCAAGTAGGCCTAGCGCCGAGAGGCGATGAGTTGCACGATCCGCGTGAGTAGGTCAGTCGGTAGCGGATCGACGTACATCAGCTGGACCGTGTCCTTGGCTGAACGCAGCGGCGCGACCTCCGCCTCGAGATCCGATTCGAAGACCGGCACAGGGTAGAGCCCGATGTGCTTGGACCAAGCCGCGTAGTGGATCAGGTAGTCGTCGCCGATCGTCGCGCACGGCATTTGGTAGCGGATTGTCTCGCCGGACTCAGGCACGGCGGACTTGATGGTCGAACGCACCTCGTGGAGGATCGCCTGAATCTCCGGACTGTAGGAAGCGATGTAGTCGTCGACCGTCTGGAAGCTCATCAGTCGGGAAGTCCGAGAGCGCGTGCTGCTTCCTCGACCTTGTCCCACTTCGCACGTTCGCCATCGAGACGATCGGGATGCGCCTGCTTGCGTGCCTTGCGATAGACGACCATCAGCTCGTCGAATGACGGGTTGTTGGGCAGCGGGTCAACGCCCGCGATCGACTCAAGAGTCATGATCGCGGCGAGTTCCTTGGGAGTCTGCTTCGCCGGGGCCGGTGTCGACGGCTTTGCGGCAGGGGCGCCCTTGGCTTTGCGGAGGTCGTAGTCGCGCTTGCGCGACGGGATGCCAACCAGATTGGCGTCGTAAACAGGGATTCCGAGCTTCTTGCGGGCGAAGTCGGCAGCCGCCTGCGCAGAGCTGACCCTGCGACGGAGCGACTCGCCATCTGCCGCGACGAGCAGCAGCGTCGTCTGAGTTACCGACGTCTTGGGCTCGATGTAGCCCTCAACACCTTTGCGGGACTCCGCGAACTCTCGCAGTGCGTCAAGGTCGGACTTGCTGGCGTTGCGATCCGAGATCACAGCGCCACCATCGGTCCGGGTCTTGCGCCCACGGAAAATTCCCATGGCGCAATTGTGCCCGATGGCTCAGCATCCGGAGCTCACCCCGGTGGCACGTGGTTCGGGTCGAGTGACAAGATGATGATGAAAGAGAATTCCCTTGGGAGGACACCGTGGCGGACGGCGCCGGCAACAACTTCGACATCGTGATTCTCGGCGGCGGAAGCGGCGGCTATGCGTGCGCTCTGCGTGCCGTGCAGCTCGGCAAGACGGTCGCGCTGATCGAGAAGGGCAAGCTGGGCGGAACCTGCCTGCATACGGGCTGCATCCCGACCAAGGCCTTGCTGCACGCGGCGGAAATCGCTGATGGAGCGCGCGAAGGCTCGCACTACGGCGTCAAGTCGACGTTCGAAGGCATCGACATGCCAGGCGTCAACGCCTACAAGGACGGCGTGATCGATCGCCTCTACAAGGGTCTGCAGGGCCTCATCAAGTCAGGCGGCATCACCGTCGTCGAGGGTGACGGCAAGCTCGTCGGCCCCAAGACCGTTGAGGTCGCTGGCCAGCAGTACACCGGCACCAACCTCGTGCTTGCCACCGGTTCGGTGTCCCGCACGCTCGGAGTGGAGATCGGCGGCCGCGTCATCACGAGCTCCGAAGCCCTGACGATGACCGAAGTGCCCGAAAAGGTCGTCATCATCGGCGGCAGCGTCATCGGCGTCGAGTTCGCATCCGTGTGGAAGTCCTTCGGTGCCGACGTCACGATCATCGAAGGCCTGCCGACGTTGATCCCGCTCGAGGATCCGTCGCTGTCGAAGCAGCTTGAGCGCGCGTTCCGCAAGCGCAAGATCAACTTCAAGACCGGCGTGAAGTTCACCGGCGTCGAGCAGACCGACAGCGGCGTGACCGTTTCCCTCGAGGACGGCACCACGATCGAGACTGACTTGGTCCTCGTCGCAGTCGGTCGCGGACCCAACTCAGCCGGTATGGGCTACGAAGAGGCCGGCATCACGGTCGATCGTGGCTGGGTGCCCACCAACGAACGCCTCGCAACCAACGTCGACGGCGTCTTCGCTGTCGGTGACCTCGTCCCCGGCCTCCAGCTCGCCCACCGCGGCTTCGCGCACGGCATCTTTGTGGCCGAGGAGATCGCCGGTCTCAAGCCCCAGCCCGTCATCGACTCGGGCATCCCGCGCGTGACCTACTGCGATCCCGAGATCGCGTCCGTCGGACTCACCGAGCCGCAGGCACGCGAGAAGTACGGCGACGACAAGGTCGAGATCCAGGACTACAACCTGGGCGGCAACGGCAAATCGCAGATCATCGGCACCGCGGGCAGCGTCAAGCTCGTGCGCGAAAAGGACGGCCCGATCGTCGGCGTACACATGATCGGCGCCCGCTACGGCGAGCAGGTCGGTGAAGCTTCGCTCATGGTCAACTGGGAGGCGTACCCGGAAGACGTTGCACAGTTCATCCACGCACACCCGACGCAGAACGAAGCGCTCGGCGAGGCCGCACTGGCCCTGGCCGGCAAACCCCTACACTCACACGCCTGACCCGGAGAACCAGAGGACCCCATGGCTACGTCTGTCACCCTTCCCGCCCTTGGTGAAAGTGTCACCGAGGGAACAGTCACGCAGTGGTTGAAGCAGGTCGGTGACACTGTCGACGTCGACGAGCCGCTGCTCGAGATCTCGACCGACAAGGTCGACACCGAGATCCCGTCGCCGGTCGCCGGAGTTCTGCTGGAGATCAAGGCCGCCGAAGACGAGACGGTAGAGGTCGGTGCTGTGCTCGCCATCATCGGTGAGGCTGGTGAGTCGACAGGTGGAGACGCCGCTCCCGCCGCAGAGGCACCCGCTGCCGAAGTAGCCCCCGAACCCACACCCGAGCCGGCCCCCGTGGCCGAGCCCGAGCCCGCACCAGTTGCCGAGGCCGAGCCCGCCCCCGCACCAGCGGCTGAGCCCGAGCCTGCTCCTGCTGCACCTGCGCCCGCCGCTGGCGGAAGCAGCACCGCCGTGACCCTGCCTGCCCTCGGCGAGAGCGTCACCGAAGGCACCGTGACCCAATGGCTCAAGCAGGTCGGCGATGACGTTGCCGTCGACGAGCCGCTTCTGGAGATCTCGACCGACAAGGTCGACACCGAGATCCCGTCCCCGGTCGCAGGCACCCTCCTTGAGATCAAGGTTGCCGAGGATGAGACCGTCGAAGTTGGCGCTGAGCTCGCGATCATCGGTACCGCTGGTGCGGCTGCAGCTGCCCCGGCACCCGCAGAGCCCGCTCCCGCTCCAGCTCCCCCGGCGCCGGACCCCGTACCCGCTCCGGATCCCGAGCCGGTCGCAGCACCCAATGCGCCGACACCGCCCGACACCGAGCCTGAGCCGGTACCGGAGCCGGTAGCCGCCCCAACGCCTGAGCCTGCTCCAGCCCCTGCGGCACCCACTGCTCCTGCACCTGCCGCACCGGCCGCACCGGCACCGGCTGCCCCGGCATCTTCGGGACCGACCGACTCGTACGTCACACCGATCGTGCGCAAGCTCGCCAAGCAGCACGGCGTCGACCTTGCCGCGATCGCCGGCACCGGCGTCGGCGGACGCATCCGCAAGCAGGACGTCATTGATGCTGCCGCCGCACAGCCGGCAGCTGCTCCGGCGCCAGGCGTTCCGGCACCTGCTGCCGCAGCAACTGAGCCGTCGCCCCTGCGTGGCAAGACCGAAAAGGTCACACGCCTGCGCAAGACCATCGCAACGCGCATGGTCGAGTCGCTCGAGACCTCAGCCCAGCTGACCCAGGTCCACGAAGTCGACGTCACCGAGGTTGCCCGCCTGCGCGCCAAGCACAAGGACGCGTTCCTGGAGCGCGAGGGCGTCAAACTGACATTCCTGCCGTTCTTCGCGAAGGCCGCCATCGAGGCGCTCAAGCTCTACCCGGTACTCAACGCAGCGCTCGACCTCGAAGAAGGCGTCATCACGTACCCGTCGGGCGAGCATCTCTCGATCGCCGTCGACACCGAGCGCGGCCTGTTGGCGCCCACAATCAAGGACGCTGGCGACCTGTCGATCGCAGGATTGGCTCGCAAGATCGCCGACGTCGCCGATCGGACGCGCAACAACAAGATCCTTCCGGACGAGCTGTCCGGCGGAACGTTCTCGATCACCAACCTGGGCAGCAACGGCGCACTGTTCGACACGCCCATCATCAACCAGCCTCAGGTTGCGATCCTGGGCGTCGGCGCGGTCGTCAAACGTCCTGTGGTCATCAGTGACCCGACGGTCGGCGAGAGCATTGCGGTCCGCAGCATGGCTTACCTCGCGCTCACGTACGACCACCGTCTCGTCGATGGTGCCGACGCTGGTCGCTTCCTGACTGCGGTCAAGCAACGCCTGCAGGCCGGTGCGTTCGAGGTCGAGCTCGGTTCCTGACCACATGCAGGTAGTCATCGGTGGCGCGTCGGGGTTCCTCGGCACGGCGTTGACAAAGCACCTGCGTTCACAGGGGCACACGGTCACTCGACTGGTGCGTTCAGGTTCCGGCGACGACGCTTCACGCTGGGATCCAGCCGCTGGCGTCATCGACCAAGACCTGATCAACGCCGCTGACGCCGTCATCAACCTGTCGGGCGCCTCCATCTCCCGCTGGCCACGTACGCGGGCCTATCGCCAGGAATTGCTCGATTCCCGTACGTCGCCGACCAGCGTGATTGCACAGGCGATCGCCAAGTCGCCGACTCCACCGGTGATGCTCTCGGCATCCGCCATGGGTTTCTATGGCAGCGACCGTGGTGACGAGGTGCTCACGGAGCGCTCCACAGCTGGAACCGGATTCCTCTCCGACGTCGTTCAAGCATGGGAAGCCGCTGCTCTCCCTGCTGTCGAGACCACCCGCGTGGTGTTCCTTCGTACGACGCTCGTGCTCGACAAGCGTGGCGGACTGCTCAAGCTGATGCTGATCCCGTTCAAGCTCGGCGCCGGAGCAAAGATCGGCCCCGGCACTCAGTACATGTCGTTCATCTCGTTGGATGACTGGCTGCGCGCGGTCGAGTTCCTGCTGGACTCGCAGACGGCCAACGGACCGTACAACCTGACGATTCCGCAGGCGCAGACCAACGCCGAGTTCACGGACGCACTCGGCGTCGCTTTGCACCGTCCGACGTTCCTCGCGGCTCCCGGCATCGCGCTCAAGGCCGCATTGGGCACTGGGATCGCGAAGGACCTGCTCGGATCGCTGCGGGTCTCCCCCAAAGCACTGACGTCAGCAGGGTTCGAGTTCGAGCATCCAGATCTCGCGTCGACGATCGAAGCCGCGTTGTGACTGGCGTTCTCACCACACCAATACGGGCTTGACGACCTTTCCGGCCAGCACGTCTGCGACAGCGGTGTTGATCTCGCTGAACGGGTACGTCGCGATGAGCCCATCGACATCGAACTCGCCGGCCGCGTTCAGGGCGATCAGTCGCGGAACCATCTCCAGCGGGTCGGAGTCGCCCTCGATGGACGCCTTGATGACCTTGCCGGTCTGCAGCAGATCGATCGCGTCGATCGCGTACTCCTCCGCGCCGAGACCCAGCGCGACCAGAGTGCCGCGGACCTTCAGCGCCTGCTGAGCCTGCTTGACGACAGCAGAGATCGCCGTGGTGTCGATCGCGTACGACGCTCCGGTGCCTCCGGTGAGTTCTTTGACCTTGGCGACAACGTCCTCTTCGGCCGTTGGATCGATGCCGATCGCGCCGTATCCAGCAGCCGTGGCACGGCGGCTCTCCAGCGGGTCGACGGCGATGATCGTTCCGACACCCAGGTGCTTGGCAGCCGCCAGCGCGGACAGACCGACGGCTCCGCAACCGAAGACGACCAAGCTGTCCGCAGCGGTCGGCTTGAGAACGTTGAGCACCGTGCCCGCACCGGTCTGGAAGCCGCAGCCATATGGGGCGACCTTGGTCAGGTCGACGGACTTGTCGACGACCACACAGTTGTCGGCGTACGCGATGGCGTACTGGGAAAGGCTCGACTGGCCGAAGAAGTTGCCGAAAACGGGCGACCCATCGCGGCTGTACGTCGTACTGCCATCCATCCGCATGCCCATGTAGTTGAGCAGGAGGGAGGAGTCGCAGTAGCCGACCAGATCGTTCTTGCAGTTCTCGCAGCCGCGACAAGAGCGGAACGAGAGGACGACGTGGTCACCGACTTCGATTCCGCTGACGCCCTCGCCAACCGCCTCGACGATGCCGGCACCCTCATGGCCGAAGACATTCGGGAACATCTCTGCAGGTAGGAAGCCCTTGAGGTGGATATCGGTGTGGCACAGACCGGTCGCGACGATCTTGACCAGAACCTCGTCGGCCTGCGGGTCTCCGAGCTCGATCTCCTCGAGGGAGAAGTCGGCGCCCTGCGAGTTCACAACAGCGACAGTGGTCTTCATACGTCACGCTCCAGCCAGAAGTAGTGGTCAGCCGTCACAGTAGTGGAACGAGTTCTAGTTCTCGATGCGCCAACCATGCGAAGTGAGTATGAGTGTCACGACTCGCCGCGTCGGCAGATCCCGCGGCAACCTACGCGTCGTACCGTCGTCCCACTCCACGTGCGCCGGAGCCAGCCGATCGACGACGATGAGGCTGACTCGATCGGCCGATGCGCTCTTCACCTTGCAGGACAAGACGATGAAGTCTGCACCCACGACCTGAGCGCCCCGGCTCCGGTAGTCGCGGATGAGTGCGGCGTCAGCCTTTCGAGCGGAGCTGGCACGTACGTAGGCCTCGCTCAACAGAGCTGGATCGGCGTTCGCGAAAGCCTGAGCTCGTACGTCGTCGAGCTCACCCAGAACTCCCGCCCAATGGACCTCGTCTGAGCCTGCCAACGCGGCAATCGCTGCCACCCACGCGAGGATCCAATCCATCGCGACACCGTGCCGCAATGGCCTCGCGAGCGCCGATCGGCATCCACAGAGTGCCACTCTGCAGTCGTACGTTGGAACCATGCAGCTCGGCCAGCACGCTCCCGCATCCCATGTCATCGCGCACGTCAGCGACACCCACTTCGGGCACGGTACCGCCGCGGTCTACAGCAACACCGATCCGGCCGCGTACCTCGAAGCCACGATGCGCCGCCTCGCTATCGTGCGGCCGGACGCCATCGTGTTCACCGGCGACATCGCTGATCACGGTGAGCCGGAGGCGTACGAGGCTGTTGCCTCGATCGTCGTCGACGCAGCGGCCGAGATGGGTGCCGAACTCATCTGGGTCATGGGCAATCACGACGCTCGCGAACCGTTCTCACGCAGACTGCTGGGGCGCGACGGCGATCCCGAGGCGCCAATCGACCAGGTCTTCGACATCAACGGGCTACGCGTCATTGCGCTCGACACGACCATTCCGGGCTATCACGACGGCGAGCTGTCAGCGACCCAGCTGGAATGGCTGCGTGAGGAGCTCGCATCCCCGGCGCCTCACGGCACGCTCCTCGCAATGCACCACCCACCGATCGCGACGCACCTGCAGCTGATGACGATCATCGAGCTCGCCGATCAACACCTGTTGGCTGATGCGATCGAAGACACCGACGTTCGAACGATCCTCGCCGGGCATTACCACTACTCCGCTCACAGCACGCTCGGCTCCGTGCCTGTCTCCGTGGCCGCCTCAACCTGTTACATCATCGATCCGGCGGCGGATCCGCGCGGCTTACGCGGCTACGACGGATCGCAGTCATTCGACCTGGCGCACGTGTTCGCCGACCGCATCGTTCACAGCACCGTTCCTGTACAGCCGGGTCGCTTGGTCGTCGACTATCCACTCGAGGCACTTGAGCACGTCGCGGCCATGACGCCCGCCGACCGGCGCGAGAACTTCGCCAAGGCCTCGGTCGACATCGATTCGATGGTCATGGTCGACGGAGATACGCTGGAGACGTGACGAAGCTCCAGATCATCGACGACTGGTACGGCGACAAGGCGATCGATTACCTCGACGCCTGGGAGCTGCAGCGCGAACTTCATGAGCAGCGCGCCAACGACCAGATCGACGACACCGCGATGTTCCTCGAACATCCCGCCGTCTACACCGCTGGACGTCGCACCGAGCCCCACGAGCGTCCGTTCGACGGCACTCCCGTCATCGACGTCGACCGTGGCGGCAAGATCACATTCCACGGGCCGGGCCAGCTCGTCGGCTACCCGATCACCAAGCTTCCGTCGCACGTTCTCGTAGTCGACTACGTACGTCGCGTCGAGGAAGCCCTGATCCGCGGCGTCGCTGATCTCGGCGTGACCACTGGTCGCGTCGCCGGTCGTTCCGGAGTCTGGCTGCCGGCAGGCAACGGCAAGATCGAGCGCAAGATCGCGGCGATCGGCATCCGTGTCTCACGCGGAGTCACGATGCACGGATTCTCGCTCAACGCAGACGTCGATCTGAGCTACTACGACCGCTTCGTACCGTGCGGCATCGCTGACGCAGGAGTGACCTCGCTGACCACAGAGCTGGGCCGTGACGTCACCGTTTCAGAGGCCGCAGCAGCAGTGACTCCACACCTCGTCGAGCTGTTGGAGTGGGAGTCCTACGCACCATCACCCGACCTTGCTGCTGATGCCATCCCGGACGTCCCGGTGCTGAATCTCGCCGTTGGTTCACAGGCGTAGGCTGGCCCTGTGACTATCGCTCCTGAAGGCCGCAAAATGCTGCGGCTCGAAGTCCGCAATGCGGAGACCCCGATCGAGAAGAAGCCCGAGTGGATCAAGACTCGCGCCAAGATGGGTCCCGAATACACCGAGCTGATGAATCTGGTGAAGGGCGAAGGCCTCCACACCGTTTGTCAGGAAGCCGGATGTCCCAACATCTTCGAGTGCTGGGAAGACCGCGAAGCGACCTTCCTCATCGGCGGCGAGCAGTGCACCCGCCGTTGTGACTTCTGCCAGATCGATACCGGCAAGCCGGACCCGATCGACCGCGACGAGCCTCGCCGTGTTGCCGAGAGCGTGCAGAAGATGCAGCTCCGTTACGCGACGATCACCGGTGTCGCCCGCGATGACGTACCTGACGGTGGCGCTTGGCTCTACGCCGAGACGGTTCGCAAGATCCATGAGCTCAACCCCGGGATCGGCGTTGAGAACCTCATCCCCGACTTCAACGGCGTGCCTGAACTGCTCGAGCAGGTCTTCGACAGCCGCCCCGAGGTGCTGGCGCACAACGTCGAGACGGTCCCCCGCATCTTCAAGCGCATCCGTCCGGCGTTCCGCTACGAGCGCTCGCTCGACGTCATCACCCAGGCTCGCGATTACGGCCTGGTCACCAAATCCAACCTGATCCTCGGCATGGGCGAGACCCGCGAAGAGGTTTCGCAGGCACTCGTCGACCTGCACGAGGCCGGCTGCGACCTGATCACGATCACTCAGTACCTGCGCCCCTCCAAGCGCCACCACCCCGTCGAGCGTTGGGTGAAGCCCGAGGAGTTCGTCGAGCTCAAGGACGAGGCCGACGAGGTCGGATTCGCCGGAGTCATGTCCGGACCCCTCGTACGTTCTTCGTACCGCGCAGGTCGCCTCTACCAGCAGGCCATTGAGAGCGGACGCGGCAGCGCTGCCATCCGTACCGCGCCGTAGACTGACCCTCATGTCCAACGCCACACCCGCACCCGCCAAGGGCCGCATCCGCCAGATGCGACAGGCCTACACGATCACCAAGCGCAACGATCGCAACATCGGTTTGATCTTGCTGCTGACGTTCCTCGTGTTCGGCGGTGCCGCTGGTGCGCTCGGCTACCTGGTCTTCGGTACGGGCACATTCGGCCTGATCGTCACGATCCTGTTCTCCGTGCTGATCGGCATCCTCGCCTCACTGATCGTCTTCGGACGTCGCGCCGAGAAGGCTGCGTACGCGCAGGTTGAAGGCCAGACCGGTGCAGCTGCCGGCGCGCTGCAGATGCTGCGTCGCGGTTGGGACGTCAAGCCCGCCGTCGCGTTCACCAAGAACCAGGACATCGTCCACCGTGTTGTCGGTCGTCCCGGCATCATCCTCGTCGGCGAGGGCAACCCCACGCGGGTCAAGAACCTTCTTGCGGCCGAGAAGAAGAAGCACGCCCGCATCGGTGGCGAAGAGGTGCCCGTGACCGACATCGTCGTGGGCCGAGGCGACGGCGAAGTGCAGCTGACCAAGCTCCTCAAGCACGTCCAGAAGCTGCCCAAGAACATCAAGCCTGCCCAGATGACGGCACTGCTCTACAAGCTCAAGGCACTCGACGCGATGCGTCCGGCCGCTCCCATGCCGCGCGGCCCCGTGCCGACGAGCATGAAGGGCTCCCGCAAGGCGATGCGAGGCTGATTCAGCCTCGCGGTGGGACGTTGACGACTGCCTGAAGTGCAGTCGGCCAATCAACGTCGTCCCAGAACTCGCTGTGCCCGTGCAGCCTGGTCACCGGTCCGGTCTGCAGAGCCTCGTCGTACGGCGTCGGGTCGATGACCCTCCAGTCCGCACCGCTAATGCGACGACGGGTCACGGGATCGTACGAGTCGGGCTGGCGTCCGGCACCGATGTCCGGGAAGTGCTGCGATGACGGTTCGGCACCGTCGGGCGAGTGATCCCACGACAACACTGGTCCAGCCAGTGGGTCGGTTGCGCGATAGAGGTTGACCCACGCTCCGTTGAGCGACGCGTACAGACCTGCGATCGAGTCCAGGTTGACGAAGCCCGGGAACGCGCGCGGGAAGATCAGCCGCAGCTGCGATCCGAACGTCACCAGCGCAACGCGATCTCGTTCCTCCGGCCTGAGCAACAGAAGTGCGCTGAATGAGATCAAACTCCCCTGGCTGTGTCCGCATACGACCACAGGTCGCTGAACATCGGATTCGCCGATCTCACTGAGGTGCCAGCGGATGCGGTCACGCAAGTCGACCACGGTGCGCTGCGAGTACGGGCGCGGAACGAACGGGTGCACCGCGTGGGGCCAAAACGACACGATGTCCCAGATGATGCTGACGCCACGCCTCGAGGCTTGCGTCTTGATGGCTCCACGACTCAGCGCGACGGTGCCTGCTGCGAGAGCGAGCAGCGTCCACGCGCCGAAGATGGTGAGGAAGTCGCCATTGCCGCTACGCCGCGGCTGACTCAAGTAGTCGAGCAGCCATGGAGCCTCCTTGCACTCCGTCGGATCGTTCCCGCCAGCACAGAACCCGACTTCCCAAGCGACCACGAGAGCAAGCACGACCCCGAACGCTGCGAAGACCCAGAACAGCGCCGGCAACTTGGTCTTGAGTCGCGCGATCCAGATGCCGCGCGCGATCTTGGACGTCCACCCTTCCGGGAGCTTGGTGGTCGCCTCGGCCGGCGAGCCGTGCATCGCTTCGCTCACGCCGATGAAGTGCTTGCGACGGATGAAGTAGAACGTCAACGCAAAGATGGCGATCGCCACCAGCATCAGCGCGGTGAGGCCCCACGCGTACGCCACCCGGTCCAGCATCGGTGTCGCGCCGACTCGTGTCTTGAGTGTCAGACCCTTCTCGTCGATCCGCTCGGCGATGTCGAGGTCGAGCGAGGTCGACACAGCGGTCGACACCGCAGCCGAGAGTCCCACGCCGATGAACGTGGCGACGGTGGCGATCAAGTAGCTCGTCATCCCCCATCCGTACCGAACGAAGAATCGTGCGGGGTCCTTGTCGCTGCCCGTCTTTGTACGGGTGGTCCATGCCAACGCGATGTTGGCCCACGACATCAGAACGAGTACCAGTACGCCGGCGACCATCAGCGAGTTGGCGAACCCGTCAAAAGCTTCGATGCGACCGACCGGTTTGGGTCGTTCAACGCCGCTCACTTGAATCGCGGCGGCGATCACGATGATCGTGGAGAAGACCAGCAGCAGCGGCGACAACACCTTGACCACGCCATGCCAGTTGGTGCGCAGACGAGCCACCCGCGACGGCATCGCAACACTGACCGAACCTTCTGGATCGCCGAGGAAGACGACCACGATCACGGTGACGACAAGCAGTCCGAGCGCAATGACGCCGACCAGCGGACGCGTGGACCATGCGTCTGAATCCCGCGCGAACGTCGCCATGATCGCGATCAGCGCGAATGAGGCGACGAGGTGAAGGGCACGAAGCGTCGAGGCGTCCGCATCACCTCGGTAGAACGACTTCTTGGACAGCGGCGTGGTCGTCGTCTCGTCGGTCTCGGTCGAGTCGGACGGTCCCGTACGGCCAAAGCCCTTGCCGAGCACGTACAAGATCAGCATGGCGACGGCACTCAGGATCACCGCACCCGTGAGAACTGTGTCCGGCTCATAGCTCCGGAGTAGTCGGGTCTTGGCCGCCCAGCGCCAGCCGAGCAGGTCCATCAACACGAAGCCCGCTGTGAACGCGAACAAGCAGGTCATGAGCAGCGCCGCCAGCCGAAGCAATGCACCGCAGAGGCCATGCCAGAACTTGGAGGTCCGGTTGACGAACGGCGGCAGCATGAACTGGGCCGCGTTGATCAGGCCGAACGGGACGAGGATCAGCCACAGACCCGCGCGCCACGAACCGGAGGTGAACTGGCCCCAGTGATAGCCCTCGACGGTGTGCCCGTCGTCGGCCTTCAACTCCTTGCCGCTGCCGTTGATCGGCCGGAAGTAGCGCGAATAGCCGTCACCGGCGATCTGCTTGACGTGCGGGTGAGCCAGGAGCGACTCAGGCGGCGTGCCGCTGACACCGTGTACTCGGAGCTCGACCCAACGACCGCCAGCCATGGAGCGACTCAACCACTCCCGGCCGTGTGGCGTCTAGACGCGTATGACCCGGGCACCCGCTGCGATGTCGTGCAGACCGCGCTTGTCTTCGTTCATGACGATGGCTGGCAGCACCAGCGACAGCAGGGCCGTACGAAGAACTGCACGGGGCACGCCAATCGGTCGGCCAGCGGGATTTTCGACTCTGAGACCGAGGATGCGCTTACCGATCGTGAACCCGAGCAGGCCCGTCAGGATGCCTACCTCAACGATGAAGAACCCCACGATCACCAGGTTCTCCCCGACGTTCTTCGGCGGATAACTGACTCCCGTCAATGCCACGGCGCTCAAGGCGGCAACGGCCCAATCGATGAGCAATGCGAGGATGCGACGGCCAAGTGAGGGGGTTTCCACGCGCCGAGCCTATCGATGGCGCCGAATTCACTCGCCGAGGCACTTGTAACATGCCTGAAACAATTCAGTGATGGTCGGGAAACTGCCGGAGCCTAACGTCGGCTTCAGTGCAGCGACGCACTTTCCTGCCATCCGACATCAGTGACCGCCACGCGGTCGAGGAGGACATATGTTCGGCAATGCCGACGAGCTGTTCAAGTTCATCAAGGACGAGGGTGTTGAGTACCTCGACGTCCGTTTCACCGACCTTCCCGGCATCCAGCAGCAGGTGACTCTGCCGGCTTCGACGTTCGATGCCGACATGGTCAAGAGCGGCGTGGCGTTCGACGGCTCGTCGATCCGCGGATTCCAGACGATCGACCAGTCCGACATGGTCCTGTACCCGGACATCGGCACGGCATACGTCGACCCGTTCAAGGCTCGCAAGACGATCGCCATGGACTTCTTCGTCCACGACCCGATCACGGGCGAGGCCTACTCGCGCGACCCGCGCAACATCGCTCGCAAGGCCGAGGCCTACCTCGCCACGACCGGCATCGGTGACACCGCGTTCTTCGCTCCCGAAGCAGAGTTCTACATCTTCGACCGCGTCAACTACGGCACCAGCGCCAACAAGTCGTTCTACGAGATCCAGTCGAGCGAAGCTGCTTGGCAGACCGGCAACTCGATCGACGACAACCGCGGTTACCAGGTTCGTTACAAGGGTGGCTACTTCCCGGTCGCGCCGACGGACAAGACTGCTGACCTCCGCAACGACATGATGACCAACCTCACGAACTCCGGGCTCATCCTTGAGCGCGGCCACCACGAGGTCGGTACGTCCGGTCAGGCCGAGATCAACTACAAGTTCGACACGCTGCTCAAGGCTGCCGACGATGTCATGAAGTTCAAGTACATCGTCCGCAACACGGCGTGGGCCAACGACAAGACCGTCACGTTCATGCCGAAGCCGATCTTCGGTGACAACGGCTCGGGCATGCACGTTCACCAGTCGATCTGGGACAAGGGCAAGCCGCTGTTCTATGACGAGTCGGGCTACGGCGGACTGTCGGACCTCGCTCGCCACTACATCGGCGGCATCCTGAAGCACGCTCCGTCGCTTCTGGCGTTCACCAACCCGTCGACGAACTCCTACCACCGTCTGGTGCCGGGCTTCGAAGCTCCGATCGCACTGGTCTACTCGGCCCGTAACCGTTCGGCTTGTGTCCGTATCCCGATCACGGGATCGAACCCCAAAGCCAAGCGCATCGAGTTCCGTTGCCCCGACCCGTCGGCCAACCCGTACCTCGCCTTCTCGGCGCTGCTGCTGGCCGGGCTCGACGGCATCAAGAACAAGATCGAGCCGCCGGCTCCGATCGACAAGAACATCTACGAACTGCCGCCGGAAGAGTACGAAGCGATCAACATGGTCCCGACGTCACTCAACTCGGTGCTCGACAACCTCGAGGCAGATCACGAGTTCTTGACTGCTGGTGACGTGTTCACGCCCGACCTGATCGAGACGTGGATCGACTACAAGCGGACCGAAGAGATCCTCCCGATCCAGCTTCGCCCGCACCCGCACGAGTTCGAGCTCTACTACGACATCTGAGCCGATGACGTAACAGAACGCCCCAGACTGAAAGGTCTGGGGCGTTCTGCGTTTCGGCGCGACCTCCGATAGCTCGATCGAGTCATTTCACTCAATCGGGACATGGGTGCGCAACACCCGTGCGACTCTCGTCAGATGCTGAAGGGCCACAGTTGGAAGTTCTGGGTGGTAGCGAGCTTCGCTGCGTTCGTGGGCCTTGGCGCGGTTGGAAGCCTCGTTCCAGAGACCGAGCCGTCAAGCACGACCGTGGACCTGACTGATTCCGAATCAACAGCGGCCTCGCCGAAGGCTGATCTGACCTCCGAGCCGTCGACGCCCGTGTTGCTCTTCATCACCGATCAAAAGGACGGCGACTCCTGGGTCGCGTCCGACGACGACGAATACCGGCTCGGCATGGTCAATGCCCCGGAAGTCGGCGAAGACTGCTTTTCCGAGGCCGCAGCGTTTACGCGCGAGTTCGTGAAGGATGGGTTCACCGTCGACGACTACTCGACCGACACGTACGGACGCCACGTCGCAGAAGTGTTCGACAAGTCCGGCGACTCACTCAACGTTGCCTTCGCCACGAGCGGACTCGGCGATGACCGCTACCTTGCGGAGTTCCGCCACGAGAACGTCGCATTGGCCGAGAGGCTGGATGCGGCCTACGCATCAGCGCCAGCTCCGTCGTGCAAGGCGAGCAACAAGCCCGTCCCGCTGGTGAAGAAGCCAGCGAAGACAACTAACAGCAACTGTATGGATGGCTACTCGCCATGCCTTCCGATCCGCTCCGACATGAACTGTCCAGAGATTGGCCACCCCGTCACCGTCACCGGAAGTGACCCGTATCGACTCGATCGAGACGGCGACGGAACCGGCTGCGACTAGGACCTGCTGTCGCGGCTAGTTCTTGGGCTGATCCAGGAACCATCGCGCGCCGGCACGGATGGAGTCCTCGACCGGCGTTGGTTCCCAACCCAGTTCGCGGGTGGCTTTGCTGTGATCGACCGGCGTTTGGATATGCATCAGTCGGACGCTCGTCGAGGTCACTACCGAATCTCTCCGGAACAGCCGCGAGATTCCACCACCCACAGCTCCGATCACCTTCATGGCTGGCAGCGGGATGCCGATTCTCGGCGGCTTAGCCTTGCCCTCGTCCGACGCAATGTCGAAGAGGTCCTTGATGGGCAGGAAGCGCTCGGAAATGATGTACCGCTCGCCGATCCGGCCTCGGTCCCCCGCAAGGAGGAATGCGGTCGCAGCATCCTCAATGCCGACAACTTCCATCGAGACACCCTTGACGTACGCAGGAACCTTGCCGCGAGCAGCGGCTTTGACCAGCTTGCCGTGTGGAGTCGGACCGTGGTCTCGCGGACCGTAGGTCGTCGAGACGTTCAGCACGACGGCCGGCAGTCCCTGCTCCTGGTGATAGCGAAGCACGAGTTCCTCCGCCTGCGTCCGGGACTCGACGTACGCGCCACCAAGGTGGCGCCAGTTGTGCGGCATTGATTCGTCGACCAGCCCAGAGTCGGCGATCGCGAGTGCGCCAACGGTGCTGCAGAAGACGAACTTCGGAACGCCGACCTCGATCGCTACATCCAGCACGGTGCGCAGGGCCTCGACGTTGGTGGCGAACAGCGGCGACGGATCGCGCAGCCATGCGCGCGCATCAACGATGCAATAGAAGACCGTGTCCACGCCGGTCATCGCTGTACGCATGGCTTCGACGTCGTCCAGGTCGCCGTGGTGCCGCTCTACTTCGAGGTCGTCGATGCCCAGCGTCGAACTGGACTGGCGGATCCAAACCCGGACCTGGTCCCCTCGTTCGACGAGCTGACGGGTCACGTGTGAGCCAAGGAAGCCGCTGGCACCCATGACCAGTTTCGTACCGCTCACCACTTCACCCCTCGATTCAGCAGGCCGTGCCGCGGTCAACCGAGAGCACAGCTCCGGTCACCGAGGCTGCAGCGTCAGAGGCCAGGTACGCAATCGCGTCGGCGACATCGCTCGGCGGCATGAACCCGTACCGGGCGCCGGCGGTCTCCATCAGCAGCTCCCAATCGAGCTGGGTATCAGCGTGCTCGGCGGCCGCGTTGGTCGGCAGGTCAGTCTGTATGCCGCCAGGGCAGATCGTGTTGACCCGAATGCCATCGGCGGCGAGCTCGAGTGCGAGCGACTTCATCAGCAGGATCACGCCAGCCTTTGAGGCGCAGTAGGCCGCTTGGTACGGCTGGGCGCGCAGACCTGCAATCGAGGCGATCGTGACGATGTTGCCTTTGCTCTCGCGCAGGTGCGGCAGCGCAGCGTGACTCATCAGCATGGGACCAGTCAGGTTCACACCAAGATGGCGCTGCCACGTGGCGAAGTCGAGGTCCTCGAACTTGCGGAACTGGTCGATGCCGGCAACGTTGACCACGATGTCGAGCCCACCTAGGCGCTCGGCCGCCGTCGCGACGGCTGATCGTACGGACGCCTCGTCGCTGACATCGCACGCCAACACGTCACCCGTCGCGTTGAGGTCGACGCCCACTACGGACCCACCCTCGCGCTCGATTAGCTCGACAGTCGCCGCACCAACTCCGCCAGCAGCGCCGGTCACCACCGCTCGCTTGCCCTCAAAACGTCCAGCCACAATTCTCCCCTTCACATTCCCCGACGACGCAACCTAGCAGCCGTTCGACTGGAAGCCGCCTTGGAATCGTTGAATGCTCACACGACGGTCAACCGCCACGTATTCTTGGTCTTGCAAAGACCAACCGTCGTCGCTAGCTCCCTACTCGGAGGACTTGCGCATGGATGCCGCCCACAGCCATGAATCGGCTACTCGCGCCCTGATCGCGTCGGCCGAGCAACTCGACCCGAACAGCCCCGAGTTCTATGACGCCTGTCAGGCACTGATCAAGCAGTCAGCTGGACGACGTTTGGCCATTCGAGCCACCTCAAGCGACGTTCAGAGCGAAGCGCCCTTTCAGCGGCCGAGCCCGGCCTACGAAGGCGAATCAGACAATGCAGCGGTGCAGGAAGCCCGGCGCCGCGAGAGCCAGGTTCGTGTGGAACTCCAGATGCTCCAAACCGAGCTCACCAACGTCAAGGCGCGCTATGCCGACACCATCGATGCACTCGAGGCAGCGTCGGAGCGAGCAAGCCAAGCGCGTATTGAGTTTGGGAACGCTATGGCTGCGATTGCCGAACGCGACGCAGACATCAACGAGATGCGGCAGATCATGGCCGATCAGGATCGTGAGATCAACGAATTGCAGCGCCTCCTGATCCAGGCCGAGGAGGCCCGTATTTCCGACGCCTCGGCAATCCTCGACTCGCTCGACCAGTTCCGCGCCTGACCATCTGCGTTTGCGGGCCCTGACGAGCACAGGCCCATGGCATGATCTCGCCCATGACATACGCCGCCTGGGGGTTCTTCGTTCTGGCTGCCCTGACCGACTGGCACGCCGTGTACCGCGAGAACAAGCGGCTCGAAACGATTGCCAAACCGGCCACGCTGGTCGCCCTCATCCTGGTCGCGCTGTCCCTTGGGGCGAGCGACACATCACCGGGACGCTGGCTGCTGTTTGCACTCGCCTTCGGCCTGGTCGGCGACATCGCCAACCTGGGCGACTCCGAGTCGCGATTCAAGATGGGGCTGGGGACCTTCCTGATCGGCCACCTGGGCTATCTCGTGTGCTTCTCCGAGCTGGGGCTGCCTCGGCCCGGCTGGAGCTGGGCCGTATTCGGCGTCCTCATCCTGTCGATGATCTGGACCCGTGAGGTCACACCCTCGACGCACCGCCAGAGTGGCCTTGCGCTCAGCGCGCCAGTGGTCGCCTACACCCTGGTCATCGCAGGCATGCTGATCCTTGCGTGGTTCACCGGCGATTGGCTGATCGCAGTAGGAGCCGCGGTATTCGTGGTCAGCGACTCGGTGCTCTCTATGAACCGCTTTGTCCGACCAATTCCGCACGCTCAGCTCGCGATCATGACGACGTACCACGTCGGACAGGCGTTGATCGTGGCCGGCGTTCTCGGCTGGACCTGATCGGATCGACATGACCGATGCCGCCGAGCTCACCGAGCAATGGATCGCTGCGTGGGTACACGTACGGGACATCGAGGTGACCGAGCTCGACGGGTGGCCGCTCGTGCATACGCGATCGCGTACGCGCGAGAGCGAACTGATCTGCAGCGACCCCGGTCCTGAGGCGTTCAGCGCTCTGATGCGACACGTCGACGGCGACCCGCGCGCCATGCTCACGGTCATCGCCAAAGACGTGGCGCCGTACGCAGCGCTCACGCTGCCGCCGGGCGTACGCGTCGATCGGGACGACGAGACGCTGATGACGATCCCCCTCGCACCAACGCCGACAGCACACGACGCCGAGTTCACGGCTCGATGGGACCTCGAGGGCAACAGCGTCACGCTGCGGCTGGAGACAGCCGAGAAGGTCGCCTCGGAGGGCACGGTCGGCGTCCTGGGCGACGTCGCCGTGTTTGACGCAGTCGAGACGTCTCCGGGATTTCAGCGTCGTGGGTTGGGATCGTGCGTGATGTCGATGCTCAGCTCCTACGCGCTCGACCACGACGCGAAGACCGGCATCTTGGCCGCGACGGCTCAAGGCAAGGCGATGTACGAGTCGCTCGGGTGGAATGTCGCGCTCGAGATGCGCTCACTCATGGGCGCCTGATCACACGACCGCGCTACGGCGGCACACCTCGTCCCACGGAGTCGGCTCCATGCCGAAATGCGCCCGGGCGGCGCTGTCGTCGAGCAGGTACGGCTTCGTCCACTGGTACGACAGCTGGCGCAGCTCTCGCACGAGTGGCACGACCAGCGACGCGCTGGCGAAGATCGGGCCAGGAATGGCGCTCACCTTGACCGGCGGCTTGCCGATGCTCGCGAGCACATCATTGATCGCCTGCTCTTGAGTGCGCGGCGGGTTGCTGGGTACATGCCACGTACGCCCAAGCGCCGACTCGTCGGCCGCCGCTGCGACCATCAATCTGGCGACGTCGAGCACGTCGGTGAAGACGTGTGGCTGATCCTTGCGGCCAATGACCATCGCCCGCTTGCCCTTGAGCGCCCCTGGGATCTGCCGGGTGACATGTCCGTTGTCACCAACGCCGGTGCCGACGTAGTCGGACCCGCGCACCTCGACCGTGCGAATGCGACCTGCATCGTGCAGGGCCTTCGCGTCGGCCCACATCAATGCGCGCAGGCGTCCCTTGTGGTCGGTCGCCGCGTCAGGCATGTCTTCTCGCATCGGCTCGCTGACCGGCCCATACGGGTAGAGGTTGCCCGTGATCGCGTAGACAGCACCTGTGCGTTCCGCTGCTGTCAGGAATGACTTGGCAAGCGGCGGCCAGAACGTGGCCCAGGTGGTGTAGTCGGCGGGGTTCGCACAGTTGTAGATCACCTCGGCGCCGTCAGCCTTGGCGCTCAGCGCATCGGCGTCGGAGGCGTCCAGCGCGATGTGATCAACCCCGGCAAGGCCCGTGTCGGCGCCCGATCGGGTGGCCACGGTGACCTGCTTGCCTTCGGAGGCGAGTAGCTCGGCGATATGCCGGCCGACTGCGCCAGCACCGATGACGAGATGTGTCACGCGCGGTGTGTGGGAAGTGGGCGGCGTGCACGGCGAGTGATTGCCGTACCGGCGAGCAGGCTGGCCGCTCCCAGGGCTGCGATCAGCGGGGCGTAACGGTCTGCGCCAGTGTCGGGCAGTGCCTCACCCTCTTCAGGATCGACCTCTCCCCCGTCAGAATCGTCGGCTGCATCGTCGGTGTCAGCGTCGCCATCGGTGTCGGCGCCGAGGTCAGCGACGTCTGCGGGCTGATCGGTGTCCACGTCACTCTCGGTATCCGTACCAAAGTCAGCGACATCGGCCGGCTGATCCGTATCGACGTCACTCTCGGTATCCGTACCCAGATCAGCGACATCGGCCGGCTGATCCGTATCGACGTCACTCTCGGTATCCGTACCCAGATCAGCCACATCCGCAGGCTGATCCGTATCGACGTCACTCTCGGTATCCGTACCCAGATCAGCCACATCCGCAGGCTGATCCGTATCGACGTCACTCTCGGTATCGGTGCCCAGATCAGCCACGTCTGCCGGCAGGTCGGTGTCTACGTCGCTCTCTGTGTCAGTACCAAAGTCAGCAACGTCAGCCGGAAGGTCAGCATCGGCATCTGCTGCCGTGTCTGTGTCTGCATCTGTGTCGGTGTCAGCCACATCTGCTGGAGTGTCAACATCCTCGGCCGGCTCGCACGGCGGGAGCGTGCCCTTGAACGGATAGGCGTGCATTTCTTGTCCGGATGCTGTCCCTCCGCCGTGCACGAGGTTGCCGGCGAGCAGAACGCGACCGTTGGTTCCTGGACTGGTGATTGTTGTTGTGCTGGTCGTGGGCCCAACCAGAATCGAGCCGGGGACCTGCGCGGATCCACCAATGGTCGCGGTCGCCGCATTCGGGAAATTCCAGACGAGGCGCGTGTACTCCGGAGTTACTGAGAGAAGCAGCGCCACGTTGAGGAAAACGCCGGGATCGGTGTCCAGCATGTTGATGACGACCGTCGCGCCCTCGGGGACTCCCACGAGGTCAATCGAGACATTTTCACTGCTGGTACCAATGTCGCCGGGAACGTTGAACACCTGCAACATCGAGGCACCATCGCCGGTGAATGTTGCCGTTCCAAATTGAACGTTGACCGTGCCAGTGGCCGTATAGGTCGCAGCGCAGTTGGAGATGCCGGTGATCGTTCCCCGCAGCGATGCGTACGGATCTGTGACTGTGGGACCGCCGTCGATCAACTGGCCATTCGGAGTCAAGTCGAGGCGGTCGCCTTGCGAAATCGTGGTGTCCCCGCCATACGCCAGATTGCCCCAGCGCGTTTCATCGCTGTCGCTTCCACCGAGGTGAATCGTTGAGAGCGGTGAATCCTCGACTGTGATGTCGCCACCGATGACCGCGTGGTCAGAGTCGTTGGGAGGGGTGATGCGCGAGCCCGCGCCGACCACGCCGATGTTGTAGGAGCCAGCGCTCGACTTGGAGACGTCCAGATTCCCCAGGACAACGAGCTTGCCCTCTGACTCGGCCGCACTGGAAACAACATTCATCGAACCGCCGACAAACACGTTGAGGGCCTCGTCTGTGCCGATGAAGTCACCGTTGTTCGGGTTCGGATAGGGCTCAGACGGGCAGCCGCTCCCGATGCAGTCGCCGATCGGATCCGGGAACGCGACCGCCGACAAGGACCACCCCATCGCGACAAGGAGCGTGAACCCACACACAAAGACGACTCGCCGCATACGCAACATCGTTCCGTATCCGCCGCACGTGAGCAATGCCTCACCGTTTGGATGCAGGCGAACGCACGCTAAGCCGGTTCAATGGATACGCACATCGAACTGAGGACCCGCATGCCCCGCATCACTCGCAAGACCTTCGTCGCAGCACCGGCTGAGACCGTATGGAAGCTCGCCGGCGACTTCGCCGAATGGCACCCCAAGCTCCGCATCTATGCCGACGGCCCCGAGGCTTCGCCCGAGCTCGTCGTGACCGTCGTATCACGCGACGAGTCCGAGATGACGCTTTCGTACCACATGCCTGATCCTCCGTTCCCGATCGCAAACCACCGCGCGACGGTCCTCGTCGAAGCCGACAGCGACACGACGTCGTACGTCACCTGGGAAGCCGACTTCACGGCTGACCCGGCCATCCTGCAGCAGCTCGAGGACGATCTCGGCGACGACGTGTTCAAGCTTGCGCTCGACCGCCTGGCAACCACCGCTCAGGATCTCCACGGAGCCCAGCAGATCTCAGCCTGACGTTTAGCTGCGCCATTCCTTGAAGCCGATGACGATCAGGCGCATCTGACGGCGGGCGCCTTCTTTGATCTTCTCCTCGAGGTCGGGACGACCATCCGGCATCTCCACGACCTCCTCGGCGTTCGACACCATGTTGCGGACAAACAGCCGCGACACCATCTGAACGTCTTCGGTGTCCCAATTTTCGATATTGGGCAGGCGGCCGAGAAGTACGGCGAGTTCGCTGACGAATGCCTCCAGCTCGCGGCGAATCGCCTGCTGAACGACGCTCTGCCCACCGAAACGTTCGCGGGCGATGAATCCGAAGTCGGCTTTGTTCTGCTTCACGACGCCAACCAGGATCTCGGCTGACGAGTCGATGATGTTGTCGAAGACTTTTGAATCGCGCTGAGCATCTCGGATCATCGAGCGCAGCGTCATGAAGCATTGCTCGACCAACGCGAGCCCAAGCTCGTCCATTGACTCGAAGTGGCGATAGAACGCGGTCGGCACAATGCCGGCGTGACGAGACACCTGACGCAGGCTGATCTGCGCAAACCCCTGCGTCTGGCTCAATTCAAGAGCCGAGGCGAGGATCGCCTGACGGGTACGTTCTTTCTGCGCCTGGCGGGTTTCCACGGGCACAGAATCTGACATGGCCACAGCCTAACTTCCTGCCTTTCAGTGAACACTCGTACGCAGCGTGCCTCAGGTCACGTGGTTCGTGCTTGCACATGGCCCGAATACCGTGCACTATTTGAGTGTACGCACGTTCACTGAATTTGAGGAGGGCTACAAGATGGGCATCATCCGCAAGGCTCTCGCCTCACGGCCCGTCGCGTCCTTGACCTCCCCCTACACAATCGATCATTACCTCGACCAGATTCACCCCATGCTCGCAGCGGAAAACGTACGCGCGAAGGTCGTCGAGGTCATCCACGAGACTGGCGATGCCAGCACTGTGGTGCTGCGCCCCAACGGCGCCTGGAAGGGCTTCACGCCCGGTCAGCACGTGCAGTTCGGTGTAGAGGTTGATGGCAAGCGCCGTGTACGCGTGTTCTCCGTATCGAGCTCACGCGCCAACAAGAACAAGACTTTCAGCGTTTCGGTCAAGGCACATCCCGACGGTTACGTTTCGCAGTTCCTGCACAACGACCTGAAGCCGGGCACGATCGTTTACCTCTCGCAGGCCGAGGGCGAGTTCGTTCTCCCCCGCGAGACCCCCGACGACGTCCTGCTGATGAGCGGCGGATCCGGCATCACTCCCGTGATGTCGATGATCCGTACGCTCCGCGACTCCGGCCACACCGGCCGCGTCACTTTCCTGCATTACGCCCGGTCGCTTGAGGACGAGATGTTCAGCGGCGAACTCGATGAGATCGCCGCGGCACTCCCCCAGGCGCAGGTCGTCCGCATCTTCACGCGCAAGCCCGCCGAAGGCGCTGAGCTCAAGGGTCGGTTCTCGATCGACCACCTCAAGCATCTCGGCATCGACCCGTCAGAGACGCTCACGTACGTATGTGGCCCCGCAGGCCTCATCGCCAGCGTCCGCGACACCTATGAAGAGCTCGGCGCGACCGAGCAGCTCCGTATGGAGTACTTCAAGGTGCCCAGCGTCGACCTCAACGCAGCCGAGGCCACAGGCACCATCACATTCGACAAAGCCACCATCGAGGCCGACAACTCCGGCCAGACGATTCTCGAACAGGCCGAGGCCGCTGGACTCAAGCCTGAGTTCGGCTGCCGCATGGGCGTCTGCAACACCTGCGTCGTCAAGAAGAACCACGGCGCAGTGCGCCACGTCATCAGCAACGAGATCACTGCCAACACAGACGAGACCATCAAGATCTGTGTGAGCGTCCCCGTCGGCGACGTCAACGTCGCACTCTAGGAGAGGGAGAACCACCCATGTCCAAGACCAAGAACGCACCCATCAAGCCGCACAGCGCGCGCAACCACAACGCTGCCCCGCTGTCACTGATCGACCCCACCAGCGACAAGCAGGCCACCATCGGTCTCGAATACATGACGTACGACCAGCTGGAGGACTTCGGCAACGAGCTCAACGCCGTACGCCAGCGCGTGCTCGACGACCTCGGCCAGAAGGACGCTGACTACATCCGCCGCGTCATCAAGGTGCAGCGCGCCTCTGAGGTGCTGGGCCGCATCGGCATCTTCATGCCGTTCTTCCCGCCCGCGTTCATCGCCGGCATCCTGTTCCTCGGCCTGGCCAAGATCCTCGACAACATGGAGATCGGCCACAACATCATGCACGGCCAGTACGACTGGATGAACGATCCGATGATCGACGCCAGCCGCTTCGAGTGGGACAACATCGCCCCCTCGCAGGACTGGAAGCACGGCCACAACTACATCCACCACACGTACACCAACATCCACGGCATGGACCGCGACATCGGCTACAACATGTTCCGCATCGACGAGGACCAGCCTTGGTACGCGTCGCACCGGTTCAACCTGCCGCTCGCGTTCATCCTGATGCTCGTGTTCGAGTGGGGAATCATGTACCACGGTGTCGAGCTCGACCAGTACCTCCAGGGCAAGATCACCAAGGAAGACTTCCAGGGCCGCCGCAAGCGCGCCATGAAGAAGATCCGCAAGCAGGTCTTCAAGGACTACGTCGCGTGGCCCGTCATGGGTATCGCTCTCGTCCCGTTCACCGGTTGGTGGGCGCCCGTCGCGATCCTCGTTGCCAACGTCGTTGCCAACGTCATCCGCAACATCTGGTCCTTCATCATCATCTTCTGCGGTCACTTCCCGGCTGAGGTCCAGACCTTCGCTGAAGAGGACGCCAAGAACGAGAACCGCGGCCAGTGGTACCTCCGCCAGCTGCTTGGCTCGGCCAACATCTCCGGCCACAAGCCGTTCCACATCCTCACCGGCAACCTGAGCCACCAGATCGAGCACCACCTGTTCCCGGACATCCCGGCTCGCCGCTACCCCGAGGTTGCGGAGGACGTGAAGCTGCTCGTCGAGAAGTACGGCTTGCAGTACAACACCGGTCGCCTGTCGAAGCAGATGTTCTCGGTCATCCGTCAGCTCGCGAAGCTGGCCAAGAAGCCGAGCGATCCGCTCAAGATCGGCAACAGCCCGGAGTCGAAGGCTCTGCGTCGCGCAAAGCGGGAGGAAGCCGCACGTCGCGCCGAGGAAGTTCGTACGCCACAATTGACCTCATAGTCGAGTCCGACCGAGAGGCAACCCGATGGCGTTGAGCAGGCGCGAGATCGCCAAGGACGTGTTCCAGCAGTCCGTAGAAGCAGCCATCGCAACTGGCGGTCATGTGGCGGCGATCCTGTTCGAAGGCGCTCGCAAAATCACGACTGAGCTCGGCGCGTTCGGCACGGAGATCTTTGAGATCACCGAGTCGAGCCGCAGAGCCGGCGAAGACGCCGAGAAGACCAATCCGGACAACGGCTAGCCACGAACTACTGGCATGAGCCCAGACACGCCCCGACGCCGCGTAGCCGTCATCGGATCGGGGGTGTCCGGCCTGACTGCCGCGTACGTCCTCCGCAAGACCCATGACGTCACGGTTTTCGAGGCCGATGACCGCATCGGCGGGCATGCGCATACGCACACCGTCACGGACCCAGGTGCCACGCATCGGGTCGACAGCGGCTTCATCGTCCACAACGACCGCACCTATCCCCTGCTGCGTCGCCTGTTCGCCGAGCTCGATGTCGAGGTCCATGCGACCGAGATGAGCATGAGCATCCACTGCGACGGCTGCGGGCTCGAGTACGCCGGAGGGCGCGGCGGCAAGGGCGTGTTCGCGCAGAAGCGCCGCGCTGCCGACCCGCGTTATCTCGCGATGCTGCTCGGCGTGAAGAAGTTTGGCCGCCTGGCCCAGCAGCTCCTCGACGCCGACGAGTCCGCTGACGAGCCGCAGACGTACGGCGACTTCCTCCGCATCCACGGTTTCTCCGAATTCTTCATCTCGCACTACGCCATCCCGGTCGTCTCGTGCGTCTGGTCCTCGGGCCACGACGACGCGCTTTCATACCCGGCGCGCTATCTCTTCGAGTTCCTCAAGCACCACGGCTTCCTGTCGATCAAGGGCTCGCCGCAGTGGTTCACCGTGTCGGGCGGCTCGGGCACCTACATCGACAAGGTCACCGCAGCGGTCGGCGACGTACGCGCATCGACCGGGATCAAGTCGATCACCCGCAAGCCCGACAGCATCGAGCTCATCGACGCTGCCGGCACCCTGCATCAGGCCGATGCCGTGGTCATCGCGACTCACGCCGACGATGCCCTGGCCCTGCTCACCGATCCGACCGACGATGAGCGCCGCGTGCTGGGTGCGTTCGAGTATTCGCACAACGAGACTCTGCTGCACCGCGACGACTCCCAGCTGCCAAACGCGGCGGGCGCGCAGTCATCGTGGAACTATCGGATGGACGACTGCGCGCAACGAAGTGACCGGACGGCGGTGACCTACTGGATGAACCGACTTCAAGGCATCGATAGCACCGAACCGTTTCTCGTCACACTCAACGCG
Source organism: Aeromicrobium panaciterrae (assembly GCF_031457275.1). Lineage (NCBI taxonomy): Bacteria > Bacillati > Actinomycetota > Actinomycetes > Propionibacteriales > Nocardioidaceae > Aeromicrobium > Aeromicrobium panaciterrae. The sequence continues at coordinate 2,078,897 of NZ_JAVDWH010000001.1, forward strand.
TCCGAGCGCATCGACTCGTCCAAGGTCGTTGCGAAGATGGACTACACACACCCGATTTACACCCCGGAGTCCGTGGCTGCCCAGGGCGAGCTCAAGGGCCTCTTCACCGATCGCACGGTGTTTGCTGGCGCCTATCACGGCTGGGGATTCCATGAGGACGGCTGCCGCTCAGGCGTCGATGCAGCTCTGGCGTTGGGCACTGCATGGTGAGTCCCACGCTCCCCGTCCTGCCGGCCCTTGTTGAAGGCACGGTAGGACATACGCGTCGTGGACCCATCCGTCATCGCTTCACCAACCGCGTCTACCAATGGCTCGTCGATGTAGACGAGCTGCCGCGTATGAACCGCGCACTGCGCCCGTTCTCGTCGTTCAGGGCCGCCGACCACATCGGCGACCCCGACGACACGATCCGCGCCAACATCGAGCGCTTCTGCAAGGCCAACGAAGTCGACATCAGCGGTCACCGCGTGCTGATGCTCGCCAACGCCCGCGTGCTCGGCCATACCTTCGACCCCCTCAGCGTGTTTTGGGCGATCGCGCCCAACGGCTCGCTGCGCTGCATCGTCGCCGAGGTGCACAACACGTACGGCGAGCGCCACGCCTACCTCTTGGAGACCGACGACGCCGGCAAGGCGACGGTCGACAAGGAGTTCTACGTGTCGCCGTTCTTCACCGTCGATGGCCGCTACGACCTGCAGTTCACGCTGACGCCTGAGTCCGTGTCGTCGACCGTGATCCTGCGCCAGGGCGGCGAAGCGGTCTTCAGTGCGACGTTCCGCGGTACGCCTCGCCCCGCCACACCAGGCCGCCTCAGCAAACTCCTCATAAAGATGCCGCTCATCACCCATCGCACAAGCCTTCTGATCCGAATACACGGTGTATGGCTCTGGATCCGCAGATTGCCGGTCATCACGCGACCGGCTCACACACCGCAGGAAGGCACGCAATGACTGAGTTCGCCACAGCCCGTTGGCCCGGCATCGCGCACACCCCACGTACCCCCGCCAAGGCACGCATCGCCAAGGCAATTCTCAAGCCCACGATCAACCGCGTACCCGTCCGGTTGACGATGGCCAACGGCACCCGCTGGGGTGCGGGCGACGACAGCTCCCCCGAGATGCGCGTCGTGCGCCCTCGTGCCTTCTTTGCCCGACTCGGCGCTGACACCAAGATCGGCTTTGGCGAGGCCTACATGGCCGGCGACTGGACCACCGGCGACGGCACCGACCTCGCCGACCTGCTGACACCGTTCGCCGAGCGCCTCACCACGATCGTGCCGGTACCACTGCAGAAGTTCCGGGTCTTCGTCGACAAGAAGCTCCCGCACCACCAGCGCAATTCCGTCAAGGGTTCGCAGAAGAACATCGAGGCACACTACGACCTCTCCAACGAGCTGTTCTCGCAGTTCCTCGATCCGTCGATGAACTACTCGTCAGCCTGGTTCGAGGGCAACGAGACCCTCGAAGAGGCGCAGATGCGCAAGATCGACGCGGTCCTCGACGACGCACACGTCGGCAACGGCACCCGCATGCTGGAGATCGGCAGCGGATGGGGCTCCCTCGCGATCCGCGCAGCCCAGCGCGGCGCCAAGGTCACCACGATCACGATCTCCAAGGAGCAGGCTGCCCTCGCCGAGGAGCGGTTCGCCGAGGCCGGCGTCGACGTCGACCTCCAGCTCGTCGACTACCGCGAGGTCACCGGCGAGTACGACGCGATCGTCAGCGTCGAGATGATCGAAGCGGTCGGCGAAGAGTTCTGGCCGACGTACTTCCAGACCATCGACAAGCTGCTCGCACCCGGCGGCCACGTTGCCATTCAGGCGATCACGATGGATCACCATCGCTACCTTGCAACCCGTAACTCATACGGGTGGATCCAGAAGTACATCTTCCCCGGCGGACTCCTCCCCTCGCTGACTGCCGTCGACCAGGTGCTGGCTGAGCACACGACGCTCGCCGTCACCAATCAGCGACCACTCGGCAAGCACTACGCCCGCACGCTGAAGCAGTGGCGCGAAAACTTCAACGCCAACTGGTCGACCATCAACGCCCAGGGCTTCGACGAGACCTTCCGTCGCATGTGGGAGTTCTATCTCGCCTACTGCGAAGCGGGATTCAGCACGGGCTACATCAACGTCCACCAGGTCGCCATGTCGCGTCCTTCGGAGGGCTGAGCCATGGCGAGCATCACTCGGCTCCCGATGCCGATCCAAGACACGTGGGAGTGGCAGTACGAAGGTGCCTGCCGCGAGACCAATCCCGAGACGTTCTTCTCACCCGACGCCGAGCGTGGACCCCGCCGGCGTCGGCGTGAGGCTGCAGCGAAGGCGCTGTGCGCGGTGTGCCCCGTACGTCAGGCGTGTCTCGAACACGCCTTGGCTGTACGCGAGCCGTATGGCGTCTGGGGCGGTCTAAACATCAACGAGCGAGAGATGATCATCGCCAACCGCAAAGCCGGCTAGCTCACTCCTGCGCGGCGGGGGTCGGTTTGTCTCGGCCTGGGGACATGGCCGTGATGAGTAGTGCCAGCGACCCAAGGAAGAAGATCACCGGCGGCAGGAGAATCGGTGTGAGGTCGATGCCGTCTTCCGTTGAGTCACTGAATCGGGCATCGGCCAGCAATGCCGCCACAGCGAAGGCTGCGACTAACGGCACTCGGGCCCAGCTGGATCTGAACGCTGCAATGACTGCGAATGCGCACGCGGCAACTCCGGCGCCCCCGACGAGGTTGTCGAACGTGCTGTAGTCGAAGTGCGATGTGTCCGCGCCGACCACCCATGCCACCATCGCCGCGACCATCACGCCGCCGCAGAAAATTCCGGCAGTCCTCCTGCTTCGCATGCCCGAACCGTACCGGCACTCCGTGGGGGTATCGGGGACTCACTCGTAGAAGATGCGCTCTACTACTTTTCTCGCCAGTCGGGTGGTGCGGAGGTAGTCGTCGACCATGCGTTCGCTCTGGTCCATGCCGTAACCAAGTAGATGAGCCACGCCGGCGCGGTCTGCGCCCTGCTCGACCATCGACTCGGCTGGTTTGCCGCGCATCAGTACGACAGCGTTGCGGATGCGACTGACGAGTCGCCAGGCGTTCTCGAGTGTGGTCGCATCCTCATGGCTGATCAGATCAGCCTTGAGTGCCGCGTGGAGCGCCTTGAGGGTGCGAGTCGTACGCATGTCAGGGATCGCGTTGGCGTGCTGCATCTGAAGCAGCTGAACGGTCCACTCAACGTCGGCGAGCCCGCCACGGCCGAGCTTGAGGTGCGTATTGGGATTGGCGCCACGCGGCAGACGCTCCGAGTCGATGCGAGCCTTGATGCGACGGATCTCGCGTACCTCGTCGGACGTCGTACCGCCCTCGGGCCAACGCAAGGGATCGATCAAAGCAGTGAAACGGGCGGACAACTCCTCGTCGCCGATCACGGCGTTCGCACGGAGAAGCGCTTGGGCCTCCCAGACGGCTGACCACTTCTCGTAGTACGCCGCGTAAGCGGCAAACGTACGGACGAGCGGGCCATTCTTGCCTTCGGGACGCAGCTCGGCGTCGACCTCGAGCGGCGGATCGTCCGACGGCGCAGCGAGCATTTTGCGCAGACCAACCGCCACCGCGGTCGCAGCCTCGGATGCTTCGGTCTCGTCAGCACCTGGCAGCGGGTCGTGCACGAACATCACGTCGGCGTCCGAGGCATATCCAGCCTCGCCACCACCGAGTCGTCCCATCAGCACGATCGCCATACGCGTCGGCATCGTTCCGCGCTCGGCTTCGACGGCGGCAGTTGCCACCTTCAAAGCTCCAGACAACGTGGCGACCGAAATGTCAGTCAGCGCCTCGCCAACCTCGAGGATGTCGAGACGACCGAGGACGTCGGCGATGCCGATACGAGAGAGTTCGCGGCGTCGTACGCGACGCACGGCCCGGATCGCGTCGACCGGGTCGCTGTGCCGTTCGGCGGCGATGTCCATTTCGCTGCGGAGACGCTCGATGGACCGCGGTACGAGCTCGGCGTCGTCACCCAGCAGTGCGACCGAGTCGGGTGCGCGGAGGATCAGGTCGGTGACATAGCGGCTTGAGCCGAGTACGCGAGCGAGTTGCTCAGCGCCTTCGCCCTCGTCGCGGAGCTTGCGGAGATACCAGTGCGTCTCGCCAAGCCCCTCGGAGATCTTGCGGAAGGCCAGCAGCCCGGCCTCGGGATCCGGCGTCTCAGCAAGCCAGGCCAGCATCGCCGGCAGGAGTGCCTTCTGGATCGACGCTCGCCGTGAGACACCCGAGGTCAGCGCCTCGATGTGCTTCAGCGCGCCCTTCGGGTCGACGAAGCCGAGTGCCGTCATGCGCTGCTCAGCCGCAAGCGGCGTCAGACGCAGGCCATCGGTTGGCAAGGACGCAACGGCCTCGAGCAGCGGTTGGTAGAACAACTTCTCGTGCAACCGTCGTACGAGGCGCCGATGCGCCTGCCATTCCTTGGTCAGGTTCTCGGCGGGATTGTGGCGGAATCCCATGCTGCGACCGATGCGGCGGAGGTCCTCGGGATCGTCCGGGACGGTGTGGCCACGGCGTAGCCGGAACAGCTGGATGCGGTGCTCCAACGTTCGGAGGAATTCGTACGCCTCCTCCATCGCCGCACCATCGCGACGCCCGACGTACCCACCCTCGGTCAGCGCCCTCAGCGCTTCGAGAGTCGTGGGGCTGCGGAGCGAAGGGTCGGCGCGGCCGTGGACGAGCTGCAAGAGCTGGACGGCGAACTCGACATCGCGGAGTCCGCCCGGACCGAGCTTGAGCTCACGGTCGCGCTGGTTCGCAGGGAGGTTGTCGATGACACGGCGACGCATGGCACGTACGTCCGTCACGAAATTCTCGCGAGTGCTGGCCATCCAGATCATTGGCGACAGCGCGTCGATGTACGCCTGGCCGAGCGCTTTGTCACCGGCAGCGAACCGTGCCTTCAGTAGCGCCTGGAACTCCCAGGTCGTCGCCCAACGCTCGTAATACGCGACATGGCTCGCCAGCGAACGTACGAGCGGACCGTCCTTGCCCTCGGGCCGGAGGTTGGCGTCGACCTCCCAGATGGTGCCCTCGCCAGTGTGTTCGCGGCACAGCTTCATCGTCGCGGCGGCCAAGCGAGTCGCTGCGGCAGCGGCCTCGTGGTCGTCGGCGCCGTCGCACGCCTCGTACACGAAGATCACGTCGACATCGCTGAGATAGTTCAGCTCGTGACCGCCAGTCTTGCCCATCGCCATGATCGCGAACTTGCAGAGCCCGTCGTCCTTCTCGTCGACGCGGGCGATCTGCAGCGCGGCACCGAGGGTCGCCACAGCGAGGTCGGAGAGCTCGGCCGAAGAATCCTCGAAGCCGGTCAAAGCCGTGAGGTCGCGGGCAGCGAGGTGCAGAAGTTTTCGGTAGTAGTTGACGCGCAGTTCGTCGGCATTCGTCGCGGTCGACATCTGCGAGCGGCGCAGGTCGAGGGAAATCGGCGCGTTCGACAGCTCTTTGCTGCTGAGGTCACTGATGAACTCGGGATGCCTCGCCACGAACTCGCCGAGCGCCTCGCTGGTGCCGAGTACGACCAGCAGTCGCTGACGCAGCTCGTCGTCCTTCGCAAGCTGCTTGAGCAGCTTGGGCGCGCCCATACGATCAGCGATCGCCGCGAGCGACGAGAGCGCAATGTCAGGACCCGCGACGCTGGCGATCTGGTCGATCAGTTCGTCGGGCGCGTCACCGAGGCGTTCGAGGTTGGCGACGGCCAGATCACCATTGCGGAATCCCTTGCGCGCAAGCGCCTGGGCGTACTCCGCTGTGTGACTGGCCACCTGAGCAGGCTACGACCTGCTCAGAGCATCGGCATCATGCGGTCGATCTCAAACTGCGTGACCTGCGAGCGGTAGTCCTGCCATTCCGCACGCTTGTTGCGCAGGAAAAAGTCGAATACGTGCTCACCCAGCGTCTCGGCCACGAGCTCGCTGGTCTCCATCGTGCGGATCGCCTCGTCGAGGTTGCGCGGCAATGGAGCAATGCCCATCGCCTTGCGCTCGTTCTCGCTCAACGACCAGACGTCGTCCTCGGCCTCGGGCGGGAGTTCGTACTTCTCCTCGATGCCCTTGAGTCCAGCAGCCAGCACCAGCGCGAACGCGAGGTACGGGTTGCAGGCCGAGTCGATGGCGCGGTGCTCAATGCGTGCCGAGTTGCCCTTGTGCGGCTTGTACATCGGGATGCGGATGAGCGCCGATCGGTTGTTGTGGCCCCAGCAGACATAGTTGGGTGCTTCTCCCCCGCCGGCGAGGCGCTTGTAGGAGTTGACCCACTGGTTGGTGACCGCGGTGATCTCTGGCGTGTGGCGCAGGACGCCGGCGACGAACGCGCGACCCGTCTTGGAGAGCCCGTACTCAGCACCGGCCTCGTGGAAGGCGTTCTCGTCACCCTCAAACAGCGAGACGTGCGTATGCATGCCCGAGCCCGGGTGGTCGGTGAACGGCTTGGGCATGAACGACGCCCACTTGTCCTGCGACAGAGCAACCTCACGTACGACAGTGCGGAACGTCATGATGTTGTCGGCCGTCGAGAGCGCATCGGCATAGCGGAGGTCGATCTCCTGCTGGCCGGGGCCGCCCTCGTGGTGGCTGAACTCGACCGAGATGCCCATGTTCTCGAGCATCGTGATGACTTCGCGACGGAAGTCCTGGCCGCCGCCCTGAGCCGTGTGGTCGAAGTAGCCGCTGTCGTCGACGGGGATGGGACGGTCGCCGACGTCGGGCTTGCCCTTGAACAGGAAGAATTCGATCTCGGGGTGTGTGTAGAACGTGAACCCGGCCTCGGAGGCCTTCTGCAGCGTGCGCTTGAGGACGTGGCGCGGATCCGCGTACGACGGCGAGCCGTCGGGCATGAGGATGTCGCAGAACATACGTCCCGTCGCCGGCGTCTCGCCGCGCCACGGGAGGATCTGGAACGTCGAGGGATCAGGGCGCGCCAGCATGTCGGCCTCGTGCACGCGCGCGAAGCCCTCGATGGCCGAGCCGTCGAAGCCAATTCCCTCGGCAAACGCGCCTTCGAGCTCAGCTGGAGCGATCGCCACGGACTTCAGTGATCCGAGCACATCGGTGAACCACAGACGTACAAATTTCACGTCCCGCTCATCGAGCGCGCGCAGCACAAAGTCTTCCTGTTTTCCCATGTAGCCAGTGTGACGACCACGTGTTACGAGCATGTTTCGTCGAGACCGAGGAGCGCTAGCGACGAGCGTCGAGGCGGGTTGAGCGTGCCGCGGCGAAGCCGCCAGGAAGGTCGAATCCTCGGGAGATCACCGCCCAGCGCGAGCATCTCGGCGCACGAGGTTTCGATACGCCCTCGTTCCTCGGGCTACTCAACCACCGAGGAAATTCGGCCCCGATACGCTGCATATGTGCCCCAATTGCGCCTCGCTCTTGCCCAGGTCAACGCCACGGTCGGCGATCTCGTCGGCAATGCCGATCTCGTCGTCGAGCACTGCAAGGCGGCTGTCGATCAGGGCGTCCACCTCGTCGTCTTCCCGGAGATGATGCTGACGGGCTACCCGCTCGAAGACCTCGCGATGCGCCTGTCGCTGATCGAAGCGTCCAAAGCGGGCATCGAAGCGCTCGCCGTACGACTGAAGGACGAAGGCTGCGGCGACCTCGTCGCGATGGTCGGCTACCTCGACCAGAAGCCCGACGTCCTCGACGCACCCGGCATCCCCAAGAACGCACCGCAGAACAACGTCGCTGTGATCCACGACGGTGCGATCGTCGCGCGCCAGGCCAAGCACCACCTTTGGAACTACGGCGTGGGCGATGAGATCCGCAACTTCGTTGCCGGCGACACGATCAACGTCGTGCAGATCGGCGGCATCGACGTTGCCCTCGCAATCTGCGAAGACCTCTGGCGCGACGGCCCGTCTGCCGCGGCCAAGGCTGCTGACGCCGCACTGCTCGTCGTGCCGAACGGTTCGCCGTACGAAGCAGACAAGGACGACGTGCGCCTCGCGCTTTGCGCGCGCAGGGCTGCCGAGGGCGACTGCGTACTGGCGTATGTGAATCTCGTCGGCGGACAGGACGAGCTCGTCTTCGACGGCGACTCGATCGTCGTCGACGCGAGCGGCACCGTGCTGGGTCGTTCAGGACAGTTCGACCCCGAGCTGCTCGTGGTCGACCTCGAGCTCCCCGCGGCTACCGCGACGATGCCGAGCGACGATGAACGGTTTGGCGGGCTCAAGATCAAGCGCACGATCATCACGTCCGAACCATTCGCCGCGTACGAACCGCTGCCGACCGCGCAGGCCGAACGCCTGAGCCGCAACGAGGAGATCTACACCGCTCTCGTCACGGGTCTCCGTGACTACGTGCACAAGAACGGTTTCCAGTCCGTGCTGTTCGGTATGTCCGGCGGCATCGACTCGACGCTCGTCGCGGCGATTGCCGTCGACGCACTCGGCCCGGAGAACGTCAACGGCATCTCCAACCCCAGCGCCTGGTCGAGTGAGCACTCCAAGTCCGATGCTGCCGAGATGGCGAAACGTACGGGCCTCTCGCTGGACACGATCCCGATCGCGCCGATCTTCGACAGCTATCAGGAGTCGCTGCACCTCACCGGCCTCGCCGAGGAGAACCTGCAGGCTCGCATCCGCGCCGTGATCTGGATGGGACTGTCCAACCAGCACGGTCACCTCGTACTCGCCTGCGGCAACAAGTCCGAGCTCGCGACGGGCTACTCGACGATCTATGGCGATGCGGTTGGTGCGTACGCACCGATCAAAGACGTGCCCAAGACGCTCGTGTGGGAGCTCGCCCGCTGGCGCAACGAGATCGCCGTCGAGCGCGGCGAGACACCTCCGATCCCCGAAGCCACGATCAGCAAGCCGCCGTCGGCCGAGCTTCGTCCGGGTCAGCTCGACTCGGACTCGCTGCCTCCGTACGACCTGCTCGACGCGGTCCTGGATGCGTACGTCGAGCGCGATCTCGGCTCCGCTGCAGTCATCGCGGAGGGCCACGATCCCGCCCTGGTGCACCGCGTCGTGACGCTGGTCGACAGGGCGGAATACAAGCGCCGGCAGTACCCGCCGGGACCCAAGGTTTCGCGCCGAAACTTTGGCCGCGATCGCCGCGTACCGATCACCCATCGCTGGCGCGAGGACGTGTAACCAGCCTCACGTACGCGTACGGGGGCCACTGCGCTCAGGATCTGGCAGTCTGGAGGAGTCCGTGGACTCCGTAAGGAGCTGCGAGAAGGAGAAATCATGACCACCCCTGAAGAGACCGCGCCCTACGGCTCGGGAGCTGCAGCAGCAGCGCCGACCACTCGCAAGCGCATCCGCACTCATCACCTGCAGCAACTCAAGGAGCAGGGCGAGAAGTGGACGATGCTGACGGCGTACGACCAGTACACCGCCGCGATCTTCGACGACGCCGGAGTCGAGGTGCTGCTGGTCGGCGACTCGGCCTCCAACAACGTCTACGGCAACGAGACCTCGTTGCCCGTCACGGTTGACGAGCTGATCCCCCTCGTACGCGCCGTGGCCCGCTCCGCCAAGAGCGCGCTCGTACTGGCCGACCTGCCGTTTGGTTCCTACCAGGGCTCACCTGAGCAGGCTTTCCACACGGCCGTCCGCTTCATGAAGGAAGCCAACGCCCACGCGGTGAAGCTTGAGGGCGGACTCGCGATGGTCCCCCAGGTCAAGCTGCTGACGGACGCCGGAATCCCCGTATGCGCTCACATCGGCTTCACGCCTCAGTCCGAGCACAACCTCGGTGGCTACCGAGTGCAGGGCCGTGGCGATGACGCCGCACGCATGGTCGAGGAAGCCAAAGCCCTCGAGGCCGCAGGTGCGTTCGCGATCGTCATGGAAATGGTCCCGTCCCCCGTCGCCGCCGAGGTCACCAAGGCACTACGCATCCCGACCGTCGGAATCGGTGCTGGCATCGACTGCGACGCCCAGGTGCTCGTCTGGCAGGACATGCTCGGACTCAACTCCGGCAAGACCGCCCGCTTCGTCAAGAAGTACGCCAACCTGCACAGCGTCATGCTCGACGCCACCAAGCAGTACGTGTCCGACGTCAAGGAAGGCGCCTTTCCCGCAGCTGAGCACAGCTTCGAGAGCTGACGCCGGCCTCACAGGTTCACCAGCGCCGTGATCGCGAGGGCGATGCCGACGACGTAGTTGCCTGTCGCGCTGAGGTCGCGCAAGGGACCGTGCTCTGCGAGCGACTTCGTGGTGAGCATCCCGCCGGCGTGGAGCACGCGTACGACAACGGCAGCAACTGCGAGGGACTCGAGCCACCAGCCGCTGGTGAGAGTCGAGCAGACGATGATCAGGATCGCCAGCATCGGGATGTACTCAGCGGCGTTGCCGTGTGCCCGGATCGCGATGAACAGGCGATCCGTCGGATCCTTCGACATCTGCGGACCACCGTTCTTGCCGCGTATCGCGCGGAGTCGGGTGACGTTCGCACCCAACAGGAAGATGAGCAGGCCGAGCAGGGCAATGCAGATGATGATCAGGTCAGACATGGGAGAACCCTTTCGTTGATGAACAGGCGACGCATGATTGCGCCGCTGAGGTCTGTGCCCAGGAGGGCGTCGGTCTTGTGCATGCCACCGGGGCAGGTCACGTTGATCTCGATCAGCTGGCCATCGATGACGTCGAGGCCAGCGAGGATGATTCCCGCCTGCCTCAGCGAGGGCGCCAAAGTCGCGACGATCTCTTCGTCGCGGGCATCCACATCAGCTGGTGCGGACGGCGGCCCGATCCGGAAATCCGTACGCGATGGGCTGCGCATAACCGAGCCGATGATCTCGCCATCAAGCACGAAGAGGCGCTTATTGCCCTCCTCGACCGACGGGAGGTAGCGCTGCACGATCACGTGCCGCTGACCGCCCTGTGTGGCCGATTCGATAAGCGACGCGACATTGGGGTCGTCGTGCCGGAGCAGCCATACGTCGATGCCCGCAAATCCGTCGACCGGCTTCACAACTGCAGCACCATGCTCGGCGACGAAGCCGTCTATGACTCGCTGACAGGACGCGACAGTGGTGGGCGGGATCAGCTCCGGGAATCGCAGCGCGAACATCTTCTCCTGGATCTGGAGGATCCCGTCTGGACGGTTGGCAACGAGCACACCAGCAGCCGACGCGACATCGAGCAGGTGCAGCGTGTTCTGGTAACGGCTCCTCACGGGTGGATCGAGGCGCATCAGGGCTACCGAGACCTCTTCGGCGACGTCGATGATGCGACGCTCTTCCACGTCGAACCACTCAGGCTCGACTGCCCAACGATGATCGCCATGTCGGCTGCGGGGCCGCATGGTGATCCGCGTTGCCCGGCTCACGAGGCGGCCGTCAATGACCGCGAGGTCTTCGGGCTGGCACACCCACACGGACTCGCCCAGCTCCTGGCACGCAGCCATCAAGCCGATGCTGCTGTCGATCTCCGGATCGAGCCCAGCGAGCGGGTCGGTCACGAACAGGGCGCTCATGCCGCACCCACCCGCGTACGAGCTCCAGCGATCCTCATCAGCTCGCGTCCGCGGTCCGCGAGCAAGTGCGGTGCATACGCTGCCTCGTGCCAGCGCTCGGCCTGTCGCTCCGGACCAGCGAGCAGAGCCAGCGCGGCGCGACGTCGGTCGGCGTCGTGCAGAAGGTTCGCCAGCACTGACACAACACGTCCGATGAGATGGTCTGGCTGTACGTCGAGGTAGCGGACCTCAAGGTAGTGACCACGTGGACGTACAGGCGGGAACAGTGTTGAGAGGTGCTCAGCCTCGGAGGTGAAGCGCGCCGCACCGGCAGCAAAGTCCGCGTACGCCGCAACCGGGTCCGTGCCGAGCAGGCGACCATCGAAAGCCGTGCGCGTCGGGTCGACCTCGAGCCAGATCGCGAGCCGGCTGTCCAACTGAGTTGAGGTGGAAAAGGCAGCCGCGAGGTAAGGACCGGCGAGCTGAGCCAGCCGCCACTGCTCGAGGCCTGCTGCGCCCGATGCCCAGTCCAGGCAAACCTGGGTAGACGCGGTGAGTCGCATCATCCGACGACCGGCAGGGCCGACCTCGTCGAAGCGGTCCTGCATCGCGAGGTAGCGCGGGCGATCCAACTGGAGCGGTACGGCGTGCACGCCACGCGGATCGACGGCAACTGCCTCGAGCTCGACACCCACTCGGGTGCAGTCTGCACGAAGGGACGTGAGGTCTCGCCGTACGAGCGCTTCCAGCTCACCGGGAGAAGCTGCGGTTGGGAAGCTCAGCTCGACCTGTCCCCCGGGCTCGAACGCGAGATACGGCGCGTACTGAGCGCCCACCGTCGCGGCCGCGACTCGCTCGATCCGTGGGACAGATCCATCGACAACATCGCGAGAAACGAGCTCATGCTCGACGGCAACCTTGGTCGTCGAGCGACCAACACGGGACGGAAAAAGCCCTTCGACCTGCGGTGTGTCCATCATGAGAGCCATGGCTCCTCCTGATAAGGTAAGGTTACCTGACGATAATAGGAAGGTGACCTTACCGTGTCAAGACTTGAGGGCAGACCGGATCATGAACCGCTGATCGCGGTCGTCGAGCATGCCGCGCGCCGACTGCAGGACGACATGGTCGCCGAGGGCCGATCTCGAGGATTCCCTGAGCTCCGACTCGCCCACAACGCTCTGTTCAGCACGCTAAGCAAACCCGAAGGTGAGCGCTCTTCAGATCTCGCCGCACGCGCCCGCATCACCAAGCAGGCGATGGGCGAGGTTATCCGCGAGCTCGTCGACCTCGGAATCCTCGAGATGACACCCGATCCCGAGGACCGCAGAGCCAAGCTCGTGACCTACACGAAGAAGGGTCGCGAGTTTGCCCGCGGCGGATTCGGGCACATCCTCGACGTCGAGCAGTCGCTCATCGGACTGGTCGGCCAGGAGGCCTTTGACACGGCCATCGCGGTGCTCGGCCGCATCCCAGAGGCTCTCGCACACATCTCCCCTGCCGAATCACCCGCTTAGGGGCTCCAACCCCACCACTGGGCGCCGATCAACGACAAGCAGGCCCAGGCGACCAGTCCGACAACTGGGACAACCATCGTCAGCTTGGGCTTTGGCTTGGCCCACTTGGCAACGAGCCACACCTGCGGGATCAAGAAAGACATGGCCAGCACGATCCCCCAGATCGGCGCATACAAGCCCGTCGAGATCGAGCACCACAAAACCATCAGCAGCCCGACAATCGCGATCCACGGACCAGACCGCTCGAGGTTGAGTTTCCCCGTGCGGCGACGCTTGCGCGCCATCACTTGTCGTCTGCCGCCTTGTCAGGTTCTGTGTCGTTCCAGAGCGGGTCTTCGTCCCACGCCTTCGTACGTTCCGCAGCGATCTCGAGAGCACGCGCGGCCTTCTCGGCCGAGTCGTACGGACCAAGCCGATCGGCGGGCCTGCAACCCTCCTGCGGCTCCACCTCGCGATGCACCATGCAGAAGTACCACTTCTCGTCATCAGCCATGTTTGCGAGGCTACTAAACTCGCCGGGTGAACGTACTCATGGCTGGTCGACTGTCCCCTGAGCGAGCCGTACCCAGCTCCATCGAGCGACCGGAGTACGTCGGCCAGATCGCGCCGCTCCCCTATCGCGGATCTTTCGTACGCGACGACGCCACGATCGAAGCCATGCGCATCGCTGGACGCATTGCTGCTCAGGCACTCGACGCTGTGGAGGCAGCCATCGCTCCCGGCGTCACCACGGACGAGCTCGACGCCGTTGGTCACGAGTTCCTGATCGCGAATGGCGCGTACCCCTCGACACTTGGCTACCGCGGCTACCCGAAGTCGCTGTGCAGCAGCGTGAACGAAGTCATCTGCCACGGCATCCCCGACGATCGCCCCCTCGAGGACGGCGACATCGTCAACATCGACATCACCGCATACCTCGGCGAGGTGCACGGCGACACCAACAAGACCTACCTCGTAGGAAATGTCGACCAGGAGTCACGTCTGCTGGTCGAGCGCACCGAGGAAGCACTCATGCGTGCGATCCGGGCAGTGAAGCCAGGCCGCCAGATCAACGTCATCGGCCGCGTGATCGAGACGTACGCAGCCCGGTTCGGCTACGGCGTCGTACGCGAGTTCACCGGACACGGCGTTGGACCGGCGTTCCACGACGGGCTCGTCATTCCGCACTACGACGACCCGGCCGCCGACACCGTAATTCTGCCGGGCATGACGTTCACCATCGAACCGATGCTGACGCTCGGCAGCGTCGAATGGGACATGTGGGACGACGGTTGGACCGCGACCACTCAGGACAAGTCACGCACGGCACAGTTCGAGCACACTCTGCTCGTCACCAAGGACGGCGCGGAGATCCTGACAACTACGGCTTGATGTTCCTGACGATGTACGCGACCACGAGGCCAATCGCGACGCCGAACAGCGCGTCGATCAGGAAGTGGTCCATGAACAAGCCAATGGTTCCACCGACCAACATGCCGAGGCCTGCGCCGACGGCGTAACTGAATCGGGCTGGCGGCACGTGTTGCTCGTGTTCTTCGCTCATGACCGGCAGCGTAGCCGGATCTGAGCGTGAATCAGGGGATCCAGTTGAACTCGTCCGGGTTCGGTCCCGTGCGGTGGCCCTTGTCTAGTGCCGAGATTGCCGCCACCTCGTCCTCGGACAGCTCAAAGTCGAAGATCTCGAAGTTCTCCCTGATCCGCTCGACCGTGACCGACTTGGGGAACACGATGTCGCCGCGCTGAATCTGCCAGCGAAGAGCCACCTGAGCGGGCGACTTGCCGTGAGCGTTGGCGATAGCCGCGATTTCAGGACTCTCGACGACAAGTCCCTGAGCAAGTGGCGACCATGCCTCAGTCGCGACACCGTTCTCGGTGTTGGCGGCGCGCGCCTCGTCCTGCGTCAGGAAGGGGTGCACCTCGATCTGATTGACCGCTGGTACGACCGTTCCCTCCTGGACGACGCGTCGCAGATGCGCCGGCTGGAAGTTGGAGACGCCGATCGCCTTGGCGCGACCAGACGCGTAGATCTCCTCGAGCGCACCCCACGTCTCGACGAAGTCGACATCGATGTCCGGCAGAGGCCAGTGGATGAGGAACAGGTCGAGGTAGTCGAAGCCCATCTTCTCGAGCGATCGGTCGAACGCCTTCGACGCGTCGTCGTGGGCGTGATAGCCGTTGTTGAGCTTGCTGGTGATGAACACCTCGCCACGATCGAGTCCAGACTCGGCGACTGCTTCGCCCACACCCTGCTCGTTGCGATACATCTGCGCGGTATCGATGTGGCGATAGCCAATCTCAAACGCCGCGAGAGTCGCCGCTTTCGTTTCGAACGGCTTCACCTGCCAGACACCGAAGCCGAGCTGCGGGATCTCAATTCCGTTGTTGAGCGTGATGTTGGGGACTGAAGTCATGACGCCACGCTACTGACTCCGTTCAACGGTCAGGCGAGCTGTGTTGCTGCGAAGACCGTCGGCGTGATCGCGATCAAGATCCAGATGGGTGACCAGAGCCCACGCTGCAGGATCGTGCGCACGATCCCGTACGTGATCAGTGCTAGGACACCCGACATCACCGTGAGCAGGATGGCGTCTCCCTGACGTCCCTGCCCATCGACGATGTGGCCCACAACGGCGAGTCCGATGATGCCGTGCACAGCGACAGCGAAAAAGCCGATCGCCGCAACTCGACGCTGGACTTTCCTGAGTGCAATCAGCTCGGCTGCGCGGTCGCGGGTTTCGATGGTCACGAGTCCATTCTCGCAGTTGGCGCTAACTTTCCTGACTCGGGCTCGTTCACCTTGGCAGGGAGTGAACTATCGAAAGAGGGAGCCTTTCATGCATCGAGTGACACTCACGATGGAGCTCAGCGGCGATGACGCGTACGTTGCGGTCGAGCAAGCGTTGAGCGCCATAGCCAATGTCACGCTCGCCCGCCTGCCTGAACACCAGATCAGCGTGACAATCGAGACCGACGATCCGGACCTCGTCGACATCGTTCGTGAGATCGCCTGGGAGTACGACCCTGCCGCTGTGCAGCAGTCGCTGGAGCTCGCCGACGTCTCCTGACGTCTAGGTGCGAATGAGCCGGCCTGTAAGCCGGATCCTGTCGTGGGCGACCATCCATCTGGGACGTCCATTGCTGAACGCCTCGTGCGACCTACCCGCTGACATTGGACGAGCAGCCCGTCAGCGCAGACCCGAAGGTCCTCTTGGTCTTGCTCCCGGTGGGGTTTACCTAGCCGCCCCGGTCACCCGGAGCGCTGGTGAGCTCTTACCTCACCGTTTCACCCTTACCCGCACCCGAAGGCCGCTGGCGGTTTGATTTCTGTGGCACTGTCCCGCACGTCGCCGTGGGTGGCTGTTGGCCACCACCGTCGCTCTACGGAGTCCGGACTTTCCTCGACATCGTGAGATGCCGCGGCCGCCCGGCCGACTCATTCGCGTCTCTCAGTCTACCGTCGCGGGCATGGGCTAGGCTGGTCGTACGAAAGGGAGTAGTCCCCAACGGTTGCATCGACATACTGAGCTCACGAAGTTGTGGGATCCGGTGCTTCAGGCCATCTCCGGATGGCGGACGAGACTTTCGACCAGTATTTGTCAATGACAATGCCTGGTCGAAGGCTTGTCATCCAAGGCTCTTCGTCCAGGCGGACGAGGAGCCTTTGCCGTGTACGCGGTCCTATTGAGTGCCGGGTTGGTGTTCATCGCCGAGCTTGGCGACAAGAGCCAGCTCATGTCGATGACCTTTGCGACCCGTTATCGAACCCGGACCGTGATCATCGGAGCCGGCCTCGGCTGCGCCCTCACAACCTTCGTTTCGGCATTCGTCGGGAACACCATCGGCGACAACCTTCCCCAACACGCAGTGCGCGTCGCTGCCGGTGTGCTGTTCCTGATCTTCGCCGCGCTGACGCTTCGCAACGTGCCATCTGACGACGCACCACCAGTCGAGCGAAAGCGCGGGGGTGCCGCCGTGCTGGTGGTCGCCGTCGCGTTCATCCTCGCCGAGCTCGGGGACAAGACCATGCTCGCCACCATGACGCTGTCCACGCAGTATCACTGGGTGTTGATCTGGATCGGCAGCCTCATTGGCGAGCTCACCGCGATCGTGCTCGCAGTGTTCGCGGGGCGCGCACTGCTTCAGATTCTCCCGATCCGTACGGTCCACATCGTGTCCGCTGCCCTGTTCGCCGCCGTCGGCGTCTGGATGCTCATCGGCTAAGTTCATCCGGTGCTGATCCTGCTCCCGCCTTCCGAGGGCAAGACCCGTCCCGCCACCGGTGCGCCGCTCGATCTCGAGTCGCTGTCGTTCCCGACGCTCACGCCCGTACGCGCTCAGCTCCTCCGCACGTTGATCAAGATGTGCTCGGGCAATCCCAAGCGCGCCATGCAAGCTCTCGGCCTTGGGCCGACCCAGGCCGAGGCGATCGAGATCAACGCGGGTCTCGATCAAGAGCCGACGGCGCGCGCAGACGAGATCTACACGGGCGTCCTCTACTCGATGCTCGACCTGCCAACTCTCGACCCCGCGTCGCGTTCACGCGCCGACGAGTCGTTGGCCATCGCGAGTGCCTTGTTCGGCCTCGTACGACCCAGCGATCACATCCCCGCGTACCGACTGTCCGGTGACGGATCGTTGCCGCGGCTCGGGACCGTCGCAAGCCGTTGGCGTACGCCGCTCCCCCGCGTCCTACAGGAAGCTGCTGGAGACGGGCTGGTGATCGATCTGCGATCTGGCATGTACGCCGCTCTGGGCAAACCGCCGGCTGACCGCACCGTGACGATGCGCGTACTCCACGAACACCAAGGTGTACGCAAGGTCGTCAGCCACTTCAACAAGGCAACCAAGGGACGGATCGTCCGAGCGATTCTCGAGTCTGGCGCCAATCCTGTCTCGATCGACGAGTTGCAGGACCTGCTGGGCGAGCTCGGTTGGACCGTCGAACGTCACGCACAACGCCTCGACGTCGTCGTGGCCGAGATCTAGTCCGGTACGACCGAAAAGTTGCGCAGCGACGGTGTGCCGTCCGGCCACCAGCTGATCGTCGTGATCGACGCCGGCGCGAGCTCCATCTTGTAGATCACCGGCATCGGGGCATCCAGCGCGAGCCGAACCATCATTTTGATCGGCGTGACGTGGCTGACCGCGACAACGGTCTTGCCCGCGTACGTTTCGATGAGCCGGTCGCGCGCCGCAGTCACCCGCTCATAGACCGAGTCGAACGGTTCTCCGCCTGGCGGCGCGACAGCAGTCGACCCGAGCCAGTGGTCAAGCTCTTCGGGCCAGCGCTCCATGACCTCGCCAAAACTGAATCCATCCCATTCGCCGAATGCTGCTTCGGCGATGCCCGCCTCAAGTTCGACGTCGAGTCCGAGCTCGCGTGACACGAACGCAGCCGTCTCACGCGTACGACGCAACGGGGAGGACACGATCGCATCGGCACCGCCGTGATTGGCGATCCAGGTGGCGGCCCGCTGGGCCTGCTCCTCGCCAGTCGAGGTCAGGCCGGGATCTGCTCCCCCGCTGCCGCAGAACAGCTTGCGCGTCGTCGACTCCGTGACGCCGTGGCGCAGCAGGATGATCGTTGTCGGCGCACCGTCGAGCCCGCTCTTCCAGCCGACGAGCGGATTCTTCTCCGTCTTCTTTTCAGCTGCGGCGCCATCCAGTGCCGCGTTGACCAAAGCATCGGCCGCCGAGTTCTCCTCGCGCGGAATCCAGGTCCATACCGTGCCGGTCGGAGCGAGCGTTTGCGCCTTGGCGGCGAGTGGCTTCATGTCGGGGTGCTTGATCTTCCACCGGCCAGCCATCTGCTCGATGACCAGCTTGGAGTCCATGCGTACTTCGACTTCAGCATCGGGTGCGTGATCGCGTACGAGTTCGAGCCCCGCGATGAGACCGCTGTACTCGGCCACGTTGTTGGTGGCTACACCGATGGTTTCACCGCGTTCAGCGATCACGGCGCCAGTGTCGGCGTCGCGGATCAAGGCTCCGTACGATGCCGGTCCCGGGTTGCCCCGCGACCCGCCATCAGCCTCGACGATGATGCGAGCTGTCACAGCCCTGACTCAGCGGTACGTACGAGGATGCGACTGCATTCGGGGCAGCGGAGCACCTCGTCCTCGGGCAGCGCGGCCAGTTCGCGCAGGTCAGCGCTGTTGATCTCGAGGCGGCAGCCTTCGCACTTCTTGGCACGAAGCGCGGCAGCACCGAGGCCGCCGTACTGCGCGCGCACCTTGTCGTACAGGTTCGTGAGGTCATCAGGAACGCTCTGAGCGCTCACGGCTCGCTCGGATTCAGCATCGGCGATCTGCTCGTCGAGAACGGCTACGGCAGCGTCGCGCGCTGCGATGGTCTGATCGAGCTCGGCCTGCACGTTCGACAGTTCGATCTGAAATGCGTCGAGTGCGGACTGTGCTTCTTCGAGCGCCTCCATGACCTCGAGCTCCTCATCCTCGAGCGTCGTGATGCGGCGCTCAAGGGCGGTCAGCTCGTGCTGCAGGCTGGCGAGATCCTTGGGGTTGGAGATCGCTCCGGAGGCCAGACGCTCTTCGTCGCGGGCGCGACGGGTTTTGACCAGTTCAACCTCGGCGTCAGCCTTGCGCTGATCACGGGTCAGGTCGTCCACGGCAGTTGCGGCTTCGATGCGAGTGCCATCGAGCTGGGTGACTCGAGCCTGCAATTCCGCGATCTTGGTGTGCTCCGGAAGGGACTTGCGGCGGTGCTGGAGCTGGGCAAGCGTCGAGTCCGTCGCCTGAAGGTCGAGCAGGGCGGCCTGGGCTGTGGGATCGGCTTTCACATGGACACCGTACCCGGCACGTGGGCGGTCCACGGATCGGTCACCAGCTCCGAGACTCGTACATCGACGCCCGTGACTCGAGCGCTCAACGCAGCGGCGGCCACAGGGAGCCAGGTCGACTCTGCGGCCCAGTGCGGAACGTCAATGACAGCGCACGCATCGGGGTTCTCCAGGTGCTCGCTGACCGGGTGATGCTTGAGGTCCGAGGTGACGTAGACGTCTGCACCTGCAGCGTCAGCGACGGGCAGGAGGAAGTCGCCCGAGCCACCGCAGAGGCCGACCGTGGTGATCAGTCGAGCGGGGTCCCCCGCCACCCGAGTGGCGCTGTGATGGGACGACAGACGCTCGGTCACCTGCTGGGCGAAGTCGGCGAGCGACATCGGAGTTGTCAGCGTTCCGATCCGTCCGTGTCCGCGGTCGGAACTGCGAGCCGCCAGCTCCAGCACGTCGTAGGCCGCTTCCTCGTACGGGTGAGCCTCGAGCAGCGCGGTTCGTACGGTTTCGCGCAGGGTGCGATCGGCGATCATCTCGATCCGGGTCTCAGCGACCTGCTCGACTGCGCCGACTGTCCCCACGGCGGGGCTCGCGCCATCCAGTGGGCGGAATGATCCGACGCCGGTCGACTGGAATTGTGCGGAGTCGTAGTCGCCAATGCGTCCTCCACCAGCGCCATGCATTGCCGCGGCCACCTTGTCGGCGTCCTCGGTGGGCACGAACACGACCCACTTGTCGATCGGTTCAACAGGATCCGCCGCCAGCGGTCGTACGTCCGTCAGCCCAATTGCGAGCGCCATCGACTCGGAGACTCCGAGTGGCGGGCTGTCCGCGTTGGTGTGGCAGGTATGGAGGGCGATGCCGTTCTTGATGAGGTCGTGGATCACGCGGCCCTTGGGGCTCGTCGCCGCGACCGATGTGACGCCCTTCAGATAGAGCGGGTGGTGAACGACGACCAGGTCAGCTCCCCAAGCGATTGCCTCGTCGACGACCGCCTGGACCGGGTCGACGGCGAACAGCACCTTGGAGACGTTCGCGTCGGGGTGGCCCGTGACGGTGCCTACGGCATCCCAGTCGTCGGCCCAGCGCGGGTCGTACAGACCGTCGAGGACGGCGACTACTTCACGCAAGGTGGGCATGCGTGAACTCTATCTGCGCGGGTCAGGCCACCACGGCGAGAGCAAACGGAAGGACCTGACCTGCACCGTTGTCGCGTAGTTCGCGTGCAGCAACCGTCATGGTCCACCGACTGTCGACTCGATCGTCGATCAGCAGGATCGGCTTGCCGTCAAGCGCCTGGATTTGTTCAGCAAGCTCGGCACCAACGGTGAACGCTCCCCATACGCCGGCGAGTCGGTAGGCGCTGTTGCCGCCCGGCTCTCCTCGTGGTCCTTCGCCAACCAGATCGAGAGCCCCGAGATCCTGGAGCTGCCCGATGCGGGCTATCCCCCGCGCGAATGAGTCCACCAGCAGTGGTTTGGATCGTGACGGGATGTTGACGACGGCAGCGGGTCGTTCGTCCCACTCCCAGTCTTTGAGTACGCGCACACAGGCACCCAGCAAGGCGTCGGTGATTGGCGCGTCCGGAGCGCCGGCCGCGAACACCTCGCGCAACGTCCCTCCCCAGCCGAGATCGGTGAGGCGAGCAACGGCACGGCCTGGCTCGGCACGCTCAGGCTCGGCGATCTTGCCTTTGGCGTGCTGGGAGCCCGTGGGCCACTGCGCCCGTGGGTCGATCTCGACGCCAACCTTGTCGAGCGACGAAGCAGCAACTTGTGCCGCGGACTCGTCGACTGCAGCCGGGTACCAAGCGCCAGCGCAGTTGTCGCATCGACCGCAGGGCGCGGCCGTTGGGTCGTCGAGGTCGGCTTGCAGCATTTCCATGCGGCACATGCTCGAGGTCTCGTAGGTGACCATCGACTGCTGCTCGGCAGCGCGCGCTTCGGCGATGCGCTCGTAGCGCTCTTTGTCGTACGTCCAGGGCTTGCCCGTCGCGATCCAACCGCCGGTGACCTTGCGAACAGCGCCGTCGACATCGAGCACCTTCAGCAGGAGCTCGAGCGGGGTACGTCGCAGATCTACGAGGGCCTCGAGGGCTGGCGTCGAAATCGGCGAATCGCTCAGCGCGTTGATGACTGCAGCGGCACGCGCCTCGTTGGGCATCGACGAAGTGGCGAAGTAGTGCCAGATGTCCGGATCCTCGCGTCCTGGGAGCAGTAGGACGTCAGCACTCTCGGTCGCGCGGCCGGCGCGGCCCACCTGTTGGTAGTAGGCAACCGGCGAGGAGGGGGCGCCGAGGTGGATGACGAAGCCAAGGTCCGGCTTGTCGAACCCCATGCCGAGGGCGCTCGTTGCCACTAATGCCTTGAGCTCGTTGTCCTTGAGCTGCTGCTCGAGTCCTTCGCGTTGGTCGGTGTCCGTACGGCCGGTGTAGGCGCGCACCTGATGACCGGCCTCTCGCAGGAGTCGAGCCGTGTCCTCGGCCGCCGACACGGTGAGCGTGTAGATGATGCCGCTGCCCGGCATGTCGCCGAGATGACTCAGCAGCCAGCCGAGACGCGCCCGCGAGTCGGACAGCTGGAGTACGCCGAGTCGCAAGGACGTACGCGCGAGCGATCCACGGATCGTCAGCACTTCACCAGCGGCACCGAGCTGCTCGGCGACATCGACGACGACCCGCTCATTTGCCGTCGCCGTGGTCGCGAGGACCGGCAGATCGGTCGGAAGGGCTGCGATGAGTTCGGCGAGGCGACGGTAGTCGGGTCGGAAGTCGTGGCCCCAGTCGGAGATGCAGTGGGCTTCGTCGACGACGAGCATTCCCATACGCGCGATCAGGTCCGGAAGTTGCTCATCGCGGAAGCGCGGGTTGTTGAGCCGTTCGGGAGAGACCAGCAGGACGTCGACTTCGTCAGCGGCGAGCTTGGCGAGCGTCTCGTCCCACTCGTGCGGATTGGCCGAGTTGATCGCGACGGCTCGTACGCCCGCACGCGCGGCAGCGGCCACCTGATCACGCATCAGGGCGAGCAGCGGAGAGACGAGCAATGTGGGTCCCGCACCTCGCTGGCGCAGCAACAGCGTCGCGATGAAGTAGACCGCTGACTTGCCCCAACCCGTGCGCTGCACGACCAGCGCTCGGCTGTGGTCATCGACCAGCGCACGTATCGCCTCGAGTTGACCGTCGTGGAACACCGCGTCCTCGCGGCCGGTCAGGGTACGCAGCGCGTCGAGGGCATCGGTCTCGGTGCTCGCGGTCGTCATGTGGCCACTGTGTCAGTCCCTCCCGACACCGCGCGCCTGCCGACCACAGTCAGATCGGGCGAGTCGCGATCACGGCGGTGCCGTCGACTTCTTCGTCGCGTTCCATCCAGGCCGAGAAGCCGGCGTCTTCGAGTGCGGTGATCGTCAGGGGTGCCTGCTCCTGGCTCGTCTCGATGAGCACGTAGCCGTCGGGCACCAACCACTCGCCGACCTCGGACGCAATGCGTCGGTGCACATCGACCCCGTCGGATCCCCCATCGAGCGCGACGGTCGCCTCGTACAAGCGCGCCTCAGGCGGCATCAGCTCGATGGCGTCAGTGGGTACGTAGGGCGCGTTGACGACGACGATGTCGACCCGGCCCTTCAAGTCAAAAGGGATGGCGGCGAAGAGATCGCCTTCGTGCACGTGGCCGTCGGGCTCGAGGTTGAGCCGAGCGCACGCGACAGCTGCCGGATCGATATCAGCGGCGTGCAGCTCGATGCCTTCGCAGGTCTCCAGCAGGGCAGCGCCGATTGCGCCCGCCCCGCAGCACAGGTCGACCACGATCGCTCCCGGCCTCGCGAGCCGGCCGGCTTCGTTGACGAGCACTTCCGTACGCCGGCGGGGCACGAACACGCCAGGCTCGACGATAATCCGCAGACCGGCGAACTCGACCCACCCGAGTACGTACTCGAGCGGTTCACCACCGACTCGACGCGCAACCATCGCTTCGAGCTCGTCGGCGTCGTCAGCGGCCTCGACAAGCAGGGCAGCTTCATCCTCGGCGTACACGCAGCCCGCGGCCCGCAGACGTTCAACAATCTCGGCTTGACTCACAGGGGCTCTGAGACCGCCATGAGCAGCGCCGGCAGCATCTCGCGAAGCTCCGTGGCATCGAAGGCGTCCGCGCTGGTCGACAAGAACGCATTGCGCATCGCTTCGTCGAAGACGCCCATGAGGATCAGGGTCATCTGCTCGACAGGGAGTGCCAGCTTGCGTTGGAGCGCTTCAACGGCGCCCGTGATGATCGTGGCGAACTCAGCCCGGGTCTGGGTCCAAAGCTCCTGATAGACGTCCGCAATCTCGCGCTGACGTACGCCATGGATCACGAACTCCTGGTGCACCAGGAACCACGTACGATCAGTCGGCTGACTTCCGAGGAACTGGTCGAGCACTCGCACGATCGTCTCGGCGTCGGTTTCGGCCGGCGACAGGAGCTCGATGTCGAGCGCTGCTTGCACCCGACCCAACATGAGGTCCTTCTCGCGCCTGAACAGGTCGAGTACGAGGTCGTCCTTGGACTCGAAGTTGGAATAGAAGGCACCGCGGGTGAACCCAGCGCGCTCGCAGATCTCTTCAACGGTTGCGCCCTGAATTCCACTCTCCGCCAGCACGTCCCGCGCCGCGTCGAGGAGTCGCTCGCGGGTCGCCTCGCGGCGTCGCGTGCTCTTCATCTCTGTGGTTGGCATCCCGCCACGATAACCGAGAACGAGGCCTTTGGATACATTGACGTATCCAATACAGAAACGTATCGTGAGCGTGTGTCGTCACTCCTGTACTCCCTCGGCCGATGGTCGTTCGTGCACCGACGACGCGTACTGGCGTTCTGGCTCGTCCTACTGATCGGCTCCGGCGCCCTGATGGGTGCCTTCTCCGAGGGCACCCGCAACTCGTTCGACATCCCCGGTACGGAGTCGCAGGCCTCCCTCGACACCCTCGAGCGCACGTTCCCTCAACTCAGCGGCGCCTCCGCTCAGCTGGTGATGGTGGCTCCCAAGGGTGCGACCTTCTCCGATCCCGAGATCAAAGCCGATGTCGCACGCACCTTGAAGACGATCGACAAGCTCGATTTCATCGAAAGCACCCTCTCGCCGTACAGCCCACTGATCGACCGTTCGATCGCCAAGGATGATCGAGCTGCCATGGCTCAGGTGCAGTTCATCGACGGGTTCGGTGACATCACCCCCGCGATGCTGACCAAACTCGAGGCCAAGGCCACACCCCTTCGCGATGCAGGATTCACCGCGGAGTTCGGCGGTGTGGCGTTCACCAACACCGGGCCCAAGCTCACCCCCACCGAGGCCGTCGGTGTCGCCATCACGTTCGTCGTATTGCTTCTGTTCTTGGGCAGCATCAGCGGCGCCATGATTCCCCTCGTCACGGCAATGGTCGGTGTCGGCGTCACGATGAGCATCACGTTTGCCGCCACCTCAGTTCTCACACTGTCGAGCGCTACGCCATTGCTCGCGTTGATGATCGGTCTCGCGGTCGGCATCGACTATGCGTTGTTCATCATCAGTCGCTACCGCGAAGAGCTCGCCCAGGGCATCGACGAGGAAGAGTCCACCGCCCGCGCCATTGCGACCGCCGGGTCCGCCGTGATCTTTGCCGGCGCAACCGTCATGATCGCGCTGGTCGGTCTCTCGGTCGCCAACATTCCGTTCCTCACAGCCATGGGGGTCGTGGCCGGAGGCGCCGTGGTCGTCGCGGTGCTCGTCGCACTCACTCTCCTTCCGGCGTTCATCGGTTTCGCCGGCACTCGCCTGACTCCCTCAGCTCGCGCCACCGAAAGTGCTGCCAGAGCGCGGTTCGCCCACCGCTGGGTTCGGGCGGTCACTCGCAGACCGGTTGCGACGATCGCGCTCGTCGTGGTCGCCCTCGGCTTCATGGCACTCCCCGCTCGAGGTCTTCTGCTGGCCCTCGACGACAACGGCATAGCGCCCACGTCCACGACCCAGCGCAAGGCATTTGACCTCGTCACCGAGCGATTCGGTCCGGGCTTCAACGCCCCCCTGCTGGTCGAGGCCAACATCGTCGACAGCACAGACCCCCTCGGACTTGTCGCCGGACTCAAGGCGGACATCGAGAAGATGGATGGCGTCGAGGCGATCATCCTGGCGACGCCCAACCCGAATGCCGACACCGCTGTCCTCGAGATCGTGCCGACCACCGGCGGCTCCGACGTGAAGACCGAGGACCTCGTCGAGCGCATCCGGGCAGCCGGGCCTGCGATCGAGAAGAAGCACGGCGTACGCACCACGGTCACCGGAGCCACCTCGATCCAGATCGACATCTCGTCTCGACTCAAGAGTGCGCTGCTGCCATTCGGCATCCTCGTCGTCGGCTTGTCGCTGCTCCTGCTCATGGCGGTGTTCCGGTCGATCCTCGTGCCACTCAAGGCGACCTTGGGCTACTTGTTGTCGCTCGGCGCCTCGCTGGGCGCAGTCGCGCTGGTGTTCAACGAGGGCTGGCTCAACGGCCTGCTCAACGTCGAACACACCGGACCCGTCATCAGCTTCTTGCCGATTGTCCTGATGGGCGTCCTGTTCGGCCTCGCGATGGACTACGAAGTCTTCCTCGTCTCCCGTATGAAGGAGGAGTTCGCGCGAACTCAGGACGCTTCCGGATCGATCGAGCGTGGCTTCGTCTCCAGCGGTCGGGTGGTCACGGCTGCGGCCGCGATCATGTTCGCCGTGTTCGCCGCCTTCGTTCCGGATGGAGACCCCTCGATCAAGCCAGTAGCCCTGGGCCTCGCCGTCGGTGTCTTCGTGGACGCCTTCCTGGTGCGGATGATCGTCGTGCCGGCCGCGCTGCAACTCTTCGGCGCTCGAGCTTGGTGGCTGCCCGCATCGATCGACCGCTGGCTCCCCCACGTCGACGTTGAAGGCGAAGGACTGCGTGCACGACTGACCCAGGCGACGTGGCCGGCCGATCGGGCCGACGTCGTCTTGACCGCCGAACGACTTGTCCTCGCTGCCCCGTACGACATCGATCGCGCTCCGCTCGACCTGCGCCTCGAGCGCGGGCGCTGGATGCTCGTCACCGGTCAAGACCGCGGAGTCAAGAACGCGCTACTGCTGACTCTCGCCGGCCGCCTCCCGTTCGCCGACGGACAGATGCGTGTCGCCGACCATCTCCTCCCGTACGAGGCCGGGCACGTACGTGCACGCGTACAGCTGGCCGAGTTCACCGGCATCAATGACCTCGACCCGCAGATGACCGTGGGCGAGCACGTTGCCCAGCAGCTCTCCGTCGGCACCCTGCGAGCCTGGATCGCCAAGTCACGCATCGACGAGGTCATCACCGGAATCAACTCCGCCCTGTTCGACGCCTATGCCTGGGCGCGCGCCGGCGACCCGCTGCCTCTGCGCAGGAACGACCGCGTCGCGTACTTGTCAGACCTCGAACGCCTGACCTTGGGAGTTGCGCTCTCACTGACCTCGAACCCCGACATCGTGATCATTCCCGACGTCGACGACCTGCGTTCGCCGAGCCAGATCCAGCTGTTCTGGTCGACTGTCGGCGCTCTCACTGGCATCGAAGGTCCCAGCGTCATCGCCAGCGTCACGTATGCCGCCGAGGGTCCTCACGACGTCGAGCACGTCGACATCGTCGAGCTGCCCGCCAGACTCCCCCACCACGAAATGGCTCACTGATGTTCACCTCCCGCTCCCTCCCCTGGTTCGAGCTCGCCCGGCTGACTCGCGCACGCCGTACGCGCATCGCGCTCCTGACGGTCATGGTCGTGCCGCTACTGGCCGGGCTGCTTCAGACGTTGACCGACGCGGGTGACGACGTCAGCACCGTCCGGGCCGCCATCGTCAACAACGACAAGATCGTGACGACCAAGGACCTCAAAGGCAACGAGATGCCTGTGGCGGTCGGGCGACTGCTTGCTGGCCAGCTCGCCGGAGACACCTCCACCGACAACTTCGACTGGGTCATCACCCACAGCAAGGACGCGGCCGCGGGACTGAAAGACGGCACGTACGGCGCCGTGCTGACGATCCCCGAGAACCTCTCGGCCTCCGCCATCTCGACCGCAGGCAAGAACCCCGAGCAGGGGACGCTGAGCATCGAAACGAACGACACCACGAGCTACCTCAACGGTCAGATCGCCCGCGTCGTCGGGAAGGCCACCACCTCGACGCTCAACGGATTCGTCACCACGACGTACCTCGACAATTTGTATGTCGGCTTCGGCACCATCAAGTCCTCCGTCGGCAAGGCAGCCGATGGTGCTGGTCAACTCGATGACGGAGCCCAGCAACTCAGCGACGGCCTGGCGCTGCTCAATCAGAAGACTGCGAGCTTCCCTGCCGATGCCAAGAAGCTCGACTCCGGTGTGGCTCAGCTCGACGACGGAGTCCAGCAGCTCGACAGTGGAGTCGCCAAACTCAAGGACGGCAGCGCCCAGCTCAAGAGCGGCTCAGCGCAGCTCGCCTCGGGTATGGACCAACTCGTCGCGAAGTGCCCCGGACTGATCCTGTTCCAGGCCTACTGCGACGGCGTCGCACAAGCTCGCGACGGAGCCAAGCAGCTCGCTGGCGGTACGGCGAAGCTCGACGGTGGTATCGGAACACTGAAGGGTGGCACCGCTGAGCTCGCAGACGGCACCGGACAACTGCACGATGGCACTCGCCAGCTCGCAGGTCAGGTTCCGCTGCTCGCCGACGCGATTTCGCAGGCTTCTGCCGGCGCAAGACTGCTCGCGGGTGGATCGAACAAGCTCGCGGACGGACTCGCCGACGGCGCCAAGCAGGTGCCGAACTACAGCGCCGGCGAACGGGCCCAGCTCAGCAAGGTCGTAGCGGCCCCAGTGACAGCCGAGACCGAAAAGATCAATGCTGTCGATTCCGCGACCCAGGCCCGCATTCCGTTTGTCCTGGCAGTTGCGCTGTTCCTTGGCGCACTCGCCACGTTCATCCTGCTCACCCCGCTCGCGGCTCGCGCCCTTGCGGCAGCACTACCCGGATGGCGAGCAACGTTCGCCGGCTACCTTCCCGCTCTGCTGCTCGCTGGCAGCCAGGTTGTCGCCCTGCTCGGGGTGTTCGCCCTGACCGATCGGCTCGGTGTCGAGCGGCCGGTCCAATTCACCTTGGTCGCGTTCGTCGCTGCTTGGAGCTTCACGGCGATCGTCCAGGCCCTGGTGGCTCTGTTCGGACGCGGCGGCACCTTCGCCGGAGCGGCCTGGCTGTTCGTTCAAGCCTCGATGTCTGATCCGAGCCAGCCAGCGGGCAGCCTTCCCAACCTGTTCGAAGCCGTGCGCACCCTCTCGCCGCTGAATCCGGCAATCGACGGTCTTCGCGGGGCCCAGACCGGCGGAGCCGGCATTACTGCCCCGATCATCGCGCTCTCCGTATGGCTGGTGCTGGGCCTCATCGCGACCTCGATCGCAGCTCATCGAGAGCGCACCGTCACTGTGACGCAGGTACAGATCAGCGCAGCATGAACTATGGCGGGTAGAGACTCGATCCCCTAGTTTCAGACCGTGACAATGAAGGTCGGTCGGACGCGGCAGGACGTTCTTGAGGACGGACGACACCGCACAAGGGCGAAGGTGACGTTCACCGACGGCACCCGTCGAGTCCTCACGTTTGTGACGTCACCCAACATTCCGTTCGTGAAGACGAACAAGGGCGATCTGTGGCTGCCAACCATGTTGATGGTGGCCAAACGCCGTGGTGAGGATCTGGAGCTCACGGACCCAATCTCCGAACGAGCTGCCTCAATCACCCGCATTCAGGACATCTTGTCGACCTGGTACCCGCAGCGGATGAAGCGAGTCGAGGTGCACGCGCCTCCCGCCGAGCGAAACCGCCGCCGACTGGGGTCACCGAAGAGGATCACTGGCACGTTCTTCACCGGCGGCGTGGACTCCTTCTACACCCTGACCAAGAACGCTGATCGCATCGGAGCGATCGTCTACGGCTTCGGCATTGACGTGCCACTCCGCGAGATCGAGGCCGTCGAACGCACCAACGCACTGCTTGAGGATGTCGCGGCCGAAAGCGGGGTGCGACTCTTGACCGCGAGGACAACGATCCGCAAGTTCCTGCAACCGGACACCCGCTGGGGTAGCGAGGCCCACGGCGCGGCTCTCGCCTCTCTCGCGACTCTGTTCTCTCCGATTGTCGACCGGATCCTCGTCCCTGCGTCCCACACGTACTCGAACGCTCCCAAATGGGGGTCACACCCCATGCTCGATGGCCTGTGGTCGACAGACCGTCTTGCCGTCGAGCACGACGGCTCGGAAGCCGGCCGTCCCTGGAAGGCTCAAGTGATCGCCGACAATCCAGTTGCCCAGCGGAATCTCCGCGTCTGTTACATGAAGTTCGCGGACATGAACTGCTGCCGCTGCCTCAAGTGTCAGCGCACCATGGCGGGCCTCGCAGCGATTGACCGCCTCGACGACTTCCCGACCTTCCACGAGCCACTCGACCTCGAACTGATGGCTGCCTACGTGATGCGCCGCCGGGGAAATGACGTCACCAACGTGCGCAATCTCTACGACTTCGTCCGGCGACAGCCAGGCCACGACGACATCAAGAAGATCCTTTGGGATCTGCTCGAAAAGCCCACGGTGTAGGCGGTTCAGAAGTCGCCAGGACGCCGTGGTCTATCTTTCTACCCGTGACGATGAAGGTCGGTCGAACGCGGCAGGACGTTCTTGAGGACGGTCGACACCGCACCAAGGTGAAGGTGACTTTCACCGACGGCAGCCGTCGAGTGCTCACGTTTGTGACGTCTCCCGACATTCCGTTCGTGAAGACGAACAAGGGCGATCTGTGGCTGCCGACCATGTTGGTCGTGGCGAAACGCCGTGGTGAGGATCTGGAGCTCACGGACCCGATCTCAGAGCGGGCCGCCTCGATTGCACGCGTTCAGGACATCTTGTCGACCTGGTACCCGCATCGAATGAAGCAGGTCGAGGTGCACGCGCCTCCCGCCGAACGAACCCGTCGCCGACTGGGGTCTCCACAGAAGATCACCGGCGCGTTCTTCACCGGCGGTGTCGACTCCTTCCACACGTTGACCAAGAACGCTGATCGCATCGGAGCGATCGTCTACGGCTTCGGCATCGATGTCCCCCTTCGCGAAAGGGAGGCCATCGCGCGTACCAACGCGCTCCTTGAGGATGTCGCGGCCGAAAGCGGAGTTCGACTCCTGACCGCCAGGACCACGATCCGCAAGTTCTTGGCCGAGGACACCCGCTGGGGAAGCGAAGCTCACGGCGCGGCTCTCGCCACCTTGGCGACGCTGTTCTCCCCAATCCTGGACCGGATCCTGATTCCCGCCACGCACACGTACGCGACCGGTCAAAAGTGGGGTTCTCACCCCTTGCTCGATGAGCAGTGGACCACCGACAGGCTCACCGTCGAGCATGACGGAGCCGAAGTCGGTCGATCGGTGAAGGCCCAACTGTTCGCCGACAATCCTGTTGCCCAAAGACACCTTCGCGTCTGTTACGAGAAGTTCACCGACATGAACTGCTGCCGCTGCCTCAAATGCCTACGCACCATGGCGTGCCTCGCCTCGATTGACCGTCTGGACAGCTTCCCCACGTTCCATGAGCCACTCGACCTCGAGCTGCTTGCCTCGAAAACGTTGCGGCCGCGCAAGGTCGCCCAGGCCCGCGAAATCTACAACTTCGTGCGCCGCCAGCCGGGGCACGACGACATCACCGAGGTTCTCCTGGGGATGCTCCAAAAAGCTGGCCACGAAAAATGATTGATGGTGACACCGGCCAAAGGACAGCCGGCCTCACCATCGAAGTGGGCGAAGAGGGATCCCTCGTCAAGGCCGTACGACGTGGCGGCTGCGCCGCGCCTGCGTACGGTCGGTGGTGGGGCCCGACTCGAGTACTCGCTTGGATTCACCGAAGGGCAGGGCTCCCAGAATGACTAAGGGCTCCTCACCTAGCACTCAGGTGGGGAGCCCTGTCCTTCGGTGGGCGAAGAGGGACTCGAACCCCCGACCTCCCGGGTGTAAACCGGATGCTCTAACCAACTGAGCTATTCGCCCTCGGGAACCAGCGGAACATTACCGCAGACCTACGCCGATCAAGAAAATGAAGCGGCTGCCAAGGTCTCGGGTCCCTGGCAGCCGCAGCAGCAATATCAAACCGCATCCGAGACTTGCTGCGCAGCCAAATTGACCAAGAATTCAGGAAATATCCGCAAGAACTTCACGAACGTCATTGAGGTTCCGTGGCTCGCCGATCCCCTGAACGATCTTCCAGCGCAGCAGACCTTCGCGATCAATCACATACGTACCCCGATTCGGGGCGCCCGCACCCTCGTTGAACGCGCCATACGAGCGAGAAACATCGCCATGCGGCCAGAAGTCGCTGAGCAACGAGAACTCGTATCCATCACGATCCGCGAACGCTCGGTTGGAGAAGAAGTGATCGCAGGAAACGGCCAAGATCTCGGCATCGAGCTCGGCGAAGTCACCGAGGTTGTCGCGGATCTCGCACAGCTCGCCCGTACAGATGCCACTGAACGCGAACGGGAAGAACACGAGCACGACGTTCTTCTCGCCGCGGAACGACGACAGCGAGATCTCCTCGCCATGCTGGTTCTTCAGGGTGAAGTCGGGAGCGACGTCACCGATCTCGATGGTTGCGTTCTCGAGTGACGTCACGAGTGTTTCGACTTTCCTGACGCCTTCGGCGTGGCACGCTCAACCCGGCTCAGCGTTCGCTCGCAGAGCTCGCTCAGCTTCACCGCTTGTGAGCGGTGAGGCGAGTCGCGGCCCATTCGGCTGACGCAGACGAAGTCGTCGTGGTCGACAGACCCGCGATTGGGGCAGCCTCTACGACGTCAGCGCCGGGCACATAGCCGGGCCGTCCGATCTTGGGAGTCAGCAGCCATACGGAGCCGCCCTCAACGAGGTCTTGCAGCGATCCGACGAGCTCGTCGACCAGGTCGCCGTCCCCATCGCGCCACCAGAGAATGACTCCGTCAACCACATCGCCGACGTCGCCGTCGACCAGGTTGTTTCCGGTGTGACGCTCGATCTCGACACGGAGCTCCTCGTCGACGTCCTCATCCCAGCCAAGCTCCTGGATGACGGTGTCAGGACCGAAGCCCAACTTGCCCGCGTCCACCGCGATGTCTCCCTACGTTCGTTGAAAACCTACTGAAAAGTAGGTTTGTCTGCCCTGTTGCCGGTATCACAGTAGCGAACCGAGGGTGGAATGATGGAGGGGTCCACAAGACACCAAGGGAGTGAGCATGTCGCCTACCGGCCAGGAACGTCCGCCCGTCATCCACGAGGGCCTGCCGACGCAGCTCCCTGACATCGACCCTGAAGAGACGGCGGAATGGGTCAGCTCGCTCGACGAGATGATCGAAAGCGGCGGACGTAGCCGCGCCCGGTACGTGATGCTCAAGCTCCTCGAACGTGCCCGCGAGCAGAACGTCGGCGTGCCTGCGCTGCGCAGCACTGACTTCATCAATACGATCCCGCCCGAGCGCGAACCCTGGTTCCCCGGCAACGAAGCGATCGAACGCCGCATCCGCTCCTACATCCGTTGGAACGCAGCCGTCATGGTTTCACGCGCCAACCGCCCGGGCCTCGGCGTCGGTGGCCACATCGCGACGTACCAGTCAGCAGCCAGCCTCTACGAGGTCGGCTTCAACCACTTCTTCCGTGGCAAGAACCACCCTGGCGGTGGCGACCACCTCTACTACCAAGGCCACGCAGCGCCCGGCATCTACGCGCGCTCGTTCCTTGAAGGCCGGCTCGACGAAGAACAGCTCGACCGGTTCCGCCAGGAGCGCTCGCACGGTGAAGGCAAAGGCCTCTCGTCCTACCCGCACCCTCGCCTCATGTCGGACTACTGGGAGTTCCCCACGGTCTCGATGGGCCTCGGCGCCATCAACGCGATCTACCAAGCGCGCTTCAACCGCTATCTCCACAACCGCGGCATCAAGGACACCAGCCAGCAGCACGTATGGGCGTTCCTTGGCGATGGCGAGATGGGCGAGGTCGAGTCGCTCGGCGCGATCGGTGTCGCAGCTCGCGAAGAGCTCGACAACCTGACGTTCGTCATCAACTGCAACCTGCAGCAGCTCGACGGCCCCGTACGCGGCAACGGCAAGATCATCCAGGAGCTGGAGTCCTACTTCCGCGGCGCCGGCTGGAACGTCATCAAGGTCGTATGGGGTCGCGAGTGGGACGACTTGCTCGCCCGCGACACCGACGGCGCTCTCGTCAACCAGATGAACCGCACCCCCGACGGCGAGTTCCAGACGCTGTCGGTGGAGTCGGGTGCCTACAACCGCGAGAACTTCTTCGGCCCCGACCCGCGCCTGCAGAAGATGGTCGAGCACCTCTCGGACGAAGAGATCGAGCGTCTCCCCCGCGGTGGCCACGACTACCGCAAGGTCTACGCCGCGTTCGAGGCTGCACAGAAGCACACCGGCCAGCCGACCGTGATCCTCGCGCACACCATCAAGGGCTGGCTCCTCGAGTCGTTCCAGGGCCGCAACGCGACCCACCAGATGAAGAAGCTGACCAAGGACGACCTCAAGGGCTTCCGCGATCGCCTCAACATTCCGATCTCCGACGAGCAGATCGACGGCTCCGACATCGCGCCGTTCTATCACCCGGGCGACGACAGCGAAGAGATCCAGTACATGAAGGCCCGCCGCGATGCTCTTGGCGGATCGCTGCCCAAGCGCGTCGTCAGCCCGGTCAGCGTGAAGCTGCCCGAGGACTCGATGTACGACGAGCTCAAGAAGGGCTCGGGCAAGCAACAGATCGCGACGACGATGGCTTTCGTACGTCTTCTGCGCGATCTGATGAAGGACCCCGAGATCGGACAGCGCATCGTGCCGATCGCGCCTGACGAGTACCGCACCTTCGGCATGGACTCGATGTTCCCGTCGGCCAAGATCTACAACCCGGCTGGCCAGACGTACGACGCCGTCGACCGCAAGCTGCTCCTCGCCTACAAGGAGTCCAAGCAGGGCCAGCTCCTCCACGAGGGCATCAGCGAGGCCGGCGCCATGGCGTCAGCCACGGCCGCAGGCAGCGCGTACGCGACGCATGGCGAGCCGATGATCCCGATCTACATGTTCTATTCGATGTTCGGCTTCCAGCGGACCGCCGACTCGATCTGGGCCATGGCTGACCAGCTGGCGCGCGGATTCCTGATTGGCGCCACTGCGGGTCGTACGACGCTCACCGGCGAAGGTCTGCAGCACGCTGACGGTCACTCGCCACTGATCGCGCAGACCAACCCCGCGGTCGTGCACTACGACCCGGCGTTCGGCTTCGAGATCAGCCACATCATGCAGTACGGCCTTGAGCGCATGTACGGCACAACGGACGCCAAGCCGCACGGCGAAGACATCATCTTCTACCTGACGGTCTACAACGAGGCGTACGTACAACCACCGCAGCCGGCTGACCTCGACGTCGAAGGACTGCTCAAAGGCACGTACCTCTACCGCAAGGCACTGAGCGGCGAATCAACCGCGCGCATCATGGCGTCCGGCGTCGCAGTGCCGTGGGCGCTCAAGGCTCAGGAGATCCTCGCGACCGAGTACGGCGTACCTGCCGACGTGTGGTCTGTGACGTCGTGGAACGAGCTCGCGCGGGACGCCGTCGAGGCCGAGCGTTGGAACCTCAACAACCCCGGCGAGTACAGCCGTATGCCCTACGTGACGGTCAAGTTGATGGACACGTCCGCCGTGACAGTCGCCGTCAGCGACTACATGCGCGCCGTGCCTGATCAGATCGCCCGTTGGGTGCCTGGTCCGTGGCAGTCACTCGGAACTGATGGCTTCGGCTTCGCGGACACCCGTGCCGCAGCACGTCGAACGTTCCAGGTCGACGCCGAGTCAATCGTCGTCAGCGTCCTGCAGAGCCTCGCTCATCGCGGCCTGGTCGCGCCTGAGACTGCACGTGACGCGTTCACGCGGTTCCGCATCGACGACCCGACTGCCGTGACCGGAGTGCCGCAGGAAGGCGGAGACGCCTAGGAGCGTCTTACGGGGAGATGGCCCTCATCTCCCCTTAAGGATCCACCCCTAGGATGAACTGCATGCGACGTTGGCCCTACACCTTTGGCGTGTGCCTTTCCATCGTCGTAGGCGTCACCGCGATCATCGCTTCACAACGACTCGACGTGAAGTTGCGAGACCCTGACGGATTCCTCGGGCCCGCCTACGTACGTCTCCCCGTGATCGGACTGCTGTTCTTCGCAGTCGGCGTCATCCCCGTGGCGATTCGCCGCGGCTGGCGCAAAGGATTCGGTGGAGTCGTGGGAGCATTCCGCGACATCATCAAGGCGGACTGGAGCCTCAAGCGCGTTGGCTACATCGCGACCGGACTCATCACCTTCTACGTCTGTTACGTCAGTTACCGCAACCTCAAGAGCGATCTCCCGCTGATCCGCGAAGGTGTCCTGTACGACCGCGACATGCTGCGGTTCGACCACTACCTGTTCTTCCAGCACAACCCTGCTGAGGTGCTACACAACTTCCTCGGCACTGATGTCGCCGCACAGGTGCTTGCCACGGCATACGTGGCCTACCTGCCGCTCATCCCGCTGACGCTCGGTGCGTTCCTGGTGTGGGGCAAGGACCTCTCGCTTGGCGCCTGGTACGCCACTGCGTTGAGCCTCAACTGGGTGCTCGGCGTCGTGAGCTACTACTCGCTGCCGACTCTCGGTCCGGCGTTCGCGCAGTCGTCGATGTTCCAAGACCTCCCGGTCACAGGCGTGACGGCACTGCAACGCTCATTGTTCAGAGCTGGGGCGGGCTTCAAGGAAGATCCGGGGGGCAGCTCGACGTACGGCATCGCCGGCTTCGCTTCGCTGCACGTGTCAGTCGTCGTGACAGCGTGCATCTTCTTCGAGCGCACCGGCCAGAAGCTCGCGATCCGCGTGCTCGCCTGGGCGTTCTTGGTCATGACGATCCTCGCCACGATCTACTTCGGTTGGCACTACATCCCGGACGATGTCGCGGGT
Source organism: Aeromicrobium panaciterrae (assembly GCF_031457275.1). Classification (NCBI taxonomy): domain Bacteria; kingdom Bacillati; phylum Actinomycetota; class Actinomycetes; order Propionibacteriales; family Nocardioidaceae; genus Aeromicrobium; species Aeromicrobium panaciterrae. The sequence goes on from NZ_JAVDWH010000001.1 coordinate 2,115,657, forward strand.
CTGTTCATCGGCTGGCTGTCGGTCTCGATCGGCGCCTGGGCCTCAGGCAATCGCGGGCGACGGCGACGAAGTCCGGCGCGTGAGGCCGAGATCGCCTCAAAGGCCGACATCGCCGATCCAGAACCGGCCGCAGAATCAGTTAGCTGATCGCGGGCTGAGCGGCCGCTTCGGCTCCGGTCGGAACGCTCTCGAGCTCGAACTGGTCGCCACGGCGCAGCAGCGCGCGCCACTTGCCCCTGTGATAGTGAGCCGGCTCGTTGTCAGCGATGAACTTCGTCACGATACGTACGAAGTCCTTCGGGTGATCCTTGTGCGGGAAGTGGCCCGAATCTTCAAAGACGTGGACGTCAGACATCTCGTGCGTGGGTGCCATGTCGGCGTGCGCTGACGGGATGACCATGTCCTGGCGGCCCCATACGACGAGCACCGGCATCAGTCGCGCCAGGTAGCTGCGATCGGTCATGGTGACGAACTGGCCGCGCCAGTTGAGGACATGGCTGGTGACGCGCTGCACGGCCGTACGCTGCGCCGGATCGCCGAGAGTCTCGTAGATGCGAGCGACTTCGTCGAGGTCGCGGGTGGCGCTGAGCGGTGACTTGGCCAGGGTTCGCAAGGCGCCCGCAACGACGGGGCGCCACGGCTTGAACGTCGCCGCCGCCAGCACTGCACCGCTGCCCGGCACCGTGAGGAAGCGAATGAGTGGAGTGACTTCCTTGCCGAGGCCACCGGTCGAGACCAGGATCACGCGCTCGGTGCGGTCGGGGAACTGATAGGCGAACTGCATCGCCACACCGCCACCGAAGCTGTGACCGACGACGGTCACCTTGTCGATGCCAAGGACAGTCAGCAGGTCACGCATACCGTTGGCGTAGCCGCCGAGCGAGTAGTCAGCGTTGGGCTTGTCGGACTCGCCGTGACCGAGCAGGTCAGGAGCGATAACCGTGAACTGCTTCGACAGCGCCGGGATGACGTCAACCCAAGTCGACGAGTCACAGCCGAGCCCGTGCAGAAGCAGCAGGGCGGGGCCAGATCCGGATATGCGGAACGCGCGACGGTAACCGTGAACGGTGAGGTATTGGACTTCGCCAAGCGTCTCCATCGCCTCATCCTAAGGTGGCCAGGGAGCATCCAAACGGTGAACCCCGATAGATGCGTACGTGACTCTCCACACGCGACATAGACTCGGGGCGTGCCGGCTCCCAAAGACGTACTCGCAGAACTCGCCGACATCCTGGCCGCAGTGCAGGGGTGTGAACCTGAGGCTGTTCAACTCGACGCCAAGCTCAAGGATCTGGGCGTCGACTCGATCACGATGATCGAGATCGGCGAGGAACTCGGGCGACGCTTCAACGTCTATCTGTCCGATGAGGCGATCGACGGCTTCACGACCGTCAAGAGCGCTGTCAACGCCGTCGTCCATCACGATGGCGCGCCTCAGGGCTCGCGCCCGCCAGCCGTACCCGCCAAGCTCGCTCCCCCAGTGCCGCGAGTTTCGACGCCTGAGCCAGCGCCCGTACGGTCGTACGACGCTGCACCGGCTCGCGAGCACCTCGACAGCGAGAAGGTCCGCGTTGCCGGTCGGTTCGCAACGTGGATGGCAATCATCGGCGCAGGGCTGGGTGTGTTCATCGGTCTGGGCAGCGCGGCCGTGATCGGTGCGACTGGCTTGGGCGCTGCCAACCTGCCACCGCTCAGCGTCACGACGCCCGACGCGCCCACCACAACTGCTACGACAACCCCGGCCCCTGTTGAGACAGACGGCGAGCCGACCGAGGATCCGACGCTCGTGGTCTCCAGTACTCGGGTCTCTCCCGGCGAACGGTTCCGACTTGAGGGCGCCTTCCCGGAGCTTGGGGCTGGCGCGACACTTCAGGTGCAGGTCAAGGATCCCGGTAGCGACTGGGATGACTTCCCGGTCGACACCCAGACCAAGGCAGGCGGCAGGTACGCGACAGAGATCTACACGTCGCGTACGGGCAGGCGTGAGTTCCGCCTGTTCCACGAGGAGTCGGGCAAGTCCTCGCCCTCGGTCGCGGTCGAAATCGGCTAGGGCGTCTCTCTCAATTGGTGGTCGATCAGGGAGCGTGGCATCCGCGCCCGGATGGCAAGGCAGAGGAGGGAGTCGCACCGGGGTTGTGCGGCGACGACGATAACGCCGCCAGACGGGATGCGGGGCCGCGCGAGCCGACCATCGAATTGGGAGAGATGCCCTAGATGACCTTGTGGAGCCAGCGGACGGGAGCGCCGTCGCCGGCGTGACGGAACGGTTCCAGCTCGGCATCCCAGGCAGCGCCCAGGAGACCGTCGAGGGCTTCGTCCATCGTGATCTCGCCGAGGGCGGTCTTGACCCGGAAGGCCTTGATGCGGTCCTCCGGGATCAGGATGTCGCCGTGCAACCCAGTCAGTGCGTGGAAGATGCCGAGCTTCGGCGTGTACGAGAAGCGCGCGCCTTCGGAGCGTGCGGTCGGCTCCTCGGTGACCTCGAAGCGAAGCTTCTCCCAGCCACGAAGGGCTGAGGCGAGTGCGGCACCCGTACCGGCCTCGGCCTGCCAGGACAGCTCGGCGCGGTACGTACCGGGATCGGCGAGCTGAGGCACCCAGGCGATGTCGGGAGTTCCGCCGAGTACGCCAGCAGCAGCCCACTCGACGTGAGGGCACAGCGCAGACGGAGCTGAGTGCACGAAAAGCACACCCCGGGTCGGGGTGGTCGGCGAAGACATGTTCATTTGGGTGCCTCCCTAGTGTCGCCTTCCCCAGCGTCTTGGGAGCACCTGCGACCATTGTGACGCATTGCAGCGACCAGGGACAACATTTGTCCCGAGAGGAATGTCGAATGGCGACGACTGTCCAGGACGCCCCCGAGCGGTCCCGCTTCGAGATCGAGGTCGACGGTGAGCTCGCGGGATACGTCGAATACAGCAAGCACGGCGACGAGTACAAGGTTCCACACACCCGCATCTACCCGCACTACGAGGGAAATGGCCTGGGCCATGAGCTCGTACGCGGTGCTCTCGCACAGATCGCCGAGCGTGGCGGAACTGTGCTTCCCTACTGCCGATTCGTGGCTCGCGTCATCCGCGATGACCCCGAACTCACCGACCTCGTACGAGAAGAAGAACGCCCCGTCTTCGGTCTCTAGCCCACCGGGTGGACGTCGATGCCGTTCTCACGCCACAGGTCGAGCACGGCGGGCTTGTCGTCCCACGCCGCGACGACGTTGAATCCGTCAGCCTTGATCTGCTCGAGGATGTCGGTCTTGATCAGGACGTCCTTGCGGTAGTCGCCGACGATCCGCATGTAGACCGCGTCATGCGGTACGTCGTGCTTGGTCAGCCACGTCAGCGTCGTGTCACGCCACTGGAACTCGCGCGACGTGACCACGAGGATCGCTCGGCCAGCCTTGTGTTCCTTCTTGACGGCGTCGACCACGTCCGAATGAGGCGGGCAGTCGGCAGAGGCAGCGTGGAAGGCCCAGAAGTCCTTCTCGTCGCCCTCGATCAGGTGCTCAATACTCGAGGTGTCGCACAGCGTGCCGTCCATGTCGAAGATCACCGCGTCGCGCACGTACGCCCTCCTGTCACGTTCAAGTAGGGAGGGCGGGGCTCGAACCCGCGACCCAGGGATTATGAGTCCCCTGCTCTAACCAGCTGAGCTACCTCCCCAAGGGAATGCGGGCTTAGCCTAGCCGGATGGACCCTCTTCCCCTTGAACCTGTCGATGAGAGCTGGGAGACCGCTCTCGTTGTCGTTGCCCACCCCGATGACGTCGAGTTCGGTGCCGCTGCTGCAGTCGCCCGTTGGACCGATCAAGGCAAGGCCGTCGTCTATTGCATGGTCACCAGTGGCGAGGCCGGGATCGACGGCATGACGCCTGATCAAGCGCGTGAAGTGCGCATCGGCGAGCAGATTGAGTCCGGCAAGATCGTTGGCGTCGAGGTTGTCGAGTTCCTCGGCCTCCCCGACGGAATCGTCGAGTACGGCGTACCGCTGCGGCGTGTCATCGCCGAGGTCATCCGCAAACACAAGCCCGAGATCGTGATCACCAACAACTTCCGCGAGACTTGGGGCGGCTCGATGCCCAACCAGGCTGATCACATCGCAGTGGGCAAGGCGTCACTCAATGCCGTCAGCGACGCCGGCAACCGCTGGATCTTCTCCGAGCAGCTCATCGACGGCGTCGAGCCGTGGGGCGGCGTGAAGCAGGTCTGGGCGGCGGGCTCACCAGACAGCAAGCACGGAGTCGACACAACCGAGACCTTCGACCGAGGCGTCGCATCCCTGATGGCTCACAAGGCGTACATCGACGGTCTCGGCTGGGAGCACTTCGATCCTGCCGAGTTCCTCGAAGGTATGTCGCGTCCGACCGGATCACGCCTCGGCGTCACGCACGCAGCACCATTCGAAGTCTTCTCAATGTCCTGGGGCGAATGACATGAACCGATTTGCGATCCCGAACGAGACCGTCCTTCGAGCACGAGAGAAGCTCGTCCTCGACCACTTCCATGACGAGGTCGCGCACGACTGGGACGCAACCCTGTCGACGTTCCCACATCCGCACTACGAGCTGATTCCGATGATGGTCGTCCACGATGGTGACACCGAGGTTCGTGACTACTACCGCGACACACGAGTCGCATTCCCCGACCAGAACCACGAGATCATCGAGATCCGCCACAGCGCGGACTCCGTCATCGTCGAGTTCTGGCTGCTGGGCACCCACCTCGGTCCGTTGGGCAAGATCCCCGCCACCGGTGGCAAGCACCGCACGAGGATCACGGCCTTCTTCATCTTCGATGAGGACGAACGCCTCATCACGGAGCGCATCTATTTCGATCAGCTCTCGGTCCTCAAGCAAGTCGTGGGCGGATTGAACAAGAAGGATCCGCGTGACCTCATGAAGCTCGTCCGAGCTCTCCTCGGCATGCTGACGATGTCGGGCTCAGAGCCCGACCCTCGTCTCGTCAACACGACAGCACCGGACCTCGACACCTAGGCCTGGGAATGACGAAACGGCGCCGAATCTTCGGCGCCGTTGCTGTCTTGCTCCCCCGATTGGACTCGAACCAATAACCTGCCGATTAACAGTCGGCTGCTCTGCCAATTGAGCTACAGGGGATCGGCCCCACGGTGTGGAGCACGGTGCACAACCTTAGCAAGTCCCACGCGCAGATGCCGCATCGCCTTCGCCTCGCGTTGCCTGACTTGCGCGACCGTCAGGCTGCAGGTGTGCGCGACTTCACTGAGCGTCATCGGAGCAGCATCTGCGGCGCCCAATCCGTAGCGCAGACGGAGCACTTCGGCGAGCTCGTCGGGAAGACCCAGGAGGAGTTCGTGACCGTCACCGATCGCGTCCTCGACGAACGGTTCGTCGGCGGCATTGAGCGGATCGTCGCGGCGCGCCTGCTTCATGGCTGAGCCGATCCAGTGCCAGGCGTACGTCGACAAACGCGTGCCGCAATCAGGATCGAAGCGGTCGACAGCGCGGATCAGGCCGAGCGCGCCGGACTGCACGGCGTCGCGCATCTCGTCGCCCCTGAATCCGTGAAGCATCGCGCGTAGCGCCACGGCCCGCATGCCAGCGGTGATGAGCGTGTCTCGAGCCTCGGGATCGCCATCTCGGGCCCGTCGCGCCAACGACTGCTCGTCCGCTGCAGCGAGCTGTGGTTGGGCGAGCAGGCTCTTGATGAAGGCGTCCATGACGCCAGCCTCGGCCGCCCGCGACCGCTGCTGGGAAGCCCGCGTACGGGCTGTGGACGTCGCCTGACGCTCTAGAGGGTGGGGATGCCGATCGAGCGGTCACGCAGCGTGCGGTGCTGCTGCTCGAGGGCGATGAGCTCACCGAACATTCGGTTGTAGGGCTCGGCCTCGTCGATCGGGTTGGTGCGCTGCAGCTTGGACTTGACCTCATTGATCCGCCGAGCCGTCGTGAGCAGCTGGAGCCGCAGGATGACCGACTCGACGACGGAGCTCATGTTGCTCTCCCCCGCGCGCATCGGCTCGACCGCGGCAACGGCGAGTACGCGTTTGAGTTCGTCGCTGGCGACCGAGTCCGACAGCTTGGGCAGCCAGTTGGAATCGGGGGCATCGGGCCATGGCATGACCTGGATGAAGCCCCAGAGCTCCTGCGAGATCGGGTGGGTGAAGTCGTTGGCGTCGAGCCCCTGGGCAAGCTCCTTGGCCAGGTGCGGGTGCTGAACGATCGCCTTGAGCGCCTCACGCTCGTCGAAGAACTGCGGACCGCCGAAGCTCGAAACCTCAACCGGCGGAATGTCGCTGGTTGGCTCGGTCGGACGCGTGGTGGTCGTTGGCGCGGGCTTGGGCGCCGCAGCGCGCTTGCGGTGCTCGGCGCGTACCTGATCGATGTCGACACCGACTCGTCCGGAGATCTCACGCATAAGCTCATCGACCTTGGACTTGTCACGGATCGCCGATGCGAGCGAGACCGCTTCGCGTACAGCGTCGACGCGCTGGTCACCTCGATCGAGGTCGTACTTGCTGAGCATGTTGTCGAGTACGAAGCGGTAGAGCGGGATGCGCGACGCTACGAGCTCGCGTACGGCAGCGTCTCCGTCGGCTAGACGCAAATCGCACGGATCCATGCCGCGCGGCTCGACGGCTACGTACGTCTGCGCGACGAACTGCTGGTCACCACTGAACGTCTTGAGTGCCGCACGCTGACCGGCTTCGTCACCATCGAACGTGAAGATGACTTCGCCGTGGAACGCATCGTGATCAAGCATGAGGCGGCGCATCACGCGGGCGTGATCCTCGCCGAACGCTGTGCCGCACGTGGCGACAGCCGTCATCACGCCAGCCTGGTGGCAGGCCATGACGTCGGTGTAGCCCTCGACGATGACGGCCTGGCTCGACGACGAGATCGCCTTGCGGGCCATGTCGAGTCCGTAGAGGACCTGGCTCTTCTTGTAGATCGGTGTCTCGGAGGTGTTGAGGTACTTCGCCTCGACGCGGTCGTCGTCGAACATGCGGCGAGCGCCGAATCCGATGATCTCGCCGGTCATCTCGCGGATCGGCCAGAGCAGTCGACCGCGGAACCGGTCATAGAGACCGCGGTTGCCCTTGGCTGCGAGTCCACCGATCGTGAGCTCGTCGTCGGTGAATCCCTTGCCTTTGAGGTGGGCGACGAGCGCCTCTCCCCCACGTGGCGCGAATCCCATACCAAAGACCTCGGCGGCAGCCTGGTCGAAGCCTCGATCCTTCACGAACTGACGGCCGACCTCAGCGTCCGTCGATGACTGCAGCGCGGCGGCGTAGAACGCGCCCGCTTCTCGGTGCGCCTCGAGCAGTCGATTGCGCTGCTGCGGATCGCGGCGAGGACCGGCGTCGCCGTCTTCATAGCGGAGGGTGATGCCGTACTTGGCGGCCAGTCGTTCGACGGCTTCGACGAAGGTGAGGCCTTCGATCTCCATCAGGAACTTGTAGACGTCACCGGACGCGTCGCAACCGAAGCAGCGATAGAACCCCTGCACCGGTCGTACGTTGAACGACGGCGACTTCTCGTCGTGGAACGGGCAAAGACCGATGCGGTTGCCGCCGGCGTTGCGGAGGGTGACGTATTGCTCGATGACCTCATCGATGCGGGCGCGCTCGCGGACGATCTGAATGTCCTCGTCCTTGATCCGCCCTGGCATGTGGTGAATGTTAGTCGGCCGAACCCACACTCATACGGCGGTCAGTTGAGGAGACGCAAACCCCACGCGCGGGCCGACACATCGGTGAGGCTGGCGACCTGGTCGATGAGCGCTCGACGCCGGCCAGCATCGTCCGTCGCGCGCTGGAAATCGGCCGCGAACTCGGGCTCGAGGTCGCGTCCTTCACCGCGATCCAGCACCTCGACGAGGGCATGGAGCAGCTCGCGCTGACGGCCCTGTGGACCGACCCGATCGTCAGATCGCATGACGTAGTGAGCCGCGATCGACTTGAGCACGGTGATCTCGTCGCGCGTATCTGTGGGCACTTCGAGGTCAGCGTCGAACCGTATGAGCGGGCCTTCGCCCCATTGCTGCTTCGTTGCGAGCTCAGCGGCGTTGGCGAACCGACCGATCAGTGCGCTGGTCAGGCTTTTGAGCACGGCTCCCTCGGCACGACTGCCGTCAAAGCGGGAAGTCGGCCACTCCGGCATTTCCTGCAGTCGCAGCGAAGCAGCATCGAGTCGATCGTCAGTTGCCTCGGTGTCGTACCAGTCGCGCGCCACGTCGTGGATCGCTGCGCGGTCGAGCTCGCCCGTACCGAGAGCGAACCAGCCGCCGACGACTCCGTCTTCGACGTCATGCACTGAGTACGCGATGTCGTCCGCCAGATCCATGACCTGCGCCTCGATCGGGCGGCGCTTCGCCGGAGCACCTTCGCGCAACCATTCGAAGACAGGTAGGTCATCGGCGTACGCGCCAAACTTCGCGCTGCCATCGGGCGCCTCGCCACGCGCCCACGGGTACTTCACGCAGGCCGACAGCGTCGCGCGGGTGAGGTTGAGACCGACGCTCGTACCGTCGGCCGCGAACGCCTTCGACTCGAGTCGGCTGAGAATGCGGAGGGTCTGGGCGTTGCCCTCAAAGCCACCACACGACTGCGCAGCCTCGTCGAGGGCAACTTCGCCGTTGTGACCGAACGGCGGGTGACCGAGATCGTGAGCGAGAGCCGCCGAGTCCACGATGTCGGGATCGCAGCCGAGCGCCTTGCCCAGCTCTCGGGCGACTTGGGCAACCTCGAGCGAGTGCGTCAGCCGATTGCGTACGAAGTCATCAAAGCCAGCGCCCATGACCTGAGTCTTGGCCGAGAGCCGTCGCAATGCTGCCGAGTGGACGACGCGAGCGCGATCGCGCTCAAACGGCGTACGACCTGCGCGCTTGGGTGGCTCGTCGACAAAACGAACGCGCGCCTCGTCGCCGTACGGTGCGTCGGTCATCGGATGATCTTCGCCATGTTGATGTTGGTGGCCTCAAAGCCTGCTGACTCATACAGGCTGACCGCGGTGGTGTTCTTTGCGAACACATGGAGCTTGAGCAGGCCGATGCTGTGATCGGCACACCACTCCTCCGCGGCTGTCAGGAGTTCGCGACCGAGACCCTTGCCGCGGTGGTCCTCAGCGATCTCGATGTCGTAGATCATCGTCTCGGGCGTCTTCAGCGCCGGATCGGTGAACAGCCAGAGCACGCCGACCTCTTCACCGCCGGAAAGCCCCACGAAGATGCCGTGGCCAGGAGTGTCGAGACCATGAGGTAGATCCCGCTGGTTCTCCTTTGCCGAGCGCTCCAAAGCACCTTCGGCCGGCCAGTTGCCCGAATCGACCTTCTCCTTGGCGTACTCCACGACCAGCCGCTCGTTCCACGAGACGAATCGCTCGGGAGTCATCGGCTGCAGAGTGACGGTCACGGGGGTCAGCGTACTTAGAACTTGCCGTTGCGCGGGCGCGGCTGACACGACGGGCACCAGTAGGACGAGCGGTTCATGAATGCATCGCGGCGCATCCGGGTGCCGCAGCGCTGGCAGGGCTTGCCCTCTTGCCCGTACGCCTGCAGCGAGCGATCGAAGTAGCCACTCGTTCCGTTGACGTTGACGTACAGCGCATCGAATGACGTGCCGCCCTGTTCGAGCGCCTCATGCATGACCTGCGTGATGTGGCCCAGCAGCGCCTCGATCTCACGCGTCTTGAGGTGTCGTGTGTTGCGGGCGTAGTGCAGCGGCGTACGCCAGAGCGCTTCGTCGGCGTAGATGTTGCCGACGCCGGAGATCAGTGTCTGATCGAGGATCGCGCGCTTAACGCCGGTCTCGCGCTTGCGGAGCCGAGCCGCAAAAGCAGCGGCATCAAACAGTGGGTCGAGCGGATCGCGAGCGATGTGGGCGATCTCGTCCGGCAGCTCGGCACCGTCCTCGCTGAAGGACATACCGCCGAAGATGCGCTGGTCAGCGAAACGCAGCTCGCGACCATTGTCGAGCGCCAGCGAGACGCGGAGGTGGCGAGGCGGCTCGTCGCCGGCATTGGCAATGAGGAACTGGCCGCTCATCCCGAGATGGCAGAGCACGGCGTCGCTCGCCCCAAAATCAGGATCAGAGAGCTGCATCCAGAGGTACTTGCCGCGTCGAGCAGCGCCGACGACCGTACGACCTTCAAGTCGTGAAATGAAGTCAGCCGGTCCAGCAAGGTGGCGGCGTACGGATCGCACGTCGAAGACCTCGACGGCCGAGATGGTGCGACCAACGACGTGGTCAGTGATGCCGAGGCGCACGACCTCGACTTCAGGAAGCTCAGGCACTGGCTTCGAGGTCGCGGGTGATGGCCTGCCAGGCGATCTCGGCCACCATCTGCTCGGCTTCCTTCTTGGACGGACCGATGCCGCCCTCAAAGACTCGCTCGCCGACCTTCACGCTCGCGGTGAACGTCTTGTCGTGATCGGGGCCCGTGCCGTCGAGCGTGTATTGAGGAACGCCCAGATCGTTGTTGGCGGCGATCTCCTGGAGCGAGGTCTTCCAGTCGAGGCCAGCGCCGAGCTTGGCCGCATCGGCAATCACCGGATCGAAGATGCGGTGGATGACCTCGGCGGAGCGTTCGATGCCGAACTGCACGTAGATCGCACCAAGCAGCGCTTCGACGGTGTCGGACAGGATCGATGCCTTGTCGCGACCGCCGGTGGCTTCTTCGCCGCGACCGAGACGTACGTGGTCGCCGACGCCGAGCGTACGAGCGACAACAGCCAGGGCCTTCGCGCTGACAACCGCAGCGCGTAGCTTGGCCAGCTGGCCTTCGGGCAGATCGGGGTGCTTGGTGAAAAGCGTGTCGGTCACGACGAGACCGAGCACGGAGTCGCCCAGGAACTCAAGGCGCTCATTGTTGGGGACGCCACCGTTCTCGTACGCGAACGAACGGTGCGTCAGGGCATGCTGAAGGAGCCCGGGATCGAGATCCTGGACTCCAAGGACATCCCGGAGTGCGTCAGTGGATACTGACGCCCCCGTTTTGTCGGGGTGGATCAGAGAACCTGGCGGCTCTCGCCGCGAGCTCCGTACTGTCCGCACTTGGTGCAGGCGTGGTGCGGCTGCACCTTGGAGTCACAGGCAGGGTTGGCGCAATCAACGATCTGCGTTGCAGTGGTCTTCCACTGCGAACGACGGTGGCGCGTGTTGCTGCGCGACATCTTCCTCTTCGGGACTGCCACGATCTACTCCTTGCTGTCATCGGGAACGTTCCCCGACTCTGATGTCTCGGCTGTCCGGACCGGTTGGTCCGCCAGCTGGCTCAACGCCGACCAACGAGGGTCGATCGCGTCACCGTGTGTGTGATCTGGATCGTCCGCGAGTCGAGCGCCACATTCAGCACACAATCCCGGACAGTCCGGACCACACAATGGGTTGTGCGGCAGTGCAAGCACCACCGCGTCCCGCAGTGCGGTTTCGAGGTCGAGTAGCTCGTCCTCAAGGATGAAACTGTCTTCAGATTTCTGATCTTCGGGTGCATCGTCGTAGAGGTAAAGTTCCGTGAATCCGATGACAACAGCGTTGTCGATCGAGTCCAGGCACCGTACGCACTCACCTGTTGCTCGCGCCGAGGCGGTCCCTGTTGCCAGGATGCCTTCCATGATGGCGTCGAGCCGAAGCTCGATATCCACCTTGGAACCCTCGGGCACGCCGTAGACGTCGTAACCCAAATCTGCCGGTGCTTCTATCGTGACGGTGAAAGTACGTTCGGCGCCCGGTTTGCGACCCATCTCATGGGTATCGAAAACCAGAGGTCCCGACAGCACGTTTGACCATCCATCCAGATGCACGACAAATCTTCGACCCGCAAGCAGGCCGAAGAGAATCGTAACCCGCGGAGCCACGCCTGAGCCAATCGAGTGACCAAGCGAGCCCTGCGAGCGGCGTCACTCGAGGTTGAGCGTGCCGCGCCGAAGGCGCCAGGAAGGTCGAAACCTAGTGTCAGCCCTCGATGACACGATGCTGGCATGGGTGAAAGCACACTGACCGAGGGCACAGTGCTGCACGCTGACCTCGACGCGTTCTTCGCCTCGGTCGAACAGCGTGATGACCCGTCCTTGCGGGGCCGGCCGGTCATCGTCGGCGGCGGTGTCGTGATGGCCGCTTCGTACGAGGCCAAGCGTGCCGGCGTACGTACGGCGATGGGTGGGCGCCAGGCGCTGCGCATCTGTTCTGACGCGATCGTCGTGCCACCGCGTATGCACGCATATACGCAGGCCAGCCGCGATGTTTTCGACGTCTTTCACGACACGACGCCGATGGTCGAAGGATTGTCGATCGATGAAGCATTCCTCGAGGTTGGAGGGCTGCGGCGCATACGCGGGCTGCCGTCAGAGATCGCCGCTCAGCTCCGTGTGGACGTCATGGAGCGCGTCGGTTTGCCGATTTCGGTCGGTGTGGCGCGTACGAAGTACCTCGCCAAGGTCGCCAGCGCCGTCTCCAAGCCCGAGGGTCTTTTGGTCGTGCCGATCGAGCGCGAGCTGCACTTCCTGCACGCGCTGCCGGTCGAGCGGCTGTGGGGCGTTGGCAAGGTCACCTCGGGCAAGCTTCGGGCAGCACGCATCAACACGGTCGGCGATGTCGCAGCGATGTACGAAGGCGAGCTGGTCCAGCTGCTCGGACCTGGCAGTGGCCATCACCTGCATGCGTTGGCGCACAACCGTGACCCACGGCCTGTGGTCGTGGGCAAGCGCCGAGGTTCCATGGGAGCTCAGCACGCGATCGGCCGCGGCCATCACACCGCCGAAGAGCTGGATCTGACCCTGCTGGGACTCGTCGACCGCGTCGCTGGTCGCATGCGAACAGCGGGTCGTACGGGAAGTACGGTCACCATCCGGCTGCGGTTCGGTGACTTCACCCGCTCAACGAGTTCGCATACGTTGCCGCGTCCCACCGCTCATACGCTGACGATCCTCGATGTCGCTCGCCAACTGCTTGCCTCACGCGCAGCGGCGATTGCCGAGAAGGGCATCACCCTGATCGGCGTCTCGGTTGGATCGCTCGACGACAACCCAATGCAACTCGCGCTGCCGATCGACGTGGTCGGCGGGGCGACGATCGATGACGCAGTCGACGCCATCCGCGACAAGTTCGGTTCGAAGTCGCTCCGCCGGGCCGTGCAAGTCGGGCGGCCCGATCGAGATGCCATGCCGATCCTGCCCGACTGATCCGGACGTTTCGCCACGGCGAACCTGCCGCGCTCGTAGCATCTTTCAATGGGAGAGGGAGTAGATCGCAACACCGTGGTGCTTGAGCTGCGCCGCGTCGTCTACCGCTGCGAACTCCTCCAGACCACCGAGTTCTCCGACGAAGTGCGCCAGGCGCTCTGGGAATCGGTCGTCGTCACTCTCGCTGACATCAAGCAGAGCGGTGACTGCCAGCGAGCGACTCACGAGCTGATCGTCCACGAACGCTCACGTCATGTCGCGCAGCGTGGCGACACAGCTGTCGTGCCCGACGGGGTTTCGTTGGAGGACCTGGAGACCGGCTGTCTCGCTCCCCCATACGTCGACCCCGACGCAGCAAGAGCGCTGGCCGAAGCCCTGATCGCCGAACTTTCCGGCCCCTAGCGACGAAGTCGCGGGAGGGAGCTCGCTCCCAGTCGGCCGCGGACGGCCTCCTTAGGGAACGGAGTACCCGCCTAAGCGAATTTGGCTTTGAGCTTGTCCAGGACGAAGTCGGGGACGAGGCCAGAAACGTCTCCACCGTGCTTGGCAACTTCCTTGACCAAGCTTGATGCGAGGAACGAGTACTCGGGAGTCGTCGGGATGAACACTGTGTCGACCTCGGTGAGGCTGCCGTTCATCTGCGCCATCTGGAGCTCGTAGTCGAAGTCCGTGACAGCGCGCAGACCCTTGACGATCGCAGCGATGCCGTTGGCGGTGCAGAAGTCGACCAAAAGACCCTTGAACGAAGCGACCGAGACATTGGGCAGGTGCGAGGTGGCCTCGGCCAACAGGTCCTTGCGCTCCTCGATCGAGAACAGTCCCTGCTTTGACTCGTTGACCAGCACCGCAACGACAACCTCGTCGAACAGGCGCGCAGCGCGTTCGATGATGTCGAGGTGACCATTGGTCACGGGGTCAAACGAGCCGGGGCACACGACCTTCGTCATGTCAGCGACCGTACCAAAGCGTCGTCTCTCCGTACTTCTTGTTCCTGAGACCTTCGACACCCTCTGGCCACACGAAGGGATCGCGGGTGGAGCGCTCGACGACAAACAGCGCGTCTGGCGCCGTCCAGACGTCGGTGAGCGACGATACGAACTCCGAGACGGCATCTGTCGTCACCGCGTACGGCGGGTCGAGGAAGACCAGATCAAAGGGCTCGCCGGGCAAGGTGGTCAGATAGCGCTCGACTGTCGTACGGACGACGACTCCGGGCGCACCCAGCGCTTCGATGTTCTGCTTCACGACCGCCGCGGCTCGAGCATCCGATTCGACGAACGTGGCGTGGATCGCTCCCCGCGAAAGCGACTCGAGGCCAAGGGCGCCCGATCCGGCGAAGAGGTCGAGTACGCGCAAGCCGTCGAAGCCACCCAGCTCGGACTCGAGCGATGAGAACAGCGCCTCGCGGACTCGATCGCTCGTCGGCCTCGTTCCGTCGCCCTTGGGTGTCTTGATCTGTCGTCCGCCGTACGCGCCGGCGATGATGCGGGTCATGTCGTCATCTCCGTCGGAAAAGGAGCGTACGGAAACGACGACATGACAGCCTTGTCGTGACCTCGCTGGCGCTCGGTCATGTGCGCTCCAGGTAGTCGGCTTGCTCGGAACGCTCCAGATCGGCGACGGCATCGGCGAGTGCTGGGTGGCACGACAGCGACGGATCGGCGGCGACCACAAGTTCGGCAGCAGTACGCGCTTCATCAATGATTTCACCGTCGCGTACGACCGACAGCAGGCGCAGGCTCGAACGCACACCGGATTGACGGGCGCCCAAGACGTCACCTTCGCGACGGAGCTCGACGTCGAGCCGCGAGAGCTCGAAGCCGTCATTGGTGCCGGCGACTGCATCAAGGCGCTCGCGTGCCGGCGAGCCCTCCTCGGCTGACGTCACCAACAGGCAGAGACCCTTCTCGCTGCCTCGTCCCACGCGTCCTCGTAGCTGGTGAAGCTGCGACATTCCGAATCGATCGGCGTCCATGATCACCATGACGGTGGCGTTGGGTACGTCGACGCCAACCTCGACGACCGTCGTTGCGACGAGTACGTCGAGAGAGCCGCCGGAGAACGAGTTCATGGCTGCGTCCTTCTCCTCAGAACTCATGCGGCCGTGAAGGCTGCCAACTCGCAGACCCTGGAGCGGCCCAGCTGTCAGCTCATCTGCCAGCTCGACCAGCGAGCGGGTGTCCTTGTCATCGACCTCGCCGCCCTCACCGATGCGCGAGACCACGACGTACGCCTGACGGCCGTTGCCGACTTCTTCACGTACGCGTTCCCACGCGCGGTCGAGCCATGAACGGCGATCAGACGGTACGACGGTGGTCTGGATCGGTTGGCGCCCTGCCGGGAGCTCTCGCAGCGTCGACACTTCGAGGTCGCCGAAGACGCTCATCGCGATGGTTCGTGGGATCGGCGTTGCAGTCATGACGAGTACGTGGGGCGTCACTTCGGCGCGGTCGACCAGCGCTGACCGTTGCTCGACGCCAAAGCGGTGTTGCTCGTCGACAACAAGGAGTCCAAGCTCGGCGAACTGCACGTGATCCTGGATCAAGGCATGCGTACCAACCACGATCCCGGCTTCGCCGGACGCAGCATCGAGGAGCGACTCGTTGCGCGCCTTGGCACCCATCGAGCCAGTCAGCAGCCGTACGCGGGTGGCCCCATCGGCGCCGCCGAGCATGCCGCCTTTGGCAAGATCCCCCAGCAGCCCGGTGATTGCCCGATAGTGCTGCGATGCCAGTACTTCTGTGGGCGCGAGCAGGGCCGCTTGGCCGCCTGAGTCGATGACCTGGAGCATCGCGAGCAGAGCCACGATCGTCTTACCGGAACCCACCTCGCCCTGGAGCAGTCGGTGCATCGGATGGGGTTTCTCGATGTCCGCGGCAATCTCAGCGAGAACCCCGCTCTGACCGGCAGTCAACGTGAACGGGAGCTGCTGCTCGAACCGCTCGCGCAGTCCCCCCGGCGCGACTGGTCGCGCCTTCGCGCGCTCGTTCTCGACCGCGAGACGCCGCTGCGCGAACACGGTCTGTACGACGAACGCTTCCTCGAACCGGAAGCGATCTCGAGCACGCTGCCAGTCCTTCGCATTGCGAGGACGGTGGATTGCCTCGAACGAGCCCATCAGGTCAAAGAACCCACGCGGGTCTCGTACGTCGGTTGGCAGCGGATCAGCGACTGGGTCGATTGCATCGAGGCACATACCGACGCAGCGTTCGATCTTCCAGGTCGCCATCTTGGCGGTGGCCTTGTAGATCGGGATGATGCCGCGGCTCAGCCGACTCGCCTCGGTCGGATCGTCGGACGCTTCGATCGACTCCCAGTCGGGGTGCGTGAGCTGGAGCTTGCGGTTGAACTCGGTCACCTCACCGGCAGCGAGACCCAGCGTGCCGGGGACCATCGACTTGAGCCGCCAGGCCTGCTGGAAGAACGTCAGCGTGAGATATCCGGTGCCGTCCGTGACGACAACCTCCGTACGCGTACGCCGACCGCCCGACCCGAACGAGTGGTTCTTGACCGAGTCAATGCGGGCCATGATCGTGACGTGCTGGCCGACCACCAGCTCGGAGAGATCGGTGAGCTTGCCGAGCTCGGCGTACCGGCGCGGGTAGTGCCGCAGCAGATCGCCGACGGTCTTCATCTCGAACGCCGTGGCCAATGGCTTGGCCGTCTTGTCGCCAAGGATGTTGCCGAGCTTGGTGTCGAGGCCGACCATCACTCGACCGCGATGAAGAGCGGGTAGTTCTCCTGGCCCCCGTCATAGACCACGAGGTCGACGTCCGGTCGGGCCTGGCGCAGGTGCTCGGTCAGGTGCGCCTCGACGCCGTCGGCGCCGCCCTCGCCAAGCACGACGGTCACCATCTCGCCGCCCGGCGACAGGATGCGATCGAGCACTTCGACGGTCACCTCGAACACGTCGTTGCCGACAACCGCGAAGTCACCGGCGATCACGCCGAGTACGTCACCTGGCTTGCACGGTCCGACCATCGTCATACCGGGCTCGGTCGCGATCGTGACGGCGCCGTGCTGCGTATGCGCGGCAGCGCTCGACATGGCAACGACAACCTCGTCAAAGCCAAGGCCCGGATCGTGAACGGCCAACGCTGCGAGTCCCTGCACTTGGGCGGTGGTCGGGATGACAGCCACACGTATGCCGTCCTGTCGCGCCGCCTGCGCTGCGGCTTCAAACTGGCCGATGTAGCGGTAGTTGTTGGGCAGCACGATGATCTCGTCGGCGCCCGAGTCCTTGAGCGATGCACTCATTGCGGCGACCGTCAGCGGCGCTTCGCGCGTAAATGCGAGCGGTTGCGCTCCGGCTTCCTCGCACAGCGCCGTGAGACCAGCGCCTGTTGTCGCAGCGATAACCACGCGCCCGCCCTTGGGGCGCTGCGCGATCTGGTCGGCGAAGTGGGTGACGGTGACCCGGTAGGGCCGACCGGCCGCGATTCCGGCCTCGATCGCAGCACCCACGTCGTCGACGTGCACGTGGATGTTCCAGAGCCGGTCGCCGCCGACCACGACGAGCGAGTCGCCAAGCGGCAGCAGCTTCGCTCGCAACTCAGGGATCGCGTCGTCATCCGCATCGAGCAGGTACATCACCTCGTACGAGGGTCCATCGGCGCTGAGGTCATCGCCGGGTACGAGAACCGGCACGGGCACGGGCGCGGTGACCTTCTCCGGCACGCGTCCGGTGAGGGCTTGCTCCGTGGCATCGAGCACGACGACCAGCGCACGGCCGCCTGCGTCGACGACGCCAGCGCGGGCCAGCACTTCCATCTGCTCCGGTGTGCGCGCCAATGCAACGCGAGCCGAGTTGGCGGCTTTGCCGAAGACCGTACGGCCATCGACGCCTGCCTCAGCAGCCTCCGTGGCTCCGACGGCAGCAGCGCGGGCCACCGAGAGGATCGTGCCCTCGACCGGTACGCCGACCGCGGCATACGCAGCGTCGGCGGCGGCGACGAACGACGCAGCAACATCGGTGGCAGTCACGTTGCTCGCGAGGTCGAGGTCAGAGAAGCAGGCGCGTACGAGCTGCGACAGGATCACGCCGGTATTGCCCTTGGCGCCCGTGAGCAGCCCATCGACGTACGCCTTGACCAGCGCCTGAAGCTCCGTGCCCCTGGGAAGCGCGTTG
This sequence comes from Aeromicrobium panaciterrae, assembly GCF_031457275.1. Lineage (NCBI taxonomy): Bacteria > Bacillati > Actinomycetota > Actinomycetes > Propionibacteriales > Nocardioidaceae > Aeromicrobium > Aeromicrobium panaciterrae. Next base: position 2,133,941 of record NZ_JAVDWH010000001.1, read on the forward strand.
ACTGCGTCTGCGCCGGACACGAAGGTCAGGTACGCGTTCGTGCCGGTGTCGCCATCAGGGACCGGGAACACGTTGAGGGCATCGATCTCGGCCCGAGCGACAGAAAGGGCTTCAGCGCACAGCTGAGTCCACGCCCGAAACGCCGTGGAGTTGAGGGTGAGGCCCATGGGGCGAGGCTATCGGTCACCACCGCGCACCCAGCGGACCCAACGCGATTCGCGTCAGCGTCGAGTGATCGGCTATTCTTGAGCGGTTGTCTGCTGATGCATGCGTCGGCGGCACCCACATTCGTCCAAGCAATCTGATTCAACAGGAGTTCGCCGTGGCTGCGGTTTGTGATGTGTGCGGCAAGGGACCCGGCTTCGGCCACAACGTCTCCCACTCGCACCGACGCACGAAGCGTCGTTTCGATCCCAACATCCAGCGTGTTCGCGCTGTGGTTGAGGGCACCCCGAAGCGCGTCAATGTCTGCACGTCGTGCCTCAAGGCCGGCAAGGTCAGCCGCTAACTCGTTTCTCTCTGGACCTGTACCGGTCGAACGGCGAGTGGTCCTACGGATCGCCGTCTAGAGTCTTCTCGTGACCAACGAGACCAACTCCCGAGTACACGCCTTCACCGATGACGCTCTCGGCGACCTCGACGCAGTCGGGGTCGCCGCTGCCATTGCTGCAGGCACCATCAGCGCACGCGAAGCTGCAGAAGCCGCGATCGCCCGCGCCGAGGCCGTCAACCCGGCCATCAACGCCATTCAGGTACCCGACTTCGATCGGGCACTGAAGGCTGCCGACAACCCCGCCCCCGGACTTCTGTCCGGCGTGCCCAGCTTCGTCAAGGACAACACCGAGGTCGAAGGGCTCACGACCGACCAGGGCTCACTTGCGGTGAAGTCGCGTGTGGCAACCAAGAACGAAGCGTTCACTGACCAGTTCCTGTCAGCCGGGTTCACCATGCTCGGCAAGTCGACGATGCCGGAGTTCGGATTCAACGCCAGCACTGAGTACGCCACGCTCCCGCCGACCCGCAACCCCTGGAACACCGGCTACTCGGCAGGCGCATCCTCGGGTGGCGCCGCAGCTCTCGTGGCGTCTGGCGTCGTACCAATCGCCCACGCCAACGATGGCGGCGGCTCGATTCGTATCCCGGCAGCCGCATGCGGTCTCGTGGGCCTCAAGCCCACCCGCGGTCGCGTCGCACCCGCTCACGCCGCAGCCTCGCTGCCGGTCGACATCATCTCCAACGGAGTCGTGACGCGGTCTGTACGCGACACCGCGCACTTCATGGCTGCGACCCAGATCCACCAGGCCGCCGCCGGAATGCCCGAGCTCGGATTGGTCGAAGGGCCGTCGGATCGTCGACTGAAGATCGGCCTGATCGTCGACTCGATCACCGGTTTCTCCACTGACGACGACACCCGCAAGGCGGTCGAGCACACCGCTGGCCTCCTCACGTCGCTCGGTCACGACGTCGTCGAGGTCGAGCTCCCGGTTGATCAGAAGTTCATGGAGGACTTCAAGCACTACTGGGCGATGCTGGCGTTCTCAACGCAGCACTTCGGCAAGCGGGTCATGAGCCCCGACTTCGACAAGACCCTCACCGATCCGTTCACCCGCGGACTGGCCAAGACGTTCAAGCGCAATGCGTGGCGTACTCCGGCCGCGATCCGCGGACTCAAGCGATCGACGCAGGTCTATCACCAGGCATTCGCGGACGTCGACGTGATTCTGTCGCCGACGCTCGCCTACGCGACGCCTGAGCTGGGACACCTGTCCCCCGCCGTCGACTTCCCCGTCGTCTTCGAGCGCCTGATCAACTACGCAGCGTTCACCCCGCTCAACAACGCGTCCGGTGGACCGGCAATCTCGCTACCGCTCGGTCGGTCGTCCGCGGACATGCCGATCGGCGTACACATCTCGGCTGATCACGGTGACGAGCAGACGCTGCTGGAGATCGCGTACGAGCTCGAGGCTGCCCAACCCTTCGCCAAGATCCAGCGCTGATCTAGCGCCAGTGCTGGTGGCCCGCAGGGCCTTCGTACGGCTTGCCGTCGACTGTCACACCCGAGCCGTCGGATACGACGCCGATGCGCGTCCAGCCCTTCGGCAGGGTCGTTTCGGAGCTGAATGTGGCGACCAACGCGTAGTCGTCGCCGCCGGTGAGCATGAACGCCATGCCGTCTGCACCAAGGGCCTCTCCGACCGTGACAACCGGCTCGGGAAGCGTGAACGCTGACGACGTGAGGTCGATGGCGACACCACTGGACTCAGCGATGTGACCGAGGTCGGCCAGCAACCCGTCACTGATGTCGGTCATTGCGGTTGCTCCCGCATTCGCTGCCTGGGGCCCGGCCGCATACGGCGGGGTGGGGATTCGGTGCGCATCCACGGCGGCGCGCGGCGAGCGGAATCCGCGACTGAGCGCAGCGAATCCGGCGCCAGCGAGTCCGAGCTGGCCTGCGAACGCGACGACATCGCCCGGCAGTGCACCATCGCGACGCACAGGTCGTACGGCGTCGCCGAGTGCTGTCACCGCAAGGATGATCAGGTCTGACGCCGTGACGTCACCGCCGACGATATGGGCGCCGACCTTCGAGCACTCCTCCTCGAAACCTCGCACCATGTCGACGGCCCACGCCACCGGCAGGTCTGCGGGAGCTCCGAAGCCGATCGTCAGCCCGGTCGCCACACCTCCCATGGCGTTGATGTCCGAAAGGTTGCACGCGGCCGCCTTGCGACCGATCTCGTACGGGCTCGACCAGTCGCGCCGGAAGTGCCGGTTCTCCACCAGCAGATCGGTCGACACGAGAACCTTGCCGTCACTGGTTGCTAGGTACGCGGCGTCATCGCCAGGCCCGATCAACACGTGCTTGCTGGTGCCGATGCCCTGGCGGATCAACTCGATCAGCCCGAATTCGCCAACCTCACCGACTGTCGGTTCACCACCTGCACCAGAGTCCATAGGGGCATTGTGGCGCAGGTAGCGGGTCGGACGCGGGAGGCATCGGATACCGTGGCAAGTCTCGCCCCCACGAAGGAGTTTCATGATGGCTGTTCAGGCCTACATCCTCGTCCAGACCGAGGTCGGCAAAGCGGCCGATGTCGCCCGGGCAATCGCCGACATAGAGGGCGTCACGATGGCCGAGGACGTCACCGGCCCGTACGACGTCATCGTCCGCGCCGAGGGCGCCAGCGTCGATGAGCTTGGCGCCATGGTCGTCACCAAGGTGCAGGGCGTTCCCGGCATCACCCGCACGCTGACCTGCCCGATTGTGCGCATCTGACGCGTGAAGCGACTCCTGCCCGCGCTGCTGTTGCTCGCGGGGTGCAGTTCGGGGCTCGTGGTGGACACGTACCCCACGACGCCTGACACCGACGCTGACTGCAAAGCCCTGTACGCCGACGGCGTCCAGAAGGTTGCGGGTCAGAAGCAGGTGCTCGTGAAGGGTTCGAAGGCCACGGCATGGGGTGATCCAGCGATCATCCTGCGCTGCGGCGTCACCAAGCCAGATGAGCTCCTGGCGACATCACGCTGCGACATGGTCGCCGATGTCGGCTGGTTCACCGAGAAGATCGCGGACGGCTACCTGTTCACGACGATCGGTCGCCAGTTCTTCATCAGCGTCGAGGTGCCGGCCGCATACGACCCGGCCGCCGACGCATTGGTCGACATCGCACCGTCCGTGCTCAAGCACGACCCGGTGGTCAAGGCCTGCGTCTAGCGCAGACCTGTGTCGCGGTTGAGCGCCAGCTGGATCAGGCGATCGACGAGCTCGGCGTACGGCACACCACTCGCCTCCCACAGCAACGGGAACATCGAGAATGGGGTGAATCCGGGCATCGTGTTGATCTCGTTGATGATCAGGCCGTCTGATGTGTCGAAGAAGTCGACGCGCGCCAGGCCTTCGGCACCGATCGCCTCGAACGCCTGCACCGCGTAGGTACGGATCCGCTCGCTCAACGTCGTCGAGATGTCGGCGGGCACGATGTTGACGCTGGTGCCGTCGAGGTACTTCGCCTCGAAGTCATAGAACTCATGGTTGGACTCTTCGGCGACGGTGATCTCGCCGACGACACTGGCGATCGGCGTACCGTCCGGCTGCTGCATGACAGCGCACTCGAGCTCGCGCTTGTTCTTGGCGGCGGCTTCGACGACAACCTTGGGATCGAAGTCCTGAGCCTTGGCGACGGCACCGTCGAGCTCGTCCCACGAGTCGACCATCATCACGCCCGAGCTTGATCCTGCGCGGGCCGGCTTGACGAACACCGGCAGGCCGAGTGCCTTGATCCGGGCAATCACCCGATCGTGCTGGCTCTTCCACTGCCACAGCTGGATCGTGACGTACGGGATCTGCGGCAGACCGCCAGCGGAGAACACGGTCTTGGTGAACGGCTTGTCCATACCGACGGCACTGGCGAGGACGCCGGCGCCGACGTAGCGGACATTCGCCATCTCGAGCAGGCCCTGGATCGTGCCGTCTTCGCCCCACGGGCCGTGGAGCAGCGGGAAAACGGCATCGAACTCGTGCAGAGCTTCCCAGGTGAATGCGGCGTTGCCGGCGCGCACCTCGGGCAGCGTGCCTGGCTCGAGGTCCGGCCATTCGGCCGTTTCGGACACCCAGTCACCCTCACGGGTGATGCCGATCGGCTGTACGTCGTACTTCTCGCGATCGATCACAGCGAGCACCTCGCGCGCCGTGAGGCAGGAGACGCCATGTTCGCTGGAACGACCGCCAAAGATCACGGCCAGGCGGGGCTTGTCGACTGAGGGGTCCATCGAGAGGCTCATTGCGGACCAAGATACCGGTCAGTGTCACAATGGGGCGCATGCACGGACACGATCTCTCGCCCTCGACCATTGCGGTCGGCGCGGGACGGCCAAACCGCGTGCCAGGGGGCCCGCTCAACGCACCGATCACGCTTGCCAGCGCGCTGGTTCCGGGTGGTCAGTCCGAGTACGGACGCCACGGCAATCCGACCTGGGACTCGTTTGAGCAGGTGCTCGGTGCCCTCGAAGGTGGGCGTGCGCTCGCGTTCGCATCGGGCATAGCTGCCTCCACTGCGCTCTTTGATCTCGTGCCGGCCAAGTCTGTGGTTGTCGCCCCCCGTGGTGCCTACTACGGCACGGTCGACCAGCTCAAGGAGCGTGCGCGCCGCGGTCAGATCGAGCTCCGCCTCGTCGACATGGACAACACAGCCGAGATCATCGCCGCGTCCGAGAGCGCTGCGCTCGTCTGGATCGAGTCGCCCACCAACCCGGGACTCCAGATCGCCGATATCGAAGCCATCACACATGCCGCCGCCAAGTCCGGCACCGCGGTCGCGGTCGACAACACCTTCGCCACTCCCCTGCGCCAGCGCCCACTCGAGCTCGGCGCCGACTTCGTCGTCCACTCCGCATCCAAGCTGCTGTCAGGGCACAGCGACGTGGTGCTGGGTGCGATCGTCACCAACAGCGAACGCGCCCACAAGGCGATCGAGAAGCGCCGGTCAACGCTCGGCGCAATCCCCGGAGCCATGGAGACCTGGCTGGCTGCTCGCGGCATCCGCACGCTCCACGTTCGGCTCGACCGCGCCGAGGCAAACGCCAAGGAACTGCACAAGCGCCTGTCGGCACACCGGCTCATCAGCTCGTCGCGCTACCCCGGCTTCGGCACGATCATCGCTCTCGAAGTCGTCGGCGGCCCGCAGGTCGCGCAGAAGATGACTGAGCAGAGCGACATCATCACGTACGCCACCAGCCTCGGCGGTGTGGAGTCGACGTGGGAGCGCCGTCGCCGTCACCCTGGTGAGTCTGAGTCCGTCCCAGAGGGACTGATTCGACTCTCGGTCGGCATCGAAGATGTTGAGGACCTCTGGATCGATATCCAGAACGTCCTCGCCGCGACGAACTAGCCGCACCCCGCCCCCCTAGCGACGAGCTCTGCGAGGAGCGGGAGCGAAGCGAAGGGGCGTGCGACTAGAGGCTCGCTCGAGCCCTCGAACTCACCACGCTTCGGGGCTCGTTCCTCGCCCCTCCCAGTCGCTTCGCTCCTTAGCGAGCGAGGGGTTAGACCTTTTCGGGCTTTGCCTGTCGCGAGATCAGGGCTGAGACGAGCTCGTTCGGGGTCATCTTGCCGGCGATCAGCGCCGCGACGTGCTCGACGATCGGCATCTCGACGCCATACATGGCTGCGAGCTCGCTGACGGACTGGCAGGACTTCACGCCCTCAGCCACCTGGCGGGTCTGCGCCGTCACTTCCTCGACCGACATACCTTCGCCGAGCTTCTCGCCGAACGTACGGTTGCGCGACAGCGGCGACGAGCAGGTGGCGACGAGGTCGCCCATACCCGCCAGACCCATGAACGTGACCGGATCAGCGCCAATTGCTGCGCCGAGCCGGGCTGCCTCCGCGAGGCCTCGCGTGATCACAGACGCCTTCGTGTTGTCGCCATAGCCGAGGCCGACGCACACGCCGACTGCGAGGCCGATGATGTTCTTGGCGGTGCCGGCAAGCTCGCAGCCGATCACGTCCGTCATCGAGTAGGGACGGAATGCTGCTGTGTGGCACGCCTTCTGGATGCGCTCAGCAACCGCCTGATCGGTGCACGCCACCACGCTGGCGGCAGGCTCGCGGTTGGCGATCTCCTTGGCAAGGTTGGGGCCGGAGACAACGGCAATGCGCTCAGGTCCGGCGCCAGTGATCTCGGCGATGACCTCGCTCATGCGCTTGTGGGTGCCGAGCTCGACGCCCTTCATGAGGCTGACCATGACGGCGTCGGCGGGGATGTGCTTGCTCCACGACTCGAGGTTCGAGCGCAGCTGCTGTGACGGTACGGCGAGCACGACGATCTCCGCACCCTCGAGCGCCTTGGCCGGATTGTGCGTCGCTGTGATGGTCTCTGGGAGAGCGATGCCGGGAAGGTAGTCGGTGTTCTCGTGCTTGGAGTTGATCGTCTCGCAGAGCTCTTCGCGGCGACCCCACATGCATACGTCGTTGCCGGCATCAGCGAGCACCAGAGCGAACGCGGTGCCCCAGGACCCTGCACCCATCACGGCTGTCTTGGCCATTGTCAGGAGTCCAATCGCTTGTAGTTCTGCCCCTTGTAATTGCTCCGGGGCTTGCTCAACGTGTGAATGTCGATCCTCGGTGTCGAGGGAAGCTCTCCACGTACCTCAGACATCATGGCAGTAAGGGTGTCCATCAGCTCGTCAGTTGCCGCATGAAGGAGCTCTTCGGTGAGCGGCTTGCCTTCGTACGCGCTGAGGTCCATCGGCTTGCCGACCCGCACGTGGATCGTCTTGCGCGGGAGAAGCCTGAGGCGCTTGGAGTACGGCCATAGGACCGCCTGAGGGCCCCACTGCATGACCGGGATCAACGGCTTGCCGCTCGCCAGCGCCACGCGTACGGCGCCCGTCCGGCCGCTCATCGGCCATGCGGCAGGATCGCGAGTGATCGTGCCCTCGGGGTAGATCGTGATGATCTGGCCGTCATTGACCGCTGCGACGGCGGCACGCAGCGACTCAGCGGCGCCTTCGGTGCTGCGATAGACCGGGATCTGCTCCGCCGATCGGAGGATCCGACCGATCACGGGCAGGTCCATGATCGTGTCCTTGCCGAGGAATCGCGGCGGCACGTTGTTGTCGAGCATGAAGAGCGCGATGAACAGCGGATCGAGATGCGAGAGGTGATTGGGCGCGAGTACATATCCGCCCTCGGGCAGATTCTCGACCCCTGCATAGTCACGCTTTGAGAAGATCCGAAACAGCGGACGCAGGAAGAATGCGATGACCCGTGTGGTGCGCGGGACGACACGTTTCTGCATGAGGGCGAGCCTAACCCCGAGCCACCGCCACTAGGGTGAGGGCATGCAAGGCACCGTCTCCAGCTTCGACCCCGCGGATCGTTCAGGAAAGCTCCTGACCGACGAGGGCATGCCGATGGAATTCGGCGCGGCGACACTGGCAGAGCACATCCGCCACCTACGTGTCGGTCAGCGCGTATTCGTCGAGACTGACGGCGACACCATCACCGGCATCAAGATATGGAACTGATCAGAGCGTTGCAGGCTTGAAGCTGGGGCGCTTCGCTTCGTACGCGACGATGTCGTCCTCGTGGCTCAGCGTGATGCCGACGTCGTCGAGTCCCTCAAGCAGGCGCCAACGCGTGTAGTCGTCGATCGTGAACGAGTCCTCGATCGCGTCGGGGCCCTCGCCGGCCTTGACCGTACGAGTCTCGAGATCGATCGTGATCGACGCGCCGGGGTTCTCGTCGAGGTAGTCCCACAGACGCTGGACAACCTTGTCGTCGACCTGAGCCGCGAGCAGGCCGGCCTTGCCGGAGTTGCCGCGGAAGATGTCACCGAAGCGCGGCGAGATGACGACCTTGAAGCCGTAGTTCTGCAGCGCCCAGACGGCGTGCTCGCGCGACGAACCCGTACCGAAGTCGGGGCCGGCGACGAGGACGGTCGCGTTCTTGAAGGCGTCCTGGTTGAGCACGAACGAAGGATCGTTGCGCCAAGCCGAGAACAGTCCCTCTTCGAAGCCGTCGCGAGTGACCTTCTTGAGCCACACGGCGGGGATGATCTGGTCGGTGTCGACATTGCTGCGACGAAGCGGGGCGCCAACACCAGTGTGAGACGAGAACTTCTCCATGGTCAGTTACCTGCCTTTGCGAGCTCAGCCAGGTCAGCAGGACCGGCGAGGTGTCCGAGGATGCCTGTTGCAACGGCGACATCGGGCGAGACGAGGTGCGTACGGCCACCCTTGCCCTGACGTCCCTCGAAGTTGCGATTGGAGGTCGACGCGCTGCGCTCACCGACCGCGAGCTGGTCGGGGTTCATGCCGAGGCACATCGAGCAGCCAGCGCCACGCCATTCGGCTCCGGCGTCCTTGAAGATGACGTCGAGGCCTTCCTGCTCGGCTTGCAGACGTACGCGTACGGATCCCGGTACGACGAGGATCCGGGTGTCAGCGGCGACCTTGTGGCCTTCGATCAGCGAGGCCGCAACGCGGAGGTCCTCGATACGACCGTTGGTGCACGAGCCGATGAAGACCGTGTCGACCTTGATGTCTTTCATCGGCGTGCCAGCGGTGAGCCCCATGTAGACGAGGGCGTTCTCGGCGGCGATGCGCTCGTTGTCGTCCTCGAACGAGGCCGGGTCGGGAACGTTGCCCGACAGCGGCACGCCCTGGCCGGGGTTGGTGCCCCAGGTGACGAACGGCGTGATGGTCGACGCGTCGATCGTGATCGTCTTGTCGAACTCGGCGTCGTCGTCGGTGACCAAGCTGTCCCAGTGCGCGACAGCGGCATCCCAGTCGGCGCCGGTCGGCGCGCTCGGGCGGCCCTTGAGGTAGTCGTACGTCGTCTGGTCCGGTGCGATGAGCCCGGCCTTGGCGCCCCACTCGATCGACATGTTGCAGATCGTCATGCGAGCTTCCATCGACAGTGCGCGGATCGCGTCGCCGCGGTATTCGACGATGTAGCCCTGGCCGCCGCCGGTGGTCTCCTGCGTGATGAGCGCGAGGATCAAGTCCTTGGCGGTGGAGCCGACGGGCAGGTCGCCGACAACTTCGACGGCCATCATCTTGGGCTTGGCCTGCGAGAGCGACTGTGTGGCGAGTACGTGCTCGACCTCGGACGTACCGATACCGAATGCGATCGAGCCGAAAGCGCCGTGCGTCGAGGTGTGCGAGTCGCCGCACACGATCGTCATACCGGGCTGGGTCAGGCCGAGCTGCGGGCCGACGACGTGGACGATGCCCTGGTCGATGTCACCCATGGGGTGCAGGCGGACACCGAACTCCTCGCAGTTGCGGCGGAGCGTCTCGACCTGCGTACGCGACACGAGGTCGGCGATCGGCTTGTCGAGGTCGGTCGTCGGGATGTTGTGGTCCTCAGTGGCGAGGGTCAGGTCGGGCCGGCGAACCGTGCGACCGGAAATGCGGAGACCGTCGAAAGCCTGGGGGCTGGTCACCTCGTGAATGAGGTGGAGATCTACATAAAGGAGGTCGGGCTCGCCTTCGTGGCTGCGTACGACGTGTTCGTCCCAGATCTTCTCGGCAAGTGTCTTGCCCATGATTCTCCTCGTGCGTCAGGCTTGCGTCTCACTATGCGATACGGCAGTATCAAGACATGGACAACTCTAGCGGAGTCGGCGTTCTCGACAAAGCGGCACTTGTCTTGGCTGCTTTGGAGCCAGGACCCGCCACGCTGGCCGGACTGGTGACCAGCACCGGTCTCGCCCGCCCGACGGCACACCGTCTCGCCGTTGCACTCGAACACCATCGCCTTGTCGCCCGCGACATGCAAGGGCGCTTCATCCTCGGCCCGCGCCTGGGCGAGCTCGCTGCCGCCGCTGGCGAGGACCGCCTCCTCGCTGCCGCCGGACCTGTACTCGCTCGCCTGCGCGACATCACCGGTGAGTCGGCTCAGCTGTTTCGCCGCCAGGGTGACTTCCGCGTATGTGTTGCTGCCGCCGATCGTCCTACCGGCCTGCGTGACTCGATCCCCGTTGGTGGCCAGCTGACCATGAACGCCGGCTCTGCCGCGCAGATCCTGCTGTCGTGGGAAGACCCCGAGCGCATGAACAAGGGCCTGCTCAAGGCAACGTTCTCCGCTGCCGAGTTGTCGGCCGTACGCCGTCGTGGCTGGGCCCAGAGCGTCGGCGAACGCGAGAACGGCGTCGGCTCGGTGTCAGCGCCGGTCCGCTCCCCCTCCGGCAAGGTCGTCGCCGCAGTGTCGGTGTCAGGTCCGCTCGAACGCCTCACGCGTCAGCCCGGTCGTATGCACGCCCCGGCCGTCGTTGCTGCCGCAGAGCGCCTGTCGCAGACGCTCCGCCGCAGCAGCTAACTACTTGAGCGCGGCGACCAGCTGGTCTTTGCGCATCGACGAATAGCCTGCGACACCCTTGGCCTTGGCGAGGGCGCGCAGTTGCGCGACCGTACGCGGGTCTCCTGAAGGCGCTGCCTTCTTGGCTGGGGCTGCCTTCTTGGCTGGGGCTGCCTTCTTGGCTGGGGCTGCCTTCTTGGCCGGCGCGGATGCCGGCTTGGCTGCCGCCTTCGGAGCCACGTCCTTGGGTACGAGCTTGGTGCCCTTGACCGTCGGCGCCTTGATCTTGGGTGCCTTGTCCCTGGCCTTCTTGGCAGCCTTGCTCGCCGCCTTCTCGAGCTGGGCGATCGTCGCCTGGAGCTTCTTGATCGTCGCCTTGGCGGCCTTCAACTCATCTGCGCCGGGCTTGCTCGACTTCTTGGACTTGCTGGGCTTCTTGTCCTTTGATTTCGCCATGGCGGGATCATGCCAGTCCAAGATGAACAAAAGGTGACTCAGAACAAGCCCGGCGTCTCGAGGTCGAGCAGGATCTTCTTGCGATCCAGTCCCCCGGCATACCCGGTCAGCGAGCCGTCAGCGCCGATGACGCGATGGCACGGAACGATGATCGGGATGGGGTTGGCGCCGTTGGCCGCACCCACAGCCCTCGAGATCACCGGCTCGTAGCCGAGTCGTCGGGCGATGTCGCCATAGCTGGCGGTCTCGCCGTACGGGATGCGCCGAAGCTCACCCCATACCTTCTTCTGGAACTCCGATCCCTCACTCGCGAGCGGCAGGTTGAAGTCCTTGAGCTCGCCGTTGAAGTACGCGGTCAGCTGCGCTTCTGCCTCGTCGAGCAGCGGGTCGGCCGTGCGCTCCTTGCGCGGCTTGGCCGCGCCGAAGTCGATCGCGGTGATCAGTCCGGCCGACGCGTGAATGCGCAGGCCACCGATCGGTGAGTCCATCCATCGTGTGCTCATGCTTCAGTCCTCTCAGGGTCGGCGCTGTTGCGCCACAGGTGCATTGCGGCGTAGGAACGCCAGGGCTTCCATCGTTCGGTTCGGTCTGCGTCGACGCCGTGGCGCTCGAGAATGCGCTTGATGATCAAGTCGGTCTCGAGCATGACGTCGGGATTGGCTAGGGCTCGCATGCTGATGTAGTCGGCCGTCCACGGGCCGATGCCGGGCAGGTTGATGAGCCTTTCGCGTACGACTTCGCGGTCTGAGCCGGGATCGAGCTCGATCTTGCCGTCGGCGACTGCCTGGGCAACGCCGATCAGTGCCCGGGCACGTGATCGCGGCATGCTCAGCGACGTGTCGTCGGCCTCGGCCAGTGCCTCTGGCGTTGCGAACGCGTGGGTGAGCCCGTGCGCCGCGGCGAGGTCGAAGGTGACGGCAGTTCCGTACGTCTCCGCGAAGCGGCCGAGGATCGTACGAGCACCGACAACAGAGACCTGCTGCCCGACGATCGCGCGTACGGCGACTTCGAATCCGTCGACCTGGCTCGGCAGCCGTAGTCCCGGCGCTGCAGCCACCATCGGTGCGAGCAGCGGATCGGCCGACAACACCTCGTCGATCGCGAGCGGATCGGAGTCAAGGTCAAGCAGTCGCCGACACCGCTGAACCGCAACCGCGGTGTCGCGAAGGTCGGCCAGTTCGAGCTCGCAGGCGACGTGATCGTCGTGGAGCGTCAGTTGTACGACGCCGAGCCCGTGAGGCAGGCGCAGCACGCGGGCGTACGTACGGTCTTCGACGCGCTCGACACCGGTGATGGCTCGGCCGCCGAGGAACTCGATCAGCCCGTCCGCGTGGAACGGCTGCCGTACGGCAAGACGCAGCGTGACGTGACCTGTCGGCGTACCGCGACGCCTCCCCCGCATATCCGTCGGCGACAACGCATACGCGTGGCGTACGGAGTCGTTGAACTGCCGGATCGAAGAGAAACCCGAGGCGAATGCGATATCGGACATCGGCATGTCGGTGGTCTCGATGAGCACACGTGCTGCATGTGAACGGTTGCTGCGAGCGAGAGCGAGTGGCCCGGCGCCAAGCTCCTGGGTCAGCATGCGCGTGACGTGACGCTGGCTGTAGCCAAGGCGGCTGGCCAGCCCTTCGACACCTTCACGTTCGACGACGCCGTCTCCAATCAGCCGCATCGCGCGACCGACGGCGTCGGCACGTACGTTCCACTCCGGCGAGCCCGGCGTGGTGTCGGGGCGGCAGCGACGGCAGGCGCGGAAGCCCGCGTCCTGAGCGGCAGCCGCCGAGGCGTAGAACAGCACGTTCTGTCGCTTCGGCGTCACCGCCGGGCAGGACGGTCGGCAGTAGATACCGGTCGTCTTGACGCCCACGAAAAAGACGCCGTCGAATCGAGCATCGCGCGATTCAGCCGCCCGGTAGCATCGCTCGTGGTCTGTGTGCATATGTCCATCATGCGTCCCAGCACTGACAACTTCTAGCGGAAATCAGACATGGTGAGACGTCTCAATCCCCGGTATCTCGCGGCAGCCGCGTTGGTGTTCGGCGCCACGTTCTTCGTCAGGACATTCGTGCTGTGGCAAGACGGCGCCCTGATGTACCAAACGCACGCTGACGAATGCATTTACTACGCGTCGACGATGGCATTTTGGCAAGGGTCCATGCCGTATACGGACTTCATCCACCTACACCCGCCGGGCATTCTGGCCGTCCTGACTCCTTTCGTTGCAATCGGTTCGGTGTTCACCGAGAGCACCGGGATGTTCCTCGCCCGGATGGGGTTCGTTGCTCTCGCAGCCTTGAACGCAGTGATCGTGACGACCCTGATTTGGCGGTACGGACGGATCGCCGCCGTCGGCGCGGGCCTGTTCTACGCCTCGTGGAACGTTGTGGCGATCCCCGAGGGCAATGTGCAACTCGTGACGATCGTGAACACGATGTTCTTGTTTGCAGCGCTGCTGCTGCAGCGCTGGCCCAAGCGAACCCTGCTAGCAGGACTCTTCATTGGCTTCGCATGCGCCACGAAGGTGTGGGCCGTCGTGTTTGTGCCAGTGTTCGTGCCCTATATCTGGGCAAAGCACGGCCGCGCCGCGGCTTTTCGCTTTCTTGCCGGAGTCGCAGCCATGGTCACGGTGGTCTGCGGTCCGTTCGCCATCATCGACCCAGGAGCGGCTTGGAAGTCAGTCGTCACGGAACAGCTCGGACGCCCATCAGAATTCCCACCGTTCAATGTCGTCCTCAACATGTTCGTCAGTGGGGGCTCCAGTGAGACCAGCACGTTAGGCGCCCTATTCGTCGCAGCCGTTCTGGTCGCCATTGCTTCGCCGCTCGTCGTTGCCCTCGCGAGTCGCTCCCATCCCCGCGAATGGAGCGATGCTGCATGGTTGGCAATGGTGGTCGTGGTGCAGCTGACCATGCTGTTCACGGCGCCGGTGTTCTACAAGCCGTACGCCGCGTTTGTCGGCCCCCAGGTCGCCTTGCTCTGGGGTGGCCTGCTTGTCCTCACGATGCGGCACCTGCGTGCGGCGACTCTCGTGGCCGTGCCGGTCATCGCCGGCGCCGCGCTCACGACGATCTCGGGAACACAGTTCACGGCAGTCGACCGTCCGAAACTGGTGGACGCGACCTCCGGGTACGACTGCATCTGGACCCTCAACGCCTCGTACCTGGTTGAGTCCGACACCATGTCACGCAACCTCGCTCATGGCTGCGGCTTCCAGATCGATGGCTATGGCTTTCACATGATCAATAGCAAAGATGATCGCCGGTCTGAGGCGTGGCAGCGCGAGGTTCAGGGTCAGCTCGAGAAGGCTGATGCGGTCGTCATGGGCCCGCTCGAGTCCTGGTACCTCGACGAAACCAATCGCGACTACATACGCGCCAACTTCCACAACGATGTGAAGTTCGAAGCCAGCTTCTTCGACATACGCGAACGCAAACCCGCCCGCTAAGGAGGCCGCCCGCGGCCGACTGGGAGGGGCCGAGGGACGAGGCCCCGAAGCGTGGTGAGCCGAAGTCAGGGGGCTTGGAAGGCACCGATGATGATGCCCATGACTCCGAGTCCGATGATCGTGTAGCCCGCGTTGATGAGCCAGAACCGGATCGACTTCTGCTCATACACGTAGTTCTGCGCGAGGATCGCGGCTCCGACGCCAGCGCCGACTCCGGCACCAACCTTGAGGCCGTACTCGACGCTCGTCTCGCCAATCAGCTTGGCAAGAGTGAACGCGATGACCAGCGAGACCAAGATCGACCACGCGAAGATCAGCGGGCTGGGGTTCTGGTTGACGGCATCCTCTTCGGAGATGCCCATCTCTGCTCGCCATGGCTTGCCGAACAGAACCGTGTACCAAGCACCGCCCAGGAAGAAAAAGGCCAGCGCCGCAACGATGATGCCAACAATCGAAATGTTGTCCATGGCCTGAAAGTACGCCCGCGAGACCTCTCAAACGGGGATTTCAGATACGAAGGAGGGCAGCGCGCCGCGCTGCCCTCCTTCGCTCGTTTCTGTTCGCTACGAGGCGTTGACGTCCTTGAGCGCGTCCTCGAGCGAGTCGAGTGCGCCGCCGGACGGAGCGTTCTCCACGCCAGTCCAGTCGGGCGACGGCAGAACCTGCTCGGTTGCCTGTCCCTGCTGTACGGCGCGGATCGCCTCGACGATCTCGTCCAGGTTGTTGGGGACGGGACGCTCGCATGCCTTCAGCTCAGATCCGAGCTTCAGCGTCAGACGCGGCTTGCCTGCGGCGACGGCGTCGGCCGTGGTGCCGTCCTTCACGTCGCTGCCCGACAGGTCGGAGACGTTGCCACATACGTGGTAGACCTCGCCGCCGCCGGCGTAGTAGACCTTGTCCTCGCCGAGGAGCTGGATCACGGCCTGCTTGTCAGCGGTGTACTTCTCGACCGAGGCGGGGTTGAAGTCGATGCCCAGGGCCACAGCGGCGAGCGCGACGGCGATGCCGACACCGCCGGCGATGCCCTTCTGCGTCTTGCCCATGTCCTTGTTCAGGAAGATCAGGATGATGATCGGCAGGAACGCGATGATCGGGATGAACGCGCCGAGCTGGTTCTGAACGAAGAACTTGAACTTCTGCTGCTCGGAAGCCGGGTCAAGCTTGTTGGCCTTCTTCCACAGCATCGATCCGATGATGACCAGGATCGCGTCGAGGACGAGGAGTCCGATCAGGAGCGCGAACGCCCACGTCGGGAAACTGTTGTCAGTCGACAGGACGCCCTTGGCGTCAACCGATGCCTTCTCTTCGAGGATCGACTTGTTGAGCAGCAGACCGAAGATCGCACCGATCTCAACTGCGATGCCAAGTCCCCACAGAAGGAAGGCAAGAATGCGGTTCTTCTTGGCCTTAGCTTCCGACTCAGCGGAGGCTTTCCACGTTCCTGTGCCTTCTGCTTCATCCTTGCCCGAGCTGGTCATGAAGTTCTCCTAGGGAGTTCGAGGTTCGACGAGATCGAAATGTTACCGCTCAGAAAGGCGCTCAACAGGGGCGGATCACTCCAAGAAAGAGCCGAACACCCCAACACGGCGGGCGGGACGTTCGCGGCCTGAACTCGTTAAGGCGTACGTGCGTCTAAAAACCCTTGTCATCGCCGCCCTTGTCGCGGGTACGTTCGCTGCTCCCAACACTGCGACCGCGGCTCCCAATCCGTGTGCTCCGTGGACCGTCAAAGTACTCGCGAGCGGGCTCGGAAGCCTCGAGAACGTCGAGCCCGATGGTGGGAAGGGTCTGTTCATCAGTACGACCTCGGGAGTCGCCCGCTACACGCGTTCGGGAGGGTCGAAACTATTTGCCGCAGCGGCCAGCCCCGGCGGTCTGCGAGTCCGTGGCAACTTCTTGTACTTCAACACTGGCGACTCGCTTCAGTCAGGTTTGCTCGGCACCGCCGATGGCACGATCCAGAAGCTCGACCTGAGGAACGGCAAACGTACGACCTTCGCATCGGGTCTGGTCATGCCGAATGGCCTCGCGTTCTTGCCGGACGGCAGTGCCGTCACGAGCCGGGATCTTGGCATCGTGAATCCCACGGGCATTACCCGCGTATCGCCGAAGGGCGTCGTACAGCCGAAGTGGTCGAACCAATCCGACAGCAACGGCATGGCCGTCGACCCCACCGGGAAGTGGCTCTACAGCGATGAAACATTCACCCTCGGAGCCAAGGTCTACCGCACTGAGATCGCCCACCCATCGAACCGACAGGTCGTGACTTCGCTCCAAGGCCTCGGAATCTTCAAGGGCCTCGACGACCTCACGATCGCCACTTCCGGCAAGCTCTACATTGCCGCGAACCTGTCCGGCGAGGTGATCCGCCTCGACCCGCTCACCAAGCAGTCGTGCGTCATTGCCAGCGGCCTCAAAAACACCAGTGCCGTGAAGCAGGGCCGGGGCACGACGTTCCCGTCGAGTCGCCTCTACGCCGTCGGCTTCGACGGCAAGCTGCTTGAGCTGATCCCGCCTGCCGGCGTCAAGCCCTAACTGGTCCCACAAAAGCGAAAGTGTCCCTAACCCGCAGGTCAGAGACACTTTCTATCCATGGTAGCCCCGACGGGATTCGAACCCGCGCTACCGCCTTGAGAGGGCGGCGTGCTAGGCCGCTACACAACGGGGCCATGGGTGGTCTTGCGACCGGAGACACCATATCGTGCGTGTGAATCTCGCTCGAAATGGCCTCGCTGGGATACTAGGACTCGAACCTAGAATGGCGGTACCAGAAACCGCTGTGTTGCCAATTACACCATATCCCAATGGCTCTGCCGGGGGCCGAGCCAAGCACCGACTTTACCCGACTCCCCCGCCTGCGCCCAAACCGGGATGGCCCTTGAGCGAGTCGGATAAGTCATAGTTGCGTGGTTTCGATACGCCCTCGTTCCTCGGGCTACTCAACCACCACGTACTTGCTCTGACGAGCTCTCTCACCACGCTTCGGGGCCCTCGTTCCTCGGGCCCCTCCCAGTCGGCCGCAGGCGGCCTCCTTAGCGAGCGATTAGGCCAGCGCGGCGTCCAATCTGGCCAGTGAAGGCGCCTGGCCGAGCAGCTCCAGCGACTCGAACAGCGGCGGCGAGATACGACTGCCTGTAACCGCAACGCGTACGGGTCCGAATGCCAGTCTCGGCTTGAGCTCAAGACCTTCGATCAGGCTCGTACGAAGCGCCTCCTCGATCGCCGGCGTCGACCAATCAGACAGTTCCGCAAGGGCTTCACGAGCGGCTCGTACGACGTCGAGACCCTTCTCGTCGAGGTTCTTGGCGGCGTCCGCCTCGTCGATCGCGAAGTCGTCTTCGGCGATGAACAGGAAGCGCAGCATGTCGACCGCTTCGGTCAGCAGCCCCATGCGCTCGTGCACCAGCGGCGTTGCGGCCGCCAGTGTGGCGAGCTGCTCTGCGGTCGGCGGATCGGAGATTAGACCGGCGTCCTGGAAGTACGGCACCAGGCGATCGCGAACGTCGTCCTCGGCGAGCAGGCGGATGTGCGATCCGTTGATCGCTTCAGCCTTCTTGATGTCGAAGCGCGCGGGGTTGGGGTTGACCCGACCAATCTCGAACGCCTCCACCATCTCCGGGATCGAGAACACGTCACGGTCGTCGGCGATCGACCAGCCGAGCAGCGCCATGTAATTGAGCAGCGCTTCGGGCAGGAAGCCCTTGGGCTTGTAGTCGAGCAGGTTGGACTCGGGATCACGCTTCGACAGCTTGCGGTTGCCCTCGCCCATGACGAACGGCAGGTGACCGAACTCGGGCGTGAACCCACCGCCGATACCGATCTCGGCGAACGCCTCGTACAGGGCAATCTGGCGCGGGGTCGAGCTCAGCAGATCCTCGCCGCGCAGCACGTGGGTGATGCCCATCATCGCGTCGTCGGTGGGGTTGGTCAGCGTGTAGAGCGGCTGGCCGTTGGCACGCACGATCACGTAGTCCTGCACGTTGGCGGAGTCGAACGTGATCTCACCGCGTACGAGGTCGTTGAACGTGTAGACCTTCTCGGGCATCTTGAAGCGGATGACCGGCTCGCGGCCCTCAGCCTCGTACGCAGCCTGCTGCTCGGGCGTCAGGTCGCGGTGGAGTCCGTCGTAGCCGCTGGGCTTGCCAGCAGCGCGGGCTGCATTGCGGCGCTCCTCAAGCTCCTCGGCGGTGTCGTACGCCTTGTACGCGTGACCGCTCTCGAGCAGCTGCTTCGCGACGTCGGCGTAGATGTCCATGCGCTCGGACTGGCGGTAGGGGCCGTTGGGGCCGCCGACCTCCGGGCCCTCGTCCCAGTCGAGACCGAGCCAACGCATGACGTCGATCAGGAGTTGGTAGGACTCCTCGTTGTCGCGCGAAGTGTCGGTGTCCTCGATGCGGAAGACGAACTTGCCCTGGTTGTGGCGCGCAAACGCCCACGAGAACAGCGCCGTACGCGCCATACCGACGTGCGGGTTGCCGGTCGGTGACGGGCAGAAACGTGCAACTACGGGCCTAGTCATGCGAAACCACCGGGTTCGTGAGGGTGCCGATGCCTTCGACGGTGACGCTGACCGAGTCACCCGGGTGCATCGGACCGACGCCCTCCGGTGTGCCGGTGAGGATCACGTCGCCGGGCAGCAGCGTCATGAAGGACGAGATGTACTCGATGATCTCGGGCACCTTGAAGAACATGTCTGAGGTGTTGCCGTTCTGCTTGAGCTCGTCTCCCCCGCCCAGGCTCTCGAGCCTTGTGGTGACGCCGACGCTCGACGGGTCGAAGTCTGTCTCGATCCATGGTCCGAGCGGGCAGAACGTGTCGAAGCCCTTGGCGCGAGCCCACTGACCGTCCTTGGCCTGCAGGTCTCGTGCGGTGACGTCGTTGGCGACGGTGTAGCCGAAGATCACCTTCGCGGCGTCCTCAGCGGCGATGTCGCGGCAGATGCGGCCGATCACCACGGCGAGCTCGGCCTCGTAGTGCACGTCCTCGCTCTGCGTGGGGTAGAAGATCGGGTCGCCAGGACCGATGACGCTGGTGTTGGGCTTGAGGAAGATCAGCGGCTCGGCCGGCACCTCACCGCCCATCTCCGCAGCGTGCCCGGCGTAGTTCTTGCCGACACACACAACCTTGCTGCGCGGGATGACCGGAGCGAGGAGACGTACGTCTGCCAGCGGGATCTTCTGACCACTCAGGTTGAGCCCGGCGTACAGCGGATCGCCGTTGAGCACCGCGATCGTGGGGACCCCGTTGTCATCGCCAATGACTCCAAAACGGGGATCGTCGTCACCCGCGAAACGTGCAATTCTCATATGGCTCCATCGTATCGGTCACATGGCGAGCTCCATGTTGCAGACCGAGCCGGCGATGACTCCCGCGGCGATGGCTGTCGCAACGGATGGCATCGGGCCGGGCAACGCGGGTACGTGGCCCAGGTCGCCGGCCGCGAAGACGCCGGGAACGTTGGTGCGGCCCATGGCGTCGATCTGGACGAACCCGGACTCGTATAGGTCCACGCCGAGCTGCTCGGCGAACGGTGCCTGCTGCGACACCTGGGTCGCGATGAACATGCCGCCGACCCCGATCGTCTCGTCGTCGAGGGTGATGCGGAGGCCGAAGTTGGTGCGCTCGACTTCGCGTACGGAGTCCTCGTCGAGCACGATGAGCTCGCTGGCGATGTTGCCGAGCAGGGCGGTGAGGTGTTCGGCGCGCTCGGTGCCGAGGATCGCGACGCGCTCACCGGCGAACTCGTGGCCGTGGCAGTACGGGCAGTGGGCGATCTCGCGACCCCAGGCCTCGGCGATGCCGGGCACGTCAGGGAGCGTGTCGCGCACGCCGGTGGCGAGCACGATCTTGCGAGTGGCGAGCACTTCGTCGCCGACGATCACCTCGAAGGTGTCACCCGTGCGGCGTACCGAGTCGACGGTCACCTCGCGGATCTCGGCGGTGTCGTATGCGGCGATGTCCTTGCGCGCGAGCCGGCGCAGCTCAGCAGGGTCGCGGCCGTCGTGGGTGATGAAGTTCTGCATGTGCTCGACCGTGGCGTTGCGGTAGGTGCCGGAGTCGAGGAGCAGTACGTCGCGGTGCATACGGCCGAGAGTGAGCGTGGCCTGTAGGCCCGCTGGTCCCCCGCCGATGACGATGGCGTCAAGCATGATTTCTCCTTCAGATTTGCTGTTGAGTCCATCGTGCGAGTTAATGTCAACATGAAGTCAAATCTGCGCTCAATCGGCGAAACTGCCTCCCGTTTTGGGCTCGAAACCCACGTTCTTCGCCATTGGGAGGCCGTTGGGCTTCTCGAACCGGAACGTGACAGTGCGGACCGACGCCTCTACAGCGACGACGACCTCGTACGCATTGCGGTCATTCTGCGGAGCAAAGCTGCCGGTATGAGCCTCGAGCAGATCGCTGTGTTGATCGCGGACGACCACGGGCCGAAGCGGCATGCCGTACTTCAGGAGCATCTGGCCGACCTGGATCGGCGCATGGAGGACATGCAGCGCTCCCGGGAGATGACGGTGCACGCATT
Source organism: Aeromicrobium panaciterrae (assembly GCF_031457275.1). Taxonomy (NCBI): domain Bacteria; kingdom Bacillati; phylum Actinomycetota; class Actinomycetes; order Propionibacteriales; family Nocardioidaceae; genus Aeromicrobium; species Aeromicrobium panaciterrae. Next base: position 2,155,175 of record NZ_JAVDWH010000001.1, read on the forward strand.
CGAGTGCAAAGCGCATGACATCACTGCATGCCCGCATTTTCGGACGATGATCGCCGACGTACTCGAAGGCACCCGCGACTGGTCGTTAACTCACTAACGGAGCTCGACGTCGTCGACGAGCCAGTCGCTTCCGCTCTTGACCATCGACATCACGACTCGATTGCGCTCTGTACGGATCTTCGAGTCCTTGCCGTTCGTGATCGTCTGGTCGACGAACAGCAGCACTGTGGCGCGATCCGAGCCATCCAGGGTCACGGCTGCCTCCACGACTGCGCCCACCGCCTTGCCCTCGAGCTTGGTGACAACTTTGCTGAGCTGCTTGGTGGCGGGCCCGTACTCCTTCTTGAACGACGCCGTTCCGGCGTCATCGACCCAGGCGAAGTCCCGATCGAGGTGCCTGTAGCTGTACGTCGTCATGTCCCCTGCCGCCGAGGTCGCGGCGGCGAGCACGTCCAGCCTGACCGTGGAGTCGTCTTCATCGCCTCCGCGCCCGTTCCACAGCACAATCGCCAGCGCTGCGACGAGCAGCGCGATGATCGAGCTAAAGATGACTGTCGACCGCTGCGGGCCGTCCTTGACCAGCCTCATCGCAGCGGCGCCGGTACGTGGGCCGAGCCGCGCTGCTGGCCGCTGACGTTCGCGGTGCATTCACGGCCATGAACGAGAGGCTCGCGGTCGGTTGAGCGTGGCGACGGCTGGTCGACACCGTACGAGCAGACCTCACCCGGCGAGACGAGCATGTTGACGCGCAAGAAGCCCTCCACGATGGTGTCGGCGAGACGCTGCAGTCCGTTCGGGAAGTCAGTGAGCAGCTGACGCAAGTGTGGATCACGATCGGCCAGCGTGCCAGTGAGATCGTCGGCAGCGGTCAGGAAGTCGGGCAGGACGTTCGCAATCGAGGCGGTCAGCGCGCGGATCTCCTTCACCTGCTTCGGCGTCTTGTCGAGGATCGATCGGAGCTTGGGGTCGTACTCCTCCAGCGATGCCGTCAACGACTTCAATGAGCTGGACAGCTCAACGAACTGGTCCTTGCTCTCGACCCCTGTGCGCAGGACTGTGCGAGCGTTCTCGAGCGTGCGCAGGGTCTGGGGCCAGCTCTCATCGAGGAGGTCAACAAGGTGGGAGCCTGACGTGAGGATGCGGCTGAGGTCGTCGGTGTCGCTGAAGGCGGTATGCAACTCGTCGAGCACTGTGGCTAGGTCGTCAGAGTCGATCTGCGACATCAGCGAGTCGATCGACTCCAGCGCGGTGGCAATCGAGGTCGGCGTCGCCGTATGCGTCGCCTCTATCGTGTCGCCGTTCTTGAGCCACGGCCCCTTGGATGCAGTGGGCTGGAAGTCGAGGTACTGCTCGCCAGCCGGCGACAGCGTACGTACGGCAGCCTCGCTGTCAGCCGGTACGTGTGCCGACGGCTCGAGGTTGAGCATCGCGACGATCCGGCCGTCGTCGAGCTTCACGCTCTCGACTTTGCCGACTCGTACGCCGCGGTAGGTGACACCGGATCCGCCGAAAAGACCGCCGGTCTCCTCCAGCTCTACGGCGACGTGCACCGGGCGTTTTGTCAGCGAGCCGTCGAGGATGGCTCCGTACAGGTACGCGATGGTCGCCAGGAAGATCCCGAGCAGGCCGATCGCGGCCACGAAGTGCTTGCGGTGGACGCGGCGCCTCATCGTGCACCCCCAAACAAGCCGAACAAGCCAGCACCGGACTGCTGCGACGAACTCTGGTCGAGCATGTCCTGCAGCGAGGGCGGGAGCGGAAGCTTCTTGAGCAGGCCTTCACCCAGCTCGATCGACGGAAGTCCGAGATCGCCCACGATCGGCAGGTTCGGGAGGCCGAGATTCAGCGTGCCCTGGAACTTCAGGTAGACGTTGAGGTAGTTGCCCGGCACACCCTTGTCGATCGCCTCAGCGAACGTCACGAGCGAATCCAGCCCTGGCCCGAACTCGCCCTTGAGCGATACGAGCTGGTCGAGGATGGGGCCGAGCTCCTCGAAGGTGGTCAGCAGGTCGGCGCGGGTCTCGCGTACGACGCGGGTGGTGGTGCCACTGAGCTGGTCGACCGCCTGCAACAGCTTGGTCAGGTCGTCGGTGCTTTCGCTCAGTACGCGCGCGGCGGGTGCGACGTCGACCAACGCTTGGTCGATCGTGTCGTTGCGCCGGTTGAGCGTCTCCGACAGGTCGGCGAGAGCGTCCAGCGTGGCGTCAATCTCCGCGCTGCTGTCGTTCACGCTGCTCGTGGCCGTGTTGAGCGACGTGAGCAGATCGCGGGCAGTGTCCTCGCGTCCACCGAGAGCCTCGTTGGCTTCGCGCACAATCGTCTGGAGCTGGCCCAGGCCTCCCCCGTTGATCAGCATCGACGCTGACGCCAGGGTGTCCTCGACCGTCGGAGCTGCCGACGCACTGTCCGCGTCGATCGATCCGCCGTCGGCGAGCAGCGCGCCCTTCGGCTTGTCGGTGACGTCGACGAACAACTCACCCAACGGCGTCGTCGAACGAAGGCGGATCGTCGAGCCGGCGTGCAGTGGTGACGACTTGCGTACGTCCATCGTGATGCGGGCGGTGAAGTCGTGCGCCGTCACCGTCTTCACGCGGCCGACTGTGACTCCGTTGAGCTTCACGGGCGCACCGACAGCCAGGTTGAGCGCGTCGTCGATCTTGGCGGAGATCTCGTAGCTCGGCCCGGACAGCTTCGAACCGGGCAGCGGGAGGTCAGAAGCCGAGGTTCCGCACGCCCCGAGCGTCAGGACGGCCATCAGCAGGATCGCGAGCCGCTTCATGACTTCACCCCCGCGATTGCGCCGAGGACGTCGAGCAGCGACAGATTCTCGAGCCCCGTGGCGTCGCAGACGGCCGGCGGTAGCGACTCGCACAGCAAGTTGACGACGTCCTGCGCCGGTATGAGGTCGCCGGGTCGCGTACGCATGTTGAGTCGGTCGTCCTCGTCAATCGCGCGGTCGACGTTCTGCATCATCAGCGGCAGGGTCGACACCGCGTCCTCAAGACCCTTGCGGTGCTCAAGCAGCGTGTTCGACAGCGAGGTGATGTCCTTGATCTGGCTGGCGATCTTGGCGCGGTGGTCGTGTGAGAACGCAGCCACCCGCTGCAACATCGCCGACAGGATCGTGAACGTCGACTCGATTGCCTCATGCTGGTCGTCGAGCATCGACGCGGCCGAAGTGACCTCGCCGTTGAAGCGACGGATCAGCGCATCGTTGTCGGCGAGGGTCTGCGTGAGCTGATCGAGGTTGTCGAGCGTGCCCTTGATGTCGCCGGAGGCGTCGTCGAGTGTGCCCAGGGTGTCGGCGAGGCCGTGCATGCTCTCCGAGATCTTCTTGCCCTTACCGTCGAGCGTCTTGGCACCGGTCTCCAACAGCTCGTTCAGCGGCGCGGTCTTGTCCTGACCTGCCAGTTCGTCGGAGATGTCAGTCAACGACGCGAGAAGGTCATCGAACTCGACCGGCGTACGCGTACGAGCGAGCGACAGCACGGTTCCTGACGCGAGGACGGGACCGGAATCGTAGACCGGCGTCAGCTCGACGTACCGGTCCGTCGCGACCGAGCGAGAGACGATGACTGCGCCAGCCTTGGCGGGCACCTTTACGCCGTCGTCGATCTGGAGCGTGACGTCGACGTGGTCGCCCTTGGGTTCCACCTTGGTGACGCTGCCGACTCGTACGCCCAGCACGCCGACATCGTTGCCTTCAAAGAGTCCAGCGGCATCGCTGAACTGGGCAGTGACTGTGGTCGGACCGGATCCGCCGCAACCCGACAGCGGGGTCACGACGAGCACGAGGACAACGAGCAGACGTTTCAGCATGCTGGCCCCCTCGCTGCGCAGGTGAGGTTGTCGCCGAGCGGAGCTGGGACCTTGAGGTCGAGCCACCGACCGTTGCCGGTCGCGTTGGCGAAATAGGTCGCCATCGTGGCGAGTCCGTCGATCGACTGCGTCAGTGACTTCTTCTGCGACTTCATGGTGTCGAGCGCCTTGGTGAGGTCTCTCATCAGCGGCGTGAAGTCCTTCTCGGTGTCGTCAAGAACACCGATCACGGCGCGGGCCAGCCGCTGGCTGTCCGTGAGCAGCTGGTCGATTGCGTCGCGCCTGCTGGTGAGTTCGTGAAGTACGAGCGACGACTGCTCGAGCAGGTCGATGATGCGTTCCTTGTTGCGAACCAGGTCATCCGTGACGTCGTTGGTGGCGGCGAGCAGCGCCCGCATCTGGTCGGAACGCTTGCCAGCAACCTCAGTCAGCCTCGCAACGCCGTCGATTGCCTCACGGGCGGCAACCGGCGTACCCCGCAGGGCTTCGGCCAGCACTGTCATCGAGTCGCTGATCGCTTCGCCGTCGAGCGCGTTCAATGCGCCGCTGCCGCCGTCGATGACGTCTTGCAGGTTGTAGGGCACGGACGTCTGGGCCAGCGGGATTGTGTCGTCTTTGAGGTCGCCACCCTTCTTGGCCGTGACGTCGAGGAAGTGCGTGCCCAGCAGCGTCGCCACCTTGACCGCGGCGCGCGACTGACTGCCCAGCTCGATGTCCTTGTCGAGCGTGAATTCGACGCGTACGTGCTTGCCCTCGAGCTTGATATCGCGAACTTCGCCGACGCCGACACCCGCGACCTGCACTTCCTCGCCCACTCGCAGTCCTGCCGAGTGCTCCATGAGAGCCGAGTAATGCTTCTGCCCGAACGGGATCACGCTGAGCGCGAGCACGAACAGGCCCATGATCACCGTGCCGACGACGCCGGCGATCCCTATCTGTCGGGTGCTGAAATTCTTCATCGGCTGCACACCGCCGAGTAGGGGCCATCGGGGCCGAGCGGCACCGAGGCGCCGCGAATGACCGTCTCGATGTTGCAGATGTAGATGTCGAGCCAGGTGCCGGACGACATCGGTCGCGCAAACGCTTCGGTCGTCTTGGGAAGTGTCTTGAACGCTCTGATGAGGGCTTCGGTGTTGTCGACGAACAGTTTCGCGGTCTGTCGCAGTGATGCCACGTCCTTGTCGAACGACGGGCGTACGTCGGTGGCCAGGTCGGCGGTCACGGCGGACAGCTCGGTCACGCCGTCGATCGTGTCGCCAATGGTCTTGCGCTCAGAGGCGAGTCGAGTCATCAGCGTCTGCAACGACTCAATCGTCGAATCGAGCTGCTCGTCCTGCCCGCTCACGTTCTTCAGGACCGGGGTCAAGTTGTCGAGGACTCTCCCCAGCACCTCGTCCTTGTCCGCAAGGTGGTTGGTGAGCTCGGCGGTCTCGGACAGCAGCGACTCGATCGTTCCACCCTGTCCCTGCATGACGGCCATGATCGATTCGGACAGGCGGTTGATCTGCTCGGGCTCGAGGGTTGCGAAGAGCGGTTCGAAGCCATTCAGCAGCGCCGTCAGATCGAAGCCAGGGCTCGTTCGCGACTCCGGCACGATGCTGTCGCCGACTAGCCGCTTGCCCTTCTCTTCGCCCGGGGTCAGCGAGAGATAGCGCTGGCCGAGCAGGTTTTGATAGCGGATCACGATGCCCGTCGTGTCGAACAGACCCTGCTCGTCCGACAGCGTGAACTTCACGCGCGCGGTGTCTCCCCCGCGCAGGTTGATCGACTCAACTCGACCCACTCGTACGCCGGCGGCACGCACATCGTCACCGACGCGAAGCCCGCTGACGTTGCTGAAGTCGGCCGAGTACTCGTGCGACGAGCCAGCGACCTGGTTGTCCATCGTGTTGGCAAGAACGACCAAGGCGATCAGCGCGGCCACGGCGAACGCAACGAACTTGATGAGGATCGGCTTCATGACGCTTCACCCACGTAGGGGCCGATCAGCAGCTGTCCGACGCCGCCGTCGGTTGGCACGTTGGCGTCGAGTCCGGAGAGCAGGCCACGGATCTGGCCGAGCAGAGCCGCGTCGTCCTGAGCCGTTGCTTGCGACCGTCGCGATGTACTGGCTGCTCCCCCGCAGTTGTCTCCGCGTACCGGGCCGAAGACCGGGCAGTCCGCCGATGTGTAGGGCGCATCGTCACCGGTCTTGATGATGACGTCGGTTGCCATCCAGGGGCCAGCCGAGAACACGCCCTTGCCCTTGCTAGCGAACGATACGAAGTTGCGGAAGCCCGAAGCGATGCCCGTCCGCTTGTCGAACACCGCGTCGACGACGATCGCTGACTGACGCATCGTCTCGACGAACGGCTTCTCCTGATCCGCGAGCAGCCGCTCGGCATCGTCGGCCAGGGCTGTCCCTCCCGCCATGATTGAGATGAGCTGAGCTCGCTTCGCCACGATCGTTCGGGCGGTGACGAGCCCGCTGTCGACTGCCGCCAATAGGTCAGGTGAGACCTGCGCGAACGTGTCGAGGTTCTGGGCCAGCAGCGCCAGATCTTCCTTGAGCAGCGGCGTGTGCGTCTCTAGTCGCTGCAGGAAGGAGTTGAAGGTCTCCATCGTGGCGCCGAGCTGCTCTCCGCGGCCGTCGAGCGCATCGGCGATCGCCCCGAGAGTGATCGACAGGTCTGCCGGCCGTACGGCTGTCATGACGCGGTACGTGCTGTCGAGCGAGTCCTGGAGCTCGAGAGTCGACTCTCGTCGATCCTGCTCGATCACTTGACCTGCCGCGAGATGCGTAGCGGTGGCCTTCTCGGGGACAGCGAGGTCGACGAACGAGGTGCCGAACACCGAGGCAGGCAAGATCCGAGCAGACACATCGCGTGGGATCTCGGAGGCAGCGTCGCCATCGATCACGAGACCGAGGCGTACGCCGCCGTCACGCGCTTCGATCGACGAAATGCGTCCAACGATGACGCCTCGTACCTTGACGTCCGCTCCTGCCGCCAGCGCACCACCGATCTCGTCGACCTGCGCCGACACGCGTACTTCGTCGCTGAACATGCCTTTGCCCCACGCAAGCAGTCCCGTACCGATGAGTGCCGCGACGACTGACATGACGAGGGCATAGCGAAGCAAGATCCCGCGGTTGTCGATCCGCGGGTCGATCATGGTTGCGTCGATCACCTGATCACCCCGAGATCCGCACGCCGGGATTGCCGCCCCAGAACAGCAGGGTCATGACCATGTCGAGTAGCACGACGATCACGATGCTGGCGCGAATCGCGCGACCCGTGGCTTCGCCGACGCCCTGGGCGCCACCGTTCGCCATGAAGCCGTACCAGCAGTGGATGAGCGTCACAGCGAACGCAAACACCAGCACCTTGGCCACCGATAGCCAGATGTCTCCCGAGCTGATGAACGTCTGGAAATAGTGCAGATAGGTGCCCTTGGGTTGCCCGAAAAGCACTGTGACCGCAGCCTGTGACGCGATGTAAGAGCCGACCAGACCGATCAGGTAGAGCGGCAGGATCGCGAGCATCGAGGCTACGACGCGGGTGGCAATCAGGTACTGCATGGGCGGCACGCTGATGACCGAGAGCGCATCGATCTCCTCGCTCGTGCGCATCGTGCCGAGTTGTGCCGTGAACCGGCAGCCCACCTGAGCGGCAAGCGCCAAGGCCGCGATCAGCGGTGCCAGTTCACGTGTGTTGACGATCGCGGACACGAAGCCCGTGAGCGGCGCCAGACCGATCGTCTCGAGCCCGTTGAAGCCCTCGATGCCCAGGGATGTGCCTGCTGAGACGGCGAGCAGGATCATCACGCCGATCGTTCCGCCGCCGACCACGAGGGCACCACTGCCCCAGCTGATGTCGGCGAGGACACGGAAGGTCTCTTGCCGGTACGTCGTCATCGCAGCGGGGATCGACTGCAGCGTGCGTCGTACGAAGGTCGCCTGCGCACCGATGACGGCGACGCCGTCGAGCGCCTTTTCGCCGGTCTGCCGCGCCCAGCCCATCACGCCATCCTCTGCGGCACGAGCATTACGTACGCCTGGGTGATGGCTACGTTGACGACGGCAAGCATGACGACGCTCAGCACGACGGCCTGGTTGACCGCGTCGGCGACCTGCTTGGGTCCACCGACGACATTAAGTCCCTTGTGACACGCCACGATCGTGGCGAGGAAGCCGAAGATCGCGGCCTTGCCCATGGCGAGCCACAAGTCAGTCGGTTGGGCGAAGCTGGTGAACGAGCCGAGGTAGGCACCGGAGCTCACGGTGCCGCCGCCGACGTTGAGGATGAAGCCGGTGGTCATGGCAGTCACGGCAACAACGACGTTGAGAAGCATGCCGACGACAACCGCTGCCAGCAGGCGTGGTGCCACGAGACGCTGCACGGGGTTGAGGCCCATGACACGCATGGCGTCAACCTCTTCGCGTGCGGCCTGGGCTCCCAACTGGGCGCACATCGCCGATCCGACCGCGCCAGCGAGGAGCAATGACGTCACCAGTGGTGCGCCCTGACGGAGGATGCCGATGCCGTTGACGGCTCCCGTGAACGACACTGCGCCGATCTGTTGAGCAATGGCGCCGACCTGGATCGACACGATCACACCGAATGGGATCGCGACCAGGATCGTCGGAAGCAGAGAGACACGGGTCATGAACCAGGCCTGCTCGAGGAACTCGTGCCAGGCAAAGCGCCGCTTGACGATGTCGACCACCGTGAACACGCTCGCCTGGATGGCGAGCACGATCATCGCGCCGAATGTCTCAAGACCCGCGTCGGTCTTGGACCGTACGGCAGCAATGACGCTCACGTCAGCCCTTCGCCGAAGGGATGCGTACGGCGCCGCTGAGGGCGAGTGCGGAGGCGAGATCGCCCTTGACCTTCAGCCTGCCTTTCATGAACGCGATCGTCGGGTTGAGGTTGCCGGTTGCGAGTTTCAGGAACTCGGCACCGCCGAGAGCGATCGTGACCGATCGTTCCCCTTCACCTTCAGGCGTGACGGTGCACTTGCCGTGGTCGATCTCCACGAGATAGCGATCGTCTCCGTCGGGTCCCCCGCCAATCTTGAAGCAAGCGGCAAGCTTGAGCTTGTCGGCGCTGCGCTGGTTGAGGTACTCGGGGAACCGGCGGAAGATCTCATCGAGCACGACGTTGCGGAAGCCTCCGCGCATGACGTCCTGCAGGTGCGAGTCCTTGGCCTTGGCGATGACGCCGGCCACCTGCACGGCGTCGAGCGCAGTTGGGTCGACGGCCACGCCTTCCTGGCCTGGCACACGGAACACGCCGCCGGTCTGCAGTGCGAGCTGCTCGTCCCCGCTGACTTTGATCGTGCCCTGCAGCACGAGAAGCGCAGCGCTGGCCGTACCGGAAAGAAGCCGCAGGAACGTCAAGGCATCCGTACTGATCGTGACGTCAGGCGCGTCGGCACCTGCTGGCTTCACCTCGACGGTGGCGTTGCCGAAGTGCGCGTCATACGTTTCGTCGACTCCTCTGTCGCGGCGAACCACGAACCGTACGACGCCATCCATGGTCTTGAGCTGTTCTGGCACGGCGAAGTCGGCAAAGCGACCGAAGCCCGCACTCAGCGCTGCCTGACGGATCGACTCGTCAGCGATCAGCTCTTTGAGCTCGGCATCCGACGCCTGGCCAAGCATGCGGGCGATCTCTTCGGCATCAACGCTCGCGAAGTGCTTGTCGAGCTTGTCTTCAGGTATGCCGCTCAACCACGTACGAAGTTCGCTCACGTTTACCTCTGGGAGTGTTTCCTACCCTGCGGTAGGATTTTGTAAACAGTAGTGACACCCCTGTGGAGTGTCAACGAGATTGGGCAATCCCATGACGACCGAAACCCGCATCCGCGCGGAGCACCTCGGACCCGAGGTCCGACGCCCGCTGGTGCTGGATGCCGCGCTCGAAGTGTGGATCGAACATGGCTATGCCGGCACGACGATGGCGCGCATCGCCAAGGCCGCCAACGTCAGCAAACCCGTTCTCTACGCCTGCTACGCCCACAAGGACGAAGCCCTACGCGCCCTCATGTCACGCGAGGAAGAACGGCTCGTCGGCGCAGCGCAGGATGCGCTCCCCGAGTCGATCGACCTCGACGACGTCGGCGAGGTCATGCGTACGGCGTACGAGGCCTTCTTCCGCGCGACCCTGGAGCACCCCGCGTCGTGGCGTGTCGTGTTCGACGCTCCACACGTCAAGGATCCCGTCATCACGACGAAGGTGAACGTTGCTCGCGCCCTGATCACAGGTCAGCTCACCGCATTGCTGGCACACCATCTTGAGTCGATGGATCGCGTGCTGCCCGAGCGAACGGTGCGCCTCTACGCGCAAAACCTCATCGCCCTCGCCGAGGCCAACGCTGCGACGCTTCTGCAGAACCCTGGCGAATGGGACCCCGCGGAGCTCGCACAGTCGGTCACCGACCTCGTGCTCACCAGCTGGCTCTGACGTAGCGTTGAGGGCATGAGTTCTTCCCTTCATGCACTCAGCTTTGCCGCAGCCGATCCAACGCGACTCGCCTCGTTCTGGGGAGGTGTCCTCAACCGCCCGGTCGACGGCACCACGCTTCCGGCCACCGACACGGCCATCCCGATCCGTTTCGTCCCGAACGACGACCCCAAGGTCGAGCCCAACCAAATGCATTTCGACACCACGACGACCTCATGGGAGGACCAGCAGGAGACGGTCGAGCGCGCGATCAGCCTGGGTGGCGCCCACCTCGACTTCGACCTGGAGCCGGACGAGCTGCACGTCCCACTCCAAGACCCTGAGGGCAACGAGTTCTGCGTCATCGAGCCGATCAACAATTTCCTCAAGGACACTGCCCGCATTGGGGCCTACTCCAGCGACGGCACTCAGGCGGTCGGCTACTTCTGGAGCAAGGCACTCGACTGGCCGCTGGTGTGGGACCAGGACGAGGAGACTGCGATCCAGTCTCGCGACGGCGGTTCCAAGATCAGCTGGGGCGGCCCTCCTGTGCACATACGCACGAGCCCAGTCCGTCTCCACTTCGATCTTGCACCTGACGGCGATCAGCAGTCAGAGGTCGAACGCCTGATCTCTCTCGGAGCAACTCGTACGGACACCACGCCATGCGAGGACGGCGCGGTGGCCATGGCCGATCCAGACGGCAACGCGTTCTGCGTGATGGGCTAGCGCTTCGTATAACTACGCAGAGCGGGCTCCTGGGGCACCTGCGGGGCGCCCACGAGGTTGAAGCTAGGCAGCGGGACGCTGGCCAGGCCCGGAGCGGCGGACAGAATGCTGAGATACATGGCGACATTCGCCGGGTTGACGCCCGGGTGATAGAGCTTGCCGCACTCAGCCTTGTCGAACCGCGACAGTTTGGCTGGACCGTCATGATTCAGCGCATCCATGGCGAGCACGTAGGCAGCATTGTCGATCGTGCCGACTGTGAGGTGTTCGTAGAACGCCTGCGGGCACACATCCTGCGTGGCCACGTTCGTGATTCGACCCTGGCCGGTGTGCAAGGTCGCCGATACCGCTGGAGTCACCACCTCGTCCGTCTTGGTGTAGATCTCCGTGTAGGAGATGCCCTTCCAGGTCTCGGCACCACTGTTGAGGGCGTTGATGAACTGGGCGTTCGCGCCTTGCTGCCATACGGCAGGCATGCAGGTCGTCACACCGGCGATACACCCCGGAATGCCGGTCGTTCCGTGGTTGGAGCCGGCCATGCCGATCACATCATCGACCATCGCCCGAGTGTCGGGCCAGAAGCGGAGCGCCCAGCGCATCGACATACCGCCCTGGCTGTGGCCCATGATCGCGATGTCGCGGGTCGACTTGGCTCGCATCGTGCGGATCGCGTAGACGAGGTACTCCCCCGACACCTGGATGTCGCCGAGCGTGTGGGACGGCATGTGAATCGCGCACCACGGGCGCTTCTGTGCCGTGAATGCTGGCTCGTAGTTCCACGAGTAGTTCTCATCGACCGTGACGCCTGTTGCGGGGTTCAGCAGGATCGGCTGGAGCTTGGAGTGCTTGAAGTCGCCGCTGCACTGCAGGGCAGCCTTGAGCGTCGCGGTGGGCACCGTCAGCTTCGGCCCGGGACGATCGACCGGCGCGTACGGCGAAGCTGCCGTCGCCGGTGAGGCGGACATCGCCATCACGAGACCAACAACAACGGCCACACTTCGCATTCGGGTCATGGCACCACCAACGACCCGAAGACGACGCGCGTTACGACTTGGGTGTCACCCAGAGGTGGATGACGCCTTCGACAGTCACAGTGCCGTCAGAGGTGACTGCCTTGACCTTGACCGGTACGTCCGGCGCACCGGCCCAGTCGGCTTCGGTCGTCTCGGCCGTACAGGTGAGGGCCGTCGTCGACTTGGCGAGGTAGCTGACTTCCATGCCCTTGGGGAGCCAGCGCATGTCGTCGGGGCACGTCGCCTCGGCGAGCAGACCCATGGCCGCTTCAAGGCCATTGCACGCAGCGATCGCATGGATGGTGCCGATGTGGTTCTTGACCGAACGACGCTTGGGGATACGGATCTGACCTAGGTGCGGCTTCATCTCCTTCACCTCGAGGTGGATCGACGCGAAGTACGGCGCCTTCTGGCTGAACGCGACGGAGAACAGTCGCTTGCCCTGAGGCAGGGCGGTGAACTTCTTGTACAGATCAAGGGTCGAAGACATGCGGCGAGTGTAGAACCGTTACACCACTACTGTCAGCGTCACGAGCGTCACACCAGCTCGTCCTTCGCTCGCAGAGCTCGCTCCCGGTCGGCCGCGGGCGGCCTCCCTAGGAACCGAAACCCTCGAATAGAGCTCGCGATGCAGTACATACGACCTCGGGATGCGTCACGGATTCTGGCTGGATCCAGAGGCCCTGGGTGAACCCACACTTCTCGAGAACGCGGATTGATCGGGTGTTGCGCACGTCGGGACTCGCGACGAATCGTGGTGCATCCGGATAGTCGCGACACAAGACCTCAGCGCAGAACGTGGTGATCATCTGGGTCCCGATCCCCCGGTCGATCAGCTCTGGCACGCCGATCAGGTAGTCGAAGGCGATCGCCTTGGGGTCCTGAACGCGTACGGCGTAGTCGTCGTAGGCGATGACGGGATAGTCCTGGATGTAGCCGATGTCGACCGCGTCGAGCACGACAATCCACATACGGGTGGGACTGGTGCCGTCGAGTTCCTTGGCGTAGTGCTCACGAGCCAGCTCGGGCGTCCGGGGCTCGTCACCGAACCAAGGCTGAGCGTGCTCCGCCGCCATCCAGCCGACCAGAGCTGGCATGTCGGCATCGGCCAGCCGCCGGAACGCGATTGTTCCCACGGGACGAGCCTAGGGTCACATGCTGTCGAGTGCCGCTGCTTCCGCGCCGAGCTCTTGGCGGACGACGTCGAAAGCAATCGACGGCGAGTAGCCCTTGCGGGCGAGCATGCTGGTCAGCCGCCGAGTCTTGGTGGTGTTGTCGAAACGAGCCATCGATCGCAGCTTGCCCTGCACCAGTCGGTGCGCCGCCTGCAGCTCGTCGGCGGGGTCGAGCTCGGCCAGCACCTCTTTGGAGATCTCGTCGTCGACGCCCTTCTGGCGCAACTCCATCGCCAGCACGCGCGAGGACAACCCCTTGCTGCGCTGACGAGACTGGACCCAGGCGCGAGCAAACTCTTCGTCGTCGATCAGGCCAGCAATCTCGAACTTGTCGAGCATCGCCAAAGCGACCTCCTCAGGCACCAGCTTCTTGGCCAGTGCCTGAGCGAGGTCGCTGCGGCTTTGGGCGCGGACGGCCAGACGGTCGTAGATGACCTTCTTGGCGAGCGCTTCGGCTTCTTCCCTGAGCAAGGTCAGAAGTCGATGTCGGTCGGCGGCTCCTCGACGATCTCGAGGGCGGGCTTGTCGGCCTGTGCGCCGATTCCCATGTGCTCCATGATGCGCTTCTCGAGCTCATCGGCCAGGTCAGGATTGTCCTTGAGGAACTTGCGGGAGTTCTCCTTGCCCTGTCCAAGCTGATCGCCTTCGTAGGTGTACCAAGCGCCGGCCTTGCGGACGAAGCCTGTGTCGACACCAACGTCGATCAGGCTGCCTTCGCGGCTGATGCCGGTGCCGTACATGATGTCGAACTCGGCCTGCTTGAACGGCGGGGCGAGCTTGTTCTTGACGACCTTGATGCGGGTGCGGTTGCCGACCATGTCGGTGCCGTCCTTGAGCGTCTCGATGCGTCGTACGTCGAGGCGGACCGAGGCGTAGAACTTCAGCGCCTTGCCACCCGTCGTGGTCTCGGGCGAACCGAACATCACGCCGATCTTTTCGCGCAGCTGGTTGATGAAGATCGCGGTGGTGCCGGACCCGTTGATCGCACCGGTCATCTTGCGCAGTGCCTGGCTCATGAGGCGAGCCTGCAGACCCACGTGGCTGTCACCCATCTCGCCATCGATCTCGGCGCGGGGCACGAGTGCCGCCACGGAGTCGATCACGATGATGTCGAGCGCACCCGAGCGGATCAGCATGTCGGCGATCTCGAGCGCCTGCTCACCGCTGTCGGGCTGTGAGATCAGAAGCGCATCCGTGTCGACACCGAGACGCTTGGCGTACTCAGGATCGAGTGCGTGCTCTGCATCGATGAAGGCAGCGACCCCGCCGGCCTTCTGTGCGTTGGCGATCGCATGGAGGGCGACCGTCGTCTTGCCTGAGGACTCCGGACCGTAGATCTCGACAACACGGCCGCGCGGAAGACCGCCAATGCCGAGTGCGATGTCGAGCGTCGTCGCTCCAGTGGGGATGACTTCGATCGGTGCGCGAGCCTGGTCGCCAAGTCGCATCACGGCACCCTTGCCATGTGCGCGGTCGATCTGGGCCATCGCGTTTTCGAGGGACTTGCCTTTGTCCTTGTCGCTGGCGAGGGAGCTATTGGGTTGTGCCATGGTGGGTCCGTTTCTGCTCGTGGGCGGCGGGTCATCGACGACGCTAGAAGGACCCTCAGACATATGTGGGCCTCATCGACCCGACTGTGGAATCCGTCCTTCTGACGTCCAACCTGTGCACGAGATTATCCGAACGTCTGTTCGATCACGGTGTTCGAACCCGGCGTGTCGCGGAAGTTTTTCTAGCGCTCCGAGGCGGGCAGGCCGAGGGTTTCGTGGATCGCGCGCCACACGGTCTTGGGCGTCTCGCCATCTTCGAGCGCAGCGGTCGCCGTACGGCCGCCAAGCTCGCGCATCACGTGGTTGTCGGCCCAAACGCGGGCATAGCCACGATCGCCGAAATGCTGGTCCATGCGGACCCAGAATTCGCTGTACTTCATTTAGTCAGCAGAGGATTCAGGCAGCGGAAGCGGAAACGTCACCGCGAGCGATGGACGAGATGCTCGCGATATGTGCTTCTGCGGCTTCTTCGACTTCGAGCAGCGAGCTGACGTCGAGCAGAACCTTTGACAGCGGAACCTCGAGTGCGGCGGCAAGAGCGGCGAGCAACTCAGAGCTCGGCTCCTTCTGCCCACGCTCAACCTCGGAGATGTAGCCGAGGCTGACCCGGGCCTTGCCTGACACATCGCGGAGCGTCAGCCCCTGCGAGATGCGGCGCGCACGGAGGACCTCGCCGACCAGCTGTCGCATTGCGGTCATCGGGCACCTCCTCGGTTGTTCATACAAACCTACAACCCTGTGTGGATCAGGTTTCTTCCCTCAGCCTACCGACCAGTTGCGACAGCAGCGCGTCGACCGTCCCATTGCGGACCGTGTCGCGGTCACCAGCGAGTTCCAGGGCGGTCGTGACCACGCCGTCGGGGCCCGCAATGGCGATAAACACAGTCCCGGCGGGCTTTCCTTCGCTGTCCCCCGGGCCGGCGACTCCCGTCGTCGCGAGGCCGTACGTCGCGTTGAACCGTTCCTGAGCGCCGAATGCCATCTGAGCCGCAACATCGGCGTCAACAGTGCCGTGATCTTCGATCAGCTCGACATCGACGTCGAGCAACTCGATCTTGGCTTCGGCCGCATAGGCGACGACTCCCCCGAGCACGACATCAGACGCACCAGGGACGTTGATGAGCGTCGCGCAGACGAGTCCGCCTGTCAGCGACTCACCAGTGGCCACTGTTGCACCGGCCGTACGAAGTGCGCCGATGACGTCATCGGCGAGGCTCATGTGCGAGCTGCAGCCTTGGAGTCACGGCGCAGCTTGCGGGCATCGCGTACGTACGCGACCGCTGTGCTCACCGTGATGAAGAACGCCGCGGCCATGAAGCCGTGCGTGATCCAGCGAAGAATGTCGGAGATCGTGTTGTCCCAGATCTCGAACGGGAGCAGGTAGCCACCGATCGCGACGGCCTGGAGGGTCGTCTTGATCTTGCCGTTCTGGCCGGCCGGCATGACGCCGTACTTCTTGACCACGAACCGCATGAGGGTGATGCCCCACTCGCGAACCAGCACGATGATCGTGACGGTCCAGAACAGCCAGCCAAACCGTGTGTCCGTGAAGATGATCGCGAGTCCGACGAATGCCATGCCGGTGAGCGCTTTGTCAGCGATCGGGTCGGCCAGCTTGCCGAAGTTGGTCACCAGGTTGTGCTTGCGCGCGAGGTCGCCGTCGATCTTGTCGGTGGCCATGAGCAAGAGGAACGCGACCCACGACCAGACGCGGAACTCGACCGACTGTCCGTCCTGTGTCAGCAACAGCCAACCGAACAACGGGACGCCGGCAATGCGAAGGACGGTCAGCACGTTGGCAATGTTGAGCCTGCTCGGCTGGTGTGCCGTTTCCATGGGTCCCTCTCGCTGGTGACGTCTCAGTATGCGGCAGCGGGACGGCGCCGCGCCAACTGGACTTCGGCCTCCCCCGGCGAGGTGTCAGTCGCCAGGCCCAGCGGTGAGGTGTAGAAACGGGTGCCGTCCTTGCTGACGACCTTGACCCGCGGATCGTGGCGGCCAGCACGGCGTTCAATCCGGATTTCAGCCATCTCGCTCCACAGCAGGCCAACCCAGCCCTCGCGGCCACGAAGACGTACGCCGTGGTCGTCCGCGACGAACAGCGGCGCACGGGCGTCACTAGTTCCACGCAGGTGGATCAGACCCAGCATCGCCAGCAGCGCAGCAGGAACCCAGAGGAGCGGTTCGCTGCGGTCGTAGGCGAGCCAGCCGAAGCCGGCAGCGGACGCGAGGCTCAGCAATCCGAGGAGCGCGAACAGTTTCACGCGCCGTCGGATCTCGAACGGCTCAAGACCTGTGCTCATGTTCAACCCGCTTGGATGCTTGCGAGGACCTGGTCGAGGTCATCGGGCTTGATGAGTACGTCGCGGGCCTTCGAACCCTCACTGGGTCCGACGATGCCGCGGCTCTCGAGGATGTCCATCAGGCGACCGGCCTTGGCGAAGCCGACGCGCAGCTTGCGCTGCAGCATCGACGTCGAGCCGAACTGGGTCGTCACGCAGAGCTCAATCGCCTGCAGCACGAGATCCATGTCGTCGCCGATGTCGTCGTCGAGTTCGCGCCTGGAAGCCGCCGCGGGAGCTGTGACGTCCTCACGATAGATCGGCTGCAGCTGCTTCTTGCAGTGCTCCACGATCGAGTGGATCTCGGCTTCGGTGATCCAGGCACCCTGCATACGCATGGCCTTGTTCTGGCCCATGGGCAGGAACAGTCCGTCACCCTGACCGACGAGCTTCTCAGCGCCAGGCTGGTCGAGGATGACGCGGCTGTCGGTGACCGACGACGTCGCGAACGCGAGACGGCTGGGCACGTTGGCCTTGATCAGACCCGTGACGACATCGACCGAGGGTCGCTGCGTGGCGAGCACGAGGTGGATGCCGGCCGCACGAGCAAGCTGCGTGATGCGGACGATCGAGTCCTCAACATCACGCGGCGCAACCATCATCAGGTCGGCGAGCTCGTCGACAACCACGAGCAGGTACGGGTAGGGCGCCAGAATGCGCTCACTGCCCGGAGGCAGCTGCACCTTGCCCGCTCGTACGGCCTTGTTGAAGTCGTCGATGTGGCGGTAGCCGAAGTTGGCCAGGTCGTCGTAACGCATGTCCATCTCGCGTACGACCCACTGAAGCGCCTCGGCAGCCTTCTTGGGGTTGGTGATGATCGGCGTGATCAGGTGCGGAACACCCTCGTACGCGGTCAGCTCGACCCGCTTGGGGTCGACGAGGATCATGCGCACCTCTTCAGGCGTCGACCGCATCAGGATCGAGCCGATCATCGAGTTGACGAACGACGACTTGCCCGAGCCGGTCGCACCCGCGACGAGCAGGTGAGGCATCTTCGCGAGGTTGGCCACGACGTAGCCACCCTCGACGTCCTTGCCGAGGCCGATGACCATCGGGTGGTGGTCGCTGCGGGCCTTGCCGGAGCGCAGGACGTCGCCGAGCGACACCATCTCCTTGTCGACGTTGGGGATCTCGACGCCAATCGCAGACTTGCCCGGAATCGGGCTCAGGATGCGCACTTCGGCCGAGGCCACGGCGTACGAGATATTGCGCGACAACGCGGTGACCTTCTCCACCTTGACCGCGGGGCCGAGCTCGACCTCGTAGCGGGTGACGGTCGGGCCACGGGTGTAGCCGGTGACAGTGGCGTCGATCTGGAACTGCTCGAGCACCTCCGTGAGGCGTTCGACGACCTCATCCGAGGCGGTCGAGCGTGCCTTGTGTGGCGTACCTTCGCGGAGCACGGACGGCTCCGGGAGCGTGTAGATGACGTCGCTGGCCAGTGCGAGCTGCTCCGCCGAAGCCGGGATCGGCTCGATCGCACGGATCGGACCAGTGTCGTCAATATCCGCCTGGGGCTCATGGACCTCGAAGACGCGTGCGGGAACCTGGCGGTCCTCGTCGGGTCCTTCGACGAGCGGACTCTCGAACTCTTCAACGACAGGAGTCTTGGGGTGCCTGGGTCGCTTGGGCTTCTCGTCCTCGACCTCTTCTTCGGTCGTACGGCCGAGGGCCTTGTCGCGGAGCTCGGTCAGGCGGCCGGGTACGGCGTGCAGCGGCGTATTGGTCACCACAAGCAGGCCAAACGCGACGACGAGCACGAGAAGCGGCGCGACGACGTACGGGCTCTTGAGCAGGTCAACCATCAGAGCAGAGAACAGGAAGCCGATCGCTCCGCCTGCCTCGCGCATCGCGTCGGGGTTGGCGTCACTGGGGCGCGGCACACCGTGTGACAGGTGCACGAGTCCGAGGATGCCGCCGGTGATCGCGCTCCAGCCGATGATCTGACGACCAGCGGGACCATTGCGATCGGGGTGACGCAGTGTGCGCCAGGCGATGACGGCGAGCAGCACGGGGACGGCCCACGCGAGGATGCCGACGCTGCCGGACGTGATCGTGCGGACCAGACCGCCGACGCGTCCTGGAATGTCCCACCACACCGACGCGGCAACGATGATGCTGATGCCGAGCAGACCAAAGCCGACACCGTCACGCCGTTGCGCAGGGTCGAGCTCTTTGGCACTGCTGCCAATGCTTCGGGCAATCGCGCCAGTCAGTCCGGCAAGGCCGAACCAGATGGAGCGCAGCAGATTGATCAGGCCGCTGAAAGCAGCACTGATTGGGCCAGGTCCGGAACTGCGCGGCTTGCGCGGTCGCTGCGGCCTCTTTGGCTGCGGCTTGCGTGCTGCCGGCTTCTTTCGAGCCTGGCTACCGGACGGCCGCTTGCGCGGCGGGGAAGACGTTCGGGTCGCCATGGGGAAAGGCTAAAGCAGAACATGAGTGTTTCAGCGGATCCCACGCTGCTCGGCCACGCTGAAATCGGTCAGTTCCAGCTGGCTTTGGTGAGGTCATTCGTGTTGGCGCCCTCGCCGCGAGCGCGTGCCATCACGAGGCTCACGAGACGCTGATCAGGCGGGTTGTTGTCCAACAACGGGTCGGTGACGACATCGGCACCGCACTCACGCATGGCGTCGTGAGCCGTACCGGCCGTGAGGAGATAGCTCGAGACCACGACGCGGTGCCCGTACGCACGCGCGACATCGACCGCTTCGACGAGCGCTGTGTCGGGACCCCCGAGTGCTCCGACATGTACGCGTCCTCCCCATACGGCGCTGAGAAGTCGTGCAGCCTTGGCAACGTCAGCGAGCGCACGCTCATCTGTCGTTGTGTCTGCCGCCAGCACGATGGTGTCGTTCGAACGTGCCCCAGCCTCGAACAGTCGACGTACGCCGACCTCCGCAAGCACCCAGTCGGGTCCGAGCGGCGGCGTGACGGTTACCGACGGATCAAGATGCGATGCCCTCACGATGTCGACGCTGACCGAGCGGTCGTACGCCAGCATCAATGGCACCAACGCCCGCGGACCTGATGTCGCCTCGACCGTGCTGACGATCGAAGGCTCCTGCAGATCGACGTACGCGTCCATCACGTCGAGGTCGTGCGCCTCTCGCCTGACTGCATTGACCAGTCCGGCGAGGGCGGCACGTCCGCGTGTGCTCTGCGGGCCATGCGCGCACAGTAGGAGGCTGCGCGTCATTTCCTGCACCCCCGAGGGCCGCAATTGCGTAAACCACGACCGGATGCAGGCACATCTCCAGAGTCGCGGCGGGATGTTACCCGGGCGTTAACAGCACAACGAGGTTCGGTTACATCCATCGTTCGAGGGCTGTATGCGTCTGATCGAGCAGATCCGCCGCCTCTGCGTACCGGTCAATCACCAACGAGACCAGGTCCGGATCGGCCACCGGTCCATCGAGCAACGGCTGCGTGACGACGTCAGCGCCACATTGCGTCAGCTTGTCGAAGAAGTAGCCGGGGGCCATTAGATAGCTCGCCACGACCACACGGCGGCCGGATCGTGCAACGTCGCGCACGACGTCTTCGATCGGATTGGCCTTGCCACCCACGTGGCCGACCGGGATCGGCGAGCCCCACGCAGTGCCCAGCATTCGTGCGGCAGCGTCAACGCTTCGCAACGCGATGTCATTGGTCGAGCCGGCGCCAGCCAGGACGACCACGTCGTCGCGGGTCGCACCCACGTCGGCCAAGCGTTTAAGGAGTACCCGGGTCAGTCGCGCATCCGGACCGAGCGTGCGGGCTGCGGCAGCCGTCGGACGCGCAGCGGCATTCACGATGTCGACGTCGACATGGAATCCGGGCGCAAGAAGCAGCGGTACGACCACGGCAGCACCATCGATCTGCTCGACGACATCGCCGACGTACGGATCCTGGACGTCGACAAACGCCTCGTGCACGTCCAAGTGAGGTGCAGCCTCGCGTACGCCGTCAATCAGCGAGGTGATCGCCTCGCGAGCTTCAGGAACGCTGGTTCCGTGGCTGGTCGCCACGAGCGAGATCGTCATGAATCCTCCGCAACTGCGAGGCGGTAGCCACGCTTGACCACGGTCTGGATGATGGGCTGCCCCATGGCCTCGCGCAGGCGGGCCACGGCAACCTCGGCCGAGTGCGGATCGTCCGACTCCCCCGGCAAGACGGCAAGAAGCTCCCCGCGGGAGCGCACTGAACCCGGCTCGCTCGCAAGCGCCCGCAGGATGGCGAGACCGCTGGGCGACACGGGCAGAATTTCGTGATTGAGGGTCGCAGCGGTTGCACGCACCCGCAGCTGACCGGCGGTGGTCTGTACGTTCTCGGATGCGTCGCCGAGGAACATGACGAGCGATCGTACGAGCGCTCCAAGCCGTGCTCGCTCCGGCAACAGCGGGTCGAAGCCCGCGGCGCGTAGTGGATCAGCTGTTACGGGGCCGACCGCTGCGAGCACGAGACGACGATCCTTCTCGAGCCGACGAATCTCGTCGACGGCGCCGTGCTCGATGACGGATGCCAGCCACGCTGCGGCGCCTGGTGCTGACGTAAACACGACGGCGTCGTACAGACCTGCTGCGGTGTCGAAGACCGAACGCTCAACTGCGGCGGGGTCCGGCGGCGGGCCCCAGCGATAGACAACGAGGCCGAACGGCCTTCCACCGGCGGCAGCCAGTCGCTTCTCGAGCCCGTCGTCACCTGCTCCGTGATGCTGCACGGCGATCGACATCCCACGGACGCCTTCGGCCGACAGGAAGTCAGCGATCTCGGCCGACGTCTCCGACTCAGCAACCCAGTCAGGCATGAGGCCGGCGGCCTGAAGCGCTCCGCGCGCCTTGGGACCTCGGGCAATCAGTCGTACGGATCGCAATGCCTCGACGAGCTCGTGGCCGATACCGGCTGCCTCGGCGGTATCGAGCCAGCCACGAAAACCAATGCCGGTGGTGACGACGACGATGTCGGTGCCCGCGGCAATCATCTGTCGGGTCTGTGCGATCAGGGTGCTCTCATCGATGTGCGACTCAACACCGAGTGACGCTGCCGTCGTGACGACGGCACCGCGTCGGCCAAGCGCCAGCGATAGATCCTCGGCCCGGCGCTGAGCCGTGACGAGGATCTGGGTTCCAGCAAGAACTGGTCCGAGTGGGGTCACGGGGGTCCTACACGTTCGGGAAGTTCAACCTCGACCCAACCGTCAGATACGCGTGTGGGCCACACCTGGAGCGAGACTTCGGGATCGTCGAGGCATTGACCGGTCTTGAGATCAAACGCTTGTTTGTGCATCGGGGATGCGACCGTTGCTACGCCGCCACGGCTGCCGACCAGTCCGCGAGCCATCACATTGGCCTGGCTGAACGGGTCGAGGTGGTCGACCGCGTGTACGTATTCGGTGTCGCTGAGACGGAACAGCGCGACCTGGTGATCGCCAACGAGAGCCGCGGCACCGCGATCGGGCACCAAGGCGTCGAGCGTGCACACGCGCTGCCATCCGCTCATACGACTACCTCCGCCTCGCGCACTGGAATGCTTGTACCGGCGATCAGTACAGCTCGTTCATCGCCGTTTGCGGGTCGTCGTTGACCACGTTCCTCGACATATACAAGATCGGGGTCTGGTGTTTCCGGCGCGTTAACGAATGATGCGAACCGCGCTAACTTCTCGTCGTCAGCGAGAGTTGCCGCCCATTCATCCTCGTATGCGTCCACGTGAGCCTCCATCGCGGCGTCGAGATCGGCAGCGATTCCGAGGCTGTCCTCGAACACGACGGCACGTACGGCTTCGATGCCACCCTCGACCGACTCGAGCCACGGCGCGGTGCGCTGCAGGCGGTCAGCCGTGCGTACGTAGTACATGAGGAAGCGATCGATCGCGCGTACAAGGTCCTCGGTGCTGAGGTCCTCAGCGAACAGTTGCGCGTGGCGCGGTGTGAACCCGCCGTTGCCGCCGACGTACATGTTCCAACCCTTGTCGGTCGCGATGATGCCGACGTCCTTGCCGCGGGCCTCAGCGCACTCGCGGGCGCAGCCAGACACGGCGAGCTTGAGCTTGTGCGGCGACCTGAGGCCGCGATAGCGGAGCTCCAGGTCGACCGCGAGAGTCGTCGAGTCCTGCACTCCGTAACGGCACCACGACTGCCCGACACAGGACTTCACCGTGCGAAGCGACTTGCCGTACGCGTGACCCGACTCGAAGCCTGCGTCGACGAGGCGCTTCCAGATCGCGGGCAGCTGCTCGATGCGAGCGCCGAACAAATCGATGCGCTGACCGCCGGTGATCTTCGTGTAGAGCCCATAGTCAGCGGCCACCTGACCGATCACGATCAGTCCTTCGGGGGTGACTTCACCGCCGGGGATGCGGGGTACGACCGAGTAGGTGCCGTCCTTCTGCAGGTTGGCCATGACGTGGTCGTTGGTGTCCTGGATCGCCGCGTTCTCGCCGTCGAGGACGTGTCCGTTGCCGAGCGAGGCGAGGATCGATGCCGCGACGGGGCGGCAGATGTCGCAACCGCGGCCAGTGCCGTGCTTCTCGACGAGCTCGGAGAACGTCGTGATCTCGCTGACCCTGACGACGTCGAACAACTGAGCGCGGGTGTACGCGAAGTGCTCGCACAACGCGGTGTTGACCTCGAGGCCCTCCTCGGCCATCTGGGTCTCCATGAGCTTCTTGACCAGGGAGACGCACGAGCCGCAGCTCGTGCCGGCCTTCGTGCACGCCTTCACCGCAGCGATGTCGGTGCACTGGTGGTCAGTCACAGCACCGCGTACGGTTCCGGCCGTCACGTTGTTGCAGGAGCAGACGTTGGCGTCGTCCGGCAGCGTGCCACCGGTCGGCGGCTCCATACCTTCGGGCAGCAGCCACGCCGTCGGATCGCTGCCGAGCGCGCGGCCCACCATGGGTCGGAGATTCGTGTAGGCGCTGGCGTCACCGACGAGCATGCCGCCCAGCAGTGTCTGTGCGTCGTCACTCATGACGAGCTTCTTGTAGATGCCCGCCAGCGGATCGGCATAGACAACCTCGAGGCTGCCGTTGGTCGCGGCGAAGGCATCGCCGAAGCTGGCGACGTCGACACCGAGCAACTTGAGCTTGGTCGACAGATCCGCACCCTCGAACGTCGCGTCGCCACCGAGGAGTCGGTCAGCGACGACCTCGGCCATCGAGTAGCCCGGTCCCACGAGACCCCACAGGCGGCCGGCGATGTGCGCAACCTCGCCGATCGCGAAGATCGATTCGTCGCTGGTGGCGCAGTACTTGTCGGCGATCACTCCCCCGCGTTCGCCCACCTCAAGCCCTGCCTCGCGGGCGAGCTCGTCGCGCGGTCGTACACCGGTCGCGAAGACCACGACATCGGCCTGGATCTTCTCGCCGTCGGCGAACTGCATGCGTGCGACCTTGCCGTCGCGGTCCGCGCGCAGCTTGGAGGTCGCGGTGGACGTACGAACTTCGACACCCATCTGTTCGATGATCCGCTGGAGTGCGCCGCCGCCGGCCTGATCGACCTGCATCGGCATCAGCCAGTCGGCAAACTCGATGACTGTGGTCTCGGCGCCGAGCGCCGTCAGCGCGCCAGCCGCTTCGAGCCCGAGTAGTCCGCCACCCACGACGGCTCCCTTGACTTTGCGGCCCAGCGCAGCCTCGCGGTCAGTCACCCAGGCGCGGAGCTCCGCGACGTCATCGACGGTGCGGTAGACGAAGCAGCCCGGCAGGTCAGAGCCCTCGACGGGAGGCACCGTGGCGTACGAACCGGTGGCAATCACCAAGCGGTCGTACTCAAAAGTCGTGTTGCGAGCGTGAATCTGCTTCGCTTCGCGATCGATATGACTGACGATCGATCCGCGGTAGAGGCGTACGCCCGGGCGCTTCCACAGTTCGCCGTCGCCGAGAAGCAGGTCGTCGGGATCGCTGTTGGAGAAGAAGGACGTCAGTGCGACGCGGTCGTACGGGGGGCGAGTCTCGTCGCCGAAGACTTCGATGTCCCACTCTTGGTCGGCTCCACGCTCGACCATCGCCTCGACAAGACGATGAGCGACCATGCCGGCGCCAACAACTGCGAGCTTCTTCTTAGTCATGATTCGACGGTAGGAAACGCAGATTTCAGGGCGTGCGTGTCCGTGTTACCTCGACGGAACGGTTGCCTCACGTGCCTCGTCCGACGCCTGTGAGATCTCCGGCGGATCGGTCTCCTGCAGCCAGTCAACGATGCCGCAGACGAGCTTCTTGCACCCGCCACAACCCGTGGTCGCGAGCGTCGCGCTGGCAAGCGCTTCGACCGTCGTGGAGCCGCAATCCCAAGCGTGCACAAGGTCACCTTTGGTCACGCCGTTGCATCGGCACACCGTGGTAGCTGCCGGCATCGTCGTCGGCGATGCGCTCTCGACGACTCCCATCGAACCGGTGCCCATCAGCAGGAGCATCGGGTCGGCCGGGAGCATGCCCGGACGGTCGAACTGGGTCGAGAGGTGCGCGGCAAGATCAGGCGCTCCGACGCAGGTCACTCCGACGAGCGTGTCGCCACGGGCGACGAGCTCAACATGGCGACGTTCGCGGGGGTCGGACAGCGTCACGACACGGTCGCGCTCGGACGCCGTCGAGGCGCGGATGCCCATCGTCACGACGCTCATACCGACCGCCTTCAGTCGCATGGCCGATCCGGAGATGGGTGGGAGTTCTAGTTCGGTGTCGTGCGCGATGCTGCGAGCCAGGGCTCGGGCCTGAGCCCAGCCCGGCGCGACCAGACCGCTGACTCCACTGGGAGTTTCGGCGCAGTCACCGATGGCTGAGATTCGCGGATCCAGAGTTGTCCGCAGATCCTCGCCAACGACGATGCCCATGTTGGTCTCAAGTCCGGCAGCACCGGCGAGACCTGTCTCGGGGGCCGTGCCGGCAGCCAGCACGACGAGTCCCGCGGGATACGACGTTCCGTCTTCGAGGCGGACTGCCGTGACTCGGCCATCGGAAACTGCGACGGATGCGATCTGGGCGTTACCGACGAAGTCGATGCCCAAATCCTTGGCGGTGCTCTCGGCGATCTGAGCGACTACCGGGTCGAGATCGCGATCGAGCATCGTCGGCATGATCGACATGACCGTGACGCTGACACCGCGATGCTGCAGGCCACAGGCGAGCTCGATGCCCAGCGGACCACCGCCGATCACGACCGCACGATCGACGTTGAGCGCTGCGGCCGAGATGTCGCGTGCGTCGTCAAGGCTGCGGAGAACGTGGGCACCGCGAGGCAAGCCGTCGCGAAGACCCGGGATCGGGATGACTCGCCCGCGGGCACCGGTGGCCAGCACGAGGTGGTCGTACTCGAACTCGCCCTGCGCCGTGACGACACAGCGGCGCTCCCGGTCGATCTCGAGTGCGGCGGCACCCGGGCGTACGCGCACGCGGCCTTCATCCGGAGTCGGCAGGGCCAATCCAGCCAAGTCCACACGACCCGCGACGAGCTCAGTCAGCAGCACACGGTTATAGGGCTCGTACGACTCCTCGCCGAGCAGGTCGACGTCGACGTCGGGCGCAATGCGTCCCAGCTCATCGACGAAACGGTTGCCCACCATGCCGGCACCAATGACTACAACCTTCATGCCGTCGCCTCCCTGCTGATCTGTACGGCGCACACCTTGAATTCCGGCATTCCGGACACTGGATCTGTCGCGGAGCTCGTCACGGCGTTGACCATCCCCTCGTCTGCGAAATGGAACGGGACGAACACTGTGTCCGGGCGGATGTCGGGGCTGATGCGCGCCTGAGCGACCATCGAGCCGCGCCTGGACGTGATACTGATGTTGTCGATGCCTTCGACGCCGATCCGCTGCGCGAGTACGGGATGGATCTCCACGTACGCGCGCGGCATCGAGTCGTTGAGCTTCGCGACGCGACGGGTCTGGGCTCCGGATTGGTAGTGCTGAAGCACCCGCCCAGTCACGAGCCAGACGGGTGCATCAGCGCGCAGGACGTCGTCGGGTCCGACAGCCCGAACGGCGATCATCTTTGCTTTTCCAGTCGGAGTGGGGAACGACTCAGCGAACAGTCGCGGCGTGCCGGGGTGGTCCTCGGACGGGCACGGCCAATAGAGCGCTTCACCTGCGTCGAGGCGGTCGTACGAGATGCCTGCATAGTCAGCACGCCCGCCTGCACTGGCGAGACGAAGCTCGTCGTACACCTCACGCGGTTCGGTGGGCCAGGTGCTTGGCGCGTCGAGACGTGCCGCGAGCTCGGAGAAGATCTCGAGCTCCGAGCGAACGCCGTCGGGCGCTTCGACTGCCTTTCGGCGTCGGAGCACACGGCCTTCGAGGCCCGTCATCGTTCCCTCCTCCTCGGCCCACTGCGTGACCGGGAGGATGTAGTCGGCGAGCATGGCGGTTTCGGACGGGATGAAGTCACAGACGACAACCAGATCGAGTGACTCGACGCGGCGACGTATGGTGCCGGCATCCGGCGCACTGACCAGGACGTTGCTGCCGTGCACGAACAGTGCACGCGGGCCGTCGGGTTGACCCAAGCTCATCAGCAGTTGGACTGCCGGCACACCGGCGCCAGGGATCGCGTCGGGATCGACGCCCCATACGGCGGCGACATGTTCGCGGGCTGCCGGGTCAACGATCATCCGGTAGCCGGGAAGCTGGTCGGACTTCTGGCCGTGCTCGCGGCCACCTTGGCCGTTGCCCTGACCCGTGATCGCGCCGTAACCACCGCGCTCGGCTCCGACGAGTCCGAGCGTCAGCGCAAGATTGATGACAGCGGTCACCGTGTCAGTGCCGTCGACGTGTTGTTCGGAGCCGCGGCCGGTCAACAGGAAGGCGCCCTTGCCTCCGCGATGAGGGCTGGCGTCCGCCAGGATACGAGCGATACGACGCAGCTGCGTCTCGGAGACGCCCGTCGTCGCGGCGACCCGCTCGGGCCACCACTCCGCGACACTGCGACGTACGGCATCGACACCATCGACCCGTGCCGCGAGGTAGTCGCTGTCGAACAGTGACTCGGCGAACACAATGTGCAGGAGTCCGAGGATGAACACGAGGTCGGTGCCGGGAACGAGCTGAACGTGCTCTCCCCCGCCTTCCTCGGTGAGCTTGGCAGTCGCACTGACACGCGGATCCACGACGATCAACCCGCCGCGCTCGCGTACGCCGCCGAGGTGCTGGACCGCTGGCGGCATGGTGTCTGCCAGGTTGCTGCCGAACAGTACGACCACGTCCGCGTCGTTGAGATCCGTCAGCGGGAACGGCAACCCACGGTCAATACCGAGCGTGCGATTCGCGGCGGCCGCAGCGGACGACATACAGAAGCGACCGTTGTAGTCGATCAACCTCGTGCGAAGTGCGAGCCGGGCGAACTTGCCCAACTGATAGGCCTTCTCGTTGGTCAGGCCTCCCCCGCCGAACACAGCAACACCGTCCGGCCCGTGCTCTGCCTGGATCGCCTGCACGCGAGCGGCGATGTCATCGAGCGCCTCGTCCCATCCGACAGGCTCAAACCCTGTCGGAGTACGGCGAAGCGGCGTGGTGATGCGATCCTGCGCCCGAAGAAGTTCCGCACTGGTCCAGCCCTTTTGGCACATTCCGCCGACATTGGTCGGGAACGCCCGCGGCTCGGCGGCGATGGGATCGCCGCCGAGCTTCTGGGCGCATTGGAGTGCGCAGTAGGGACAGTGCGTGTCGGTCATGTGGTTCTCAAACACCAGCCTTTGCCATCGTGGCCGACTTGCGTACGTAGAAGAACCACGTCACGGCGAGGCAGATGACATAGAACGCGGTGAAGATTCCGAACGCGGTCTTGACGGCCTCGACAGGGTTGTCGACCCACGGCGAACCGAAGGTGATCGGGATCAGGAACCCGCCCAGAGCACCGATCGCTCCGGCGATGCCGATCACTGCCGACGATTCCTTGGTGGCCTTGGTGCCCTTGGCCAGGTTCTTCCAGATCAGCGGGATCATCCGGTACGTCGAGCCGTTGCCGATACCGGTGGCGGCGAAGACGAACAGGAATGCGATCAGGAAGAACGGGAAGATGTCGGAGTTGTGGTTGACGGCCGAGACGATCTCCGGGCTGAAGCCGGGGAACGCCGACGGATCCTTGGCCCACAGAGCGAGCTTCTCCGGCGGTGCGACAGGAACGGGCTTCAGCAGCGTCAGCGTGTAGAGCACCGTCAGCGTGCCGACGATCATCGCGATGAACGTCCAGAAGGTGACGCGCGCTCCGCCGAACTTGTCGGCCAGCTTGCCGCCGATGGGACGGGCGATGGAGCCGACGAGAGCGCCGAGGAACGCGTAGTACGCGAAGTTGATACCGATGGACTCAGTGGGGATCGGTGAGCGGAAGAAGTTGATCTTGATCAGCAGCGGCATGGCGGCCGAGTAGCCGATGAACGATCCGAACGTACCGATGTAGAGGAACGACATGATCCACGTGTGCTTGTACTTCACGACGGCCATCTGCTCGCGCGGCTTGGAGTACGCGGACGTCAGGTTGTTCATGAAGAGGTACGCGCAGACTGCGGCAATGACAGCGAGAGCTGCGTACAGGTAGCCAGCGCGCTGGAGGACCAGACCGCTCTGGCTCGCCTTGACGAGACCGAAGGCTCCGGCGCCACCGACGATGATCGGCAGGAAGAACTGGATGATCGCCACACCGAGGTTGCCGCCGGCTGCGTTCAGGCCGAGAGCCGAACCCTTCTTGCGTGCGGGGTAGAAGAAGTTGATGTTGGCCATCGAGGAGGCAAAGTTGCCGCCACCCAGGCCGGCCGTTGCCGCGATCGCGACGAACACGCCGTACGGAGTGTCAGGGCGCTGCACGAAGTAGGCGAACAGCAGCGTCGGGATCAGCAGCAGCAGAGCGCTGACAATCGTCCAGTTGCGGCCACCGAATTTCGGTACGGCAAATGTGTAGGGCAGTCGGATGAGCGCACCGACCAGGTTGGGCACGGCGACAAGGAAGAACAGCTGCTGCGGGGTGAAGTTGAACCCGACCTTGACCAGCATGACCGAGCTGACGCTCCACAGCAGCCACACCGAGAAGCCGAGGTGTTCGCTGAAGATGGACCAGATCAGGTTGCGGCGTGCGATCGGCTTGCCGGTGGACTCCCAGAACGCTTCGTCCTCGGGATCCCAATCGTCGATCCAGCGACCGGTGCGATGAGTGGCAGAGGGTTGTGGGGCCGACGAGTTGTCGGGAGGACTAGTGATGACGCTTGTCATAGGACGCTCCGAGGTCGGCGATTCCGCACGGTGCGGTATCTCGTGACCCTGAACGTATGGACCTCGTGTTTCGGTCGAAGGTGAACTCCGATCAGGAGTGGGTAACACTCTCTGCACGGTCGCAACATGCCCGTTGTGAGATCGGCACTCATGCGTGCCTCCACACCGCGGGGAGCGTCTCGATCGACGTACCGGCAGTCGCTGCACCTGGCCGTACGACCAGTAGTCCGTCAGACGACGCGAGTCCGCGGAGCATCGACGAGCCCGTCCACGATGTCGGCACGACTCCCGCATCGGACCTGATGAACGGCACAATCCGGGTCCCGCCGTCGAATCGGTCCAAGTCGGTACCGAGCAGTTCACGGGTGTTTGGGCGTTCTGTTTCGAGGGTCATCGCACGGAGGGCCGGCTCAACCACGGCCAGGAATCCGACGACGGCTGCGAGCGGGTTTCCGGGCAGTCCGGCAACCAGTCGGCCGTCGGGAAGGATCGCCAGAACAGTTGGTCCTCCGGGTCGCACGGCGACTCGGTCGACGATGATTTCGGCCCGCACCCGGCGCAGCGCCTCGTGCAAATGGTCTGCCTCGCCGACGGCGGTTCCGCCGGTCGTGATGACGATGTCCGCGGTCGAGGCAAGCAGTTGCGCGGCAAGCGCCTCGACATCGTCGGGCACGGCGAGAACGTTCTCGACTGAGCCGCCCGCACCTCGCACCATGCCGGTGAGGGCTGGGCTGACTGAGTCGCGTACGCGCCCTGGCACTGGTCGGCCGCTCAGATCGACTTCGTCGCCGGTAACCAGTAGATCGATCGTCGGGACGATCGCCACTTCAAGCTCGTCGTGTCCTGTGCTGGCGGCCAGAGCGATCGACATCGAGTCGAGTCTCGCGCCGGCATGGACCATCACGTCTCCGCGATGTGCTTCGTCGCCGCGCGGACGTACATCTTTGAGGCTGAGTGCAACGCCAGTCGGTGGAGCCCACTGCAGTTGTCCGTCGATGATGTCGCCATGCTCGCGTCGTATGATCGCGGTCGCTCCAGCCGGGACGACTCCCCCGGTGCCGATTCCGATGGCTTCCTGCGCTCCAAGCGGTCCATCCGGCGTCGTGCCGTTGACCAGCCGTCCGCGGACCTGCCACGGGCCTTCACCGGACACTGCCCACCCGTCCATTGCCGAAACATCAGCGGCGGGCAGGTCGATCAGGGATCGTACGTCGCTTGCGAGGACCCGACCGTGCGCATCGGCAAGATCGCACATTTCGCTGGCGAGAGGCTTGGCACGGCTCGTCGAGACGCGACGAACCGCATCCCAATCACCACGTACGAGTGCTGCCATGGCTTGAGGCTATGAACACGAGGTTTCCGCGACCACGAGGTCGCGTGATCGCGGCGTAACAGTGTTCTCACAGTCGGACTAGTCCGACTGTGAGGTTGCGAATCAGGCTTCGAGGACGACCGGGAGGATCATCGGGCGCCGGCGCAGCTTGCGTCCGACGAACGATCCGAGCACCCTGCGGATGACCTGTTCGAGCTGCCTGGAGTCATGGGTGCCCTCCTTGAGGGCCTCCTCGATCGCCGAAATGATCTTGGGCATGACCTCGTCGAATGCCGAATCCTCCTCGGCGATACCGCGGGCGTGAATCTCGGGACCGGACAGGATCTTGCCGTTCGTCGAGTCGATCACGACGACGACGGAGATGAAGCCCTCTTCGCCCAGAACGCGGCGGTCCTTGAGCTCAGAATCGGTGAGGTCGCCGACCGACGAGCCGTCGACGTACACATAGCCACACTGGACCGCGCCGACAATCGAGGCGTGACCATCGACGAGGTCGATGACGTAGCCATCTTCAGCCAGGATCACGTTGGGAACACCGGTCGCCGTGGCGAGCTTGGCGTTGGAGTGCAGGTGGCGGATCTCGCCGTGCACCGGGAGCACATTGGTCGGCTTGACGATGTTGTAGCAGTAGAGCAGCTCGCCAGCAGACGCGTGACCCGAGACGTGGACGAGGGCATTGCCCTTGTGAACGACGTTGGCGCCGAGCTTGGTGAGGCCGTCGATCACGCGGTAGATCGCGTTCTCGTTGCCCGGAATCAGCGACGAGGCCATCAGCACGGTGTCGCCCGGTTCGAGGCTGACCTGCTGGTGGCTGTTGTTGGCCATCCGCGACAAGGCGGCCATCGGCTCGCCCTGCGAACCGGTCGACATCAGCACCATCTTGTTGGGCGGCGCCGCATCGATCTTGTCGACCACGACGCCGTCGGGCACGTTGAGGTAGCCCAGGTCGCGAGCGATCTGCATGTTGCGAACCATCGAGCGGCCGACGTACGCAACCTTGCGTCCGTGCTTGTGCGCTGCGTCGATGACCTGCTGGATGCGGTGAACGTGCGAGGCGAACGACGCGACAATGATCCGGCCGTTGCTGCTGGCAAAGACGTTGTCGATCGCCGGTGTGATGCTGCGCTCCGACGTCGTGAATCCTGGTACTTCCGCGTTGGTCGAGTCCGTGAGGAACAGGTCGACTCCCTGCTCGCCGAGCCGCGCGAAGGCGCGAAGGTCGGTGATGCGGCCGTCCAGGGGCAGCTGGTCCATCTTGAAGTCGCCCGTATGCAGCGCGACTCCCGCAGGGGTCTTGATCGCAACGGCGAGTGCGTCGGGGATCGAGTGGTTGACGGCAACGAACTCGAGCTCGAAGGGGCCGAACTTCTCGATCTGGCCCTCGGTGACGGTGTGTGTCGGGGCGTCCTTGAGGCGGTGTTCCTTGAGCTTGGGCGCCAATAGAGCCAGCGTCAGCCTGGATCCGATCACCGGAATGTCGCCACGCTCGCGCAGGAGGTAGGGCACGCCACCGATGTGGTCCTCGTGGCCATGCGTCAGCATGATGCCGACGACGTCCTTGAGTCGGTCGCGGATCGGACCAAAGTCCGGGAGGATCAGGTCGACGCCGGGCTGGTGCTCCTCGGGGAACAGCACTCCGCAGTCGACGATCAGCAGTTTGCCGTCGTACTCGAAGACCGTCATGTTGCGGCCGATCTCGCCGAGTCCTCCGAGCGGGATGACGCGAAGTGCGCCTCGCGGGAGTGCTGGGGGTAGATCAAGTTCGAGGTGCATGTGGCTCATACAGAAAGGCCTAGCTTTCGAGAAGGCCCGACGCCACCAGTCCGGCGCGAATGATCGCGACTTCCTCTTCGGTGGCTTCGGGGAGGGGTGCACGCATCGTGCGGTGCTCGAGAACACCGAGCAGCTGGAGCGTCGCCTTGGCGGAGATCGCACCTTGCGTGTAGTTCATGATCGCCTTGACGGCGGGAAGGAGCCGGTCGTTGATCGACCGCGCTTCGGCGAGGTTGCCTGCGTCGACTGCGGCAACCATGTCGGCGTACTGGCGTGCGGCCGCGTGGGACGCGACGCTGACGACACCGCTGGCGCCCATGGCGAGCCACGGGAGGTTGAGCGGGTCGTCACCGGAGTAGATCTTGATGCCGGTCTCGCGCATCAGCCAGGCGCCGCGGTTGAGGTCGCCGACGGCATCCTTGACTGCAACGATCAGCGGGTTGTCCGCCATCGCGGCATACGTCTCGTCGGCGATCGTGATCACGCTGCGGCTCGGAATGTCATAGAGCATCACGGGCGTGTCATCGCCAGCACGAGCGACTTCAGTGAAGTGCGAGAGCAGGCCGGACTGCGGTGGCTTGCTGTAGTAAGGCGTCACGATGAGGAGGCCATCGGCACCGGCCTTCTTGGCCTGCTGGGCGAGCTCGATCGAGTGACGCGTGTCGTTGGTGCCGACACCAGCAACGATCGAGGCGCGATCTCCGACTGCTTCGATCACGGCGGTGAGGAGTCGACCGTCTTCGGCGATGGTCGTCGTGGGCGACTCGCCAGTCGTTCCGCTGACGACGAGGCCGTCGCTGCCGCTGTCGACAAGGTGTGACGCCACCTTCTGCACAGCATCGAGATCGAGTTCACCCTCGCGGGTGAACGGCGTGACCATTGCGGTCAGCACACGCCCAAAAGGCGCGGCCTCGGTGGCGAGTGGCGACGTCATACGTCGAGGTTACCGCTTCGAACGTCCCCGGCGACGGGCAGGATGGGAGCTGCCCGAGCGCCAGCGAGGGCACCATGAGGTAGCAAATGCCGCTGCCTCCGTATCTTTGCCTTCAACGGAGGTTGCGGCATGGCCGAGGACATTTACGACATCGACACCGCGTCAACGCCCCGCGGAGACGGCATACGCGACTTGGTGCTGACCGACCGCTGGAACACGCCGCTCGGCAAGCCCAACGGCGGCTACATCCTCGCGGCCATGCTGCGCGGTCTCGGCGAGGAGATGGAGGCCGACGACCCGATGGTCGCCGCGATCTCCTATCTCGCCTCGCCGGAGACCGGAGCAGCCGAACTTCGTACGACCGCGCTGCGTCGTGGACGCCGCGTACAGACCGGTGAAGCGGCGCTGTGGGAAGGCGACCGACACATCGCCCATCTGCTGGCGAGCTTCGGCGCTCGTACGGGTGGGCGGTCCGTCGAGCTTGGCACTCCCCCGGCGCTGCCTGCGCCCGACGAGTGCTTCGACCCGAAGGATTTTCCCGACGCCTTGCCCTCGTCCAGCATCTTCGATCGCGTCGACTATCGGCTCACCGAAGCCCCGGGCTGGGCGCTCGGCGAGCCCAGCGGCGATCCCACTGCGGAGCTCTGGCAGCGGCTCGCAGGAGGCCGCGAGATCGACTTCCCAGCTCTTGCGTTTCTCTGCGACGCGTACGCCCCACCGGTGCTCGAGATCGGCGAGTTCATGTCGATGACGGTGCAGCTCACGGTGCACTTGCACCGACGCCCCGTCCCGGGCTGGATCGCCACTCGGCTGACGACGCGGCACGTCATCAACGGCTATCACGAAGAGGACTGCGAGCTTTGGGACGAAGCCGGCAACCTCGTCGCGCAGAGCCGCCAGCTCGCGATCCTGCTCAGTTAGCGCGGTCGAAGCGAGTGATCGTGAACGGCGGAACGTCGTCGGGGTGGTCGCTGCGCTCTACGACGGTCCACTCAGCCCAGTCGACCTCGGGGAAATAGGTGTCGCCCTCAGGCGCCAGCTCGACCCGAGTAACGACCATCGAGTCGACGAGTCCGGCGTCAAGCGCTTCAGCGTAGATCTGCGCGCCACCGACCAGGAAGATCTCGTTGTCGAGCTCTGCCGCCTGCCTGAGTGCGTCGGGCAGGCTCGGGGCGACCAAGACACCCGGTGCGGACCACACGACCTGTCGGGTGACGACGATCGTCGTACGACCTGGGAGCGGTCGACCGATCGAGTCATAGGTCGCGCGACCCATCACCATCGGATGGCCCATGGTCAGCGCCTTGAAGTTGGCGAGGTCAGCGGGCAGGCGCCACGGGATACCGCCGTCGGCGCCAATGACGCCGTTGGTGCCCATCGCCACGACGAGCGTCAGCGTCACTCTGTTGACCTCATTCGGCTCCGCCTCATACTGCGATCGGAGCCTTGATGCCGGGGTGAGGCTCGTAGCCGGTGATCTTGATCGAGTCGAAGGTGAAGTCATCGATCGAGGTGACCGACGGATCAAGCCACAACTCCGGAAGCGGGCGCGGCTCGCGGGAAAGCTGTTCGTGAGCCTGGTCGAGGTGGTTGATGTAGAGGTGCGCGTCACCGAACGTGTGCACGAAATCACCGACCTCGAGCCCCGCCACCTGCGCGACCATGTGGGTCAGCAGGGCGTAGGACGCGATGTTGAACGGCACACCTAGGAACACGTCAGCCGAGCGCTGGTACATCTGGCAGGAGAGCTTGCCGTCGGCAACGTAGAACTGGAAGAACGCGTGGCACGGCATCAGCGCCATGGCATCGAGATCAGCCACGTTCCATGCGCTGACAATGTGGCGGCGTGAGTTGGGATTGGCCTTGATCTGCTCAATGACCTGCGCGAGCTGGTCGATGTGCTGACCGTCGGGGGCCGGCCAGGAGCGCCACTGGTAGCCATAGATCGGCCCGAGGTCGCCATCCTCAGCGGCCCATTCGTCCCAGATCGTGACGCCCTTGTCGCGAAGTGCGTTGTTGTCGGTCGATCCAGCGATGAACCAGAGAAGCTCTTCGATGATCGAACGGGTGTGGACCTTCTTGGTCGTGACGAGCGGGAAACCCTCGCTCAGGTCGAACCGCATCTGATGGCCGAAAACACTCTTGGTGCCGGTGCCTGTGCGGTCACCTTTGTCGACTCCTTCGTCGAGGATCCGTTGGACAAGATCGAGGTAAGCCCGCATGACCGCAGAGTATCAATCGGCGATGACAGATCGTGTGCGAAACTCGCACCATGCCGAGCGCTGAATACAACACCACGCCTCGCGAGATTCGTAACTTCGCAACGCTGCAGCTCGGCCTCACTGGCGCGTTCCTCCTGGCCCTGTTCTGGTTCTGCGGGGCCACCGATGCCAGTTATCCCCCGCCGTGGCTCGCGGGAGCGCTCGTCGTGCCGATTGTCATCGCGGCTGTCTTCGCCGAGCGAGTCTGGTTGTCGGGCAAACCGCTCGCGGGCGACGACGATGCCGTCCGACTCAAATCCGCCGGGCTTGACGCATTTGCGGCTCAGACCGTCCGCAAGATGTTGATCGTCGAGGCTTCCATGCTTCCCGCAGTCATCGTCGGCTTCGTGGGTTCGTACGGCGGGTGGCCCATCGTGATTGCTGGTTTCCCGGGGATTCTGCTCCTCGCCTGGGAGATCTGGCCGACCCTCCGCAACGTTTCCCGTACGGCCGCAATGCTCGACTCAAGCGGCGTCGACTCCGGCCTGATTGAAGGATTCTCATCCCTGTGAACGCAGATGTCAGCGCTCGTCTTGCCTGGCCGGACGATGCAAGCCCGATGGCGCGCGTACAAATTGCTGCATGGCGCGCCAACTACGCCGAACTGATTCCGGCCGCCGAGCTCGACGCTCTCGACCCTGCTCAGCTCGCCGAGCGCTGGGCCATGACGATCAGCACGCCCAAGGAGGCCCGCATGCGGGTACTCGTAGCGCTCGAACGTGCCGACGTCCGCGGCTTCACGTTGGTGCACCCTTCGTACGACCCCGACAGCGATCAGGTCACGGACGGCGAGATCGGTGAGTTCATCATCGATCCGGAGCACCAGCGTGAAGGCCACGGCTCGCGCCTGCTCCAGGCTGCGATCGACACTCTCTCGGCCGACAAGTTCACCCGCGCTGTCTGGTGGATCGGTTCGACCGACGATGCGCTGCGCCGGTTCGTCAGCGAGTCCGGCTGGGAGCCCGACGGGGCGCACCGCGAGCTCGCCGCCGACGACGGCAGCACGGTCAAGCAGATTCGGCTGCACACGAGTCTCGCGTGACGACAGATCGCTCGGTCATCGTCGATTCGCTTGGCGTCGGCATCGCGACCGGAACGTACGGCGCCTCGTTCGGCGCGATCTCAGCCACGTCGGGCCTCAGCGTCCTGCAGACCTGCTTGCTCTCGCTCTTGGTCTTCACAGGCGCGTCCCAGTTCGCTTTCGTCGGAGTCATCGCCTCGGGCGGCAACCCGTTCGCGGGCGCGTTCACCGCGATTCTGCTGGGCAGCCGCAACATGTTCTATGGCGTGAGCATCGCCCCGAAGCTGGGACTCGACGCGCGATCACGCTTCGCCTCGGCGCACCTGGTGATCGATGAGTCCACCGCGATGGCCGTGACCCGTGAGACGCAGCGGCAAGCTCGTCTCGGTTTCTACTGGACCGGGCTCTCAATCTTCGTGCTCTGGAATCTCTTCACGTTCCTCGGCGCACTGGCCGGCAACGCGATCGGTGACCCACGAACGTACGGACTAGATGCGGCCGTCGGCGCAGCGTTCCTCGGGTTGCTCTGGCCACGCCTCGCCACGTGGCAAGGCCGGATGGTCGCGTTGATCGGCTCGGCCGTCGCGCTTGGTCTCGTACCTTTCACCAGCGCTGGGATGCCGATCATCATCGGTGGTGCCGTCGCCGTGTTGATCGGCATGCTGTGGGGATCGAGGAAGCCCTCATGACTCCGCTGTGGGGCGGCATTGCCGTCATGATCGCTGGCTGCTTCGCGCTGAAGTACGCGGGACTGTCGGTGCCTGAACGAGTCCTCCAACACCGGCTGACCGTACGGGCCACCGATCTGATCCCAGCCGGACTGCTCGGCGCGCTCATCGCGGTGCAGGTCTTCGCGAGAGACGGTGAGATTGAGGTCGACGCCCGGTTGCTTGCGTTGGGTGTCGCGGCGGTTCTGCTGACTCTTCGCGTGCCGTTCCTGCCGATGGTATTCGCGGCAGCGCTAGTGGCCGCCCTCGTACGGCAGTTCTAGAGACCGAGGACGCTCTCGAGGCCGACAGTCACACCCGGCTTGTCGCTGACGGCCTTGACTGCTGCGACGACGCCCGGCATGAACGAGTCACGATTGCTTGAGTCGTGGCGGATCGACAGGGTCTCGCCCACTCCCCCGAACACGACGTCTTGAGATGCGACGAAACCGCGTGCGCGGAGCGAATGCACTGGTACGCCGGCGACCTTGGCACCTCGAGCACCATCGGGATCGGTGGTGGTGGCATCCGGCAGCGGCGCCGACCCGGCGTCCTTGCGAGCCGAGGCGATGAGTTCAGCAGTACGTGTCGCTGTGCCGGACGGCGCATCGACTTTGTCCGGATGGTGCATCTCGATGACCTCGACGGACTCGAAGAATGGGGCCGCGGTTGCGGCGAACTTCATCATCAGCACTGCGCCAATCGAGAAGTTGGGCACGATCAGCACGCCGGTCTTGGGATCAAGCGCGCTCACCTCGGCGATCTTGGCATCGTCGAAGCCCGACGTACCGACCACAACGTGCACGCCGTGTTCGATGCACCACTTCACGTTGTCGAGCGCGACACCCGGCTGGGTGAAGTCGAGCGCGACCTCTGCCCCGGCGTCGGCCAGCTGGTCGATCGAGTCATCAACGTCGACCTCGGCCACGACGTCGAGTCCAGCCGCCTTCAACGCCTCGACGGAAGCTGTGCCCATACGTCCCTTGGCACCCAGGACCGCGACTCGTGTCATGGGCCAAGCCTAGAGCGTGACTGCGATGAGTACCGCGACCGCCGCATCGACTTCGGCGAACGATGTCGTGAGCGGTGAGAGACCCAGGCGAATGAAGTCCGGTTCGCGGTAGTCCGGGATCACTCCCCGCTCGATCAGCGCATCCGTGATCCAGCGTGCATCTGGATGCCGGACTGTCACGTGACTCCCTCGTCCAGAGCTGTCGCGCGGCGTCGCGATGTCGAATCCCGCGTCGTCCAGCCGTTCCACCAGATAGTCGGTCAGCGCGATCGACTTCGTACGAATGGCGTCGATGCCTGCCTCAGCAACCAGGCGCACACCCTCCTGCACGGCGATGATCCCGCCAATCGGCGGCGTACCGCTTAGCATCCGGGTGATAGTCGGCGATGCGTCGTAGCGGTCGGCCATCGCAAACAGGTCGGCTGCACTCCACCATCCGGCAATCGGCTGAGTCGCGGCAGCGAGGTGGCGCTCTGCGACGTACAGGAACGCCGGCGCTCCCGGCCCTGCGTTGAGGTACTTGTAGGTGCACCCGACCGCGAAGTCGACATTGTTGTCGTCGAGATCAATCGGGACGGCTCCCGCTGAGTGGCAAAGGTCCCAGATGATCACCGCACCCGCATCGTGCACCTGCGCAGTGAGCCCAGGCAGGTCCAGCAGGGTCGCCGACCGGTAGTCGACATGTCCTAGCAGTACGGCTGCCGTCCGATCACTGAGAACACTGGCAAGTACGTCCGTGGTGACGTTCTCAACCAGGTCAGGCTCAATCCACCGCACGTCGAGACCGCGCGAAGCAGCGACCGATTCCACGATGTATCGATCGGTCGGGAAGCTCGTCGAATCGATCACAAGCTCCGTGCGATCGGGACGCACCGATGCAGCAGCATGTAGGAGCTTGTAGATGTTGACCGAGGTCGAGTCGGCGATCACCGTCTGGCCAGCCGCAGCGCCCAGCACAGCGGCACCCAGCTCATCGCCCACTGTCACCGGCAGTTCGACCCAGCCTTCCGACCATCCGCGGATGAGCCGCCCTCCCCATTCGTCCTGGACGAACGTCGCGAGTCGCTCGGCCGTCGCCTTCGGGAGGCGTCCGAGTGAGTTGCCGTCGAGGTATGCCACAACGTCGTCGGTGATCACGAAGCGATCGCGGAACTGAGCCAACGGATCTGCTGCGTCGAGGACGTCAGGCGGTGTCGTCACCGAGTGATGCTCTCATGCAGAAGGACCCCGCCGCAGTGCGACGGGGTCCTTCTGACGTACTGGGTAGATCAGGCGTCGGCCGTGGCCGGCTCTTCAGCAGCAGCCTCAGCGCCACCTTCGATGACCGGAACCAGCGAGAGCTTGCCGCGGTCGCCGAGCTCGGCGATCTCGACCTGGATCTTCTGACCGACCGACACAACGTCTTCGACGTTGTTGACGCGCTGGCCACCGTTGAGCTCACGGAGCTTGCTGATGTGCAGCAGTCCGTCGCGGCCCGGTGACAGCGACACGAAGGCGCCGAAGTCGACAACCTTGACGACCGTGCCGAGGTAGCGCTCGCCGACCTCGGGCATCGTCGGGTTGGCGATCGCGTTGATCGCGTCACGAGCAGCCTCAGCCGCTTCGCCGTTCTCAGCGCCGACGTAGACGGTGCCGTCATCTTCGAGTGAGATGTTGGCGCCAGTCTCGTCCTGGATCTGGTTGATGATCTTGCCCTTCGGGCCGATGACCTCACCGATCTTGTCCACGGGGATCTTGATCGTGATGATCCGCGGCGCGTAGGGGCTCATCTCGTCGGGCTCGTCGATGGCTTCAGCCATGACGTCGAGGATCGCAACGCGAGCGCCGTATGCCTGCGTCAGCGCGCCAGCCAGAACGTCGGCGGGGATGCCGTCGAGCTTGGTGTCGAGCTGCAGGGCGGTGACGAACTCACGCGTACCGGCGACCTTGAAGTCCATGTCGCCGAATGCGTCCTCAGCACCGAGGATGTCGGTCAGCGTGACGAATGTCTGCTTGCCGTCAACCTCACCGGAGATGAGGCCCATTGCGATACCGGCAACCGGCGCGCGCAGCGGGACACCAGCGTTGAGCAGGCCGAGCGTCGAAGCGCAGACCGAACCCATCGAGGTGGAACCGTTGGAGCTGAGCGCCTCGGACACCTGGCGGATCGCGTAGGGGAACTCCTCGCGCGTCGGCAGCACGGGCAGCAGCGCACGGCCCGCGAGGGCACCGTGGCCGATCTCGCGACGCTTCGGCGAACCAACGCGACCGGTCTCACCAGTCGAGTAGGGCGGGAAGTTGTAGTTGTGCATGTAGCGCACCGAGGTGACGGGCGACAGCGTGTCGAGCTTCTGCTCGAGACCAAGCATGTTGAGCGTCGTGATTCCCATGATCTGGGTCTCGCCACGCTGGAACAGTGCCGAACCGTGGACGCGGGGGACGACGCCGACTTCAGCGCTCAGGGCGCGGATGTCAGCGAGGCCACGGCCATCGATGCGGATGTTCTCGCGGAGGACACGGTCACGAACGACGGACTTGGTGACGGCGCGAACCGCAGCACCAATCTCCTTCTCGCGACCTTCGAACTGTGCACCGAGCTGGTCAAGAACGTCAGCCTTGATCTCAGACTCACGAGCCTCACGGTCAGCCTTGAACAGGATCGTCATGGCCTCGGCGAGCGGCGCGGCGGCAACAGCCTTGACCGCGTCGTACACATCGTCCTGGTAGTCGAGGAAGACCGGGAAGTCCTGGACGGGCTTGGCAGCGGACTTCGCAAGCTCGATCTGCGCTTCGCAGAGCTGCTTGATGAAGACCTTGGCTGCGTCGAGGCCGCCAGCGACGATCTCTTCGGTCGGAGCCTGGACACCGCTCTGGACGAGCTCCCAGGTCTTCTCAGTCGACTCGGCTTCAACCATCATGATCGCGACGTCGTCGTCGGCGATGCGGCCGGCAACAACCATGTCGAACACGGCGTTCTCGAGCTGGCTGTGTGTCGGGAAGCCGACCCACTGACCGTCGATCAGGGCGACGCGGGTGGCGCCGACCGGGCCGGTGAACGGCAGACCCGAGATCTGCGTCGACGCGGAGGCCGCGTTGATCGCGAGAACGTCGTACGGGGTGTCGGGGTTAAGTGCCAGAACCGTGATGACGACCTGGACCTCGTTGCGCAGACCCTTCTTGAAGGTCGGGCGAAGCGGGCGGTCGATCAGGCGGCAGGTCAGGATGGCGTCTTCGGACGGACGACCTTCGCGACGGAAGAACGAGCCCGGGATGCGACCCGCGGCGTACATGCGCTCTTCGACGTCAATCGTCAGCGGGAAGAAGTCGAACTGGTCCTTGGGGTGCTTGCCAGCCGTGGTGGCCGACAGAAGCATGGTGTCGTCATCGATGAACGCGGAGACCGAACCTGCGGCCTGCTGGGCGAGGATGCCCGTCTCGAATCGGATGGTGCGCTTGCCGAAGGTGCCGTTGTCAATAACGGTTTCGGCTGTGTGGAGTTCCGACATGGAAGTCCCTTCCGCAGGACAAAGCCTGCTCATTGGGACGAGCTGCGTGCCGGCGGTGAAACTCTGTCGGTCTTCGATCGAGGCCTGCGGGAGCCGCTCTGAGCGGATCCGAGGGCCACTACCGAGGACCGAACGCGTCTGCCGGTGCTACTCGTCATGGGTGTTTCTGTGTGCAGTTTTGAAGAAGGCGGTCACTTCACGAAGAAGTGACCGCCCCCGGGGGTCTTAGCGGCGCAGACCGAGACGCTCAATGAGCGCGCGGTAGCGTTCGATGTCGTTGTTCTGCAAGTAGTTGAGCAGACGACGACGCTGGCCAACGAGGAGCAGCAGACCACGACGGCTGTGGTGGTCGTGCTTGTGCTCCTGCAGGTGACCGGTCAGGTGCGAGATGCGGCCCGTGAGGAGCGCGATCTGGACCTCAGGGGATCCGGTGTCGCCGTCCTTGAGCGCGTACTGCTTGATGATTTCGTCCTTGGGCATGTCTGCGACCGTGGGCGCAGCAGTCTTCTTCGACACTTTTCTCCTCTGAGGGTTTCGTTGCACGGCGCGCTCGGGCTTGTCCACCGGGGCACTATCAATCCGTGGCCGTTACACGGCAACATTCAGGGTATCAGCGGGAGTACGCCAACTGCGAATCCAGTCGGATAGACGTACGCTGCAGGCAATCTCGGGATCATCGCCACACCAGAGGGAGATCGATCATGAGTGACAGCGCTGCTCCAGACATCAAGGCCAAGAACCGCGCCATGTGGGCGTCCGGCGACTACGCAACTGTCGCCGCCGATCTCATCTCCGCATTCGGCCCGACCCTCGTTGCGGCGACCGGGATCAAGCCGGGCGACCGCGTGCTCGACATCGGCGCCGGTTCGGGCAACGCCTCGATACCCGCGGCACGGACGGGAGCCGACGTGATCGCCTCCGACCTGACTCCGGAGCTGCTCGAGAAGGGTCGCAAGCAGGCCGAGTCCGAAGGGCTCACGCTCGAATGGCGCGTGGCCGACGCGGAGGCGCTGCCGTTCGGCGATGACGAGTTCGACGTCGCGATCTCCTGTG
Source organism: Aeromicrobium panaciterrae (assembly GCF_031457275.1). NCBI lineage: Bacteria > Bacillati > Actinomycetota > Actinomycetes > Propionibacteriales > Nocardioidaceae > Aeromicrobium > Aeromicrobium panaciterrae. The sequence continues at coordinate 2,198,988 of NZ_JAVDWH010000001.1, forward strand.
TCGGCATCATGTTCGCTCCACACCATCACGAAAGCGCTGACGAGCTCGTACGCGTGTTGCGCCCGGGCGGATCCATCGGGCTCATCAACTGGACGCCCGAGGGTTTCATCGGCCAGATGTTCGGCGTCATGAAGCCCTACGCTCCGCCGCCACCTCCTGGTGCCCAGCCTGCTCTTCTGTGGGGTAGCGAGGAGCACGTCGCTGCACTGTTTGGTGACCGCGTGACTGACGTTGTGGCACGGCGCCAGACGATCACCATCGACATGTTCAGCACGGCAGCGGAGTTCCGCGACTTCTTCAAGAGCTTCTACGGGCCGACCATCTCGGTCTACTCGTTCATCGGCGACGACGCCGAGCGCGCCGCATCGTTGGATCGCGAGCTTGCCGACCTCGCCGTACGTCACGGTGTCGGTAGCGGACCGATGGAGTGGGAGTACCTGCTCTACACGGCGAAGAAGGCGTAGCCAGCACGACCGACGGTCTTGGGCAGCCAGATAATCTCGCGGCATGGTTCATGCTCGACATGCTGGAGTGGCTCTGGTCGCCCTTGCTCTCCTCGCGACGGCAGCCTGCTCGAGCGACAAGCAAGCTCCCCAACCCACGAACCCGTTCGACTCGTACGTTGCCATGGGCGACTCATCGGTCGCTGGTCCTGGCATCGACCCGACCAACCTGCTCTCGGGGCCGTGCGCCCGCTCGAAGAACAACTGGCCCGCGCTGCTCGCCAAAGAACTGAAGACCAAGAATCTGGACGACGTGAGCTGCAGCGGCGCCGTCTCTGCCGACATCCTCCTCACCAAGACTGCGGCAAACGCCACGACGGCTGATGCGCAGATCGATGCCGTCACGGCCGATACCGATCTGGTGACGGTCAGCATCGGGGGAAACGACGAAGGCGTCTACACCAAGATCATCCTTGCCTGCCTTGCCGGAAAATACGCCTCCGACAGCGCGTGCGCTTCCTTCATGGACACCAAGCTCGACGCGATCCTCAAGCGAACGACTGACCACGTCGCCACGACCCTCGAGCGCATCCGCACCAAAGCACCGAAGGCCCGAGTCGTCATGGTCGGCTACCTCCGCCTCCTCCCGGACACCAGTGGGTGCGACGTGCCCGGCATCACGGATTCGCGTCTTCAGCCATCCGCTGATGCATGGACCGCCCTGAATCAGGCACTGACAACCGCAGCCAAACGCGCAGACGTCGACTACGTGTCGCTGGCGGACCAGAGCATCGGACACGAGTCCTGCAATGGCGACCAGGCCTGGGTCAACGGTCTGCAGGCTGTTCCGGGCGACGGCGCTTTCCTGCACCCCAACGCAGCAGGGATGCATGCCGTGGCCAAGGTCGTGGCCGACCACCTCGAGCGTTAGCCCAGACCCACCCCACCTATAACCTCGTGCCATGGCTCGTCGACTCCTCTTGATGCTGGCGATGGCCGGACTCGTGGCGACGGCCGCCTGCGCCAGCAACGAGCCGACACCCAGGGTCGATAAGCCGCACGGCGCGTTCAGGACGTACGTCGCGATCGGCGACTCAAGTACTGCAGGTCCCGGCATCCACCCAGTGGATCGCAGCTCTGGTGCGTGCTCTCGCGCCAAGAAGAACTACCCCGCCTTGTTGGCCAAGGCCCTGAAGATCCCCTCGGTGCGCGATGTGAGCTGCAGCGGCGCCTTGACGAAGGACATCACCGAGGCACGACCGATCGTCAGCGAAGTACCTGGAGCAATGCTTGACGCCGTCACGGCCGACACCGAGCTGGTGACCGTCAGCATTGGCGGCAACGACGGTGGGGCATCGAGCGGCATCGTCGTCTCATGCTTGTTCTACGAATATGACGCCGCGAAGTGCGCAAAGTTCCTTGACACCAAGCTCGACAAGATCTTGAAGAAGACAGTCAAGCGATTGGCATCCGCCCTGGAGAGCATCAAAACCAAGGCACCAAACGCGCGCGTCATCCTGATCGGCTACCTGCCAGTCATGCCTGAGGACGGCGGCTGCGTCATGCCAGACCTTGATCCGGCGCGCATCGCCCCTACGCGCTCTGGACTGATGGCGATCAACCAGGCATTCAAGAAGGCCGCCGACAGCGCCGACGTCGACTTCATTTCCTTAGTCGATCGGGGCGCCGACCACATTTCGTGCGACGGCGACAAGGCGTGGGTCACCGGCATGGAGGGCGAACCGGGCAACGGCGCACTTCTCCACCCCAACAAGAGGGGAATGCGCGCCGTGGCGAACATCCTGGCGGCGTACCTCGAGAAGTAGTCGTTACGGCGCAAGCCGTGCGCGAGCGTCCTCGACGTCCTGGTTCATCTGCTCGATGAGCGGCTCAATGCCTTCGTACTTCACCATTCCGCGCAGTCGATCGACGAGCTCGACCCTGATCAGCTCGTCATAGAGATCCAGGTCAGTGCGGTCGAGTACGTACGACTCCACGCGTCGCTCGACGCCATCGAACGTGGGGTTGGTGCCGATCGAGATCGCCGCCGGCAGGCGTTCGCTGCTGGCTCGTACGACCCACCCCGCGTAGACACCGTCGGGAGGCACTGCGTACGTATCGTCGACTGGGACGTTGGCGGTCGGGAACCCAAGCTCGCGTCCGCGCTGGTCACCGCGGGTCACCACGCCGCTCACCTCGTGCGGGCGGCCCAGCACGTCGGCCGCTTCAACTAGCTCACCGGCTGCAATGTGCGTGCGCACCCGAGTAGATGAGAGCACCTCGCCGTCGCCAATCAGCGGCAGACCGACAGCACGGAACCCGTGCTGCTCCCCCGCCGTACCGAGGAATGCGACATCGCCCGCTGCCTTGTGACCAAACCGGAACTTCTCGCCTACGACCACGACACTGCTGCGGAGCTCGTCCACCAAGACTCGTTCGACGAACTCGGCGGGCGACCAGCCCGACATCTCTGCGCTGAACGCGAGCACACGTACTTCGTCGGCGCCGTGCTCGCGCAAGAGCTCGACCCGGCGCTCGAGCGTCGTCAGCTTGCGAGGCTCGCGATCGGGTCGCACCACAGCCATTGGATGAGGATCGAACGTGACCGCCACGACCGGTGCGCCATCGGCGAGCTCACGAGTGCGGTCAAGAACATGCTGGTGACCACGGTGAACGCCGTCGAATGTGCCTATCGCGATTGCGGCTCGCGAGGTGCGCGGATTCGTCGCTGCACCCTCAGTGTCGCGCCACATCATCACGGGGAAACTTTGCCATACGGCCCATCACGAATTATTCGGGCTCGGCGTCGGAACGGTCAGACCATGGGCCTCCGCGCTGATCTGAAGTTCGACTCGCGCGCCAGTCAACATTTCACGCACTGTGTGCAATTCGCTCAGGCGCTGCTCGACATCGGCGAGCTTGGCGTCGACCAACGCCATTCCGTCGAGACAATTGATCGAGCTGTCACGCATATGGCTGAGGATGCTGGCAATCTCGGCCAGGCCGAACCCCAGAGGCTGAGCCTTCTGGATGAACTCAAGCTCGGCAATCACCGACTCGTCATAGTCGCGATAGTTGTTGTCACCACGCTCAGGGGACGCGATGACACCGCGTCGCTCGTAGAAGCGCAGCGAGTGACGACTGAGACCCGTACGTTGCTCGACTTCGCCGACCTTCACGAGCGGACTTGACTGTAGACCATGGTCGATACTTTACCGTCGTTTTACGACGACGTAGGAGATGCCATGAAAGTCATGCTGACCGGAGCCACCGGCTTCATTGGGAGCTGGACCATTCCAACGCTGACCTCGGCGGGTCACGACGTGATCGCCCTCATCCGCCGGCCCGACCAGGCCGCGACCCTCGCCCAGCTCGTGACGGAGCGCGGTGGTGACGCTGACAGGGTGTCGAGCGTGATCGGCGATCTCGCCCAACCCGGTCTCGGACTCACTGAATCGGTCGACCCGGACGTCATTGTTCATCTGGGCGCGTCCTTCGCGTGGAACCTCGACCACGACGTGGCTCGTGCGACCAATGTCGAGGGCAGCCTCGACGTCGTGCGACTCGCGGCTCGCCACAACGCGCACCTCGTGCTCATTGGTGGCTACATGCTGACCAATCGAACTCATCTCGGCGAGCTCGGCATCGATCTCGCCCAACCCGATGACACCGACTGGGCCGCCGTCGCAGCGAAGACCGGTGTTTACGAAGCGAGCAAGATCGAGAGCCACGCACGCGCCGTCGCTCTCGCCGTCGAATTGGGCGTGACCTGGCAGGCCATCCATCCGGCGACCCTGAGTGGACACAGCGTCGCGGGCCACCTCGCCGCGGGACAGCCGCTGTACGACCTGATCGACACCGTGAAGTCGGGACGCATGGCGGCCATACCCGGGTCACGGGATCACTGGCTCCCCCTCGTGACTGTCGATCACCTGGCAACTCTGATCACCCGCGCGATCGAAGACCCACACGCGCACGGGCGCGAGCTCCTTGCGCTGGACGACAACTCCCCCAGCCTGGGCGAGTTGATCAATCTCATTGCGACGACCGCCGGCCGACGACGGGTTCGTGCTCACGTCCCGGTCGGCGTCCTGCGGTTCGCGCTGTCAGTTCCAGGGCTGCGCCGCGCCGTGCCGACCAGCCGCGAAAGTCTTGGATTCATACGGACCGATCGGTTCGACGTCACGGCACTGAAGGCGTTTGAACGGTCGCACGGCATCGATCGACCCGACATCCGGAAGGCCATCGCCGCATCGACTCGAGCGTGGAGTCCTACGTCACCAAACCCCATGCTGATCTCATAGTTGCCAATCAGGCTGCGTTGGTTGGTTCGGTTGGGCCGAGTCTAAGAACACTCTCACCGCGGATCCGTCGACCCTCTGGGCTGGGTGAGGCACCCTTAGACCATGCCCTTCCGTCAGCGCGTCCCGGCCTTCCTCATCGCCGTGATCGCACTCGCTCTCGTGACCGTGATCGGTCAACGCATATCGGCTGGCGCGAACCCCGCACCCGAGGGCACGTCACCTGTCGTCCTGAGCCCGACAACCGTCCCCACCAACGCGGACCCGACACCTTCCCCTTCGGCCAATTCTCCGTCCCCTTCGGCCAAATCTCCACCCTCACCGTCGCACTCCGGCTCTCGCGACGATGACGACGGTTACACGTCCATCACACCCGAGCCGCGCGACGTCGATGACCACAGCGGCGAGGGACACGACGAGGGCGACGATGACGACGACGAGAACTCCGGCAGTAGCGGGTCCGGGCGAGACCATCCCGAGGACGACTGAGTGGTGAAGGCCCTGCCCCTGTCGCGCCTGTCGGTGAGGCAGAGGCTCACCACGACCGTCGCCCTCGCGACCACACTCGGGCTCGTGGTCGTCGGCGTCACGATGTACGTCGTTGAGTCGCGCCGCATCGACCGCTCAGTTTCCGTAGCGCTGACCTCAGAACTCGGTGAGATGCGCGCGTTCCAGAAGTCTGGCCGTGACCCTGACACGCTCAAGCCGTTCGCCTCGCCGGATCTTCTCGTCACATCGTTCCTTGAGCGCAACCTCCCAGACCAGAACGAGATCCTGTTCGGCTTTCCCAGCACGGGCAAGCCACAGTTCGTCGGTGACGCCCCATCCTCGCTGCAGACGTCCGATGCTTTCCGCACGACGGTCGGCCGCGACCGGGTAGCCGGTGGCACCTCGACCGTGATTGTTGCCGGTAACGAGTACCGCGTGGCCGTGCTTCCCATCACGGACGGCAAGGTCACGGCGGCGTTCGTCGTCGTGCATGACGTGACATTGACGCTCGCACCTCTGCGCGACCTGATGGTTACCTACGCCGTGCTGGCAGCTCTCGCCGTACTCATCATTGCGGCTCTCGCCTCGTGGCTCGCAGGACGCCTACTCAGCCCCGTCCGACGCCTACGGGACACAGCCCAGGGCATCACCGACGGCGACCTCAGTCGACGAATAGAGGTGACCGGGCAGGACGACCTCGCCGACCTTCAGCGAACGTTCAACGACATGCTCGATCGCCTCGAGTCGGCGTTCACGGCGCAACGCCAGATGCTCGATGACGCCGGCCACGAGCTGCGCACCCCATTGACGGTTCTACGTGGCCAACTCGAAGTGCTGGATCCCGACGATCCCGATGACGTCATCGCCACCCGCAACCTTCTGCTCGACGAGGTCGATCGCATGACCCGACTCGTCGGAGACCTTCTGATGCTTGCGAAGGCACGCCGGCCCGACTTCGTGTCGCCCAAACCGACAGACATCGAGACCCTGACCCACGGGATCCTTAACCGCGCCAAATCGCTGGGACATCGCACCTGGCTCCTCGACGGGGTAGCCCGAGGGCATCACGACCTGGACGAGCAGCGCATCACTCAGGCGATGCTCCAGCTCGCCGAGAATGCTGCACGCCACACCGAGCAGGGCATCGAGATCGGCATCGGGTCCAGAATCGCGGATGGACAGCTCGAGCTATGGGTTCGCGACACCGGTCCCGGTGTGGATCCACAGTTGCGGCATGAGGTATTCGAGCGGTTCGCACGCGGGCAGCGCAGTGACGAGGGGTTCGGTCTGGGGCTTTCAATCGTTCGCGCGATCGTCGAGGCCCATGGAGGTGCGATCCTGCTTGACGACACGTCCACCGGAGCGACGTTTCGCATGCGCATCCCGACGGGAGTTACCTGGTGAGTCGGATCCTGATCGTCGAGGACGAAGAACGCATCTCGTCGTTTGTGGCGAAGGGCCTTCGCGCGGAGGGATTCACTCCCACAGTGGTGGCTGATGGGTTGACCGGACTCGACTACGCGCTCACCGGCGAGTTCGACCTGATGATCCTGGACATCGGGTTGCCGGGAATCGATGGATTCAGCGTCCTCGAGCGGGTATCAAAGGATCGGCCAGCACTTCCAGTCATCGTCCTCACGGCGCGTGACTCAGTCACCGACACAGTCACGGCTCTCGAGGGCGGCGCTGCTGACTACATGTCGAAACCGTTCCGGTTCGGTGAGCTGCTCGCCCGCGTACGGCTGCGTCTTCGCGCACCTTCCGGCGGGCAGCCTCTTGCAGAGAACCTCGCGAGCGGAACCGTACGGCTGAATCTTCGTTCCAGGCGCGCGCACGTCGGCCAGGACGAGGTCGAGCTCTCGGCACGCGAGTTCGCGCTGGCGGAGGTGCTACTCGTCAATCGCGGCCAGGTCCTCTCACGGGAGCAACTACTTTCCCAGGTCTGGGGGTACGACTTCGATCCAGGATCCAACATCGTCGACGTGTACATCGGCTATCTCCGCAAGAAGCTCGGCACCGAGTTTGTCGCGACCGTGCGGGGCATGGGCTACCGCGTCGAGTGAACAAGAAACCGGGACGACCATGCGGTCGTCCCGGCTCCCACAGGGAGAGTCAGTCCTCCGAGCCGTCAGACTCGTCGTCGTTGTCGTCGCCATCGTGATGACCGCCGTCATCGTCGCTGTCGTCGTCGCTGTCGTCGTCGCTGTCGTCGTCGCTGTCGTCATCGCCCTGGTCGTCAGACTCGTCGTGGCCTGAGCCGGCGTGATCCGAGTCGTCGTCATCTGACGAGTCATCGCCCCCACCGGGACCGCGGTTTCGACCGTCGTCATCATTGGCGTCATGATCGGCCGGGTCGTCAGCACCGTGCCCATCAGTTGCACCGCCATTGTCGTCGTTGGCGTCATGATCGGCCGGGTCGTCAGCACCATGCCCACCGAGAAGTCCACCGTTGTCGTCGTCGACATCCTGTGTCGGCGTCGAAGTCGAGCGGGGTGCGGGGTCGGGGCTATCGTCTGCGACTACTGCATTGGCCACTGCCAAACCTGTCCCGAGGATGACTGCGGCTCCCAGCGCTACCACTCCTGTGCGGAAGTACTTCTCCATGGCTCTCTCTCCTCCATTTGTGTGTTCCTGTTGAGAAGCAGACTCCCGCTGACGCGTGAGGTGGAGGTGAGCGGCAGATGAGACAACTCTCATCTGCGTTTGGCCCGACCGCGAGAAGTTCTGGAGCCGCGAACCACACCTGGCCTGTGGCGGCGCTTCTACAGCAGAGGTCGCAGCGGCCGCACGATCAGTTCGCACGCCCTAGCGACCCACGGCCGGGACTCCCATTCCTCAAGGCTCAGCTCGCGGGCGATGGAGGAGTCGTTCTCAAAGATCGTCTCCATCTCAGCGGCGAGCCCGGCGTCGAGGAACTCCATGTTGATCTCGTAGTTGCCGGTGAGGCTGAGGCGGTCGATGTTCGCGGTACCGATGGTCGTCCAGCGACCATCGATCGTCGCGGTCTTCGCGTGCACCATCCAGTCTTGATAGAGCAGGATCCGTACGCCGCCACGCAGCAACGAGCCATAGAACCCGCGTGACAGCACGTCGGTCGCAGCGTGGTTGGAGACCTCAGGCATCAGGATGCGTACGTCGACGCCCCTCGCTGCAGCATCGAGCAGACCTTGCAGGATGTCGCGGTCGGGGATGAAATAGGCGGCCGTGATGAAGATGCGGTCCTTCGCCCGGTCGATGGCTTCGAGGTACATCCCTCGGATCGGGAACATCAGCTGGCGCGGCACGTTGCGGTGAGCGCGGACCTGCGGCTCCCAACTCGCCTCCCCCAGCTGCTCGAGAGGGCGTGCCGTGATGTCGTCGCGCAGATTCCAGAAGTCGACGAAGGCGTTGTCGAGATCCCAGACCGACGGTCCAACGATCTTGATGTGGGTGTCGCGCCATTCGGTGGCGTACAAGGCTCCGATGTTGAATCCGCCGACGTAACCGACGGCCTTGTCCACAACCAGGATCTTGCGGTGATCGCGACCGTAGCTGCGGAAGCTGAACACCTTCCATCCTGCGGAGTAGATCGGATAGCGAAGCACGTGGACGTTCGAAGGGAAACGCAGGAAGCTGGGCCGTACGACGAGGTTCGCGAAAGCGTCATAGACGACATAGACATCAACACCGCGGTCGGCGGCGCGAATCAACGCCTGCTTGAAGCGCTACCCCATCGCATCGCCCTTGATGATGTACGTCTCGAAGAGGATGCGGTCCTGCGCGGCGTCGATTTCCGCGAGCATGTCCTCGTACAGGTCGGCGCCGTATGTGAACGCCGTGGCAATCCCTTGATCACCGATCGGGATGGGTCGTGGCGGGGTGACTGGGAACGGTGTCGCCGAGCGGCCACGAATGACCTTGCGGACCTTCGTGACGATCATCAACGTTCCGATGGTGAGGAACTGAAGCGTGATCATGGTCAGGAACCCGCGTCGGAGGATCGTGCGGGCCCGAAGTCTCATGGAGCCAAACCCTAGACGAACACTGCAATGGCCTTGGCATCCGCGCCGTGCTGCTCGTACAACGCCAAGAACGTTCCGGTCGGCGCGAACACCGCAACCGGGCCCGGCACGCCGAGATCCACGCCCGACAGAGCGCGCCCGAACGTCACGTCCGTCGCCTGCGCTTCCGTGAGCTCGTACGTTGCGAAGCTCGCTCGTGCGACGTCATCGAGGGGTACGACCGTGAGCTCCTTCTCGAGCTCTTCGAGGGTGCCCGCGCGATCGATTCCGAACCCGCCCACGCGCGTACGCCGCAGGGCCGTGAGATGGCCGCCGACTCCGAGAGCCGAACCGAGGTCGCGGGCCAGGGCGCGTATGTAGGTACCGCTCGAGCACACGACGCGTACGTCAACGTCGAATGTTTCTCCCACGTGCCGTGACTCGGTCACCTCGAAGACCGCGACTGTGACGGGGCGAGCCTTGAGCGCGACCTCTTCACCCGAACGAACGCGGGCGTACGAGCGAACTCCGTCGACCTTGATTGCCGACACCGATGACGGGACCTGCTCAATGTCGCCGGTCAAGGGCAGCAGCGCAGCTCGTACGGCGTCCTCATCCAGGTGCGCTGCAGACGTCGTCTCGACAACGTCACCCTCGGCATCGTCTGTCACGGTGGACTGGCCGAGACGGATCGTGGCGACGTACTCCTTGTCGGCGAGTGTCAGATGTCCGAGCAGACGGGTTGCACGGTTGATGCCGAGCACCAAGACACCCGTGGCCATGGGGTCGAGCGTGCCGCTGTGTCCGACCTTGCGGGTGCCAGCGAGTCGACGCATACGGCCGACCACGTCATGCGAGGTCCAGCCTGAAGGCTTGTCGACGATGACAAGGCCTGACTCCGTCACTCGGAGTCGGCCTCGTCAACGTGCGGCTTCTTGTAAGGATCAGCGTCGCCGGCGTAGGTCGCCCCGGTCGACTGCGCGGCGACAGCGTCGTCAGCCGCCTTGGCCCTGGCGAGCAGATCTTCGATCTCCTTGGCCGTCTCGGGCACTGCGTCGAGGTAGAAGTCGATCGACGGAGTGATCCGCGTACCGAGCTGCTTGCCGACTTCGGACCGGATGAGACCGGTGGCGCTCTTGAGCGCCGCCGCGGTCTCAGCCCGGGCCGTCTCGTCACCCATGACGGTGTAGAACACCGAGGCCTGCTGGCCGTCTCCGGTCATCCGGACGTCGGTGATCGTCACAAAGCCGAGGCGCGGGTCTTTGACCCGACGCTCCAGCATCTGTGCGACGACCACCTTGATCCGGTCACCGACCTTGGCATTCCTTGGACCGGCCATGGTTACGCGCGAACCTTTTCTCGCATTTCGTACGTTTCGATGATGTCGCCGACCTTGATGTCGTTGTAGCCCTTGAGCACGATGCCGCACTCAAAGCCCTCGCGGACCTCGGACGCGTCATCCTTCTCACGACGCAGGCTGCCGAGATCGAGGTTCTCGGCGACGACAGCGCTGTCGCGAAGCAGACGTGCCTTGGCATTGCGCTTGATGACGCCACCCGTGACCATGCAACCGGCGATGTTGCCGATCTTGCTGGAGCGGAAGATGTCGCGGATCTCGGCGGTACCGAGCTGCGCCTCTTCGAACTCCGGCTTGAGCAGGCCCTTGAGCGATGCCTCAATCTCCTCGATCGCGTTGTAGATGATCGAGTAGTAGCGGATCTCGACGCCTTCGCGGTCAGCCAGCTCCGTCGCCTTGCCCTGCGGGCGGACGTTGAAGCCGATGATCACGGCGTTGGACGCGGCGGCCAGCATGACGTTGGTCTCCGTGATCGCACCGACACCGCGGTCGATGACGCGCAGTGCGACACCTTCGCCGACGTCGATCTGTGCGAGCGCATCCTCGAGAGCCTCGACCGAACCTGAACCATCACCCTTGAGGATGAGGAGCAGCTCGTCGGTCTCGCCCTTCTCGAGCGAGGACATGAAGTCCTCGAGCGTACGGCGACCACTGCGCTGCGCCAGGAGAGCGTTGCGCTCACGCGCTTCGCGCTTCTCAGCGATCTGGCGAGCCAGGCGGTCATCAGCGACAACCATGAAGTTGTCACCTGCGCCGGGTACTGCCGTCAGACCGAGCACCAGCGCAGGACGCGACGGTGTGGCTTCTTCGATGTTCTCGCCGTGCTCGTCGAGCAGGGCGCGAACGCGACCGAACGCCGGGCCGGCGACGATCGAGTCGCCCACCTTGAGCGTTCCACGGTGCACGAGGATCGTTGCGACAGGACCGCGACCACGGTCGAGGTGCGCCTCGATGACGAGGCCCTCGGCGTTCTGGTCGGGGTTGGCGCGCAGATCGAGCGATGCGTCAGCCGTGAGGACAACCGCTTCAAGAAGCTCATTGAGACCCGTACCGGCCTTGGCCGAGACGTCGACGAACATCGTGTCTCCGCCGTACTCCTCGGGCTGGAGCCCGTACTCGGTGAGCTGACCGCGTGCCTTGATCGGATCTGCACCGGGCTTGTCGACCTTGTTTACCGCGACCACGATCGGAACGCCGGCGGCCTTGGCGTGGTTGAGCGCCTCGATCGTCTGCGGCATGACACCGTCATCGGCTGCGACCACGAGGATCACGATGTCGGTTGCCTGCGCACCACGGGCACGCATGGCGGTGAACGCCTCGTGGCCCGGTGTATCGATCAGCGTGATGCGACGCTCGGTGCCGTCAACTTCGGTCGCGACCTGGTAGGCGCCGATGGACTGCGTGATGCCACCGGCTTCCTTGTCGACAACGTTGGCGTTGCGGAGTGCGTCGAGCAGCTTGGTCTTACCGTGATCGACGTGACCCATGACGGTCACGACCGGCGGACGCGGAGCGAGGTCCTTGTCGTCGCCCTCGTGCTCACCGAACTCGAGGTCGAACGACTCGAGCAGCTCGCGGTCCTCGTCTTCGGGCGAGATGATCTCAACGTTGTAGTTGAGCTCTTCGCCGAGCAGCAGCAGCGTCTCGTCATTGGCCGACTGAGTGGCCGTGACGATCTCACCGAGGTGGAACAGCACCTCGACGAGCGACGCGGAGTCTGCGCCAATCTTCTCGGCGAAGTCGCTCAGCGACGAGCCGCGAGTCAGGCGTACGTTCTCGCCGTCGCCCTTGCGTACGCGGACTCCGCCGATGGCAGGAGCCTGCATCTGGTCGTATTCCTGGCGCTTGGCGCGCTTGCTCTTGCGTCCACGACGTACGGGACCGCCGGCGCGACCGAACGCGCCCTGGGTGCCACCACGCGTGTTGCGACCAGCAGGACCGCCACCGCTGCGCGGAGGACCGAATCCTCCACCGCCACCGGGTGCTCCGCCGGGTCCACCGCGACCGGGTGCGCCTCCGCCACCGGGTGCTCCGCCTGGACGGCCTTGGTAACCACCGGGTGCACCGCGACCGGGTGCGCCACCGGGTCCACCGCGACCGGCGCCGGGTCCGCCACGAGCCTGGTCACGGCTCGTCGGAGGACCGCCGAGGCCGGACTGACGCGGCATCATCGCGGGGTTGGGGCGAGGCATACCGGGAACTGCCGGTGCTGCCGCTGCGCCACCTTCGCGTGCTGCAGGGGGACGCGGGGCGCGCTGCATGCCCTGCGTCGATGAGAACGGGTTGTTGCCGGGGCGTGCGCCACCTGCACCAGGCGCGCGGGGGCCGGGGCTGGGAGCGCCACCGGGGCGCGGGGCCGCGGGGGCTTCAGTTGCGGCAGCGGGAGCCTCGACGGGCGCTTCAGCGACCGGCTCAGGCTCGGGCTCCGCGACAACGCGCGGGCCGGGCGTAGGACCGGTGGGCTTCTCGGCGACCGGCTCGGGCGCTTCGACAACCTCGGCCGGAGCCTCAGCAGGCGCTGCAGCCTTGGCGGGGGCAGCCTTCTTGGCGGCGGGCTTGCCGCCGGACTTCTTGGCACCTTGGGCGCGCAGCGCTTCACCGTGTTCTTCGGTGAGGCGGCGTACGACGGGCGCTTCGACGGTCGAGGAAGCCGACTTTACGTACTCACCCATGTCTTTCAGGGTGGACAGGACGACTTTGCTCTCGACACCGAACTCGCGGGCGAGCTCGTGGACTCTTACAGCCACTTTTCTCCTTCAGGGGGTCCGACCCAAAGGAGGATCAGACCTAGTTGACGTGCAGGCTCATCGGTCAGTACTCATCGGTGAGTACTCATCGGTTCGTCATGAGCGGGGTGCTCCGATTCGTGGTCTGGGAACGCTGTGTGCGTTCCTCGTGGTCATTCAGCAGGTGGTGATTCGCTGATCATGGCACTCAGCGCATTCAGGTCAAGCGACCCTTCGACTCGAAGGGCCCGACCAAACGCTTTGCGTCGTGTCGCGAGCTCCAGGCACCGTGCCGTTGGGTGCAGATGCGCCCCGCGGCCCGGCAACGATCGGCTCAGATCGGGTGTCACGACCGTGGTCGTGGACTCCTTAGCTGCGACGACTCGCACCAGAGTGGTCTTGTCCGCACGCTCTCGGCAGCCGATGCACGTACGAAGGACCTCGGTCAGTCTACCCGTTTCGCGAGGCGGCTGCGCCATCGGTTCCCGTGCCGTCTCCCGTGGCGGGGACTTCGGTGTCGGAGCGGATGTCGATGCGCCATCCGGTCAGCTTGGCGGCGAGCCGCGCATTCTGACCTTCCTTGCCGATCGCGAGCGACAGCTGAAAATCGGGTACGACAACCCGCGCCGAGCGCGTCGTCGGGTCGACCAGCGTGACGCCCTTGACCTGCGAGGGCGACAGTGCGTGCGCGATGAATTCCGCGGGATCGTCGCTGTAATCGACGATGTCGATCTTTTCGCCGTGCAGCTCGTGCATGACGTTGCGTACGCGTGACCCCATGGGACCGATGCAGGAACCCTTGGCGTTGATGCCCGGCACATTGGCGCGTACGGCGATCTTGGTGCGGTGACCTGCTTCGCGGGCAATCGCGACGATTTCGACCGATCCGTCAGCGATTTCGGGCGCTTCAAGCGCGAAAAGAAGCTTCACGAGGTTGGGGTGGGTGCGCGAAACCTTGACGCGCGGTCCCCGCAATCCCTTTTCGACCTCGTACACGTACGCCTTGAGGCGCTCGCCGTGGGCGTACTTCTCCTCGGGCACCCGCTCGGACGCCACGAGAATTGCCTCAATACGACCGAGATCGAGGGCAACATCACCCGGACGGCTCTGCTGGATGACACCGGAGACGATGTCGCCGACGCGGCCAGAGAACTCGCCGTACTTCGCCTCGTCCTCGGCGTCGCGGATGCGCTGCATGATCAGCTGGCGCGCGATCGTCGCGGCAAAGCGGCCGAAGTCGTCAGGAGTGTGCTCGAACTCCTCAGTGAAGTTGGGTTCGGGCCGTTCAACGGGCCCATCGCCCTCCGCCTCGACGGGCTCGTCGTCGGCGAGGCGCTCCTTGGCCCACACGATGACGTGGCCGGTCTTGCGGTTGAGCTCAACGCGCGCATTCGGGAACGATCCCGGCGACTTGTGATAGGCCGAGAGGAGCGCGGTCTCGATGGCCTCGACGACCACCTCGAACGAGATGTCCTTCTCGTGCTCGAGAGCTCTCAGGGCTGCCATGTCGATGTCCATCAGGCGTCCTTCCTGTTCAGCTCGGTCTGTACGAGCGCCGTCACGATCTGGTCATACGCGATCCGCGTCGTGTCTTTCTTGGTGGTCAGCTGGACTCCGGTGTCATCGCTGTCTCCGATGCGACCGTCCAGGGTGATGTCGTCCTCAAGCGTCACGCGTACGAGGCGCCCTGCGTTGCGTCGCCAATGGCGGGGCAAGGTGAGCGGGCGTTCGACACCGCGGGAGGTCACCTCGAGCGTGTAGGGCTCGGCACCCATCACATCGGAGCTGTCGAGAGCCTCAGACAGCGCGCGGGTGGCGTCGGTGATGTGGTCGATCCCGATGCCACCGTCGACATCCAGAGCGATACGAAGGACCTTGCGTCGGCCGCCGGAGCTGAGCTCAACGGCTTCAACATCCAGGCCGAGTGCGGACACACAGTCGTTCACGAGGGTCTCAAGCCTGTCAGTCATTGGCTCGTCCTCCTCTGTTCTGTTGTCGGCATGTTCTGCCGTCCCGCGTTGCGTGTGCCCCCACCCTATCGAACCTCGCGGGACCTACGAACCGTATCGACGCGCGCCCGACGCGGCACCGTCGGATAGCCTGCCGAGGTGATCAGCCGTCGCGCCCTCCTCGGCACCGGAGCGGCAACTGCCATCACCGCTGCTGCCCTCGGAGGCGCCGCGCTCACTCACCGGCTCGACGACCTCGCACGAGGCGTCGGCATCAAGCCTCATCCCGAGCCCGATCCATCGGACTCGAAGCTGCTCGCACGGGTCGCCGTCGACCAGAACACCTTGCTCGCCATGGTCGAAGCGACGGCTGGCGCGCACTCGACCTTGAAGCTGGACCGCTACCTCTCGATCAGCACGTCACATGCGAAGGCGGTCGGTGTGGCTGCCAGCGTGCCCGACGTCGCACCACCGTCCGCCGACCCGGAAACGGCTGTCAGCGACCTATCGTCCGCCTACGCGAACGCCGCTCGTGCGAGAGCTGCCGATGCCCTCGAGGCTGCCTCCCCCGCCCTCGTGCGCGTGCTCGCTTCCATGTCCGCCGGGCTGTACCAGTGCGCCGACGCGATCAAGGACCTGCGATGAGCGCGACCGAGGCCATGCAGAACTGGCTCGCACTTGAGCACGAGTCGGTGTGGCTCTATCCCGTCATCGGAGCGCGGTTCGACCAGCTGACCCAACGGGCCCGCGAGGCTCACGATGCCCACCTCAGCACCCGCGACCACCTGCTGGCGCGGTTGCACACCCTCGACATCGAGCCCGTACCCGCGAAACTGTCGTATGCCGTCGGCTCGCTGAGCTCACCGCAGGTGGCGATCAAGTTGGCACGTCGGCTTGAGCAGGCCATCGCTGCAGCGTGCCTCGACTTGGCTGGCGAGTCGTCAGAGCAGGGCGACCAGAAGTACGCCATCACCCGACTGCGACGGGCCGCCCGGGCCGAGATGGCGTGGGGCGGCGAACCGCGCGCGTTCCCTGGCTTGGCTGCTCAGTCCTGAGACAAGCGGACAAAGCGCAGTCGAGCGGCATCGTCGATACGTTCAAAATCCGTACGTTCTGCGAAGAACTCGTCAACGGCCTTGGCGCAGCCCGACCACGAGCGGTAGTCGTCGATGGCGAGTACGCCGCCGACGCTGAGGTGCGGGACCACTCGCTCCAGCGAAACTATGGTCGACTCGTACCAATCGCCGTCGAGGTGCGCGAAGGCGATCGGGCCATCCGGGTGCAGCGTGTCCTCGAACAGGCCCTGAACCAGGCTCACCCGATTGTCGTCCACCGGATAGCCAGCAGCTGAGAATGCTGCCGAGACCTTGCCCAGGAGGTCATCTTCGTAGCCGTAGTAGTCGCTGCCGCCCGGCCCCACAGCTTCGCCGCTGACGATCGTTTCGTAGCGCTTGTGGACGTCCTTGCCGTCCTCGGATGATGGCGGCGGGATCTGGCCAAACACGTCGTAGACCGCCAGTTCGCGGTCGGGTTCCTTGAGCGCCGTCAGCAAGATCGCGGAACCGCCATTGGCTGTCCCCGTCTCCAAGAACGAACCCTTGATGCCTCTGGCCTGGAGATCCGTCACGACTGCACACATCTCGACCAGCTCCGGAACTCTGATCATGGTCAACCTGTTGGAGACGACATGCAGCAGGACACGGCCAACCTCGGGCGATAGCTCGGTGTCCCCGGCCAGAATTCTGAGCACACCGAAGTAGTCGGCCTGCAGGCGTTCGTACCGCGCCCGCAAGAGGCGGAGCACTTTCGGCTCCTTCTTGGGCTGGTCAGGCGTACCGGCAGTCCGCGCCTTCGCTGGTTTCGGAACAGTTCCACCGAGACGACGTATGACGGCCGACCTGATCCGGTTCACGGTTACCCCTGGCTTGAAACTGCGTGGACGAGGTCCGCGAGGGCCACGTCGGTGCGTTCTCCGGTCGATCGATCCTTGACTTCGACAACACCGTCGACGATGCCCTTGCCGACAACAACGATCGTAGGCACGCCGATCAACTCGGCATCCTTGAACTTCACGCCGGGCGACACCTTGCCCACGCGGTCGTCGTACAGGACCTCGAGGCCTGCACCGATGAGCTCCGCGTACACACCCTCGGCTGCGGCCAGGACCGCCTCATCCTTGCCAGCAGCGACCAGGTGTACGTCGAATGGCGCGAGCTCGCGCGGCCAGACCAGGCCGAGCTCATCGTGCGCGTACTCGGCGACAGCGGCGACAGCGCGGGACACGCCCACACCGTACGAACCCATCGTGACCGTCACGAGCTTGCCGTTCTCGTCGAGCACCTTGAGCCCGAGTGCCTCGGCGTACAGGCGACCGAGCTGGAAGATGTGACCCATCTCGATGCCGCGAGCGAGCTCGAGCGGACCCGAGCCGTCAGGTGCCTCGTCGCCGGCGCGGACCTCGGCGGCCTCGATCGTGCCGTCGGCGGTGAAGTCCCGTCCGGCGACCAGGTCGATCACATGTGAGCCCTGGACGTTGGCTCCGGTGACCCAGCGGGTGCCGTCGACGACGCGCGGATCGGTCAGGTAGCGGATGCCGGTGCTGCTCTCGCTACCGAGCGCGGCGGGGCCGATGTAGCCCTTGACGAGACCAGGATTGGCCGCAAAGTCCTTCTCCTCGAACGGCTCGACCTCGGCCGGCGCGACCTGCGCCTCGAGCCGCTTGGCGTCGACCTCACGGTCGCCGGGAACGCCGATCGCCACAGGCTCACGTGTCCCGTCCGGGTGGCGCAGGATGACGAGCACGTTCTTGAGCGTGTCGCCCGCCGCCCAGGGACGATCCTCGCGGGGGAACTTCTCGTTGAGATGGTCCACGAGCGTCTCGATCGTGGGCGTGTCAGGGGTCTGCTCGGCGTGCGCGGCCGGTGCGTTGTCGTACGGGATCGCGTCGGGGGCGACGGTCGTGACGGCCTCGATGTTGGCTGCGTAGCCGCCGGGTGAGCGCACGAACGTGTCCTCACCCGTATCGGAGACGGCGAGGAATTCCTCGCTCGCTGAGCCGCCCATCGCGCCTGAGGTTGCCTTGACGATGACGTAGTCGAAGCCGAGACGCTCGAAGATGCGTACGTATGCCTCGCGGTGCGCCTGGTAGGACGCGTCCAGTCCAGCGTCGTCGATGTCGAACGAGTAGGAGTCCTTCATGATGAACTCGCGGCCGCGCAGGATGCCGGCGCGGGGACGCGCTTCGTCGCGGTACTTCGTCTGGATCTGATAGAGGCTGAGCGGCAGGTCCTTGTAGGACGAGTAGAGGTCCTTCACCAGCAGCGTGAAGAACTCCTCGTGGGTCGGACCGAGCATCATGTCGTTGCCCTTGCGGTCCTTGAGCCTGAACACGTTGGGTCCGTAGTCGGTCCAGCGCCCGGAGACCTCGTACGGCTCGCGCGGCAGCAGCGCGGGGAACCGCACCTCCTGCGAGCCGATCGACTCCATTTCCTCGCGGATGATGCGCTCGACCTTGGCGAGCACCTTCAGGCCCAGCGGGAGCCACGAGTAGATGCCGGGAGCGACACGACGCACGTATCCGGCGCGCACCAGCAGGCGGTGGCTTGGGACCTCGGCATCGGCCGGATCGTCTCGCAGGGTTCGCAGGAACATCCGGGACATACGCATGACGCCGAGCCTAACGGTGAGACCGGTCGAGCTAGCTGCGGGCAGCCTTCTGGGCAATCCGGATCATCGGCAGCTGCAACGGCAGTCGCCCAATGGCAGCAGCCTTGAACAACGTCGGCGCCTTTTCATCGCGCACGACGTCCATCGCCATCTGCACATTGGCCGGGAACACGGCCGCAAGCAGCCCCACAGAGGCCCGACCACCCAGCCGACGAGTACGCGGATGCAGCATCATCGCGCCGAGCGCGATCTCGAGGACACCCGAACCGAGCACGAGCTCCTTCTTGAACGGGAGCGGCTTCGGAACGATCGCGACATACGGTTCCGGCTTCACCAGATGCAAAACACCCGATGCGGCGAATCCGAGGGCAAGGCCTGTTATGTCACGACTCATGCCGTCACCTCCGTTGGAAAGGCAGAGTACGGATGCGTCGGCATGATCCCTGCCTCATGATTCGTTCGCTGGCGCTCACTCATGTCACGACCCTATGGCCAGATCAGAAAAGGATCGAGGCGAACGTCTCGGTGTGGGTGAAGCCGACTCGCTCGTAGGCGCGTCGAGCAGGGGTGTTGTGACCGTTGACGTACAGCGTCACCGACGGCGCGACTGACGCACGCACTTGCTCCACGACAGCTGCAACAGCCGCCGCTGCGATGCCCTGTCCTCGCAGGTCAGGGCGTACGTAGACGCCTTGAAGCTGGCAGGCGTAGGAGGTTGCCGCGCCGACTTCAGTCTTGAACAGCACATCGCCGTCTTCGATGATCGCGAACGCCCAGCCTTGCGTGATGAGTTGGGCGACGCGGGCGCGGTAACCGTTGCGGTTGCCCAGCTCTGGGTCGACACCGACTTCCTCAGTGAACATGGCGACACAGGACGGATAAACGAGGTCGAACTCATCTATCGCGACCGGCCGTACGCGGGGATCTGGCCGGATGTCCGGATCGTGCTCGAGCACCATGAATGGTTGGTCGAGCCGTGGAGAGCGGGCGGGGCCCCAGTGCGGTTCGAGGATCTCCCACATCGGCTCGACTGCGGAACGGGGCCCGACGATCGACGACGGACGCATGTTCTCGCGGAGCGCGCGATCGGCAAACGCCTCGATGGCTCTTGGTGTTGCCTGGACCGGGACGATATTGGCGCCGGCGTGGCAGGCCGAGACGAGTTCGTCGTCCTCGAAGTAGCCCCAGATCTCACCGCCCAGCCATCTGGTCTGCAGTCGACTCGCGTCAACACGACCGCGTACGAACAGGTTGACCAGCGGATCTTGGTCCAGGAGCTCACGAAGAACGGGCACGTCGGCGGCCGTCAACGCGCGTACCTGCGTTGTGGTCTCGAGCACGACAGCCTCCGGGAGTGAAGTAGCTCCAGCCTACTTGTCGACCGGGTTCAGCTGACCGTGACGGCTGCGCCAGCGCCTTCGACGGGCTCCATGCCCTCGGCGAGACGCATGGCCTCTTCGATCAAGGTCTCGACGATCTTGGACTCGGGGACGGTCTTGATGACCTCGCCCTTGACGAAGATCTGGCCCTTGCCGTTGCCGGAAGCAACCCCGAGGTCGGCCTCGCGGGCTTCGCCCGGACCGTTGACGACGCAACCCATGACCGCGACGCGCAGCGGTACTTCGAGACCTTCAAGGCCAGCGGTGACCTGCTCGGCGAGCGTGTAGACGTCGACCTGCGCGCGACCGCACGACGGGCACGACACGATCTCGAGCTTGCGCTCACGCAGGTTGAGCGACTGAAGGATCTGGATCCCGACCTTGACCTCTTCGACAGGCGGAGCCGAGAGCGACACACGAATCGTGTCGCCGATGCCCTTGCTGAGCAGCGAACCGAAGGCGACCGAGCTCTTGATCGTGCCCTGGAATGCCGGACCGGCTTCGGTCACGCCGAGGTGGAGCGGCCAATCGCCGCGCTCCGAGAGCATTTCGTAGGCCTGCACCATCACGACGGGGTCGTTGTGCTTGACCGAGATCTTGAAGTCGTGGAAGTCGTGCTCTTCGAACAGCGATGCTTCCCAGACAGCCGACTCGACGAGGGCCTCTGGTGTCGCCTTGCCGTACTTCTCAAAGATGCGCTTGTCGAGCGATCCGGCGTTGACCCCGATGCGGATCGAGACGCCAGCATCCTTGGCAGCCTTGGCAATTGCGCCGACCTGATCGTCGAACTTGCGGATGTTGCCGGGATTGACGCGTACGGCCGCACAGCCAGCGTCGATCGCAGCGAACACGTACTTCGGCTGGAAGTGAATGTCCGCGATGACGGGGATGTTGGAGTGCTGAGCGATCTCGGCGAGCGCGTCAGCGTCGTCCTGGCTCGGGCACGCCACTCGTACGATGTCGCAGCCCGCGGCCGTGAGCTCCGCGATCTGCTGAAGCGTCGTATTGACGTCGGACGTCAGCGTCGTCGTCATCGACTGGACTGAGACAGGAGCGTCGCCACCCACGTCGATCGAGCCGACCTTGATCTTGCGGGTCTTGCGCCGAGGAGTGAGCACCGGAGGCGGCATCGCCGGCAGGCCGAGATCAGTCATGAGAGCTTCACAGGGTTGACGATGTCGGCGTAAATCAAGATCACACTCATCAGCATAAGGAGAGCACCCACGCCATACGCGACCGGCAACATCTTGGCGACGTCGACGTAGCCCGGATCCGGACGGCCGCGCAGCTTGGCGATGGGTCGCCGGATGGCTTCCCACAGCGCACCCGCGATGTGTCCGCCGTCGAGTGGAAGCAGCGGAATGAAGTTGAACATCGCGAGGAAGAGGTTGAGGCCGGCGAGGAGCACGAGCACTCGCTGCGCCCTTTCGGCCCAGGTCGGATCGTCGACGGTGACGAGTTCACCTGCGACGCGACTCGCGCCGACGACACTGATCGGGCCGTTGGCTTCGCGCTCGCCACCGAAGGCCGCCTTGACGACGCTCACCATGCGCTCGGGCAGATGCACGATCGCTGATGCCGTCTCCCCGACGTAGTCCCCCATCACCTGAGCGACGTAGACAGGGCCTTGGCGCTGCATCGATTCGGTCGGGCCCACACCAAGAAAGCCGACGTTAACCGTCTTGGTTGGATCGTCGACGTCGAGTCGAGCGAGCACGGACGTGTCGACCGTGACCGACTTGGCGGCGCCGTCCCGCTCATACTCAATCGTTGCCTCGTTGTTGCCGTTGGCGCGGATCAGCGCGGTGAGCTGATCCCACTCCTCGATCTTCGTGCCATTGAACGAATCGATGCGATCGCCGGGCTTGAGTCCTGCCTGACGTGCCGGGGCGACCGGGTCGTCTGCCTTGCACGCGCGGCCCTTTTCAGCGGCGCTGATCGCACAGTCCGACACCGAAGCAACCGTGGTCGTCGGCTTCAGCGCGCCAAAGCCCATGAACACGACGGAGAACAGGAACACGGCGATGATGATGTTGACGGTCGGCCCGCCCGCCATGACGATCAGCTTCTGCCACCACGGCTTGCGATAAAACAGCCGGTCGAGATCCTTGTCGTCGACGTGCTCGTACTCGGCGTTGCGGGCATCGGAAACGAGCTGGGTGAACAGTCCCGTGTTGGTCTCACGCACCTCGTGCGGGTCGGCGTCCTTGGCCGGCGGCAGCATGCCGACGAGCTTGACGTAGCCACCGAGCGGAATCGACTTGAAGCCGTACTCCGTCTCGCCGCGCTTGGTCGACCAGACGGTGTTGCCGAAGCCGACGAAGAACTGGGTGACTTTGATCCCGAACTTCTTGGCGGGATACATGTGCCCGAGCTCGTGCAGGGCGATCGAGAGCACAACACCAAACACGAAGACCACGACGCCGAGCGTGTAGATCAGGGCGTTCATCGCTGCTCCACCAGTTGTGCGGCCCGGGTGCGGGCCCATGCGTCGGCGCCGAGAACGCCGTCGAGGGTCATGTCCTGTCGAGCAACGTCCGGATCGCCGAGATGCTCGTCGAGGACCGCGCCCACCGTGTCAACAATGCCGAGGAAGTCCAAATGTCCGGCGACGAACGCGTCCACACAGACCTCGTTGGCCGCGTTGAAGACGGCAGGGCCCGTACGTCCGAACTCCCCCGCCTTGCGAGCCAGAGTCACCGCCGGGAACGCCTCGTTGTCGAGTGGGAAGAACTCCCAGGTCGTGGGGTTCGTCCAGTCGCACGCTGCCGCCGAGCCCGGTACGCGATCGGGCCAGTTGAGGCCGAGGGCGATCGGCAACTTCATGTCGGGCGGTGAGGCCTGCACCATCGTCGAACCATCCGTGAACTCGACCATCGAATGGACTACCGACGACGGATGCACGACGACGTCGATGCGGTCATAGCCGATGTCGAACAGCAGGTTGGCCTCGATCACTTCGAGACCCTTGTTGACCAGCGTTGCCGAGTTGATCGTGATGACCGGGCCCATGTCCCAGGTCGGGTGAGCCATGGCCTGCTCGGGAGTGACGTTGGCGAGATCTGCACGCGTACGACCGCGGAACGGTCCACCACTTGCAGTGACGATGAGGCGTTGTACGTCCTCACGGCGTTCACCACGCATCGCCTGCGCCAGCGCTGAATGCTCGGAATCAACCGGGACGAGCTGGCCGGGTTTGGCAGCGCCGGTCACGAGTTCCCCGCCGATGATCAACGATTCCTTGTTGGCGAGCGCGAGGGTCGTACCTGCCTCGAGCGCAGCAAGCGTGGGAAGGAGGCCAACCGAGCCAGTCATGCCGTTGAGCACGACATCGCAGTCGACGCGCGCCACATCACTCGCAGCCTCAGGTCCGGCAAGGAGTCGCGGCACCCGATGGTCACCGTTCTCGTACCCGTGCCTCTGCGCCTCGGCGTAGAGCGCAAGCTGTACGTCCTCAGCGGCACTCGCTTTGGCGACAGCTACGAGCGGGACGCCGAACTCGATGGCCTGTTGCGCGAGGAGAGCTGGGTTGCCACCACCGGCTGCGAGCGCGACGACCTCGAAGCGTTCGGGGTTGGTGGCAATCAACTCGAGGGCTTGCGTGCCGATCGAGCCCGTCGAACCCAGAATGGCGACACGCTTGCGCATGTCGCCATTCTCTCGCACGGACGGACCTTCGGCCTATTCGCCCAGACAAAGCGATGGCGACACCCCCCGAGGGTGCCGCCATCGTGTGTAGCCCCGGGACGAGGCAGGCGGTAGTCCCACTGCCCTGTCCCCCCGCCCCGGGAGTCGTTACTTGACCTCTGACCTCAACACCGACCAGATGCCGAACGTCAACGGGATGACCAACCACGGAAGGCTGGAGACTCCGAGTTGGGCCCACTGCTCAGCAGTCGGGTTGCTGCCGTCGAACAACGGCGTCTGAGCGAAGCCGAAGTCGACCCAAGGCTGCAGATCGCGGAACCACTCCACGAATGCCGCGAGCGCTCCGAAGATGCCGGGCAGCACGAACGAGTAGACGAAGTAACCGACGATCGCGCCCGGTGTGTTGCGGATGAGAACACCGAGCATGAATCCGACCAGCAGTCCGAGCACGTTGGCGAAGATGATCACGATCATCTGCCTCAAGCTGACGTCCCAGTCCGTAGATACGCCGTTGACCGCTGCGCCGACCACGTTGCCGAGAGCGCCGATCGCAAACGCGATGACCATCGACACCACACCGACGAGGACCGAGGCAATGAGCTTGGCCCAGATGACCTGGCCACGATGCGGTACGAGCGTGAACGTGATGAGTCCAGTGCGCTGACTCCACTCACCGGTCACCGACAGGATCGCGATGACGGGCAACAGGATGGCCATCGGAACGCCTACGGCTGTGCCGAAGGAGTTGTACGAAATGATGTCGTCCGGCGCGAACAGAATCACACCGAGCGTGGCCAAGGCGGCCAAGATGCCGATGCTCATCATGAGCCAGAAGCCCGAGCGGGTGTCGAACATCTTGCGAAGCTCAACCTTCACCAGCCGACCCAGCGGAACGCCCGGTTTGGCGGTGTCGATCTTTTCCACGGTTGCGGTACTCATGCTGTGACTCCTTGGGTGGGCAGGGTTTCACGCTGGGTGTCACCGGTGAGCTCGAGGAACATCTCCTCGAGGCCGGCACCTTCTGCGGGACGCAGCTCGACAAGCGCCACGCCGGCGGCGGCGGCGGCTTGTCCGACAACTTCGGGAGCGGCTTCGGTACGAAGTCCCCCGTCACCGGAAGGCGAAGCCTCGAGGCCCGCCTTGGTCAACGCGTGGGCGAGTGCCGACGTGTCGGACGCCTTCACGAACGTTCCAGCCGTCTGGAGAAGTTCAGCCTTGGTGCCCTGGGCGACGATCTTGCCGCGACCGATCACGATGATCTCGTCGGCAATGACTTCGATCTCGTGCAGCAGGTGCGATGAGAGGAGAACCGTGCCGCCTCGGTTGGCGTACTCGCGCAACAGGATGCGCATCCAGTGGATGCCTGCGGGGTCGAGGCCGTTGGCCGGCTCATCCAGCATCAGGATCTTGGGATCGCCAAGAAGCGCGTTGGCAATACCAAGGCGCTGGCGCATACCGAGCGAGTAGTTCTTGACGCGACGCTTCGACTCATCCTTGGTCAGGCTGACCAGCTCGAGCATCTCGTCGATGCGCGACGAGGGGAGGTCCATCGTGAGCGCGCTGATCGTCAGGATCTCGCGACCCGTACGACCTGCGTGCTGGGCCGATGCATCCAGGAGGACACCCATCTGCGTGCCTGGATTGGGGATCGACTGGTACTTGACCCCCGAAATGGTCGCTTCGCCTGAGGATTGCGGCGTAAGACCCGCGATGATGCGCATGGTCGTGGACTTGCCTGCGCCGTTCGGGCCCAGGAATCCGGTGACTGAGCCCGGTCGGGCTTCGAAAGAGACGTCATCAACAGCTTTGAAGCCGCCGTACGTCTTTGAGAGGTTCTCAACTTTGATCATGTCGATCAGTCTGCCCGAGCGTGCGAGGCGCGCACATCCACCGGAGGGCGACAATCGCTAGCCGAAAGTATGAGACGCACAAGACGCTTGGACGACGCGCCGCGGCTGCCAGACCCCTAGCCTTGGGACGTGATCGCCGTCGACTACCAACCACCACTCAGCTGGTGGAGCCACACGTGGCGCTACGCGATCATGCTTTCGATTTCGGCCGCAGCGTGGGCCGAAGCGTTCGCCTGGCAGTGGGACCACGACCGCTGGTGGTTCTGGACTGACCTGGGCATCGGCGTCTTCACCTACGTGCTCATCGCCTGGCGCCGGTCGTTCCCCGTGCCCGTCGCCGTGGTCATCAACGCGCTGTCGTTCGTCTCGTTCTCTGCGGCGGGGCCCGCGACGCTTGCCCTCGTCTCGCTGGCAACACGCAGACGCTGGCGCGAGATCATCCCCGTCGGAATCCTGTCGCTCATCGGCGGACTGGTGCTGGAGAGCTTCAACCCAGTCAACAACGACGAGTTCGCGTTCACGAT
Organism: Aeromicrobium panaciterrae; assembly: GCF_031457275.1. Lineage (NCBI taxonomy): Bacteria > Bacillati > Actinomycetota > Actinomycetes > Propionibacteriales > Nocardioidaceae > Aeromicrobium > Aeromicrobium panaciterrae. The sequence goes on from NZ_JAVDWH010000001.1 coordinate 2,225,300, forward strand.
CCCGTTCATCGTGGCCATCGTCGCGGTAACGGTCGGCTGGGGCATGTACATCGGCTCGCGGCGCGAACTGCTTGCCACCCTTCGCGAGCGTGCGAACATCTCTGAAGCCGCTCAGGCGGCCAAGGTCGAACAGGCGCGTACGGCTGAGCGCGCACAGATCGCCCGCGAGATGCACGACGTCCTCGCCCACCGCATCTCGCTGGTGACGATGCACGCCGGCGCGTTGACCTACCGAACAGACCTCAGTGCCGACGAGATGCGGGCGACTGCGGAAGTCATCCAGGACAACTCACACCAAGCGATGGTCGAGCTTCGTGAGGTGCTGGGCCTGCTGCGCGACGGTCCCGGCGATTCCGCACCAGAACTCCCTCAGCCGTCGGCCACCGATCTGCCCGCCTTGCTCGACGAAGCCCGGCAGGCGGGCATGCGGGTCGAGTCGCAACTCATCGACCTCGACGGGATCCCCGAGACGCTCGGCCGCACTGCGTACCGAGTGATCCAGGAGGGCCTGACGAATGCCCGCAAGCACGCGCCCAACACGTCGGTCAACGTCAGCCTCGAGGGTGGTCCCGGTGATGGTCTGAAGGCGGAAGTGCGCAACCCGCTGCCCATTGGTTCCAAGCTGTCGGGCGAACCCGAGTCCGGTCTCGGCCTCATCGGCTTGGCCGAGCGCGCCGCACTGGCGGGTGGCCTGTTGACTCACCGCGTGACGCCCGAGCACGAGTTCGTGCTCTCAACGTGGCTACCGTGGCCGTCATGACCACTCGGGTGCTGCTCACGGACGACGATCCGCTGGTCCGTGCGGGGTTGTCGCTGATCCTCGGCGGATCCCCAGACATCACCGTCGTCGGCGAGGCAGTCAACGGCGCCGAAGCCGTGAAGATCGTCCAGGCGGGCGGGGTCGACCTCGTACTGATGGACATCCGCATGCCAATCATGGATGGCATTGCCGCCACGGCGGCCCTGCTCGACCTGCCGGATGCACCCAAGGTCATAGTGCTGACAACCTTCGACGCCGACGAATACGTCGTACGAGCGCTGGCGGCCGGAGCTCACGGATTCCTGCTCAAGGACACACCGCCAGCCGACATCGTCGCGGCGATCGGCAAGGTTGTCGATGGCGAGCCGATGCTGTCGCCCACCATCACAGCGCAGCTCATCCGACAGGTCACCGAGGCGGCGCCCGACGAACGAAGCGATGAAGCCTTGGTTCTGGCCGACAGCCTGACTGCCCGCGAGCGCGAGGTCGCCATCGCTGTGGGCCAAGGCTCCTCGAACGCAGAAATTGCTGCTGACCTGCACATGAGCATTGCGACTGTGAAGGCGCACATCTCCCACATCTTCACCAAGCTCGACGTGACAAACCGCGTACAAGTGGCAATTTGCATGCATGACGCCGGACTGCTCTGACAGCCGCTACATTTCTGCGCATGGCTGACGACTATCGCGACGTAAATCGCGCCAACTGGGACGAGCGCGCGCCAGCCCACATCGACTCGCCCGGCTATGCCGTCGACAAGTTCCGCGCGGACCCGGAGTTCATCTCTGACGTGGTGCGGTTCGACCTCCCGTTGCTCGGATCCGTCGCCGGACTCCGCGGAGTCCACCTGCAGTGCCACATCGGCACCGACACAATCTCGCTCGCCCGACTTGGCGCGCACATGACGGGTCTCGACTTCAGCGGTGTCGCCATCGCCGAAGCGCAGAAGCTCGCTACCGAGCTCGGTCACGACGTGAAATTCGTCGAAGCCGAGCTGTACGAGGCGACGGCAGTACTGCCACCGCATTCGTTCGATCTGGTCTTCACGGGGATCGGGGCCATCGGTTGGCTGCCCGACATCAAGAAGTGGGCGTCCGTTGTCTCGGGCTTGCTCGCTCCTGATGGTCGACTCTTCATCCGCGAGGGTCATCCCGTGCTCTGGTCGCTGGGAGACCGTACGGATGGGGTGCTTGCGATCGAGCACCCGTACTTCGAGCATGAAGAGCCCACGGTTTGGGATGAGCCGGGCACCTACGTCGAGACGGACACCGAGTTCGCTCACACCGTCACCCACGAGTGGAATCACGGCATGGGCGAGATCATCACCGCGCTACTCGAAGCGGGATTGACCATCACAGGCTTTGTCGAGCACGACAGCGTGCCCTGGGAAGCGATCGACGACCAGATGGAGCTGCTCCCCAATGGCGAGTGGCGCCTGCGCGATCGACCGCACCGACTCCCCCACACCTACACGCTGCAGGCCATCAAGCAGGGCTGACTGGCTCCCAAGCATCCGCAATGGGGATGTCCCGGCCCAGGATGTTGACCGCAGCCCGGTGACCTGACCACATCGCGGCCGTCACGGTGGCCGGGTCGTCAGTCCAGGTGGCCTCGCCGGCGATATGCAGCACTCCACCCACGGGCGTTGCAAGGGTGTCGTGGTCGTCCGTCGACGCACCCACCGTCATGTACGCGAACGAGCCGCGAGCGAAAAGATCGTCCTGCCAACCGGTGACATGCACGGCCGTCGGCTCTTCCACCCGGTCGCCGTACAGACGCCTCAACTGGGCGAGAACTGACTCGGCTAGCCGCGCGTCATCCCAGCCTCGCGTCGCCTTGGCTGCCGGTCCCGCCGCAAACGTGAGCAACGTGGGCGTGCCATCCACGGCCGTCAGGTCGTACCAGGAATGCCACCATTCGCCCTCTGGCCCCAGCTGACGGATCGCATAGACGCCCTCATCCCAGAACTTGGTCGGGAATCGCAGAAACACCTTCTCGAAGGCGTTCATCTCCAGTCGGCCCAAGGCACTGGCAACGGGCTCAGGCAGCGAGGGCGAGATGACGAAGTCATCGCTTTGCAGCACTCCCACCGGCACCGTCACAACCGCGGAGTCAGCTGAGAACGTTTCATCGCCGACTATGACTGTCACGCCGTCGGCTGCCCAGCGAACCTGCGAGACGACGTGCTCGAGGCGAAGGTCGAGACCCTTCGCCAGATTCTCGGGCAAGCGGCCGTAGCCGTCGGGGAACACAACCTCGTCGCCGTCGATTTCGTCGTTGTCCAGGCCGTGCGCGGCGAGATCCTCGATCCACGCGCCGAGTTGTTCCTCGGTTCGATGACTGAGGAACTCACGCACTCGGTCGGCCCGAGCTGTCTCCCAGCCCAGCGACGCAAGAGCGGCTTCTGACATCTCGGCGTACGTCGCGTCAGCGGCCGACGTCGCGATGAGGCTAGCCATCTCGCGATCGACTGCGCGAACGTCGTCGGCGAAGAGCTGGACCTCACTGTCCGACAGCCGCTCTGCTCCCGGCCCGAAATAGACGATGGGACGGCCGTCCGGCTGATAACTGCCGATCGTGTACTCGTGCGTCGGCATCCCGAACGCTTCTACGGCCGCGGCGACGGGGTTGTCGTCGACACCGTGGATCCACGACGCGCCACGATCCATCACGTGTCCGTCCGCACGGTCGGTCCAGACCCGGCCACCCACCCGGTCGCGAGCCTCGAGCACCACGACTCGACGGCCAGACCGCGCAAGTAGACGGGCTGCCGTGAGGCCGGAGACTCCCGCCCCGACCACGATGGTGTCGTAGCGATCCATGGCTTCATCCAACCGCATGCGTCAAGACAGCGGCAACGGAAATCGCAATGAAACACGGATTGTACGACGAAATCCCTTGTCTTCGCCGGTCGCGTATTGCGATCATGGCCCAATGACCTACTCCGACGAGGAATTTGCCCGACTCCAGAAGGCCGGCAAGCGCCACCTGTGGATGCACTTCTCGCGCCACGGCTCGTACGCCGACCACGACATCCCGGTCATCACCAAGGGTGACGGCATGTACATCTGGGACGCACAGGGCAAGCGCTACCTCGACGGACTCGCAGGTCTCTTTGTCGTGCAGGCAGGACACGGGCGCGAAGAGCTTGCCGAGGCGGCGGCCAAGCAGGCCAAGGAGCTGGCGTTCTTCCCGCTGTGGACGTTCGCGCACCCGATGGCGATCGAGCTGGCCGAACGCATCGCGTCGTACGCCCCCTCCGACCTCAACCGCGTGTTCTTCACGACGGGTGGCGGCGAGGCAGTCGAGACAGCATGGAAGGCCGCCAAGCAGTACTTCAAGCTGACGGGCAAGCCCAACAAGACCAAGGTCATCAGCCGCGAGATCGCCTATCACGGCACCACCCAAGGAGCGCTCTCGATCACCGGCATCCCGGGGCTGAAGGAGCCGTTTGAGCCGCTGGTCCCGACCACAGTTCACGTCGCCAACACCAACTACTACCGCGCTCCTGATCAGACGATGGATGAAAAGGCGTTCGGGCAGTGGGCCGCTGACGAGATCGAGAACGCGATCATCGCCGAGGGCCCCGACACCGTATGTGCCGTGTTCCTCGAGCCGGTGCAGAACGCCGGCGGCTGCTTCCCTCCCCCGCCCGGTTACTTCCAGCGGGTACGCGAAATCTGCGACCGCCATGACGTATTGCTCGTGTCAGACGAGGTCATCTGCGCATTCGGCCGCCTCGGCGACATGTTCGGAGCCAACCGCTACGGCTACGTCCCCGACATGATCACCTGCGCCAAGGGCCTGACCTCGGGCTACTCGCCGCTCGGCGCGATGATCGCCTCTGATCGCATCATGGAACCGTTCCTGGAGGGCACCACGAGCTTCCTCCACGGCTACACGTTCGGCGGCCACCCGGTCTCGACAGCGGTGGCGATGGCGAACCTCGACATCTTCGAGCGCGAGAAGATCAACGAGCACGTACGTGACACAGAGGGCGCGTTCCGCGGGACCCTCGAGAAGTTGCTCGACCTCGACATCGTCGGCGACGTACGCGGTGATGGCTTCTTCTACGGCATCGAACTCGTCAAGGACAAAGCCACGAAGGAAAGCTTCAACGACGCTGAGTCGGAGAAGCTCCTCCGTGGCTTCCTCTCAAAGGCGTTGTTCGACGGCGGTCTGTACTGCCGAGCCGACGATCGAGGCGACCCTGTCATCCAGCTCTCGCCACCTCTGATCGCTGACCAGTCCCACTTCGATGAGATCGAGTCGATCCTGCGCAGTGTCCTCAGCGAGGCGCAGAACCTGCTCTGATCGAGCCGCCTGCAAGGCGGGTGAGCACATGTTCAGACCTGGTTGAAGCGGAGCATGTTGCCTGCTGGGTCCCGTACGGCACAGTCGCGTACACCCCACGGCTGATCGATGGGCTCCTGCACGACGTCGGCTCCCGAAGCCTGGAGCTTCTCGAACGTCGCGTCCAAGTCGTCGGTCGTGAACTGCATGAGGCCGATCATGCCCTTGGCCATCATGTCGAGGAGCAGCTTGCGCTCGGCGGGAGGCGCTTCGGGGGCTGCCGGGCCGAGTACGACTGAGACGTCCGGCTGCGAGGCCGGACCGACGGTGATCCAGCGCATTTCTCCCTGGCCCACGTCGTTGCGAACGTCGTACCCGAGCACGTCGCGATAGAAGACGAGAGCCGCGTCGGGATCGTCGACATTGAGGTAGCTGGTTGAGATCTTGATATCCATGACGCCCACGCTATGGGTCAACCGAGAGTTCGCGCTTCTCCATTCCTGATCGGTCTGGTGTAGATCTTCTCGATGCAGGGCAGTGTGGTGTTCGGGTCGTGGGGACGGGCGCGATAGGCGCTGGGACTCTCGCCGACAAGCTCGGAGAACTTCGCGCTGAACGAGCCAAGCGACGAACAACCGACTTCGAAGCACACCTCGGTGACGGATAGGTCGCCGCGACGCAGCAGAGCCATCGCGCGCTCGATGCGTCGAGTCATCAGATAGCCGTACGGCGTCTCGCCAAAAGCGTCGCGGAAACTACGCGAGAAGTGACCCGGAGACATCAGGGCTGTGCGCGCCAGCACCGTCACATCGAGGGGGCGCGCGTACTCGCGATCCATCTGGTCGCGCGCCTTGCGCAACAGCACAAGGTCCGAGGTTTCCACGCGCTGAGTATTTCACGCAGGGTCAGCGAGTGCATGCGGCACAATGACTCGCATGACGGACCGCGCCATCTCTCTCGACGACAAGGCTCGCAAGATCATCGAGCTGCTCCAGGGCGACGGCCGCCTCTCCTACTCCGCGATCGCCAAGCAGGTTGGTCTCTCGGAGGCCGCCGCTCGTCACCGCGTGCAGAAGCTGATCGACAGCGGAGTCATGCAGATCGTCGCTGTCACGGATCCGTTGCAGATGGGGTTCGCCCGTCAGGCCATGATCGGCATCAAGGTGTCCGGTGACGTACGCGTTGTGGCTGCTGAGCTCGCCCAGATGGATCAACTCGACTACATCGTGATCACGACCGGCCGCTTCGACATTCTGGCCGAGCTCGTTGCCGAAAGCGACGATGAGCTCCTCGACATCGTGTCTGGCCAGATCAGCGCGCTGGAGCAGGTTGTGATGACCGAGACGTTCGTCTACCTGCAGCTCGAGAAGCAGACGTACGCCTGGGGTACTAGGTAGCCGTTCCACCTGCCAGCAATGAGCTGAACAGGTCCGGGAACGCCTCGCGCATCACGTCCTCATAGCCCTCAGGGTCACTGTCGGGTGCTGGCGACGGTTCGGATCGCCCTGCCCGCATCAGCAGATCCCACGGGACCTCAGTCTCAGGCGTGTAGAAAGTCTCACCTTCAAAGCGATAGATGCCACCAGCACTCGGCACAGCGCCAAGACGCGCGCATGCAAGGACCGCGATCGCCAGGTTGCGACCCGACGGGATGTCGATCGAAACTTCCGTACCGCTCTCGACCCCGAGGTGGTTGATGGCGCCAGCGACGCAGGCCGACTCGTGGGTGAGCTCTGCATACGACAACGGGCCGAGCTCGTCCTCGACGGCGGTGTCGTCGGCAAGTCCGCCGACCACGTGCTGGTCGAGGGCGCGGAACACCAGGCTCGTCATCGGCCGGTGAACTTCGGCGGGCGCTTCTCGTCGCGTGCCGCGGCAGACTCTCGTACGTCTTCGCTGGCCCAGACAGCCGCAAAGCTCGCGTCGATCGCCGGGTCATCAGCCGACGTGCTGTTGAGGATGAGCTTGTTGTGCGCGAGCGCGAGCGGTGCGAACTCAGCAATCTCGTGCGCCCAAGCGATCGCGTGAGCAAGGGTGCCTGCTCGGTCGGCGAGACCCACAGCAAGGGCGGCTTCTACATCGAGCGACTCGGCGCCAAGCATCAGTCGGCGCGCCGTACCCCCGCCAGCCAGCGCAGCCAGCGTACGAATCGTCCAGGCGTCGACCGCCATACCGTTGCGGGCCGTAGGAACGGCGAACTTTGAGGTGACGTCGGCGACTCGGAGGTCGCACGCCATCGCGAGCTGTGTGCCGGCACCAATTGCAGGTCCGTTCACCGCAGCGATGAGTGGGACCGGCACCTGGGTCAGGCGCGTCAACATCCCGTAGAGAGCCTCGAGGAACTCGTCGCCGTACACACCTCCGAGGTCAGCACCAGCGCAGAAGGCCGAGCCCTGTCCCGTGATGACGATGACTCTGGCACCGTCGTCGACAGCTTGGTCGACGCCGGCGTGGATCTCGCGGCACAGCTCGAGGTTGAGCGCATTGCGTCGCTCCTCGCGCTGGAGCTCGAGGATGACGACTTCGCCGTCGGTGGTCGCACTCAGCATGGTTCTCCTTGGTGCCTGAAACTGTGTCCCATCATCCTCGCGTGCCCCACCCGAAACCCGTTCGGCGACCCAATGTGACCTGAGACTCATATAGCCGTCACTTCACTGACATTGAATCGTTACTTCACCATGGACCTGTCTCGTCGCAAACTGATTCAATCTGGCGTTGTCATCGGCGGGGCGATGGCTCTGACGGACCTGGCGCTCTCGCCGGCCGCATGGGCTGTGGAAGGTCAGACCGCTCCCCCAGTGACCACTCTCGCTGGCACGCTCAAGCGTGGCACTCCCGGACCTGGCGGCTACACGCCGGTCGTTGAGGCGTCACACGAGCCCCACATCGCGCGTACCGACCTCGGAACACCTGCCAGCTCCACACCGATCTCCGGCCGTCAGTCAGTCACCGCGTTCGCGCACCTGACCGACGTACACCTCGTCGACGCCCAGTCGCCGATGCGAGTTGAGTACGTCGACCGCCTCGAGGACAAGTACACCGGCAGCGAGCCGACGCTCGGACTGCTGCAGTCGAGCTACCGGCCCCAGGAAATGCTGACTCTGCAGACCGCCGACGCCATGGTCCGGGCGGTCAACAAGGCAAAGTACGGTCCCGTACGAGGCGGCCTGCTCGAATTTGCGATCCAGACTGGCGACAACGCCGACAACTGCCAGCTCAATGAATTCCGCTGGAACATCGACATCCTCGACGGCAAGAGCGTCACACCGGACTCAGGCGACCTGACGAAGTACCAGGGTGTCTCCGACAACGTCGACTATGACGTCCACTACTGGCACCCGGATCCCGCGCCAGCCAACAAGCCGAACGACATCTTCAAGACTCGCTACGGATTCCCGCAGGTCACCGGACTGCTGAACGCCGCGCGTGCTCCGTTCCAGGCCGAAGGCATCAAGATGCCGTGGTACTCCGTCTTCGGCAACCACGACGGCCTCGTACAGGGCAACTTCCCGCCCGCACTGCAGCTTGGTGTCGTCGCCACCGGACCGCTCAAGGCGACCGCACTGCCTCCGGGCCTGTCCCAGTCGGACGTCATCTCCAGCCTCACGGCAGCCGATCCGAGCATCCTGGTGGCCGCAGCAGGTCTGGCAAGCGCCAGGCTCGTCAAGTACGACCCCAAGCGCAAGGTTCTCACCCGCAAGCAGGTCATCGCCGAGCACTTCCTCACTCCCGAATCGCCGGGACCCGTTGGTCACGGCTTCACCGAGGAGAACAAGACGAAGGGCACGGCCTATTACACGTTCGACAAGGGCCCGTTGTTCCGCGGGATCGTGCTCGACTCGGTCAACCCGAACGGCTACGCGGAAGGATCGCTCGGCACGAAGCAGATGGCGTGGCTCAAGACGACGCTGGCCAGCTCGAAGAACAAGTACGTCATGATCTTCAGCCACCACACGTCGGGCACCATGACCAACCCACTCATCGCGACTGGCGTCGATCTTGAGCAGCGCGTGCTCGGGCCGGCTGTCGTCGAGCTCCTGCTCGCCAACCCGAACGTGATCGCCTGGGTCAACGGCCACACCCACCGCAACCAGATATGGGCGCACACGGCCGCGACGGGTGGCACAGGGTTCTGGGAGATCAACACGGCATCGCACATCGACTTCCCGCAGCAGTCACGCCTGATCGAGTTGTTGGACAACCAGGACGGGTCGCTGTCGATCTTCACCACGATGCTCGACCACGCTGGAACGGTCGGACCGACTGGGCCGCTGACCTCAACGGTCGCCCTCGCCGGTCTCGCCCGCGAACTCGCCGCCAACGACCCTCAGGGTCGCAACAGCAACGCGAGCGGCACCACGGCAGATCGCAACGTCGAGCTGCTGGTCAAGAAGCCCGCGCTGGTCGTCTAACTACTCTGCAGCGGCCAGCTGGCCGCAGGCACCGTCGATGTCACTGCCGCGGGTGTCGCGGACGGTGGTCGGTATGCCCTTGGCGATGAGTCGTCGTACGAATTCGCGCTCGTCCTCTGGACGCGACGCGGTCCACTTCGAACCCGGCGTGGGGTTCAGCGGGATCAGGTTGACGTGCACCCATCCCCAGTCGCCGTACGACTGCAGGACGTCCCCGAGCAGGTCAGCACGCCAAGCCTGATCGTTGATGTCCTTGATCATCGCGTACTCGATCGAGACGCGGCGCTTCGTGGTCTCGGCGTACTCCCACGCGGCTTCAACGGCCTCGTGCACTGACCAGCGGGTGTTGATCGGTACGAGCTCGTTGCGCAGCTCGTCGTCGGGCGCGTGCAGCGACAGTGCAAGCGTGACGGGGATGCCTTCAGTGGCGAGCTGCTTCATACGAGGAACGAGTCCGACCGTGCTGACCGTGATGTTGCGCGCTGACATACCGAGTCCGTCGGGTGTTGGCGCAACCATGCGGCGTACGGCTCCGATGACGGCCTTGTAGTTGGCCATCGGCTCACCCATGCCCATGAACACCACGTTGGAGAGACGGCCGGGGCCACCGGCAACTTCGCCGCGCGCCATCTTGCCGGCAGCATCCTGAACCTGATCGACGATCTCGGCCGCGCTCATATTGCGCTCGAGTCCGCCCTGGCCAGTCGCGCAGAACGGGCACGCCATGCCGCAGCCTGCCTGGCTCGAAACGCAGATCGTGGCGCGGTCGGTGTAGCGCATGAGAACGGACTCGACGAGAGCTCCGTCGAACAACTTCCACAGCGACTTGACCGTGGTGCCCTTGTCAGCCTCCATCGTGCGGACGGGGTTGAGCAGTGTCGGCAACAACTCGGCGACGATGCGGTCACGGCTCGCGGCCGGCAGATCCGTCATATTGGCGGGATCGCGCTCAAGGCGGCTGTAGTAGTGGTTGGCGACCTGCTTGACGCGGAATGCCGGCTCCCCCAGAGCTTCGGCGACAGCTGTTCGCTCCTCGGCCGTCAGGTCGGCAAGATGCCGCGGAGGCTTGACGCGACCACGCTTCTGCTCGAAGACAAGCGGCAGCGGGTTCGGATTGACGGAGGACACACCACATTCTCTCATTCGGGCGCCCGATCCCCCGAATCGTCAGACCGGCGCTACGTCCACCTCGACGTTGAGCGATGAGGTCTTGGCCTCGGTGAAGATGACGCCCTTGACCGGCGGCACATCCGCGTAGTCGCGACCCCAGGCGAGTGTCACGTAGCGATCGTTGGCCCATTGGTCGTTGGTCGGGTCGACAGCAAGCCACCCACCACCAGGCAGCCACACCGCGGCCCACGCGTGGGTGGCATCGGCGCCAAACACGCGCTCTTTGCCCGGCGGTGGCTGGGTGGCGAGATAACCGCTGACATACCGGGCTGCGAGCCCATGCGTACGCAGGCAGGCCAGCGTGAGGTGCGCGAAGTCCTGGCACACACCCGCACGCTGCGCGAAAACATCTTCGAGTCGCGACGTCACGGTCGTGGCCGTCTTGTCGTAGCGAAAGTCTGTGTTGATGCGATGCATCAGGTCAGTCACGGCTTCGCCGATGGGACGGCCAGGCTGCAGCGATTCGGCGCCGTACTCGCGCACTTCGGCGGTGTGATCGGCGAGCGCGGACGGGAGAGCGAAGTCTTGGGCACGCCACGCGTCATCGACGTCGTCGCGGGCTGATGGGATCGCCTGCTCCCAGGGTGTCGCCAGCGCCTGCTCGTCGTATGTCGGCGCATCGACCTCTACCCGACTGGTCGCGAGGATGTCGAGGTTCTTGTGGGCCGTGGTGACCTGGAAGTAGGTGGCTGTGTTGCCGTAGAAGTCGAGATCTTCGGTGCGATCGATGGCCACAGGTTCGATGACGAGCTCGCGCTCCAGCACCCGCTGCCACGGCAGCTCGCGCGGCACCAAGTAGGCGATGCCCAGGCTGTCGCTGACGTCCTCGTCGTACGAGTACGTCGTACGGTGCGAGACCTCGTACCTCATGACACGCCACCAAAGCCGAAGGCACGCGGTGCCGGGCCGACTGCGAAGTGCAGCTCGCCGATCGCCTCGGCAACCCGCGAGAGCTGGCTGACGTAGCCGTCAAGGAACCGTTCGAGGTTGGGGCGACGCTCCCCCTCGACCGCGACCAAGCTGGCAACGTCTGCGCGCGCCAACTCGTGGGCGAGATCGTCGAGCAGACGCTCGGGGCGAGTCGCGCCGGTCGAACCTGGCATCGCTGCGAGATGCTCACGCAGCTCGCTGATGCCGAACGCCAGAGAGCGGGGGTTGTCGGCATCCATCAGGAGCAGGTCGAGCACACCCGCGAGTCGTACGTACCCGCGATAGCGCCGACGGTGGGTGACGGCACTCTCGGCGATCGACAACACGGCGTTGTTGATCTCGCGGTCGATGTCGATGCCCCGACGTACGGTCGTCGTCGCGCGCAACAGGTGGCTGAGCTGGAGCCCGCGCTCGACAACTCGTCCGGCACTGATCATGCGCCAGCCGGGATCGCGCATCATGTTGGCCGTGACACCCTGAAGCGAGAGGATGCCGGTCAGCATGCGGCTGGCGCTCTCGGAGACTTGGTGGCTGTAGTGATAGCTCGTCAGGGCAGCCGACGCACGCTCGGTCGAGCTGAATGCGTGCCAGACGTCAGGCGACAGCTGGTCACGTACGCTCTGCGCGGCTTCACGCAGCGAGCTGATCGACTGGGCAACCGAGCCAGGACGATCCTTGTCGAGCAGCAGCGAGCGGAAATGGGCGTCGAGACTGTCGCGTTCGAACGGTACGTCGCTCAGCCGGGTGATCGCACTGAGCAACACGGCCAGACTGGCGCCGCCAACGGTGTGTGGACGGCTGGCGTTGTCTTCTGCGCTGGCATGCGTCGCGAGGATCAGTCGCAGCATGTCCTCAGCCCGTTCGGCATACCGGCCGAACCAGAACATGTCCTCGAGCACGCGCGGCACCATGGCAGCTGTGGCGCGCCCCTGCGTGATCGGCAGCACCTCGGAAAGGCCCTGGTCGGCGTCCTCAGCACGCTCCTTGAGCACCCACACGTCTTTGCTCGATGCCGTGGCACCTTCGCCAATGACGTTGGCCAGACCGCCGACCAGTGGTCTGTACGTCGACCCGTAGCGAAGAGTGAACGTACGCAGCGTCAACGCCTGCGGCCGGATGCCCCGTGAACCGTAGGACGGAGCCTGCGAGAGCGACAGCGACTCCTGCCCGACATACCGATGTGGTTCGGCACGGATGAGCTCTCGCAGCGCGTCAGGAGTCAGGTGACCCAGGTCGACGGGATTGTCGATCGCTCGAATAACCAGATCGTCGATGTTGTCCTCCACGAAGGACAGCGACCGGGGCAAACCACACCAATAGGTCTGCACCGACGGAATGCGCAACGGCTCGTCCAGCAACGTCTCGCACATGGCCGACATGAACGGGAGCAGGCCCGGGTTCTCGAGCACGCCAGCTCCGAGGCCGTTGACGACACGTACGGTGCCGCGGCGTACCGCCTCTGAAAGTCCCGCAACGCCGAGCTGGGAGTTCTTGCGCAGCTCAAGCGCATCGCTCCAGGCCGCATCGACGCGCCGCAGGATCACATCGACGCGCTCGAGTCGACCGAACACACGCACCCAAACAGAGCCTTCGCGCATCACCAGGTCGCTTCCCTCAACGAGAGGGAAGCCAAGCATCGACGCCACGAAGGCCTGGTCGTACGACGTCTCCGAGTGCGTACCGGGCGACAACACGACGACGCGAGGATCTGGAGCGCCGTTGGGCGCAGCCTCCATCAGCGTCGTGCGGAGCGCCTGGAAGAACGGAGCCATGCGATGCATTCCGGCCTGGCGGTAGAGCTCGGGCATCACGCGTGAGATGACTCGACGGTTCTCCATTGCAAACCCGATGCCAGACGGGGCCTGGGCACGATCGGCGATGACCTGCCACTCCCCTGCCGCATTGCGGCCGAGATCAGCGGCTGCAAGCAGCAGTGGCCACGGATCGTGGGCTGACGCACGTGCTGACACGCGCAGGAATCCCGAGTGCCCAAACACGAGCGCTGGCGGGAGTACACCCGACGACAGCAGGCGCTGCGGGCCATAGAGGTCGACCAGGATCGCGTTGAGCAGCTCCGTCCGCTGCGCCAGCCCGATCTCGAGCGGCGTCCATTCTGCGGAATCGATGACGAGCGGGATCGGGTCGAGTCGCCACGGGCCCGGCGACTGCTCTGGCGGCGTGTATGTGACGCCATCGTCGGCCAGCATCCGCTCGATGTCACCCGTGACGCGTACGAGGTCGGACTCGGTGAGCTGGACCGCCGTCTCGGCGAGACCCTTCCACGCCGTGCGCAGGCTGCCGTCGGGGGCGACGACCTCGTCGTACCGGGTGGCATCGCTGGTCAACGTCGGCTGAGTGACCGCGGCGGAATAGTCCTGGAGCGCAGTCACCGGCATCGCCTCAGGTCATGGAGCACGGGATCACCCTTGCATGCCAATGTTTCGAACGTCAGCGACATGCCGATCTGAGGTACTAGCGGGGAAGGCGAGCCAGCATCGGCCGCAGCTCATCGGCCACTCTGGTTTGGTAATAAGCCTGTCCTGCGCCGTTCAGATGAATCTCGTCCAATCCGACGAACTGATCCTGATTGCCATCACCCTTCGGGTGGACAGAGCTGCCCGTGCCGGTGATCCAGTCAGCTGTGAACGGATCGATCACTCCCACAACGTTGGGATGTGTGGCAGCTACAGAGGCGAAGTTGGCATTGAGTTCCCAGTACCGCGCAAACGTCCGGTCGTCGACGCCAAGGTAGGACAACGGTTCCAGACTGAGCAGCACGACCGGGAGATCTGGTCGGACCTCGGCCACTCGGTCGAGGAACTTGTCCATCGCCTCCCGATGTGCGCTCGCGCTGAACCATCGATCGTTGAGCGAACCGTTCACGAGCAACGCATCAATGGGTGCGGCCGCGATTGTGGCGATGCGCCGGTCTGATCCATAGGGCGTGGAGATATGGCCCGGATATCCCTTGCCACCACTCAACGCGGTGCCAGATCCGTCGTTGACGTAGCCAGTGCCGCCCTCAGCCATGTTCCACACTCGGAAGCCGGTCACAGTGCTGAGCGCCGATCCGGCGTTCTGAAACTTCGGCTTTTCGTGGTTCAGAATCTCGTACATCGAATCGCTCACCACTCCCAGCGTGAACTGCTGGGTAGCCGTGACTGTCACGTTGTCGCGTGAATCATGGTCGACACCGCTGAACACCAGCGGACCAGCGAAGCGCACCGTGACGGGGGCGCTCGAAGTCCGGGAAACGATGAGCCAGTTCCAGGCACCGGTGCCGCCAGGATCGCTCCCGAGGAACGGTTCTGTTGCCACCGGTTGGCCGTCGATCCACAGCATGGCGTCTGACTCTTTGTACGTCAGATAGCGGATTGCAAACTTGTCACCGGTGACCTTGAAGCTGACGTCGGCAGCTTTGTAGAACGAGTTGTTCACGTGATACTCGCCGCCGACCGACGGTCGATACACGTTGTCGTCGTGGGCTGCCGAGTGCAGCGTGCCATAGGGCACAGGATCCAGTGAGTGCGCGAAGGCACCCGGGGTGTCCCAACGTACGAAGGTGTTGCGCGCGAACCAGTCCGGCTGCTTGTCGCTGAATGTCACGGTCGCCACCGACGGCGACACAACCCCCGCGGACTCAGGTTTCATCAGATCGCCGAACGTCGGAGCTGATGCCGGCACCGAGGGTTCCGGTTCGGTAGGCAACGGCGTGGTCGGCTCAGGCGTGGTTGGTTCGGGCGTCGTAGGAACCGGTGTCGTCGGTTCGGGTGTTGTCGGCTCAGGTGTCGTGGGCTCGGGAGTCGTCGGCTCAGGAGTCGTCGGTTCGGGCGTCGTCGGAACTGGAGTCGTTGGCTCGGGAGTTGTCGGCTCAGGCGTGGTCGGAACCGGAGTCGTTGGCTCCGGAGTCGTCGGAATCGGCTCAGCAGGTGGCGGCTCGGAGATTCGTACGGGTGCGCTTCGAGCTGAGGTCGAGCTGTAGGCCGTTCGGTGCGCGACCACAGTGACGCCGAGATCCGCGCCCACGTCTGCCGATTTCGTCGAGTACGTGGCGTAGGTCGCTCCTGAGATCGGTTGCTGGTTTCGAGTCCACTGATAGGTGAGTTGATCCGGTGCGGGACTCCAGCCTTTCGACGATGCCGTCATGACATGGCCGATGACAGTGTCACCGCTGATCGTCGCGGTCCCCGAGACGAATGTTCCGGCACTGACAGGCGTGGCTGCGATGCTCTCCCGCACTGTCAGCTTGCTGTTGCGTGAAGCCTTCGCCTCCACCGTGACATGCGCGCAATGATCGGCCGCGGTGAGCACGTACGACTTTGCCGTCGCGCCGGTGATCTTGGTGCCGTCACGCCTCCACTGGTAGGAGAATTTCGACGGCGTTGGCGTCCACTGTCCCGTCGCGAGCCCGATCCGGTTGCCCACCCGGGCCGCCCCCGACACAGTCGGGTTCACGGACTTGAACGCTCTACTCGCCGACGGCTTGCTGATGACCTTCACGACACGGATGAGGGAGGTTGCGGGGTTGAGCCCAACCAGGCGAGCCCGATAGGTGCGAGTGCCCGTCGACTTCACCGTGACCGAGGCAAAGTACTCGCCTGATGCGTTCGTGGTCGCCTGCGTGACGGTTTTCCAGGTGTTTGCCGTGTCCTGCTCTTGCTGAATCCACACCGTCCTTCCACTGAAGCCCGGGGCGATCTGGCCCGTCATCGTCACACTGCTGCCGACCTGCGGAGTGGAGGGCGTGGCGCGATAGGAGATCCCACTCTGCGCCACTGACCCTGCAGGGGCGCAGGCGGCCGCGTTCGGGCCAGTTTCAGCGTGCGCGACAGGAGCCGACACCACAGACAGGCCCGACAGAACCAGCAGGCACGCAGAAACAGAGACCGCAGGTCGGGACATGGTCACTTCCGGGGGCGAAGGGAGTTACTCGATAGTAGGTCTCCGAGCCCGTCACCGAGGTGAGACGGTCAAACTGCCCCGAACGTCTGGTTCAGCTCATTCCGGCGTCGAACGCCAGGACGGCTCCCGTGATCATCCGCGCGGAGGGCGACGCGAGGTAGACGATCGCGGAGCCGAGCTCGGTCGGGGTGATGGGCGGACCAGGAAGCATCCCGAAGATCCGTTCCATCAGGCGAGGCTCCAGGTCTGACGGGAACGTTGCCGCCACGGCGTCCACCAACGGAGTGGCGACGGTGCCCGGGCAAATTGCGTTGACGCGGATGTTTTTGGGCGTCAGCTCGAGGGCCAGCGATCGGGTCATCATGGTCAGTCCGCCCTTCGCCGCCGCATAAGCAACCGAATAGGGCTGAGGCGCATTGCCGGCAACAGACGAGACGTTGACGATATTGCCGTTGCACTCCTCGAGGTACGGCAACGCCGCCTGCGACATCATGAACGGGCCCTTGAGGTCGATCGCGTGCACCCGATCCCACAGGTCTTCTTCGATCTCCGCGAACCTGCCGAACTGAACGATGCCGGCAACGTTGGCGAGTACGTCAATGTGCCCGTGCTGAGCGCATACGGCGATGGCGGCGTCGACGGAGGCACGATCGGCAACGTTGCACTCGACGTACGTCACGCCGTCCGGAACGGTCGAAGAGATATCGAGGCCGAAGACGATCGCGCCTTCGTCGCGGAAGAGCTCTGCTGTTGCATAGCCAATGCCGGAAGCTGCACCGGTGATGACAACGACGCGTGGGCTGGACTCGGTCATCCAATGACTCCTGGGGCTAGGTGGTGGGTGAGATCGCCGGAACGGCCGATGGAGAACCTGCGCTCGACAAAGCGCCAGGTGCCCGTCGAATCCTGGTCGAACGTGTCGACGTACGAGCCCGTGATGATGGGCTGGAGCGGGAGTCCAGTGACGGCCTGGAACACGAGGTACGTCGAGCGGGCGCGGATGGCGCCGTCGAGCTCCTCGAGCGCCGTGTTGGCAACGACGTGCTGTGTGCCCGGGGTGCCATCTGCGTGCACCGTGACGATCCCGGCGTAGAGACCTGCGATCTCCTCCGCGCCAGTAGCGATGGGCGTACCGTCCTCGGTCATCAACACCGCATCGGCCATCAGCGTGCCGATGCCGGCGAAGTCACCCGCATCGATCAAACGACAGTAGGTCCCCAGGAGGCCGCGAATGTGATCGCCGTCTGACAGTGGCATGGAAGCAGACTGTCAGGACACGTCGACGAGGGTG
Source organism: Aeromicrobium panaciterrae (assembly GCF_031457275.1). Taxonomy (NCBI): domain Bacteria; kingdom Bacillati; phylum Actinomycetota; class Actinomycetes; order Propionibacteriales; family Nocardioidaceae; genus Aeromicrobium; species Aeromicrobium panaciterrae. The sequence goes on from NZ_JAVDWH010000001.1 coordinate 2,243,058, forward strand.
TGCAAAATCAGCCAGGCAATCGGAGCCACGGCAATCAACGAGTCGAGACGATCCATCAGACCACCGTGACCCGGGAGCAGGTCGCCCATGTCCTTGATGCCGAGATCCCGCTTGATCAAGGACTCCGACAGGTCGCCGAGCGTTGCGAAGACGACGCCCGCGACGCCAAGGATCGCACCGACCCACCAGCGACCATCGAGCCCGTAGACAACGGTGCCGATGCCTGCGGCCACGCCGACAATGAGCGAACCGGCGAAGCCTTCCCATGACTTCTTGGGGCTGATCGTCGGCGCCATCGGATGCTTGCCGAACAGCACGCCTGCGATGTAGCCGCCGGTGTCGGAGGCGATCGTGGCGACGATGAACGCGACGATGCGCCACGGTCCGTCTTCCTCGATCAGCATCAGTAGGACGAACACGCCCATGAGGTAGAGGTACGACAGCGAGAAAATGCCAGCGCTGACATCGCGTACGAATCCGTCCGCGCCTTCAGCGAGACGCCATACGAGTGTGCCGATCACCGTGAGAGCCATGGCAACTGCTGCCGTCTCCATGCCGCCATAGAAGGCACCGACGAGCATGATCGTGCCGCCGGTGACAATCGGCAGGAACGGGATGTTGATGTCGGCCTTCGCGAACGCCCGCGCCAACTCCCACAGGCCGATGCCCAGCGCAATCACAACGACCGCGACGAACACGTCCTTCACCAGAAACAGCGACAGGACGATCATGGCGCAGAGGCTGACGCCTACGCCGATCGCGGCCGGAAGATTGCGGCCCGCGCGACTGTGTTTCGCGACTGCGGCCGTCTCCGACGGCTCAGATGTCAAGGAGTTCTGCCTCTTTGTTCTTGAGCAGATCGTCGATCGTGTCGACATGCTTCTTGGTCAGGCCGTCGAGGCGCTTCTCGGCACCAGCGTTGTCGTCCTTGCTGATCTCGGAGTCCTTTTCGGCCTTGTCGAGAGTCTGCTTGGCGTTGCGGCGCGCTCCACGTACGGCGACCCGGCCTTCTTCGGCCTTGGTCTTGGCAAGCTTGATGTATTCCTTGCGACGGTCCTCAGTCAGCTCCGGCAGGGTGACGCGCAAGACCTTGCCATCATCGCTGGGGTTGACGCCGAGATCCGATTCGCGGATGGCCTTCTCGATCGCAGCCTTGGCGCCTATGTCGTACGGCTGGATGACGACCGTGCGCGGCTCCGGTACCTGGAACCCGGCGAGCTGGTTGAGTGGCGTCTGCTGGCCGTAGTACTCGGCCGTGATCTGGGCGAACATCGCCGGGTGGGCGCGTCCGGTTCGGATCGCAGCGAACTCCTCGCGGGTGTGCTCGACAGCCTTCTCCATCTTGCTGTCGGCGTCACGCAGGGTTTGGTCAATCACGATGTCTCCATCCAGTTCTGGTCGGTCCGGACGCCTAGGCGGCGTGGACCAGCGTTCCGATCTTCTCACCACGAAGGACGCGGGCGATGTTGCCCTCGCCATCCATTCCGAAGACGATCATGGGGAGCTTGTTCTCCATGCACAGCGCGAACGCGGCGGCATCGACGACTTTGAGGCCCATCCGCAGCGCGTCATCAAAGCTGATCTCGTCGTACTTCTTGGCGTCAGGGTTCGTACGCGGGTCGGCCGAGTAGACACCGTCAACACCGCTCTTGGACATCAGCACCGCGTCTGCTCCGATCTCCAGTGCACGCTGTGCGGAGACAGTGTCAGTGGAGAAGTACGGCATACCGGCGCCGGCGCCGAAGATGACGACGCGACCCTTCTCGAGGTGACGAATCGCCTTGCGCGGGATGTACGGTTCGGCGACCTGTCCCATCGTGATGGCTGATTGAACCCGCGTCTCGATGCCGAGCTTCTCGCAGAAGTCCTGCAATGCCAGACAGTTCATCACAGTTCCGAGCATGCCGATGTAGTCGGCGCGCGCCCGGTCCATACCTCGCTGGCTGAGCTCAGCTCCACGGAAGAAGTTGCCGCCACCGACGACGATGGCTACTTCGACGCCCTCGGCAATTGCCTCGGCGACCTGGTGGGCGATGCCGTTGACGACGTCAGGATCGATACCGATCTTGCCGCCGCCAAAGGCCTCGCCTGACAGCTTCAGGAGCACACGATTGAATCGCTTGTCGGAGACTGAATCTTTGACGAGCTGGGCGTTGTCCATTTCAGTCTCCTGCCAACAAAGGGCGTCCGTGAGCGGTTGTTCGTGTGGTTCAGGCGCCGATCTCGATGTGAGCGAAGCGCTTGATGGTCACGCCTGCCTCATCCAAGAGTGCCTTGACGGTCTTCTTGTTGTCCTGGACTGACGCCTGCTCGAGCAGAACATTGTCCTTGAAGAAGCCATTGAGGCGGCCTTCGGTGATCTTGGCAATCGCCTGCTCGGGCTTGCCCTCTTCACGCGAGGTCGCCTCGGCGATCTCACGCTCCTTGGCAACAACCTCGGCAGGAACGTCTTCGCGAGTGAGGTAGCGAGGACGCATCGCAGCGATCTGCATCGCAACGCCGCGAGCGACGTCGTGGCTGTCGCCGTCGAACTCGACGAGCACGCCAACAGCGGGCGGCAGGTCGCTGGCGCGACGGTGCATGTACGAAACGACGCTGCCATCCGAGAAGCTCGCGACGCGACCGAGCTCGATCTTCTCGCCAATGACGATGGCGAGGTCAGCGACCGCTTCGGCAACGGTCTTGCCGCTGTCGAGAGTGGCACTGGCGAAGGCAGCAGCGTCGGCAGGCTTCGTCTTGTCCGCGAGAACCGCGAGGTCCTCGGCGAGCGTGATGAACTGCTCGTTCTTGGCGACAAAGTCGGTCTCAGAGTTGAGCTCGACGATGGCGCTGCCGAAGTTGGCAACGAGTCCGGAAGTCGCCTCGCGCTCAGCGCGCTTGGCAGCCTTCGCGGCGCCCGAGATCCGGAGGACCTCGATCGCCTTCTCGAAGTCTCCGTCAGTCTCGGTGAGCGCCTTCTTGGCGTCCATCATTCCTGCGCCAGTGGCGTCGCGGAGCTTCTTGACCTCTTGGGCAGTGATTGCCATGTACGTGTTCTCGCTTTTCAGGGTGGTGTGGTCGCCTACTTGGCGGCGGCCTTCTTGGCGGGCGCCTTCTTGGCCGGAGCCTTCTCAGCTGCAACCTTCTTGGCCGGAGCCTTCTTGGCGGCGGGCTTCTCAGCGTCGTCAGCCTTGGCAGCAGCCTTCTTGGCCGGAGCCTTCTTGGCGGCGGGTGCCTCAGCGTCGTCAGCCTTGGCAGCAGCCTTCTTGGCCGGAGCCTTCTTGGCGGCGGGTGCCTCAGCGTCATCGGCCTTGGCAGCGTCAGCGTCAGCGGCGGGCGCCTCAGCAGCAGCTTCAGCAGCCTTCGACTCGAGGAGCTCACGCTCCCAGTCAGCCAGGGGCTCCTCGGCGCCGAGCTCGGTGCCGGGTGCTTCTTCGCCGGTCTTGCTGCCACCGCGGGCGATGAGGCCCTCGGCAACGGCGTCGGCGATGACGCGGGTCAGGAGACCAACGGAGCGGATGGCGTCGTCGTTGCCCGGGATCGGGAAGTCGACGTCATCGGGGTCGCAGTTGGTGTCGAGGATCGCGATGATCGGGATACCGAGCTTCTTGGCCTCGTCAACCGCGAGGTGCTCCTTCTTGGTGTCGACGATCCAGACAGCGGCCGGAGTGCGGCCCATGTCGCGGATGCCGCCGAGAGTGCGCGAAAGCTTCGCGTACTCGCGGCTCATGTGAAGGAGTTCCTTCTTGGTGCGGTTGGAGCCTGCGACGTCGTCGAAGTCGATCTCCTCGAGCTCCTTCATACGCTGAAGGCGCTGGTGCATCGTCTGGAAGTTGGTGAGCATGCCGCCGAGCCAACGCTGGTTGACGTAGGGCATACCGACGCGCTTGGCCTGCTCCTCGATCGGCTCCTGCGCCTGGCGCTTGGTGCCGACGAACAGGATCGTGCCGCCACGGGCGACGGTGGTCTTGACGAACTCGTAGCCGGCGTCGATGTACGCGAGCGACTGCTGGAGGTCGATGATGTAGATGCCGTTGCGCTCGGTGAAGATGAATCGCTTCATCTTGGGGTTCCAACGACGGGTCTGGTGCCCGAAGTGAACGCCGCTCTCGAGCAGCTGGCGCATAGTGACTACTGCCATGGTGATTCTCCTTGTGACACGTGTGTGCCACTTCCTGGTTAACTCACCGCCGGTTGGCGGTGACCTGGCGCCTGCGTTTGTGGCCCACTCCCGAGGGAGACCAGGACCGCATCCGTATTCGACTTTCGCGTCATACGGAGACAGGCGCGCGAATTTCACTTCTTTCGAAGTGATTGCGCTCAGTCTAGGGCACGGGTACGTCCCCTGCGAAATCCACAACGGCCGCTCCCCCAGGCTGAATTCCCCAGCTTGAGTCACCGGACAGATATCCCGGAACTGACCGGTCTTGGCTGGCGGGATGAATCGTCGATCGTTCCTCGTGCTCGTTCTGGTGGTGGCATCGCTCGTACCCAATGGTCCGGCCACCGCTGGCGGGTCCGAACCGTGGATCTGGCCATTGCCTTGGCATGACATACGACAGCGATTCGACAAACCCGAGAGCGCGTACGGTCCCGGCCACCGCGGCGTCGATCTGGCCGCATCGGTCGGCGACCCAGTGCGAGCCGTCGCGGCAGGTCGAGTCGCCTTTACAGGGCCAGTAGCCGGGATTCCGGTCGTCACGATTGAGCACGGCCGGGAACGTTCTACCTACCAGCCCGTCTCGTCACCTCTGAAAGTCGGCGACTCCGTCGCGGCGGGGCAGGAGATCGGGACGTTGCTCGGCTCACCGAGTCATTGCGCCGGGTCGTGCCTCCATCTCGGCAGGGTTGTTGGGAAGGATGACTATCTCGATCCCCTCGAACTGCTCTCCAGCGGTCGATACCGACTCATCAGCCCCCACGGCAAGCCACCGGCACCGCCGGCCTCGGGCAACGGCTCCCTTGATCGTCCCGTTGGCGGTCCGGTCACGTCTGCTTTCGGTATGCGAGTCCACCCGGTGACCGGGGTGCGAAAGCTGCACGACGGCATCGACTTCGGCGTTTCGTGCGGCACGCCGGTTCACGCAGCAGCGGCCGGAACCGTAGTCCGACGTTCACGCAGCGCCGCGTACGGCAAGCGGATCGTCATCAGGCACCGACCGGGCCTTGAGACGTCCTACAACCACCTGAGCAGGCAGTCAGTCTCAACCGGCGAGCGAGTGGGACGCGGCACGGTCATCGGGCGCTCAGGCAACACGGGCTTGTCGACCGGATGCCACTTGCACTTCATGGTCGTCAAGAACGGCCACGCAGTGAACCCCTCGAAGTTCCTTTAGGCCCTGGGATGCGCGAGCTTGAAGGCCGCTTTGAGGCGGTCGTTGCTGACGTGGGTGTAAATCTGGGTCGTACCCAGCGAGGCGTGTCCGAGGATCTCTTGAACGCTGCGCAAATCAGCGCCTCCTTCAAGGAGATGTGTCGCGGCCGTGTGCCGCAGGCCGTGGGGGCCGAGGTCTGGGCCACCCTCGACTGCGCCTAGTCGCTCGTGCACGATCCGGCGAACAGCTCGGGGATCGATGCGGCTCCCCCGCATTCCGACGAACACGGCTGGATCACCGGATGTCATCGCGGGACGGCCGCTGCTGAGCCAGAGCTCTAGGGCATCTGCGGCCGGAGCACCGTAGGGCACGGAACGCTCCTTGCGGCCCTTGCCGAACACTCGAACAACACGGCGGCCACGATCCAAATCGTCGACGTCGAGTCCCACGAGCTCACCCACACGAATGCCCGTGGCGTAGAGCAGCTCGAGGATTGCCAGATCGCGTTGCCCACGCGGTCCTTCATCGGCCAGCTCGGCCAGTGACGCATCGAGCACGGCCCGCATCTCGGTCTGTGTCAGCGCACCCGGAAGTTCGCGCCGCGCCTTCGGGCTGGCCAACAGCGCACCCGGATCGGCTGTGGCACGTCCGGTACGGACCAACCAGGCGGTGAACACGCGTGCCGACGCAGCGCGGCGAGCCATCGTCGTGCGCGCTTTGCCGAGTGACTGCAAATTGGCGAGCCAGCTTCGGAGCGTACGAATCGTCATGCCGGAGGGCTCGGTGATGCCTAGGCGCTCAGCGTGCACTGCCAGGGCGTGCAGGTCAGTGACATACGCGCGCACCGAGTGCACGGACAGATCTCGCTCGGACACCAGATGGCGCTCGTATTCAGCGAGGACGCGCGCCCACGCCTCGCCGAGCTCATCCTGTGTCGACTCGGTCATCCACTCCAGTGTGCGCCGAGGCGCAGTTCAGCCGACGTCGGCGCGCCGCTACACCTTTACGAGCGCGCCTTCTGGACTGAAGATGACTGAATGACTGGCGATCCCACAACAACAAACCCCGACCTCTACAAGATCGTGTTCGAGAACGAGCGTGTACGCGTCCTGGAGTACCTGGACGGGCCGGGCGACAGTACGACACCTCACAGCCACCCAGACAGCGTCATGATCACGCTGAGCGGTTTCGATCGTCGCCTCAGCGTCGGAGATCAGCAACGCGAAGTGTCGCTTTCATCAGGGATCGCAACCTGGTTGCCTGCTCAGACTCATTCAGGCGAGAACATTGGCAAGACCGCAACGCACACGATCTTTGTAGAACTCAAGGAACCAATCCAGACCCGCTCCCCGGAATCAGCCCTCGGTCCGCAGCTGTAGCCCCTGAGCGTCTCGAACGGTGCCGAGTCGCCCCTGGACGACATCGGCTGGCTGCGGACGTGCCAACAAGAAGCCCTGCACCGAGTCGACCGACAGGGCGCGCAAGGCCTCAAGCTGGTCATCTGTCTCGACCCCCTCAGCCACCACACTCAGACCGCAACTGTGAGCCGCATTGACCATGAGCATCAGCAGGTCCCGTGCTCCAGCCACTGTGGACGTGACGAACTGTCGGTCGATCTTGAGCGTGTCGACCGGAAGCTGCTGGAGCTGGGCGATGGATGTGTAGCCGGTACCGAAGTCGTCAATGCTGATCGAGATACCCATCTCTCTGAGCGCGACGAGGTGCGCGGTGGCGGCTGGCACGTCGATGAGCACGCTCTCGGTGATTTCTAACACGAGGCGGTGGGCCGCCAATCCGGAGCTGGCAAGTGCGCCCGTGACGTCGCTGATGATCCCGACATCCGCGAGATGTCGGCCCGAGATGTTGACTGCGACAGTGAGGTCCGCGTACCGCTCGGGCTCGTCCTCTGACCACTGGGCAAGCTGACGAGTCGCCTCCCGTAGACCCCAACGGTCGATGTCACAGATCAGGTCAGACTTCTCCGCAACCGGGATGAAGGTGTCGGGCTGCTGCAAGCCGAGGCCTGGCCTCGGCCAGCGAATCAGTGCTTCGTACCCCTCCACGTCACCGGTTTCGACAGCGACGACCGGCTGGTAGTACAGGACGAACTCTCCGTTTGCGAGAGCTGCGCCAAGCGCGGTTTCGATCGCGTTCTGCTCACTCAGCTCGCGACGAAGCGCGTCACCGAACACATGTGATCGACCACGCCCGGCCTCCCTCGCTCGGTGACTCGCGACGTCGGCCTCGTGGAGCAACTGAGCAGCCTTTGTTCCAGCATCCATGCTGTAGGCGATCCCGACACTTGCCCCGACGGTGATGTTGATCCCGCCGACATCGAACGGAACAGCCAGAGCCTCGACGATTCGGTCGGCCAGATCGATTGCCTCCGACTCAGAGCTCAGCAGCTCAAGAAGGACGGCGAACTCGTCGCCGCCCAGACGACCGACCGTGTCACCGTCGCGAGCGCATTGGCGCATTCGTCGCGCCGTCTCCCTCAGCACTTCATCACCCGCGCGGTGCCCGAACTTGTCGTTGACGGCTTTGAATCGGTCAAGGTCGATGAACAGCAACGCCGAGAGCGTCCCGGCGCGCTGTCCGCGGTGCAGAGCAGCCTCGACCTGGGCGAGCACCGAGGCACGATTGGCGAGTCCGGTCAGCGAGTCGTGCGCGACCTCGTGGGACAGCACGCCCTGGAGTTGGTCGCGCTGCGACGCCGTGGCGACGACCTCCCTGATTGCCAGACTCATCCGCGCGACGACGAGCAGGAAGAGAGCTGTCGAACAAACCACGACGGCCCAAGCGTCGCCTGGGTCGCCGACGGCCAACTGGGCTGCCAGTGTCAGGGGTGCTACCAGAACGGCAGCCGTCAGAGCGATGACGCGTCGGGGGCTGAGTGGCTGCGGCTCCTGCGTGGTCGAGTCACCCAATTGAGTCATCGAGGGATGCAGGGCCGCCGCACCCCACAACACGTAGGACGCGAGCCACAAGAGGTCCAGTGCCTCGTTGTAGCCTCCGCTCAGTTCGGTCGCGGCGAACACGCTGTCAGCGAGGATCTGGAGCAGTACTGCCCCAGTGAGGAAGCGAAACGCAGCGGTCCGCGCTCCCGCCGTGGTGATGAGCAGCGCCAGAAGTGCCAAAAGCAAGATGTCGCCTGCCGGGTAGGCAACGGCAACCAACCGGTCAATCCACGGCGCGTCAGTCCCATTGATGAGCGACTCGGCCACCAACACCCACGACAGAAGGCCGAAGCTGACCGTGACGATGACACTGTCGATCAGCCCAGCCGGGTCGGGCCCTCTGCGACGGAGACGGATGAGCACTGCCAAACCGGCGCCCAGTAGCGGGTATGCGGCGATGTAGAGCCCGTCAGCGGGGGTCGGGAACAGGTCAGCGCGGCCCGCCGCCTCGTACCAGCTGTACAGCACGTCTGCCGAGACCCACGAGAGTTGACCCCCGGCCATGAGTAGCCACGGCAGGCGCCGGCTGGGGCGGCGCAGTCGAACTCCGACCATGATGGCTGCGACACACGAGGCCCCGACAGCCACGTAGAACGCGTCTTGCGGGACGCCTGCCGGCATGGCGGGATAGGCGATCAGCGCCAACGCGCCCCCACCCAAGTAGAGCTGCCACCACTGCCTGGTCACGCGCCTCCTCGGGCTTGTCCGTCGACCAATCATGGCCCCTGACAGGTTCATCCCGCGGCCAATTGGTCAGCCGACGTCGGCGCGCCGCGCGAGGATCCAGCCCGACCCGAAGCGCACGACCAAACCTCGACGTTCGAGCAGATCGAGCGAGGTCTGCACTTCACGAGCCGTGAGCCGCACCCCAGACGCAATCTCCGTCAGCGAGCGTCCGATTCTCCAGTCGACCCCGTCGAGGGTCTTGCGTGCTGCGGGTGGAAGTCGATCGAACTCTGTACTGGGAATGGCTTCCGGCGTGGACGTCTCTGCTCCAAGACCTCGCAACTCTTCGACGACGTTCTTTCCATTCGTCACGAGCACAGCCTTGCCGGTGCGAATGGATTCGTGCGTGCCTGACGACTGCTTCGAAGTGACCGGTCCGGGCAGCGCCATCGTTGTGCGGCCAAGTTGGTCAGCCCAGTTGAGCGTGTTGAGCGAGCCGCTGCGCACCGCCGCTTCGATGACGACCGTGCCCTGACTCAGCGCGGCAATGATCCGGTTGCGCGACAAGAACCGCCCCTTGAGCGGATGGGCGCCTGGCATTTGCTCACTCACCACCAGACCGGTGTCGGCGATTGCAGCGATCAATGCGCCGTGTCCTGCCGGGTAGTCAACGTCGGCTCCGCAGGCGAGAACCGCAACTGTCGGCTTGTTCATGAGCAGGGCGCCTCGGTGGGCACATCCATCGACTCCGAAAGCCGCTCCGCTGACAATCGTGAAGCCTGCGTCCGTGCAGTCCGCTGCGAGCTCAGAGGCTGACTCGGCACCATATGTCGTGCAGTCCCGAGCCCCGACGATGGCCACACTCTCCTCTGTCAGCTGAGCAAGATTCCCATTGCCGCGGATCCACAGGCCGATCGGAGCGCCCGCCGTGCCATGCAGCGGCTCGATGTGATCGAGGTCAGATAGCGAGGTGGGCCAGCCTGGGTCGTCCGGGCACAGCCATCGCAGACCACTCGCCTTGGCCCGCGCCTTGACCTCGTCCAGCGCAGTGCGCATGCCCAACGCTCTGTCGGACCACCCAGCCGGAACACGCACGCTCGAGTCGCCCCGCGCACCCGCCACGATGCGCCCGGGTTCGTGGTGTGCGAGCAGGTCGCGAAGACGAGGATCACCGGGTTCGGCGATCAGACTCAACGCCAATCGATCCTGCTTCTCCGTCACGGTCTTGAGACCTGAACGAGATCGCGCATGGCGCTGCCGAGCGGTGTTCCGCGTCGGAGGGACAATGCCGTGTCGACGTCATCTCCGGTCGGAACATCGTGACCGTGCAGGTCCGCGACGCTCCACGAAAGGCGCAATATGCGGTCGGCCGAGCGCGCATTGAGCTTGTTGGTGCGTAGCTGCTGATCGACCATCACGCGCCCTTCCTCACTGACCGGCCATTGCTTGCGCAGCTCAACGCCGGGAACGGCACTGTTGAGCGTCCACGGCGTGCCGCTCAGCCGGCGTTGCTGTCGCTCGCGGGCCTCGACAACCGTGCCGGCGAGTTCGGCTGTCGAACGGGCGCCTGACATTGCAGTCACGAGTTCCGGGCGCGCGAGTGCAGACAACGAGCGATGGATGTCGATTCGATCGCGAATCGGTCCGGACAGTCGATCGGCATAACGGCGACGACTCAACGGCGAACACCGGCATTGGTCGCTCACCGAGCTGGCCAATCCGCAGGGACACGGATTGGCAGCCAAGATGAGCTGGAAGCGGGCGGGATAGGCGGCGGTGAGGGCTGCCCTCGAGACCACGACATGCCCGCTCTCAAGCGGTTGCCGCAACGCCTCGAGGACATTGGAGGCGAACTCCGGCGCCTCATCGAGGAACAACACGCCGTTATGGGCGAGCGACAGCGCGCCTGGCCGGATGACCTTGCTGCCGCCGCCGACAATCGACACTGCGCTGGCGGTGTGGTGTGGATCAAGAAACGGTGGACGCGTGAGAAGTGGTGCATCGCTCGGCAGCACCCCCGCAACCGAATGAACGGCGCTGACCGCGAGCGACTGATCGTGAGTCAGATCAGGCAGCAGTCCTGGCAACCGCTGAGCAAGCATCGTCTTGCCGATGCCTGGCGGACCTGTCATGAGCATGTGATGACCGCCCGCCGCAGCAATCACCAACGCCATGCGAGCGTCCTCCTGACCGGCGATGTCCGCGAGGTCGAGATGAGCCAGACGCTCGGCAGACGTCCACGACATTCCCGGTATCTCGTCGAGTGGCGGCACCGGTGGGTCGTCCGGTTCTTCGGTGCCCGTCAGCAATGCCACCGCCTGGCGCAGCGAGCGAACGCCCACGACGGTGATCCCTCGCACAAGTTCTGCCTCGGGCACGTTGACCTCGGGCACATAGACCCGTTCAAAGCCGGCTTCCGCGGCAGCCAGCGTCGCAGGAAGGACACCGCGTATCGCCCGCAACCGCCCATCAAGGGCCAGTTCTCCGAGGAATGCCGCGCCAGCGAGTCGTTCGGCGGGCACCAGCGACTTCGCCGCGAACACCGCGAGAGCGATCGCGAGGTCGTAGTGCGATCCAGACTTGGGCAGCGTCGAGGGCGCAAGGTTGATCGTCACGAGTTGATCGGGCCAGGTCGTACCGGAGTTGGCTACGGCTGATCGGCATCGGTCACGAGCTTCACTGACCATCGTGTCGGCCAGTCCGACGAGAACTGTCCTCGGCAAGCCACCTCCGATGTGGACTTCGATCTCGATCGGCCGACCCGAGAGCCCATCGAGAGTGACTGAGTGCGTGGGAGCGCTCATCAGGCCACGCCAGCAATGCGTTCGACGACGGGTCCGCCCCGCGGACGGAGCGACACCGACACCACATCGATGCGCACACTCGGCGGCTCGATGTCATGCACCTCGAGCCAGTGCATTGCCAGTCGGCGCAACCGCATGGCCTTGTGACCTGTCACGGCTTCGAACGGGCCACCGTAGTCGGAGCTGCCGCGGGTCTTGACCTCGCAGATCACCAGAGTCGAGCCGTCTCGCGCGACGATGTCGATCTCACCGAACTTGCAGGTCCAGTTGCGGGCCAGGATGACCATGCCGAGCGATATGAGGTGCTCGGCAGCGACATTCTCTCCGAAGGTCCCGATGGCCTTGTTGCGCGCGTACGTCATCTCCCGAGCCTTGTCGGAACACGTCAGTACGAGTGCCGTCCAGAACTGCTCTGTGGACGACCGATCAGCGAGGCAGCGCTGTGGAAATCAGTCAGCCGACGGAAGCTGGGTTTCGGACTCCTGCAGCTCCTCGACGTTGACGTCTTTGAACGTCAGCACCTTGACGGTCTTGGCGAAGCGAGCGGGACGGTAGATGTCCCACACCCACGCGTCGCTCATCGTGACTTCGAAGTACGCATCGCCAGTCTCCGAGCGCACCTTCACATCGACGGCGTTGCACAGATAGAAGCGCCGATCGGTTTCGACGACATACTTGAAGATAGAGACGACATCGCGATATTCGCGGTAGAGCGCCAGCTCCATCTCAGACTCATAGCGTTCGAGGTCTTCACTGCTCACGGACTGCTCCCTCCATCGCTGCTCGTACGTTGACGTATCGCCTACGGTGCTCTGGGCACGGGCCGTGCTCGTCGAGCTTCTCCTGGTGGAGCGACGTGCAGTAACCCTTGTGCGTGGCGAAATCGTATGCCGGATATTCCTCGTGCAGCTGCACCATGATCCGATCGCGTGTCACTTTGGCGACGATGGATGCAGCGGCGATCGATGCCGCCACCCGGTCGCCCTTCCAGACCGCGAGCCCCGGAACACCTAGCCCATCGACAGGGAAGCCGTCAGTCAGCACGTAGCCGGGCCGAACGGCAAGGCGAGCCAGTGCGCGGCGCAGGGCTGAGATGTTGGCGACGTGCATGCCCATCTGATCGCAGTCGGGCGCCGAAACAATGACGACTGATACGTCGGTGGCACGCTTCATGATCAGGTCGAAGCACTTTTCGCGACGCGCCTCAGTCAGCAGCTTCGAGTCTGCGATGCCCGGGATCGGCCGATCCAACACGACGGCAGCGGCGACCAGAGGGCCCGCACAGGCGCCGCGACCGGCTTCGTCGACTCCAGCCACGGGAGTCAGTCCCTGACGGGCTAGCGCGCGCTCAAAGCCGTACAAGCCGGCATCGCGCCGGATCGTCGCACCTTTGGCGAACTGCGTCATTTGCCGTTGACGGCTTCGAAGGACGAGGGCTTGTGAATGATGCCGGCACGCTTCCACGGCCATACGCGCAGCCAGGCCTTGCCGACGACCGCCTTCTCAGCGATGAAGCCGCCACCGGGATCGCCCAGGTGGGACCGGGAGTCGGCCGAGTTGCCGCGATTGTCGCCCATGACCCACAAGTGGCCCTGGGGAACCTTGACGTCGAACTTCTCGGTGCTGGCGGGTCCGGACTGGTCAAGAAGGTACGGCTCGTTGAGCGTCGTACCGTTGACCGTCAGCTTGCCTGCCGCGGTGCAGCAGACGACCTCGTCGCCGCCGACGCCGATCACGCGCTTGATGAGGTGACCGCCGGTCGGGAACAGGCCTACCGTTTCGAGTGCCCGCTGAAGTGGGTTGGAAGCATGACGAGACTCATCCTCGCCCAGCCATCCACCCGGATCGTCAAACACGACAATGTCGCCGCGCTTGGCCTCTCCGGCCCAGTAGGAAACCTTCTGAACCAGGAGCTTGTCGTCGACAAGCATCGTGGGCTCCATCGATTCCGATGGAATGTAGAAGGCCTGCAGGAAGAACGTCTTGACGATCACCGCCATCACCATCGCGGTGATGACCAGAAGGATCGACTCCTGCCAGACGGGGAGCTGTCGTCGCTTCTCAGTCACGCGGTGAGCCTAGCCGTAGCGCACAACGCACGAACGAGGGCGCTCAGTCCTCGCGCTTTTCCTTGATCTTGGCAGCCTTGCCGCGCAGGTTGCGGAGGTAGTAGAGCTTGGCGCGACGAACGTCACCGCGGCTGGCGATCTCGATCTTCTCGATCACCGGGGTGTGCAGCGGGAACGTACGCTCAACACCGACACCGAAGCTGATCTTGCGGACCGTGAAGGTACGGCCGATGCCGGAACCCTGGACCTTGAGGCAGACGCCCTTGAACACCTGGATGCGCGAGCGGCTTCCCTCGATCACGCGAACGTGAACTTCAAGGGTGTCGCCGGCGCGAAAGTTGGGGAGGTCGGTGCGGAGTGACTCGCCCGAGACCTGGTCGATGATGTTCGTCATTGCTGTCTCCTCGCTGGTGCCACAGGTCACTCACGGATTGCTAAGAAAAATGAAGGATCGTACGGCGGTCGGCGATGGTGCCCCTGCGGCAGAACCATCCTGCGCCAAGGGTCAATCTTGCCATAGCGGACGGGTGCGGAGGAAATCCGCCTGGACCGAAGGCCGTCCGCGGCCGAAGCGTCTGGGCGGGTTGAACGTCCCGCGGCCAAGCCGCCACTGTGAAACCTGGTGGGATACCTCCCAAACCCAAGGCAACGCAGAACGCGCCCGCCAAGGTTCTGGCGGGCGCGTCCTGATGGAACTGATCAGTTGAGGGCGTAACCCTCTTCACCGTGGAGCACCGAGTCGATGCCCGCGGCTTCTTCGTCCGCCTTGACGCGGAATCCGATCGTCTTGTCGATGATCGTGCCCAGGATGTAGGCAACGATGAACGAGTAGAGACCGATGGCGAACGCCGGGATGGCCTGGAGCACGAGCTGCTCGAGGTTGCCACCACCAGTGAACAGGCCGGTACCGATCGCGAAGAACCCGAGGAACAGCGTTCCGATGAGGCCGCCGACAAGGTGGATGCCGACAACATCGAGGGAGTCATCGAATCCGAGCTTGTACTTGAACTCGATCGCGATCGCGCACACGCCACCAGCAAGGAGGCCGAGCACGATGGCCCAGTGCGGCGAAAGGTTGGCACACGCCGGCGTGATCGCGACGAGTCCCGCGACAATTCCGGATGCGGCACCCACAGCGGTGGCCTTGCCGTTCTTGAAGTGCTCAACCAAGATCCAGCCGAGCAGCGCAGCCGCAGGAGCGACGAGCGTGTTGACGTAGATCAGGCCAGCGGAACCGTTGGTGCCGGGCGTGCCGGTGGCCAGTGCAGCGCCGCCGTTGAAGCCGAACCAGCCGAACCACAGGATCGCTGCGCCGATGAGCACGAGCGGAACGTTGTGGGGCTTGTTGAGCTCACGGCTGAAGTTGACGCGCTTGCCGAGAACGAGTGCGAGTGCGAGTGCAGCGGCACCAGCGTTGATGTGGACCGCAGTACCACCGGCGTAGTCGATCGTGAACTTGTCAGCGATGTCGAGGTGAGTGCTGAGCTGTCCAACCCAACCGGTGAAGGTCGGTACGCCCTTGTCGTCAACCGTGAACGCGAAGACCCAAGCAGCAACCGGGAAGTAGACGAGCGTCGCGAAAAGACCCGCGAACACCATCCACGGGAAGAAGCGAGCGCGGTCGGCGATGGCACCGGAAACCAGCGCGACCGTGATGATCGCGAACGTGGCACCGAAGATGACACCAGCGAGGGTCAGCTCGCCGCCGCCGCCGAAGGCAGCCTTCGCAGTGTCAGCGAGTCCGAAGTCGGAGAATGCGTCGCCGACGATCTCGGGGATCCAGTCCCCCTTGCTGCCGTCAACGAAGGACATGTTGAAGCCGTAGAGCACCCAGAGCACGGCCACGAGGCCCATAGCTCCGAAGCTCAGCATCATCATGGAGACGACGCTCTTGGCCTTAACCAAACCTCCATAGAAGAACGCCAGTCCCGGCGTCATGAAGAGAACCAGGGCTGCGCTCAGCAGCAACCAGGCAGATGACAGATCCATGCGAAATACCTCTCGTGAAGGGTCCATCCGAATGGTGCAGCTTCATTGCTGCCCGGAAGGAATGACGAGAGTCTGTCGACGGGAAGTTTTGAGTCGGCTACCCGCAGGTTTCGGGAGTGTTACATCTCACCTGTGAGATCCGGGCGACGATCCTGGGTGCGCTCAACTGCCTTCTCGCGTCGCCAGGCGGCGATTGCCGCGTGGTTCCCCGATAGGAGAACGTCGGGTACGTCGAGCTCTCGCCACGATGCGGGCTTCGTATAGACCGGGTATTCAAGCAGGCCGTCATCGCCGTGAGACTCCTCGACCAGCGACTCTGGGTTGCTCATGAAACCGGGAATCAGGCGTACGACGGCTTCGATCATCGCGAGCGCTGCGACCTCTCCCCCGTTCAAAACGAAGTCACCGAGCGAGATCTCCTCGACCCGCCAGCGGGTTGCGGCGTGGTCCATGACGCGTTGATCAATGCCTTCGTAGCGTCCGCACGCGAAGACGAGGTGCCGTTCGCCGCTGAGTCGCTCAGCCGTGCGCTGGGTGAACACCTCACCTGACGGAGTCGGCACGATGATGACGGCCTCGTCCGTGGTGACCGTGTCGAGAGCTTCGCCCCACGGCTCTGGCTTCATCACCATGCCCGCGCCGCCCCCGTACGGGGTGTCGTCGACACTGCGGTGCTTGTCGCGGGTGAACTCGCGCAAGTCGTGTGCAGCGATCTCGAGCAGCCCTGCAGCCTGCGCCTTGCCTGCCAACGACAGCTGAAGCGCGTCGAGGTAGGCGGGGAAGATCGAGATGACGTCGATACGCATCTCAATCGTCTCGCTCGGCCTTGTCAGGATCGAGGAGACCCTCGATCTCGTTGATCGTGACGAATCCACCACTCACGCTGACTTCAGGGATCAGGGCAGTCACGAACGGTACGAAGACCTCGCGGCCGTCGATCTTGATCGTCAACGTGTCCTGGTACGGGCCATGGACGATTCCCGTCACGGTGCCGACAACGGCATCGCCGCTGCGCGCCTCGAGTCCGACCAACTGGTGGTCGTAGAACTCGTCGGGATCATCCGGGGTCTCGACGGGGTCGATCTCAGCTTCGAGGACCTTGCCGTGCAGGCCCTCGGCCGCCGTACGGTCGGCGATCTCCTTGAACGAGACGACCAGACGTCCACTGTGGTGACGTGCCGTCGCGACAGTCAGCTTGCGATCGCCACAAATGACTGACGAGCCCGCGGCGAAACGCCGTTCGGGCTCGTCAGTTCGAATATCTACGTTGAGCTCACCGCGAATGCCGTGGGCTCGACCAATGCGGCCGATGACGACCTGCATGGGTCAGTTCCGGCGGTCGACGTCCACAAAATCGATGCGCGCGCCGCCCCTGCCGGCGATCGCGCCAGCGACCTTGCGGATGGCGGTTGCGGTACGACCTTGACGTCCGATGACCTTGCCGAGGTCGCTGGGATTGACCCGGACCTCGAACAGCTCACCGTTGCGTGTCTGCTTGGCTCGCACGTTGACGTCGTCAGGATTGTCGACGATGCCGGCGACCAGGTGCTCGATGACCTCGACGATGGGCGCGGCCACGATCAGGCCTTTGCCTCGTCAGCAGGTGCTTCCTCGGCGGCGGGCTCTTCAGCCTTTGCCTCGTCGGCGGGAGCCTCGTCAGCCTTTGCCTCTTCAGCAGGCGCAGCTTCAGCAGGTGCTTCCTCAGCGGCGGGCTCTTCAGCCTTCGCCTCTTCAGCAGCAGGTGCCTCATCGGCAGGCGACTCGACCGGGGCGTCAGCCTTCGCCTCATCAGAAGGCGCAGTGTCGGCCTTCTTCTTGGCCGTGGTGGCTTCCTTGGCCTCGTCCTCAGCGGCAGCAGCAGCCTTCTTGGCAGCAGCAGCCTTGCGAGTTACGGCGTCAGCCTTGTTGTCGCTGTGGAGCTCCTTGAGCGCTTCCTGGAAGATCTCTTCCTTGTCGCGCTTCGGCTCAGCAAACTTCATGGTGTTCTTGCCACCGATGTCGCCGGTGATCTTGAGCAGTGCGGCGACGGCTTCGGTCGGCTGAGCGCCAACTCCGAGCCAGTACTTGGCACGGTCGCCATCGATCTTGATGATCGACGGGTCGGCCTTGGGGTTGTACGTACCGATCTCTTCGATCACGCGACCGTCGCGCTTGGTGCGCGAGTCGGCGATGACGATGCGGTAGAACGGCGTGCGGATCTTGCCCATGCGCTTCAGGCGAATCTTGACTGCCACGAGTGTGGTGTCTCCTCAGAATCTTGTATGTGGTGACTTGCCGGTGCCGCGTGGGGACACGGCCGACGAAATCTGTGTGCCGGAGCATGTGGGAGAGAGGGCCCTCACGCGTACCGGACGCAAGGAGTCATTCTGCCAGACCGCTGGCCCTTGCTCCAATTCGTGGCTCCAATTCGGAGATGCAACCGGCGCTCAGAGGAGCCGCTTGCCCTTCTTGATCCGGCGACGGACGTCCCAGATGTAGACGTTGAACGGGTATTCGCGCACGAAACGAGGCGAGAAGCGAGAGAGCCGACCACATACGCGGAAGAACCTGTCGAAGCGCTTCTGCTGCTTGTCAGTCCAGTTGGCATGCATCTGGTCGCGCAGAACCTGCGGCAGGAAGCCGATCGTGAAGAATCGGCTGGAAGGCACGAACGGCCAACGCGCCCAAGCCGGGAGCTGCTTGAGGTTGGTGAGCGACCAGAGGTATTCGCGGGTGACGTCATCGATCTCGCATTTGGCAAGGCCCTGCTCCCAGTACTCGTCGAAGGCAGCGCGATCGGCGGGCCACTGGTCCTGAGTCACTTGCAGCGAGGTGCCGAGCTTGGCCGCCTCGTCATAGATGTAGTCGGCGATGTCCTCATCGATCTCACCGTGCATGGCCTCGTAGCCGAGTTTGAAGCCCATGTAGAGGCACGCAGCGACCCAAAGCTGAAGATCCCTGTCGAACGCGTTGAACTTCACCTCGGCGCCAGGCTGCGACTTGACGTATTTGTGGACCTCGTTGACCGCCTCGCGAAAGGCGTTGATCTCTTCGTCTGTGCCGAGCGTCGCCACGGCGAGATAGCTGAGCGTCGTACGCAGCCGCTTCATCGGATGCTTGAACACGTTGCCGCTGTCGACCTTGCCGTAGACCACGCCATAGCCGACTGGCTTGAGGGCCAACTGCATGATCACGTTGGCCGTCGCGCCCTGCATCATCATGGGGTCGAACGTGTAGCGCAGCCGATGGTCGTCGGGCAGGACTGTCGCGGTTGCCATCATGCTCCAAAATCTGAGAACGTCTGTTAGCACTTATGGAACACTCCGCACACGCACGTGTCAAGATGTACGTATGAGCACGTCCGCGTCAGTCCGCCCATACGGCGGCGTCAACGCCGATCAGCGCGCCTCCGAGCGCCGCGAACGGCTACTCGACGCTGGTCTCGACCTGCTCGGTTCAGCCGACGACTCGGTGACGCTGACCGTACGCGGCGTGTGCGCCCAGGCCGGCGTCGTTGCGCGCTACTTCTACGAGTCCTTCGCCGACAGCGACGCGCTTGCGGTCGAGGTCTATGAACGGGTCATCACGAATCTCGTCGACGAGACCCTGGCAGCTCTCGCGACATCCCCCGAAGAAGAGCAGGAGCGGATCCGCACGGGTCTCAGCGCGATCGTTGCGCACCTCGCTGCTGATCCTCGTCGCGGGCGACTGATCTTCACCACCGCCCTGTCTCATCCCGCGCTCGCTGCGAAGCGGCTCGAGATGGTCCGCATGTTCGCGGGACTGCTTGCAGCCCAAGCGCAATCGTTCTACAAGACCGATCCGACAGCCCGCCTTGATGCGGTTGCCCGGTTCCTCGTGGGCGGATTCGGCGAGACGCTCACCGCGTGGCAGCACGGTGACCTCGACGTGACGCAGGAAGAACTGGTCGACCTCTGTGTCGCGCTGTTCGCCTCGTCAGCCGCCTCTGTGCGCGACTAGAACTCACCGTGGCGGCCGGCGCCTTCGCTGAACGCCTTGGCGCCCTCGGCAGCATCTGGGTTGGACATCAGCATTTGGATGCCGGCTGATCCCTCGGACCGCAGCGCAGCGTCGAGCGGCAGGTCCCATTGGCGGTATGCCGACGCGCGGTCGGCCTTCATACAGGCGGCCGGGAACGCAGCAATCTGCTCGGCGAGATCGTGAGCAGCGGTCAACGACTCCCCTACCGGTACGACGCGGTTGGCGAGACCCATCTGCAGCGCTTCGTGCGCTCCGACGGGTCGCCCGGTGAGGATCATGTCGAGAGCGCGGCCCTGTCCAACGATGCGCGGAAGGCGTACGGTGCCGCCGTCGATCAGCGGAACGCCCCAGCGACGACAGAACACACCGAACACGGCGTCCTCCTCGACCACCCGAAGATCCGCCCAGAGAGCCAACTCGAGGCCACCGGCGACCGCGTGACCGGCGACAGCAGCAATGACGGGCTTGGTGAGCTCCATACGAGAAGGACCCATCGGTCCATCTCCCCCGCCGGTTGAATCCAGCTCATTGCGTCGGGACGTATCGAATGCCTGCAGGTCGGCGCCAGCGCAGAATGTGCCTTCGGCGCCCGTCAGGACGGCGACAGCGAGGTCGTCATTGCCCTCGAACTCCTCGAACGCATCTCGGAGCTGTCGCGCCGTTGGTCCGTCTACGGCGTTGCGCACCTCCGGACGGTCGATCGTGATGGTGCAGATGGCGTCATCGATGTCGAGACGTACGGTCCGTTTCACCTCAGTGCTCATGCACCCATTCTTGCCACACGTCCGGATCATCAAGAAGTCGGTCCGGCGCGCCCTATCCTGATGCGGTGAACCTGCCACCGTGTCCGTCCTGCGCCTGCGAATACACGTACGAGATGGGCGAACTGATCGTTTGCCCAGAATGCGCGTACGAGTGGTCGCCGGCCGAAGCCGAGGCCGCTGAGGCCGAGGCGCAGATCAAGGACGCGTACGGCACCGTCCTGAACAACGGCGACACTGTGACGATCATCAAGGACCTCAAGGTCAAGGGTCAGGCGTTGTCGATCAAGGTCGGCACCAAGGTGCGCAACATTCGGCTCGTCGACGGCGTCGGCGACCACGACATTGACTGCAAAGTTGACGGGTTTGGTCCGATGCAGCTGAAGTCCAGCGTGGTCAAGAAGGCTTGACGGTCTTGGCTGGCTGCCCAGGCGCCCAGCCCGGTGGGCCGAAGACATAGCCGAGCTTGTCTCGGAGCCGAGGCGCACGGCGGGCGTCCTGCCAGATGCGCTTGTATTCGCCGTACTGGAGCGACCACACGTTGTATGTCTCGACCGGCACTGTCAGCCCGTACGTGGGGCGATGCAGTTCAGGCTGGAACGACTTGAACATCCGGTCCCAGATGATCAGCATTCCGGCGTAGTTGCGATCCAGGTAGATCGGATCAGAGCCGTGATGCACGCGATGGTGTGAAGGCGTGTTGAAGATGAACTCCCAGAAGCGCGGCAGCTTCTCGATCTTTTCGGTATGCAGGTGGAACTGCCAGATCAGGTTGATTGAGAAGACGAAGTAGATCATCCACGGCGGCACGCCAAGGAGAGGCAACGGAAGCCACACGACGACCTCAAACCACTGATTCCACTTTTGCCTCAAGGCGGTCGAGAAGTTGAAGTAAACGCTCGAGTGGTGTGCTTGATGGCCAGCCCAGCCAAGGCGTACCCGGTGAGCGAAGCGGTGGTACGTGTAGAACAGCAGGTCGACACCGAGCAGCACGCCAACCCAGGTCCACGGGTTCTCGGCCGACAGATGCCACGGCGCCAGGTGCACGTAGATCACCGTGTAAAGCAGGAACGCTGCCGTACGAAACACCGCCGAGAACCCGATTGAGCCGAAGAACATCGTCAGGCTGGCCCGGGTGTCCTCCTTGAGGTAGCCCTTGACCATCACGTTGCCAGCAGCGACGTCTGCCTCACGGTCGTGCTTGGCCTCGTTCTTCACCGCTGCCATCTCGATGAACATGAACAACAGGAAGAACGGGATCGCGGCACCGGCCGGATCCTTCAGATTGTGCGAAAACGCCTCCCACATCCGGACATCGTCGCATGCGAGGTGGGCCGCCGACAGCAGTTCTGCTGCGGTCGTATGCTCGGCGGCATGGCTGACGTGACGATCCTCCACAACACCGCGTGCTCGACCTCGAGGCACGCCCTCGACGAGGCGTCCGTGTCCGGCATCGAGCCTGAGATCGTGCAGTACCTCAAGAAGCCACTGACCCGAGACGAGCTGCTCGACCTGATCGAAAAGCTCGAGGATCCCGCTGCCGATCTCGTACGCAAGGACGGCTTCTTCAAGGGTCTCGAGCTGAACCCCGACGACTACACGACGCCTTCGGCCGTCGCTGATCTGCTCGTTGAACATCCCCGCCTGATGCAGCGTCCCGTGCTCGTACGCGGAGACCGCGCCATCATCGGTCGACCCAAGGACCGGGTCGCCGCGTTCTTGGCCTAGACGGTCGAGCCGGCGAATTGGGCGCTGTAAAGACGCTCGTATGCGCCACCCGCGGCTCGCAGAGAGTCATGCGTGCCCTGTTCGACGATGTGGCCGTCTTCCATCACGACGATGTGGTCGGCGTCGCGAATCGTCGACAGACGGTGAGCGATCACGAACGACGTGCGACCCGAACGCAGTTGCTCCATGGCGCCCTGCACCAGCGACTCCGTACGGGTGTCGACCGAGCTCGTTGCCTCGTCGAGCACCAGGATCGCCGGGTCGGCGAGGAACGCACGCGCGATCGTCAACAACTGTCGCTGACCTGCGCTGACGTTGGTGCCCTCGTCCTCGATGATCGTGTCGTAGCCGTCGGGCGACGTACGCACGAAGTGGTCGACGTACGCAGCCTCTGCAGCCGCCATGACCTGTTCTTCGGTCGCGCGGTGTGCGCCGTACGCAATGTTCTCGCGGATCGTCCCCTTGAACAGCCACGTGTCCTGAAGCACGACGCCGAAATTGTCGCGCAGCAAACTGCGATCCATGTGCGAGATGTCGACATCGTCGAGCGTGATCCGCCCAGCCTGGACGTCATAGAAGCGCAGCACGAGATTGGTCAGCGTGGTCTTGCCCGCACCCGTCGGACCAACGATGGCAATCGTCTGTCCGGGCTCGGCGGTCAGATTGAGGTGCTCGATCAGCGGCTCATCCGGCTTGTACGCGAATGAGACGTCATCGAACACGACGCGACCGCGTATGGGATCGGGGAACGGCGCGTCGGCAATGTCGGCGCTCTCTTCGGGCTCGTCAAGCAGACGGAACACTCGTTCCGCCGAGGCAAGACCCGACTGGAGCAGGTTGATCATTGCGGCGACCTGCGTCAGCGGCTGGGTGAATTGGCGTGAGTACTGAATGAACGCCTGTACGTCACCGATACTCAGCGAGCCGGATGCCACGCGCAGACCACCGATGACGGCGACGAGCACGTAGTTGAGGTTGGACACGAACATCATCACGGGCTGGATCACGCCGGAGATGAACTGCGCCTTGAACGCCGCCTTGAACAGATCGTCATTGCGCTCGTCGAACACCTTGCGAGCCTCGGCCTGGCGTCCGAACACCTTGACGACCTCGTGGCCGGTGAAGACCTCTTCGATGTGCCCGTTGAGCCGCCCGGTGCTGGCCCACTGCGCCATGAACTGAGGCTGCGAACGCTTGGCGATCGCCTTGGTCAGCAGGAACGCGATGGGGATCGTTCCGACCGCAACCAGAGCCAGAAGCGGCGAGATGATCAGCATCATCGTGAGCGTGCCAATCACCATCAGGATCGAGGTGAGGAGCTGGCTCATCGTCTGCTGGAACGACTGCGCGATGTTGTCGATGTCGTTGGTCGTCTTGGACAGCACTTCTCCGCGTTCGGTCTTGTCGAAGTACGACAGCGGCATCCGGTGAATCTTGGCTTCAACATCGTCACGGAGAGTCGCAACGGTGCGCTGCACGACGGTCGTCGTGACGACACCCTGGAACCACGTCAGGACCGATGCGACGACGTACAAGACGAGTACGGCACCGAGCACCCACGAAAGCGACGTGTAGTCGATGCCCTTGCCAGGCTGCAGGTCGACTGAGCCCACGAGCGATGCGAGCTTGTCCTCGCCATTCGCGCGTAGCTGCGCGACGACCTCCGCCTTGGTTGCGCCGTCCGGGAACTTGCTCGACAAGAAGCCCGTGAAGACGATGTCAGTTGCGTGACCGAGGATCTTCGGTCCGACGACCGTGAGGATCGTGCCGACGACACCAAACGAGATGACACCCCAGACAAGGAGACGATCGCGCAGGAGTCGCTCGGCGAGGCGTTTGAACGTCGCCTTGAAGTCCTTGGGCTTGGCCGGTGGAAGTCCGAGCATCGGCCCACGCATCGCACTCATGCGGCCTCCTCCTCCGTCAACTGGGAGAGGACGATCTCGCGGTAGACCTCGCAGGTCTGCATGAGATCCGGGTGCTTGCCCGTGCCAACCACTCGTCCTTCATCGAGCACGACGATGCGATCGGCGTTGCGAATCGTCGAAACCCGCTGGGCGACGATGACAACTGCGGCATCCGCGGTGACGGCTCGCAGCGCATTGCGCAGAGCGGCATCGGTCGCGTAGTCGAGCGCCGAGAACGAGTCGTCGAACAGGTAGATCGGTGGGCGCTTGACGATCGCTCGAGCAATTGCGAGCCGCTGGCGCTGACCGCCCGACACATTCGTACCGCCCTGGGAGATCGGCGCGTTGAGCTGCTCGGGCATCTTCATGACGAAGTCTTTGGCCTGCGCGATCTCGAGCGCGTCCCAGAGTTCTTCGTCCGTCGCGTCGGGTCGCCCGTACTTCAGGTTGGAAGCGACCGTGCCGCCAAAGAGGAACGGTCTCTGAGGCACCAGCCCAATGGCCGCCCACACGTTCTCGGGGTGCAGCGACCGAATGTCGTGTCCGTCGATACGGATCGTGCCGGCCGTGGCATCGAAGAGGCGTGGGATCAGGCTGAGGAGTGTCGTCTTGCCGCTGCCGGTGGAGCCGATGATTGCGGTGGTCTCCCCCGGTCGGGCAATCAGATCGATCTCGTGCAGTACGTCCTGCTCGGCGCCCGGGAATGCGAAGGATGCCTTCTCGATGTCGATGCGGCCTTCGCCAAGCGTGACCTCGACGGCATCGTCAGGCGCCAGCACGCTGGGTTCGGTCTCGAGCACCTCGGTGATGCGCTCGGCCGACACCTCGGCACGCGGCCACATCATGAACAGGAAGGTCGCCATCATGACCGACATCAGGATCTGGGTGATGTACGCCTGAAATGCCGTCAGCGTGCCTACATCAAGGTCGCCGCTGCCGACCCGGAATCCGCCGATCCAGGTCGCGAGAACCACCGACACGTTCATGATCAGCATGACGAGCGGGAAGAACAGGGCGGTGAGTTTGCCGACCGAAATCGCGACGTCCATGTTGGCGTGGTTGGCATCGCGGAACCGCTCGGTCTCGTAGTCCTCCTTGACGAAGGCACGAATAACCCGGATGCCCATGATCTGCTCGCGCATGACGCCGTTGATGTCGTCGATGCGCTCCTGCAGCTGCCGGAACAGCGGACGCAGCCGGCGGATGATCAAAGACAGGCAAAAGATCAGCACGGGGAGGACGAAAACCAGGATCCCGGACAGCTCGACATCCTGACGCAATGCCATCACCAAGCCGCCGACCCCCATGATCGGCGCAGCGACGAGCATCGTCAGGAGCATGAACACCAGCAGCTGGACCTGCTGCACGTCGTTGGTGGTGCGGGTGATCAGTGTCGGAGCGCCGAGCTCAGTCATCTCGCGCTGCGCGAAGGTCTCAACCTTGCCGAAAATGCCGGCCCGCATATCGCGGCCGACAGCCATCGACGTACGGGCTCCGTAGTAGACCGCGATGATCGTGCAGATCACCTGGAGCACCGTGAAGCCCAGCATGACCGTTCCTGTGCTCACGATGAAGCCGGTGTCGCCCTGGACGATGCCTTTGTCGATGATGTCGGCGTTCAGACCCGGCAGGTAGAGGTTGGCGATCGTGCCAGCAAGCTGGAAGAAGATGACCACTGCAAGCGGACCCTTGTAGGGCGCGAGATAGGTCCGCATCAGCGGGATGAGCATTACTGCAGGTTATCCCGCCGGTACGACGGGACAAGCCGACCTACATCAGATCCTTGAGCTCCTGGGGCAGCTCGAAATCGTCCTTGCCACCAGCGGGGAAGCCGAATGCGCTCGCGCCATCCACCTTCTTGGTGGCCGCGGCCTCAGCCGCGCGCTTGGCGGGGTTGCCGGAGACGCGCTTGCCCTTCTTCTGCTGCGGCTTCTGCTTGGCACCCGCACGCTTGCCAGGACCGGGCAAACCAGGCATTCCCGGCATACCGGGCATCCCTGGCATTCCGCCACCCTTGGCCATTTGCTGCATCATCTTGCGGGCGTCGAAGAACCGGTCAACCAGCTGGTTGACGTCCTTGACCTGCGTTCCCGAGCCCTTGGAGATGCGAGCTCGGCGGGAGCCGTCGATCATCTTGGGGTTGTCGCGCTCGGCCGGTGTCATCGACAGGATGATCGCCTTGATGCGGTCGACTTCACGCTCGTCGAAGTTGTCGAGCTGTTCCTTCATGGCGCCCATGCCCGGGAGCATGCCCATGAGCTTGGACATCGAGCCCATCTTGGCCATGGCTTCCATCTGGCCCAGGAAGTCCTGCAGGGTGAACGAACCACCCATGAGCTTTTCGGCGGCCTTGTTGGCCTCCTCCTCATCGAAGACCTTTTCGGCCTGCTCGATGAGGGTCATCATGTCGCCCATGTCGAGGATTCGCCCGGCCATGCGGTCGGGGTGGAACACATCGAAGTCGGTGAGCTTCTCGCCGGTCGAGGCGAACATGATCGGGCGACCGGTGATGGACCGTACGGACAGTGCCGCACCACCGCGTGCATCGCCGTCGAGCTTGGTCAGCACGACACCGGTGAAGTCGACACCCTCAAGGAATGCCTGCGCTGTCGTGACAGCGTCCTGACCGATCATCGCGTCGATCACGAACAACACTTCGTCGGGATCGACGGCCTTGCGAATGTCGGCTGCCTGCTGCATCAATTCGGCATCGATGCCGAGGCGTCCGGCGGTGTCGACGATCACGACATCGTGGAGTGTGCGTTGCGCTTCCTTGAGGCCCGCCTTGGCAACCTTGACCGGATTGCCCTTGCCATTGCCGGGCTCGGGCGCAAAGACCGTGACACCAGCCTGCTGGCCCACAACCTGCAGCTGAGTGACGGCGTTGGGACGCTGGAGGTCGGCCGCAACAAGCATCGGCGACTTGCCCTGCGACTTGAGCCAGAGTCCGAGCTTTCCGGCGAGCGTGGTCTTGCCCGCACCCTGGAGGCCGGCCAGAATGATGACGGTCGGCCCGGTCTTGGCGTAGCGGATGCGACGCGTTTCGCCGCCGAGGATCGTGACGAGCTCGTCGTTGACGATCTTGATGACCTGTTGGGCCGGGTTGAGTGCCTGGCTGACCTCTGCACCTGCAGCGCGCAGCTTGACGTTGGCGATGAACTCGCGGACGACCGGGACCGCGACATCGGCGTCGAGCAGGGCGACTCTGATCTCGCGCGCAACGGCGTCGATATCAGCCTCAGACAGTCGACCCTTGCCACGAAGGTTCTTGAACGCCGACTGGAGCCGGTCTTGCAGGGTGTCGAACATGTGGAGACGGTGTCCTTGGATCAGGTATGAGGGTGTGCCAAGCCTAACGGGTTAGCCGAGAGCCGCCTCGACCCGATCGCGCAGGTCGGCAGCGGTTGCGTCGTCGAGACGGTTGCCGTCGGCGTCGACGACGTAGAACACATCGCGTACCTCGGTGCCGTACGTCGACATGTGCGCCGAACGAATCGAGAGTCCGGAGGACGCGATCTCGTGGCACACGGTCCACACGAGACCGCGGCGGTCGTGCGCGCGGACTTCCAGCAAGGTTGCTGTCTCCGACAGCCGGTCGAGGATCCGGATGCGTGAGCCCACGGCATCATCAGCCGGCTTGAGTTCGAGTCGTGCAGCGAGGTCAATCTCGCCAGCGAGCGCGGGTCGAATCCGCTCGCTCAGTCGACTCGCGTCGACGTCTTCCCGCGAAACCTCCCACAACGACGCCGCCGCATCGCCGAGAGTCACGGTGCGTGCGGAGCGAACCTCCAGCCCAGCAAGCGCGATGGCACCTGCAAGATCAGCCATCAAACCGTGCCGATCAGAGGTCACGACTGTGAGCAAGGAACCGTCCTTGTGCGCTTCAACCTCAAGAGTGAAGTCAGCCGGCCCAGTAGTGCCGTGCTCGGGAATCGGAACCTGGGCGGGCCACCCCTCGTACGCCTGCGGGTCGGGACTCGCGACGGCATCATCGAGCTGAGCCTGCGTCTTGGAGACCAGACCTTCGATCAGGCCCCGGCGCCACGTCGTCCACGCCGCCGATCCGGTTGCCTGAGCATCCGAGGCTGACAACGCGGCGAGCAGTTCCAGGAAGTCAGCCGACTCCACGACCTCGGCGACGTTCGCCGCCGTCGACGGATCCTCAATATCTCGCCGCGTGGCGATCGTCGGCAGCAGGAGATGCCAACGTACGAGTCGTCCGATCGTCGCTGCGTCCTCTGCGTCAAAGCCCCACCGCGTGGCGATTGCCACGGCCATCGGTTCACCTTCGACACTGTGGTCACCGTCGACGCCCTTGCCGATGTCGTGGAGCAATGCAGCGACGGCCAACAGATCCGGACGAGCGACGTCGCGCTGCACCTCGGAAGCGAACACGCAGGTCTCCAGGCTGTGGCGATCGACCGTGAAGCTATGCACCGGCGATGACGACCCCCGAAGCCTGACCGGTCCCCACTCGGGGAGCAGGCGATCGATCACTCCCGCGAAGTCGAGCTCGTCCCAGACCGGGATGAGGCCCGGGCCTGCCGTGAGTAGGTCGACCATCAGCCGGGTCGACGACTTGGGCCACGGATCGTGCATCTCGCCCATCGTTGCGGCCAGCCGAGCCGCGGAACCCGCGCTCAACGGGTGGCCGTCTCGAGCGGCCACAGCCGCAGCCCGCAGAGCAAGCTCCGGATCGATCGCCGGATCAGCGCGCTGCATGACAATAACTTCACCGTCGAGCAAACCGACGCCTTCGGCCAGACGAGTGACGACGGGACCTGTGGCCGAAATCTTCGGCTTGCGCGTCGGAGCAACGGCGCGATCGATACGGCGCCACGCCAATGAACACAGGTGCGCGATTCGACGGCCCAACTGGCGGGTGTGAAGGTCGAGTTCCTCTGGATTCATATCGAGCAAGCGGGCGACTTCGGGGATCAGCTCCGCGTCCAGCCGCTCGACGCGTCGGCCGCTCACTTCGTGAAGCGCGTCGCGTACGTCCAGCAACGAGTTGCGCAGGCTCTCGGATTCTTCGTGCGGCACGTCGATCAGCCAGGTCGCGACCAGCGCGCGGAGGATCACGCTGTCGCGCAGCCCTCCCCCGGACTCCTTGAGGTCCGGGACAGCCGAGTGCGCCAACCAGCCGGACCGTTCGATGCGGGCCAAGCGAGCTTCACGAACCTCCTGGACACGCGTACGAGCCTCGCGCCTCCAATCAGCCAGCACCTCCGAGCGAAGTGCAGTGACGAGCTCAGAGTCACCGGCTACCGCGCGAGCGTCGAGCATGCCCATCGCCGCTCGGTGGTCTGTCGCAGCCGCTTCACGCATCTGCACCGTGTCGCGTACGGAGTGGTCAAGGGCGACATTGTCGTTCCACAGCGGGTACCAGATCGCCTCGGCGACCGCTCGTACGTGATCCTCGTCGAGCCCTGGCTCGTGCAGCAGGACAACGTCGAGATCGCTGAACGGCGACAGCTCGCTACGCCCGTAGCCACCAACTGCGACGAGCACGATTCCGGACCCTCCGCCATCGGCGGTGGCCTTCGCAAAGAGCTCACGCAGCGTCTCGTCGGCCTCGAGGGCACGATCCCTTCGCCGCTGCGCCAGCTCGTTCTCGGGAAGCACCTGCTTAGAGCGCTGCCTCATCGGTCTCGCCAGTGCGGACACGCACCACGGACTCCACGGGAATGACCCAGACCTTGCCGTCACCGATCTTGCCGGTCTTGGCAGCTCCAGTAATCGTGGCGACCACCTTCTCCACCTCGGCGTCATCGACGACGACCTCAAGGCGGATCTTCGGAACCAGCGAAACGTCGTACTCAGCGCCGCGGTAGACCTCGGTGTGACCCTTCTGCTGGCCATAACCACTGGCCTCAGTCACCGTCATACCGGCGATTCCTGTGGCGGCGAGAGCCTCGCGGACCTCTTCCCACTTGTGCGGCTTGACGACCGCAGTCACGAGCTTCATCTTCAGTCCCCTATCCCAGTCCGCCGGTCGACGATCCCGCGTGATCGTACGCGGTCTCCAGGTGTTCGACCTGATCGATGCCAGTGATTTCGTGCTCTTCGTCGATGCGTAGGCCGATGAGCCTGTCAATCACGGTAGCGATCACGTACGTACACGTGAATGCGTAGACGAGCACGACCGCTGCGGCAACGACCTGCTTGCCGAGCTGATCGAGGCCGCCACCGTAGAACAGCCCCGGCTGACCGAAGCCGAGCAACTCAATCGCTGCGTTGCTGGCGAGCAGGCCGATGAGGAGCGTGCCGACGAGGCCCCCGACCAGGTGAACACCGACCACGTCGAGCGAGTCGTCGTAGCCGAGCTTGAACTTGAAGCCGATCGCGAAGGCACAGATGCCGCCGGCGACCGCGCCGACCACAAGGGCGCCCATCGGTGAAACCGAACCACACGAAGGTGTGATGGCGACGAGACCGGCCACCAGGCCGGAGGCTGCGCCGAAACTGGTGCCCTTGCCTTCGCGAAGTACCTCGATCGCGAGCCAACCGAGCATGGCAGCGGCGCCTGCAGCGACGGTGTTGATCAGGGCGAGGCTGGCGAGATGGTTGGCGCCGAGCGCCGAGCCCGCGTTGAAGCCAATCCAGCCGAACCAGAGGAGTCCCGCACCAAGGAGCACGGACGGAAGGTTGTGCGGACGCATCGGGTCGCGCTTCCAGCCAACTCGTTTGCCGACGACGAGCGCAAGGGCCAGGGCCGACGCACCGGAGCTGATCTCCACGACGGTGCCTCCCGCAAAGTCGAGAGCGCCGAGCTTGTTGGCGATCCATCCGCCCTTGGCGTCTTCGGTGTCGAACGCAAAGACCCAGTGAGCGACAGGCGCATAGACGACCGTGAGCCACACCGGTACGAACAGTGCCCAGGCGACGAACTTCATCCGGTCGGCGACAGCGCCGCTGACCAGGGCAACCGTGACAATCGCGAACGTCAGTTGGAAGACGACGAATACGTACGTCGGAATCGTGCCGGTCAGGGTCTCAGGCGTGATGCCGTTGAGACCAACATGTCCAAGCCCGCCGACCAGCCCGCCGGTGACGTCGTCATCGAAGGCCAGGCTGTACGCGTACAGGAACCATGCGACCGGGACGATCGCCATCGCGATGAAGCTCATCATCATCATGTTGAGCACGCTCTTGGCACGCACCATGCCGCCGTAGAAGAACGCCAGGCCCGGAGCCATCAGCAGCACAAGGGCCGATGAGGCCAGCATCCATGCGGTATCGCCTGCGTTCATGTCGCCTCCACGTTTTTGATGTACCCGCGTCGGTCGCGGACACTATCGCACCGCGACATTCTCGGTGTCGTGAACGAGAAGCAACTCCGGCGCCGCACCCGTGCGGGTACGGCGCCAGTGCTGTGATTCCAGTCTTTAGAGGGCTGCCTCGTCGGTTTCGCCAGTACGAACGCGTACGACGGACTCGACGGGAATGACCCACACCTTGCCGTCACCGATCTTGCCGGTCTTGGCGGCACCACTGATCGTGGCAACCACGCTGTCGACATCGGCATCATCGACGACGACCTCGAGGCGGATCTTCGGAACCAGCGAGACGTCGTACTCCGCACCGCGGTAGACCTCTGTGTGACCCTTCTGCTGGCCATAGCCACTGGCCTCAGTCACGGTCATACCGGCGACACCCGCAGCGGCGAGAGCCTCGCGGACCTCTTCCCACTTGTGCGGCTTGATGACTGCTGTAACGAGCTTCATTCTCAGAGTCCCTTCGTGAGGTGCGAGCCGCCGCCGGAGCCGGCAAATTCGTATGCGGTTTCGAGATGTTCGATCTGGTCGATGCCGGTCACTTCAGTCTCTTCGCTGACACGGAACCCGATCGTCAGATCGAGCAGCTTGCCGAGGATGAGCGACACGGTGAACGAGAAGGCCGCGACGGCGCCGACTGCGAGTGCCTGGTGGCCGAGCACGGTCGAGTCGCCTCCGTAGAAGAAGCCTTCGCTTCCGGAGTAGTTGGAGATGAAGCCGAGCGACAGAGCGCCGACCGCACCGCCGACGAGGTGAACGCCCACGACATCGAGCGAGTCGTCGATGCCCAGCTTGTACTTGAGGCCCACGGCGAAGGCACAGATCGCGCCTGCCACGAGTCCGAGGCCGACAGCGCCAACGGGTGTCACGAAGGCACACGCAGGCGTGATGGCCACGAGTCCGGCCACAGCACCGGAAGCGGCGCCGAGGCTGGTTGCCTTCTTGTCACGGACGAGCTCCACGAGCATCCAACCGAGCACGGCTGCAGCTGTGGCGACCATTGTGGTGAAGAACGCCTGACCGGCCAGCGCGTTCGCACCGAGTGCCGAGCCTGCGTTGAAGCCGAACCAACCGAACCACAGGAGTCCGGCACCGAGCATTACGAGCGGCAAGCTGTGCGGACGCATCGGGTCGCGCTTCCAACCGACGCGCTTGCCAAGAACCAGTGCCAGGGCGAGGCCTGCTGCACCGGCGTTGACGTGGACAGCGGTACCACCGGCGAAGTCGAGGACGCCCTTGGCGGCGAGCCAACCGGCGCCTTCGCCGTCTTCGTTGCCGAAGTCGAAGACCCAGTGCGCAACCGGGAAGTAAACGATGCTGACCCAGAGCACGGAGAAGATCAGCCAGGTGACGAACTTCGCGCGGTCAGCGATGGCGCCGCTGATCAGCGCAACTGTGATGATCGCGAACATCAGCTGGAAGGCCGCGAACACCAGCAGCGGGATCCCGTAGACCGAGCCGTTGAGAGTCGTCTCGATGGAGGTCATGTGCTTCATGCCTGCCCAGTCAAGACCGCCCCACAGGCCGCTCTTCTCCTCGCCGAACGCAACTGAGAAGCCGTAGAGCACCCAGAGCACCGAGACGACGCTGATGGCGCCGAAGCTCATCATCATCATGTTGAGCACGCTCTTGCTGCGTGTCATCCCGCCATAGAAGAACGCCAGGCCGGGCGTCATGAGCAGGACCAAGGCCGAGCTGGCCAGGACCCACGCGGTATCACCGGTATTCATGGAACCTCCGAAGTCGTCGTACGCAGGCATGGACAACACCCGCTGCGCTACAGGCTGTTATCGGACGGTTTCGATATGGGTTTCGTCGTGTTGCGGCAATGTCACGAATCGGCAGGTTGTGTTAACAGCAGGTAAACCCGCAGGTCACTCGAGGAGAGCGTCAACAAAATCTTCGGGATCGAAAGGTGCAAGATCGTCCACACCTTCGCCGAGTCCGACGAACTTCACGGGTACGCCGAGCTCACGCTGGACAGCGATCACGATGCCGCCCTTGGCCGTGCCATCGAGCTTGGTCAGCACGATGCCGGTCACCTCGACGACTTCGCCGAATACGCGAGCCTGGGTCATACCGTTCTGGCCTGTTGTGGCGTCAATGACGAGAAGTACCTCGGTGACGGGCGCCTGCTTCTCAATCACGCGCTTGACCTTGCCGAGCTCGTCCATCAGGCCGGCCTTGGTGTGCAGGCGGCCAGCGGTGTCGACCAGCACCACGTCGACCCCGTCAGCGATGCCCTTCTGGACCGCGTCGAAGCCGACACTCGCAGGATCGCCGCCCTCAGGTCCACGCACGGTGTTGACACCGACTCGTTCGCCCCAGGTTTGGAGCTGTTCGGCAGCGGCGGCACGGAAGGTGTCGGCGGCACCGAGCACGACGGACTTGTCTTCAGCCACGAGAACGCGGGCGAGGCGTCCGACGGTCGTTGTCTTGCCGGTGCCGTTGACGCCGACAACGAGGACGACGCCAGGCTTTCCGTCGGCACCTGTCGACTTGAGCGAGCGATCGTTGCTCGGGCCGATCAGAGCGATGAGCTCTTCGCGCAGCACCGTACGGGCATGGTTGGGATCCTTGATTCCTTCGACTCGCATACGGGTCTTGAGCTGCTCGACGAGCTCGTCGGTCGGACCGACGCCCACGTCAGCGGCAAGCAGCGTGTCCTCGATCTCTTCCCATGCGGCGTCGTCCAGGCTCGCGCGACCGAGGACTGCGAGCAGACCTTTGCCGAGCGTGCCTTGTGAGCGAGCGAGACGGGCACGCAAACGTACGAGTCGGCCCTTCGGCGCCTCGGGACGCTCAAGCGTCGGTGGAGCGGGTTCGGGGGCCGGCTCGGGTTCCAGTGCAGGCTCTGGCTCCGGAACAGGCTCGGGTGCCGGCTTGGGCTTCGGAGCAGGCTTGGGTTTGGCGACCGGCTCCTCGAGCTGTGGTTCCGGGTGCTCGGGATGCTCGATGACCTCTTCGGTAATCGCATCGAGCTCATCCGGCGGCGGAAGCTCTGCCCGGCGCCGGGAGATCACCAGACCGAGACCAGCGCCGAGAACGACGACAACACCGGCGAGGATCAGCAGCAAGGTCAGCGTGGTCACACCGCGATCCTAGAGGCTAGGACGGCTCGGATTCCTGAAGCAGCGGCGTGACTGCGTCCTTGATCGACTGCGGGATGCGTATGACCTTGCGCGTCTCGGCATCGACGTACACATGGACGAACCGCCCGATCGCGGCCGGCTCGTCGGTGTCTCCCTGGAACAGGCCGATGCGGTACTCGATGCTCGTGCCGCCGATCTTGGTGACGGCGATGCCAGCCCGGACATCCTCGGGGAATCCGAGGGACCGTTTGAAGGTGCACTGGGTTTCGACCACCAGGCCGACGGCGTCCAGCTTGCGAATGTCGGTGCCTGTGGCTTCCATCAAGTAGCCGTTGACCGCGGTGTCGAAGTACGAGTAGTAGACCACGTTGTTGACGTGGCCGTAGACGTCCTCGTCCTCCCACCGCGTCGTGATGGTCCGCAGCGTCGGGAACTCCGTACGCAGCGTGGCCTGACTCAAGCCGAAGCCTCGTCACGCAGGCGCTGGCTGATCACGGCTGAGACGCCGTCGCCGCGCATCGAGACGCCGTAGAGCGCGTCGGCAACTTCCATCGTGCGCTTCTGGTGCGTGATCACGATCAGCTGCGAGCTGGCGCGCAGCTCTTCGTAGATCTCCAGCAGACGACCGAGGTTGGTGTCATCGAGAGCCGCTTCAACCTCATCGAGGATGTAGAACGGGCTCGGGCGCGCCTTGAACAGTGCGACCAGGAATGCCACCGCGACCAGCGAGCGCTCACCGCCGGAGAGCAGCGACAGTCGCTTGACCTTCTTGCCAGGAGGCCTGGCCTCCACGTCGATGCCGGTCGTGAGCATGTTCTGCGGGTCGGTCAGGATCAGCGATCCCTCACCGCCCGGGAAGAGTCGTGAGAACACGTCGGCGAACTCGCGCTCAACGTCGTACCAAGCCTCGGTGAAGACCTGCTCAACCTTCGCGTCAACCTCTTCGACGATCTCCAGCAGATCCTTGCGAGTCTTGCGCAGGTCCTCGAGCTGCTCCGACAGGAACTGGTGACGCTCCTCAAGCGCACTGAATTCCTCAAGGGCAAGCGGGTTGACCTTGCCGAGCATCGCCATGGATCGCTCCGCGGCGCGAAGCCGCTTGGTCTGCTCGTCGCGGTTGTACGGAACTGCAGGACCGGGCTCGGCGGCGTCCTCGCCCTCCTCGGGCGTCTCGGCGATCGGTGTCACGAGCTGATCCGGGCCGTAGTCGGCGATCAGCTCTTCGATGTTGAGGCCCAGCTCTTCGAGGGCCCGGGTCTCAAGTCCTTCGAGGCGCAGGCGCATCTCGGCCCTGGCCATCTCGTCCTTGTGGACTGAGTCGGTGAGTCCGTCGAGCTCGGTGCTCAGCTCGCGCAACTTGATGCGTACGCCTCGCAGCGTCTCCTCGCGACCGGAGCGTGACGACTCGATCGTTCGACGGAGCTCGGAGGCTTGCAGAACCGACTGCTCGAGCCGCACGAGCACGCGATCGCTCGCGGCGATCACAGCCTTGGCGGTTTCGGCCTCACGGAGCTGACGTTCGCGCCGTTCTTCGGCCTTGATGCGGGCCTGACGCTCGGCGGCGGCGGCCTCGAAAAGTGAGCTGACCTGCGCGGCAAGGGCACGGGCGCGCTCTTCGTTGGTACGCAACGCGAGCCGAGCGTCGGTCTCGGAGCGGCGACCAGCGGATGCCTTCTCGGCAAGTTCCTCGAGCAGGGTCGTGTCCGGCTCTTCCTCCGGCGCGGACTCGGCCTGCTGGAGTCGGTCCTCAAGCTCGGCGAGTCCTGAGAGGTCGACATCGCGAGCCTCGGCCGCCGCGTTGATCGCCGTCGTCAGTCGATCGGCCTCGCCACGTGCAGCTCGCGATGTGGCGCCCAGGTGGCCGAGATTTTCGGCGACTGCAGCCATCGTGGCGTCCGACTCGTGAAGTCGACCCAGCGCCGCATCGACGTGATCCTGAGCGACAACCCGACGAGTCTCGGCACCTTCGATCTCGAAGCGAAGGCGCTCCAGCGTGTGCACCGCTCGCTCGAGGTCTTCGGCGGCTGTCTCGATCGCAGCCTTGACCTCGATCAGGCTCTGCTTCGACGACGATCCACCTGACGCGAAGTGCGGACCCAGGACGTCGCCGTCACGAGTCACGGCAACGACATCAGGAGATTGGGAGATCAGCTGACGGGACTGCTCAAGGTCATCGACCACAGCGACCTTGTAGAGCAGCCGCCGCAACGCACCCTGCAACTTGGCGGGACCATCGACTACGTCAATCGCGTAGGTCGCGAATGCTGGCAATCCGGGCCACGACGAGTCATCAACCTCGCCGCCGCCGAGCAACATGCCAGCACGCCCAAGGTCCTCAGACTTGAGCTTCTCCATTGCCGAGACAGCGGTGTCGAGGTGATCGACAGCGACGGCATCCGCGGCTGAACCGAGGGCCGAGGCGATTGCGGTCTCGAACCCACTGCGTACGGTCAGCAGTGCTGCAACCGAGCCAAGGAGCCCACTGATCTCGTCGGTCGCCGCAAGCAGCGCGCCCGCGCCGTCCTTGCGGGCCAGACCCAGCTCGAGCGCTTCCTTGCGTGCGGCCAGAGCGGACTGCTGACGCTCAGCCTCTTGCGTCTGGGAACCGAGCGATGCCAGCTGTTCGACGATTTCGGCGAGGGCCGTTTCGGCCGTCTCGAGGTCCTCGTCGAGTCCAGACTCGCCAGCGTTGAGTCCAGCGATCGTGTTCTCGAGCGAGCTGAACTCACGGTGCGCGTCCGTGGCGCGAAGCTCGGCCTCGTCACGCGCCACTGTCAGGCGGCCAATTTCTTCACCGGCTGCTGTGGCGCGACTCTTGAGCGAGTTGACCTGGCCATGGAGCCGGGCCAGACCTTCACGCTGATCGGCGGCGGCACGAAGCAGACCCGCAACGCGACGCTCTTCGGCTGTGTAGGCGGCTTCGGCTGCATCCTTCGCAGCGATCACCTGCTCGAGAGATTCGGTTGCTTCGGATACGCCGGCATCGAGCTGCTCGTGCTTGGCTTGCGCCGCACGTGCTTCGGCCTCGAGCGCTTCGGGGTCACGACCGACTCGACGATCGTCAGCCTCGACAGCAGCTAGGCGCACGCGCTCGTTGGCCAGACCAGCCGTACCGCGGAAGCGTTCACGCAGACCCGACAGCGAGTACCAGGTCTCTTGGGCAGCGGCCAGACGCGGAGAGTCCTCGCGCAGCTGGTCCTCGAGCACCGTCTCCTGTTCGCGAGCCTCGGCGATCGCCGCCTCGACTGACTGTCGGCGATCCTTCAACGCGGTCTCGTCGGCCAACTCCTCGGCGATGACCTTGCGTGCCTGCGTCACGTCGTCGGCGAGCAAGCGGGCCCGGGCGTCGCGTACGTCGGCCTGGATGACGGCGGCTCGGCGAGCGACTTCGGCCTGACGACCGAGCGGCTTCAACTGACGACGAAGCTCGGTGAGTACGTCGTTGAGTCGAGTCAGATTGCCTTGTGTCGCATCAAGCTTGCGGAGCGCCTTCTCTTTGCGCTTGCGGTGCTTGAGGACACCGGCAGCTTCTTCGATGAAGCCGCGACGCTCCTCGGGCGTGGCGCGCAGGACACTGTCGAGCTGGCCCTGGCCGACGATGACGTGCATCTCGCGGCCGATACCCGAATCGCTCAGCAGTTCCTGGACGTCGAGGAGTCGGCAGGTGTTGCCGTTGATCGCGTATTCGGATCCGCCGTTGCGGAACATCGTGCGGGTGATCGTGACTTCGGTGTACTCGATGGGAAGCGCGCCATCGGTGTTGTCGATCGTGAGTACGACCTCGGCGCGACCGAGCGGCGGGCGGCCAGACGTACCGGCAAAGATGACGTCTTCCATCTTGCCGCCGCGCAGTGACTTGGCTCCCTGCTCGCCCATGACCCACGCGAGGGCGTCAACGACATTGGACTTGCCGGAGCCGTTGGGGCCGACGACACACGTGATGCCAGTTTCGAACTGGAGAGTCGTCGAGGATGCAAAGGACTTGAACCCACGAAGTGTGAGGCTCTTGAGGTACAACGGTGCTCCTACGACGACGGCCGAGAGTGGACTTTAGGACACACTAGGCGACCGGTTGCCGCGGGCGACGGACTGTCGCCAGTTCAATCTTTCAGCGTCAGCGGTGACCGGCGACGGGCTCGAGCAGATCGCCCGCCGTCACGTGGTCAACTTGCTCACGCAGGGTCTTGAGGAGTCCGTCGTTCTCGACCTTGAGACGCAGTACTTCTGCCTCAAGATCGGCAATGCGGCGACGCAACATCGCAGTGTCACGAGACTGCGCTGATGTGGGGCCGCCGATGAAGCCGACAAGTGCTTTGGCCATGGAAATCTCCGCACAAAAAGGGTGGCATTTGGGGAAGGGCAGGGGCTGGCCTGCGTCTCTCAGTCTCCCACCGCAGGACTAGTGCGGTCAAATGCCTTTTTTCCCCGAATCCAAGCCTGATTTGTCTGCAGAGAAGCATCGATTGGTCGCCCGTCTACAGTGAGGCGCGTGGATCCTCTCTTCGAACCCGTCGTCGGCGAATGGAAGCGCAACTCCCCCCGTCTTGCCACCGTTCGTCGCATTCTGACCCTCGTCTTTTCGGCGGTATTCCTGGTCGCTGGCATCGCCCTGGCGCTCCTTTTGCCCGACGATCTGAGGTGGATCGGAGCGATCGTCGCTGCCGTCGCCCTGGCCGGTGCGGTGTGGGGCTGGATCTGGTCCGGACGTAACCAACGCAGTTGGGGCTACGCCGAGAACGCTGACGATCTACTCGTCACGAGTGGCGTGATGTTCAAGCGGCTCGTCGCAATCCCCTACGGCCGCATGCAGTTCGTGGATGTCGAAGCCGGCCCCCTTGCCCGCGCCTACGGCATCGCCACCGTCACGCTGCATACCGCGAGTCCTGAGACCGCCGCAGACGTACCCGGCCTCCCCGCCGATCAAGCGACCGCGCTCCGCAACCGGCTGACTGAGCTCGGCGAATCGCACGGCGCCGGTGTCTGAGTCCTCACCCGCAGTCACCGAGGCGGTAGGGCTGCGCACTCATCCGCTGACCGGGGTGGTCCAGGGGACGCTCTGGGCTGCTGCCGCAGTGTTCGGTCTCTTCAGCTCGATGTTCAGCGGCGAAGGTTTGAACGGGATCAACCCCGTGCTCACCGGCTTCATCCTGCTTTTCAGTGGCTTGCTGATCGGCATGGGTGTTGGTTTCCTGACCTGGCGATTCACCCGCTATGTGATCGACGGAACCGAGCTGCGCATCAACAGCGGCATCATCACCAAGTCGTCACGGCGCATCCCGTACGAACGCATTCAGTCGGTCGACATAGCCGAACCCCTCGTTGCTCGTATCTTCGGTCTCGCCGAGTTGCGCATCGAGATGGCGGGCGGCAAGAACTCCCGCACGTCGCTGCGATTCCTCAAGCTCGACGACGCCGGAGCACTTCGACGCGTACTGCTCGACCGAACCCACGGGCGAACGACAGCAGATGAGGCGCCCGATGAGCAGCGCAGCATCATCACGGTCGTCCCGCCCATGCGCATCATCATCGGCACGCTGCTGTCACTCGACTTCCTGTTCGCAGCACTCGGAACCGTCGGAGTGCTGATCGCGGCGCTGTGGTTCGGCAACGTGATTGCGTTCATCGGCGGCATCATCCCGCTGGCCTCCTGGCTCGTGCAGATCGTCGGTCAGCGCGTCATCCAGCAGTGGGACTTCACCCTCTCGCGCGGTGAGCGTGGTCTGAGGATCGAGCGCGGTCTGTTGTCTCGTACCTCGCAGACCATCCCGTACGACCGCGTCCAGGGCATCGCGATCAAAGAACCCTTGGTGTGGCGGCGTCTTGGCTGGCAGCGACTCGAGGTCGACGTCGCCGGGTATGCCTCCCAGGGCAGCGAGAGCGAAGGCAACAATGCCAACTCGACCCTCCTCCCGATCAGCGACGCGCCTCTCGCGAACGCGATCATCGCCGAACTGCTCCCCGGCGCAGACCCTGCGATCGGCAACCGCACGTACGCGTCGCCACGATCGTGGTGGTTCGCACCGATCGGTTTCCGCTACCGCTGGGTTGCTGCCAACGCTGCAACCTTCGTGGCCAGCGAAGGCTGGATCCAGCGGACGACCAGCATCGTGCCGCATCACAAGACACAGTCGGTGGAGCTCAGCCAGGGACCGCTTCAGCGCCGTCTCGGACTGGCCACAGTCGAAGTGCACTCGCCCAAGGGTCCCGTCGATGCAGACGGCAGGAACCTCCCGGCCGATGCTGCTCGCGCGACGATGTTGGCACAGCTCGACCGCGCACGAGAGGCCCGCTCATGATCCTCCGCCCGATAGAACAGTCCGATCTCGACGCCTGGCGTCCGCTGTGGGACGGCTACAACGAGTTCTACGAGCGCACAGGCGATGCCGCCCTGAGCGAGGAAGTCACCTCAACGACCTGGGCACGCTTCTTCGATCCCGCCGAGCCGATCTTCGCTATGGTCGCCGAAGGCGACGGTCAGCTCGTCGGACTCGTCCACTATCTGTTCCATCGCAGCTCATCGCGCATCGACCTCGTCTGCTATCTCCAAGACCTCTTCACGTTGCCGACAGAACGAGGCAAAGGCGTTGGGCGTGCACTGATCGAGGCGGTCAGCGAGCGAACTCACGCCGAGGGCATCAAGCGCGTCTACTGGCAGACGCATGAGACCAACACACCAGGTCGACGGCTCTATGACTCGGTCGCAGAGAACCAAGGCTTCATCGTCTACGTCCGCGACCAGCCCTAGCCGCCTGAGGTCGGGTCCTCGGCTCCTGCGTCTAGCGGTGAAGTGACCTCACGTGAGTCGAGCCAACCGTCTGGCACCGAGACGCGCTTGGGCGTCCCCTGGCGACCACGAGGTGTGCCGAGCTCAGCCACCGGATAGGCCTCGGTCGGGTCGAGCCGACCCAGCAGCTCGTCGAGCTGTGCGTAGGACGACACCATCCCGAGCTGGCTGCGGACATCCTTACCAGCGGCAAATCCCTTGAGGTACCAGGCAATGTGCTTGCGGAACTCGATGCAGCCACGTTCCTCGCCGAGCAACTCGCCGAGCAGCTCCGCGTGGCGACGCATCACGCCGGAGACCTCGCCGAGCGTCGGAAGCTGCAGCACGTCCTCGCCATTGAACGCAGCGGCAAGATCGCGGAACAGCCACGGACGTCCGAGGCAGCCGCGGCCGACGACGACGCCGTCAACGCCGGTCTCGTCGACCATACGAATCGCGTCGGCAGCTTCCCAGATGTCGCCGTTGCCGAGCACCGGGATGTCGACCGCCGCCTTGAGCTCAGCGATCGAGTCCCAGTCGGCTCGGCCCGAGTAGTGCTGAACAGCCGTACGACCGTGCAGCGCGATCGCGGCGCAGCCGGCGTCCTGCGCGATGCGGCCTGCGTCGAGATAGGTCAGGTGTTCGTCGTCGATGCCCTTGCGAGTCTTCATGGTTACGGGGATCCCGTACGGTTTTGCCGCACTGACTGCTGCGGTCAGGATCTCGCCGAGGAGCGTCGACTTCCATGGAAGGGCCGCGCCACCGCCCTTGCGAGTCACCTTGGGAACGGGGCATCCGAAATTGAGGTCAACGTGGTCGACGCCGTGATCGGCGCACAGGATTTCAACGGCGCGACCGACGTACGTGGGATCAATGCCGTATAGCTGCACCGACCGAACGGTCTCGTTGGGTGCGAATGTCAGCATCGCCATGCTGGTTTTGTCACCTTCGACGATGCCGCGCGACGTGATCATCTCGCACACGTAGAGGCCCGCGCCCTGCTCAGCGCAAAGTTGGCGGAATGCCGCATTGGTCACGCCTGCCATCGGCGCAAGCACCACGGGTGTCGCGACCTCGAGGTCGCCAAGGCGCAGAGTGCGCGGCACGGTGGCAATGGACATACGCCCATTGTCCCATCCGGATGACGGGACTACGGGGTCCAGGTGATGACGTCCTTGGCAGACCCTGTCTGCAGGTCAACCGACTGGAGCGCCTTGCCCTTGGGTACGAGGTAGACCAGGCACAGATCCGCCGACGCTCCCGGGAGGAACGTCTTGGGCAATGCCGGCGAAGGGCACGGCTTGAAGGTGCCGACCAGCTCGTTGGCCTGCCGAATCGTGTTGGCCGAGTCGTGCGAGTAGATCGGTAGAGCTGCGCCACCCAATCCGGCCGGACCCTCGTTCTTGACCGTCACTTTGACGTAGAACGGCGTCGACTGCTTGGACTCCTCATCGAGCGAGAAGAACCTGAAGTCCTTGATGTCTCCCTTGCGCACCTCGGTCACGGTGACCGTGATGGCGCTCGCAGCCGCATTGCCCACCTGATAGACGACACTCGCCGAGTCGTCTTCGGTGAGCACCGTGCCGCCCTTGGTCAGGGTCACTCCGTCGGGCAGGTCGAAGCCCTTGGGCACCGGTACGCCTTCGTCCTTGGCATCCGAACCGCAGGCGGCGACGGCGAACATCGCCACAACAGCGGCGACGATCAGAGCAGGGCGTTTGAGTGTCGACACCTGCCGATTGTCACTCACGCGCGGGTCAGCAACCAGGCAGACGCGCCGCCAGCCAGTTCGTGACCTGGTCGAGCGGGATGCGCTCCTGAGTCATCGTGTCGCGCTCACGGATTGTCACGGCGTTGTCCTCGAGGGTCTCGAAGTCGACCGTGATGCAGAACGGCGTGCCGATCTCGTCCTGGCGGCGATAGCGCTTGCCGATGGCCTGCGCGTCGTCGAACTCGACATTCCAGAATCCGCGCAGCTCGGCAGCGAGTGCACGCGCCTTGGGCGACAGGTCCTCGTTGCGCGAAAGCGGGAGCACCGCAGCCTTGACCGGCGCCAGCCGGTGGTCGAGCTTCAGGACCGTACGGGTGTCAGTGCCGCCCTTGGCGTTCGGCACTTCCTCCTCGACGTACGCGTCGACCAGGAAGGCCATCATCGAGCGGTTGACGCCGGCGGCGGGCTCGATGACGTACGGCGTCCAGCGCTCATTGTTGGGCTGGTCGAAGTACTGCAGGTCCTTGCCGGAGTGCTCGCTGTGGGTCTTGAGGTCGAAATCCGTACGGTTGGCGATGCCCTCGAGCTCGCCCCATTCCGAACCCTGAAACTCGAAGCGGTACTCAATGTCGACGGTTCGTTTGGAGTAGTGGGACAGCTTCTCTTGCGCGTGTTCGTAGAGACGCAAGTTGTCGGGGTTGATGCCGAGGCCGGTGTACCAATCCATACGCGTCTGGATCCAGGTCTCGTGCCACTCCTCGTCCGTGCCCGGCTCGACGAAGAACTCCATCTCCATCTGCTCGAACTCGCGGGTGCGGAAGATGAAGTTGCCCGGCGTGATCTCGTTGCGGAAGCTCTTGCCGATCTGGCCGATGCCGAATGGCGGCTTCTTGCGCGACGTCGTCATGACCTGAGCGAAGTTGATGAAAATGCCCTGGGCGGTCTCGGGGCGCAGGTAGTGCAGGCCCTCGTCGGACTCGACCGGGCCGAGGTAGGTCTTGAGCAGCCCGTTGAACATCTTGGGTTC
Organism: Aeromicrobium panaciterrae; assembly: GCF_031457275.1. Classification (NCBI taxonomy): domain Bacteria; kingdom Bacillati; phylum Actinomycetota; class Actinomycetes; order Propionibacteriales; family Nocardioidaceae; genus Aeromicrobium; species Aeromicrobium panaciterrae. The sequence continues at coordinate 2,287,084 of NZ_JAVDWH010000001.1, forward strand.
GGTCCACTCACCGCGGGTGCCGCAGTTCTCGCAGACGATCAGCTCCATGCCGACAGCATCGGGATCGTCACTGGACCCATCCTTTTTGGCCTTCTTCTCGACGTAGGCCTCTTGCAAGTGGTCCTGGCGATAGCGCTTGTGGCACTTCTGGCACTCGACGAGAGGGTCGACAAACGCAGCAAGGTGGCCCGACGCGTTCCAGACTGGCGTCGGCAGGATCACCGAGGAGTCGAGGCCGACGACGTCATCGCGGCCCTGCACCATCGAGCGCCACCACTGGCGCTTGATGTTGTCCTTGAGCTCGACACCGAGCGGGCCGTAGTCCCACGCCGAGCGAGTACCGCCGTAGATCTCTCCACATTGGTAGACGAATCCTCTGCGCTTGCTGAGGCTGATGACGTTGTCGACGGTCGATGCCATGAGAGATCCATTCCGGCTGGGTGTCGGCGGGCCATGCACGTCGTCGTGACGACGTACGCCCGAGGTGTTGAACCAGCAACGATATCGGTCGAGGCGGGGCACACCCTGACCGGGAGCCTGCGCCATGGAGAGAAGTTGACAATGATTCCCAAGTAGTTGAGAATCATTCTCATGAAGAAGCACCCCGCCCTGCTCGCGATAGTCCCACTCGTTGCCCTCCTTGCCGCTTGTGGTGCGGGCGCGAAGGACGATGGGAAGACCTCGGTCATCGCATCGTTTTACCCGTACGCATTCATCGCCCAGCAGGTCGGGGGCTCCTTCGTCAACGTGCAGAACCTCACCGCTCCTGGTGCTGAGCCGCACGACCTGGAGCTCAAGCCCAAGCAGGTCGCCGCCGTACAGGAAGCCGACCTGGTGATCTACCAGAATCACTTCCAGGCTGCCGTGGATAGTGCGGTCGACCAGGCTGGGCGCACCAAGAAGGACACCGTTGACGTTGCCCGCCTCATCACGCTCGACGCGGCGTCAGGCGAGGAGGGTGAGCACCACGATGCCGAGGACGGACACGACCACGATGAAGACACCGACCCGCACGTGTGGCTCGACCCTCAGAACATGCGCGTGATCACCAACGCCGTCGAAGTTCAGCTTTCCAAGGTGGACCCAGCCCACGCCGTCGAATACCGCGCCAACGCGGATCGGCTGCTCGCCAAGCTGGACAAGCTCGGCATCCAGTTCAAGGAAGGTCTCGCCGCCTGCCGCACTCGTACGATCGTCACGAGCCACGCGGCGTTCCACTATCTCGCCGCGCAATTCAACCTGACCCAGGTGCCGATCGCTGGCATTGATCCGAGCAACGAACCGTCCCCCTCCCAGCTCGCGGACATCACCAAGCTGGTCCGCAAGGACGGCATCACGACCGTCTTCACCGAGGAGCTCGTGAGCCCGGCCATCGCTGACACGATTGCCCGAGAGACCGGCGCCAAGACCGCTACGCTCGACCCCATCGAGGGACTGTCAGACGACACGAAGGACGAGAACTACGTGACGCTGATGGAAAAGAACCTCGCGACTCTGCAGAAGGCGAATTCCTGTAAATGAAGCCCCTTGTCGCGCGAGGTGTCACGGTCTCTTTCGAGGGCCGTGACGTTGTTCGCGGTGTCGACCTCGAGGTCGGCGAGGGTGAGTTCGTCGCTCTGCTCGGATCCAACGGCTCGGGCAAGTCGACACTGGTGCGCGCTGCCATCGGGCTCGTGCCGATGACCGCGGGAACCGTTGAGCTGTTCGGCACTCCCCTGGCTGACTTCCGCGAGCGTCGACGACTGGGCTACGTGCCGCAACGGTCTCGCGCAGTCGCTGGCGTGCCCGCGACCGTACGCGAGGTCGTGGCCAGCGGGCGGCTCGCCTATCGCCCATATGTCGGTCGCAATTCGTCCAAGGACAACGCCGCGGTCGCCGCGGCCATCGCCCGCGTGGGATTGGCCGACCGCAGTCGCTCCGCGCTCGATGAACTTTCGGGCGGTATGCAGCAACGTGCACTGATCGCGCGAGCCCTCGCGACCCAGGCCGAGCTGCTCGTGATGGATGAGCCCACCGCTGGAGTCGACCACGAGAACCAACAGGTGCTTGCCGAACTACTGGGTGCGCTCGTCAAAGAAGGCGCGTCCATCCTTCTCGTGGCACACGAGCTCGGGCCACTCCGACAGCTGATCGATCGTGCTGTCGTGCTTGATGCGGGCTCGGTCACGTACGAAGGACCCGTCGACGGCGTCGTGCACGAGGACCACTCTCATGTGCACCACCATGCAGAGCATGAGCGCAACCCAGGCATCCCCGGCGAAGGGGTGATCTGATGTTCGAGTTCCTCGACTACAAGTTCATGCAACTTGCGCTGGCAGCGGCGGTGTTCACCGGGCTCGCCGCACCAGCCATCGGCACGTTCCTCGTGCAGCGCCGCCTCGCCCTGTTGGGCGATGGTCTCGGCCACGTCGCGCTCACCGGCGTTGCTCTCGGCCTGCTCACCCACGTCGAGCCAATCGTCACCGCTGTGATCGTCGCGACGGTCGGTGCCGTCGTGATCGAACTGCTGCGTATGTATGCCCGTACCAGCGCCGACGTGGCACTGGCGATGCTTTTCTACGGCGGAATCGCCGGCGGCATTCTCATTGCCGACCTCGCCGAAGAGAGCGCGGCAACCCTCAACACCTTCCTGTTCGGCTCGATCACCACGGTCTCGGCCGGAGATCTCGTTCTCGTCGGGATCCTCGGAGCGATCGTGATCGCACTTTCGATCGGATTGTCGCCGCAGCTGTTTGCGGTGTGCCAGGACGAGGAGCACGCCAGGGTGAGCGGCGTACCGGTACGCGCCTACAGCATCCTGATCGCGATCCTCGCTGCCGTCACGATCACAGTTGCCATGCGTACGGTCGGCCTGCTGCTCGTATCGGCACTGATGGTCGTTCCCGTCGCAGCGTCGCAACAGCTCACCCGGAGCTTTCGCACGACCCATTTCGGCGCAATGGGCATTGGACTCGTCGCTGCTGTTGGCGGCGTCGTCGCCAGCTACCAGATCGATACCCAGCCCGGCCCGACGATCGTGATGATCGCCCTGGCGATCTTCGGCGTCTCGGCCTTCGTCGGAGCGCTGATGAGGCGATCACGCAGCCGTCGGCGCCAAGTAGATTACGTCTGAGGAGAAGTCATGGTTGAAGCACCGCGCAACACCCGTCAACGACGTGCCGTCGTGGCGATCCTCAACGACCTCGACGGGTTTGCCAGCGCTCAGGAGATCCACGACGCGCTGACCAAGCGCGGTGACTCGGTCGGCCTCTCGACGGTCTATCGCAGCCTCCAGGTGCTTGCTGAGTCCGCAGAGATCGATGCGCTCCGCAATGACGAGGGCGAAGTCCTCTACCGCCAATGCAGCGCGGGCCACCACCATCACCTCGTGTGCCGGTCCTGTGGCCGTACGGTCGAGGTCGAAGGTCCAACGGTCGAGCGATGGGCAGACAAGATCGCCGAGGAGAACGGCTTCCGCGACGTGTCGCACACGCTCGAGATCTTCGGCACCTGCAATGCGTGCGCATGACATGAGCGAGCGCCAGCGAGCTCATCAAGGGCATTGTCGTACGGCCACGGGCGACACGCTCACCGCACAGGATGTCTATGACATCTGGAAGATCCGCGATGCGGTGTTCGCGTTTGAGCAACACGTCGAGGACACCGATCCCGATGGTCGTGATCTCCTCCCGACGACAACTCACATGTGGCTGGCCGACCACCAAGGACCAACGAGCTACCTGCGCGTTCTGGACGACGGGCACGTACACCTTGGGCGGGTCTGCACTCGCCAGGATCAGCGAGGCCTCGGACTGGCGGGACAGCTCATGGCTGAGGCCACGCGCCTCTGGGGAGACCGCGAGATCGCCCTCAACGCACAGTCACACCTTGAGCGCTGGTACGAGTCGTTCGGTTACATGCGTTCGGGCGAAGACTTCGACGAAGCCGGCATCCAGCACACGCCGATGGTTCGTCCTGCCCCTTAGCCCGCTTCGATCACGACGTTGACCGCCTCGGTCACGTCACCCTCGATCGTCGTCGCGTAGTCGTTGAGTGCATCAGCAGCAGTCTGGAACTGCGCTGCATAGCTGAACGAGAAGCTCTTCCGATCGTCGATCCTGTTCGCGAGCAGCGTGGCTTGGTCAACGACGTACTGCGCGGCGTCATGGATCGTCGAGGCGAGCTTTTTCTGTCCCTTCGGGACCGGCACCGCGTCAAAGGCGTCTCTGGCATTCGCGAACGCCGGGATCAACCGAGATCGCACGACTCCGCTGCTGGTGATGACACTGGCGCCTACGTAGTCCGTGGCGCGCAGCTCGAGCAGCTTGCGCGCCTCAGCGATGAACGTCTCGGCAACTTTGGCTTCCTTGAGCTGGCGCCCGAGCCGCTTGTACGGACCCAGCAATGTCGACTTCACATCGACGGCTTCACGGTAGGTCGACGAGTTCTGCCGCCCATATGCCGTCGCCTTCGGCAGCTTCGGCGGTTTGGCGATCGCGGTGTTGAGGGCACGCGTGATCTCGTTGAGCTTCGTGGAGTCGGCGGCCTTGATCGACTTGGCCACGCCAGACTGGAATTCCGCTGCAGCCGACAAATAGTCTCGGCCAATCGCCTCTGCCTCAGCGACTTGCTCGTCCTGACGCTGGTTCTGCGTGATGACGAGGCCGCCAATCGCCGCGCCGACCACCAACGTGATCAGCACCGGCAGCACCATCGCTGCCCTTCGCGCACTCATGCTTCTACGCTAGCTAGTGGTCAATACGCGGATCCACGCCGTGCTTGCGCAGCCCGTACGTGAACGCGTCCACGAGCGCCTCCCACGAGGCTTCGATGATGTTGGCGCCGACACCAACCGTGACCCATACGTCCTTGCCGTCCGTGGTCTCGATCAGGACGCGCGTGATGGCGTCGGTGCCATGGCCCTGGTCGAGGATGCGTACGCGGAAGTCGATCAGGTGGAATCGAGCGACGTCGGGATAGACCTGTTCGATCGCCTGACGCAGCGCATGGTCGAGCGCGTTGACCGGGCCGTTGCCTTCGCCGATGACAGCGAGACGCACTCCCCCGGCGGTCAGCTTGACCGTGGCTTCCGACGACGCTTCTTCGCCACGAGCCGACTCGGCGAGCACTCGCCACGACTCGACATCGAAGTACGAAGGGCGAGCGCCTTCCATCTCCTCGGCGAGCAGCAGCTCGAACGATGCGTCTGCAGCCTCGAATGTGTAGCCGTCCTGCTCCATCTGCTTGACCCGGTCCGTCACCCGGGCAAGCCGCTTGGCGTCGTTGGCCAGGTCGTAGCCCAGCTCCTTGCCCTTGAGCTCGATCGTTGCGCGACCGGCCATCTCGGAAACCAGCAGGCGCATGTCGTTGCCGACCAGCGCTGGGTCGATGTGCTGGTAGAGGTTGGGATCGACGCGGATCGCACTCGCATGCAGTCCCGCCTTGTGAGCGAAGGACGACACTCCCGTGTACGGCTGACGAGCCGACGGCGGGTAGTTGGTGATCTCGGCGATCGCATGCGCGATGCGAGTGGCCTCGGCGAGCTTGCCCTCGGGCAGCACCTGCATGTCGAACTTGAGCTCCAGATTGGCGACGCAGGTGATCAGATCGGCGTTGCCCGTACGTTCGCCGTAACCGTTGATGCAGCCCTGCACGTGGGTGACTCCGGCTTGCACGGCAGCCATGGAGTTGGCGACGGCGCAGCCCGTGTCGTTGTGGGCGTGGATGCCAAGGCGTGCGCCGGTGGTGGCGACGTCCGTGACGATCTCGCTGACCCAATGAGGCAGCATGCCGCCGTTGGTGTCGCAGAGGATGACGACTTCGGCTCCGGCGTCAGCGGCGGTCGCTGCCACCTCGAGCGCGTAGTCACGGTTGGCGCGGTAGCCGTCGAAGAAGTGCTCCAGGTCGACGAAGACCCGCTGACCTTCCTCGCGCAGGTGGGTAACGCTGTCGCGAACCATGGCGAGGTTCTCGGCGAGCGTCGTACGCAACGCCAGCTCGACGTGGCGATCGTGGCTCTTGGCGACCAGCGTGACGACCGAAGCGCCGGACTCGCGCAGCGCAGCGACAAGCTCGTCATCCGCGGCGACTCCGTCAGCGCGGCGCGTGGCACCGAACGCAGCCAGTGTGGCGTGCTTGAGGTCAAGCTCCTTGGCGGCAAGGGCGAAGAATTCGGTGTCCTTGGGGTTCGAACCGGGCCAGCCGCCTTCGATGTAGCCGACTCCGAGATCGTCGAGATGCCGCGCAATGTGCATCTTGTCCTGCACCGAGAGGTTGAGCCCCTCCTGCTGGGCGCCATCGCGCATCGTCGTGTCGTAGACGTGAAAGTCGCTCACGTGCTGCTTGCCTGCCGTCACTGGTCAATCCTTCGTTGTGTCATCTCAGTCAATCCAACAGCTGTATCCATAAAAAATGCCCCCCATGGCAATGGGAGGCAGCGCGTCGGGCGTAGTTCAGTGCCCGGCGCGCCTGTCGATAATGATCGAGATGATCGTCATGTCGGCCAGTCTAGACTGAGCGATCTATGAGCGCCAGACCCGTACCGGTGCCGCGCGTCGTCACCATTGCGTACGTCGTGCTGACTGCCCAACCGCTGGATCGCGAGGATCTCGTCCCGTTGCCGGAGCGGTCGCTGCTGAGACTCCGCGGCAGCACGGTCAAGGACCTCAATCGGATGAGCGGCCTGTCGTACCAACGGCTCGTCTCGCGCAGCGTCAGCGCGGGCGCCGCACGGCTCGCTGCAGAAGAGGCGCTCCAAGAGGCGCTGACGATCGCCGACGAGCACGACGGCCTGGTCGTCGACCTTCAAACGCCACGGGTCGCCGATGCGCCCGAGACGTCCCCACGTCCGGCGTCAGCTCTGTTTACGTTCGAGTACGACCTCCAGGACGTCACCACGATCCGCACGCACGGACTCAACGTCCTCGGACTGCCGGAGATCATGGTGCGCGACGTCCCGGAGGACAAGCGTCAGATGTACGACATGGTTGTCGTCGGCCTGGTCCACCGCCTCCTCGACGAGTGGCCCCAGCATGATCCCGTCGGTCCCGCCCGCGTAACGCTGGGCGACATCGCCGCAGGCTATGACGGCGGCGACACGGCCGCGACCGAGCAGGGCGTCGGCATATTGATCGACTACGACGCGACAGAACACCTCCTGGACGTGTCGCTGATCGACGACCCAGCCACCTTGTTCGGGAACTGACATGAATGTCCACATGCAGGTCGGTCGGCGACGCGCACTCCGCGAGACCCTCGCTGCACTTCGCCCGCTGGAACCAACGTCAGTCGCAGTGGTGACGAGCCGGTCTCGTGGGCCTTGGATACGTCGGGCGCACCGCTGGTTCCCGGAAGCCAGCATTTTGGTTTTGTCGCCTGCTGGGCGCGCGTCTGCCGCACGGCCCGCGCTGCAGAACTCGAAGTTCGATGTGGTGATCGATGACGTCGCCTTCGCTCCGTCCGCCAAGACCATCTGGTGGATGTTGCGACAGGTTGAGGAGCACGGCGCCTACGTCTCGCTCGAGCGGGGCTCGAACCTTGTCGATCGCCTCGCCGAGGTCCAGGCGCCAGTCGACGCGAACATGCGCGAGACCGACCCTTCCTGGGCTCGCACAGCACAACTGCGAGGCGCGCTGGGCGAGGTCACGAGCGGGAAACACATCACCGTCGCCCGTCGACGAGGCCGTCGCTACCTGGTTGACCTGGCGGCCTTCGGCGACGTCTCGCAAGACAGGAGTCTGATCGATCTCGGGTACGTGCACAGCATCGATTCGGTCTGGGTGAGACGACAGGCCACCACCCCCGGCGTGCTAACTGTTCAGGTGAGCAACGAGGGCACGCGCTGGATCGATGTCGCCAAGATCAAGCTGACCGGCGCGAGGCACGTGGGTGTCGGACGCTTCGCCAGGCAGGTGTGGACACGACACGTGCGGCTGGTGAGTCCTGACGGCGTGGAGATCCGTGACGTCGAGGTGCGAGCACTTCCTGCTGAGAGCAGCTCGACCTTGAGACACAAGCTGGCGGTGTCGCAGCGCACCGACGGTTTCGGCGAACGGCTCAACGCCATGGTGGCCGCCATACGCCTTGCCCGGCTGATGGGACTCACCTTCCAGTACTCGTGGACAAACCGGTACGTCGACGACGCCTTGCACGCGATCGAGCCCGCCGCCAACATGTTCACGCAGGAGTTCCGCGACACGTACGAGGGCGAGAATGACTCGACCAACATCATCACGCTGGGGCCCGATGACCAGACCCTTGAAGAGCTGGACCGTCGACTCGTACGCGCGATCGGGCTCTCGTGCAAAAGCCACGGACTTGATCGGCACCTGTCATCGACGGACTTTCCCGAGCTAGCCGAGAACTATTCGCGCGAGTTCAGCGAGATCGGGTTCTCTGCCCAACGGCAAGCCGCAGTGGACGCGGCGCGTGAGCTGGACCTGGATGACGGCATGGCGGCAATCCATCTGCGCGGCGGTGACCTGATAGTCGGCTTCTTTCGCGAATCATCGCGGTTCATGTCCAAGGCGATGGCCCTCCCCGTCGCACGTGCGGCGGTCCGGCACCTACATGCGGAAGGCCGGACGGTTCTGGCCGTTGGGCAGGAGCAGGATGTGCTCGACGAGCTGCGAGACACCGAGGGCGTCATGAGCATCAATGACCTGGCGCAACCGACCTGGACCAGCAGGGCGGACAAGGCGCTGTTCGACCTCACCGTGATGACCCGCGCAGATCTGATGGTCGCGGCAACAAGTGGCTTCGCCCAGCAAGCTTCCAAGATCTCGGGGCGAGCCGTGGTGAATCCCAACGATCTGTTCTCTGCCGAGCAGCAGCACCGCCTCATCATTGATGACCTGACCCTCAACGAGAGTCGGTACCACCCGCTCCAGTCGGCCTACGCCTGGTGGTCCGCGTACCACGTGGTCCGACATTCCCTCGATGCCGCGGAGGCCTCGCGACTTCTCTCCGCGGCCGGCAGGCTTGACCCGCAGAATCGCCTCTACCCCATCGTCGAGGCCTCGTGGTTCTACCGCGATGGCCTTGTCGACCAAGGTGACGCCGTGATCGCTGATCGCCTGAGAGCAGAGTGGCGGCTCGACCGGAGGCTCTCGCTGCTCGACCTGTTTGCGTATCGCCGAGACAAAGAGAGCATGATCCCTGAGCAGATCGCGCTCTTTGAGCAGGTCGCCGACCATTCCGCGATAGCTCGCCTGATGCTGGCTTCCTGGGCACGCGTGCAACCCGACATAGGCCGCGCCCATCAACTCGCGACTGCGGCCGCGGCTGAGTTGTCTTCTGGCTTGTTGGCGGATCTGGACGTCGACCTTGTGGATGCGGTCTTCACCTCCACGCCGATCCAAGACCATCCGTTCAAGTTGGAGGAACAGACGCAGCAGATCGCCGACGCGACGGCAGCCTGGGAAGCCGCTACTTCGGCCGCGGAGCCAGATTCGCCAGCGTCTCAGGTTTGAGAATCGCCTCAAGCTTCTCGCGCGGCAGCAATCCGCGCTCTAGAACGAGCTCAGCCACACCGCGCCCCGTGGCCAGCGCCTCCTTGGCGACCTCGGTCGCGGCTGCGTATCCGATGTACGGGTTGAGCGCGGTCACCAGACCGATCGAGTTCTCGACCTCAGCGCGCAAAAGCTCCACGTTCGCCGTGATGCCGTCGACGCAGCGCTTGGCCAACACCAGCACCGCCTCACGCAGCCGGGAAAGGCCGGCCGACAGCGAGTAGCAAATGACCGGCTCAAATGCGTTGAGCTGAAGCTGCCCCCCTTCCGCTGCCATCGAGACCGTGACATCCATGCCGATGATCTGGAAGGCGACCTGGTTGACGACCTCGGGGATGACAGGGTTGACCTTGCCGGGCATGATGCTCGACCCGGCTTGCACAGCGGGGAGGTTGATCTCGTTGAAGCCTGCGCGTGGTCCGGACGAAAGGAGTCGCAGGTCATTGCAGATTTTCGAGAGCTTCACCGCGACGCGCTTCAATGTGCCGGAGTGCTGAACGAACGCACCACAATCCTGGGTCGCCTCGATCAGGTCGACCGCGCTCTCGAGCGGGAGCCCCGTGAGCTTGGCCAGGTGCCCACAGGCTGAGGGCACGTATCCCGCGGGCGCGTTGAGCATCGTGCCAATCGCCGTGGCGCCGAGGTTGATCTCGTGCAGCAGCATCACCGACTCGGACAGGCGCGCGCGATCCTCGCCGATCATCAACGAGTAGGTGCGGAATTCCTGGCCGAGCGTCATCGGCACCGCGTCCTGAAGCTGCGTTCGGCCCATCTTGAGTACGTCGTGGAACTCGTCGGCCTTGGCCGCGAACGAGGCTTCGAGCACTTCCATCGCGTCGAGCAAAGCGTGAGTCGCCATGATGATCGCGATCTTGACCGCGGTCGGGTAGACGTCGTTGGTCGACTGGCTGAGGTTGATGTGCTCGTTGGGGTGCAGCGTGTCGTAGTCGCCCTTCTTGTACCCCATCAACTCAAGAGCGCGGTTGGCGATGACCTCGTTGGCGTTCATGTTGGTCGACGTGCCGGCGCCGCCCTGCATCACATCAACGACAAAATGATCGTGCAGCGCACCCGAGCGGATCTCCTCGCAGGCACCGCGAATTGCTGCGTACCGCTCGTCATCGAGCAGCCCAAGATCATGGTTCGCAGCAGCGGCAGCCTGCTTGACCGCGGCGAGCGACTCGACGAGGTACGGGCTCACCCCGATGGGGATACCGGTGATGGGAAAGTTCTCCAACGCCCGCAGGGTGTGTACACCCCAGTAGACGTCGGCAGGAATCTCGCGGTCACCGATCAGATCGTGTTCGGTACGCGTGACAACAGACATGTGCGCCTCCAGTACAAGAGGCACATCGTTGGGCCTCTAGGCCGACACTAGGGCACGACAAGGCTCATTCCGAGCACCCGGTGACTGTACTGGCCAGTACAGTAAATTTCAGGCCGGAAGAACCTGCTGCAACCAGCCGTGACGGTCGGGTGCGCGACCGTACTGGATATCGACCAGAGCGGCCCGGAGCTCAGACGTGACCTTGCCTGCCTCGCCGTCACCGGGGACAGCCTCCCCGCCCTCCCACTTCAGCGAGCGGATCGGTGTGACGACTGCGGCCGTTCCGCAGGCGAACACCTCAGTGATCGTGCCGTCGGCACAGCCGTCGCGCCACTCGTCGATGCTGACCCGCCGCTCGACGACTTCGTGTCCGAGGTCGCGTGCCAGCGTGATGAGCGAGTCGCGGGTGATGCCCTCGAGGATCGAGCCGGAGAGCTCTGGGGTGACGATTGAGCCATCGGACTGAACGTAAAAGAGGTTCATGCCACCCAGCTCCTCGACCCACTTGTGCTCCGTGGAATCCAGGAACGCAACCTGGGCACAGCCCTGAGCTGCGGCTTCCTGCTGGGGCAGCAGACTCGACGCGTAGTTGCCGCCGCACTTGGCGGCGCCTGTGCCGCCCGCACCGGCGCGGGCGTACTCAGTCGACAGCCAGATCGAGACAGGCTTGAGACCCTCGGGGAAGTAGGCACCGGCCGGCGAACTGATGAGTCCGTACGTGACGTGCTGGCTGGGCCGCACGCCGAGGAACCGCTCCGACGCGAACATGAATGGACGGAGGTACAGACTCTTCTCGTCACCGTTCGGAACCCATGCCGCGTCGACTTCAATGAGCGCCTTGATTGAACCGATGAACCAATCGGTCGGGAGCTCAGGCAGCGCGAGTCGATGCGCGGACCGCTGCATCCGCTCGGCATTTGCCTCGGGACGAAACAGCCAGATCGAGCCGTCGGCGTGCGCGTACGCCTTGAGTCCTTCGAAGACTTCCTGGGCGTAATGAAGAACAGCAGTGGCCGGATCAAGCGTCAGGGGGCCGTAGGGCACGATCCGTGGATAGGCCCAGCCCTCGTCCGGCGTCCACTTGGCCAAGAACATGTGGTCCGTGAAGTAGTTGCCGAAGCCTGGATTGGCGAGGATCACGCCAAGCTCGTCGCGGGTCCGCGGATGCGGATGCAGCTCGACGGTTGGGGCAAACGCGGGTGATGCAGTCATAGGAGTCACGGTAGTACTTTCTGAGGTCGGAGGGTAATGGTCGTTAACCGACCGCTACGCCTCCGGCCACGCGTGCGGCGATAGCCTCTCCCACCTCCTCTGTGCTGCGAGGAGAGGTGCCACGTGACGCGATGTCGGACTCGACAGCTGCGTTGATCTGGGCAGCCGCTTCGGGCAGACCCAGGTGATCGAGAAGGAGTGCGGCCGAAAGGATGGCGGCAGTCGGATCTGCCTTCGACTGTCCGGCGATGTCGGGGGCTGATCCATGGACCGGCTCAAACATGCTCGGTGCAGTGCCATCGGGGTTGATGTTGCCGCTGGCGGCAACACCAATGCCACCCGTTACGGCGGCGGCGAGGTCGGTCAGGATGTCGCCGAACAGGTTGTCGGTGACGATCACGTCGAAGCGTGACGGATCAGTGACCAGGAAGATCGTTGCGGCATCGACGTGAAGGTAGTCGACAGCGATGTCGGGGAACTCGGTCGCGACAGCGTCGACCGTACGAGTCCACAGGTGTCCGGCGTGGACGAGGACGTTGTTCTTGTGTACCAGGGTGAGCTTCTTGCGAGGCCGAGCCTGGGCGCGGGCGAACGCATCGCGGACAACGCGCTCGACACCGAATGCCGTGTTGACGCTGACCTCAGTCGCGAGCTCCTGCGGCGTGCCGACGCGGATTGCGCCGCCGTTGCCGACATAGGGGCCCTCGGTGCCTTCGCGGACCACGACGAAGTCGACGACTCCGGGGTTGGCGAGAGGAGTGGGGACGCCCGGGTAGATCTTCGACGGGCGCAGGTTGACGTAGTGATCGAGCTCAAAGCGAAGCTTGAGCAGCAGTCCGCGCTCGAGGGTGCCTGAGGGCACGGTCGGATCGCCAACGGCTCCGAGCAGGATCGCGTCGTGCGTACGGATCGAAGCGAGCTCAGCGTCAGGGAGGACTTCGCCGGTGGCGTGCCAACGCTTAGCGCCGAGGTTGAACTCGGTCTTGTCGAAGGCGACACCGTGCTCTGCAGCGACGAGGTCGAGCACCTTGAGTGCCTGGGCAGTGACTTCGGGGCCAATACCGTCACCGGGGATGACAGCAAGCTTGTACGTGCGACTCATAGGCGTCATTCTACGGTCGTCGTCTCATGATTTGAAACAGCCGTCTTGTCATTTGGGACGCCTCAGTTGTCGTCGGGACGGTCGTCGAACTCGAGCTCGAGTTCGGGGGTTGGCTCATCACGCAGATGCGCCGGTCCCCACTCCATCAGGTACGGATCCATGGTCTTGCTCCTTCGTTGATCGCGCCGACGGAGGTGGCGGGTCCGCCGTTCCGCCAGACACCAAAACCGGAGATCATCCGGAAAGGAGAAAGAGATGCATCAACAGATCAGATCGTGATCTGGATCCCTGCGGCGGAACGGCGAGCCAATGCCGAAACTCCGCGGCAGGGGTGGCCCTAAGAGGCCCTGCCGCGGCAAGCGATTACTACGAGCTGCTGCTTCCGCATGTGTCGAGAGTAGACCGACCATTGCTGCTACGTCCGCATTTCTTCGCCGAGTCTCGATTGACGAGACGATTTGAGAGCGCCGCCAGACGTCAGTCAGTCATGCGACACTGTCTGGCGTGAGCGCGCCAGCGGAAGTCCCCGAGATCGTTTCGAGCACGCTCGACCTGTCTCGCCAGCGCGGATTCATCACGTCGATTCGCAACGAGACCGGTCGATTGCTTGCCGCGCTCGCTGCCTCGCGTACGGGAACACTCGCCGAACTAGGCACCGGCTGCGGTGTCGGTTCGGCCTGGCTGTCGAGCGGCGCTCCGAAGGATGCCCGGATTGTCAGCGCCGAGCTCGACCCAGCTCTGGCCGAAGACGTTCAGAAGATCTTCGCCGAGACGCCCAATGTGGACGTCATCGCCGGCGACTGGTCGACGCTGGAGCAGTACGCACCGTTCTCGCTGTTGTTCGTTGACGTTCGCGAGGTCATGGAAGCCATCGACGTGTTCGCCGATCTCCTTGAGCCAGGCGGCATCGTCGTGCTCGACGACTTCGAGCCGTCAGCGTTCTGGCCGCCCATCGTCGAGGGTCGCGTCGACACCATTCGTGAGCGCTGGCTGACCGACGATCGGTTCGCTGCCGTCGAGATGCTCATCGACGTCGACGCCTCGCTCATCATCGCCACTCGCCGCTGACAGGTCGATCTGCGCCAACGGCAGGAAGAACTGCACGATCGGGCCGATCGTCAGGGCGTACAGGACCGTTCCGACGCCGACCGTTCCGCCGAGCAGGAAGCCGACCACGAGGACGGTGACCTCAATCGTGGTGCGCCAGAAGCGAACGCTTCGCCGAGTCCGCTTGACCAGGGCGAGCCACAGCCCATCGCGCGGTCCCGGTCCGAGCTGAGCACCGATGTAGAGCGCGCCGGCAAAGCCGTTTCCGACGACTCCCCCGACGAGAAGGAGACCGCGCAGCCAGATGTTGTCCGGCTGGGTGATCACGGCGATGCCCAAGTCAGCAGCAAGTCCGATGATGATGACGTTGAGGACTGTGCCGATGCCTGGGATCTGCTTGAGCGGGATCCAGAGCAGCAGGACGATCGCACCCGTCACGATGACTACTTGTCCAAAAGTCAGCGGCGCCTGCTCGGCCACGCCTTCATGGAAGACGTCCCATGGGTCAAGGCCGAGAGTCGACTCGACCATCATCGCCATCGTGAATCCGTAGAGGAACAGCCCAGCGATGAGACGAACGAGCCGCTCTGGCATGCGCGTCATCGAGAAAACTGCTGCGTGATCCATGGACCCAACTCTTCCTGGTGGCTGCGTGGAGGCGGGCGTTTGCCATAGCCGTCCGTGGCGACGGCGCGGGCGAGCGCTGTCAGCGTCGCCGCGAGGGCAAGGAGCCCAACGAGGGCGAGGATCACGGTCATGACTCCATGGTGCAGCAGATTGGCATTCCAATACATAGCCAATTGTGAAACAGTGGCCTCGTGTCCACGCTCATCTCTGCCTCCCGCCTCGCCACCCTGCTGAGGCCATACGCCTCCGATGGGCCTGCCTATCGCGGACTCGCGGAAGGCATCCGGCTGCTTGTCGTCGACGGTCGAGTCCTCGACGGGAGCCGGCTGCCCAGCGAACGCGAGCTGGCGACGGCGCTCGGGGTCAGTCGGACAACGACCACACGTACGTACGCCGAGCTACGCGCGTCAGGCCTTCTGCGTTCGCGTCAGGGTTCCGGGAGCGTCATCCATGTCCCGTACGCCGCATCCAGCGCGAGCAGCCTGATCGTCACGCCGGACGGCGAGGACACGATCGCGCTCACCTACTCCGCACCTGCCGGACCCGCTGGCCTCGGCCGGGCCTTCGAGGCGGCGGTCACCAAGCTCCCGGGCCTTCTGGCAACAACCGGCTATCTGCCGGACGGGTTGCCAATGCTGCGGGAACTCCTCGCCCAGCGCTACACCGATCGCGGACTGCCCACAGATCCTGATCAGATCGTCATCACGAATGGCGCCCTTGGCGCCGTCTCGTTGATGGCCCACACCGTGCTCTCCCCCGGCGACCGTGTGATCGTCGAAGGTGCGAGCTACCCGCACGCCCACGAGGCATTCTCAGCTGTCGGCGGGCGCCTGTCGGCGCTGCCGATGCTCGATACTGCGTGGGATGTTCCGGCTCTTGCGTCGACTCTCAGCGGTTCCAGTCACCGCCTGGCCTATTTGATCCCTGACTTCCACAACCCCACCGCGTCGATCATGAGCGATGACGAACGCAGCGCATGGGCACGAGAGCTGCGTCGGCACGACGTGCTGCCGATCATCGACGAGTCCTTGCGCGACGTGAATCTCGACGGAGTCGAGCTGCCGCCGTCGTACGCGAAGTACGACAACCGCACCGTTCTCGTCGACTCGGCATCCAAGGTGTTCTGGGGTGGCCTCCGGGTCGGCTGGGTCCGCGCTCCCCGCGATCTCGTCATGCCGCTGATCCAGTCACGTATGACCCTGGACCTGGGCAGCGCGGCATTCGAGCAGCTCGTACTCGCCGAACTGCTCGTCGAGGGTGGACAGACCGCGGCGGCCGGCCGAGCGACGTTGCGCGCTGGCCGTGATCATCTGCTGGGCGAGCTCGCCCGCCAGTTGCCGGATATCGAGGCGGAGTGCCCCGCCGGCGGGCTCAGCTTGTGGCTCACGCTTCCGGATCGCATCTCGTCGCAGCTCACCGCAGCGGCCGCACGCCACAAGTTGCTGCTGACTCCCGGACCTCGCTTCTTCGCGCGCGCCGGATCGGCGGGCGAAAAGCACCTGCGACTGCCCTACACGCAGTCGCCAGAGATCCTCACCGAAGCTGTCAGCCGATTGGCGCTGGCCTACGGCGAGGTACGCGGCTCTGAGCGGGCCGTCGCGGAGACTCCCCCGCGATCGGCCACGCTCGAGATGATCGCTTAGCGGGCAGCTTGGCCGTCGACGTAGTCGGCGTCCTGCTGCTTCCACGAGAAGTGCGAACGGAGAATCTTGCCGGTCGCCTCGATCGAGTGGCCGGCTTCCTTCTCGCGCAGCTCGAGGAATTCCTTGCCGCCGTTGTCCTGGTCGCCGATGAAGCGCGTGGCGAACGTGCCGTCCTGGATCTCGGCGAGAACCGACTGCATACGCTCCTTGACCGACGCATCGATGATGCGCGGACCTGAGACGTAGTCGCCGTACTCTGCGGTGTCGGAGACGCTCCAACGCTGCTTCGCGATGCCGCCCTCCCACATGAGGTCGACGATCAGCTTGAGCTCGTGCAGCACCTCGAAGTACGCGATCTCCGGCTGGTAGCCAGCCTCGGTCAGCGTCTCGAAGCCAGCCTGGACGAGGTGCGAAACGCCACCACAGAGCACTGCCTGCTCGCCGAAGAGATCCGTCTCGGTCTCCTCGGTGAAGGTCGTCTTGATGACGCCTGCGCGTGTACCGCCAATGGCCTTCGCGTAGGAGAGCGCGAGGTCCCATCCCTTGCCACTGGCGTCCTGCTCAACCGCGACGATGTCGGGGATGCCGCGACCGGCGACGAACTCGCGACGCACGGTGTGGCCGGGTGCCTTGGGAGCAACCAGGAGGACGTCGACGCCCGCCGGGGGCTCGATGTAGCCGAAGCGGATGTTGAAGCCGTGACCAAAGACCAGGGCGTCGCCCTCGACCAGGTTGGGCGCGATCGACTCGGCGTAGATGTGGCGCTGGAACTGGTCGGGTGCGAGCACGACGGTGACGTCGGCTTCCTCGACTGCTTCAGCGACCGAAAGGACGCGGAGGCCCTCGGCTTCAGCCTTGGCCTTGCTCTTGGAGCCTTCGGCCAGACCGACACGAACGTCGACGCCGGAGTCGCGCAGGTTGAGCGCGTGCGCGTGACCCTGGCTTCCGTAGCCGATGACCGCCACGTGGCGTCCTTGGATGATGCTCAGGTCTGCGTCGTCGTCGTAAAACAGTTCAGCCACTGGGGTTCTTCTCCTTGAAGCGGTTTTGAGTGTTGGGTGTTGCTAGTCAGACTGCCTGCGAGCCAGGAACGGTACGCAGGGTGCGGTCGGTGATGGAACGGGATCCGCGACCGATGGCCACGCGTCCCGACTGTGCGATCTCTCGGATCCCGAAGGGCTCCAGGACGTTGAGCATCGCGGTGAGCTTGCCGGAGTCGCCGGTTGCCTCGATCGTCACGGCGTCTGTGGCGACGTCGACGACCTTGGCGCGGAACAGCTGCACGGTCTCGAGCACCTGCCCACGAGTCTGGGCGTCAGTACGGACCTTGATCAGCATGAGCTCGCGCTCAACTGCCGTACTCGAGTCGAGCTCAACGATCTTGAGCACGTTGACGAGCTTGTTGAGCTGCTTGGTGACCTGCTCAAGCGGAAGCTCATCGACGTTGACAACGATCGTCATACGCGAGATCTCGGGGATCTCTGTCGGCCCAACAGCGAGCGAGTCGATGTTGAAGCCGCGACGCATGAACAAGCTCGAGACGCGCGCGAGAACACCCGGGGTGTTTTCGACGAGCACGCTGAGAGTGTGGCGGGACATCAGATCATCTCCTCTGAGTCGAACTCGGGAGCCATGTCGCGAGCGATCTGGATCTCGTCATTGCTGGTGCCGGCGTGGACCATCGGCCAGACCATTGCGTCGCGCTCGACCACGAAGTCGATCACGACCGGCCGATCGGTGATCGCCATGGCCTTCTCGATCGTGGCGTCCAGGTCGGCCTCGCTGTCGCAGCGAAGTCCGACGCAGCCGTACGCGTCCGCCAACTTCACGAAGTCGGGGATACGACGAGCGCCGATCTCCTCCGGTCCGGTGTTGAGGTCGGTGTTGGAGTAGCGACCGTCGTACAGCAGCGTCTGCCACTGGCGCACCATGCCGAGTGAGGAGTTGTTGATGACCGCGACCTTGATCGGGATGCCCTCGATCGCGCAGGTCGCGAGTTCCTGGTTGGTCATCTGGAAGCAGCCGTCGCCGTCGATGGCCCAGACGACCGTTCCGGGCAGACCGACCTGCGCGCCCATCGCGGCAGGAACGGCGTAACCCATCGTGCCGAGGCCACCGGAGTTGAGCCATTGGCGCGGACGTTCGAAGTCGACGTAGTGGGCGGCCCACATCTGGTGCTGGCCGACGCCGGCCGTGTAGGTGGCGTCAGGTCCGGCGATCGCGCTGATGCGTTCGATGACCGTCTGCGGAGCGAGTCCCGTCTTGGGCTTGTCGTACGCGACGGGGTACTTCGCCTTCACAGCGAGCATCTGCGCCTTCCACGCGCTGCACTCAACCGTGAGCTTGTCCTCCGAGGTCTGCTTCTGCAGCATCGCGATCAGATCAGCGATGACCTCGCGGCAGTCGCCCACGATCGGGACGTCAGCTGCGCGGTTCTTGGAGATCTCGGCAGGGTCGATGTCGGCGTGGATGATCTTGGCGCCGGGTGCGAACGAGTCGAGCTTGCCCGTCACCCGGTCGTCGAAGCGAGCACCCAGCGAGATGAGCAGATCGCTTTTCTGCAGCGCACCGACAGCAGCGACGGAACCATGCATACCGGGCATGCCCAGGTGCAGCTCGTGTGAATCGGGGAACGCTCCACGTGCCATCAGCGTCGTGACAACGGGGATCTGGGTCAGCTCGGCAAGAACCTTCAGCTCTTCCCATGCCTCGGCCTTGATGACGCCACCACCGACGTACAGGACCGGGCGCTCGGACTCAGCGATCAGACGCGCGGCTTCGCGCACCTGCTTGCCGTGCGGACGCGTGGTCGGGCGGTAGCCGGGCAGAGCGAGCTCGCTCGGCCAGTTGTACGTGGTCTGCGCCTGCAGCGCGTCCTTGGAGATGTCGACGAGGACTGGGCCGGGACGACCAGTGCTGGCGATGTGGAATGCCTCCGCGATGACGCGCGGGATGTCATCGGCGTTCGTGACGAGGAAGCTGTGCTTGGTGATCGGCATCGTGATGCCGCGGATGTCGGCTTCCTGGAACGCGTCCGAGCCAATCGCGCCACTCGGGACCTGGCCGGTGATCGCAACGATCGGGACCGAGTCCATGTGTGCGTCAGCGATTGCCGTCACGAGGTTGGTCGCGCCGGGACCCGACGTGGCCATGCAGACACCCACGCGGCCGGTGACCTGCGCGTAGCCCTGAGCCGCGTGACCTGCACCCTGCTCATGGCGTACGAGGATGTGGCGGATCTGCTTGGAGTCGAAGAGCGGGTCGTACGCAGGCAGGATCGCGCCGCCTGGGATGCCGAAGATCGTGTCGACCCCGGCCTGCTCCAGTGCCCGCACGAGGCTCTGGGCCCCGGTGAGCTGCTCGGTCATGAGTTCTTCCTTCTGTTCATTTCAGTATGCCCGTGGCTTGTCGGTGAGTTCGCATAAAAAAATCCCTCGGCCGTGAGGCATTCGAGGGAGACGCGGGGCCGATCAGGCCATCGCGTCAGTCATCTACTACGAGAATTTCCACGTTCACGTCGCTAAGTCTCGTCCTGCGCGCCGAAATGGTCAAGTGCTGAGACAGGAAGTACCAACATGTGGACGATCACCAAGGTGACGGCACGTAGTCCTTGAGGAAGACGCCGAACAGGTCGGTGCCAGCCTCACCCTGGACGATCGGGTCGTACACCCGCGCGGCCCCGTCGACGAGGTCGAGAGGAGCCTTGAAGCCCTCCTCGGCCAGGCGCACTTTGGTCGGGTGCGGGCGCTCGTCCGTGATCCATCCCGTGTCGACGGCAGTCATCAGAATGCCGTCCTGCTCGAGCATCTCCCCCGCGCTGGTGCGGGTCAGCATGTTGAGCGCGGCCTTCGCCATGTTGGTGTGCGGGTGGCCCGGTCCCTTGTAGCGGCGGCTGAACTGGCCCTCCATCGCCGAGACGTTGACGACATATGTACGCCGCGCATCCGCTGCGGCCATCGATGGGCGGAGTCGGCTGACGAGGATAAACGGGGCCGTCGTGTTGCACAGCTGCACCTCGAGCAGTTCAAGGGCATCGACCTCGTGCACGCGCTGAGTCCAGCTGT
This sequence comes from Aeromicrobium panaciterrae, assembly GCF_031457275.1. Taxonomy (NCBI): domain Bacteria; kingdom Bacillati; phylum Actinomycetota; class Actinomycetes; order Propionibacteriales; family Nocardioidaceae; genus Aeromicrobium; species Aeromicrobium panaciterrae. Next base: position 2,307,594 of record NZ_JAVDWH010000001.1, read on the forward strand.
TGACGTCGACAGTGTCAGGCACCAGTCCACCGGCGTCGATCCGCTCGAGATCGGCGGAACCTGCCGTAAGCGCCATCGCGGTCAGCTCCTCGGCCGTATGCGCGTCGCCGGCGAGCACAGGGTGCGAGTCGACTGAGCCGACGAGCGCCGCAGGATGCGCGTCGCTGGTGTGGCCGAACGTCAACAGCTCGGGCAACGGGCCTTCGGGGAGCGGAGCGTTCTCGGCTTCAGCCAGGGGTGCATAGGCGCCGGGCGTACGTCGTACGGTCTGCGCTGCGTTGTTGATCAGGATGTCGAGAGAGCCCTGCTCTGCCACCGAGTCGGCGAGCGCGACAACCTGTGCCGGATCGCGCAGGTCGATACCGACGATGCGCAGGCGATGCAGCCAGTCAGCGCTGTCTGGCATTGCGGTGAATCGGCGTACGGCGTCGTGCGGGAATCGCGTAGTGACCGTCGTGTGCGCACCGTCGCGCAGGAGGCGCAGTGCGATGTACATGCCGATCTTGGCGCGGCCACCCGTGAGCAGGGCCCGTTTGCCTGTCAGATCGGTATGGGCATCGCGCTTGGATCGATTGAGCGCAGCGCACTCCGGGCAGAGCTGGTGATAGAACGCGTCGACAACCGTGTACTTCTGCTTGCAGATGTAGCAAGGCCGCGCGACCTGAAGCGTCCCCGCCGTGGCGCCAGGCGCGTTGGAGACTAGCGGGATGCCTTCGGTCTCGTCATCGATACGCGTGGGTGAACCAGTAGCGGTCACCGAGACGACAGCACGGTCCGCTGCGGCAACCTGGGCACGCTTGTCGAGTCGACGGTTCTTCTTGACGTTCTTGTAGAACTTCCCGCACGCGCGACGCAGCGCAACGTAGTCGGGATCATCTTCGATGAGCTGTTCGGCGGCCTTGAGCACCTTCAGTGCAATGGCGAGCTCGTCCGGATCTATGTCAGACATAGGTCCTAGCCGCAGACGGCGCCGTCAGCGGCAGAGCTGACGAGCTTGCGGTACTTCGCGAGCACACCGGTTGTGTACTTGGGCGGCATGGGCTCCCAGCCGACCTTTCGAGCCTCGAGCTCTTCGGGTTCGACCTCGACCTCAAGCGTGCGGTTGGCCATGTCGAGGACGATCGGGTCGCCGTCCTTGACGAACGCAATGGGTCCACCGTCAACGGCCTCGGGTGCGACGTGTCCGACGCAGAGTCCGGTCGTACCGCCCGAGAAGCGACCGTCGGTCAGCAGCAGGACGTCCTTGCCGAGTCCAGCACCCTTGATGGCGCCGGTGATCGCGAGCATCTCGCGCATGCCAGGACCGCCCTTGGGTCCCTCGTTGCGGATCACCACGACGTCGTTGGCGACGATCGTGCCGTCCTCGAGGGCATCCATGGCAGCGCGCTCGCCGTCGAACACCCGAGCCGTGCCACGGAAGACATCGGAATCGAAGCCGGCGCTCTTGACGACTGCGCCATCGGGCGCAAGCGAGCCACGAAGGATCGTGAGGCCACCGGTCTTGTGAATCGGCTTGTCGAGCGTACGGATGACATCGCCATCAAGCTTCTCGGTGATGTTGGCGAGGTTCTCGGCCATCGTCTTGCCGGTGACCGTCATGCAGTCGCCGTGCATCAGACCCGCGTCGAGCAGCGCCTTCATGATGACGGCGGTGCCGCCGGCCTTGTCGACGTCGTTCATGACATAGCGGCCGAACGGCTTGAGGTCGCCCAGGTGCGGGACCTTGTCGCCGATGCGGTTGAAGTCCTCAAGCGTCAGCGGCACCTCGGCCTCGCGGGCGATCGCCAACAGGTGGAGCACAGCGTTGGTGGAGCCGCCGAGTGCCATCGTGACGGTGATGGCGTTCTCGAACGCCTCCTTCGTCATGATCTGTCGAGCCGTGATGCCCTTGCGGAGCAGCTCGACGACTGCCTCGCCGGAGGCGACGGCGAACTCGTCGCGGCGGCTGTCGATCGCCGGCGGTGCGGCCGATCCGGGCAGGCTCATGCCGAGTGCCTCAGCGGCCGTGGCCATGGTGTTGGCGGTGAACATGCCACCACATGCGCCTTCGCCAGGACAGATGGCGCGTTCGATCTTGTCGACCTCTTCGCGGGTGATGAGTCCCTTGATGCACGCTCCGACTGCCTCGAAGGCGTCGATGATCGTGACGTCCTTGCCGTCGACGTTGCCGGGCATGATCGATCCGGCGTACAGGAACACGCTGGCCAGGTCGAGGCGCGCAGCTGCCATCAACATTCCGGGGAGGCTCTTGTCGCAGCCAGCGAGCAGGACGGATCCGTCGAGGCGCTCGGCCATCATGACTGTCTCGACTGAGTCAGCGATGATCTCGCGGCTCACCAGCGAGAAGTGCATGCCTTCGTGTCCCATTGAGATGCCGTCCGACACCGAGATCGTGCCGAACTCGAGCGGATAGCCACCGCCGCTGTGCACGCCGGTCTTGACCGCCTTGGCCAGCCGGTCGAGCGACAGGTTGCACGGGGTGATCTCGTTCCAGCTCGAAGCCACACCGATCTGGGGCTTTTCCCAGTCGTCGTCACCCATGCCTACTGCGCGCAGCATGCCACGTGATGCCGTGGCCTCAAGGCCGTCTGTGACGGTACGACTGCGCGGTTTGATGTCGATGGGCTTTTCAGATGCCATGCGCCAAGCGTACGACCGGGCTCCCGGACGTCAGATCGTGGCTCAGAACAGTGGGACGAACAGCAGTGCGAGTCCCCAGCTCACGAAGCTCCCCACGAGCACATACTCCGCGCGCAGCCCCTCGGGCTTGTCACGCGAGATTTCGGGAAACCGGAGGATGCCCTTGGCTGCGACAACCAGGGCGATGGCGGCGAGGTTGCCGGTCACGGCGCAGCCGAACACGAACCAGCGCTCCAGCGGACCGAGCACGCGACCTCCTTGGAGGTCGTCCTCCTGCTCCAGGACCCGCGGCCCGGTCAGGGTGAGAACTTCACGTACGACGACATTGGCCGCGCTGGTCAGGAACAGGACGACGCCGAGCCCCAGCGCGAAGCGATCGAACGGAACGGTCGCGAGCGAAGGTATGTCGAGGTCGTCGTACCAGCCCTGGATCGGTACGTCGTCGAACGAGAGCTGCTCCGACAGAGCGATGAGCACGACGGTGTAGACCGCGAGCAGCGTGATGCCGGCGAAGGAGTCACTCCGAGCCCCGACAATCCACACGAAGACCGCGATGCCGAGCAGCGGGGCAAGCCACAGGGTGTTCCAGCCCGCGCCGACCAGCAACAGTCCGACGATCACGACGATGAAGCCGGAGAAGATCCTCCGGCCAATCAGGTCAGCCGCGCCTATTGCCGCGAGCAGGACTGCGAGCACACTCATCGAGGTACCTCCGCGATCGACTCGACCAGCACGCTGACACCGGATCGGTGACGCTGTGACACTGCGGAGGTCGAAATGCCCTCGTCGGTAGCGATCTGAGCCAGCTTCTTGCCGTCCAGAACGCCCAGCGCAATGCGTCGCTGGCGCCCGTCGAAGTCGCTCACGAGCGTGTCCCGACACAGCAGATAGGCGTTCACGACATCCCCCTGGTCAGATCCCTCGCGCACGATCCGGGTCCGAAGTCCCGGAAAATGGCGTCCCCTTGCTTTGGCGTCATCAATTGCCTCCCGAGCTGACCACCACGCCTGTCCGTCCTGTGTCAGACCGTACGCGGAGGTGCCGACGATCTCCACCTCTCCTTCGCCGATGCCGAAGCGGCAGTCCATGCTTTCGGGCAGCGCGAGCCTGACCAGCACGGTCGCGTAGAGCGCGTCGTGCAGGTTGGCGTACACACCCTGGAGCTCGTCGCCGATTGTCGGCTCGAGCTTTTGGAGTGCCGGGAGTCGCGTGTTCACGGCGTCGAGTGCCGCGAGCAGGTGCTGCTGGGCTTCTCCGCGTGACGTCTGCTGGCGAGAACCGACCAGGTCACCGATCACGGCGTACTGAAGTGCTGCATCTCGAAGTGAAGTGTTTTGCTTCATTTCTCTATAGTGAAGCCATTTGCTTGATTTAGCAACCTTGAAGCAGATTGCTTCATACATAGGATGGGTGCGTGACCATCGCTTTTGTCTCCGCTGCCCCTTTCCGTGAACTGGATGAAGACCTCCCCCTCCTGCTCGACGCAGCGAAGCAACGCGGCATCGACGCCGAGCTCGCCAACTGGGACGACCCTTCCGTCGACTGGTCCGCGTACGACGCCGTGATCGTCCGCTCGTGCTGGGACTACATCAACCGCCGCGAGGAGTTCCTCACCTGGACTGCGTCCGTGCCCAACCTCCACAACAGCCACGACGTCATCAGCTGGAACACCGACAAGGTCTACTTGCGCCAGCTCGAAGCTGCCGGCGTACCGATCATCGAGACGCGTTGGGACATCGCAGCCGGAGATGACATCGGAGAGCACGACGAGTGGGTCGTGAAGCCGACCGTCTCCGCCGGCTCGAAGGACACGGCGCGGTGGACCTCGCGTGACGACGTGTACGCGCATTCCGCCCAGCTCGTGGCCGCCGGTCGCACCTCGATGACCCAGCCCTACATTGCCTCTGTCGACGACGAGGGCGAGACCGCGATGCTGTTCTTCGGCGGCGTGTTCTCGCACGCGATCCGCAAGGGCGCAATCCTCGCCAAGGGCGAAGGCGTACGTCAGGACCGCGACGGACGTGGCGAGAACCCGATGTCGCGTGAGCCCTCCGAAGCTCAGCACGCCATCGCCAAGCAGGCACTCGCCGCAACCGACGAGATCCTCGGACGAAGTGCCGGGCTGATGTATGCGCGCGTCGACCTGGTGACCGCAGCCGACGGATCGCCGCTGGTCATCGAGCTCGAGCTGACCGAACCGAGCCTTTTCCTGCCGTGGTCCAACGGCGGCGCCGAGCGTCTCGTCGATGCGATTGCGACGAACCTCTGACCACGACGCGGGCGGGTGCGACAATTCACGGCGTGACCACACCGACAGCGTTCGTGCGCTACTACGACGTCATCAGCGCCGACGGCACGAAGCTCCGGGCCTGGACCAACGATGCCGAGGGTCCCGTCGTGCTGGTGTCGAATGGCCTCGGCACCAATCCGCACGCATGGCCGTCGTTGCTCAATCCCGGCTGCGGGGTGCGCGTCATCTCGTGGAACCACCGAGGCACCGGTGGCTCGGCTCGACCTGTCGACAACCGGGTTGATCTCGATGCCTTCGTTGAGGACGCCGTCGCCATCATGGACGACGCCGGAGTCGCGACCGCAACCGTGGTGAGCTGGTCGGCGGGAGTCACAGTCGCCTTCGAACTGGCAGGTCGCTACCCCGAGCGCGTCAACGGGATCCTCGCTGTGGCCGGAGTCCCCGGCAACACATTCGCCACGATGCTGGCGCCGATCAAGGTGCCGCCCTTCATCGCCAAACGCCTCATGGTCGGCCTGGCGCGCTCCGGCGGATGGTCGGGGCCGGTGATCGCGCCGATCACCAAGCGCATTCCGTGGACCAATGCAACGGCCAACATGCTGCGCTGGTCACGTCTGATCAACCCAGCAGCCGACGTCGGCGAGCTGCGTACGTTGCTTCAGGAGTTCTGCACGACCCACCCGTCCTGGTACGCCAAGCTAGCCATCGGCGTCTCGGAGCACCAGCGCGTGTCATTGTCATCGATCGCCGTGCCGGCCACGTTCCTCTCCGGCAAGTGGGACATGCTCACCGGCGCCCGAGACATGCTCTCCGCTTCCAAGCGGGTCGAGGGATCGCGCTACCGAGAGCTGGCGTCGACGCACTTCATCCCGGTCGAGTTCCCCGAGATCGTGATGGAAGAGCTCGAACTACTGCTCGACCGCGTTCACGCCTGACGCGCCAACGAGCGCTCGACCGTCAGTACACGTTCACGCCCGCCCCGCTTGGCCTCGTACAACAGTCCGTCGGCGGCCCTGACTGCATCGTCTCCACCCTCCGCGATCCCTGCGCTGAACGTCAGACCAGAGCCGTGGCCGTCCCACATCTCGGCACATCGGTCGAGGATCTCGGCGGCTTCCGCCGGTGTCGTACGAGGGAAGATCACCAGGAATTCATCGCCGCCGTAGCGGAATGCCGCATCGCCCGCGCGGGTCATCGACTGCAGCACACCGGAGAAGTCCGCGAGGGCCCGATCTCCAGAAATATGGCCCTGCGTGTCGTTGAATTCCTTGAAATGATCCAGGTCGATGACGGCAACAGCGCTGCTGTCCCCCGCCATTTCGAGGTGCGCTTCGAGCCGCGAGCGATTCAGCAAACCCGTGAGTGGATCGGTGGTCGCGAGCAGTTCCAGAGCGCGCTGCTTGTCCCGCAGCTCACCGAGCAGACGCGAAGGAACCTCACTGACCACGAGCCACACCAAGATGGCGAGGGGAAGTCGGATGACCGCGTCGCGGCTGCTCATGTCAGTGAGATGAAGCAAGAGCGCCGACGCGGGCAAAATGAACAGCAAGCCGGTTCCCGGCGGCTGAGTGATCCCGATGAACTGGAATGCCAGGACGATGAGGCCCGGCAGCAGAGTTCCGATGTCGCTCGAGGCCATGTGCAGAACGCCGAGTGTCGAACAGGTGGCCAGCGGCCACAGCAGGAGCGACCACCGTCGCTCCGCAAGACCGAGGTATGTCAAAGCTCTGAACGCCGCGTACCCGACGATTGCTGCACTGAGCAAGGTGACCAACGCTGCGAAAGAAATGGTCAGGGTGACGATCTCGGCCGTCAGCATGATGACGATCGCAATCGAGAACCTCAGGGCACCCCGACGGTGCCAGACAGCAATCTGTCCAGGCTCGTTCAAATCACCTGCGAGCACGGGTCTCCCTCCCTGTACGCCACTTCTGACGTTACCGGGATGTGCGGGGATCCGAGGCAAAACGGTCATACCCACCAGACGCGCCAGATGTGCACTTATGACGCGAAAATGTGACCCCAGTCACGTAGGGTTTTCGACTAGGCCAATTACGGCAGGTGAACGCGCATTTCCATCATGTTGTGATCCGACGGGATCGTCCCGACGAAATTGCCCGCTTCGTCGAGCGACAGCACCTGTCGCCACGTCTCGACGCGGATGCCCGGCGACACATACATGTAGTCGATGTGGGTGCCGACGTCGAACTTGGTGCGTGGTGGTGTGAGATAGAAGTGGTTCGCGGAGTTGTACTGCGCGTTGATCATCGTCTCGGCAAGCGCGTTGTCACCTGCGGCCCACGAGGCTTTGGCGTTGTCGAGCGGATCGATGTAGCCGGCACCCACGAAAACCTTGTACTGGCCGTTGTATGGCTGGGCGGAGCGGCTGGAGTTCATGTCACCGAGAATCACTGTGGGGCGACCTCCGGAGTTGGCCTTCGCCAGGTCCCGAACCTGCCGCGCCTGACGGATGCGCACATCGTTGTAGGTGCTGCTCTTCTGCGATCCGGGCTCGAGGTGGGTGGTGATCGCGAAGAAGGACTTGCCGTTCAGCCGATCCTTGAAGACAGCCCACACGGCGTAGCGGCGAGCGTCACCTTTCTTCAGGAGCACCTTGACGCCGCTGCTGACCACGGACAGGCGATCTCGGTTGTACGCCAACTGTGTGCCGCTGGAGGTCGATCCGCTGGTGGCGAGGGCGTAGGGGCTGCCCAGAAGTGCGAGCAGATCAGCAAATTGCTTCTTGCCGTTCCCAGCCCACGTCTTGGGGGTCGCCTCGGACAGTCCGATGACATCGGGCGCGATGCTCAAGATGTTGTCGGCGACGGGTTGGCGACGCGCACCCCAGTCAGTTGTCGAGTAGATCTTGCGGACGTTGTAGGCCGCAATCGACAGGCCTTCCGACGGCTCGTCGGCCGTCTGGAGACCGCTCGCTGAGACAGCGCCAGCCTGCGCAGACTGCCCTGTCGCGAGTGCGCTCGCCAAGACCAGGGCCGCGAAAATGGCACGTGCTCGCGTGCGTACGACAGACGTACTCCTCATGACAACTGCTCCCTCACAGCAAGACCCTCATCCTGCTCTCCCTGACACCAGTATCGGTGAACTGAAAAGAAAATCCGGAGAATTCGGAAATCGATCCAGGAGGACTAGGGCGTCAGGTCAGTTTTTCGAGGATGAGCTCGCGCACGCGACCGGCGTCAGCCTGGCCGCGCATCTCCTTCATCACGGCTCCGATCAGCGCGCCAGCGACACCAAGGTTGCCGTCACGGATCTTCTGCGCCGCGTCCGGGTCACCCTCGATGGCGCGATCGACCGCTGCACCAAGCGCACCATCGTCGGAGACAACTTCGAGGCTGCGCCCGGCGATGACTTCCTCCGGAGTGCCCTCCCCAGCGATGACACCGTCAAAGACAGAGCGAGCGAGCTTGTCGTTGATACGACCTGAGTCGATCAACGCCTGGATCTCGGCGACCTGTGTCGGCGTGATGCCGAGGGTATCGAGATCCGTGCCGGTTTCGTTGGCACGTCGAGCCATCTCGCCAAGCCACCACTTCTTGGCAGCTTGCGGAGTCGTGCCAGCCTCAACCGTGGCGACGATCAGGTCGAGCGCGCCCGCACCGATCGTGTCGCGCATGTCGAGGTCGGAGAAGCCCCAGTCGGCCTGGAGGCGAGCTCGGCGTACGGCCGGAGGCTCGGGCAGAGTCTTGCGCAGCTCTTCGACCCATTCGCGCGATGGCGAAACGGGAGCGAGGTCAGGCTCCGGGAAATAACGGTAGTCGTCAGCATCGGACTTCTCGCGACCAGAAGACGTGGTGCCGCTGTCCTCCTGGAAGTGGCGAGTTTCCTGCAGAACCTTGCCGCCCTCATCGAGGATTCCGGCGTGCCGCGAGACCTCGTACCGTACGGCTCGCTCGACTGACCTGAACGAGTTGACGTTCTTGGTCTCGGAGCGGGTGCCGAGCGTGTCCGAGCCCTTGGGCTTGAGCGACAGGTTGACGTCAGCGCGCAGCGAGCCCTGGTCCATGCGGACATCGGAGACGCCGAGACCACCGATCAGGTCGCGCACGTGCGACACGTAGGCGCGAGCAACGGCAGGAGCCTTGTCAGCCGGAACCTCGATCGTGCGGGTGACGATCTCGATCAGCGGGATGCCGGCGCGGTTGTAGTCGACCAGCGAGTAGTCAGCACCGTGGATGCGACCCGTCGAGCCGCCCACGTGCAGCGCCTTGCCGGTGTCTTCCTCCATGTGAGCGCGCTCGATCTCGATCCGGTAGGTCTCACCGTCGACCTCAACGTCAACGTAGCCGTCGAACGCGATGGGCTCGTCGTACTGCGACGTCTGGAAGTTCTTGGGCATGTCCGGATAGAAGTAGTTCTTGCGCGCGAAGCGGCACCACTCGGCGATCTCGCAGTTGAGCGCGAGACCCATACGGATGGCGGACTCGACGGCCTTGGCGTTCACGACCGGCAGAGCACCTGGCAGCGCGAGACATACGGGGCACGTCTGCGTGTTGGGCTCAGCGCCGAACTCGGTCGGGCAACCACAGAACATCTTGGTCGCCGTGTTGAGCTCGATGTGGATCTCGAGACCCATCACGGGGTCGTAGCGCTCGATGGCCTCGTCGAACGGGACAAGAGTCTCAGTCATCGGGCCACCTCCAGCTCGGGGGCCTGCGCAATCAACTGGCCGCCCCACTTCTCCTCGAGGAGTCGTTCGAGTGCAGCGCCGGCGTTGTAGAGCCGGTCATCTGCCTTCTGCGGTGCGAGGAACTGCAGACCCACCGGAAGGCTGTCCTCGTCGGCGAGGCCGATCGGAAGTGACAGTCCTGGGATGCCCACGAGGTTCGCGGGGATCGTGGCTACGTCCTGCAAGTACATCGACAGCGGGTCATCGAGCTTGGCGCCAAGCTCGAACGCAGTGGTTGGCGATGTCGGCGAGACGAGCACGTCAACCTTCGCGAATGCAGCCGCGAAGTCGGAGGCGATGAGCGTGCGCACCTTCTGTGCCGAGCCGTAGTAGGCGTCGTAGTAGCCGCTCGACAGCGCGTAGGTGCCGAGGATGATGCGGCGCTTGACCTCATCGCCGAAGCCAGCGTCACGACTCGAGGCCATGACCTGCTCAGCGCTCGGATCGTCGGAACCTTCGGGCGGCACGCGTACGCCATAACGCATCGCATCGAAGCGGGCGAGGTTGCTGCTCGCTTCACTCGGCATCACCAGGTAGTAGGCGGCGAGAGCGTGCTCGAGGCTCGGGAGTGAGACCTCGACAACCTCGGCGCCGGCGCCCGTCAGCAGGGCGACAGCCTCGTCGAAACGAGCGCGTACGCCGGGCTGGAAGCCATCGCCGCCGAGCTCCGTGATGATGCCGACCTTGAGGCCCTTGACGTCAGCCTTGCGTGCAGCGGCAACGACCGCCGGAACGGCTTCGTCAATGCTCGTCGAGTCACACGGGTCATGGCCACCGATGAGCTCGTGCAGCAGCGCTGCATCGAGGACTGAGCGGGTGACCGGGCCAGCCTGGTCGAGGCTGCTGGCCAGGGCGACGAGTCCGTAACGGCTCACTCCCCCATACGTCGGCTTCACACCAACGGTGCCGGTGAGGGCGCCAGGCTGGCGGATCGAGCCACCGGTGTCAGTGCCGATCGCAAGCGGTGCCTCGAAGGCGGCGACTGCGGCAGCGGATCCACCACCGGAACCGCCCGGGCTGCGGGTCGTGTCCCACGGGTTGAAGGTCGGCCCGTACGCGGAGTGCTCGGTCGACGAGCCCATCGCGAATTCGTCCATGTTGGTCTTGCCGAGAATCGGCAGGCCTGCAGCCTTGATGCGCTGCGTGATCGTCGCGTCGTACGGCGGGATCCAGCCGTCGAGGATCTTGGAGCCGCAGGTCGTGGGCAGGCCAATCGTCGCGACGATGTCCTTGACCGCGATCGGTACGCCGGCGAGGGCGTGCAGCTTCTCACCCTTGGCGCGGCGGGCGTCAACGTCAGCCGCCGTGGCGAGCGCACCTTCGGCGTCGACGTGCAGGAACGCGTGAATGGCGCCGTCAACAGCGGCGATGCGGTCGATGTGCGCCTGCGTCACCTCGACCGAGCTGGTGTCACCCGCGGCGAGCTTCTGTGACAGCTCGTCGGCTGTCGACTTCGTCAGATCGCTCATTCTTCACCCAGAATCTTGGGCACGCCGAAGCGTCCCTGGTCCGAAGCCGGCGCCATGGCGAGCGCTTCGTCCTGCGTCAGGCTCGGGCGTACGACATCCTCACGAAACACGTTGTTGACCGGGACGGGGTGACTCATCGCTTCGACGTCATCTCCAGCAGCCTGCTGGACAGCAGCGACGTACTCGAGAATCGACGGCAGCTCGGTCGCGAGATGGTCGAGCTCGGCGTCGCTCAGATCGATGCGCGCGAGGCCGGCCAGATGGGCGACATCGGCGCGCGAGATGCCCAAGGGCTCTGACATACAAATCCTTGCAAAAGAAGTCGGGGGTACTGACCCATCCTAGTGAGTGGGCAAGTTCTGAAAGGATGCTGGCATGACCTCTGAGCGCATCTCCCAGTTCAGGAACGGCCGCTACACGTTCGACGTGATCGACAGCGGTCCCTTGGACGGCACTCCCGTAGTCCTCCTTCATGGCTTCCCGCAGCGCGCTGCCGCCTGGAACACCGTCGCCAGCCACCTGCACGAACGCGGACTGCGGACGTACGCACCCGATCAGCGGGGCTACTCCCCCGGCGCCCGACCGCGTACCCGCTGGGGCTACCGCGCCTCGCAGCTACGCAATGACATCCTCGCCCTGATCTCGGACATTGGCGGACCCGTACACCTGGTCGGCCACGACTGGGGCTCGACCGTCGGCTGGGCCGTATCCGCCCACTCGCCTCAGCTCGTCTCCACGTACACGGCCGTCTCAGTCGGACACCCAGCGGCGTTCCTCCGCTCGATGCTGAGCAGCAATCAGCTGCTGAAGTCGTACTACATGGCTCTGTTCCAGTTGCCTGTCGTTCCCGAGCTAGTGCTGAAGCAGAAGTCGCCGGTGGCCGCCAAAGGGCTGCGCAACGCGGGGATGACTCAGGAGATGGTCGAAACCTATCGGTCCGACATCCTTGACTACGGCGCTCTTACCGGAGGGATCGGTTGGTATCGCGGGCTTCTGTTCCCGCCGATCGGTGACATCGGAGGCAAGGTCTCCGTACCGACAACGATGGTCTGGAGCGACGACGACGTTGCACTCGGGCGCAAGGGCATCGACCTCACGGAGCGCTACGTGACCGGCCCCTATGAGCTCGACGTCTACAAGGACCACACGCACTGGCTGCTCGACGAGGCACCAGAACGGCTTGCCGCGAGCATTGCCAAGCGCATCGGCGTGTAGTCAGTCCGGCGCTGGTGCGAGGTGTGCATGCACCAGTGAGACCGCGCCCGCTCCCTCGCCGCTCGCTGATGCCACTCGCTTCATCGAGCCGGAGCGGATGTCGCCTGCGGCGAAGATGCCAGGGACCGTTGTCTCCAAGGGCGCCGGCGGAAGGCCGTCGACCCACAGCTTCTTGGGCACGTCGCGACCCGTGAGGATGAACCCGTTCTCGTCGCGCGCCACCTCCTCGGGCAGCCAGTCGCAACCTGGCTCTGCGCCGAGCAGCAGGAACAGCCCGTCAGCAGCCAGGCGTTCGACACCATCGGTTTCCAGATCGATCCACTCCAGGCGCCCGTCGCCGCCACCATCGACGATGCGCGAGCCCGTGCGCACCTTGATCGTGCGGTGCGTCGCTATCTCATCTACGAGATACGCCGACATCGTCTCCTCAAGGGCCCGGCGACGAACGATGATGGTGACGCTACGCGCGAAGCGGGCGAGGTGAATCGCTGCCTGACCTGACGAGTTGCCACCGCCGACCACGAAGACATCGCGACCTTCCATCTCGCGAGCAACGCTTGTCGCGGCGCCGTAGTGCACGCCGAGCCCGACCAAATCCTCAAGCGCAGGCACGCCAAGGCGCCGGTAGCGCACGCCACATGCAATAAGCACCGAGCGAGCCCGTATGACGCCGTCCTCGTGCGCCACCTTGTGCACGTCCCCGACGGTGAGCCCCTCGACCGGGCGGCCCGTATAGATGCGGGCACCGAAACGGGTCGCTTGGAGTCGGGCGCGGAAGGCAAGGCGCATACCTGAGATCCCACGCGGGAAGCCGAGGTAGTTGCGGATCATCGAGCTGGTGCCGGCCTGTCCGCCCACCGCTTCCGACTCGAACACGATCGTTTGCAAGCCCTCGGATGCGCCATAGACCGCCGCGGCGAGACCCGCCGGTCCTGAGCCGATGACGACCAGGTCCGCGACATAGTCGTCGCCGAGATCTGCAGGCGACCCATAGAACGAGCTGGCGACTAGATGCTCGTTCGCACCGACGAGCGGCGGGCGCGCGAACGCCTTCACGATCGGCAGTTCGGCACCCTCACCAGCCTCGGCGAGCAGCTCACGCCCGACCTCGCTGTCTGGCAGGTAGCGAGACCACGGAACGCCCATCCGGTCGAGGAAGTCGCGGATGCCAGCAACGGCGGGCTGGTTGCCGTCTTCGACGATGCGCACGCCAACAACCTCTGGCGTGGACGTTGTGGTCGCCCATTCGGACAGATATTCAGCGATCGCGGTGTGGAACTCCTCGTCGCGCGGTCCCTGCGGGATGAGCAAATACGTGTCGAGTCGACCCACGGCGAGCGCCGGCCGCAATTCTTCGAGAGACGCCTGGAACGAACTGAAGGGCGTGAGCACGATGCGACGGCTACTCGGTGACACATTGCGCAGGACGTCGAGCACGTCGACTGCGTCGATGTCGAGGTCAAAGTCGACGCAGATCAGCGCTATTGGTTGACCTTCGACGATGACGGACGCTGCATAGTCAGTGACGGTGAGGACATCGGTCACGACGCGGATGTCGTAGTCGCGTGCGTACCGGCTCGAGAACTCGTCGGTGAGCACCGCACGGCTCGTCTCCGTCACGACGAGCAGGATCACCGGCTTCGGTCGCGGTGTCTCGGTCATAGCGAGAAACTACCCGACCCTAGGCTGACTCCATGACCACTCAGCCGACCATCGGTGCCCGAGACCTGATCGCCTTCGCATGCGAGCTCGTGATGCTCGTCCTGCTCGTCGCCGCTGGCCACGGCATGGCGTCGGGTTGGCGCGGCTGGGCGCTCGGCATATTTCTGGCATTCGTCGCGATTGGCATCTGGTCGCAATGGATGGCCCCGACCTCGGCTCGCCGTTTGTCCAACCCGCAACGGTTCATCGCGCAGGTCATGTTGTTCGCCACCACCGCCCTGTATGCCGCAGCCGGCGGCCTGGCCTGGTGGGGCATCGGCTTCGCTGTCTTCGCAACCGCCGCATTTGCATCCCGCGTACGCACTGATCCCTAGAGCGGCAATCGGCGAACGCTGCGGAACTCTCGCAAATCACCATCGAGCGGGTCGGTGAAGGACAGTTCTGCGGCGAGCAGCTGCAACGGGTGGTTGAAGTCATCGACCTCGATGTCCTGCACAACCGGGTAGAGCGGGTCATTGACGATCGGGATGCCCAGATCGTTGAGGTGTTTGCGCAGCTGGTGGGTGCGGCCGGTACGAGGCGTGAGCTTGTAGACGCCCAGAGCGGCTGACTCGGACTCCAGCTCGATCAAAGTCTCGGCGTTGACGTGGGCTCCCGGAACGACCTCGACCTGCCACGAACCACGACGCTTCACGATGTGATTGCCAACGGTGACCGGCAACTCGAGGTCTTCGCGGATCGGCGCCAGAGCCTTGTACGTCTTGCTGACCTGGTTGTCCTGGAACAGCGTCTGATAACTCCCCCGCCAGCGCCGCTCCGTCGCGAGCATCAGCAGGCCCGACGTCACGCGATCAAGCCGATGTAGCGGCGAGAGTTCGGGCAGATCGAGCTCGTCGCGCAGACGTACGACCACGCTCTGGCGCACATGCCGACCGCGCGGGATCGACGACAGGAAGGCGGGCTTGTCGACGACGATCAGCCGCTCATCGCGATGGACGATGTGGATCTCGCCCGGTACGTCGACCTCGTCGACCAGATCGCGGTGGAACCACACGAACGTATGCGGCTCGTATGGATGATCCCCGGCGACTGGTTTGCCGTCGTCATAGACAAAGCGCTGGTCAGCCAGCATTCCGTCGATGTCGACTCGCTCCGGCAGGCGGTGACGGAGCCACTCGCCCATCGTCTTCCACGGAACATCGGGCGAACGGTCAGGTGTACGAAGCCATGCCGCACCAAGCCCGTGTCGCGGCGGCAACGGTGAACGAGGAGGCACTCAGGCCATCAAGTCAGGGTTGAAGACCCGCACCGTCGACGGCGGATCCTTCGCCAGGCGTGCAGCCGAAGGCCGAGGACGCTGCATCATCTCGCCACCACAGTTGGGGCAAGCGCCGAGGATCGTGGCGCAATCGCGACACCAGGTGCATTCGTACGTGCAGATCATGACGTCGGTCGACATCGGATCGAGGTCAACATCGCACCGCTCGCAGTTAGGACGCAGCTCAAGCATCGGGCGGGCCTTCGGCGAGGAGCTTCTCGAAACCAGCTTCGTCCAGAATCGGACGACCGAGTTCCTCAGCTTTGTCGGCCTTTGATCCGGCGTTTTCTCCGACGACGACGAAGTCGGTCTTCTTGGACACCGAGCCGGACGCCTTGCCCCCGCGGCTGATGATCGCCTCCTTGACGGAGTCACGCGTGAACCGCTCCAGCGAACCCGTGACGACGATCGTCAGCCCCTCGAGCGTGCGGACGATGGACTCGTCACGCTCGTCCCGCATGCGTACGCCGGCAGCAGCCCACTGATCGACGATCGCGCGATGCCAGTCGACCTCGAACCACTCGACCACGGCGTCGGCGATGGTCGGACCAACACCTTCGGCCGCACCGAGCTGCTCGGCACTCGCATCGCGGATGACCTGCAGGTCGGCGAACTGGGTCGCCAACGCCCGGGCAGCCGTAGGACCGACGTGCCGGATCGACAGCGCGACGAGCACACGCCACAACGGCTGACTCTTGGCCTTCTCGAGGTTGTCGAGCAGCGCGATGCCGTTGGCGCTCAGCACCCGGTCGCCTTCCTCGCCCTTCTTAGCCGCGCGCGTGTAGAGCGGAACCCGGAGCAGCTGCTCCTCGTCGAGACTGAACAGACCGCCCTCATCAACGAGTACGCCGGCATCGAGCAGCGCGATTGCGCCCTCCCAACCAAACACCTCGATGTCGAACGCGCCGCGACCACCGACGTGAGTCAGGCGCTCACGAAGCTGCGACGGGCACGTACGCGTGTTGGGGCAGCGGATGTCCTTGTCGCCCTCGCGTGACGGTGCGAGCTTGGTGCCGCAGGCCGGGCAATCGGTCGGCATGACGAACTCGCGCTCGCTGCCATCGCGCAGCGCGACGACGGGACCCACGATCTCGGGAATGACGTCCCCCGCCTTGCGGAGCACCACCATGTCGCCGATCAGAACACCCTTGCGCTTGACCTCGTGCTGGTTGTGCAGCGTGGCCATCTCGACGGTCGACCCAGCGACCCGAATGGGCTCCATGACGCCGTAGGGGGTGACTCTTCCGGTGCGGCCAACGTTGACGCGGATATCGAGAAGACGAGTGTTGACCTCTTCGGGTGGGTACTTCCACGCGATCGCCCAGCGCGGCGCACGCGACGTCGAACCGAGTCGGCCCTGCAGATCAACCTGGTCGACCTTGACCACGACGCCGTCGATCTCATGGATGACGTCGTGGCGGTGCTCGCCGTAGTAGTCGATGAATTCCTCGACGGCCTTGAGGTCAGGCAAGACCTTGAAGCGATCGCTGGTGGGCAGACCCCAAGCTTTGAGCGCTTCGTACGCATCGCTCTGCCTGCTGGGTGTGAACCCTTCGCGGTAGCCGATGCCGTGACACACCATCGACAGCGGCCGGCTCGCCGTCACGGACGCGTCCTTCATCCGAAGCGTGCCGGCAGCCGCGTTGCGGGGATTGGAAAACGGGGTGTTGCCCGCCTCGCCCCATGCCTTGTTGAACTCCTCGAACGCCTCGGTCGGGAAGAACACCTCGCCGCGTACCTCGACGTATGCAGGGATCGGATGAGTCTTGGAGGCTTTGAGCTTGTGCGGGATGACGCCGATCGTGCGGACGTTGTTGGTGACGTCCTCGCCAACGCGACCGTCACCGCGTGTGACGCCGCGGGTCAACACACCGTCTTCGTACGTCAGCGAGATCGCGAGCCCATCGACCTTGAGCTCACAGAGGAACTCGGCGTTGTTGACGCCTTCGCGCAGGATGCGGGCGTGCCAGGCCTCGAGCTCGGGGATGCTGAACGCGTTGTCGAGGCTCATCAACCGTTCGCGGTGCTCGTAGGCCTCGAAAGTCGACGAAATCATGCCGCCGACCTGCTGCGTCGGCGAATCAGGGGTACGCAGCTCAGGCAGCTGCTCCTCGAGGTTCTGGAGCTCGCGGATCAGCGCGTCGTATTCACCGTCAGAGATCGTCGGCGCATCGTCTCGGTGATAGCGCTGCCGATGCTCCTCGATGACCTCGGCAAGCTCCTTGTGTCGCTGCCGCAGCTCGTCGTCGGTCGCCATGGGTCGACTTTATCGCCCGGCTCCGACACTCGCGCTGCGGTCGACTTCGGCCTAGCGTGGGCCAGGCAGGGAGGGAGTTCCCATGGCAATGCGATACCCCAATCCGTACCGCGACACCTATCTCACCGTTGCCGCCATCCTGATCGTCGGTGGTGTCATCGCCATCCTGGCGCGTGACAACGGCTGGTCGGGCTCGGGTTTCGTCACGACGTTCTGGTCGATCATCGCGATCGTGCTCGGGCTGCTGTGCCTCAAGAAAGGAGTACGCGGCTAGGCGTCGAGACGGTCGGCCACGGCGCGCGAAAGTGTGAGAGCGCGGCGCGCCCAGTCCGGCGATGCGCCGGCCATGCCGCAGGTCGGGCTCACCACGAGTCGGTCGGCGTATGTCTCGTCGGCGAAGCCGAGCCGGCTGAAGAATGTGTCGATTCGTCCTGCGATCTCGGTGTCGCTGACGCGCGCATCGAGCGACGGCACAGCACCGACCCACAGGTCGATGCCCTGCTCGAACGCTTCGGCCCATTCATCCTCGGGCTTGGCCAAACCGAGGTCGAACGAGATGGCGGTGAACCCCGCGCCAGCGAGCAATGCGATCGGTACGTCGGGTGCGCACGAGTGCAGAACGGGTCGCGCTCCGGCATCCGTGATCGAGCGGGTGATCATGCGAAGCAGCTCATCGGCTTCAGGGGGCTGCACGCTGCGGTGACGTCCGAATCCGCTCGCCGTCGGGATGCCGCCCGTCATCACGGCAACGATCGAAGGCTCGTCGATCTGCACGATCAGGTCTGCACCACTAAAGCGACGTCGTACGTCGAGCACATGCGTACGGAGTCCTTCGGCGAGTGACTCGGCGATCTCCCGGCGAGCACCGTGGTCGGCGAGCATCTTGTCGCCGCGCGGACGCTCCACCATTGCCGCGACCGTCAGCGGACCGGCGACTTGGACCTTGATCGGTCCCGTATGTCCCGCAGCGAGCTCTTCGGCGCCGTCGAGGTCTTGTGCGAGCAGCGATCGGGCACGACGGAGGTCGGCACCTTCGCTGGTACCGAGTCGCCAACCATCAGGCTGCAGGTCAGCTTCTATGCCCTCGAGCACCGAAAGCGCGCGGCCGATCATCCCGGCGTGCACGCCTCTGGCGGGAAGCTCGGGAACGTATGGCAATCCGCCGACCTCACCGAGAACGATGCGAAACGACTCCGCAAAGTCAGTGCCGGGCATCGAGCCGATGCCGGTGGCGAGACTCACGCGGAGACGCGGCGGTCGGTACGGCTGATCGTGGCTGAGCCGACGACGCGGGTGCCGTCATAGATGACACAGGCCTGACCAGGCGCGATGCCGCTCGCAGGATCGTGGAGCTCAACGCGAACATCGGCGCCGTCGACGAACACGGTCGCCCGGTGCTCTTCACCATGCGCGCGGAGCTGGACCGTGCACTCGAGCGACTCGGTCGGCGCGGCGCCACACCAAAGCGGCTTGATGGCTTCGAGGAAGTCCACGCTCAGGTGCTCACGCGGTCCAACCGTCACCGTGCCGCTGACGGGCTCGATGTCGAGTACGAAGCGTGGCTTGCCATCGTCGGCCGGAATACCGAGGCGAAGGCCGCGACGCTGGCCGATCGTGAACGCGTACGAACCTTCGTGCTCACCTACGACCGCTCCGGCCTCGTCGACGATCGTGCCGGGCTTGGCGCCGAGCTTCTCGCCGAGCCAGCCGGCGTTGTCGCCGTCGGGGATGAAGCAGATGTCGTGGCTGTCGGGCTTCTGCGCGACCTGAATGTTGCGGGCTGCAGCCTCGACACGAATGACGTCCTTGGTGGTGTCGCCGAGTGGGAACAGCGAGTGCGCAAGCTGCTCCTGGGTCAGCACGCCGAGCACGTACGACTGGTCCTTGCCCATGTCGATCGCGCGATGCATCTCGATCGTGCCGTCATCAGCGGTACGCAGTTGCGCGTAGTGACCCGTCGCCACGGCGTCGAAGCCGAGCGCCAACGCGCGGTCGAGGACGGCGGCGAACTTGATCTTCTCGTTGCAGCGCAGGCACGGGTTGGGGGTACGACCGGCGGTGTATTCGGCGATGAAATCGTCGACGACCTCGTCGGCGAACTCCTCGCTCATGTCCCACACGTAGAACGGGACACCGAGCTCGTCGGCGGCGCGGCGAGCATCGCCGGCGTCCTCGATTGAGCAGCAACCACGAGCACCGGTCCGGTATGAGCGCGGGTTGCGGCTCAGCGCGAGGTGTACGCCCGTGACATCGTGACCTGCGTCGACAGCACGCGCTGCGGCGACGGCGGAGTCGACACCGCCCGACATTGCCGCGATGACCCTCATGACGTCGTCCGTACGAGGGCAGCGCGCTTGGCGCGTTCGTGAACGGCCGGCAGCGCAGCGATCAAAGCGTCGACATCGGCTTCGGTCGAGGTGTGGCCAAGGCTGAAGCGAAGCGATCCGCGGGCAGCGACGTCGTCGTAGCCCATTGCGAGGAGAACGTGGCTCGGCTGCGGCACTCCGGCATCACATGCCGAACCGGTGGAGCACTCGATGCCCTGAGCATCGAGCAGCATGAGCATCGCGTCGCCCTCGCAACCCGGGAAGGTCACGTGCGCGATGTTCGGCAGTCGGTGATCCGGGCCCGACAGCGGGTCGCCGTTGATGATCGCGTCGGGCACGACGTTGCGGATGCCGTCGATGAGTCGCTGCCGGAGCTTCTCGATGCGGTCGACGGTCTCGCCCTGGCGCCCGACGGTGATGTCGACGGCCTTGGCGAACGCGGCGATCAGCGCGACGCCGATCGTGCCGGAACGGAGATCGCGCTCCTGGCCGCCACCGTGCAGAAGCGGAGTCGGCTCGACCTCGCGGCGGATCAGCAGGGCGCCAACTCCCACAGGGCCGCCGAGCTTGTGCGCGGTGATCGTCATGGCGTCGAGGCCGCTCGCGGTGAAGTCGAGTGGCAGGTAACCAGCAGCCTGCACGGCGTCGCTGTGAACGGGGATGTCGTACTTACGGGCGATGTCGACAACCTCGGCGATCGGCTGGACGGTGCCCATCTCGTTGTTGGCCCACATCATCGTGATCGCGGCGACCTGCGACGGTGCAGCAGCCACGCTTGCGCGGAGCTCGTCGACCAGGATTCGGCCTGCCCCATCGACGGGAGTCATGTCGATCTCGGCACCCTCGTGCTTCGCGAGCCAGGTGACTGGGTCAAGCAGCGCATGGTGCTCGATCGAGCTGAAGACGACACGGTTGCGGGCCGGATCCTGCGCCTGCCGTGACCAGTAGAGACCCTTGATCGCGAGATTGTTGGCCTCGGTGCCGCCGGAGCAGAACACGACTTCGCTCGGTCGCGCGCCGAACCGCTCAGCGATCAGCTCGCGGGCTTCCTCGACGGTACGGCGGGCGGCACGGCCAGAGGCGTGGAGCGATGACGCGTTGCCCGTACGGGCAAGCTCTTCGGCCATTACGGCGATCGCCTCGGGGACCATCGGTGTGGTGGCCGCGTGGTCGAGGTACGTCGTGCGTCCAGACTGGTTCATCGCTCAACAATCTTATCCCGGCGCGACTAGGCTCCGCGCCCGGTGACTGAGGCGACAGCTCGTACGAGATCGGCAGCCGCAGTGGTCAGATCGGCGGGCTTCGTGGAACGTCCGAAGGTGAACCGTACGGCGGTCTGTGCGACTTCCGCGTCGTAACCCATTGCAGTGAGCACGTGCGAGGGTTCATCGCTTCCGGCAGCGCAGGCCGAGCCACTCGAGCAGACGATGCCGCGGGATTCGAGCTCGACGAGGATCGCCTCGCCACTCGTACCTGGGAACACGAACGATGCACTGCCGGGCAGCCGTTGCGTCGGATGCCCCGTGAGCTGAGCGCCGGGAACCTTCTCCAACACGTCTCGGATGAAGTCGTCGCGCTTGGCGATCGTCGACAACGGCGATCCGCCAGCCGACCGAAGCGCCGTGGACATGCCAACGGCGGATGCCACGTTCTCCGTTCCGGAGCGGCGTCCAGACTCCTGTCCCCCGCCGTGAATCAGCGGTTCGAACGGAGTGCGCCGCTGGATGTAGAGCACGCCAATCCCCTTGGGGGCACCGATCTTGTGTCCCGAGATGCTCATGGCTTGCACGCCGAGCTTGGTGACATCGAGGTCGAGCCAGCCTGCGGCCTGCACCGCATCCGTGTGGAACGGTACGTCGCCCGCGATCGCGACGAGCTCGGCGATCGGCTGGATCGAGCCGACTTCGTTGTTCGCGTACTGGATGCTCACCAGCGTCGTGTCCGGGCGCAACGCTGCCGCGAGAGTTTCGGGCGCGACGACTCCCTCGTGATCGACGTCGAGCACCGTGACGTCGTAGCCGATCCGGCCCAGCCATTCGGCTGACGCCAGTACCGCGGGATGTTCGATCGACGAGACGATGATGTGCTTGCCGCGGGGTGCGGCGAGGGCGATGCCCTTGATCGCGGCGTTGTCGGACTCGGTGCCGCCAGAGGTGAACGTGATCTCCGATGCCTTGGCACCCAGCACCTCGGCAACGTCGGCGCGAGCCTGGTCGAGCGCACGACGGGCGGCATCGCCCACCTCGTGGTGACTCGACGGGTTGCCGTACTCCGTGCTCAAGTACGGCCACATCGCTTCAAGAACTTCCCGTGACAAGGGAGTCGTGGCGGCCTCGTCGAGATAAATCATGTGACCTTGATGTCCAGCCCAAGATCGAGCGCGCGGACGCTGTGGGTCAGCGCACCTACCGAGATGACATCGACGCCGGTCGCCGCAACATCCTTGATTGTCTCGAGGGTGATGCCGCCGCTCGCCTCGACCAGTGCCCGATCGCCGATCTGCGCCACGCCCGCACGCAGCTCGTCGAGCGAGAAGTTGTCGAGCATGATCGTGTGCGCGGCACCGGAGGCGAGGACTGCGTCGATTTGCTCAAGACGATCGACCTCGACCTCGATGTGCGTCGTGTGCGGCAGATCAGCCTTCGCCTGCTTGAGAGCAGCCGTGATGTCGTCGATGACGGCGAGATGGTTGTCCTTGGCCATCACGGCATCCGAGAGCGAGTAGCGGTGGTTGTGGCCGCCGCCGCACCGTACGGCGTGACGCTCCAGCGCACGCAGTCCCGGCGTCGTCTTGCGAGTGTCGACCACGCGAGCGTTCGTTCCCGCGACGGCGTCGACGTACGTCGCCGTGAGCGTCGCGATGCCAGTCATCCGCTGGACGAGGTTGAGTGCAACCCGCTCGGACTGCAGAACCGCTCGAGCCGGACCGCTGACGGTTGCCAACACCGCGCCCTTGTCGAACGTGTCGCCGTCAGCCGCATGAAGCGTCACCGAGACCGTCGAGTCAAGCGTCGTCATGGCGACCTCAAACACTTCGGCACCGGCGAAGACTCCGGGCTCTCGCGCCACGAGGTCGGCCGTCGCCTTCGCCGTCACCGGTACGAGCGTCTGCGACGTGAGGTCACCGAACGGCGCATCCTCGTCGAGCGCCATGTCGACGACGGACTGAATCTGGCGGAGTTCAAGCATGGGACACCACCGAGGAGTGACGCGCCTGAGCGGGATCGGTCTCGGGGAAGTCGGTCCTGTAGTGGCCGCCCCGCGACTCCTTGCGGGCCAAAGCGCTCGTCACCACCGCGCGTGCGACGACAAGGAGGTTGGCATCCTCAGCCGACTTGGCGTCGTTGACGGTCGGCGCCTTGCAACGCTTGAGCTCGGCAATCGCAGCTTCCAGGTCAGGGCCATTGCGTGCCAGTCCGGCCGCATCCCACATCAATCGCTGCAGGTCAGTGCGGTTGACGTCGTCTGCTTCGGGGTCGTCAAGAAGGTCGACGGTGATCGGCGCCGGCCACTCGTCGTCGAACGCGACGACAGGCTGCGGATCCTTGAGCCCCTCGATCACCCGGGTGCCGTAGACGGCGCCCTCAAGCAGCGAATTGGACGCGAGACGGTTGGCGCCGTGGAGGCCGTTGCAGGCTGCCTCGCCGACTGCGTACAGACCGGACAAGGACGTACGTCCCCACTCATCCGTACGGATGCCGCCCATGTAGTAGTGAGCAGCTGGTGTCACCGGGATCGGCACCTCGCCCCAGTCGAAGCCCTGCGCACGGCAGGCCGCGTCGATGTTGGGGAATCGCTTGGCCAGGAACTCGGCCCCCAGTGCAGTCGCGTCGAGTCGTACGGGCTTGCCAGGCTGTTTGGCCATTTGCATCGCGATGCCGCGAGCCACCACGTCACGCGGCGCGAGCTCGCCGTCGGGATGCACGTCAAACATGAAGCGATTGCCGTCGGCGTCGATCAGCGTGGCGCCCTCTCCACGTACGGCTTCGGACACCAGGAAGTTGCCCGGGGCATCCAGCGACGTGGGGTGGAATTGGTAGAACTCCAGATCCGCAGCGACGACTCCGGCTCGTAGAGCCATACCGAGACCATCAGCCGTCGCGATCGCGGGATTGGTCGAGTACGGGAACAGCTGTCCCGCGCCACCCGTGGCCAAGATGACGTGATCGGCGCGGAGCTCCTCGCCGCCAAGCAACATGACCCCGACGCAGCGGTCGTCTTCGATGAGCAGGTCAACCACGGTCGTCTGGGTACGAACGCTGATGTCGCTCTCGCGTACGCGGTCGATCAGCGCGTAGGCGATGCCCGCACCAGTCGCGTCGCCTCCAGCGTGCAGGATGCGCGGATAGTCGTGAGCCGCTTCGAGTCCGTGCGAGAGCTCGCCGTCGTGACGGTCGAACTTCACCCCACGCTCGATCAGTTCATCCATCGCGGCCGGGCCCTCGGCGCACAGGATGCCGACGGTGTCCTTGTCGGACAGGCCCGCGCCCGCGACCAGGGTGTTGGCGACATGGGACTCGACGGTGTCACCAAGCTTGGGTGCACCGGGGTCCTTCATGTTGTCGATGACGACAGCCACGCCGCCCTGCGCGTATCGGGTGTTGCTCTGCGCAAGCGTCGCCTTGGTCAACAGCGTGACGTCGTATGAGCCGACTGCCTCAAGGGCAGCCGTCATACCGGCGACACCGCTGCCGACGACGATGATGCTGGGCATCTCAGTCTCCGATCACAGGTGCGGCTTTGGGGAGCGCCGAGAGCATCCGCTCGAGGGCGACCTTGGCGTACGTCGCGGTATCACCGTCGACGATGATCTCGTTGCGGATCTCGCCCTCGACCAGACCGTCCAGAGTCCAGGCGAGATAGCCGGGATGGATGCGATACATCGTCGAGCACGGGCACACGACCGGGTCGAGGCAGAAGATCGTACGGTCGGGGTACTCCGCGGCGAGGCGGTTGACCATGTTGACCTCGGTGCCGATCGCGATCGTGTCGCCAGGCTGTGACGCCTCAACAAATTTGCGGATCGCGTCTGTCGAGCCTGATGCGTCAGCGGCATCAACGACCGGCATCGGCGCCTCGGGGTGGACGATGATCTTGACGCCCGGGAACTCCTCGCGGGCCTTCTTGATCTGGCCCACTGTGAAGCGCTTGTGCACTGAGCAGAAGCCGTGCCACAGGAGCACCTTGGCGTCGAGCAGCACCTCTTCGGTGTGTCCGCCGAGCGGCTTGCGCGGGTTCCACATGGGCATCTGATCCATCGTGATGCCCATGGCCTTGGCCGTGTTGCGGCCGAGGTGTTGGTCGGGGAAGAACAGCACGCGCTGTCCGCGCTCGAAGGCCCATTCCAGGACTGTCGACGCGTTGGACGACGTGCAGACGATGCCGCCGTTGCGTCCGCAGAACGCCTTCAGCGCTGCCGAGGAGTTCATGTAGGTCACCGGGATGACGGGCTGCTTGCCGTCGGCATCAGGCTCGCTGCCGTAGATGTCCATGAGCTCTTCCCAGCAGGCCTCGACGGTGTCTTCGTCGGCCATGTCGGCCATCGAGCAGCCGGCGGCGAGGTTGGGCAGGATGACGTGCTGCTCGGGACGGGCCAGGATGTCGGCGGTCTCGGCCATGAAGTGCACGCCGCAGAACACGATCGCCTCGGCGTCGGGCATTGTCAGGGCGGCGTTGGCGAGCTGGAATGAGTCACCGACGAAGTCGGCGTGCTGAATGACCTCATCGCGCTGGTAGAAGTGCCCCAGAATCACGAGCTTGTTGCCAAGCGTCTCCTTGGCGGCACGGATGCGCGCGTGGAGCTCGTCGTCGCTCATCTTTTGGTACGCCGCGGGCAGCTGCCCGGGACGTACGACGGGCTCGGGAATGACATCGTCCTCGGAGCACCCGGGACCGTAGCCGGGGATCGTGTCGAATTCCCACGGTCCCTTGACCAGCTCGACGTCGCAGCTCGCTGCTGGGTCGGCGGTGATGATGTCGTGGACGGAGGTCATCTGCGCTCCTCGGGAAGCGGGGTTGGCGCGCCAGCCGTGAATCGGAACAGCGCTGGTGGACGAAAGCTGGTGCCTTGGAGATAGGTGCCCGTGGCGACGAGCGTGTCGCTGGCGAGTGCCTGGCGGCGGAAGTTGGCGGGATCGAGAGACGTACGCAGCACGGCTTCGTGCACCGCGCGCAGCTCCGCGAGCGTGAACTCAGGCGGGAGGAACCCGTAGGCGATGGGCGTGTAGGTGATCTTGGCGCGCAGGCGAGCCAGCGCGTACGTGACGATCTCGGAGTGATCGAAGGCCAGCGGCGGAAGCTCGTCAGCGACGAACCACTCGACGTTCTCGCCGTCGACAGCGCGGGCGACCTCGTCGGGCTGCACGAGCGCCCAGTAGACGATCGACACAACGCGATCGTCGGGCGAGCGGTCAAGGCTTCCGAAGGCGTAGAGCTGCTCGAGGTAGTTGGGCGTCAATCCAGTCGTACGTTCGAGCGTGTGTCGCGCGCTTGCGGCGAGGTCCTCGTTCGCTTCGAGCGGTCCCCCGGGCAATGCCCACTGACCCTCGTACGGCTCACGGATGCGGCGCACGAGCGGCAACCACAGCGTCATCAGACCCGTAGAAGGGTGCGGACGCAGCGCGAAGATCACGGTGGAGACGGCCAGCGATACCCGCTGATCGACCTGCATTCCGATCGTCATTCTGCGCCTCCTGACTTAGTGTCACCTCGACTCTAAGCCGGACCTTAAAGTCATGTCAACCTTTAGTCGGAGATTTCGTGTCACCTCCATGAGGCACGATGAAGACGTGGATCTCCAGATACGCCAGCTGACCGACGCCGACATGAAGCAGGCGATGCGCCTGGGTTCCGAGAGCTTCGGCAATCCCCCGACTCCTGACGAGGATCTGCCATCGTCGACTCGCGAGGGTCGCGAGTGGTTCGGCGCCTTCGACGGCGACCTCTTGGTCGCTCAGGCGATCAACCGCGAGTTCCATTCATGGTTCGGCGGCGTCGCCATACCCACGGCTGGCGTTGCCTTCGTTGGTGTGACGGCCGAATACCGCGGCCGCGGGATAGTCCGCCCACTCCTCGAAGCCGTTCTCGCCTCCGCGGTCGATCGCGGCTCTGTGGTCTCGGCCCTGTTTCCGACAGCACCCCGCGTCTACCGCGGGCTCGGCTACGAGCGGATCACCGATCTGATTTTCGCCACCATCCCCACCAGCGCACTCTCTGGACTCCCCCAGTCGTCAACCACCACGCGCCGCGCCACGGTCGATGACCTGGCCGCGATCCGCGAGATCTACGACGCTTGGTCAAGCGAGCAAAACGGCCCCCTGACCAGGACCAGCCCATCCATGGGCGGCATCGTCGACGCCGACGGCCTGGCCGCCTACTCCGGCATCACGCTGGCGGTCGACAGCAACGGCACCGTCACCGGCTACGCCGCCTGGAATCGCGGCGAGGGCTATGAGGCGGACGCCAAGATCGAGGTCGCCGACCTGATCGCCCGCAACGCCGACGCCTATGCGGCCCTTCTAAACATGCTCGGAACCTTTGCTGGGGTGGCACCGACCACCTCGATCCGAACCTCAGGAGACGATCCCGTACGCCTGCTGCTGCCAACCTCGCATTGGCAGATCACCGCCTCGACGCCCTACATGCTCAGCATCCTTCAGGTCGACAAGGCGCTGTCGCTGCGGTCCTATCCTCGGGCGATCACTGCAGAACTGCCGTTCAGCGTCGATGGTGATCGCTACTCACTCTCCCTCGACGCCGGTACCGGCGAGTGTCAACCAACCACACACAAGGACACCCGCGAACTCACGCCTCAGGGGCTCGCCGCGCTCTACGCCGGCGCCCAGTCGTGCGCTAACCTGCGCAGCACGAGCCAACTCACGGGTGGCGAGATCGCCGACGACGAGACCTGGGACGCCGCTTTCGGTGGACGCCAGGTGCACATCCGCGACTACTTCTAGCCCTGTGCGGCAGGTCACACAATGGCCGGCTTGCATGTCGATGGAACGATGTCGTACCGTCTGATGGTACGAAACAGTTTCGTTCCATCAAGGAGCCCCGTATGACCCCGGCAGAAGTAGCAGCCGCAGCTCGACCCCGTGTGGAGGGAGAGCGTGAGCAAGAGATTCTCGAAGCCACGCTCGATGTCCTCGCGGACGTCGGCTATGACCGTTTGACGATGGACGCGGTGGCCTCGGCCGCGCGTGCATCCAAGGCAACGCTCTACCGCCGCTGGGAGACGAAGGCAAGCCTCGTTCTCGAGGCAGTCCTCGCCCAGAAGGGGCCGATTGGCGAAGCACCCGAGACCGGCTCATTGCGAGGCGACCTCATCGCTTCGTATTGCGGTCACGGCGGTCTGACAGACGAGCGCTCGCTTGCGGTGTTCGGCAGTGTCATCACCGCGCTGACTCGTGACGCCGAGTTCGCAGCAGGCTTCCGCGAGCTGTTCGTCGGCCCCAAGGTTGAGGCCACTCGCGTCCTGTTTGAACGGGCCGAGGAACGCGGCGAGATCCGCGACGACCTCGATCTCGACATTGTCGGCCCTGCACTTGCCGCCATCGTCATGCATCGCCAGTTCTTCCTGGGTCAACCAGCCACAACCGAATCCATCACCAAGGTCATCGACCAGGTGATCCTCCCCGCAGTTCTCAAACCTTCAACCCCCAAGGACGCTTCATGACAACCACCATCGCGGTCGAGGATCAGCCCTCGACCTCCAACGAGAAGCTGGGATGGGCGCTCGTCGTCATCTGCATGGCCCAGCTCATGGTCGTGCTCGACAGCACGATCGCCAACATCGCACTCCCCTACATCGGTCACGACCTCGACATCACGCAGAACAACCTCCAGTGGATCGTCACGGGCTACGCCCTAGCGTTCGGTGGCCTGCTCCTGCTGGGTGGCCGCCTCGCTGACCTCTACGGACGCCGCCGAATCTTCATGCTCGGCCTCGTCTTGTTCTCGTTCGCATCGGCTCTGGGCGGTCTCGCCCAGAACGAAGCGATGCTGCTCGGCTCGCGTGGTCTGCAGGGAGTCGGTGCCGCCATGGCCGCTCCCGCTGCCCTCGCACTGATCTCGACGACGTTCCCCGCCGGTCCCCTGCGCAACCGCGCATTCTCCGTGTACGCAGCGCTGTCCGGCGTTGGCGCAGCCATCGGCCTGATCCTCGGCGGCTGGCTGACTGGCCTGGAGGTCAGCGGCCTCGAAGGATGGCGCCTGACCTTCCTGATCAACGTCCCGATCGGCCTGTTCGCAGCGTTCATCGCGCCGCGCTTCCTCAAGGAGAGCGAGCCGCAGCACACCGCCCTCGACATCCCCGGTGCAGTGTCCGGCACGCTCGGCCTCACCTCGCTGGTCTACGGACTGTCGCGCGCCGGCGACTCCCGCTACGGCTGGGGTGACTCGGTCACGATCGGCACACTGGTCGCCGCCGTGGTCCTGCTCGTCGCCTTCGTCCAGATCGAGCGCACTGTGAAGAACCCGCTCCTGCCGCTCAGCATCTTCGCCAGCCGGGCCCGCGCCACGGCACTCGTGTCGATGATGATCACGCCTGCAGCAATGTTCGCCATGTTCTTCTTCCTGTCCCTGATGGTCCAGAACGTGATGGGCTACAGCTCCCTGCGTACGGGCTTCGCGTTCCTGCCGTTCACCTTCGGCATGATCGCCGGCGCCACGATTTCGTCGAAGCTGATTGCCAAGGTCGACCCGAGGTGGCTCGCTGGTACGGGAACCATCCTCGCCGGTATGGCACTGTTCGCGTTCTCTCGCATCACCGTTGACGACAGCCCGGCCACCCTGGCCAGCCTCGCCGCCAACGGCGGATTTGCCGGCAACGACATCAACTACTGGACCGCGATTGCTCCCTGGGTCGTCCTGATGTCGTTCGGTATGGGTCTGACGTTCGTCTCGATGATGCTGGTTGCCGTGCACGGCATCCCGGATGAGGACTCGGGCATCGGCTCCGGCGTGCTCAACACGATGCAGCAGGTCGGTGGCGCCATCGGCCTCGCCGCTCTCTCGACGATCGCCGTGCACTTCACCCGCGAGCGGGCTGCGGACATCTCGGCATCGATGTCCGGTGGCGGAGGCACTCCGTCGGCTGATGTGCAGCAGCGCATCAGTGACCTGGTTGGTCAGAGCGCCTTTACGTCGGGTGCGACACACGCCTTCCTGGTCGGTGCATTCATGATTTGGACTGCCTCGGCAATCGTCTGGATCTTCCTGAACGTGAAGCACCACGAGCTGGTCGACGAGGAAGCGCCCGAGGGCGTCGTCGTCTGACTAGTTCTTCCAAGTGGCCGCAGCTTCCCTACCGGAAGTTGCGGCCGCTGTGTTTTGCGGGGATGGCGGAGGCGGCCTGTGGGTAGACCGTCTCGATGCGCTCGAGCTTGTCGGCGACCAGATTGGTCACTCCCTCATAGCGCTCAAGGGTGCCGCGAATGATCATCCCGGCCGCATTGCGGCCAACCCTGCGATAGCGCTTCCACAGCGCCTCCGAGCACACGACGTTGAGCATGCCGGTCTCGTCCTCGATGTTGAGGAAGGTCACTCCCACTGCTGTGGCCGGTCGCTGACGGTGGGTGATGAGTCCGCCGACCTTGACCCGACGCCCTGCCTCGGCCTTGGCCAGACCCGCGACGGAGTAGATGCCCTCACTCTCCAGCAGCGGCCTCAGGTGCTCAATCGGGTGGGTCTCGGGCGAGATACGGGTGGCCCAGAGGTCTGCCATCGTCAACTCGACATCGCTCATACCGGGCAACGTTGGTGGCGGCAGAGTGACAGAAGTGCCCTCAAGCTGGTCGGAACGCTCGGCATAACCGGCATTCCAGAGCGCCTGCCGGCGACTGATGCCAAAGCCGTCGAATGCTCCGGCTGTCGCCAGTGACTCCATCTGGGCGACGGTCAGCTCCGCCCGGCGCGCGACATCTGCCATGTCAGCAAAAGGACGCTCGGCACGTACGGAGACGATGCGCTCGGCAATCTCGGTGCCGAGTCCTTGCACCTCGTCGAGCCCCAGGCGTACGGCAAAGGCGCCATCGCGTCGGTGCTCAGGCGTCGGATCGGCCGTGCCGCGTATGAACCGCGGCACCGGATCCTGGACACGTTCGAGGCAGACGTCTTGACCGGTTGGCCCCGTGGCTCCGAGTTCGAGGTCAGCCACGGCTCTGGAGTGCACGATGTCAGGACGCAGGATCTTCACTCCGTGGTGGCGAGCATCGGTGACCAGCGACTGCGGTGAATAGAACCCCATCGGCTGATTGCGCAGCAGCGCCGCCAGGAACGCACCGGGATAGTGCAGCTTGAGCCATGAGCTGGCATAGACCAGCAGGGCAAAGCTCAGGGCGTGGCTCTCGGCGAAGCCGAAGTTGGCAAAGGACTGGATCTTGAGATAGATCACGTCGGACTCTTCCTCGCTGAGCCCATGCCTCGCCATACCGTCGTAGAGCTTCTCGCGCAGTGACTCAATGCGTTCGATGCCTCGCTTGGAACCCATCGCCCGGCGCAGCAGGTCGGCCTCATCACCGGTGCAGTCGCCGATCGCGATCGCCATCTGCATCAGCTGCTCCTGGAACAGCGGCACGCCCTTGGTGCGCTCCAGCACCGGCTCGAGGATCGGGTGCGGGTAGGTCACCTCCTCCTTGCCGGTGGCTCGACGTATGTAGGGGTGCACCGCGCCACCCTGGATCGGACCTGGGCGGATCAGCGCGATCTCGATCGCCAGGTCGTAGTAGGAGCGCGGTTGCAGGCGCGGGAGTGTGCCGATCTGGGCACGGCTCTCAACCTGGAACACACCAATCGAGTCGGCGCGACACAACATGTCGTAGACCGCTGCCTCTTCCTTGGGGATCGTGTCGAGCGTCAACTCCTCCCCCAGGTGCTCGGCGACGATCTCGAGGGTGTGGTTGAGCGCGCCGAGCATGCCGAGGCCGAGCAGATCGAACTTGACCAGTCCCATCCACTCGCACGCGTCCTTGTCCCACTGCAGGACTGTGCGGTCCTTCATACGGCCGCGCTCGATGGGACACACCTCGCCGATGGGCCGCTCGGTCAGGATCATCCCGCCCGAGTGGATGCCGAGATGGCGTGGCGCCTTGATCAGCTGATTGGCCAGATCGACGACCTGTTTTGGCACCTCCGAGGTCTCGCCGGCCGAGATCGAGCTCCACCCGTCGATCTGCTTGGACCAGGCGTCCTGTTGACCTGTTGAGTAGCCGAGCGCCTTGGCGGCATCACGGACAGCCGAGCGAGGTCGATAGCTGATGACGTTTGCGACCTGTGCCGCGTTGTGGCGACCGTAGGTCTCGTAGACCCACTGGATGACCTCCTCGCGCCGGGCTGAGTCGAAGTCGACGTCAATGTCGGGCTCCTCCTCACGGGTCGTGGCGAGAAAACGCTCGAAGGGCAGGTTGTAGAAGATTGAGTCGACTGCGGTGATGCCCAGCGCGTAGCAAAGCGCTGAGTTGGCTGACGAGCCTCGGCCCTGGCACAGGATCTTGCGCCGCTTGGCCTCCTTGACGATGTCGTGAACGATCAGGAAGTAGCCCGGGAAGTCCTTCTCCTCGATCACTGCAAGCTCCCGCTCGATGCGTTCACGCGCCTTGTCGATGTTGTGCGCGTAGCGCGTACGTATGCCTCGATCGGCCAGCTCGCGCAGCCAGCTCATCGCAGTGTGGCCCTCGGGTATGCCGCGGCGCGGTAGTCGCGGTGTCGCCGCCCGTAGGTCGAACGCGACCTCGTCGGCGATCCTGACGCTGTGCTGCACGGCGCCGGGGTAGCGGGCAAAACGTCGCTGCATCTCCGCTCCCGATCGCAGGTGCGCCGAGCTCGACGTCGGCAGCCAGCCGTCCATGTCTGCCAGGCTGCGCCGCGCACGTACGGCGGCGGTTGCCGCAGCGAGCTGATGAGTTGCCGGCTTGGCGTAGTGGACGTTGTTG
The DNA here is from genome assembly GCF_031457275.1 of Aeromicrobium panaciterrae. NCBI lineage: Bacteria > Bacillati > Actinomycetota > Actinomycetes > Propionibacteriales > Nocardioidaceae > Aeromicrobium > Aeromicrobium panaciterrae. The sequence continues at coordinate 2,340,352 of NZ_JAVDWH010000001.1, forward strand.
GTTGCCACGATCGGTAGCCCGTGATCGGCAGCAAGGGCTGCGAGCGCGTCATTGATGGCGCTGTCAGTCGGGAACCCATGGTCGATCAGCTCGACGACGACATTGTCGTGACCGAACATCGCCGTCAGTCGATCGAGTTCCTTGGCGGCTGCCTCACGCCCCCCACCTGCGAGGGCTTGGCGTACGGAACCCTTGCGGCAGCCCGTCAGCACCAACCAGTGGTCACGCCCCATCTCGGCGAGCTCGTCGAGGTCGTAGACCGGACGCCCCTTCTCGTCGCCACGGAAGTGCGCTTCGGTCATGGCACCAGCGAGCCGGTGATAGCCCTCGACCCCGCGTGCCAGCACCAACAGGTGACTGCCCTCGGGATCAGCGACACCGTTCTGCGGACCGCTCAGTCCCAGCGAGAGCTCGGCCCCATAGATCGTGAGCAATTGCTCAGACTCATACTTCTGGGCGATCTCGGCAAAGAGCGGCGCCCCGTAGAACCCGTTGTGGTCGGTGATCGCCAGACCGTGCAGTCCCAGGCTGATTGCCTCCTCGACCAACGTATCGGGACCACTCGCACCGTCGAGGAAGCTGAAGTTGCTGTGGCAGTGCAGCTCGGCGTAGGGCACGACCGGTCCATCGGGTCGCCGGATCGTCTCGGTGGGCTCGTACGTGGGGCGCTTGCGCGAGAAGCCCGGCCCGTCGCCACCGTCAGGGACAGGACGATCATTGGGTGTCGTACGACCTGAGAGCCGCCGCTCCAGCTCCCGCCACGGCATGTCCGGATTGGACCAGCCCATCAGTCATATCTCGCTTCAGTCCACCAGGTGCCGTTCTCGACGAGCATCAGCCAGGCGCTGCCGTCGACGCCGACGACCTGGAAGCGGGCCAGCCGACGCGACGAGGCTTCGTCCCACCACTGCTCGTCGACCGGCCACGGGCCTGCCCACGACGCCACGGGCTGCCAGTCGCTGCCTACGGCCGCCCTGAACCGAGCCGGCTCCCCCGTGATCACCCCGCGACCAGTGACCCCGATCGGCTGCCCTTCGGCGCCCACGACCAGAGCCTCATGCGGCTCGGTATAGACGGTTGCCGGCGCCGGCGGTGGCAGGCTGCCCGGCCACGGCAGTCCCGCGGATCGCTTGGCCACGGCACGTTCACCCCACGGGACCAGCAGCCGCCGCTCGGCAGGACCCCGGCCGCCCTGCACCGATGCCGACACCACCGACTCATGGCCGACGATGCTCTGCACTCTTGCGACTCCGCGCTCCACTCGCTCGTCGGGTCCACCGCCAAACAGGCTGTCGGCATGGTCGCCGAGCGGCTCAGTGACTTCGGGGATCAGTCGTACGGCATCGACGGGTGCGCGTACGGCACCATCGGCCTGCAGCTGCCAACGGACCCGGTCGATCAGATCGGTGGCACCGAACCAACGCGGATGCATCCAGCGCCGAGCCGTCGCCAACGAGCCATCGGCATCGACCTCGATCAGCACTGTCGTGCAGACCAGACCATGGGCAGCGAGATCTTTGACGAAGCCCTCGGCGGTGGTGCGCAGGCTGAACGCGATCGGCTCGATCAGCTCGAGGGGTGGCTCCAGCAGCAGCGTCGCGTCGAACTCCGGCGGCACCTGCCGACTTCCGACAGGCAGCGGGTCGAGCCCACGAGCCAGCCGGTGCAGCAACTCCCCATGCGTACCGAATCGCGTATGTACGTCAGCGGCGGGCAGCCCAGCAAAGTCACCGAGGGTCTGCAGACCCATACGTCGCAGCAGTCCGACGAGATCGGCATCGTCGAGGGCGTCAATCGGGAGGTCGCGCAGGAAGTGCGCCGAACCACCTCGCGGGATCGCGAGACTGTCCTGCGCCAACGCCCGGCGAGCAGCCAGCTCAGCGGCAAACAATCCGTCGGCGATGCCGATGCGTACGTCCCACACACCGATGCCGACCAACCGCTCGGCGATGACCGCCGCCGCCTCGGCCTCCCCGCCATAGAAGCGACTCGGCACCCGCAACGCGCACAATCCCGGCCGCAATGGGGCGACTCCAGGACTCAACGCCTCGATCGCGGTGAGCACCGCCTCAAATCCGCGCGCATCAGCATCGGCGTTGTAGTCGTGCAGCACCAGGCCAGGGCAGCGCGACTGGGCATCGCGGCGACGCATGCCACGGCGTACGCCCTCCGCGCGTGCCGCCTGGGAGCAGGCCAGCACCTGCCCCTTGTCGAGCACCGCAGCAGGCTGCGAAGGCGGCAGGTCTGCCGCAACGATCGGCCAGTCCGGTGCCCACATCACCATGGTCCGCGGCATCAGCTGACGCTCCTGAGCACGGTGGGCTTGGCCTCTGACTCAACCCGACGAATCGCGAGATCGGCGTCAGGCAACCAGAGCCGACCCGATCGGGCGGGCGCGGTGCCTCGCTGTACGTCGACCGTCACCTGGCGTGCCTGCAGGTGACCATGCCCCTGCCCCAGCCCACCCCACTGGGCATCGCGCATCGTCAGTCGCGCCTCACATCGCGGCCAGTCGCCCCACGAGATGAGGATTGCCCCGCGTTGACGCAGTCGGGCGCTGAGTCGCGCCACCTCACCGTCGGTGATCGACGAAGGAGCGCGCAGGACCACAACGCCGAGCACGTCGATCAGCGCAGCGGTGACCTCGAGCCAAGCGTCACCCGGATCGGGAACCAGGATCGTACGGCGCAACTCGACACCAGCAGCCGCCGCAGCCTCGAGGCCCAGCTCTGCCGACCCGACGACCCCACACCAGGCTCCATCGGCCGAAGGGCCAGCCATCAGTGCAATCGCCAGGCTCGCCGAATCGACGCCATAGCTCGATCCGGTCTGCAATTGCAGCAGACCGGCGAGCGCAGGATGTGTCGCTACGGGTTGCGAAGCTGGTCGACCCTGCATCTGGTTGACGCGTTCGCGCAGCTCGCTGAGTTTTGAGGATTCAGGGGTCGGCGAGAGGGCAACGGTCATCCATCAATCTTCGAACATCTGTTCGAATGGGTCAACCCGTCAGAAGGACTACTTCGTCACTTTCCGAGCTCGATCGAGGCACCGGGGATGGCATCCAGCAACTTGCGCGTGTAGGCCTCGCGCGGGTTGTCGAACACCTCGGTGACCGAAGCAGACTCCACGACCTTGCCGTCCTGCATCACCAGCACGTTGTCAGCAATCTGACGTACGACTGCGAGGTCGTGCGTGATGAACAAGTAGCTCAGACCAAGCTCGGCCTGCAGGTCATTGAGTAGCTCCAGGATCTGGGCCTGCACCAACACATCGAGCGCCGAGACAGCCTCATCGCAGATGACAACCTCGGGCTCAAGAGCCAGAGCACGTGCGATCGCCACGCGCTGACGCTGACCACCCGACAACTCCCCCGGATAGCGCGACATCACCGTCGTCGGCAGCGAAACTCGATCGAGTAGATCGCGTACGCGGGCCTCGCGCTGCTTGTTGGTGCCGATGTCATGCGTGCGGAGCGGCTCCTCGATCGACTTGTAGATCGAGTAGAGCGGATCGAGTGACGCATACGGGTTCTGGAACACCGGCTGCATCTGACGACGCAGGCGCAGGCGCTCTTCCTTGGACTTGAGGTCGCGCAGGTTGTGACCGTCGAACAGCACATTGCCCGAGGTCGGCGGCAACAGGTCGAGGACCATGCGTGCCACTGTCGACTTGCCCGAGCCGGACTCGCCAACGATTGCCGTCGTCGTACCGCGCTTGAGCGTGAACGACACGTCATCCACGGCTGCAAACGGGATCTTCTGCCAGGGCTTGGCACCGCGCAGCGAGAAGATCTTCGTCAGGTTCTCGACCACGATGATGTCGGTCTTGCCCTTGCCGAGCTCGGTCTCGCTGTGGGCGATCTCCTCGGCGATCTCGGCGGCAGTCTGCACCGCCTGCTCCCGCACTTCCGCGCGCGCCTTGATGGACGACAGCCGCTGGGACGCCAACGACGGCGCCTTCGAGACCAAACGCTTGGTGTACGGGTGCTCAGGGTTCTGCAGAATTGCCCGCGCCGGACCTGACTCGACGACCCGACCGCGGTACATCACGACGAGGTGGTCGGCACGTTCTGCAGCAAGGCCGAGGTCGTGGGTGATCAGCATGACCGCGACACCGAGGTCATCTGTCAGCTTGTCGAGGTGATCGAGGATCTGCTTCTGGACCGTCACGTCGAGAGCCGAGGTCGGCTCGTCGGCAATCAGCAGCTTCGGTCGAGCAGCAAGACCCATCGCGATCAGAGCACGCTGACGCATTCCGCCCGAGAACTCGTGGGGGTACTGGCGTGCACGACGCTCAGCGTCCGGCAGACCAGCCTCCTCGAGCAGCTCGACGACGCGCTTGTCAGCGGCCGCACCAGTCGCAACACCGTTGGCGACGAGTGCTTCCTTGATCTGCGCTCCAACCCGCCACAGCGGGTTGAGGTTGGACATCGGGTCCTGAGGAACGAGGCCGATCGAAGATCCACGAAGTGCGAGGATCTGTCCCTTGCCGGCGTGGCTGATGTCGGCGCCATCGAACTTGATCGCACCGCCGGTCACCTTGCCGGTGCCGGGCAGCAACCCGATCACGGCGTGCGCAAGAGTCGACTTGCCCGAACCGGACTCGCCCACGATCGCAATGGTCTGACCGGGATAGATCGTCAGGTTGGCGCCATCGACGGCCGTGAGGATCTCCTTGCCAGCGTGGAAGCCGACGCTCAGGTCTTCGATCTGGAGAAGGGGTGTGGAGTTGTTCACTTCTTCCTCGCCTTCGGGTCGAGGGCTTCGCGTACGGCCTCACCCAGCAGGATGAAGCCGAGGACGGTGAGTGCTAGAGCGGCTGCCGGTACGTACATGACGTTGAGGTGCTGACCGGAACGAACCTGCACCTGAGCATCCGACAGGTCGTTGCCCCATGAGGCAACGTTCTGCGGGAGGCCAAGGCCCAGGAATGACAGCGATGCCTCGGCAACGATGAACACGCCCAGCGAGATCGTCGCCGTCACAATGACCGGCGCCAACGCGTTGGGGACGATGTGGCGACGAAGGTTCTTCATCTTCGATGCGCCGATTGCGGTCGCGGCGTCGACGAACTCGAGGTTCTTGATCTCGAGCACCGCTCCTCGCATCTGGCGAGTGATCTGTGGCCAGGCAAACAAAGCAAGGGCCATCACCACCACCAGGACTGAGGCCCAGAACCCACGATCGGGGAACGTGTTGTTGAGGACCGAGATGACCACGATGCACGCGAGCAGCAACGGGATCGAGAAGAAGATGTCGCTGAAGCGAGAGATCAACGTGTCGGCGATGCCGCCGTAGAAGCCCGCGATCGCACCCGTCACCATGCCGAGAATGGCCGTGATGATCGTGGTGAGCACTCCGACGGCAACCGAGGCACGCGCGCCGTAGACCGCGTTGGCCCACACATCTTCACCCTGCTGGTTGAAGCCGAACGGGTGACCTTCGCTCGCAGGAGCGAAGCTGTTCTCCAGCTTGCCCACGGCGTCGGCGGAAACGTCAGTGAACAACCCAGGAAGGAAGATCATCGCTGCAATGACCGCGAGGATGGCGACGGCGAACCAGAACAGGAACGACGTCCGCAGACGCTTCCAGGCTTCCTTCCACTGGTTTTCGGGCACCGCGTCGACGTTGACTGCGTCAATCGCTCGTAGCGGGGTCTCTTCGATCGGGGCGACGAATCGCTCCTGGCCCTCTCGTGTCTCAGACATAACGGATCCTCGGGTCAAGTAGGGCGTAGATCAAGTCCACCAGGAGGCTCATGAGCACGTAGACCATGACCATGAACGTCACAATTGCGACGACAGTCGAGGTCTCGCCCTTTTGGATGGCGACGTAGGCCGCGTTGCCGATGCCCGGCACGTTGAAGATGGTCTCGGTGATGACAGCGCCAGCCATCAACGAACCGAGGTTGATGCCGATGTAAGTGACGACTGGCACCAGCGAGTTGCGGAGCACGTGGTTCCTGATGACGAGTCGCTCCGAGAGTCCCTTGGCACGAGCCGTACGTACGTGGTCGGCGCTGAGGTTCTCAGCCACCGAGGTGCGAGTGAGTCGGATTGTGTAAGCGAAGTTGGCGATGGCCAGCACGATCGCCGGAAGGATCAAGTCGCCAATCGTCCAGTCACTACCGACCGTCGGAGACGTCCATCCCAGTTTCACACCGAACACGAGCTGCATCACGAAGCCGACCACGAAGATCGGGATCGAGATGAGGAGCAGTGAGACGACCAGGGCGCTCGAGTCGAACCAGCCATTGCGGCGGAGACCGGCGAACGTACCGATGGCGATACCGAGAACCGCGTCGATCGTCAGGGCCATGAGGGCGAGGACAACGGTGACCGGGAAGGTCTGCTTGATCAGGTCGAAGACGGGCTGACCGGCGAAGGTCTCACCGAAATTGAAAGTTAGGGCGTTCTTGGCGAACTGGAACCACTGGACGAACAGCGGGTCGTCGAGGTGGTACTGCGCAGCGAGCGCGTCGCGTACTTCTTGGGAGACCGGCTTGTTGCCGGCCAAGTTGAGAATCGGGTCGCCCGGTCGCAGCTTCAGCAAGATGAAGAGGATCAGCGTGGCGCCCAGAAACACTGGGATGGTTTGCAACAACCGCTTGGCGACGTACCACCACATGGGTTGGCCTCCTTGAGTCCGTGGAAGGGCAGATCACGGATGGCCGCCACGGTACTCCCCGTGTTGAACCATCCGCCTGGGAGGCCCGACGAGACGGGGGCAGCCAGGTGGCTGCCCCCGCTCGTTAGTCGGACCTGGCTACTACTTGGTGAGCTTGTAGTAGTCGGGCTTCTGCTTCCAGTTGAACTCGAACCCGTTGAGGTCCTTGTTCGTCACTGCGGTGGCGTTCTGGTACCACAGCGGGATGGCCGGCAGTTCCTTCAGAAGGATGGCCTGAGCTTCACCGATGAGCTTGTAGCGCTCATCGCCCTCAGCGGCCGAAGCCTCCGAGATCAGCTTGTCGAATGCCGGGTTGGTGTAGTCACCGTCGTTCGAACCTGCGCCAGTGGCGTAGATCGGACCGAGGTAGTTGAGCATCGACGGGTAGTCGGCCTGCCAACCGGTACGGAAGGCGGTCTTGATCGTGCGCTCGGTGACTTCCTTGCGGAGCTCATCGAACGTCGGGTAGACCTTCGGCTCGGAGTCGATGCCGAGGACGTTCTTGACCTGGTTGGTCATCGCCTCGGTGAACTCCTTGTTGCCAGCGCCGTCAGCGTTGTAGGCGACAACGAACTTGCCGTCCCACTTCGAGATTGCGTCAGCCTCGGCCCACTTCTTCTTGGCCTCTTCAGCGTTGAAGGTCAGGACGTCATTGCCCTCGACCTTGTCCGTCCAACCATCGAGCACGGGCGAAGTGAAGTCCTTCGCGGGTGTACGAGCGTTGTTGAAGATCTTCTCGGTGATCTCGGGGCGGTTGATGGCCAGCGAGATGGCAGCGCGACGCAGGTCGCCCTCAGCACCTTCGAAGTGAGCAAGCTTCTCGGGAATCGTCAGCGAGGAGAAGCTCGAACCGGGCTCGTTGTACGCCGCAACCTTGTCGTCGCTCTCGAATGTGGTGAGCGCGCTCGGCGGCACCTGGTCGAGAACATCGAGGTTGCCCGACTGAACGTCGGTGTAAGCAGCGTCAGTTCCGCCACCTGCGTAGAACTTGAACACCAGTCCGCCGTTCTTCGGCTTGTGGATTCCGTCGTAGTCCGGGTTGGGCTCAAGCGAGATCTGCTTGTTGCGCTCCCAGCCGCTCTTGGTCAGCTTGTACGGACCGTTACCGATCGGACGCTCGCCGAACTCCTTGGTGATCTTGCCGTCGGGGCCATAGGCGCTTTCGGGGACCGGGAAGTAAGCCGAGTAGCCGAGGCGGAGCGGGAAGTCCGACTCCGGTGCCTTCAGCGTGACGGTGAACGTGCTGTCGTCAACAACCTTCAGGCCCTTGACCGTGTCGCCGTCGACAGTGTTACCGATGTCGTCGGTGCCCTCGATCGGGTAGAAGAAGTAGTTGTTGAGCTGCTTGTTGGCAGGGTTGGCGCCGTAGTTCCACGCCTTCACGAACGAGTCAGCCGTGATGGCCTCACCGTTGGTGAACTTCTCGCCACTCTTGATCTTGACGGTCCAAACCTTCTTGGCCGCGTCAGGCTCGATGGACTCAGCGACCTCGTTGGTGACCGAACCGTCGGTGTTGTAGGCAACCAGACCCGAGAACAGGTTGTCGAGCGGGTCACCGCCACCGACCTCGTTGGTAGCCGTCGGGATCAGCGGGTTCTGCGGGTTGGTCCCGTAGACCGTGATGACCGAATCGGTTCCGCCGGACTTATCGTCGCTTCCGCCACCGCAAGCCGCCAAGGTAAGGCTGCCGACAGCGACGAATGCCACACCCGCAAGGCGTGTACGCCGAGAGAGTCGCATGGATTCCTCCTGTGATTGTGTGTGCACGCTGAGCGCGCGCACCCCCATTGCTATCACTGGTACTGGTTCACGGAATAGCGCGGAAGGGCTCCGTAATCAAAGTGTTACCAAACTCAGGCGGGGGAAATCCGGCATACGAATTTTGAATGTCAATAGTTCCAGCGGATCACTCTGACATCGCCCGGTCGAATCAGGCGCAAATGACGAACGGCCGGCCCCAGTGGGACCGGCCGTTCGAAAGGGTGAGCGTGTTGCTGATCAGCCCTTGCGCTTCTTGATCTCATCGGTGGCCTGCGGGAGGACCGTCTTGAGGTCTCCCACGACACCGAAGTCGACGAGCTCGAAGATCGGTGCTTCGTCGTCCTTGTTGACCGCGATGATCGTCTTGGACGTCTGCATACCGGCACGGTGCTGGATCGCGCCCGAGATGCCGTTGGCGACATACAGCTGGGGCGAAACCGTCTTGCCGGTCTGACCGATCTGGAACGAGTGCGGGTACCAACCCGAGTCAACCGCTGCGCGCGAGGCGCCAACAGCTGCACCGAGCGAGTCAGCGAATGCCTCGACCTCGGAGAAGTCACCGCCAGTACCGCGTCCACCTGCGACGACGATGGCAGCTTCGGTGAGCTCGGGGCGACCCGACTCTGCCTTGGGCTGTGAGTCAGTGATCTTGGCACCCTTGGCTGCATCCGAGATGTCGACCGAGACGGCCTCGACAGCGCCGGCGCCAGCCGATGCCTCGGGGTTGGCCGAGTTGGGCTTGACGGTGATGACCGAGGCACCCTTGGTGACCTTGGACTGGACCGTGAAGTTACCGGCGAAAACCGACTGCGTCGTCACACCATCAGCGGTGACGTCGACAGCGTCGGTGATGAGACCCGACTCGATCTTGAGAGCGACGCGAGCGGCGATCTCCTTGCCCTCGGCGCTCGAGGACAGCAGCACAGCTGCGGGCGACGAGTCGCCAGCAATCTTCGCGATTGCCTCAGCCTTGGGCGCGACCAGGAAGTCGGTGTAGGCAGCGTCATCGAGCTGGTAGATCTTTTCAGCGCCGTGCTCAGCGAGCACGGACGGCACAGCGCCGCCGCCGAAGTAGATCGCGGACGGCTCGCCGAGACGCTTGGCGATCGTCAGCAGTTCGAGGGTGGGCTTGGTAACGGCTCCGTCGACGTGGTCGACGACTACGAGAACTTCAGACATAGGTCAGTTCCTTCTCAGACGAACTTCTTGGAGGCAAGGAACTCGGCGAGCTTGGTGCCGCCGTCTCCCTCATCGGTCACGATTTCGCCGGCAGTGCGTGCCGGGCGGGGCTCGAACGACTCAACCTTGGACCAGGCGTTGTCGAGGCCGACGCTTGCAGCGTCGAGGCCGAGGTCAGCGAGGCTCCATTCCTGGACCTCTTTCTTCTTCGCGGCCATGATGCCCTTGAACGACGGGTAGCGAGCTTCGCCGGTCTGGTCAGTGACGCTGACGACGACCTTGCCGGTCGCCTCAACCGTCTGAGCAGCTACGTCGCCATCGCGACGGATCTTGACCGTGTCGCCATCGACGGTGACCTCGGAAGCGAAAGTCACGGCGGGGACGCCGAGACGCTCGGCGACGAGAGTCGGGACAACGCCCATGCCACCATCAGTCGAGGTCATGCCGAAGAACAGCAGGTCGTAGTCGAGCTTCTTGATCGCTTCAGCCAACACGAGGGACGTGGCGAAGGCGTCAGAACCGTGGATCGCATCGTCCTTGACGTGTACGCCAGCATCGGCGCCCATCTGCAGAGCCTTGCGGATCGCATCAGCTGCATCGTCCGGGCCAACTGTAAGGACGGTTACTTCGCCCTCACCGGCCTCGATGATCTGCAGTGCCTGCTCGACCGCGTACTCGTCGAGCTCCGACAGCAGGCCGTCAACGCCATCACGGTCAACGGTGTTGTCAGCGTTGAACGAGCGGTTGGCGGTTGCGTCTGGGACGTACTTGACCGCAACAACGATCTTGGTCACGAGGGACCCTCCTGTGAGTTAGGGGTGCAGAGCCACCATCCCATGGCGCAGGGCGCCGGATCGAAGTGGTCTCTTGTGACCTGAATGTTACCGAGGCGTAGCAATGGGAGCGACCCCCAGCGGCATGGGTTAGGTCACACCACGTTGCTCGCGCAACGCGTCAATTGACCGACTCCAGGAGTCAGTCGTCCTCGGCACGCGAACGCAGGAACGACTGCGCGAACAGACCGAGAACGAGATATCCGAGCGCTCCAAGTCCCCAGGCCACGAGTGATTCCTTGCTTTCGCCGTTGACTCCTGAGAACGAGAACAGGCCTCCAAGCGGACCGACGAGCGCATCACAGATGTTGGAGACGAGTTTGAACAGCCCGCCTTCATCCTGCGGATTGAGCGCCACCATGAACGCGCCGATCGCAAGGATCACTGAGAACACGAATCCGAGGGCTCCGAGCACAACCGCGAGGGTTGGCACGAAGTTGGACGGTGCGTCCTCGTCGTCGCCCGTCCGGTCAGCCTGTTCGGGCAGGAGTCGCTCGAGCAGAGACTTCTTGGGTTCGCGCGGGGCTTCGACGATGTGGTCGTCGTCAGCGCCCTGCGAAGGCGTTGCTGCGACCCTGACAGCCTTGGCATCCTCGCGCTCGGCCTTTGCTGCAGCCTTGGCGGCAGCAGCCTCCTCGCGCTCCTTCTGGCGTGCCGCAGCGAGCTCGGCCTTCGCAGCCTTGCGAGCCTCGGAGGCCTCGCGCTTGAGCTGTGCAGAGCGTTCCTTGGCCTCGCGCGCCTCACGCTCGCGCTGCTCTGCGTCTTCGTGGTCCTGCTGCAGCTTGGCCGCCACAGCAATCGGACGCTCTGAGCCGTCGCTGTCGTCGACGTCCGGTTCGGTCGTGGGCTGCTTGCGTGCGGCTCGAGCGGCGTCGCGGGCTTCGCGCTTGGCTTGGATAGCGGCCTCGCGTTCGAGTTTGGCTACAGCCTTGGCCTCGGCTTCATCAGCCTTGGCTCGTGCCCGCATTTCCTCGTCACCGTCGTCGCCTGAGGCCGCAGCTTCACGGGCTGCCAGCTTGGCTGCCCTCGCCGCCGCACGGTCCTCGTCACGGGCTGCCTTGGCGGCGGCCTTCTCCTCAGCGCGAGCTGCCCTGGCCTCGGCCTTTGCCTGCAGACGTGCTGCGCGATCGGATGCCTTGGCTTCAGCCTGCGCCTGACGGCGTTCTTCCTTCGACGGCCCAGCGTCTACGACGTCAGTGACCTCGTTGCTGCCAAAGATCGACTGAATTGCCGCTGCGGTCTTGAGGCCAGGCGCACCGCTTTGGGGCGTGGCTGACTCTTCTACCTCGAGGTCGTGAGAATCACTTTCGTCGGACGACTCTTTTTTTGATCGGGGGGGCGAGGGCCTCAGACTCGTCGCTCACCGCCTCAGGCTGTTGATCGTCCGATGGTTGTTCGTCCACGAACTCGGCCACCAGCGGTTCGGGCTCCGTCAACGGAGTGGAGCCGGCCGAATGGTTGGCCATCACGATGTGTTCCTGCGCTACGCGCTCTGCTTCAGCCTCGGCTGCTGCGACCCACTCGAGTGCGGTCCGCTCGGCTTCCTGAAGCTTCTCCTCCGCGGCAACTCGCGCTGCGGCAACGGCTTGGGAGAGTCGTTCCTGAGCGTCCCGCTTGGACTGCACGGTGACTCGCTCAGCCTCAGCCTGGGCCTGCGCGACGCGGGCCTGGGCATCTTCGACCGAACGGTCGGAGAGACGCTTGGCTTCAGCCTGGGCGGCTGCGACACGTTCGGCGGCGGCCTTCTCGGCTTCCTCGATCTTCTCCTGAGCATCAAGTCGCGCTGCCTCAACATCGGCAGCGAGCTTGCGCTCGGCTTCTTTGCGAGCATCCGCAGCAGCGCGTGCGGCCTCTGCCGCATTGGCCGCAACGAGTTCGGCTTCAGCCTCGGCGATCCTGACCTTCTCGGCTGCCATCCGCTCAGCGTCAGCCAACTTGGCTGCTGCATCGGCACGCTCGGCTTCAGCCTCGCGAGCGAGCCTCTCAGCTTCCTTGTTGGCGCGTTCGACGAGAGCCTTCGCCTCGTCACGTTCACGAGCGAGCTCGGCAGCGGCTTCTTCGTGACGACGTGCGGCCTCGGCTGCGAGGCGATCGGCCTCGAGCTTGGCGGCAATGAGCTTCTCTTCGGCAGCACGCTCGGCATCGGCCACACGTACGGCGATCGCGACACGCTCGGCTGCGGACTCCTGGGCGAACTTCTCGGCTTCAGCCTTGGCTGCGGAGACGTGGCTCGCTGATGTCTGCTCGGCTTCGCGCACAATCCGCTCGGACTCGGCACGCACCTCAGCGAGACGCGCGTCTGCTTCTTCGCGTTCCTGGGCGAGCTGCGCGAGAGCGGCTTCGCGATCTGCCTTGGCCTTCGCCGAAACCTCTGCGGCTTCGGCTCGGGCCTCTTCGATGCGACGCTGTGCATCGCGCTCTGCATCAGCCAACCTGCGCTGCGCTGCTTCTTGGGCCTCGACCTCAGCCTCAGCCATGCGACGTTCGGCTGTCGTACGGGCTTCAGCCTCCGCAGCATCGGCAAGACGCTTGGCTTCAGTCTTGGCTTCGTTGATCCGCTGTTCGGCCTGGCGGTCAGCGGCGGCCTGTGCAGCAGCGACTCGAGCGTCAGCGGCTTGCTGGAGCTCGGTGATCTTGGCGGCAGCAGCAGCGCGCTCTCGTTCGATGTCGGCTGATACGCGATCAGCTTCCTGACGGGCAGCGGACACCCGCTCGGCGGCGGCTTGTTCGGCAGCCTTCAGCTTGGCAGCGCTGACTTCGCGCTGTGCGGCTTCGTCAGCGGTCAACCTGGCGCTGACCTGAGCACGCTCGCGCGCGGCCTCTTCCATGAGACGCGCGGCTTCCTGGCGTGCAGCGGCAACGCGCTGCTGGGCAGCGGCGCTCGCTGCGGCAAGCTTCTCGGCGAACGTCGATGCTTCGACTGGAGGTGCGTACATCTCGTCGCGCTGCGGTACGTCAGGAACGTCGTCAGCTTCGGGCTCCGACTCAGTGTCGTTCGTGCTGGTCTCGGGGTCGGGCTCTTCGCCTGCAAGTCCTGCAACGGCGAGCGCAGACTCCAGCACCGGCTCAGGTGTCGGCTCCGGCTCGCGCTCGGGCTCGGGCTCGTCTGAGAAGTCAGCGGCGGTGGGAGTGTTGCCCCAACTGATCGGCTGAGGCGGTTCTTCGGTGCCAAAATCTTCGCGGTCAGGCGGTGTCGATACAGCCTCGCGCGCTTCGTCGAGCTTCTCCGCAAGGGACTTGGTGCTCTCCTGCTCATCGCCACCGCGACGTCGCGATGCCGCGAGCTCCTTGGCAGCGGCGCGCTCCTCGCGGCGCTTGTCCAGCGCCTCCTGGCGTGCGGCACGGGCCGCAGCACGGCGAGCCCTCGGCGAATCGGACTCATCCTCGACGCGTGCATGGGAGTGACTTTCCGGCGCGCGGCGCGGGCTAGAGGTCGCCCGATCGTTGGTCGTCTCCTCCTGCGCCAGCATGTCGGCGGCAACCTGCAACGGGTCGGCCCGCTTGCGCTCGACCGGCTGGTTGTCTTCTGAGTCAGTCATGACTCCCTCTCGTTGTAGCGCCACGCGTCTTTACGTCGATCCTCAGTATGCCCCATGCGCCCCGCCTGTCACGTGCCCCAACATGCGATCCCGCACGTCGAAATCCGATGAGTCAGCGGCCGCTGAATGTGGCTTTGCCGGGCCCGTTCTCCATGAACGAGATCATGCCCGCCTTTTGGTCATCAGTCGCAAACAGCGCCGCAAACTCGTCGCGTTCAACTGCAATTCCATCCTCCAGCGACACGTCGAGGCCCTGGTCGATGGCCCGCTTCGCGGCACCCAACGCCACCTTCGGTCCACCGACGAACTGCTTCGCCCACTCGACAGCCTTGTCATAGACCTCTTCTGCGGGGTGGACCTGGTCGACGAGCCCGATGGCGAGAGCCTCCTGGGCGTCGATGAACCGTCCCGTGAAGATCAGGTCCTTGGCCTTCGCCGGACCAACCAGGCGCGCGAGACGCTGCGTACCGCCGGCGCCGGGGATGATTCCGAGCAGGATCTCGGGCTGGCCGAGTTTGGCATTGTCGGCGGCAAATCGAAGGTCTGTCGACAATGCGACCTCGCAGCCCCCACCCAGAGCAAACCCGGTGATCGCCGAGATGGTCGGCTTGTTGATGGCTCCAAGTGATTTGGTGAAGTCCTGGAGGAGATGAGCGTGCTTCTTCATGTCCTCGTGGGACATGTCCGCCATCTCCTTGATGTCAGCGCCAGCGGCGAATACTCGCTCGCCGCCGTACACAACAACTGCGGCAACGTCGTCGCGGCTCTCAGCCTCGGCGCATACGTCAATGATCTCGCTCTGCATCTGCGCATTGAGCGCATTCATCTTGGGCCGGTCGAGGCGGATCGTTCCCACGCCGTCGCTGACTTCGAGTCGTACGAGCTCTCCCACGAGCAGGCCTTCCGGTCGATGCTGTCGTCGCGGACGAGCATAGGCGGTCACCTGTCAAAAGATGCGGATGGCTGGATCCCGCGTACGTTCGAAGTGCCCCCTACGAAAGGCACATGCATGTTCATCGGCGGATCTATCTTCCTTCTCGCAGTTGGCGGAATCCTGTCGTTTGCAGTCCGCGACAACATCAACGAAGTTGACCTCGTGCAAATCGGCTACATCCTGATGGGCGCTGGAGCTCTCGGACTCATCGTGAGCCTCATCATCAATGGTCAGAACCGTGAGCGAACTGTTGTCGAGCGCCGGGATCCTCCTCCGCCAGCCTGACCTCTGGCGCCGTGACATCGGGTCAGAGCGCTCGTTGATCCCGACATGCCTTCGCTCTCCCGCATCGCGTCCGCGGCCATGTGCTCACTGGCGCTCGTTGTCACAGCGGCTCCCGCCCACGCTGCAGCTCCCAAGCCGGGCACCCCTGAGTACTTGGCGCGAGACCTGACCAACATCGCGAACGCCTACGGGCGCATCACAGGTCCGGGAGGCCAGCTCGCGAATCCCGCCTATCTGCCAGCGCTCGTCAAGGAGAGCAACGCGACCGCGGTTGCCCAGCTTCTCGCGCAGGCAGCCACGCCGACCCGTCTAGCGTTGACCGCTGCGATGGTGGTGCCCGGCTGGAATGTGGGCAATCCCCTGCGTGCGAGTTGGAATGGAACGCGTGGCGTCATCACTCCCGTCACGTTCACGAACCGGTACGGCGCTCTGCTCCGTGGTGACGTGTTCAGCCCCAAGCCAGGCGCAAAGGATCCGTACACGGGCGCATCGCTGAAGGGCCCCTTCCCGGGTGTCGTACTCACGCCCGGATCGGTCCAGGGCTCACAAGGCATGTACAGGTGGCTCGCCGAGGACCTCGCCGAGCGAGGCTATGTCGTCCTTGCGTACGACGTACAGGGCCAAGGCACCAGCGAGACGCTCCCCCACCAGACCGGCAATACGTTCCCGTTCTGCAATCCCCTCTCCGAGCCAGAACCCACTGAGATGACCGGCTGCCCCGGCTTCCCGTTCCAACAGTCGTCCAACTTCGTCAAGGGCACCGAGGACGCGACGGACTTCTTCTTCTCCACACCGACGAAGAAGTACGCGAACATCGGTGCGGCAGGTGCGAAGGTCGACTCATTCAACCCGCTGTGGAAGCAGTTCGACCGAAGCGTCGACACGCGCACCGCGACCAAGGGCCGTACAACCCGATTCGCGATCATCGGTCACTCGCTCGGTGCGTTCGCCGTGTCCAAGGTTCAAGGAACGGACAAGCGCGTGGCGGCCGTTGTCGCGCTCGACAAGCTCCAGGCTGGCGGGCTTGACGTCGGCGGCGGCCTGACCGATGTCGGCCCGGTCACGCCGTCGGTGCCGGCGTTGGGTATTCAGTCCGAGTACGGGTTCACTGTCTCACCCGCTGCGCTGTCAGGCGGCTCGTCACTGGTCCCTGCACCCGGTGACCCTGCCCCTCAGCGTGAGCGCGCGACGGGCTTCGATGCATGGCGCGCCAAGAAGGTCGACTCCATGGTGATCGTCCCGCGGGCATCGACCCACCTCGAGTACACCGACATCCCGTTGGTCCTGCCGGCCAGCCGCTATGGGCAAGCTTTAACGAGCGTGTACGTACAGCGTTGGCTTGATCGCTACCTCAAGCACGAGAGCGTCAAGGCCAAGCCCACCGGCACGGACCCGCTGTTGGCCACGTCGTTCAAGTACCTCGAGCCGGCTGGCAACGGCGTATGGAAGCCGACAACACTCAAACTCGATGGGGCTCTGAGCTTCTACTACTGCTCGGCCTATGCGATCACCGACCGCAACGGCAAGACCAAGCGGTTCAACGGTGACATCGCCAAGGTCGGCGGCTGCACCAACTGACCCAATACGTCGGCTGGCAGGATGAACGCATGACGGCGATCCTGCGCGACGACGACCTGTCGCTCGAGCCGACGACTGGCTCGGATGAGTTCATCGGATTCGCCATCGTCATTGACGGCGAACGAGTTGGCACCGTCGCGCTCCGGCCTGAGGAGCGCAAAGCAGGATCGATCCGATGGAACGTTGGCGCCGACAACCTCGGCGTCGCCATCCGTGCCCTGCGTCTTGCCCTCGATCACGCCTTCGGCGAACTGGGTTGGACGCGCGTCGAGGCACGCATACCGGTGGACCGCGAGAACGACATCCGAGCTGCCTCGATCTCCGGCCTCCGGCGCGAAGGCATCACCCGTGGCGCCGGTGACGACCCGGACCGGGCTCTGCTTGCACGACTGGTTGACGATCCACCCGTGTTCAGCCGGGACGGATTCATCTCGATCCTCAACGCTGGCCTGCCGACCAAGCGCATCATCAGCCAGGGACTGCTCCGCGACGAGCAAGGTCGAGTACTGCTGTGCGAGCTGACATACAAAGACGAATGGGATCTTCCGGGCGGTGTCGTCGAGGTCGGCGAAGCTCCGGCTGTCGGGCTTGTACGCGAGCTGCAGGAAGAGCTCGGCATCACGGTCGAGGTGCAGGGTCTGATCACGGTCAACTGGTTGCCGGCCTGGCGCGGCTGGGATGACGCGTGCATCTTCTTGTTCGATCTCGGCGTTGTCGACAGCTCGATCACGGAGGGGATGGACCTGCAGGTCACCGAGATCAAATCGGTGCAGTGGTGCGACCCCGAGTCCGTACGATCCCATGGCGCGCTTGCCGCAACTGAGTTGTTGGATGCCGTCGAGGCTGGCGGCTTGGCGCCATACCGCGAAGCGCCGCTGCAGACGTAGATAGAAGAAACCCCCCGGAGCCGAAGCTCCGGGGGGTTTCTTACTGAACTAAATCAGTGGGTGAATCAGAGGGGACGAATGTTCGTCGCCTGCAGGCCCTTCTGGCCCTGCTCGACGTCGAATTCAACCTTCTGGTTCTCGTCCAGCGAGCGGTAGCCGCTCGTGGCGATCGCGCTGAAGTGCGCGAATACGTCTTCGCTGCCGTCATCGGGGGCGATGAATCCAAAGCCCTTGTCAGCGTTGAACCACTTGACGGTTCCTGTTGCCATGTTCTTACTCCTATTAGCGAGCTAGTCACTCACGCGTTTCGCGAGCGACTTCGCCACACACATTCAACCTTCGAGGAGAACAAGACACCTTTTAAGGAAACCAGATTCATTCGTACGGCCCAACGTTGTGCAACTACTCACAAGTGTACCGGTTTTCCCCGACAAATGCGCCTTGCGAGGCGTGCGACTAGGCCTTCTTGGCCGCGTCGATCGCCTGCTGCAGTCCTGCGGGCGTCGGAGCCTTGACGTCCTTGCCACCGATGCGGACCCAGGGCGTGCCCTTGAAACCATCGTCGGCGAGCTTCTCGTAGGCATCCTCGATCCATGGACCGAACCGTTTGGAGATGACGCAGGAGTCGATTCCGGTGACTCCCGCGGCCTTGGCCGTCTCGATCAGAGCAGCATCGTCAGGGCCAGCCGTCCCCTCGTCAGGCTGGTTGGCATACAGCAGATCGTGCATGATCTTGTACTTCTCGATACCGCCCTTGTCGAGGACGCAGAGTGCTGCGTTGAGCGCACGACTGGAGTATTCATTGGCACTACTTCCGTCGAGGAAGCTGATCGGGCGGTACTCGATCGTGATCTCGCCCTTCTTGACCAGATCGTTGAGGAAGACGCTGCTCTGCTGCTCAAACGACAGGCAGGCAGGGCACTGGAAGTCCTCGGTCAGGATGACCTTGACCGGGTTCTTGCCAGCTTCTCCGCCAGCTGCCTCTGCGTCGTAAACGAATCCGTAGTCGGCGTTGACGTTCTTAGGGGCAATGAGCTCAGTGTTGGTCTTGTTCTTGTCGTTGGCACTCTTGACGGCGTAACCGCCGACAGCGATGAGCGCGATGACCACCGTGACAATCGCGATGGAGATCAGGTTGCGCTGCTTGCGGTCGGCCTTCTCCCGCTCCTTGCGCATCTGCTCGGCACGGGCGGCGCGCTCTTGACGTTCGTTTGCCACGTATGTCTCCTGGGTCCGGCGGTCACGATGACCAACGCAAGGGGTTCGTAGAAGGTTCCACCAGACCTTATCCGGCCGCCCGAAGCGCTGTGCTCGGAGTGCGGCGTCTGCGCGGGCAAGTAAGGTGCACGACGTGAATGACAAGCTGGTGTGGATCGACTGCGAGATGACCGGGCTGAGCCTTGAGACCGATGCGTTGGTCGAAGTTGCTGCCCTCGTCACCGACTACGAGCTCAACGTCTTGGGAGCCGGTGTCGACCTGATCATCAAGCCTCCGGCCGAGGCGCTCGATCAGATGGACGACTTCGTACGCAACATGCACACCAACTCTGGACTCCTCACCGAACTCGACGATGGGCTCAGCTTGCGCGACGCCGAGGAGCAGGTGCTCGACTACATCCGCCAGCACGTCAAGGAGCCTCGCAAGGCCCCGCTCGCCGGCAACACGATCGGCACCGACCGTATGTTCCTCGCTCGCGACATGACCGAGCTCGAGACTTGGATGCACTACCGCGTCGTCGACGTCTCGTCGATCAAGGAGCTCACGCGCCAGTGGTACCCGCGGGCTTATTTCGCCTCGCCACCCAAGCGCGGACACCACCGTGCGCTGGTCGACATCCAGGAGAGCATCGAAGAGCTCAAGTACTACCGAGCCGCTGTGTTCGTCCCCCAGCCCGGCCCCGAGACCGACGCCGCCAAGGCGATCGCGGACCAGGTCGCCGGATCAGTGACGGGCCCGTCATAGCGAGCGTCTGACCTGCGTTAGACTTCCTGACGCCGTGTCGGGCGCATGCTCGGCACGCGTGGTGGGCGTAGCTCAGTTGGTAGAGCACCGGCTTGTGGTGCCGGTGGCCGCGGGTTCAAGTCCCGTCGTCCACCCCATACGAAACGCGGTACTCGCGCCAGCGAGGACCGCGTTTCGTCATTCATGGACGACGGGGCGCAGAACCCGCGCGAGCGGTGGGGGCACCCCCTGCACGGAGCGAAGCGGAGTGCTTGGGGGATCAAGTCCCGTCGTCCACCCCGTTTCAGATGGCCCAAGATCCCTGCGATCTTGGGCCATCTGCCTTTTCAGGCGGCCGATCGACGCCTACTCTGAAATATCCCTCCCGACGACATCCGTCTGGCGAATCGGAGGACGCATCGTGGCCAAGCCCGTCCCACCGGGAACTCCGGTTTCGTTCGCATACAAGCGGCTCTACCGCACCGGCAAGCCGCACAAAGGCGTCGACTTCGGCTGCATCCAGGGCACGAAGGTCACGGCGGCCATCAGCGGAACAGTTTGGTACGCCGGTGTCGGCGGCGGCTGGGGTCCGGCCTACGGCGCGCACGTGATCATCCAAGGCTCCGTTCACGGCAAGATCCGCTACGTCCAGGTCGCGCACTTGTCGCGCCTCGACGTCAAGACCGGACAGGTCGTGAAGATCGGCAAACAGCTCGGACTGTCTGGCGGAGTCCCCGGGCTATGGGGTGCTGGCAACTCCACAGGTGCTCACGTCCACTTCCAGGTCAACCGATCCTCGTTCTGGTCCGATCACGTCGATCCCTGGCCTGCGATCGGTGCCGAGTCGGGCGACCGAATGGATCCGGCTGCCTATTTCATGGGTGCCACTGGCGCGCACGTCACGTGGCTCGGCGAGCGTCTGGTCGCGCACGGATTCGGTGCGCACTATTCGAAGGGCCCTGGTCCGATCTTCGGCAAGACCGACAAGGCGAATGTCACGGACTTCCAGAAGGCGCAGGGTTGGTCGGGCAAGAACGCTGACGGGTTCCCAGGGAGCCAGACCCTCGTACGACTGGCTGGTGAACCCCAACCGGCGGAACCCGCTAAACCCGCTGCGCCTGTTGCAGCGAAGACCGCGAAGGCTGGCAAGGGGACGATGATTCTGCGTCCGCTTTGGTACAACATCCCCGGCCCGGACAAGCTCAAGCGCGACTCTGAACGAGCCATCGCTGGCGCCGCGCTGGTCAAGACCGGTGCTCCGTCGGTGTTCGGCATGAACGAGCTCATCGGGCCCGGCAAAAACTCGACGACCAACACTGGTTCGGCGTTCGCGAAGAAGATCGACTCAGCGCTCGGGTCTGACTACTCCATGGTGGTGCCGACGACCGCCTTCAACGAGAACTACCTGTTCTTCGAGAAGAAGACCACGCGTCTCGTGGAGAAGTTGCCCGACAAGATCCTCGCCGCCAGGGTCGGCGGCAAAGCCGTTCCCGGACGGCACCTGACGCTGGCAGTGTTCGAGGACATCGCCAGCGGCACCAAGTTCGTGTTCGGCAACACCCACCTGGTGAACGGCAAACAGTGGGGTGCTGGACGTTCGGCACAGGCAGCGATCGCCATGACGGAGCTCGAGCGGGTCGCGGCACTTCACGACAACTGCCCGATCCTGGTCGGTGGTGACATGAACAGGTCAGACGACCTCAGGGCGTTCATCAACGCCGGACTGGTCAACATGCGAAAAGTGGCCAAGACCAAGTCCGACAGCACGAAGTTCTCGACGCACACCAACATCAGGAAGGACTCAGCGCGCAAGAGTGCCGAATGGATCATCGACCACGGCTACTGCTCCAAAGGCATGGTCGTGAACGCGTACGACGTGGCGCTCGGTTATGACGCGACTGGAACGTTCCCACCGGTCCGACCGTCAGACCACGTGCCGATCCTGTTCTCGGTCACACTGCCAGACTGACGTCAGCCCGTACGTAGGTCGATGTCGCCGCTGTCTGACGTCGCTCGTACGAACCCCTGGCCATCCTCGTCCGAGTCGATCGCAGACTTCACATCGCCCGACTTCGACTCGACCATGACGGCGTACGTACGGTCGCCCGACGGCACCGAAGCCAGGATGTCGCCCGACTTCGTGAGTGCCTTGAACGCGAAGGGCTGTGTCGCGAACGACGCATCGACGTCGCCGGAGTTGGACTCAGCCGAGAACTCGTCGACCGTGAGGCCGCCGACCTTGATGTCGCCGCTGGTCGTCGAGACGGTCAGGACGCCCTGCACCAGAGAGTCAGCCGTGACATCACCGGACGTGGTGTTGACGACGATGGGGATGTTTTTGGGTACAGACAGCGTCAGCGAGACGCCGCAGCCAGGTGACAACCAGGTAGTACAACCGGAGATGACCTTGATCTCGTCGCCCTTGCGACCAATGAGGAAGTCCGTCTTGCGTAGTCCGCTGGTGACCTTCGCGGTCACCTTCACGACGTCGTCAGCGCCCTCAACGACCCGGATATCAGCCGTTGTCGCATTGACGACGATCTGAACCGAGTCGCCCATCTCGATCAGGCTGGTGGACGTCTTGGTGTCCTTCATCGCCACTGAAATGCCAAGGATCGCCGCCGCGAACAGACCAACCGCAAGAAGAGTTCCAAAGACGGTGAGAAGTGTGCGCGATGCCGGCGAGCGGACGTCGTAGTCCGCGATCATCTCGTCGGGCATCAGCCTGCTGCCTTGGCGCGAGTCGTCGAGATCGGCACGACATCTCCGGCGCCCATACGTGCGGCGTCGGCGGTCTCGTCGTCGGGCATGGTCTGGCTCTCGAGCTCGGCCTCAACACGCTTGAGGTAGTGGTCGACTTCGTTGTCGCGCTGCGCCTTGGTCCAGCCGAGCACGTCACCCATCAGGCCAGCGACCTCGACGGCAACTTCAGTGCCGCGATCGAAGGTCTCGATCGAGATGCGCGTACGACGAGCGATCGCATCGTCGAGGTGGCGAGCGCCTTCGTGACTCGCGGCGTAGACGATCTCGGCGCGCAGGTAGTCGTCGGCGCCCGTCAGCGGCTTGCCAAGGTCTGGCTTCTCCGCGATGAGGTCCAGTAGCTCGGTGATGAGCGATCCGTACCGATGCAGCAGGTGCTCGATGCGACCGATCCCGAGTCCGCTGGAGGCGGCGAGCATCTGGCGCTGGTTCCATACGGCTTCGAAGCCATCCGCGCCGAGCAGAGGCACATCCTCGGTGCAGCACGGTGGAGTCATACGGTCGAGGTGGCTCGCCATGCCATGCACGGCAGCGTCGATCGCGTCCTTCGCCATGATCCGGTAGGTCGTGTACTTGCCGCCCGCGATCACGACAAGGCCCTTCACGCTGGTACCGACCGCGTGCTCACGCGACAACTTGCTGGTGGCCTCGTCCTCGCCGGCGAGCAGAGGCCGCAGGCCGGCGTAAACGCCCACAATGTCGTCGTGCGTCAGCGAGCTCACGAGCACCTTGTTGACGTGCTTGAGGAGGTAGTCGATGTCGCTGCGGCTCGCTGCCGGGTGGTCCTTCGACAGCTCCCAGTCGGTGTCGGTGGTCCCGATGATCCAGAGTCGGCCCCACGGGATGACGAAGAGAACAGACTTCTCGGTACGCAGGATCAGTCCGGAGTCTCCGCGGATGCGATCGCGGGGAACAACGATGTGGATGCCCTTGCTGGCGCGTACGTGGAACTGGCCACGCTCTCCGGCGAACGACTGCGTCTCGTCGGTCCAGACGCCGGTCGCGTTGACGACCTGCTTGGCGAGGATGTCGAACTCCTTGCCCGACTCCAGGTCCTTGACCTTGGCACCGGTGACGCGATCACCTTCGCGCAGCAGCCCGATGACACGGGTGCGGCTTGCGATGTGCGCGCCGTATGCGGCGGCCGTACGCGACAAGAACATGGTGTGACGGGCGTCGTCGACCTGTCCGTCGTAGTAGTGGAGTGCGCCGATCAGCGCTTCCTTCTTGAGCCCCGGCATCATCCGCAGCGCGCCACGACGAGTCAGGTGGCGGTGGTGCGGCACACCGCGGGAGCGGCCCGAAAGCAGCGCCATCGAGTCATAGAGCAGTACGCCAGAGCCGGCGTACGCGCGCTCCCAGATACGACGCGTGAGGGGGTAGAGGAACGGAACCGGGTGTACGAGGTGCGGTGCCAGCTTGTCGAGTAGCAGGCTTCGCTCACCGAGCGCTTCGGCAACGAGCCGGAAGTCGAGCATTTCGAGGTAGCGCAGGCCGCCGTGGACCAACTTGCTGGAGCGACTCGACGTACCGGAGGCAAAGTCGCGGGCATCGACGAGACCGACCGAGAGTCCGCGGGTTGCGGCGTCGAGCGCAGCACCTCCGCCGACCACACCGGCACCGACGACAAGGATGTCGAGCGGCTCTGCTGCCATGGCGTCGAGCGCTGCTTGGCGATTGGCGGGTGACAGGGCAACGGAACGCATGGCGATAGTCAATCAGTAGCTGCAAGCAGAGGCGAACGAAGACCGCTAGGAGCTCCTACGCATCGAGACAACTCACGAGGTTTCGACCTTCCTGGCGCCTTCGGCGCGGCTCGCTCAACCTGGCTCGACGTTCGCTCGCAGAGCTCGCTCAGTCGATCTCAACCCAATCCAAGGTGCGATCGACGGCCTTCTTCCACTGGGCGTGGCCGGCGTCGCGCTGCTCCTGGGTGGAGGTGGGCTCCCAACGCTTGGACTCGTTCCAGTTTGCGACGAGCTCGTCCGTGTTGGCCCAGAAGCCAACCGCCAGGCCGGCCGCGTACGCCGCACCCAGCGCCGTGGTCTCCGCGACGACCGGACGGCTCACCGCAACACCCAGGATGTCCGCCTGGATCTGCATGCAGAGCTCGTTCTGCGTGACTCCCCCGTCGACTCGAAGTGTCTGAAGGTTGAGGTCAGCATCGGCGACCATCGCGTCGACAACGTCTCTGCTTTGGTAGCAAATCGCCTCGAGCGCGGCCCGAGCGATGTGCGCGACTGTGTTGAACCGCGACAGGCCGACGATGACGCCGCGGGCGTCTGACCGCCAATAGGGCGCGAACAATCCGGAGAATGCCGGTACGAAGTAGACACCGCCGTTGTCCTCGACACTCCCCGCCAATGCCTCGGTCTCGGCAGCAGCCTTGATGATCCCGAGCTGATCGCGCAGCCATTGGATCGCAGAACCCGTGACGGCGATCGAGCCCTCGAGCGCATAGACAGCAGGAGCGTCGCCGAACTTGTAGCCGACCGTCGTGATGAGCCCGTTCTTCGACTTCACGATCTCGGTTCCGGTGTTGAGCACCAGGAAGTTGCCGGTGCCGTACGTGTTCTTGAGCTCGCCTGGCTTGAAACACACCTGACCAACGAGAGCTGCATGCTGGTCTCCAAGGTCACCAGCGAGCGGCACTTCGCCACCGAACGGGCCATCTTCAAGCGTGTGCCCGTAGACCTCAGACGATGACTTGATCGCAGGGAGCATTGCGCGCGGTACGTCGAACAGCGCAAGCAGTTCGTCATCCCAATCGAGGGTCTCGAGGTTCATCAGCATGGTGCGGCTGGCGTTGGTCACGTCGGTGATGTGCTGGCCGCCGTCGGGCCCTCCAGTCAGCCACCACAGCAGCCACCCGTCGGTGTTGCTGAAGAGTGCATGTCCGGCCTCGGCGTCAGCGCGTACGCCATCGACGTTCTCGAGAATCCACTGGATCTTGCCGCCGGAGAAGTAGGGCGCGGGAGGCAGGCCCGCCTTGTCGCGGATCAAATCGCCCTTGCCGCTGGCATCCAGAGCCGAGGCGATCTTGTCGGTGCGAGTGTCCTGCCAGACGATCGCGTTGTAGTAGGGCTGACCTGTGCGCTTGTCCCATACGACGGTCGTCTCCCGCTGGTTGGTGACGCCGACAGCCGCGAGGTCGGCGGCCGTGATGCCCGCCTTGCTCATCGCAGCGGTGATGACCTCCTGCGTGCACTCCCAGATCTCGCTGGCATCGTGCTCCACCCAACCAGCCTGCGGCAGGATCTGCTCGTGCTCAAGCTGATGCTTGGCGACCTCGTGACCGTCGTGGTCAAAGATCATGAAGCGCGTGCTGGTCGTGCCTTGGTCGATCGCGCCGACATACTTCTTCTCCGCCATGCGGAGAGCGTAACTAAAGGATCTCGCCGTGTACGTCTGCGTGCGGGACAGTCGGGATAGTGCCGAGCTTGCCCTTTTGGAAGTCCTCGAACGCCTGCAGCACCTCAGCCTTGGTGTTCATGACGAACGGACCGGCGAACGCCATCGGCTCCCGGATCGGAAGGCCACCGAGCAGGACGACCTCCAGCGCTGGGTGGCGCGAGTCCTGCTGCTGGTTGGCGCCGACGGTGATCGTCTCGCCATGACCCAGCACTGCGAGCTGTCCTGAGGAGATCGGACGACGGTCGCGACCGACGTACCCGCTGCCACTCAGCACGTAGACGAGCGCATTGAAATCAGTGCGCCACGGCACGGTCATCTCGGCGCCGGGCAGGACGGTCGCGTGAACCATCGTCATCGGCGTATGAGTGCTGCCGGGGCCTTTGACGGAGTCGACCTCACCGGCGATGACCCGAAGCAGCGCTCCGGCGTCGGGAGTCGATGCCAAGCCGACATCGTCGCGGCTGATGTCTTGGTAGTGCGGAGGCAGCCACTTGTCGGCCTTGGGCAGGTTGACCCAGAGCTGGAGACCGTGGAACAGGCCACCCTTGACGACGAGCCACTCGGGCGGGGTCTCGATGTGTAGGAGTCCACTGCCGGCGGTCATCCACTGGGTGTCGCCGTCGGTGATCGATCCGCCACCGCCGTGAGTGTCCTGGTGGTCCATGACGCCGTCGATCATGTACGTGACTGTTTCGAACCCACGGTGCGGGTGCCACGGAGTGCCCTTGGGCTCGCCGGGTGCGTACTCAACCTCGCCCATCTGGTCCATGTGGATGAACGGGTCGAGCAAGGTCGGGTCGACTCCCGCGAAAGCCCGGTGGACCGGGAAACCTTCGCCCTCAAACCCGCGCGGCGCCGTCGTGACACTGATCGGCGCACGGTCTTCGAGTTGGGTCGGAGCGGTGATCACCCGCGGCAGAACGGTCCAGTCAGCAACGGTTACGGCGGGCATATTCACTCCTCGGTCTTGGTAGTTCCAGCATACATCCAGTTAGTTCAATCTTCAACTATATCTTTCGACCTTTGGCCAATACGTTTCGTCGGGGGCTCTGGCTAGGCTCCCGAACATGACTCAAACACCTGCGATCCAGGCTCGAGGTCTAGTCAAGAAGTACGGAGATGTGACCGCGCTCGACGGCGTCGACATCACCGTGCCCACCGGATCCGTGTTGGGCCTCCTCGGTCCCAATGGCGCCGGCAAGACAACCATCGTGCGCATCCTCACGACCCTGCTGCGACCTGATGCCGGTACGGCAGAAGTGGCCGGCATCGACGTGCTCACCAACCCGAGGGAGGTGCGCCGCAATCTCGGACTGTCAGGCCAATACGCCGCTGTCGACGAGTACCTCACCGGATTCGAAAATCTCGACATGATCGGCCGGCTCTACCACCTGGGGCGCAATCAGAGCCGAGACCGCGCTCGCGAGCTGCTCGCGCGGTTCAACCTTGAGGACGCCGCTGATCGACCGGCCAAGACCTACTCCGGCGGCATGCGTCGACGCCTGGACCTTGCCGGCGCTTTGGTCGCCGCTCCCCCGGTCCTGTTCCTCGACGAACCGACGACCGGTCTCGATCCACGTAGTCGTACTGAGATGTGGGCCGTGCTCCAGGAACTCGTATCCGGCGGCACGACGTTGCTGCTGACGACCCAATACCTCGAGGAGGCTGACCTGCTGGCCGACGACATCGTCGTGATCGACCACGGCAAGGTCATCGCCCAAGGCACGTCAGACCAACTCAAGGCTCAGGTCGGCGGCGAACGAGTCGAGGTCACCGTCAGCGAAGGCGCAGATCTCGACCGCGTTGCGAAGCTGCTTGCGCCACTGGGCGTCTCAGCTCCAGTCCTGTCGGAAGGCCAGAAGAGCCTGCTCATGCCGGTGACAGGTGGCGTTGCCGTCCTGCGTCAGGCGTTGCAGTTGCTCGAGGACGAAGGCATCAGCGTCGACGACGCAGGCCTCCGCCGCCCAACTCTCGACGACGTGTTCCTGACTCTCACGGGGCGCGCTGTCGAAGAAGACAAAACGACCGACCAGGAGGTCTCGGCATGAGCGCCCTCGCCGTACTCGGCGACGCAGCCGTCGTCGCCAAGCGCAACCTGATCAAGATCAAGCGAGTCCCTGACCTGCTGGTCTTCACCACACTTTCACCCATCATGTTCGTGCTGCTGTTCGCGTACGTGTTCGGTGGTGCGATCGACCAAGAAGGCGGCGGCAGTGGCTACCGAGAGTTCTTGATCGCAGGCATCTTCGCCCAGACGGTCATCTTCGGAGCGACGATCACGGGCGCTGGTCTTGCCGAGGACGTTCAGAAGGGCATCATCGACCGCTTCAGGTCCCTACCGATGTCTCCATCGGCGGTGCTCGCAGGTCGTACGTTGTCCGACGTCGTCAACAACCTCATCGTGCTGTTCGTCATGAGCGTGACGGGCCTGATCGTCGGATGGCGCATCCGTACGTCGTTCTTCGAGGCAGCGTGGGGGTTCATCCTGCTGTTGGTCTTCGCCTACGCCATCTCGTGGGTGATGGCATGGGTTGGTCTGCTGGTGCCAAGTCCCGAGGTGGTCAACAATGCGTCGTTCATCATCATCTTCCCGCTGACGTTCATCGCCAACACGTTCGTGCCGCTCGACACGCTGCCTGGCCCGCTCAAGGTGTTCGCCGAGTGGAACCCGGTCTCTGCGGTGACGCAGGCTGCGCGCAACCTGTTCGGCAACCCTGATCCCAACCCGCTGGCACCGGATCCGACGGCTTGGCCGTTGGTCCATCCGGAGGCCTACACGTTGATCTGGGCAGCGGCGGTGTTGTTGATCTTCGTACCGCTGGCCAACGCGCAATACCGTCGCTCGACCAGTCGCTGACAGTGGATCAGCTCGCCTCGTCAATCCGCAGCGCATTGCGCGAGGCGGCTGATCCGACCCGGGCGCCGCGGATGCAGGCCTACATGAAGTCGGCCATGCCATTCCTCGGCGTTCGGGTGCCTGACGTCCGCAAGATCGCGCGTGCGCTTGCCAAGGCACAGCCACCTGCCAATCTCGACGACCTCGAAGCGACCGTGCTGGAGCTGTGGGACAACGCGACCCATCGCGAGGAACGCTACGCAGCCGCAGAGCTGACCAGACTCAAGCTAGCCAAGGGTCGACTCTCCTTGATTCCGCTCCACGAACACATGGCAGTCACCGGGGCATGGTGGGACCACGTCGACGAGGTCGCTCACCACATCGCCGACCTTCACGACGTACATCCCGTCGAGACAGCACACGACGTTCGGCGTTGGAGCACCTCTGACGACATGTGGCTCCGGCGACTGTCGATCATCAGCCAGCTCGGTCGGCGCGATCGAGTCGACACCGAGCTGCTCACCGAGGTCATTGAGCCCAACATGGGCGACACTGAGTTCTTCATCCGTAAGGCGATCGGATGGGCACTGCGTGAGTACGCGAAGGTCGATGCTGACTGGGTGCGCACCTTCGTGTCCGAGCGAGAAGATCAGTTGAGCGGATTGTCGAAACGAGAGGCCTTGAAGCATGTCGGATGAACGCACCGACGTCGTGATCGTCGGTGGCGGCCACAACGCCCTCGTCGCTGCGACCTACCTGGCGCGTGCCGGCAAGTCGGTGGTCATCCTCGAGCGGCTCGGACATGTCGGCGGCGCCGCGATCAGCGCGCCAGTCTTCGAAGGCCTGGATGCTCGACTCTCGCGCTACTCCTACCTCGTCAGCCTGATGCCTGAGCAGGTCATCGCGGACCTCGGCCTCCAGCTTGAGCTGCGTTCACGCGACACGGCTTCCTACACGCCGTACGACGGTGGTGGGCTACTGATCGAGACCGCAGAGGGCGAAGCCACGCGTGAGTCATTCCGTGCGTTGACTGGCTCCGACGATGAATACGCGCACTGGAAGTCGTTCTACGACGAGGTCGCCACGGTGGCTGCGGCAGTCTCTCCCACGTTGCTGTCACCTCTCCCCCATGTCGGAGACCTGCGCGACCAGGTCGAGATGGCCATCTGGACCGATCTGATCGAAGAACCACTCGGCACAGCAGTCGAGCGCCGATTCGCCAACGATCTCGTTCGCGGGGTAGTCGCCACCGACGCATTGATCGGCACGTTCGCCTCGCTACACGACAGCACTCTGATCCAGAACCGCTGCTTCCTCTATCACCTGATCGGCAACGGCACCGGCGAGTGGCGGGTGCCCGTCGGCGGCATGGGTGCCGTGACCGCCGAGCTCGAGCGAGTCGCCCGCGAAGCCGGGGTGAGCATCCGTACCAACTGTGAGGTCGACGGCATCGCCGGTGACCCCGACGGTGCCACGGTCACCGGCGACGGATTCGTCATCGATGCCCAGTGGCTGCTCAGCGGTGTCGCCCCGTACGTACTGGCGCGCCTACTTGGTGACCAGCTCCCGACCAAACCCTCGGGCTCACAGTTCAAGATCAACTTGCTGGTGTCACGGCTCCCTGCGCTCAAGTCAGGCATCGATCCGGCGATCGCATTCGCCGGCACATTCCACCTCGGCGAGTCGATGACTGAGCTGGAGGCGGCGTGGAAGACAGCCGCAGCAGGCCAGCTTCCAAAGGCTGCGGCTGGTGAGCTGTATTGCCACACCCTCACCGATCGCTCGATCCTCGGCGCCGACCTGGCGGGCTCGGATGCGCAGACGCTGACGTACTTCGGGCTTCACACTCCCTATGAGGTACTCCCGGACGAAGCTGCGGCGACGCGTGTGTACGAACAGTTCCTTGCGGCGATCAACGAGCACCTCGCCGAGCCGATCGAGCCACTCATCCTGGGCGTCGAGCACAAGACCCCCGCTCAGATCGAAGATGCGCTGGGTATGCCCGGCGGCCACATCTTCCATGGCGATCTGGCCTGGCCATGGCTCGAAGAAGGTGAAAAACCTCGCAATTCCGCAGAGCGTTGGGGCGTTGCGACCGCGCATCCGAGGGTGCTTTTGTGCGGCAGCGGAGCACGTCGCGGCGGTGCGGTCAGCGGCATCGGCGGCCACAATGCTGCGCACGCAATCCTCGAGGCCTAGACCTCGACCAGCCGATTATGGAAGGGACCGGACCGGCTGATAATGTTGCACCCGCTTCGCGGCATTAGCTCAATTGGCAGAGCAGCTGACTCTTAATCAGCGGGTTCGGGGTTCGAGTCCCTGATGCCGCACTGTGAAGGCCTCGTTCCTCGCCGAACGGGGCCTTTGCTCTGCCCGGAACAGTTCAGTCGTTCACGCGGTCGATCGACAGGATCCTGAATCGCGATGAGAGCCAGTCGACCAGCGGACCGAGCAGGAAGATCACCAGCAGCGTTCCGGGTCCGATCGCGGCACCACACAGCCAGCCGAGCAGCGCTCCTCCGCCCTGTACGACGCTGTAGCTCCACTTGAACGGCACCGGCGGGTCGAAGGCCAGCGCTGCAGCCTCGGTGGGCCCTGCGCCAGCGTCGACCGCGAGATAGCCCGCCACACCAACGGCCACCACCGGGAATGACAGCACGAGAAGCGCGATGCGGATCCACGTGCTGTTTGGCTCGTCGAATGCATCCAACAGACCAGACACGACGAAGCCCACGACAAGGGGCTGGACAATTGTTCCCAGCCCCGGCTTGAGTCCCCGCGCCCACGCCATCGACACAAGCACGATTCCGACAATCAGGTTGACGACCCAGAACTTCGTGTCGAACGCGATCGACAGGCCGTTGACCATCGTGGAGTAGCCATCCGACCCGAGTGCCGCGATCAGCAGCATGGCTACCCCGATGCCGAGGATCACACAGGAAGCGACGAGTCGAGCCAACTGGGACAGCACGTCTCGATCCTCGCAGACCGCGGGTCGGTGGACGCCAGGATCGAACGTGGTCGCTCACGCAGGAAGGGAGCCGCCGAAGCGACTCCCGTCCTGCACTCCCCTCCCGTTACTGCACGAATCGCTGACGGCCGAGCACCGCGACACCTGCGACTGTCAGCAGGCCACCGACGAGGAGCGGCCCGAGTGGAGCTCCTCCCGTGTCAGGCAAGAGGGCATCGTCTTCATCGTCCAGATGTACGACCTTGCCGCACTCTGCCGCGCCAGCGTCTCCAATGAAGACCTGCTGGCCGACGAGTTCGTAGCCTTCTTCAGCAGTCGCCGTGATCTCCCACGGGCCCTCGACGCCATCGCCCACTGTGAACGTGTAGACGACACCTTCAATCACCGTCGGAGTCGGTCGCTCTGAACCGGGGCACCCTTCGTCCACAACTACCTCCGCCACAACGATCTGCGCACCGCCTGCACACTGCTCGGGCAGCGTCACCGTGCCACTCCACTCGGCGACTGTGTCGTCGGCGAAACCGAAGCCCTCCTGCGGCGTAGCCATGACTGTCCATTCGCCGGTCACCCCGTCGCCCTCAGTGAAGGCATACGCGACCCCTTCGGTCACAGGGAGTGTGACCGAGCCATCCTCGTCGCAGCTGTCTGCGACCGTTGGCGGCACTGGAAGTGCGCATTCGATGCGATCTCCCAGGTCACCCGACCACATCGTCTGAGTCTCGGCTGGGAACGCGAAGTCTTCGTTCGCGGTAGCCGTCACCTTCCACGGCCCCTCTGTCGGCGAGTCTCCAGCTGGATCGAACGCGTAGGTCACGCCTTCAGTCGTCGGGAGTTCAACGTTTCCGTCCTCACCGCACTTCTCGATATCCGTGACGCTCGGAGCGACTGGAGTCGCGCACGTGGTGTGCGCGCCCAAGTTGCCGTTCCAGCTCGTCGACGCACCGTCCGCAATGACGAAGCCTTCATCGGCTGTCGCCGTCACCTTCCACGGACCCTCCGTCGGCGACTCGCCAGCCGGATCGAACGCGTACGTCACGCCCTCAGTCGTGGGAAGCACCACGAGCCCGTCGGTGCCACACGCCGTGATCTCGGTGACTGTCGGCGCGATCGGAGTCACGACAATCACATCGTCGCAGTCGTTGCCGTACTGCGCCTGCCCCTCAACGGTCCAGTTCTGGCCCGGGAAGCTGCCGGGAACACCCTGCTTGGTGTAGTCGAATGGCGGGATGATGTCGAGACCATCGTTGCCGTGGCCCGTCCCATTGATGATCGAGTCGAAGTCGACGCTGATGGACTGCCCGTTTGCGGGGTTGCCCGGCGGGAGGTGACAGATGTCGATCGTCTTCTCAGTGTCGTCAACCACGGTCGGGCATTCCTCAACGGTCGCGGCCCGCGAGGTCGTGTGGTCCACAACCCATTCGCCCGGAGTGCCAAGGACCCAGGTCCAGGAGTTCTCATCGAAGACGTAAGGAGTCGAGCGGGTGTAGAAGGTCGTCGTCACGGTCTTCTCGGTGCAGTTCGGGTCTCCCGTCTCGTCCTTGTTCTCGACCTTCGCATCGGGTTGATTCGGCTGGTCCTCGTCGCAGCCGTTGTTGTACTGCGACTGACCCTCACCGGTCCAGTTCTGGCCCGGGAAGCTGCCGGGAACACCCTGCTTGGTGTAGTCGAATGGCGGGATGATGTCGAGACCATCGTTGCCGTGGCCCGTCCCATTGATGATCGAGTCGAAGTCGACGCTGATGGACTGCCCGTTGGCGGGGTTGCCCGGCGGGAGGTGACAGATGTCGATCTTGTGGTCGGTGTCGTCAGGCAACGTGTTGTCGTCCGGCTTGGTGCTTTCGGCATGCCGCGCGCTGGCGGCCTTCTTGGGTGTGTTGTCAGGCGGCGGGCTGTCGGCCGTCTTGGCCGTGTCGTCAGACGACGAGCTGTCTGTCGGTTCGGCTGCATCAGCAGGCGGCGGGCTGTCAGCCGTCTTGGCCGTGTCGTCAGACGACGAGCCGTCGGGCAGCGTGTTCGTTGAGCCGGGCGACGCAGCAATGAACACCGAACCAGCCAGCATCGCAAGCACCAAGGCAAATCTCTTCATGAAACTGCTCCCTCTACGCCGCCGTCAGACTGCGACGCATCCCTGTTCACGACCGCCAGTGCACCCGGTGGTCAAGTGAGTTTTGGCCGCCCTCACGACCTGTGACCCCACCTGATCAGCACCGTATGGCGAGGGGGTGTGTCTTCCCCAGACACGAAAGACCCCCTCGAAGCACGACCAAATGGCCATGCCTGATGCAGTTCGAGCCGAAACTTTTCAGACGAGTGGACAGGGGCGTGTGACCCCCGCCCTACCGCGCAACCTCGGCAAATCGACATACTGAGGGGTCTTTTGTCTTCAAGGAGAAGTGAGCCGCGTGCGCAACCCCAGAGCGTTCCTCCGCCCCCTCGCCGTCGGAGCTCCGACGCCGGTCGCCGACATCCCGTTCCGCCCAAGCCGGATGATCCACTTCTTCGACCCGAGCAATCCCAAAATGGCCGACAAGGTTCCCGATATTGCGACCAAGGTCGACATCATCCTCGGCAACCTCGAGGACGCCATCAAGACCGAGAACAAGGAAGCCGCGCGTCAGGGCCTGGTCGACATCGCGAAGAAGACCGACTTCGGCCAGACGCAACTCTGGACCCGCATCAACAGCCTCGATTCGCCGTGGGCCCTGGATGACCTCATCACCCTGGTGACCGAGATCGGCGACAAGCTCGACGTCGTCATGGTCCCGAAGGTCGAAGGCGCTCAGGACATCCACTACATCGACCGCATCCTCGCCCAGCTCGAAGCACGCGCTGGCCTGAAGCGACCGATCCTCGTACACGCGATCCTCGAGACCGCTGAAGGCATGACGAACGTCGAGGAGATTGCTGCAGCCAGCCCCCGCATGCAGGGCATCTCGCTCGGTCCGGCCGACCTCGCCGCCAGCCGTCGTATGAAGACGACCCGCGTCGGCGGCGGTCACCCCGGCTACCTCGTACGCCAGGACCCCACCGGCGACGACCTGACCGAGGGACGCACGACGTACCAGCAGGATCTCTGGCACTACACGATCGCTCGTATGGTCGACGCCTGCGCCGCGAACGACATCCTCCCGTTCTACGGACCGTTCGGTGACATCAAGGACGTCGTCGCGTGCGAGGACCAGTTCCGCAACGCCTTCCTGCTCGGTTGTGTCGGTGCGTGGAGCCTGCACCCCGTGCAGATCGACATCGCCCGCAAGGTCTTCTCACCTGATCCCGCCGACGTGGCACATGCCAAGGAAGTCGTCGAAGCCATGGGCGACGGCTCTGGTGCCGTGATGATCAAC
Organism: Aeromicrobium panaciterrae; assembly: GCF_031457275.1. Classification (NCBI taxonomy): domain Bacteria; kingdom Bacillati; phylum Actinomycetota; class Actinomycetes; order Propionibacteriales; family Nocardioidaceae; genus Aeromicrobium; species Aeromicrobium panaciterrae. The sequence goes on from NZ_JAVDWH010000001.1 coordinate 2,375,280, forward strand.
GGCAAGATGGAGGACGACGCCTCCTGCAAGCAGTGCATCGTCATGCTCGACCTCGCGAAGGCTCTCGCTGAGCGCGATCCCGAGCTCGCCGCCGCCTACGACCTCTAGGACCTCAGATGACTGATCTCCGCCCCCGCCGTTCCGTCCTCTACATGCCGGGCGCCAATGAGCGCGCGCTTGAGAAGGCCAAGGGCATCGACGCCGACGCGCTGATTCTCGACCTCGAGGACGCCGTCTCCCCTGACGCCAAGGTTGAGGCTCGCGATCGCGTATGTGCCGCAGTCGCTTCAGGCGAGTACGGACATCGCGAGCTCGCGATCCGCATCAACGGCATCGGCACCGAATGGCATGAGGCAGATATCGCCGCCGCGGCCGCTGCCGGACCTGACGCCGTTCTGGTTCCCAAGGTCAACTCGGCCGCTGAGGTACTGCAGCTCGTCGCCGCGCTCGAAGCCAACGGCGCGCCTGCTCACACCGCCCTCTGGGCCATGGTCGAGACGCCGATCGCCCTGCTTCACGCCGAGGAGATCGCCGCTGCCCATGAGCGCCTGACGGTGATCGTGATGGGCACCAACGATGTGGTCAACGAGACGTACGGTCTGCACGTGCCGGGCCGCAACCCGGTCGTACTGACGGCCATCTCCATCTCGTTGCTCGCCGCTCGCGCGGCCGGCAAGGTGATCCTCGATGGCGTCTACAACGACGTCAAGAATGCCGAAGGCTTCGAGGCCGAGGCCCGTCAGGGACGCGAAATGGGCTTCGATGGCAAGACCCTGATTCACCCGAGCCAGGTCGAACCCGCCAACGCTGCATTCGGTCCATCCGAGGACGAGATCGAGCACGCCAAGTCGATGATCGCGACGTTCGAAGAAGGCAAAGCCGCTGGTCAGGGCGTCGTGACGTTCAACGGCAAGATGATCGAGGAGCTCCACGTACGCGATGCGCACCGGATCCTCGCTTCCGCCGAGGCGATCGCCTCACGCTAGGCACAGAGAAGCGCCGTACGGATCTGATCCGTACGGCGCTTCTGCTTTTGTAGGGGCGGTTCTACCGGCTGCTGCGCAGGCTGTAGACGCTTGACTCGATTGACCTTTTGCGCTTTTGGAGGTTGCGACGCTGTCGCACCGACTCCAGGAGCACTGCTCGGTCGATCTCGGACAACTCATCCCAGGCGCGCTTGCCGCGGGCCCGTCGGGCTTCGAATATTGCCACTGACTTCACCCCCTCTCCAACGGTTCCGGTCGTCGGTGAGGAGTAGTCGGTTGAGTTCTTAGCGGTTATGAGTCGTGTTTCGAGATTCGTGGTCATAGCGCGCCTCCTTTCAGTGGTGATGGATGGATGAATAGCGGTCGGACATACAAAAAACCGCTTCAGATCAGAGATCCGAAGCGGCAGAAGTGCCAAGAAGTGATGACTACTTCAGGTGCACTGCTTCGGAGGTCGGACCGGCAAAGGGCATGACGGCAAGACGGCTATCAACGCCGTTCGTCATTGTGAAAATCTTCTGCATGGGTCCACCTCCTTCATCAGTTTCGTGCTCTTTCGGAGCAGTCGTGCCAACGTAGCGCAGCCGCCGCGGAGTTGTCTAACCACCGAGCCGTGTCGCGGCCAACAGGTCCGATTCCTGCTGGCCGCTCCACGTCCTGGAGATGGATCAGCCGAGGTTGAGGGCTCGGGCGATGGTGAAGAACAGGTCAGTCTGATCGGTCAGACCCACCACATTCGCGGCCTGCGGACCATAGCCAGCGATGCGCACCTGGGTTCCGGTGTGCTGCTGTGATCCGCCAGCTGGCGCCGTGCCGTACGCGATCGTCATCGGGCTGCCGTCAACCGTCAACAGCGTTGCCGTGAGTCCAGGCGTGTTGGAGCCTGCCTCAACGATCTGGCTGGTGTGGCCATGGTCGGCCGTCACCACGACGAGCGTGTGCTTGTCCTTCTTGGCGAACTTCAAGGCAGCCTCGAGGGCGGCGTCCATATCGAGCGCTTCACCGATCTGGCCACACGCATTGGCTGCGTGATCCTGCTTGTCGATGCTGGCGCCCTCAACCTGCAGGAAGAAGCCCTTCTTCGAGCCCTTGTCGAGAAGCGAGATCGCCTTCTTCGTCATCGCCTTGAGCGACGGCTGCCCAGCCGGCTTGGACTCGTTCGGTGTGCACTTCGCAGCTGGCGTTGTGCCACCCGTCGGCGTTGCGGCGGGTCCAACCAGGTTCACCGGCAGGTTGCCGGGCGCGAACAGGCCGAGCAGTGGCTTCTTCTGGTCAGCCTTCGATACGGCATCGAGTGCTGCAGCATCGTTGACCACGTTGTAGCCACGGTTCTTGGCCTGCTCGAGCAGCGTCAGTCCGGCGTATTTGCCTGCGGCAGCCTTCTCATTGAAGGTCGTAGCGCCGCCACCAAGACTGACGTCCGGTCGCGTACCGATGAGCTGCTCGGTGATCGAACCCTTGCCACCGTTCTCCAGTGCCGCCTCGGGGCACGTGGCCGCGGTCTTGACCGGCCCGTAGCAGGAGCGCTGCGAGATGTGCGAGACCTGTACTGCCGGCGTCGCATCCTGCAGCTCTGATGTGGTGACGTTTCCGGTCTTGTAACCCTTCTTCTTGGCCAGCTCGAGCAAGGTCGCCTTCGCCGTGCCGTGGATGTCGACCGAGACGGCGTTGTCGTACGTCTTGGTGCCGGTCGCCCATGCTGAACCGGTCGCGGCCGAGTCGGGCACGTAGTCGACCTTGCCCTCCTTGGTCAGCGAGTAGGTCGTGTACTGACCCGTCAAAGGCAACGCGTCGATGCCAGGCAGCCGACCGCCGGCGCCGTACGCGTAGTTGCGGGCCGACGTGATCTCTGAGTCGCCCATGCCATCGCCAATGAACAAGATGACATTGTCAGCGCGACCGCCATCAATGGCAGCGCGAACTGCCTTGGTCTGGTCCCCTGAATTGCGTGCCGCTCCCCCGAATACCGAGAGATTCGCGCCCGCCCCGACAGCGCCAACCGCCGTGGCCGCGACGATGGCACTCGCCATCGCAACGCCCACCACGGTGCGCTTGCTTGATTTCCTCGTGAATGAATTCATGTCCCCCAACTCAACGGATGGGGGTGAACTCCGGCCGAACGCCAGATCAAGTCTCGAGGAATGAGTTGCGCTGAGGCCGCCTGCGGCCGAACGTGCAACCAGGTTGAGCTGCGCGCGGCGAAGCCGCCAGGAATGTCGAAACCTCGTGCGATCAACACCTAACGCAACCTAAAACTCGAGGCGCTCGTCGATCTCGTCTCGGGTGAAACCACTGGCATACAGCAGATCGGCCGCGAGCGAACGCACCTGAGCGGCGATCGACGCGCTGTTCATCGTCATGGCGTCGGGCAAGGCAGCGGACGCCATGCGGGCAGCCTCGATGAGCTCCTGGCGGGCTTCATCGAAGGCGTCTTGCTGCGAGAGATCGTCGGCGAAGATGCCGATTGCCTTGGCGAGAGCATCGATCGCGAGGTCCATGTCCGGCGGTACGTGCTCGCCGTGACGCAGCAGTGCCGACGTCTTGCGGGCCAAGACGCGCGCATCACGCACGGCGTTGTCGAGGTCGCGCACTGTCGCGACATAGGTCTCGACGTGCCCGCGTTGCTTCCACCGCATCGGCGCCATGCGGGCAATCTCGGTGACATTGGCCGCCGTCGAGGTCATCGACTCAACCTGCGGCTGCATAGCCCGCGCTTCGTCGAGCGCTAGATCGGCGAGCGACGCGTCGACCGTACGGAGCGCCTGCGCCGTACGACTGAGAATCCCGGCCAGCTGCGTGAGGAACTGCTGCACTTCGCGGTCGATGTCTCGTACGGGATTGCGGGGAATGAGCAGGATCGTTGCAAGCCCGAACACCCCGCCGATCAGCGCATCGATGAACCGCGTGCTCGCCGGGTTTGCGGCACCAGCCACGGGAATGACGGTTGCGAGAAGGACCGAAGACGTCGCTGCCTGAGTGAGTGCGAGGCCCTTCAGGCCGACCAGGATGCCGACGATCATCGTCAGCACGATCACCAGCGCAAGTTGCCAGGTGCCGCGCCCGATCACCAGGATGATGAGCTCTCCGACGAGGACGCCGGTCGAAACGCCCAATACGAGCTCGAACAACGTACGCGCGCGCAACCCCGCGCCCGCGATCAGCACGATAATCGCGGAGATCGGGGCGAAAAACGCCTGCTGGTGGTCCAAGACATGCGTCGCGAAGTAGTAGGCAGCGGCCGTGGCAAGGCTCAGCCGAAGCAGGAGTCGCCATCGTCGCCTGAGTATGTGCAGGCGGTCGCGGAACGTACCTTCGGACCGACGCAGGTGCAGTCGGCGAAGCGGTATGTCGCGCGCCGGGCTCATGACGTGCCTAGCGAAGCAGGCGACGCAGGAACGCGATCACCGCGACGATGGCTGCAATGCCTCCGAGGACGGGTGCCAGCACGGCAACCTTGGGAGTGCCATCCGGCTCGACGAAGCGACCCTTGATGCTGGCCAAGCTGCGTCGAGCAATCGTGCTCGGGTGGGCGCGATCAATCAGGGCGTCGACAGTGTCGGCCAACCGATCACGGATCTGCTCGATCTCGCTGACCAGCTCATCTGAATCGGCCTTTGCCACGTCGCGCCTCACTCGTCTGGACGGCGAGGCCACGGAGGCGGGCCTGCGCTCGTACGTCAGGATAGTGCGTATGACTGAACGCCTGCAGCCCGGAGACTCCGCACCCGATTTCACCCTCGTCAACGACACCGGTGAGTCAGTGACCCTGTCGGGCCTGCGCGGCCAGAACGTGATCGTCTACTTCTACCCCGCCGCCATGACGCCCGGCTGCAGCAAGCAGGCCTGCGACTTCAGCGATTCGATCGATCGTCTGCAGGCCGAGGGCTACACGGTTCTCGGCATTTCACCGGACAAGCCCGAGAAGCTCGCGAAGTTCCGCGAGCGCGATGGGCTCACGATCACGCTGTTGTCGGACCCCGAGCGTGAAGTGCTCGAGGCCTGGGGCGCGTACGGCGAGAAGAAGCTCTACGGCAAGGTCGTCGTCGGCGTCATCCGGTCGACCTTCGTGGTCGATGGCGACGGCAAGATTTCGTATGCCGCCTACAACGTCAAGGCCACAGGCCATGTTGCGAAGCTCCGCAAGGACCTCAAGCTCGACGCCTGATCTGAGTGCCGGTGACAGGACTTGAACCTGCACGTCCGAAGACACAGGTTCCTAAGACCTGCGTGTCTACCAATTCCACCACACCGGCTCGGGGTCCATCCTAGTTGGAATGGCCCCTATCCCCTGACTAGTCAGTGAGCTTGGGAAGACCCTTGGCGATGTTGGTGGCGAGCACCTTGCCGATGAGTCCCGACAGACCGGGCGCGACGTTGAAGCCGATTGTGTAGTCGAGCTTGGTGCCACCATCGGCGGTGGGCGTCAGGACCTGCTTGCCCCAGTGACCGCGCAGCGGGCTGCCCTTGGTGATCTTGTACTCGATCAGCGTGTTGGGCTCAGCGACCGTGGTGGTCTCGTGGAACGCCGGAAGCGGACCGATCTTGAGACTGCGGGTCGAACCGACGCCGTTGCGGGACGTGTCGCCGTCCTTGACGCGCGAGATCTTGGCACCGAAGACGGGGCCCAGGTTCTCGTGCTCAGCGAGCTTCTCGAAAACAGTCTTCGGATCGGACTTGTACGTGTGCGTGACGTGGACGCGCTGGGGAGTAGCCATAACGGGTGAGTCTAGGCTGATTCGATATGGAGCGGCGTACGAACCCAAGCGGCGAGACGCCATCGCTCCAGCAACCGATCAGCGCAGGAATCATCGCGTGCGTCGTCGGCTACACCAGTTCTTTTGCGGTGGTGCTCACCGGACTCGCGGCAGTCGGCGCCTCCCCCACGCAGGCAGCTTCAGGACTGCTCGCACTCTGCGCCGTGCAGGCAGTCGGCACTTTGTGGCTGAGCCGCCGTCACCGCATGCCGATCATGTTGGCGTGGTCGACGCCGGGAGCCGCCCTCCTCGCCGGGATGGCCACAGTCGACGGCGGATGGTCGGCTGCGGTCGGCGCATTCATCCTGGTCGGCGTTGCGTACGTCATCACGGGTCTGTGGCCCGCCCTCGGAAGACTCATCGCGAAAATCCCGGCACCGATTGCCCAGGGGATGCTCGCCGGCGTGGTCTTTGGGCTCTGTGTCGAACCGGTCCGAAGCCTGGTCGACAACCCCGGCGCCATTGTCCCGATCGTGCTCGTCTGGCTGGTCGGAGTACGCCTCATGCCGCGCTGGGCTGTGCCTGCGGCGTTTCTGACCGCCGGCATCGTCATCGGGATCGACATGATCCGTCGCGGCGAGGGCATCGCCGGATCTGACCTGCTGCCGAGCCTTGCACTCACGTCACCGACGCTGAGCTGGGAGGCCGTCGTCAGCATCGCTCTCCCCCTCTACCTCGTCACGATGGCATCGCAGAACGTTCCGGGCGTCGCAATCATGAAGGCGATTGGGTACGACGTCCCATGGCGCGACTCGATCGTGACCGCTGGCGTCACCACCATCGCGGGCGCAACGGGTGGTGCGCATTCGGTCAACCTCGCGGCGATCAGTGCCGCACTCGTAGCTGGGCCGGACGCCGGACCTGACAAGAGCCGTCGTTGGATCGCTGGACAGGCAGTCGGTTGGACCTACCTCGTGCTGGCTGCCGCATCGATCGCCGTGGCGGCACTGGTCGAGGTCGCACCTTCCGGTGTGATCGCGACGATCGCAGGCCTGGCCCTCCTGGGCACGCTCGCTTTAGCCATCGAGAGTTCGATGGCCCAGCCCAAGGGTCGGGAGGCAGCCGTGGTGACCTTCCTCGTCGCCGCTTCTGGCATCACAGCCTGGGGTGTCGGTTCGGCCGCGTGGGCGATCCTTGCCGGGCTGTTCGTGTACGCCGTGCTGTCATGGTCACCGAAAGGTGGTCGCTGAATGTTTCGCATCGCGTTCTTCGAACCACGCATCGCTGGCAATACCGGCAGTGCGATCCGGCTCGCCGCTGTAAGCGGTTCAGAGCTGCACCTGGTCGAGCCACTCGGCTTCGACCTCGAGGAACCCAAGCTCAAGCGCGCTGGTCTCGACTATCACGACCTCGCGGTGATGACGGTGCACGCGAACCTCGAGGCGGCGTACGACGCACTTCTGCCCGCCCGCGTCTACGCGTTCACAGGCAAGGGCGAGGAGCTCTACACCGACATCGCGTACGAGCCCGGGGACGTGTTGTTGTTCGGCCCCGAGCCCACGGGCCTGCCTGACGACGTGCTCAACGACCCTCGGATCACCGCCCGCGTACGCCTGCCAATGCTCCCCGGGCGACGCTCCATGAACCTTGCGAACTCGGCCTCGATCGCCGTGTACGAGGCGTGGCGCCAGCACGGATTTGCCATGCCGAGTAGTCCGACCGAATGACACTGTTTGGATGTTCTGCGGTTTAGGTGCCAAATCGGTGAACAACGGACCTGACTGCGACTTACGCTGACGCTCTCTCGGGGAGGAAGTAACAGCGAATGGTCCAGCAGCGGACGGCCGTACGAACGCCGATCCTCATCGCGCTTGTTCTGGCCGCCCTGCTTGGACCATTCCTGGCTCGCAGCGCCATCGGTGGCGAGCCAAGCGCCATCTCCACCGTCGCTCCGCGAGGCATCGTCGTGGTCGGCGACTCAATCACGGCTCGTTACAACGACACACCCGGCGACGACAAGCAGGGCTGGTGGAGCATCGTCGGCCGGCACTACGACGCCAAGGTCACGACGTATGCGCAGTCAGGCTCGGGCTATCTGCGCCCAGGCAAGTTGTGCACCGGCAATCGATTCATTGACCGCCAGGAGGCCTTCGCAGGAGAGCCGCCTTCGCTGCTGATCATCGAGGGCGGGCGCAATGACTGGGCCGAGTGCGACGGTGATCAGTTCGTCACCGCAACTGATGGTGCCATCGAGCACGCGGTCGACACGTACCTCTCCACGCTGCGCGCCTTCCTGCCGCGCTCAACTCGGATCATCGTCATGGGCCCGCCGTGGGGCCCGCTCGACCCCGCGAACGGCGAACGCGTGACGGCGATCATCAAGGCGGCTGCGTCGAGGCACGGTCTGGAGTTCATACCGACGACCGGCGCGCTGACGGAGGCCCGCGTGTTGGACGGCGTACATCCGAACCGCGAAGGCAGCGTCGCGATCGCCAATCGTGTGATCAGCACTCTCGGCTAGGACAGCGCGGCAGCGACTGCCGGGGCGATCGCGGTCAGCGCCTTGCCACGATGGCTGATGCGATCTTTCTCGCCGGCCGGCAGCTCTGCGGTCGAGACGTCATAGCCATCCGCCGCGAACAACGGGTCGTAGCCGAAGCCGCCTTCGCCCTGCTCAGCTCGCAGGATGCGACCCGGCATCTCGCCGAGCTCGACGATCTCGTTGCCATCCGGGGTGCAGAACGCCATGGCGCAGCGGAACTGCGCAGTACGTCGCTCGTCCGGAACGTCTCCGAGTTGGCTGAGCAACAGGGCATTGTTGGCCGCGTCTCCCCCATCGGACTTGCTGACACCGGACCAGCGCGCCGAGAGCACGCCGGGCATCCCGTTGAGCTCGTCGACACAGAGCCCCGAATCGTCAGCAAGCGACGGCAGGCCAGTCACTTCGAGACACGCGCGAGCCTTGAGCAGCGCGTTTCCCTCGAAAGTCTGCTCAGTCTCGGCCGGTTCGTCGTACGGGGTGACATCGGCCAGGCCCAGCACCTCGATACCCGGGATCAGCGGCTCCAGGATGCGACGCAGCTCGGTGAGCTTCTTCGCGTTGTTGGAAGCCAGGACGACCCGGGTCATCGACCGAGGGCCTCGTTCTGCAGCTTGGTCAGGTCGGCGCAGCCTTTGCCGGCGAGCTCGAGCAGAGCATCAAGCTCTGCCTTGTCGAACGGCGCACCTTCAGCAGTGCCCTGAACCTCGATGAACTTGCCCGAACCGGTCATGACGACATTCATGTCGGTCTCGGCACGTACGTCCTCGACGTACGGGAGGTCGAGCAGCGGGACGCCGTCGATGATTCCGACGGAGATCGCGGCGACCGACTCGATGAGCGGCTCGCCGACGAGCGCACCCTTCGAGCGCAGGTGCTCAACTGCATCGGCAAGAGCGATGTAGGCGCCAGTGATCGCAGCTGTACGGGTGCCGCCGTCAGCCTGCAGGACATCACAGTCGATCGTGATCGTGTTTTCGCCAAGCGCCTTGTAGTCGATCGCGGCACGCAGTGAGCGGCCAACGAGGCGAGAGATCTCGTGCGTACGTCCACCGATACGGCCCTTGACCGACTCGCGTGACGAACGGTCGTGCGTGGCCTGCGGCAGCATCGCGTACTCAGCCGTCACCCAGCCGAGGCCAGATCCCTTGCGCCAACGCGGCACGCCTTCACTGGCGCTCGCGGCGCACAGCACCTTGGTCTTGCCGAACTCGATCAGGCAGGAACCCTGCGCGTGGTCGAGCCAGTTGCGGGTGATGGTCACGGGGCGGAGCTGATCGGCGGTACGGCCGTCTTCACGAGTCATGCCGACGACACTATCGGCCGAGTTCGTAGACCGATCCGGGTGATACGAGCTCGCATGGGCCGTCCCAGGTGCTCTTGGTGTCCGCTTCGACCTCGGCGGCGTCGGTCCAGGTGGGGATATGGGTGATCAGCAGCCGCCCGACACCAGCTCGGGTCGCGTGGTCGCCGGCCTCGGCACCCGTGAGATGCAGGTTGGGCGGGTTGACGCTCGACTCCACGAACGACGCCTCGCACAAGAACGTGTCGGCACCGGTGGCGATGTCGACGAGTGCCTCAGTGGGTCCGGTGTCGCCCGAGTAGACGAGTGTGTGGTCGTCGGTCGCGATGCGCATCGCGAACGCCGTGACCGGATGGTCAACGAGGCGCGAGGTCACCGCGAACGGACCAAGTTGCACCGTCTCGCCGTCGACATGGTCGACGAAGTCGAACTGCTCGGTCATGCCGATGGGCTCATCGATGCCGTAGGCGATCGCCAGTCGCTCCCCAGCACCGTTCGGTGCAAGCACCGGGATGCGGGCAAGAGCGCCCGCTGGGTGGTACTTGCTGACGACGTAGAAGCCCGACAGGTCAAAGCAGTGATCGGGGTGCAAGTGCGACAGAGCAATCGCATCAACGTCCCGGAGGTCGACGTGACGCTGCAGGGATCCGAGTGCGCCGCTGCCCAGGTCGACGACGAGTCGGTACGTACGACCCTCGTACGGCGCCTCGATCAGATAGCAGCTGGCGGGCGATTCCGCGCTCGGGAATGAACCGGCACAGCCGATGATGGTGAGCTTCACACTGTCACCCACGCAAACTGATCGACGCTCTCGAGCTCGGGTCCGAGGAAGCGGTGGCCGAGCTCGCGGAACTCCTCGGGACGGCCGGTGGTCAGGAAGCGATGCTTGGGCGCAGGCAGCGTGATGTCGCGCTCAAGCCCTTCGCGTACGAGCAGCGCGTAGACGTCTTTGGCGGTCTCTTCGGCACTCGACACAAGGGTCACGCCGTCACCCATCACGTACGAGAGCACGCCTGTGAGCAGCGGATAGTGCGTGCATCCGAGGACGAGGGTGTCGACGCCCAGCTCGATCAGCGGCTGGAGGTACGCCTGCGTCACCTCGAGCAGTTCGGGCCCGCTGGTGACGCCGGTTTCGACGAACTCGACGAGTCGCGGGCAGGCCTGGGTGTGCAGCGTGATGTCGGGGTTCGCGGCAAACGCGTCGTCGTATGCGCGCGATGTCGCGGTGGCTTCGGTGCAGATGACGCCAATCTGGCCGTTGCGGGTGGCGCTGACGGCGCGACGGGTTGCCGGCACGATGACCTCGACGACCGGCACGTCGTAACGCTCACGCGCGTCGCGGAGCACTGCAGCGCTGGCGGAGTTGCAGGCGATGACGAGTGCCTTGACGCCCTGATCGACGAGGTGGTCGAGGCATTCGAGGGCAAATTCGCGGACTTCGGAGATCGGCTTGGGTCCATACGGCTGGCGAGCCGTGTCACCCAGATAGAGCACCGGCTCGTGCGGCAGCTGATCGAGCACGGCACGCGCGACCGTCAGGCCACCAAAGCCTGAGTCGAAGATGCCGATGGGTGCGTTGCTCACAACCGAAAAGGCTACGGGCGCTGACTGACACGGCCAAGCGAACGGGCCCAAGATCACATCCCGTGGGTATGTCAGAGCGGGAGTTTGGGCTGCGGTGGAGCGTGCGCCGGATCAACACCGTCGAACAGTGACGACACTGATTCTCCAGCGTGGATGCGGGCGATTGCCTCGGCGAACAGACCTGCGACAGAACGCACCTGAAGCTCGGGCCAGTCGGCCGGCGGCGGGACCGTGTCGGTCGTGACGACCTCGGTAATGCCGGGATGGTTGCGAAGCCGCTCGACGGCCTTGCCAGTGAACAGCCCGTGGGTGCACGCGACGGACGCCTCGGTGCAGCCTTCTTCTTCGAGCTTGTTCATCAGCTCGATGATCGATCCGCCGGTCGCGATCTCGTCGTCCAGCACGATGGCGGTCTTGCCAGCAACATCGCCGACGATGGCGTCGATGACCACTTGGTCGTCGGCTTGACGCTGCTTGCTGCCGGCGGCGACGGGCACGCCCAGCAAGCGGGCGAACAGCGACGCCGTCTTGGCGTTGCCGAGGTCGGGCGAGACGACGACAACATTGCTGAGGTCGCGGCCGCGGTAGTGGTCAGCGAGCTCGCCGATCGCGGTGAGGTGGTCGACCGGAACGCTGAAGAAGCCGTGGACTTGGGGTGCATGCAGCGTCATCGTCACGACGCGATCTGCGCCTGCGCTGGTCAGCATGTCGGCCACCAGGCGGCCGCCGATCGAGATGCGCGAAGCGTCCTTCTTGTCCGATCGCGCGTACGCGTAGTGCGGGATGACCGCCGTGACCGAGGCAGCCGACGCGCCGCGGGCTGCGTCGATCATCAGCAGCAGCTCCATCAGGTGATCCTGAGTCGGCGGCACCAACGGTTGGATGATGTAGACGTCCTTCTTGCGGCAGTTGGCCAGAAGTTGGACCTGCAGACAGTCGTTGCTGAACCTGACGGTGTCGGATGCCGAGAGTGGCTGACCGAGCTCAGAGCAGATTTTCTCGGCAAGGGGCCGGTGCGCGCTTCCTGAGAAGACGACGATCTCGCTCACAGCACTGAGGCTAGCCGACGAATGCCAACCATTCGACCAACTTGATCAGGGTGTTCACGGTGTGGCGAGAAATCTTCCGATCTGGTGTCGAAATAGCGCCGACCCGTTCGACGTACACATGAGAGCACGATCCAGACCAACCGTCAGAAGGGACAATTCAGATGTCATTCCAGGCATATCTCGACACCATCGAGGACAAGACCGGCCTCACTCCGCGTCAGCTCGTCACGATTGCCCAGACCAAGGGCCTCGACACTCCTGCCACCAAGGCCGGAGAGATCGTCGGCTGGCTCAAGGGCGACTACGAGCTCGGTCGCGGTCACGCGATGGCATTGGTCCACGTCATCAAGAACGGACCCAAGATCAGCTCCAAGCACGTCGGTTCAACGGGCGCCCATCGCGACGCGTCAGATGAGTTGTGGCTCGACGGCAAGGCCACGAACCCGGCTCAAGCCCAGAGCTGACCGTCGAGCTTGTCCTCTGCCTCGTCGAGGGTGCCTTCGTACGCGCCCGTCGACAGGTACTTCCAGCCACCATCGGCGACGACAAACACGATGTCGGCAGCCTCCCCTGCGGCAACGCACTTGGCGGCCTGCGCCAGCGCGGCGTGAAGGATGGCGCCGGTCGAGATTCCCGCGAAGATGCCTTCGGCTTCGATCAGCTCGCGCACTCGACGTACGGCGTCGCGCGGACCAACGGAGAAGCGTGAGTCGATCAGCGACTCGTCGTACAACTCGGGAACAAAGCCCTCGTCGAGGTTACGGAGTCCGTAGACAAGCTCGCCATAGCGGGGCTCGGCGGCGACGATGCGAACGTCGGGCTTGTTGTCGCGGAAGAAGCGGCCGACGCCCATGAGCGTTCCGGTCGTGCCAAGTCCGCCGACGAAGTGGGTGACCTCAGGCAGGTCGGCGAGGATCTCGGGCCCGGTGCCGTCGTAATGCGCTTGAGCATTGGCGGGGTTGCCGTACTGGTAGAGCATCACCCAGTCAGGGTTCTCAGCCGCAAGACCCTTGGCGACGCGTACGGCTTCGTTCGAGCCGCCTGCAGCAGGCGACGGGATGATCTCGGCGCCCCACATCGTCAGCAGCTGGGTTCGCTCGATGGAGGTGTTCTCCGGCATCACGCAGATGAGCTTGTAGCCGCGCTGGCTGGCCACCATCGCCAACGAGATGCCGGTGTTGCCGCTGGTGGGCTCGAGGATCGTGTCGCCGGGCTTGAGCAGACCATCAGCCTCGGCCTTGAGGATCATGGCGAGAGCCGCGCGATCCTTGATCGAGCCGGTCGGGTTCTGGTCCTCGAGCTTCGCCCACAGACGTACGTCTGCGCTGGGCGACAGCTTGGGGAGCCCGACGAGCGGGGTGCCGCCGACGGAGTCGATCAGCGAGTCAAAACGCATACAGGACCGATCAGGAGAGGGCGCCGCCGGCGACCGCGGGCAGGATGACCACGGTGTTGCCGTCAGCGAGAGGAGTGGCCAGGCCACCAGTGAAGCGGATGTCCTCGTCGTTCACGTAGATGTTGACGAATCGACGGACCTCATCGTTCTCCACGAGGCGTTCCTTGATGCCGGCGTGATCGACTTCGAGCTGGTCGATCAGCTCAGCGACCGTGGTGCCCGCGCCGTCCACGGCACGCTCGCCGCCGGTATAGGGACGCAGGATCGTCGGGATGCGGACCTCGATCGCCATCAGTGTTCTGCCTTCTGTTCGGTGGGTACATCTGTGCCGTCTACATAACGGTCTACGACGCTGACTTCTTCCTCGGTGACCTCGCCGTCAACGATCCGGTATGACCGGAAGTCAACAGGGCCGTCCTCGTGCGCGCCGTCGCGGGTCGACACGAGCACATAATGCGCGCCCGGCTCCCCCGCGAGATTGATGTCGGTGCGTGACGGATAGGCCTCGGTCGCGGTGTGTGAGTGATAGACGATGACGGGCTCTTCGTCGTTGTCATCCATCTCGCGATAGAGCTTGAGCAGATCGCCGGAGTCGAACTCGTAGAACGTCGGCGACATTGCAGCATTCAGCATCGGGATGAAGCGGGTCGGCAGATCTGAGCCAATGGCGCCGGCCACGACCCCGCACGCCTCGTCGGGGTGGTCACGTCGGGCATGCGCGATGATCGCGTCACGCGTCGCCAGGTCGATCGTCAGCACCCGCGGAGTTTATCGGCTATCTCCGCAACGAATTCAGCGTGACCGGTGACCAAGACGACGGAGCCCTGGGCGCCGTACTCGACGGCGAACTCGTTGATCAGTTCGAGCGCCGCATCGACGTCGTCTTGGACGAACGTACGGTCCTCACCGGGCCATGCATCGTCCTCGAACTGGAGGATGTCGGCGGGGGTCTCGCGGGAGAAGACGATCTCCTCAATGCCCTCGCCGCGGTAGCCGTATGGGAGGTGCCGCGACACCTCGCTCGCCTCCGCGTCCTCGCGGTATCCCACCAGTGCGACGACCTTGGGGTGGCCACCTGCGCGAATGCGTTCGAGCACTTCGTAAGCGGGAGGCAACGTCTCAATCGGTTCGAGCAAGTAGGTAGGCGCGTCGCCGACGACGTCAGTCCAGGGCAGCAATGAGGGTCTCCTGCACGTAGCCGAGCCAGTCGTAAATCTCTGACATCGCGACGATCGCTTCATCGGAAGATTCGCCAACCAGCATCGCGTCCTCTTCGTTCTCAATGCCAAGGCGTACGGCGAGCGAGAGTCGGATGTCGGTCAGCGACTTGAGCCATGACTGCACAGCGTCGGCGTTGAGCTCGACCTCGATGTCGACACCGTCGTCCTCGATCGGGGTCGCGAACGTCAGTCCGCCGTCGATCAGCGACTCGATCAGCACTTCGGCGTGATGCACCTTGGTCGATGTCAGCGAGCGTTCGGTGAGGCGGCGGAACTCTCCCGAGTCCTCCTCGCTGCTGCGGTAGGCGTCGGGAAGCAGTCGCGCGAGCACCGGATCCTCTGGCGGCACGGCGGACGCACCCATGCCGAGCTGGACCGCCAAGGGGTCGGCGTCGGACTCGGCCGCACCATTGCGATCGCGCAGCAGCTCGACGACCTGACCTGCGAGGTTGGCCAGTAGGTGCGCCTCGGCAGACGAGAACGTCGATACGAGGCCCCCGCGACGGCGACGCTTGAAAGGCTTCACTGCGCGTCAGCTCGGTCCAGCGTGGCCCACAGGCCGTACTCATGCATGGCCTGCACGTGACGCTCCATCTGTTCGCGGCTGCCGCTCGACACAACGGCCTTGCCATCATGGTGCACGGCGAGCATCAGCTCGTGCGCCTTCTCGTCGGTGTAGCCGAAGTAGTTGCGGAACACGTAAGCCACGTAGGACATCAGGTTGACCGGGTCGTTCCAGACGATGGTGACCCACGGATCCTCGAGCTCCACGATGGCCTCGAAGTCAGACTCGGCTATCTCGATGGGGGTGGGCGTGGTCACGTCCCCCATTGTGGCGCAGTCGTATGTCGCCGCGAAATGCTTGGGCACTGCAGGCATAGTCTGGCTCGCATGAGAGAGCGCTCAACTGCCAGTTCAGCTCTTCTGACCGATCGCTACGAACTCACGATGCTGCAGGCAACCCTGCGCGACGGAACTGCGCACCGATCGTGCGTGTTCGAGCTCTTCGCGCGCAGGCTCTCGGGCGGACGCCGGTACGGCGTGATCGCGGGGGTCGGCCGACTCCTCGATGCACTCGAAACCTTCCGGTTCGGCGAAGCCGAGCTTGCGTGGCTGCGGGAGGCAAAGGTCGTCGACGAGGACACGATCACGTGGCTCGCCAACTATCGCTTCAGCGGCTCGATCTGGGGCTACCCCGAGGGTGAGATCTACTTCCCCTACTCCCCCGTGTTGATCGTCGAGGGCACGTTCGCCGAGTGCGTGATCCTCGAGACCGTGTTCCTGTCGATCCTCAATCACGACTCAGCGATCGCTTCAGCAGCCGCGCGCATGGTCAGCGCCGCCGGCGACCGTCCGTGCATCGAAATGGGCTCACGCCGTACACATGAGCAGTCCGCGATCTCCGCGGCACGTGCCGCATACGTGTCCGGCTTTGCCGCGACCTCCAACCTCGAGGCCGGGCGCACGTACGGCATCCCGACGACGGGTACGAGTGCGCACTCGTTCACGCTTCTGCACGACACCGAGCGCGATGCTTTCAAGGCGCAGGTTCGGGCTCTCGGCAACGGCACGACGCTGTTGGTCGACACGTACGACATCCCCGAGGGAGTTGCGCTGGCGGTCGACGTTGCTGGTCCGGAGCTCGGCGGCGTACGCCTCGACTCCGGCGACCTGGTGTCGCTGGCCAAGTCCGTCCGCAAGCAGCTCGACGAGCTCGGTGCCACCTCGACCAGGATCACCGTCACCAGCGACCTCGACGAGCACGCGATTGCGGCGCTGGCGTCCGCGCCGGTCGACGGCTACGGAGTCGGCACCGCGCTCGTCACCGGATCGGGCGTACCCACGAGCAGCTTCGTCTACAAGCTGGTGGCACGCGTCGGTAACGACGGCGAGATGGTGTCCGTCGCCAAGGCCAGCAAAGACAAGACCTCTGTCGGCGGCCGCAAGTACGCACTGCGCCGCCAGACCAAGGCTGGCGTGGCAAAGACCGAGGTCATCGGCATCGGCGGCGAACCTGAGGGTCCCGGTCGCCTCCTGCTCGTCGAACTCGTACGAGGTGGCAAACGCATCCATCACGAATCCCTCGAGGCTGCCCGCGAACGCCTCAAACTGGCGCTCGACGAGCTGCCTCCAGCGGCCAAACAGCTCTCACGCGGCGAACCCGTCATCGACACAGCATTTGAGGATCTGTCATGAGAAAAGCATTGATCGTCGTAGACGTGCAGAACGACTTCTGCGAGGGCGGGTCGCTTGCGGTCGTCGGCGGCGCTCAGGTCGCCATCGATGTGGAAGCGCTCATCAACTCGGGTACGTACGGCGCGGTCGTCGCAACTCGCGATCACCACATCGACCCCGGCACACACTTCTCTGACAACCCCGACTTCGTCGACTCCTGGCCACGACACTGCGTTGTCGGGACGGACGGCGAGAAGTTCCACGCTCCACTCGCGGCACCGATGTTCGACGAGATCTTCTTCAAGGGCGAGTACACCGCGGCCTACTCGGGCTTCGAAGGCAAGTCATCCAGCGGGGCGCCGCTCGTCAACTGGCTCCGCACGTGGGGCATCGATGCCGTCGACGTGTGCGGCATTGCGACGGACTACTGCGTACGCGCGACAGCCCTCGATGCGGCAGCCGAGGGGTTCGCCGTCACCGTTCTCGAAGATCTCACCGCCGCGGTCTCCAACGACAACCTGCCGAAGGTCCGCGCCGAGTTCGACGCCGCAGGCGTCATGACGGGCTAGAGCAGCTCTTTCGCGAGCAGCTCGAGAGTCCGTACGCGACCAGGTGCCGTCCGCGGATCGGTGCCACGACGTGCCGACGCCACAGGATTCACCATGACTTCGTCAACGCCGAACTGACCAGCCAGCTCGCGAATCTGGGCCGACGCGTCACCGGGCGTACCAACGACGGCGCGTGCGAGGCCCGCATCGACGAGCGCGGCCTGCTGCGGGTGGAGCGTCTGCTCCTGCGCATCCTCGACCAGGTCGAGAGCCGTGAGCGGCTGGCCGGTGCGGAGCTTCGCCATGAGCTGCAGGTTGGGCAGCATCAGCGCTGCCGCCTCCTCAGCGGTCTCAGCGACGGCAGCGTTGACCGTCAGGAACGTGGTCGGTTCTGCGGTCAGCTCACTGGGCTGGAACTCGGACCGATACGTCGCAAGAGCTGCTGCCGTGCCCTGACCCGAGAAGTGGTGAGCGAACACGTACGGCAGACCCTTCGCGGCGGCCAGGTGCGCCGAGTACATCGACGATCCGAGCAACCACATGCGCGGCTCCGTCGAAGCGGCTGGAGTGGCCTTGAGAACGTATTTTGAATTCAGCGCTGTGTTCTGGCGCGGGATCGCGACGCGTACGCCTTCTGTGCCCATCAGCGCCATGACGTCGTCGAGGTACTGCGGGAAGTTTTCGATGTCGGTGTCATCGCGACCTGCCGCTCCGCGCAGCGCCATCGACGTGACCGGGTCTGAGCCAGGCGCACGACCGATGCCGAGGTCGATGCGGTTGGGGTGCGCGGCCTCGAGCAACGCAAACTGCTCGGCCACCGCGAGCGGAGCGTGATTGGGCAACATGACCCCACCAGATCCGAGCCGGATCGACTCGGTCTGCGCAGCGAGGTGCGCGATCAACACTGGCGGGGAAGTCGCGGCCACGGCCGGCATGTTGTGGTGCTCAGCAACCCAGAACCGAGTGAAACCGAGTCGATCGGCCGCTTGCGCCAGCGCGACGCTGGCGGCGATGGCGTCGCCGGTCCCCTGGTCGGATCGAACGGGCACAAGGTCGAGTACGGAAAGTCTCACAACTGGTTCAACCCACGAACACAGACAAACCTTCCGATTTGAGATGATCGATCATCGAGTCACAACTCAGCCCCCTCTCCCAGGAGCGTGTTTCATGACCAACGTCAACCAATCAACAGCCAATTGGCGACTGTTTGGCGGCGGTGGCCTCGCGCTCGGCGGATTTCTCTACGCGCTCACGTACATCCTGGAGAGGGACGGCTCCTATGACACGTCCTGGCTCGGAGTGATCTCACTCGCCATCGTTGGACTTGGCTTCTTCTTCGTCGCATATGGCCAGACCGGCAGCAATGGCGCGGTGGGCGCAAGCACAACGGGAAAACTTGCGCTGTACGCAACGTCCGGACTGTTTCTGCTGGACGCCCTCTTGCGGATCTTGGTCCACGAGGGTTCCGCAGTCGACTCGAAGGCTCTCGACATCCTCCAGCTCGCCATGGTGCTTGCGTTGGCGTGGGCAGCGTACGAAGTCTCCAAGAAGGCCGTCGCAACTGAAAATGCAGGGATCGCGTTGTTCGGCGTCGCAGCCTGGGCGGCACTCGTCCAGATCCTCAACTGGGCTGGCGGATACGGCTGGTGGCAGGCATTCGTGCTGGGCCTTTCGATCCTGGCTACTGGCGTGCTCTACATCAACAACAAGCCCGACACGGCCTAGACGTAGATCGCGACCTCGCTGGCTTTGACCGAGAGATAGACCTTGGTGCCCGGCATCAGCTGGAGATCGGCAACAGCAGCCACCGTGATGTCTGCGCTCACCTCAGCAGTGCGCACGCGAACCTGAGCACCGATCGGCTCGAGGTCGGTCACGGTGGCTGCAAACACGTTGCGAGGGCTGCCACCCGGAGGCTCAAGATAGACGCTCACGGCGCTGGGGCTGAACACCGCGACGGCTGCCTCGCCATCAACGACGGGTTCGCTCGAAAGACCTCCGACGAGCGATCCGTCGGGTGTGCGCACGCCTCCGCCCTCGGAGATCCCGCTCAGCAGGTTGAGACCAGCGATGCGAGCACCGAACTGGCTGCGAGGACTGGTGAGTACATCCTTGGTCGCGCCCTCCTCCACGATGCGTCCGCGGTCCATGACAATCACGCGGTCCGCGAGCAGAGCCGCGTCCAAGGCGTCATGGGTCACGATGACGGCGGTGCGCTCGGCGAGCACGCGCTTGAGCATGTGTCGCATCGCTGGGACGACCGTGATGTCGAGAGCTGCCATCGGCTCATCGAGCAGGAGCAGCCGAGGCTCGGCCGCGAGGGCGCGGGCCACACCGATCCGCTGCGCCTGACCGCCCGAGAGTTGTGAAGGCTTCTGGTCGGCGAGCTCGGATGCGTCGACCTCGGCCAACCAGCGCTTCGCCCTTGCGCGCGACTCCGATCGGCTGTGTCCGGCACTCCTCGGCCCGAACGCGACATTGTCGGTCACGTCGAGATGCGGGAACAGCAACGCATCCTGCGACAACAGAGCAGTTCCGCGGGTGTGCGGCTGCTTCCAGATCCCGTCACCGAACAGCACGTCATCGCCGAGTGTTGCTCGTCCCGTGTCCGGGCGCAGGATCCCAGCGATTGCCGCGAGCACTGACGACTTGCCCGCGCCATTGGGTCCGAGGATCGCCAGGGTCTCGCCGTCGGCAACATCGAAGCTGACGTCCACGTCGCGGTCCTCGATGGTTGCTTCGAGATGCAAGCTCATAGGGCGGTGCTCCTGGTCCCACGTACGAGGCCGATCACCAGGACGGCGACGACCACCAGCACCAGTGAGAGCGCGACGGCAGCATCCGGATCGACCTCACGCTGAAGGTAGATCTCCAGCGGAAGCGTGCGGGTGACACCTTCGAGGCTTCCGGCGAACGTGATCGTTGCACCGAACTCCCCGAGTGCTCGCGCGAACGAGAGCACTGCACCAGCGGCAAGGCCCGGCAGCACCATGGGCAGCGTGATCCGACGAAGGATCGTCGTAGGTCGGGCTCCGAGCGTGGCTGCAACGACTTCATACCGCTCCCCTGCCGTACGAAGCGTGCCTTCAAGACTCACGACCATGAACGGCAGCGCGACGAAGGTCTGCGCGATCACCACAGCTGTCGTCGAGAACGCGACCTGCAGGCCAAGGACGTCGACCGTCTCGCCGAGCAGGCCTTTGCGCCCGAACGTGTAGAGCAACGCGATACCGCCCACCACGGGCGGGAGGACGAGCGGAAGCAGCACGAGCGAACGCACCAAGGTCTGCCCATGAAACGTCATACGCGCGAGGACCAACGCCATGGGCACTCCCAGAAGCACGCACAGCACCGTGCTCACGGCCGACGTACGAAGGCTCAACCACAGCGCCGTACGCGACGAGTCCGAGCTGATCAGCGAGAAGAAGCTGTTCCAGTCAACCCGCGAGGCCATCGCGACAAGCGGAAGCACGATGAAGGCAGCTCCTGCTATTGCAGGAACGAGCACCCAGCGAGGCAATTGCATCAGGGCTTGCCGAAGCCTGCTGCGGCAAGAACGGCCTGGCCTTCGGAGCCCGTGATGAAGCTGATGAACGCCTCAGCCAGCCCGTCTCCGACGTTCCCCTTGATAGCAGCGATCGGGTAGGTGTTCACGACGTCTCCCGACTCGGGGAATTCGATTCCGTTGACCTTGTCACCAGCTGCCTTGACGTCGGTGACATAGACCAAGCCGGCATCGGCTTCACCCGAGATGACTTTGCCAAGTACGTCGGTGACCGACTGCTCCTCGCTGACCGGCTTGATGTCGATACCTGACGCTTCTTCGACCTTTGCCGCAGCAGAGCCACACGGCACTTGTTCGGCGCACAGCACGACCTTGACTCCCGATTTCGCGAGATCGTCGAGGGAGTTGACCTCCGCGGGGTTGTCCGCAGGCGTGGCGATCTCGAGGGTGTTGGTCGCGAAGTTCCTCGCGGACCCTTCGAGCAAGTTTGCGGTGATGGCCACGTCCATGTTCTTGGTGTCAGCCGAGGCGAATACATCTGCCGGTGCTCCCTGCTGGATCTGGGCGACGAGGTCTGAGGATCCGGCGAAGTTGAAGGTCACCGTGACGCCCTCGTGCTCCGCCTCGAACTGCTTGCCGAGTTCAGTGAACGCACCCTTGAGGGATGCGGCTGCAAACACCGTCAACGTCACCTTCTTGGTGGGCCCGTTCCGGTCGGCGGACTCGGATCCGCATCCAGCGGTCACAAGGAGGAGTGAGGCAACAAGGGCAACGAATCGGTTCATTCGAGACTCTCGATGATGACGTTGGTGGACTTGACGATGGCTACTGCGACGGAACCCGGTTCGAGTTCGAGCTCCTCGACGGCTTCAGTGCTCATGAGCGAGACGACTCGGAAGGGTCCGCACTGCATGTCGACCTGCGCCATGACGGCATCGGTCTTCACAGCGGTGACGAGCCCGACGAAGCGATTGCGTGCTGAGGTCAGAGATCCGGAGTCCGGCAGCGACTTCGCCTGGTCACGGGCGAACTCCGCGAGACGACGGCCGTCGATGGCCATCCGCCCCGAAGCGTCCTCAGTTGATTCCAGCGCATTGCTGCTGATCCAGCGACGAACAGTGTCGTCACTGACTCCGAGGAACTTCGCTGCGTCTGAGATCCGTATCTGCGGCACATACAGAACTCTAGGGCAGTATCTGCGGTTGCACCGATCGGAGCGTTTTGGATCGTGACAGGATCACTTCATGCCATCCGAAGTGATCGAGGTCGAGGACCACTTGGCGAACATCCTTCGGTCCGTCACACCTCTCCCGACTGAGACCATTCAGCTACGCCAGGCCGGCGGACGCACCCTTGCCAGAGACCTGATCGCCGCCCATGACATCCCGTCGTTCGAGAACTCCTCGATGGACGGGTTCGCCGTGCTGTACGCCGACGTGTCCAACGCTTCTCCCGAGAACCCTGTGTCCCTCGAGATCGTGGCCGACATCCCGGCCGGCACAGATCTCGACCCTCTCGTCGCCTCAGGTCAGGCGGCTCGCCTGATGACCGGATCCGTCATGCCGAGCTCCGCGGACACGATCGTTCCGTTCGAGCACACCGTCGAAGGACTCACCGATCGGCTCGACCGCGTGACGGTGATCGAGGCACCTCGTACGCAAGGTGTCTTCGTACGACGCCCGGCCGAAGACATAGCGGTCGGGGACCTACTGCTCCACGCTGGAACGCACCTCGGTCCGCGGCAGCTGGCATCGGCGCTCGCCGCAGGTCTCGTCGAAGCCCAGGTGGCCAGGACACCGCGCATCGCAATCGTGTCGACCGGCAGCGAGCTCGTCACCGACGGATCCCCGCTGGCTCGTGGTCAGATCCCCGACTCGAACAGTCCGATGCTCGCCGAGCTGGCTCGTGAAGCCGGCGCCGAAGTCGTCCTTCACTCGTCGGTCTCGGATCACGACGCCGAGGTCCTTGCTGTCGTCCAGGAGCTGGAGAAGCTCAAGGCAGACCTGGTGGTGTTCACAGGTGGGATCAGCGCCGGCGCCTATGACGTCGTGAAGTCGGCTCTGAGCGCCGAGGACCTCATGCAGTTCACTCAGGTACGGATGCAGCCCGGCAAGCCCCAAGGCTTCGGTGTTGCGCCGTCAGGGCTGGTTCTTTTCGGTCTCCCCGGCAATCCGGTCAGCACGGCGGTCTCGTGGGAGGTTTTCGTGCGTCCAGCCCTGCTGGCGATGCAAGGACGTACCGAGATCCATCGTCGAGTCATCCGCGTCAGGACGACGACCGGGTGGAAGTCACCATCAGGCCGACGCCAGTACACGCCCGTCGCGCTCGACACCTCCGACGCCGGCCAATGGACCGCCGGCCCGGCGTCCTCGGGCCACTCCGGTTCGCATCTGGTGGGGTCATTGGCTCTCGCCGATGGCTACGCCGTGATCGCCGCTGAGACCGAGGTCGTCGAAGCGGGCCAAGAAGTCGATGTCATGGTGGTGGCATGACTTCCCGTCAAGCAGCGGTCATCACCGTCTCTGACCGCGCGGCTGCTGGAACGTCCACTGACACGAGCGGACCCGCCGTGGCGGACCTCCTGCGCGAGGCCGGCTACACGTGTGACGACCCGATCGTCATTCCCGATGGCGCTGACTCGGTCGAACAAGCACTCCGACAAGCCATAGCATCCGGGGCACGGCTCGTGATCACGACCGGCGGCACAGGCATTGCACCGCGAGACGAGACCCCCGAGGGCACGGACCGCGTCATCACGCGACATCTCCCCGGCATCGTCGAGGAGATTCGCCGCGCAGCGGCCCTGGAGAAGCCCGGCGGAATGCTTTCGCGCGGTCTCGCCGGCGTCGTGGGAACAGCGCTGGTCGTCAACGTGCCCGGCTCGCGCGCGGCCGTGGCATCAGCCGTGCCGATCATCCTGTCCGTTGCAGGTCACGTCATCGACCAGCTCGACGGTGGAGATCACTGATGGCACCCGAGCTCAGCCTTGCGAAGATCAGCGAGATGCCCCTGGACGTGGCGGCTCACCTCGCTGCCGTCGAGGATTCAGCGGCCGGCGCCGTCGCCACCTTCATCGGAAAGGTGCGCGACCACGATCCAGAGGTTGATGGGGTGGTTCAGTTCCTCGAGTACGAGGCACACCCCGACGCCGAGACCTTCCTCATCGACATCGCACAACGGGTCATGGGCGATCACCCCGTACGGCTTGCCGTCAGCCATCGCATCGGCCGGCTGGAGGTCGGCGATCTTGCAGTAGTCGTCGCCGTCTCATCACCCCACCGAGCACTCGCCTTCGACGTCTGCCGCGACGTGATCGAGACCATCAAGGCGGACCTGCCGATCTGGAAGCGGCAGACGGACACCACGGGCGAAGCCTCGTGGAAGGGGATCGGGCCGAGCTAACCGCCAGCGAACGGCGGGAGCACGTCCGCCAGTTCCGCCTCAGCCAGGGAGTGGTCGTCGGGCCGCCGACTGCCGTCGACGAGCACGGCGCAGTGGCCCAGGATCGGACCCAACGCCGGATGGTCGCGTACGAGACCCTCGCGCAACTCCCCCACCGACGCCTCGGACCGAGACTCCGATGCGACCCCGGCCGCTTCGCGGGCACCGGCGAAGAAGCGGACTTGGATCACGCCTTTTCCTCGGGACGTACCCAGTCACCTGAACGGCCACCTGACTTCGCGATGACCCTGACGTCCTGCAGGCTGGCTGTTCGGTCGATGCCCTTGACCATGTCGATCACAGCAAGACCAGCAACAGAGACCGCCGTGAGTGCTTCCATCTCCACGCCCGTACGGTCCGCAGTCCGCACAGTTGCCTCGATGTCGACTCCAGAGTCGGTCACGACCAGGTCAACGGTCGCGCCGTGGATACCAATCACGTGAGCCAGAGGCAGAAGGGCCGGCGTCGACTTGGCGGCCTGAATGCCCGCAATCCGCGCAACGGCAAGCACATCGCCCTTCGGGGTTTCGCCCGAGCGAAGCAGTTCGATGACCTCGGGCGAGCACGTGACTGACCCTCGAGCAGTTGCCGACCGGACCGTCGGAGTCTTCTCGGTGACGTCCACCATCCGTGCATGACCGGATGAGTCGAGGTGCGTGAAGTCCATCGTCTGAGTGTCCCAGATCGCAGGCCTCATCGTTGTTTGAGTCAGCCGGTACGGCCTGCTGTCCGTAAGGTTGAGCCATGAAGCTCATCGACACTCACGGCCGGGTCGCCACTGACCTCCGGGTGTCGTTGACCGATCGGTGCAATCTGCGGTGCCAGTACTGCATGCCCGCCGAAGGTCTCGAGTGGATGCCCACCGAGGACACGCTCACGGATGACGAGCTCAACCGGCTGATTCGTGTCGGCGTCGAGATGCTCGGCGTACGCGACGTACGGTTCACCGGAGGCGAGCCGCTGCTTCGACGCGGCCTCCCCGCGATCGTGGCCGCCACAAAGGCGCTGCCGTCGGGACCCCGTACGGCCATGACATCCAACGGTCTTGGACTCAAGCACATCGCGAAGGCACTCGCCGAGGCCGGACTCGACCGGGTCAACGTCAGTCTCGACACGACTGATCCCGAGACCTTCAACAAAATCACTCGGCGTGATCGCCTGTCCGATGTCATCGAAGGCCTTCAGGCTGCTTCGGACGCCGGGCTCGCACCCGTCAAGGTCAACGCGGTGCTGCTGCGTGGCATCAACGATGTCGAAGCGCCCGATCTCCTCCGATGGTGCATCAAGCACAACTACGAACTGCGCTTCATTGAGCAAATGCCTCTCGACGCCCAGCACGGCTGGAACCGCGCGGAGATGATCACCGCAGCAGAAACACTGGCGTTGCTGGAGGAGCACTTCACTCTCACTCCCCTCGATGGGCGTGGATCAGCCCCTGCCGAGAAGTTCCGCATCGACGACGGCCCGCATACGGTCGGCATCATCGGATCGGTGACGCGCCCATTCTGCGGAGACTGCAACCGCGTACGACTCACCGCCGACGGTCAGATCCTCAACTGCTTGTTCGCGCGTGAAGAGTCTGACCTTCGGTCAGCCATGCGGGCCGGAGCACCTGATGCCGAGATCGCCGAGCGCTGGGTTGCCGCCATGGCGACCAAGCTGCCTGGGCATGGCATCGACGATCCGACCTTCCTGCAGTCGGCTCGTCCGATGTCATCGATCGGCGGCTAGCGGCCCTCAGGTGACCTTGGTGACCGTGCCCTTCGAGCTGAAGTACACCGCGCGCGTGACCTTCTTGCCTGACTTGGTCTTGGCGCAGTAGGTGAACTTCGTGGACAGGCGCGAGTGAGGCTGACCGGCCTTGAGCAACACGCTCTTGACCGATGTGCCCTTCTTGATCGCGTTGAACACGGACTCGAACTTCCGCGCCTTCGGATCACGGCAGGCGTCGTTGGTGACACCCTGCGCACGCTCCCACGTATCGAGGTAGGCCTCGGAACCGCGAGCCATGTCGTCGGCAATCGCGGCGCCACCCTGCTTGCGGAGGTCCTCAATCCAGTCCGGGTACAGACCGTAGTGCGAGACGCCATCAACGTTGATGTCATAGACGCGCTCGCCGCTGACCTGCTTGTCGATCGTCACGCCACCGAGCCCCTTGAAGGGGTAGGTCACCTTGTTCGGTGCGTCAGCACCGCGCGGATCGCCCTGAGCTCCGAGACCGTTGATGTCAGCGCCGTAGCCGATGCCGAAGTAGTAGCGCGAGTCTGCCCAGGTCAGGTGCTTCTTCCACTTGTTGACGAATCCAGCGCTATCTCCGGCGTACGGCGTGATCATGCCGCCGGCCTTGTAGATGCGGGGGTACGCGTCAGGCGTGGACCACGAGTGGCTCGAGACGACACCGGGGTACTTCAGCTTTTCCGTCGCATCGAGGGATTGCTTGCGGGCATTGACGCTCATGTGGTCCGGATCGAACAGCATGTGGCGCTTCGCCATTCCAGCGATCGTGTGGTCGCCAAGCGTCGTGAGTCCGAGAGCGTTGCAGTGCGGGCCGCTGCCGTAGAGGGGCAGCTTGATCGGCAGGCCCAGGCTGGCGACCGCACCAAAAAGTGCGTCCTGCTCCGGGATGACGTCAGGTGCCGCAGGCTGCGGGTTGTCTGAAACCTCAGGGTCAGGGTCCGTGCACTTGCGCATGTCCCAGAACGAGCCGGTCTCCAGGAAGTTGGCGCCGTTGACCAACGGGCCGATGGTTCCGCCGTCGCCGGCAACACCAGACAGAGCGTTGTCGAACTTGTTGACCAACTCCACCTGTCGCACGCCCATCTTGAAGACGTCGTCGAGCTGCTGATCGATCTCCGCGGCGGTGCACTGGGGTACGCCGAGCTTGGTCGAGCAGCCGAACGGCACGCTCGTCTCCATACCCATGACGACGGCGAGCTTGCCCTGGTTGATGACCTTGCGCGCCTCGAACGGGTCACCGACGATGCGGTACCAGCCCTTGCCCGGGCCGCCATTCTGAGCGTCGATGTAGCGCTCCAACTTGCGCATGTCTGCTGCCTGCAGGCGCATGGACGTCATGTCGTCACAGGAGTTGCGCTTGAGCGGGTAGATCGTGCAGAGCTGGTTGTTCTCGACCAGCAGGTTGACCAGGATGCGCTGGCCTCCGCGCCACGAACGCTCGAGCCACTTGTAGTAGGTGCCTTCGTGCGTGAGTGAGTTGGGAGCCGGCCAGTCCTTGAACGTCGGCCAGCCGACGGTGTCGTGGGGTGCGACGGGAACGCCGCCCTTGAGGAAGTTCTCGACGACTGCGCCGGAACCACCAGTCAGCGAGTGGTCAGGGCAGTCGACCAAAGCGGCCGCAACGCCGTACGGGTGCCAGGGGCGACCGCAGTGCAGCGAGCCACCGAGGAACTCAAATGCCATGCCGTGCGTGTGCGCGTCGACGTAGCCTCGTACCTCTTGGTACGAGGTCTTGCCACCGAACGGGTTGCCAGTGACGTTGACGTCAACCTCTGGCCATGCCTCACAGCCGGTCGTGACCTTGAGCGCGAATGCCGTCGCATCACCGTTCTGGAGCTTTCCATCTGCTCCGACACTGACGGCCTTGGAGCTGGCGGGCAACGTGAACGTGAACGCCGTGCCGACTCGCTGAACAGTCCAGTCGCTGGCGGCCGACGGCTTCGCCAAAGGTTTGATGGCAGCGCCACCTGAGCCGAGGAAGCTCGCAGGCTTGCCGAACAGCAGGTACGTACCGAGATCTGTGGCCTGGAAGTGGAAGGGCTCGGCCGCGGAGATGGTCTCTCCGGATGCCGTGTAGCCGCTACCTGCTCGCGCGACCCACTTGCTATTGCTCTTGGACTGGAGGGCGTAGCAACCGCCGGCCATCGCATAGCGATCCTGCGGCACCGATGTACGGGCGGGAGGCGACGCGGTCTTGACCAGAGTGGGGTCAGCCTCAAGGCGCTGAGCCTCGACACCGGAGACACCAGCCACCGCTGCGAGGGCGGTCGTCGGGTCGGCGGTTTCGGCCGACGCAGGTGCGCGAGAGATCGCATTCTTGGTCGCCGGGTCCGTGTGCGAGTGCGGCTTCGACTCGTCGACAACCTTCGGACCCGCTGTGGTCGACGTGCCGCCATGGAACTGGCCGGTCCACGCGGCATATGCCGGGAACGTGCCGACTGTCAGCGCGATCGTCACAACAGCGATCGAAATTGGCCAGAAGTGACGGTGCCGCATGACTCGTGACATTGGTTCCCTCTCGAAGTTACCCAGCTGTCACAACGAGACGCGCAACACAAAAGTCACGTGGAGTTACACCTCAAGCAACGGTTGATTCGTCACTCATTTCCGGCATCGACTCGGGGAACGTGCCCAGGCGCTCGATGATGAACCCGCCCGGATAGGACTTGATCCGCTTGAGATCAATGGCGTGCAACGGCTTGCGACGAGGTGGCATGAAGCGGACGATCCGGGCGCGCATCCGCAGACTGGCGCGCGACAGCCACACCACGGGCCGCGATGGCTTCTTGTAGTCGAAGGCCTTGAGCAGGTGGTCGTCCATCAGCGCGCGACTGAAGATGTTGGTGCCCCTGGCCAAGATCCGCGGGTAGAACGACACGAGCAGGTTGAGCGTCGCGTCCGCGACCGCGCGGGACTTGGCGTCGTACGCGAAGTGCGCGTCCTCGTACGTATCGAGCAGCTCTTCGAACTCGGCGAAGTCAGCCGGGATGTCCTTGATGCCCATGAGTCGGCCCATGCGCTGGTAATAGCGGACGGCCGCTACCTGCTCGTTCTCCGTGCCGCGACGCCATCCGTAGTCGCGGATCCAGCGCTGCGGGATCACGACGAAGGTGGCGAGGACATAGCGCATGTCGTCGTTGGAGATGTTGTAGCTGCCGTGCATCTGGTTCATGCGGCGTACGGCTGCGCGCCCCTTCTGCGACTCCATGCCCTCGTCGAGCACAGATTCGAGGACCAGGGCTGTGTCGTCGTGGCGCTTCTGCGTGTCTTCGGTGAACTCACCGGTGTCGAACAGCAACCTGCCGATCGACGGGACGGCGTACGTACGAAACAGCGCGAAACTCAGTGACTGCTGGACGTCCCATGGGAACTCGTAGTAGCTGACGATCCGTGAGATCTCCTCAAATTCAGTCTCCGGATCAAGCTCCGCGATCTTCCGTTGCCAGTGGTCACGCTTCATTCCACCGACACTATCGAGACAGTGGCACTGTCACAATGCCTGAGCGAGGAAGTCCACGACATCCTCAAGTGCCTGCTTCGCCGGAGGCGACACTCCCGGCAAACTCATGAACCCGTGGATCGCACCTTTGTACTCGGCATAACGAACTGGTACGCCAGCAGCGACGAGCGCATCGCGATAGTGCGCACCGTTGTCGAGCAGCGGATCGAGCTCAGCGGTCAGGATGAATGTCTTCGGCAGGTTCGCGTGCGACTCCGCGCGTATCGGCGATGCCCGGAAGTCCTCGGTTCCGTACTGCTCGCCAAGGTAGAGCCTGGCGAACGCGTTCATGTTGCGAGAGGTGAGCACTGGAGCCTCCGCATTGCGGAACTCAGACGGCCATTTGTCATACATCTCGACGCCGGGATAGATCAGCACCTGCGCGCGGATCTGTGGGCCGCCCGAATCACGGGCGAGCAGCGACACGACCGCCGCGAGATTCCCGCCCGCGCTGTCGCCCATCACTGCGATGCGCTCCGGGGTGATACCGAGGTCGTCGGCATTCTTAGCGACCCATTCGACCGCATCCCTGGCGTCCTCGACCCCCGCCGGGAACCGATCTTCTGGCGCGAGTCGATACGCCGGCGAGATGACGACGACGTTGTTTCGTACGGCAACCCGACTCGCCAGCCAACCCGACTGCTCGGGGTTGCCCTGCACCCACCCACCACCGTGGAAGTTCACGACGCACGGCAGCGGAGCGATCGAATTCTTCGGTCGGTAGACGAGTGCCCGGCGATCCTTGCCCCAGGTGATCTCTTCGACCTCGGCACCCTTGTCGAGCGATCCGAACACGCGGCGACCGATGGCCGAGGTCTGCAGCTTGCGCCGGTCAGCACGAAGCTTGGCGAAATCCTTCGCCTCCTCGACCGGCGTCGATACACGGCGCAGGGCAGCCGCGAAGATCCGCGTACGCATCGGCATCGAGCTCAACAGCGTGCCTTTCCGGAGTTGTCGCCCGTGTAGCGACAGATGTCTGCGACCTTACGTTTGCCATCGATCAGCGTGGCCGTGTCGCCCGAGTTGTTCCACACATCACCCCAGTTGGCGTGCTGCACAGGATTGCCGGCCGCGTCCAGCCGCTTGCGGCCCTCCGACGACAGGATCGTGAGCGTACCTCCGGCGGGGATCACGGTCTTGGGCATCCGATACTGGCCGTAGCCAATCTCGTCCCGCACGACCCAGCCAATGAGCTTCGCCGGGCTGCTGCCCGTATTGCGCAGGATGATCTTCTCGGACCTGCCGCTGTAGACAATGGAGTCGATCGTGACGTTCCTGTTGCTCGTTCCCGTACCAGCAGCGAACGGGAGCAACCCGATCTTGGCCCGGGTGATCGTCAGCTTTCGGTCAGGGCAGCCCTTCATCACCCGATCGATCGCGTCCTTCTCCCGCTGATCCACCGTCATGCTCCAACGTGCCTTCACCGCGATCCACGAGGCGATGTACTTGCACTTGTTGACCTTGGGGATGTACCACTGCGGATCGTCGGCAAGCTTGTCGTAGTTGAGCGAGGTCGTGGTCGGAACGAGGCCTCGCTTCTCCTTCAGGTCATTGGCGAAGCGAATCCGGGTCGCCTTGGTCCACTGGTAAGCGCCCGAGTCCCACGCCTCAGCAAGCGGAACAAGGTGGTCGATCTGCACCTGGAAGCTCTTGGTCCAGGTCTTGTTGTCGTAGTACGAGAGCCATTTGCCCAAGTAGATCCGGCAGCCCTTGCTGACAGGTACGAGCGAGTCTCGGGCGAGCACCTCTTGGCGGGTATCCCGGCAGTCCTTGTCGGCATCGATCCAGCCCTTGCCGAAGTAGGACCGGAGATACGCCTGCCTATCCTCCGGGATGACCTTCAGGAGACGGGACGCCTGACGAAACGACGTGACCGTCACCCCCTTGGCCGGCTTCACCGGTGGCGCTGCAGTCGCCGTCGGCTTTGCCGTGGAGTCACCGTCCGGCTCAGGCTCGATGTAGCCGTTCCACGCCAAGTACCCCACGACCACGAGCGCGACCATCGTGATGAACGCCCGAAGGGTTTTCATGGCAGCAGGCTAGCCCGAGGCCTTCAGCGCCCAGGCGCGCAACGCGTCGATGCGTTCCTTCAGCTCGACTGCAGAGGCCGCGGTCGCCGCGGGGCCACCGCATTCCTGTCGGAGGCGGCTGTGGGTCACGCCATGCGGTGTTCCGGTGCGGTGATGCCACGCGCCAACCAGAGCGTGCAGCTCCTTACGCAATGCAGCCCGACGTTCGAACGCGACGTCAGCCGCTGGCGTGCCCTTGGGGGCTGCCTTGGCTCGCTTGCTCCGCGACTTGCGGAGCAGCTCCGCAACCTGGTCCGGATCCAGCAGGCCCGGTATGCCGAGGAAATCGAGCTCGCCGTCATCGTCGGCCAGCGAGTCGTAGCCAAACTCGCCACCGTCATAGACGAGGCGATCGAAGGATGCGTCGCTGCCAAGCGCCCGGTATTCGCCGAGCTGGTCTGAAGCCGACTGCTCCTGCTGCGCCTGCGCCATCAGTTCTGCCTCAGCGGCGAACAGATCGGCTTCGTCCGACACTGGTCGGCCGATCACGTGATCGCGCTGAGCCTCAAGATCGGCGGCGAGTGCCAGCAGCGCCGGAACGCTTGGAACGAAGATCGACGCCGTCTCGCCGCGGCGCCGCATACGTACGAAGCGGCCGACGGCCTGCGCGAAGTAGAGAGGTGTCGCCGTAGTCGTGGCGTACACACCGACCGAGAGTCGCGGGATGTCGACGCCCTCGCTGACCATGCGCACCGCAACCATCCACGGCGTCATGCCCGCGGAGAAGTCAGCGATACGCGCGCTCGAGCCGGTTTCGTCGGACAGCACGAGTGTCGGCTCGGTCCCGGTGATGGCGGCAAGTACGGAGGCGTATTGGCGCGCGGTGTCCTGGTCGCTGGCGATCACGAGACCACCCGCATCGGGTACGTCGCGCCGCACCTCCATCAGCCGGGTGTGCGCGGCCTGAAGGACAGCCGGGATCCACGAGCCCTGCGGGTCGAGTGCCGTTCGAAGCGCTTGAGCAGTCGCCGCTCGGTCGAGAGGCTCCCCCAGTCGAGCTGCCACTTCATCACCTGCGCGGGTGCGCCAGTGCATCTGTCCCGAGTAGGCCATGAACAGCACGGGCCGTACGACGCCATCCTTCAGCGCGTTGCCATATCCGTACGAGAAATCAGCGACGCTCGAGACCGTGCCATCGTCGGCCGGTGCGTACGAGACGAACGGAATCGGGTTGTCGTCGGAGCGGAACGGTGTGCCGGTCAGCGCGAGCCTGCGGATCGCTGGTTCGCAGGCCTCCTGCACAGCATCGCCCCAGCTCAGCGCGTCAGCAGCGTGGTGGATCTCGTCGAGGATCACCATCGTCGCGCGGGTTTCGATACGCGTGCGATAGCTGTTGGCGTTGACGGCAAGCCCCGCGTACGTGACCGCAAATCCGTCGAAGTCGGCACCCAGCCGGCCCTGTCCGGCCAGCGATGGGTCGAGCGTGATGCCAATGCCCGAAGCGGCGAGTGCCCATTGGGTCTTGAGATGGTCGGTCGGCGTGACGATGACAATTCGTTCGACGATGCCACGAGACATCAGATCGGCGGCGATGGTCAGCGCGAACGTGGTCTTGCCCGCACCAGGCGTAGCAACCGTGAGGAAGTCACGAGGTTGCGTGCGTTGGTAGAGCTCGAGAGCGTCTCGCTGCCAGACCCGGAGGTGCTGGCTACGCGTCACCCGACGGGTCCCCCTCGTCGCCTTCGTTGAGGCTTTCCCAGATGTCTTTGCACTCCGGGCATACCGGGAAACGTTCTGGATCGCGGCTGGGAACCCACACCTTGCCGCACAGCGCGATCACGGGATGACCCATGATCATGGCTTCGGTCAGCTCGTCCTTGGGGACGTAGTGGGAGAACTTCTCGTGGTCCCCCTCCTCCGTGCGCATGTCAGTGCGCTCGTCCACCACCGTCTCTGTACCGCGTCCGAAGAAAGCCACGGCCTGAGTCTAACGAGGAGGGACTAGTTGGCGGAGGGGTCGTCAGGGAATGTCGTGAGGAATCTCGCGTCAGTGTCGAGTCGTCGCAACACCTCACGCCACAACGTCTCCGGCTGAGGTGAGACCAGGTCCTCGTCGCGGGCATCGATGACGAGCCAGGCGCCCTCATCGATCTCGTCCTCGAGCTGTCCGGGCCCCCATCCGGCATAGCCGGCAAACACCCGTAGTCCGGTGAATTCGCCGCGACTCGGCACAGGCCCTTCGAGATCGACGAGACCAACTCGGCCGGCCATCTGGCGCCATCCGATCGGCGGAGCACTCTGTTCGTCTTTGGGACCGGCAATGACTCCGAGCGCCAGGGCCGAGTCCATTGCCACCGGTCCCCCGTCGAACAGGCACACAGGAGCGTTGACCAGATTGGCCCAGTCGGGCAGGACATCATCGACGTCCGATTCGAGTGGTCGATTGACAATGACACCCAGCGCGCCGTCTCCGTCATGGTCCAGCAGGAACACGACACTGCGTGTGAACGGGCCGGACTCGATCGCGGGCGTCGCGACCAGCAGCCGTCCTCGCAGTGTGTCCATACCTCTATGATGCAGCCATGCCCAGTGACGCGTCGGCGGTCGAAGAATTCACCGTCGATGAGTTGGCGGCACGAGCCCAGATGACCGTCAGGAACGTTCGGGCCTACGCAGGTCGCGGCCTCATCGCAGCACCCCGGCTCGAAGGCCGTACGGGCTACTACACGCTCGAGCATTTGCAGCGATTGCAGCTGATCCGACAGCTCATCGATCGCGGCTACACGTTGGCGGCCGTCGAGAAGGCTGTTTCGGGCGCGCCCAGCGCAGCTGCGGGTCACGCTCTCGACCTGATCAACATCCTCGACCTGCCCAACGACGTCGCCGGCGCAGAAGTGCTGACACGTGACGGACTTGCCGCGCTCGCGGGCGTCGAACGCAACGACGCCCTCATCAACTCCATGGAGGAGTTCGGTCTCGTCGAGTGGGTTGACGGCGATCGTGATGTCGTACGACTTCTCGAGCCGGTCGTCGTACGTACGGGCGCTGCGGCAGTCGCGATCGGCCTGGCGCCTGAGACAGTCATCGCCCTGTTCCCAATCCTGCAGTCACGACTCCGCGAGATCGCCGACGCGTTCGTGAGCGAGGTGTCGGCCGAGATCATCCAGCCGTTTGTCGACGCTGGCCTCCCTGAGGACGAGTGGCCGAACATCCTTCAAACGATCGAGAGCCTGCTGCCGATTGCCAGCCAGGTGACTCTGGGAATCTTCCGCAGTCAGTTCCGCGAGGCGATCGACACCGAGGTCGGTCAGCAGCTCAGCGCATTGAGCGAAGCAACCAAAAAGGCTTCAGAAAAGAGATAACCCCGCCCGGCGCCGAGGGGGAGGGAGATGGCGCCAGGCGGGGTGATCGTTTACCCGGTCAAGCAGCGCGGCTGCGCAGCTTGCTGAGAAGCGAACCGCTGTGCGGTGCTTCGACCTCGGTGACCTCGGCGTAAACGACCGACTCACGTGCGGAGTCCTGCAGTCGCTTGCCGTGACCGTTGAGGTCCGGGTGGTTCCAAGGCACTCCGGCCGACGCGGCGAGAAGCGTGAGCTCCTTCGCGAAGGCCTTGCCGAGTGCGGGGTTGTTGATCTCGGCGTCGAGCAGGGTGCGCGCGCCAGGCATTTCGCCGGCGGCGTTGACCCAGGCACTGACGGCCATGATCTCGGGGGTGTCGACACCTTCGATGAGGAGGCGATCCAGCTGGCCACTGAGGCGCTGGAACCAGTTCATCTGGATGTCAAACAGGAGCTCGGTTTCGTTCGCGTAAGCCTCGCGGCCTCCGTCGACCGTGTCGAGCAGTTCGGTGAGCGTGATGTCGCGACGCTGATCAGCGATGGCGAGAATCTCGCGGAGTACTTCCTTGCGACGGTTGTAAGCATTCCAGGTCATGGGGTGCTCCTTTCGTCTCCGTCTGTACGAGAGTTCCATACCCTCGGTACGTACTCTCAGTATGTTGCATACCGACGATAAATACAAACCCTCGGTATGTGATCCGAGGCACAGAACACGCAGGTCATAGACTGGTGGGATGCCGCACCCGTCAAAAGTGGTTCACAAGAGCGTCCTACGCGCCACGCGCAAGACAACTCGACGCCAGGACTACTCCTCCAGCACCAAGCGAGCGCTGCTCGATAACGCCGCGCGCCTGTTCACCGATCACGGCTATGCGGGCACGTCGCTGGACGAGGTTGTCGCCGCGGCGCGAGTGACCAAGGGTGCCTTCTACCACCACTTCCCCAGCAAGCTTGCGCTCTTCGAGGCGGTCTTCGACCGAGTCCAGAGCAACACGACCTCACAGGTCGAGAAGGCGATCGAAGGCTCCAAGGACCCGTGGGAGCGCGCACAGATCGGCCTCGAGAAGTTCCTCGAGGTCTGCCGCGAGCCGCAGTTCCGCCGCATCTGTATTCAAGAAGGCCCGGTTGCCCTGGGTCACGAGCGTTGGCACGAGGCCGAAAAGGCCTCCACCCTCGGCATTGTGCAGCGTACGGTCGACGCGTTGCTCGAAGACTTGGGCGGCGGCGAGGACCTCAACGAAGCCTTCGGCATGATCTTCTACGGTGCCATCAAGTCGTCGTCCGAGTTTGTCGCCGACGCCGAGGACCCCAGCGCTGCCAGTGAAGAAGTTCAGGGCGCGATCGGAGCAATCCTCGCCGGTATGCGCTTGCTGCCGACGATCGATATTCCCCTCGGATCGGCGACTAGCGGAGCCTGACGGTTCCGTTGCCCTTGGGCGCCAGCTCGACGAACACCTTGCCCGGCTCGATCGTGATCGGCTGACCATCGGCACCCGTGAACGAGATCGTTGAGTCCAGATTCGGCTTGGACCAAGTCGCCTCGGTGACGGTCTTGCCGTTGAAGATCACTGCACGGCCGGTCCCCTTGACGACTGTCTCAGGCACCGGGTTGTTGGCGATGTCGGTGTATCCGGCGTCGACGATCTTGGCGAACATCACGATCATCGTGTCGGCCTTGAAGTCAGTGGCGCGCGGTGCGTGGCTGTTGGTGCGGATCCACTTGCCACCCTTGAGCGCCCAGTCGGTGTACGTGCCAGGCGAGAACCGCACAGTCGCGGCCCGCGCAGTCTTGGGCTCCGTCGCCGGCGTGGCTGATTCGGTCGGTGCCGGCTCGGTCTTGGCGTCCTCTGGAGTCCACGTGAAGTAAGGGCCGACAATCGAGGTCGGCTTGGCCTTGCTGGCGACTGTCTGGAGGTTGATCAACCTGTTGTACGGCCGAACCTTGCTCGGGTCGCTGCTGAAGCCCGGCGCGCCATAGTCCTCAGAGAAGATCGTCGTTCCGGCCCTCTTGATTTCCTTGTACGTCTTGTTGGCGCCACCTGAGGCGATGATCTGGCCGCCAACCGGGGCAGCGAGACCAATGTCTGTTGTACGCATCGAGCGGACGTGGCCGACCTTCGTCGGCAGGTCGCTGTAGAAGAACGCGGCCAGACGAGTCAGGCCTCCTTCGACGAGCTCCTCGATCACGAGGTCGGCGTTGTCGAGCCCGATCTGCGGCTCACCGCCGTACGTGTTCTCGATCTTGACGATGAACACCGGGTTGTCGGGGCGGCCGTCAGGCATCGGCGTGCCGTTCAGCGGCGAGATCTCAACAATCTTCTCGGCGGTGCTCTCATCCGGGTCGGGAGTGGTCTTGTCGTCGCCTCCGCCGGAGCAGCCCGCAAGGGCCAAAGTCGCAGCGGTGAAAAGGATGGCAGCGCGCGCAGAAGTCTTCGAAACAGGCATTGCCTCAGCATGCCGCATGGACCGAGCGAAGGCGCGCACCGGGCCAGTGTGGCGCGGTACGCGGTTCGGGTATTTGTTCAGACGGTTCAGGCGTTGCGCGGCTTGCGGAAACCGGCTGCGACTGCAGCGGCTTCTGTCCTGAACCAGGTTTCGGCGATCGTCTGGCCGTAGAACGGGCTGTCCGGCGTGTGATAGATCATCGAGTCTTCGTTGCCCTTGATCTTGTACGCCGCCGATGGCGCGCGTCCGCCCGAGAGCGGCCGGGCCGATCCGGGGAACTTGCCCGCTGCGACGGCCTTCTTCGCGGGGGCCTTCTTCGCGGGGGCCTTCTTCGCGACAGCCTTCACCGGGGCCTTCTTCGCAGCAACCTTCACCGGGGCCTTCTTCGCAGCAACCTTCACCGGGGCCTTCTTCGCAGCAACCTTCACCGGGGCTTTCTTCGCGACAGCCTTCGCAGGAGCCTTCTTCGCAGCAGCCTTGGCAGGAGCTTTCTTGGCCGGCGCCTTCTTGGCTGCCGCCTTCTTGGCGCCACCCGTTCCCGGAGGCGTGTATCCGGCAGCACGGGCCTCCGCCTCGGACTTGAACCAGACCTCGGCAATCGTCTGGTCGTACGACGGGCTGCCAGGTGTGTGGAAGTACATCGAATCCGTGTTGCCCTTGATCGTGTACTCGGCGGTGGGGGCCCGGCCGCCCTTGCTGGCGTTCACAGGTCCGGCCGACTCAATACCGCCGCTCAATGCGACGGCTTTGGCGGGTGCGGGTGCCGAACTCGCACCGGCGCCGTGCTCACGCTCGCACCTCAGCTGACGAAGGAACCAGCCGAGCAAGCCGCCGAGAAGCGCGGCGAGGAGCAGCCAGATGATGATCTCTCCAATGGTGTAACCCGACATGCTCAGTTTCCCTTCACGATGAAGTCGACGCGACGGTACTGCTCCGCATATGCGTCGCCGTCGGCCTCCGGATCAGATCCGTAGCTCTTGGTTGACAGGCGGGCGGCATCGATGCCGGACGCCACGAGGAATTCCTTGACTGCTGCGACACGTTCGTCGCTCAACGCCTTGCCGCGAACTGGGTCGGTCGGACCTGCATGGCCACCGATCTCGAGCTCGACCCCGGTGTTGCGCTTGAGCACGTCAACCAGAGTGAGGAGTCCCGCTTTGCCCCTGGCGTCCAACGTGGACGAGCCTCGCGCGAAGTAGACATTGGCGGCCTTGATGTCCTCGGCCTGAGACGGGCTCAACCGTGCAGCGTCGACTTTGAGGGTGTTGTCGAGGCTGAGGTCCCCGAGCGAAGGCTCGATGAGGTCGGCCAGAGTGTCGACACCTGCCTGGCTTTCGAGCGATCCGCCGATGGCCAGCGAGTCACCATCCACGCTCAGCGCCAGGTCATCCACCTCGCTCAGCGAAGGGATCACGTCAGAAAGAGTGCCGAGCCAGTCGGCGGTACCTACGTTCGGGTCGATCTTCAGGTCGCCGGTGACCTTGCCGAGCGAAAGGGCCGCGTCCTTGAGCTTCTGGGCGACCGCGGCGTTGGGAACGACGCCGTTCAGGTTCACCCCATCAGCGACGCGCGTCAACGAGAATGTCGGCGGGTCCGGGAGATTCGTGCTGCGGTTGGAGTCGATCTTGGCCCAACGGACGCCATTGACCCCTTCGACGATCTTCTCGGCCTTGGCGAGCTCGTCGGGCGTGCCGTTGCTGAGCTTTGCCTCGCGACCGTCGAAGTCGACCTTCACATTGCTCAGCCCAGCCTGGACGAGCGCCGCATAGGCCTTGGGAGTGAGGTCGTCTGCTGCGGAGTCTGAACCGGCAAAGGATCCGATTCCTATGACGGCGGCCAATGCGATGCCTGTTAGTCCGGCACGCTGCTTGGTCTTGGTCTGCGGTGTGGTCACTTCACCATCCCCTGGTGTAAGCCTCGGCCGCGCCGAGTGGTGTCTACCCTAACGACGCAGGTCAGCCGACGCTACGAAGTTCCAAGAGTCGAAAAGGGCCGGATTCAGCTGGCCAGAGACGCCTCAGCGACCTTCGCTTTGCCGAACACCATGGCCTGCTCGAGATCCGTACGCTTCATGTCGCGTGAGTCGAGGAACCAGTTCTGACGAATCGTCCAGGGTGACGTGACGCCCTGCTGCGGCAGTTCGTTGACCACGCGCTGCACGTATCCCGACGTCAGGTCGAGGATCGGCCGCGGCGCATCGCCGGCGCCCTTGGGGTCCGGCATGCCGTAGTCGTAGCCCTTCTTGTCGAGCAGGTTGATGAGCTTGCAGACGTACTGCGACGACAGGTCGGCGCGCAGCGTCCACGACGCGTTGGTGTAGCCGACGCACCAGGCGAAGTTGGGCAGTCCGCTGAACATCAGGCCCTTGTAGACGTACAGCTCGTGCGGGTCGATGTCCTTGCCGTCGACACTGAGCTTGAGCTGGCCGAACGCCACAACCTGCAGACCTGTTGCGGTGATGACGATGTCTGCGTCGAGGCGCTTGCCGGACTCCAGCTCGATGCCCTTGGCGTCGAATGTCTTGATGTGGTCGGTGACGATCGAGGCTTTGCCACCGCGGATCGTACGGAACAGGTCACCGTTCGGCACGATGCAGAGGCGCTGGTCCCACGGGTCGTAGACAGGCGTGAAGTGAGGGTCGAGGTCGTATCCCTCGGGGAGACGCCGCTTCGCAAGCCGAAGCAGCAGCTTGCGTGACTGCTTCGGGAAGCGCTGGCAGAACTGGTACATGCCGACCGAGAACGCGGCGTTTTTGCGTCGGATCGCGCGATGAGCGAAGCCATCGGGCAACACCTTGCGCATGACGTCGGCGACCTTGTCCTCTTCGGGAAGCGCCATCACGTACGACGGCGAGCGCTGCAGCATCGTGATGTGCTTGACCTTGTCGGCCATCGACGGGACGAGCGTGACCGCGGTCGCTCCACTGCCGATGACGACGACTTCCTTGCCGCTGTAGTCGAGATCCTCCGGCCAGAACTGCGGATGGATGACCTGACCCTCGTATGAGTCGAGGCCCGGGAACTCAGGCGTGTAGCCCTTGTCGTAGCTGTAGTAGCCGCTGCAGAGATAGATGAACGACGCGGTCTGCGTGACGGTCTTGCCGTTCGCCGTCGAGGTCACGGTCCATTTGGCGTCGTCCGTCGACCAGGCAGCAGAGGTGACGCGGTGGCCGAACTGGATGTTCTTGTCGATCCCGTAGTCGGCGGCCGCATCGCGCACGTAGTTGCGGATGTCATCGCCGTCGGCGATCGACTTGGGGTTCTTCCACGGGCGGAAGGGCCAGCTCAGCGTGTACATGTCGGAGTCGGAGCGAATCCCTGGGTAGCGGAACAGATCCCACGTACCGCCGATCGCGTCCCGCGACTCGAGGATTGCGTACGTCTTGCCGGGGCATTCGGTCTGGATGCGGTAAGCCGCGCCAATGCCGGACAGCCCTGCGCCGACGATGATGACATCACTGTGTGGAACCGTCATGACTTCCTCTTTCGCATACCCTCGGTATGCGAACACTAACCCAGATGTACTCGTCTGGCCACGACTCTGAGCCAGTCTCCTTTGAGGCCTGACCCTAGGATCAGGCATATGACCGAGCAGACCGTGGACACCATCGCCGAGCCGACTGAGACCTCCCGAGGTCTTGGCGCCTTCCTTGCACTCGCCGGTTCGATTGGCCTGCTGGCATCAGCCATCCTGATCATCGAGAAGATCAATCTCCTCAAGGACCCCGCAGATGCGCTGAGCTGTGACATCAACCCGTTCGTCAGCTGCGGCAATGTCATCAACACCGATCAGGCGAGCGCGTTCGGCTTCCCCAACCCGCTGATCGGCGTCGCGGGGTTTGCCATTGTTGTCACTCTGGGTGTTCTGATGACTGCTGGCGTGAAGCTCCCGTCGTTCGTACAAGCCGGCCTCTGGCTCGGCTCGCTGTGCGGCATCGGCCTGGTGACCTGGCTACAGTTCCAGAGCATCTACGAGATCGGCTCTCTCTGCCCGTACTGCATGGTCGTGTGGTCCGTGACGATCCCGATCTTCGTGCTGGTCAGCGCCTGGGTCCTGCGATCGCTTCATCCCGGCGCGAGTGTGACCCGCTTCGTCAACAACTGGTCCGTGTTGATCATCGTGCTTTGGTACGTCGCGGTTGCTTCGGCGATCTGGTTCAAGTTCGGTGAAAAGCTCTGGGCCTAACTAGCCCTCAGGCCGGCGGAGACGCCAGACTGATCCCATGAAGCTTGCAGCCCTCGGCTTAGTCACCGCCGCCATCGGCCTCATCCTGTCCGAGTCCGGGCTCGTCGCAGTCGGGGTGCTGTGGGTGGTCCTCGGCCCGATCATGCGACAGCACGGCCGCCGGCTCGAGGCGAAGAAGGACGCGACAGGGCAACCCGACATCAGTGGCCGCACGTTTGCGTTGGGCACGCTCCTCTGGCTCGCGCTGGGTGTGCCATCTCTACTGGTCGGCCTGCTCAAGCTGGGCATCTCGCCCGAGCACGAAAACTGGCGCTGGCTCCCGATCGTCATCGGCGTCCTGGCGCTCGGCATCGGCGGCCTGGGCGGACTCCTGTACGCCACGGGTTCGGCCATTGGCGCGGTCACCGGCACCTCCACACCACCGACGGTCCCGGCCACGATTCGGATCAGGTCCTCCAAGGAGACCGGCACGTTCATCAACGAGCGACCCCGACTGGAGCTTGAGCTCACGGTGGAGCCGGAGGCTGCTTCGGGCCTGGCATCGTACGAGGTCACCAAGCTGGCCACTGTGCCGTTCACCGCTCTGGGATCCCTCCGAGTTGGCGACGGGTTTGCCGCGCTCGTGGTGGGGCCGAACGAGCCGACGGCGATGGAGATCCACTGGGATCAGCCGATCTCGGCGCAAGGCAGTCCTGAGGAATCCGTCGACGTGCCTGCACGTTTGGCGGAGCTGGACCGGTTGCACCGAGCCGGCAAGGTCACCGACGACGAGTACAACGCTCAGCGCGAACGCATCCTCGGTTCGCTCTAAGACGCGTCCGCGACTCTCTCCAGAACCGTCGCCAACCTGGTGTCGCGGCTGGTCACTTCCCCGACGTCGTGGCTGCTGAGTCTGACTTCGACGCGGTTGTAGACGTTCGTCCACTCCGGGTGATGGTCCATCTCTTCGATCGGACCTGCCGCACGGTTCATGAAGTCCAGCGCTGCCCTGAAGTCGGCAAACTCGTACGTCTTGGTGATCGCGTCACCATCGGCTGACCACCCGGGCAGATCCGAGAGCGCAGCGGTGATCTCGTCATCCGTGAAAGTGCTCATGCCTTTGACGGTACGCGCACGAAAAAGGACCTCGACCCATTTGGGTCGAAGTCCTCTCTTCGTCGTGGAGCTGCCGGGATCCCTAGTCCTGGCAACGCTGATAGGCGCTTCGCGCGATTGCAGCATTGCGAGGAGGGGCCCACTCGATTCGCCCTGCTTGATTCACGAATAGAAGAAGGCCTCCGTCCAAAACCGGGGCGGAGGCCTTCTTCTATTCGTGGAGCTGCCGGGAATCGAACCCGGGTCCTATGGCGCTGAGTCAGGGCTTCTACGGGTGTAGTTCGTCTAACGCTTTTCTCAGCCCCGGAGCTCGGACAAACGCGTCTCCGACAGGCTCAGTCGCATAAAAGTCCCGGTCACACCCTGCGACGTGGTGTGACCAGCAAGTCCCCTAAATGACGTTGGTGATCTGGGGCGGGAACGCCCCCAGGCCAACGCTTCACCTATCGCTTAGGCAGCGAGGGCGAAGTCAGTGCGATTGGAATCGGCACTTGTTGGTTTCCAGAGATCGTTTAAGAGATAACCCTGGATCCTCTACCCGCTTCTCCTGAATCGAACGACCTTAGTCGAAACCGATCAGCCCCTCTTGAGTTTTCAAACGCCGCCGAAGCGACACCTCCATGTTACTCCTGCTGGCCGACAGACCCCATTCGTCACGTGTCGGTCTGGAGCGCCTTCGGGCTCACCTTGTTGCCACGGATGAGCGTCATGGCACAAATACCCGCAACTACAAGCATTCCCGCACAGATCCACATGCCCGTGCGATAGCCCGGACCGAAGACATCGGGGTCGGAGAAATTGGCG
The DNA here is from genome assembly GCF_031457275.1 of Aeromicrobium panaciterrae. Classification (NCBI taxonomy): domain Bacteria; kingdom Bacillati; phylum Actinomycetota; class Actinomycetes; order Propionibacteriales; family Nocardioidaceae; genus Aeromicrobium; species Aeromicrobium panaciterrae. Next base: position 2,418,832 of record NZ_JAVDWH010000001.1, read on the forward strand.
CCAGCTATGCCGGCAATCGGCGGAATTGCGGCGACAGCGAGGAGAGATGCCGTACGAGCAACGGCGTTGTTGATGCCCGAGGCGATACCGGTCTGCTCCGTCGGAGCTGCGGCGAGCACCGCGGTTGTCAGCGGTGCGACCAAGAGAGTGATGCCCGCGCCGAACACGATGGAGCCGGGCAGCACATCGACCCAGAAGTTCGGATCCTCGCCGACCCCCAGCAACAAGAGGAGCCCAGCTGCAGCAACGATCGGTCCGATCGTCATGGGCCACCGCGGCCCGATTTTGGCGCCCAGCTCGCCGGCCTTCGACGAGAACAACAGCATGAGGATCGTGATCGCGATCGTGGCGAGACCAGCCTCGAGCGGCTTGTAGCCGCTCACGTACTGCAGCTGCAGCACGAGAAGAAACATCGAACCGCTCAGTGCACCGTAGATCGCGAACGTGCAGATGTTGGCCGCCGTGAAGACGCGGTCAGCGAACAGGCTCAGGGGTACGAGCGCGTGCGGTGTGACCTTCTGGTGGATGACGAACACGATCATCGACGCGATGCCAGCGATCGCCCACATCCACGACTTCTCGCTGAGCCCGTAGGTCAGCAGTGCGAGACCGCCAGCAGCCAGGGCGGCACCCGTCAGGTCGAGCTTGCCCTGCTCACCCCTGGTCTCCGGTACGTGCCTGACCGAGAGCCAGATGACGACGGCCGCGAGTGGCACGTTGAGCCAGAAGATCGAACGCCAACCGATCGCGTCGACCATCCACCCACCGGCAAGCGGTCCGATCGCGGTCGTGACTCCGGCCAAGCCGGACCAGGCGCCGATCGCCTTGCCGCGGTCCTCCTCCACGAAGGACGCCGAGATGATCGCGAGGCTGCCGGGTGTGAGCAGCGCTGCGCCGATGCCCTGCAGGCCGCGAGCGGCGACCAGCACCTCGATCGTCGGCGCAATCGCGCACATCACGGAGGCGAGCGCGAACCACGCGACGCCGACGACGTACACCCTCCGGCGACCGAGCCGGTCACCCAGTGATCCACCGACGAGGATCAGTGCCGCCAGCGTGAGCGTGTAGGCGTTGACTGTCCACTGCAGACCAGTGACACCGGCGTCGAGGTCGCGGCCCATTGCGGGCAGCGCGAGACCGACGATCGAGCCGTCGAGGAACGCCATCCCGGACCCGAGGATCATCGCGGCGAGCAACCATTTGCCCTGCGCGCTGGCGAGCCTCATGGTGCACCGAACAGCTTGACCCCGTTGTTCCAGAGCACGTCAGCCATCCATTCATCGCCCAGGTCGAGCCGTTGTAGAGCCTCGACCTGATGAGCGTACGCATACGGGATGTTGGGAAAGTCCGTTCCGAACAGGATCCGGTCCTGCAGATCAACGAGCCGTGGCGCTATCTCCGCAGGTGAAGGGCCATCCCAGAAGTCGACGAAGGCCATCGTGGTGTCGAGGTGCACGTTGTCGTAACGGTCGGCCAGGTCGAGGAATTCCGAGTACTCCGGCATACCCATGTGGGCGATGATCACCTTCAGTGAGGGGTGGCGGCTCAGGACGTCAGCGATGCCCGCAGGTCCGGTGTGAGTGCCGGGAGCCGGGCCGGAGCCTGCATGCAGCACAAGCGGCGTGCTGCTGTCGGCGATCGCACCCCATACAGGCTCGAGCAGCGGATCGTTCGCGGCGAAGTCTCCGACCTGCAGGTGCGCCTTGAAGAGCTCGACTCCATCGTCGATCAACTGAGTCACGTACGAGGCAGCCTCAGGCTCGGGATAGAAGGTCGCCGACCACAACGTGTCGGGAGTGCGCTCGGCGAAGCCACGTGTCCAGTCGTTCATGTAGCCCGCGATGCCCGGCTTGTGCGCGTACGACATCGACGAGAACTTCTTGACGCCCATGGCGCGCAGCTGCTCGACGCGTTCTTCGTCGGTGCCGCGATACGTGATCGGCCACGTCCGTCCGAGCAAAGGTCCCGCCGAGTCGAAATAGGCCCAGACCTTCGCCAGGATCGCCGGAGGCATGAAATGCGCATGGACGTCGAACAGGCCGGGAATCCCCAGCCCAGCCGCCAGCTCAGGGAGCTGGTCGTCCTGCACTAGTGGATGCCCTTGAGGCGGCGACCGAGGTCGCGCTCCGCCTCGCGGGTGGCCGTACGTTCGGCGATGGCGTGGCGCTTGTCGTACGTCTTCTTGCCTCGCGCCAGAGCGATTTCTACCTTGGCACGGCCGTCCTTGAAGTAGAGCGAGAGCGGGACGATCGTCAGGCCCTTCTCGGTCGTACGGCGCTCAATGCGCTCGATCTCCGTACGGTGCAGCAGCATCTTGCGGCGGCGGCGCGTCTCGTGGTTGGTCCACGTGCCTTGCGTGTATTCGGGGATGTGAACGTGCAGCAGCCAGGCCTCGCCACGCTCGACTTCGCCGAATCCGTCCACGAGGGATGCGCGACCAGCACGCAACGACTTCACCTCGGTTCCAGTGAGGACCAGACCGGCCTCAAAGGTGTCTTCGATGTGATAGTCGTGGCGCGCTTTCTTGTTCTGCGCAACAACCTTGCGCCCAACCTCTTTAGCCACGGTCCAATTCTCTCACGCGAGGGGTGAGCTGGACTTACAGCCAACCGGCGGGGTTGGTCGTCTTGCCGTTGGCGAGCACCATGAAGTGCAGGTGGCAGCCGGTCGAGTATCCGGTCGAGCCGACGTACCCGATGACCTCGCCGCGACTGACGTGCGAGCCGGAGCTCTTGGCGAATCGGCTCAGGTGGTTGTACGTCGTCACGACGTTGACGCCACGCATCGTGCCGTTGTTGAGGATGATGCGGTTGCCGTATGCGCCGTTGTAGTACTGGCTGATGATTGTGCCGCTGGCTGCTGCCTTGATCGGGGTGCCACAGCTGGCGCCGAAGTCGGTGCCGTCGTGCAGCTTGTAGACGTGAGTGATCGGGTGCACGCGCATCCCGTACGGCGAAGTGATCGGGCCATTGACCGGTCGGGACAAGGCGCCGCCGCCGTCGCCGCCTGGGTTGGATCCGCCGCCCTTGTTGATCAGCGCCTGAAGCTCGGCCTCAAGTCGATTGCGCTCCTGGACTTCCTCGCGGTAGCGCTTTTCGTCCTCCGCCTTGGATACAGCAGCGGTGTGGCGTGCGCCCTCGCGCGCGTCGACGAGACCCGAGATCGAGTCACGCTGCTGCTCGGCCTTCTTCTCAAGCTTTGCCATGCGCTTGAGGTTGGCGGCAGCCTCGGCTCGCTGCTTCTTGATGATGTCGCGGAGCTTCTGAACCTCGTCGCGCTTGACCTCGAGCAGGACCTTCGTCGCTGCGAGACCCTGCATCGTCGCGAGCTGGGCATCGCCAACGGAGTCGTTGAGGTTCATCTGGTCGGTGAAGTCCGCAGGGTCCTCACCGCGGAGCAGATCACCGAACGCCCGGAGGCCACGGTTGCCCTGCTGGAGGTTCTGGACAGTGAACTGCTCGACGATGGCTTCCGATTCCTCGAGCTCCAGTTCGCCCTTCTTGAGCTTGGCCATGGCGGTGTCGAGATTGGCTTCGCTGACGAGGAGCTTGGCTTGCATCTGCGCATCACGCTGCTTGGCGACGGCGAGTTGTCCGCGCGTCTTGCCCAACTGGTTCTGGGCGGTGTCGAGCATGGCCTGAGCACCACGGAGCGCCGATACGGCTGCGGCGTACTCCTTGGTCGAACCGTCGAGCGCCTTCTTGGCGTCCTTGGCGGCGTTCTTGGCAGCCCTCTGCTGTGCTTCCAGGTCACTCTTGCGGTCCGCGACAGACGGACTGGAGACAGCAAAAGTCATCGCGGCAGCCAGAAGTATGGCTAGAACGGATTTGCGCCTGGACTTGATCATGACCTCGACCTTGGGGAAGTTTCTCGCGTACGAGACTGTCGTGGTGTTACCCCTGTGAAAGAAGTGACAGGAGCGACTTTAGGCCATTCTGCTCGCATGTCGAGGGATTTGCGCGCCTCCGCGTGTGGCCATCTCCGCGTACGTTCACATCAGTCTGAGCAGGTCGGGCCACGTAGCCGCGAAGCCCGGATGCAGCTTCAACTCTTGCTCGATCTCCGAGGCCGTGACCCACCGGTAGCCGTCATTTCCGGTTTCCCAACCACCGGAGGGCTGCGGCATCTCGGGCGAGCTCATCGCGACCGTGTGATACGCCCAGCCCTCATGGTCATCGGTGAACGTGAACCGGTGCTCGAGCCCTGTTGGTACGGGACGCATCTCCTCGGCGGCCTCCCTGCTGGCCCCCTCGATCGGCGTCTCGCCATGGCCCAACGCGCCACCAGGGATCCCCCAGGTCAGTCCCTTTTGCACCATTCGAGATCGATGCTGAAGCAGGTAGCGATCAGTGCCCTCGTCGTCAGTGTGAATCAGCAGTAGACCTGCGGCACCGACACGTCCCCAGTGCTGGTGGCCTCGGCCACAGCGGGTCCAACCATCGGCCGTTGTCATGCGAACTCACACGTCGAGGTATTTGCGCGTCATCACGAGAGTCGGAACCAGCGCCAGGAGCAGCGCGAGCACCGTCGTGTAGCCCATGACGACTCCGGCTTCCTGCCAGCGGACCCACGTCGTGATCTCGCCGAGCGTGTCACGCAGATAGCCGTAGACGACGAAGTACATGAACGCTGCGAGCCCTGCGGCAGCCAATGCGGCAGAGATCAATGCGGCCAGCATCGACTCGAGAATGAACGGCAACTGGATGTGCCAACTCGAGGCACCGACGAGTCGCATGATGCCGATCTCGCGCCGGCGCGCGTACGCCGTCATCCGGATGGTGTTGGACACCTGCAGAATCGCCGCGACGATCAGGAGTAGCGAAGTCGCCAGCGCGGCCCAACGCATCTTGGACAAGATCTCGAAGAGCGGGCCGAGCAGTTCGCGGAGCGAGTTGACATTGCCGACGCCATCCATGCCCGAGACCTGACTGACCACGCCGTCGAACTTCTGCGGGTTCTTGAGCGTCACGAAGTACGACTCCGGGAAGGCATCCGGACCGAGAGTCTCGAGTTGCGCCTTGCCGGTGTCGGTCTGGCCGAGGAGCTCACGCGCCTGGCTGTAGTTCTCCGCCGGAGAGCGGATGTCGAAGGTCTTGACCTGCGGGTTCTCGCGAAGCGCTGCCTGAACGGCTGCCTTCTGGTCATCGGTGGCGACACCGCCGATGCAGTTGGTGCTCGGGGAGTTCTTGGTACAGAGGTTGATCTGCAGCTGAAGGCGATCCCCGAAGTACTTCTCCGTACGGTCGGCCTGACCCTGGATCAACAGACCGAGCGCTGCCAGCAGCAACGACACAGTCATCGTGACGACCAATGAGATGGTCATGGACTTGTTGCGCGACAGGCTCGCGCCGAGTTCGCTCAGTGTGGCTCTCATGACACCTCCTAGTTCTGGTAGCCGTAGATGCCGCGGGCCTCATCGCGGACGATGAGCCCGCCTTCAAGCTCGATCACGCGCTTGCGCATCTGGTCAACGATCGTGGAGTCGTGGGTTGCCATCACGACCGTGGTGTCGGTGCGGTTGATCCGGTCGAGCAACTTCATGATGCCGACGCTTGTCGCGGGGTCGAGGTTTCCGGTCGGCTCATCCGCGATCAGGATCATCGGTCGGTTGACGAACGCGCGGGCAACGGCGACTCGCTGCTGCTCACCACCGGAGAGCTCGTCGGGCATACGGTGCCCCTTGCCTTCGAGGCCCACCATCTCGAGCGTCTCGGGTACGACCTTGGCGATTTCGCTGCGTGACTTGCCGATGACCTGAAGGGCGAACGCAACGTTCTCCGAGACCGTCTTGTTGGGCAGCAGTCGGAAGTCCTGGAACACAGTGCCGACCTGGCGGCGGAGCTTGGGGACCTTCCAGCTGGAGAGCTTGTTGATCTCCTTGCCGGCGACGTACACACGGCCAGTCGTTGGCGTCGTCTCGCGAAGAATCAGGCGAAGGAACGTTGACTTGCCCGAACCCGAGGCGCCGACCAGGAAGACGAACTCACCCTTTTCGATCTCGAGATCGAGGGCGTCGAGCGCAGGGCGCTTCTGGCCTGGGTAGGTCTTGGTGACCTTGTCGAATCGAATCACTCGATCGAGTCTAGGCAGACTGCCCCACGAGGCTGGGAAGGCTCGCGGATTGCGCCTGGCCGAGGCGATCCATTGACATTGGTAAGGTGACTTTACTACTGTTTGAGGATGTCCCACGGAGCGCGCAGACCAGTAGTTGGCGTGGTCAGCCACGGGCACATTGTGCGGCGTCCGTTCGGGGACCTGCCGATCACCGGAACCCCTCAGCCATATGTCGACCAACTATCCCGCGTAGGGATGCGACCCCTCCTGGTCCCGGGCGAGCACGCAATCGACCTCCTCGACGTCGTCGATGCGCTGGTGCTCACCGGCGGAGGCGACTTGGACGCTGAACTGTCTGGCGTCATCCCTGACGAAACCCACGACATCGACCGAGCCCGCGACAACGCAGAGATCTCCTTGGTTCTCGCAGCTGCGGAACAAGGTGTCCCGATTCTCGGCTGCTGCCGCGGCCTCCAGGTTCTGGCTGTCGCGTTCGGCGGGACTCTCCGAACCGTGGACGATCACATCCAACCCGGCCCCGGGCACGAGGTCAGCACGCAGCCGGGATCGCTGATCGCCGATTTGATCGGTCCAGCTGCCACGACCACAGCACTACACGCTCAAGCAATCGACGACCCGAGTTCGTACTGGCAGCCGACAGCTTGGTCCGACGGCACAATCGAAGCGATCGAGCCCGCCAGCAGCGACTGGCCCGCACTCGGTGTGCAGTGGCATCCCGAGCTGAGTGGGGTGGGCGGCTTCAACGATGACACCGGTACAGCGCTGTTCTCCTGGCTCGCAGGGCAGGCCGCTCTCAGACAGTGGAGCCCGGCTCAGGCGATGCGCTGGGCGACATGATCGTCTGCCGCGCGTACACCGCATAGACCACAATGGCCCGATGGCAAACAACCAGCTGGGCGTGGGAATGGTCGGCTACGCGTTCATGGGCGCGGCCCACTCCCATGCCTGGCGCACAGCCCCCACTTTCTTCGATCTTTCGCTGCATCCACGACTCACCGCCATTTGCGGTCGCGATCATGAGGCTGCGAGCGCCGTGGCGGACAAGTTCGGATGGGAATCGGTCGAGACCGACTGGCAAAAGCTGATCGAGCGTGACGACATCGACCTCATCGACATCTGCACACCCGGCGACACGCACGCGGAGATCGCGATCGCTGCGCTCGAGGCAGGCAAGCACGTCCTCTGCGAGAAGCCGCTGGCCAACACGGTGGAAGAGGCCGAGCGGATGGCGGCGGCAGCGGCCGACGCTGCGAAGCATGGCGTACGCGCGATGGTCGGCTTCACCTACCGACGTACGCCCGCTGTGTCGTTCGCGCGTGAACTCGTCAACGCCGGAAGGATCGGCACGATCCGACACGTACGCGGCCAATACCTTCAGGACTGGCTCTCGGACGAGGACGCACCGCTGACCTGGCGCATGGACAAAGCCAAAGCAGGATCTGGCGCGCTTGGAGACATCGGCGCCCACGTACTCGACATGGCGCAGTTCGTCACCGGATCTGCAATCACGTCCGTCAGCGGGGTACTCAAGACTTTCGTGGACAGCCGCCCCCTCAGCGCTGGAAGCAGCGAGCGTGGGCCGGTGACGGTCGACGATGCCGTCGCCTTCACTGCTGGATTCGACAACGGATCGCTCGGCGTATTCGAGGCAACACGAATGGCCACCGGCCGACGCAATGCCCTCCGCCTTGAGATCAATGGCACCAAGGGATCGCTTGCGTTCGACTTCGAGGACATGAACTATCTCGAATACTTCGATGCGACCGAGGACCCTGCGGTCGCCGGTTTCCGCCGCATCAATGTCACGCAGGAAAGCCATCCGTACATCTCCGCATGGTGGCCGCCCGGGCACGGCCTCGGATACGAGCACGGATTCACCCACCAGGTCGTCGACCTGCTCACCTCCATTGCCGGAGGGGTGGACCCGACGCCATCATTCGCTGACGGTCTTGCCGTTCAACGGGTCCTCGGCGCGATCGAAGCGAGCTCCGGAGACGGGGCAACGCATCAGGTGATTGCTGGCTAAGCGGCCTGGCCGCGGCGCCAGCGAATGCCGGCTTCGATGAAGTCGTCGATCTCGCCGTCGAGCACAGCCTGCGTGTTGCCCGACTCGTGCTCGGTCCGCAGGTCCTTGACCATTTGGTACGGGTTGAGGACGTAGTTGCGCATCTGGTCACCCCAGGACGCTTGAACGTCCCCGCGCATCTCGTCGAGTTGCGCTCGCTCTTCGGCCTTCTTGAGGGCGAGCAGCTTGGCCTTGAGGATCACCATCGCGCTGGCCTTGTTCTGCAGTTGGCTCTTCTCGTTCTGGCAGCTGACGACCGTGCCGGTCGGGATGTGGGTCAGGCGTACGGCGGAGTCAGTCGTGTTGACGCTCTGACCGCCAGGTCCGGACGACCGGTAGACATCGACCCGGATCTCCTCGTCAGGGATGTCGATCTCGTCGGTCTGCTCGAGCACGGGCACGACCTCGACAGCTGCGAACGAGGTCTGGCGTCGACCCTGGTTGTCGAACGGCGAGATGCGTACGAGGCGGTGTGTGCCGGCCTCAACCGAGAGCGTCCCGTACGCGTACGGCGCCTTGATCGCGAACGTGGTCGACTTCAGGCCCGCTTCTTCGGCGTACGAGGTGTCGTAGACCTCGACGGTGTAGCCGTGGCGCTCGGCCCAGCGGATGTACATGCGCTGCAGCATCAGCGCGAAGTCGGCAGCGTCCACGCCGCCGGCGCCGGAGCGGATGGAGACGAGAGCGTCGCGCATGTCGTACTCCCCCGACAGCAGCGTGCGTACTTCGAGGGCATCGATCGCCTTCTGGATCTTGACCAGCTCGCTGGTGACCTCAGCTTCCGCGGCGGCATCGCCTTCTTCGGCGGCCATCTCCTGCATGATCTCGACATCGTCGAGGCGTCCGCGAAGTCCTGTGACTCGCTCGACCTCGGCCTGGAGGCCTGAGAGTCGGCTCGTGACTCGCTGCGCGTTGGCTTGGTCGTCCCAGAGTCCGGGATCGCCGACCTCTTCTTGCAGGGACGCGATTTCCGTCCGAATGGAGTCGAGGTCGAGGACCTTCTCGATCGACGTCAGGGTCGCGTCGAGGGCCTTGAGCTGTTCTGCGAAATCAGGTGTTGCCACCCGTCGAGGTTACAGGGAGAGGTCAGATGCTCTTGCGGCGGAACTCGGGCGCCATTGTGGGCCCGGTTGCTCCGTGTGACTTCTCGCTGCCATCGTGCTCGGCACCCTCGGCTGAGGCGTGCTTGCTGGCGTTCTTCTTCTCCAACGCCTCGCGGAACTTCGCCTTCAGGTCGGACTCGCCGCCCTGTGCGCTGGGAGCAGACTTCCTCGCGGGAGCGGCCTTCTTGCCGGGTGCACTCTTCTTCGCGTTCTTCTTGGAAGCCATGACTCCACACTATGTGGTCTGATCGACGTATGACAGACGGCTGCCTGTTCTGCGGCATCATCGCCGGCTCGGTCGACGCGCATCGCGTGCTCGAAGAGGAGCGCGTTGTCGGCTTCCTAGACGTACGACCAGTGTTCAAGGGTCACGTGCTTTTGGTCCCCCGCCAGCACCTCGTCACCCTCGCGGATCTGCCTGAGGACCTGATGGTGCCGTTGTTCGATGCGGCCAAGCGCGTCGGCAACGCCATCACCTCAGGGATCGGCGCCCAAGGAACGTTCGTCGCGATGAACAACGTCGTCTCGCAGAGCGTCGCTCACCTGCACGTGCATGTTGTCCCGCGTACCAAGGGCGACGGTCTGCGCGGTTTCTTCTGGCCGCGTACGAAGTACACCGACGGCGAAGCCGAGCAATATGCAACAAAGATCCGCGACGAGCTCCAACACGAGCCCGGCTAGCGGTTTCAGCTTAGTGAATCCAAGAATGACTCAGAGTTCTTGAACGACTCCACTCGACCGGCGGCCAAGTCGTCTGAAGCCTCGCGTTCGCCACGCTGCCAAGGCTCGGACCAGAACCAAGCCTGATCCGCTGGGATCAACTTGCTCATGCTGGCCACCTCTACAGATCTACCGTCGGATGGTCTCAAACGCTAACAACTACTCGACGATACTTCCAACAGGATCCCGCCCAGAGTTGCAATGTTGACTACATCGTCCTGCCTAGAGCACTCGGCGGATCCTGCGACGGATCGCTCGGAAGGCGCGCTTCGAGAAGCGCTTGCCACGGCGGTACTGCTCGAAGGCCGGGTCCAGAGGCTTCAGCCAGCGCCACATCGTCTCGGAGCAGTAGCAAGCCCAGAGGGTCCGCAAGTAGTTGACCTTGGGGATGCCGAACTCCTTCGCCATCTGGCGAGTGAGCGGCTGAGCGTCGCCGTCGAGTTGGTTGAAGGAGTGGTTCTCGCCAGTGTCGACGTGGTAGACGGCGCCCTTGAATGGCAGCGGTTCGACGATCCGGCCGTGGTCCGCGTACCACTCCACCGCTCGCTTGTGCGCGCCGATGATCTTCGGGAGACGCTCGCCGTATGCATCGCGTATCTCAGACCAGCTGGCGTCGACACCCAGGTTTGCGGGCACCTCGTACGCCTCGAACGGAATGATGAAGGAGGTTCCACAGGTGCGGTTGAAGGTCAGCTGCTCGCGGAAGGCGCGGCGTGCTCGGGAGTACATCCAGCCCTCGTCGATGACCCATCCCGGGTGGCCGGGGTTCTGGCCGACGAACTCGGTGAGGTCGCGGTGCACGAAGTCGTCGGCGTCAAAGATCATCACGTAGTCCGGGTTGAACTCGCGAGCCTTGATGAGTGCGATACCGAGCTTGGTGCCCTTGTCACGGATGAACGGCTTGCGGCTGACTCGAACCGCAGCCGGAGCGGGAGCCTTGAAGTTCACCGGTACGAAGTGGGTGTTCTTCGGCAGCTTGAATTCGGGCCGCTGGTTGCCGACGACGATCACGACGAAGTCATCGGAGGTCTGGTTCGTGACCGAGCGGAGCGTCTCCTTCAGGAGCTGCTCAACGCGGTAGTAGTCATTGGAGTTGCTGGGGTGACGCAGAGTCGTGATGAAGGCGAGCACTACAGGTCCGAATCTGCCGCGATGACATGGGGGATGTCCGTCGAAGGCGTTGTTGCAAGGCGTGACGACGCCTGGCTGACTGACCGTTTGAGCGGCCCCTCCCGACGTACATTGACAGGGAGACCGTACCCGGCGCGTCGCGCATGCGTCCACTTGATCCCCTGCTACGGCAGACGCGATTCGGGGCCTCGGCCCGGGCCTCTGTACGGTTGCTGCGAAGGCTGAACGCCCTCGGCTCAAGAGGCCGGACCAGGCTGTCGGCGGATAGGTGATCATCAGTGGCAACTCCATCGGCACCAGGCTCCTCACGCAGCCCCCAGAACTTCCTGGGCAAGGCAGCACGGCGGGCCAAGCGACTGCTCAAGCGTCAGCCGAGCAGTCCCGTGGAAGCCCCGAAGTCGAGCACCGACGATCCCTTCTACACGAAGCTGATCCAGGACGACCCCTCTGACCGAGCACTCGTGCGCGCCGCGCGACGCATGATCAAGACCGGTTCAGTCGACCAGGCCCGTTCGCTGGCGTACGTACTGCGAAGCAAGCCTGAGCACGCCGCCGTCGGCGACATCGTTGCTGGCTTGGTCGCGGCCCACGACCACCTGTCCACGATGACGTGGGAACTGCTGGCCGGCGGAGACCGTACGCAGGTGCTGCGCCTCGCCGCGGCGGAGTACTTCCGCGCCGGCTTCACCATCGAGCCTGCCGTCGCTGGCAAGGCACTCGCTGACGGGCTGCGCGACGAGACCATCAAGGCCACGGCAGCGCAGTGGTTCGACATCGCGTCGACGAGCTTCCAGGCCGAGTTTGAGACCGAGTCGCGAGAGGCACTGGCTCGTGGCCGCGCCAGCGCGGAGGCCGACGGCAACGACCGCCTCGTCACCAAGATCGGGTGGCTTGAAGACTGGTACGGCACAGCCGAGAAGGCCAAGCAAGAGATCAGCGTTCCTGCGGGCACGATCCCGTTCGCGATCCTCGACTACAAGCAGCCCGACGAGGCCTTCGCTTCAAAGAACCTCGGCGACCACGTACAGACCATCGCGTCGATGGGTCACCTCGTACGCCGCAGCGGCTTCCGATTCAGCGGCGAGGCCGACGCAGTCCGCTCGGCACACATGCTGCAGAAGCGGATCAAACCCGAGCGGGTCATCGACGGCGACGACGCCGAGATCACCCTCTACCGCGTGCAGCGCGACGCGACCAACCACGACCTCGTACCCGACGGCACCTGGATGCTGGCCTTCGGTTGGTACATGCACCGCATGTTCGGCGGCAAGTTCGACATGCCGTTCAATCCGCGCCTGCGTCCGATCTTCGTCTCATTCCACGTCAACGCACCTGCGTTCCTGACCGACGGCGTCATCGACTACCTCAAGAAGTACGCACCGATCGGCTGCCGCGACTGGAACTCCGTGCATCTGCTCCAGGCCGCTGGCGTCCCTGCCTTCTTCTCCGGCTGCCTCACCACGACGGTCGACACTGTCTTCCCGGCCGTCCCGGGAGCGGAGCCGAGCGGCACGTTCTACGTCGACACCGCCCCCACAGGTCCAGGGGTGGCCTGGAAGCAAACCGCCCCGGAGGTACGTCGTACCGACTTCGCCGACAACGTCGACGACGCCATGAAGGTGCTCACGAGTTACCAGGTTCAGTACAAGAACGTCGTGACGTCACGACTGCACTGCTACCTTCCGGCTCGATCGCTCGGCGCCGAAGTCGAGTTCCGCGCCAAGAACCCCTCGGACGTACGTTTCGACGGTCTGGTCAACATCACCGACGAGGCATACGAGAACATCCGCAACGGAATGCTCGCCCTGCTCGAGCCCATCATTGGCGCGATCGGAGCCGGAAAGTCCGAGGACGAGGTCTACACGCTGTGGCGCGAACTCACCGCCCCGAAGGTCGCAGCGGCTGAGGCCCTGCGGCACAGCGTCGACGACATTGGCGAGGTGTCGTTCGACATCGCTGCAGCCTGCCGCTCGATTCAGGAGCGTTCGGTGACCATCGAGCGCACCGCGGATGCGCCTGCCGGCGACCCCGTCGCAGTCGAGCTCACGCTCGACGCCGACCTCAAACACCAGCTCACCGTGGTCCTCGGGTCGATCGTCTCCAACGCGAGCCGGCCGATCCATGCGTACGTCCTGACTCGGGGCTTCGACGACAGCGACTTCAAGCGGGTTGCCGGCGCCTTCCCGTCAGTCACGTTCACCTGGCTGCCTGCCGACGGAGTCGACTACGGCTCCAACCCGTCGTCGCGTATCGCCACACTCGACCAGATGCTCCTGCCGGAACTCCTGCCTGACGTGTCCAAGATCGTCCACCTCGACATCCACTCCGTGGTCGTCGGCGACATCGCTGAGCTGTTTGCGACGGACCTGGCCGGAAGCCCGCTCGCCGCGCGCACTTCGCCAGACATCGACAGCGGTTTCATGCACGCCATCAACGCCTCCAAGCGGATGAAGGACGAGAACGCCCTGGCTCGCGAGCTCATCCTCCGCAGCCACACGCTGCACTCGTACGACTTCCTGGCTTTCGACACCTCAGTCGCGGTCCTCGACCTCGACCGGATGCGCAGCGACGAGTTCTGCCGGCACTTCCTGCCCTGGGTGGAGCGATACAAGCTCAACGTCCAGGAAGTCCTCAACGCCTACGCGGGCGGCGACCGGGCGCACCTCGACCCACAGTGGAACCAGCTGCCGCACGTCGAAGTCGTGCACGACGCCAAGGTCATCACCTGGACCGGCTCGCAGATGCCGTGGGATCCGGACTACGTGCAGTGCCAGGACGTCTGGGACACGTACGCCGCACGGGTTTAGCCGCCACCCATGTCGTGACTCGGGGCTGACGAGCCTCGTTGAAGGGCTGTGACTCTCCTCCGACGTACGGGTGCCGTCCTGATCGGCGCTGTGCTGGTTCTCCCTGGGGCAGCTCAGTCCGCTTCGGCAGTCCCAGCGCCGCCAGATCCGCGTGACCTGCTGCTTAACCCATACGTCGGCACGCCTGCCGTCGCCAAGCCACTGCCCAAGCTCACGCTTCCCCAGCACCCGTACATGGCACGCAACGGCGCCAACAACATCCACAACGACGCCTACCAAAGCGACGCGTACTACGGCCCCGGACCGCTCGGCCAGAATCCGAAGATCGCGAGCACGATGTACGCCAATGAGTGCGCATCGGTCACCTTCGATCGCGCCGGGCGCATCGTGACGGTGTGCGTCGGCCTGACCGGCGCATCGCTCAAGGTGCTGGACCCGACGACCCTCAAAGAGATCGCCTCCTTCTCGCTGCCACCACGCAAGCCCGGAACGTTTTCGTTCACCAACTTCTCCGGCGGCGGCTACTTCTATCTTGATCACCTCGACCGTGCGGTCGTCTCAACATCGACCGGCCACATCTTCGTGATCGCTGTCAAGGGCGACACCCTGACGAAGGTTCGCGACATCGGCGTCAGCGCAGTGACAGCCGGGGCAGGCATCCAATCGGCGCTGCCTGACTGGGCAGGACGCCTCTGGTTCGTGACGACCGATGGCCTTGTCGGCATGGTCGACTCCAAGGGCAAGGTGCATCCTCATCAGTTGCCCGGGGAGGTCATCGCCAACAGCTTCGCGATCGACGAGTCCGGTGGCGTATTTGTCGTCTCCGACAAGGCGCTCTACCGATTCGACGTTTCCAAGGGCAAGCCGAAGGTGACGTGGCGTAAGACGTACGACCGAGGCAGTGTGGTGAAGCCCGGGCAGGTCAGCCAGGGCAGCGGCACGACGCCGACTTTGATCGACTCAGCCAAGTCCAAGGGCGGCGGCTCGATCGCCATCACAGACAACGCCGATCCGAAGATGAACATCGTGGTGTTCCGTCGCGGCAAAGCCGGTCCTGGGTCCAAGCCACTGTGCAAGCAGCCGATCTTCCAGTCCGGTCAGAGCAGCGACGAGAACAGCCTGATCTCCGTGCCCGGCGGCCTCATCGCCGAGAACAACTACGGCTACACCGGACCGCTACCTGCAGGCGCCACGCTGCGCTCCCCCACGACAACTCCCGGACTCGTGCGCGTCAACGTCAACTACAAGAGTGGCGGCTGCAAGATCGCGTGGAGCAACACCACCACGCGCATCCCCAGCAGCGTAAGCAAGGCCAATCTCAAGACCGGGCTGATTTACGGCTACACACATCCATCGTCGGCCGAACTCCCATGGAAGGTCGCGGCGTTGCCCGAAGCGCTGGCACCCGACTCGTGGTTCTTCACCGCGTTCGACATCCGTACTGGCAAGCAGGTGTGGTCGCAGCTCGTTGGCAGCGGATTGGCGTTCAACAACAACTATGCGCCGATCAGCCTCGGCCGGGACGGTGCAGCGTACGTCGGCACCCTCGGCGGTCTCGTTCGCATTGCAGATACGCCCTGAGCAACTCACAGGAACCTCACAGGCTGTTCACACCCCATGCCTCAGGTACCGGGGCGAAACTGGGCAGATGACTCCTGCACTGACCCGGGCTGACGGCTCACCCCTGCGCGTGCTCGTCGTCGATGACGAGGTCAACATCGCCGAACTGCTGCAGATGGCGCTGCGATACGAAGGCTGGGACATCGAGGCTGCGTACACCGGTCGTACCGCCGTCGCAGCGGCCAAGGACTTCGCGCCCGACGCGATCGTGCTCGACATGATGCTTCCCGACTTCGATGGCATGGAGGTGCTGCGCAAGGTACGTGCACACTCCCCCGATGTCCCCGTGCTTTTCCTGACCGCCCGCGATGCCGTCGAGGACCGCGTTGCCGGACTCACCGCGGGTGGCGACGACTACGTGACCAAGCCGTTCAGCCTCGAAGAGGTCGTGGCTCGCCTCCGCGGGCTCATGCGACGAAGCGGCGCGACAGAGGCTCGGCCCGAAGCCGTCATCACGGTCGGCGACCTGAGCCTCGACGAAGAGAGCCGCGACGTCGAACGCGCCGGCGAGCCGATCGAACTCACCGCCACTGAATTCGAGCTCTTGCGCTTCCTGATGCGCAATCCCAAGCGCGTGCTGTCGAAGGCGCAGATCCTCGACCGCGTGTGGGACTACGACTTCGGCGGCCAGGCCAATGTCGTCGAGATCTACATTTCCTACCTCCGCAAGAAGGTCGATGCAGGTCGCGAACCGATGATCCACACCAAGCGCGGTGCTGGGTATGTCCTCAAGCCGGTGGGCTAGCCCATGTTCCCCACCTCCCTGACCAGCCGGCTCATCGTCACGACGGTCGCCCTCGTCGCCGTCATCAGTCTTCTTGTCGCGGCCGTCGCCACGATCGTGATGCGCGCGTACTTGATCAACCAGCTCGACAGCCAGGTCACTGGGGCGCTCAACCGAGGCGGCATGGTCGTCCAAGGCCAGGTTCGGCTCGATACGAACGGTCAGCCGCCAGGCGGGCAGACGAATGGCCCGACGCCTCCCGACCCCCGCGGAACCCGAGTCGGCAGCATCACTGCCGTTTTCGACACGAACGTGGGACTCGGCACCACCATCACAGCGTCCGGCGACCTGAAGGAACTGACCGACACACAGCTCGATGCACTCGACGACCTCACGCCCAACCGAAAGCCCGTCACCCTCACGGTCTCCGGCCTTGGCTCGTACCGCGTCGCTGCGGAGGAAACACCATCCGGCCGGGTGCTCGTGCAAGGTATTCCGACCAAAGACGTCGACGACACGATTCGCACCCTGATCTGGTGGGAAGCCGGTCTCGGCATGCTCGGCGTACTCCTTGCTGCGATCGCCGGGCGCATCCTTGTAGGTCGCCAGCTCGAGCCCCTGCGCAAGGTCGCCACCACCGCCAACGAGGTCTCGGCCATGCCACTGTCGACTGGTGCCGTCGGCACCACGGTCCGCGTGCCCGCAGAACTGACGGATCCGACGACCGAGGTCGGTCAGGTCGGCGAAGCCCTCAACAAACTGCTCGAGCACATGGAACACGCCCTCGACGCACGCCACGAGAGCGAGCAGCAGGCACGTACGTTCCTCGCCGATGCCTCACATGAGCTCCGCACTCCTCTGTCGACCATCAAGGGGTACGCCGAGCTCAGCCGACGTACGGGACGCGCCGACCCCGACGAGATCCTCGCGAAGGTCGAATCGGAGGCAGGCCGTATGTCGAGCCTGGTCGAGGACATGTTGCTCCTCGCCCGCCTCGATGCCGGCCGCGAGCTGGAGCGCCACGACGTCGATCTCACGCGCCTCGTCGTCGAAGCAGTCAACGACGCCCGAGTGGTGGATCCGAAACGCAAGTGGACCTTCGACGTACCGGACGAGCCGATCATCGTGTCCGGCGACGAGCAGCGTCTCCATCAGGCTGTGACCAACTTGCTGACCAACGCGAGCCGCCACACCCCGCCCAAGACTGTTGTGACCGTACGGATGCGGGTCGAGGCCGCCGAAGTCGTCATCGAGATTCACGACAACGGGCCCGGGATTGCACCAGATTTGCTGCCCACCCTGTTCGACCGGTTCACCCGCGGCGACTCGTCTCGTACGCGCGCATCTGGCGGAGCTGGACTCGGGATGTCTCTCGTGGAGGCGATCATGCACGGCCACGGCGGCACCGCGAGCGTCACAAGCGAGCCCGGCAATACGACGTTCGCCTTGCGCATGCCGATCTCTGCCTGAATCACGGCAGGTGAACGGCGGGAAGCGATAGTCAGAAATTGGTTGTTTCGCTTGGTGGGATGCAGCAAGATCACAAGGGTGATCACCAAAACACGTGTATGGGCCGTGTTGGTTCTGCTGGCATCGGCCATATTCGGTTTCGGTGGCGTCGCAGCGCATGCTGATCCACCGCTCGACCTTGCTGGCGAGATCACCGACAACGCCGGCGTCCTCAGTTCTGGCGAAGAGGGCCGGGTCCAAAAGGCTCTCGACACGTTCAACAAGGACACCGGCTACCAACTCTTCGTCGTCTATGTGAAGAGTTTCGACGGTATGAGCGGTGACGACTGGGCGGACGCGACGAAAGAGGAGTCCGGTCTTGGTACTACCGAGATCCTCCTCGCCGTTGCCACCGAGGATCGACGGTTTGGCACCTCCATTCCGCCTGAGCACCCGCTGTCCAACGAGGAATTCGACCGGATCCAGCGCGAAGACATCGAACCTGCCCTGAGGGCTGGCGACTGGGATGGGGCCGCGATCGCGGCGGCCGAGGCCTACACCGAAGCCGACGACGGCTCCAGCGTTCCGTGGGGCGCGATCGTCGTCGGTGGCGCGGTCGTAGCGGGTGGCGGCGCGCTGCTCGTACGCCGCATGCGCCGCAAGTACGACGACACGCACGTTGTGCTCGACGAGCACGGCCAGCCGATCGATCCGTTGTCGCAGCTGTCCACCGATGAGCTCAACAAGCAATCGAGCGCCGCACTGGTCGGCATCGATGACGCCATCAAGACTTCCGAGCAGGAGCTCGGGTTCGCCGAGGCGCAGTTCGGCAAGGACGCGACTCGCGAGTTTGCCGAGGTCGTCAAAGCTGGGCACGTGACGATCAAAGAGGCGTTCGGGCTCCGCCAGAAGCTGGACGACTCCGAGCCGGAGACCGAGCTGGAGAAGCGCCACATGACCAGCGAGATCATCCGGCTCTGCATCGCGGTCAGCGAGTCGCTCGATGAGCAGGTCGAGAAGTTCGACGGGCTCCGCGACCTGCAGGCCAAGGCGCCGCAGGTTCTCGAGGACATGGAGCAGCGCGCAGGCGAGATCCTCGAACGCATCCCCGGAGCACGCGCCGTCATCACCCAGCTCGCCGCGACCTACCCCGCCACATCCCTCGCATCGGTCGACAAGAACGCCGACCAGGCTGAAGCGCTGATCACGGCTGCCCGGGAACAGATCGCGCATGGAACCACTGCCCTCCAGACCGACGATCGGGCCACCGCGGTGACACATGCTCGTGCTGCCGAGGATGCCGTGGGCCAGGCCTCGAAGCTGCTCGATGCTGTGGCCGACGCCGACACAGACCTCAAAGCCGCACCGGCCAAGATCGCTGAGCGGCTCGCGTCCCTTCGGCTCGACGTCAATGACGCCACACGCCTTGCCGCCAACGACCCCGACATCTCCCGCGCAGCGTCGGACGCAACAGCAGCCATCTCGTACTCCCAGCAGACCGGTCACGATCCGCTCGCGGCAGCGGCGGGACTCGAGACCGCCGAGGCAACGCTCGACGACCTCCTGGCACCCGTACGCGCTGCTGCCGCAGAAGCCGAGAAGGCTCGCGTCGCATTGTCGGAGTCGCTCGGTCGGGTCACGTCACGGGTCAAGGCAGTCAGCGACTTCATCGAGACCCGTCGAGGAGCTGTTGGCGCCGAGGCGCGGACGCGGCTCTCCGAAGCAGAGCGCCACCTCGATCGCGCCTCACAGGCCCTCACGGCAGACCCGGCGGCATCTCTCGAAGCACTCCAGAAGGCGGAGGCCTTCGTCAACGAAGCCGAGCAACTGGCGCAGAACGATGTGGGCAACTGGGAACGCAGCCAGCGTCAGAGCTCAGGCGGCGCGGGCGGAGGGCTCAACTCGATGGTCCTCGGCGGCATCTTGATTGACGCACTCGGACGTGGTGGAAGTGGCGGCGGAGGTCTCGGCGGCATCCTCACCGGCGGCAGCAGTGGCGCAGGCGGTGGCGGCGGAGGACGCGGCCCCGGCAGCTTCGGCGGCGGCGGGACACGTGCACGTCGCGGTGGAGGTGGAAGGTTCTAGACCAGCAGCAGCACCCGAATCAGCACAGTTCAACAGCACGGGCAATCCCTACAGAAAGTTGACGAAACCATGGCAAAGAAACAGTCCATCCTCGGCCGAATCGGCCAGCTGACCCGCGCCAACATCAACTCGCTCCTCGACAAGGCCGAAGACCCCGAGAAGATGCTTGACCAGCTCGTACGCGACTACACGAGCTCGATCGCCGAAGCCGAAGAGGCCGTCGCTCAGACCATCGGCAACCTCCGGCTTGCCGAGGCCGATCACGCAGAGGACATCAGCGCTGCTCAGGAATGGGGCAACAAGGCCCTCGCTGCTTCGCAGAAGGCTGACTCCCTGCGTTCTTCCGGCACCGCTGCCGAGGCCGACAAGTTCGATGCGCTCGCCAAGATCGCACTGAGCAAGCAGATTGGCTACGAGAACGAGGCCAAGACCGCCGCTCCCCAGATCGCCTCGCAGAACGAGGTCGTGGAAAAGCTCAAGACTGGCCTGATCACCATGAAGGGCAAGCTCGAAGAGCTGCAGACCAAGCGTGACCAGCTCGTCGCTCGCTCCAAGACTGCCGAGGCCCAGAACACCGTCCACGACGCAATCAAGTCGATCGACGTTCTCGACCCGACCAGCGAAGTCTCGCGCTTCGAGGAGAAGGTACGTCGCGAAGAGGCCAAGGTCGCGGGCAAGTCCGAGCTCGCCGCATCCAGCCTCGACGCACAGTTCGAGGAGCTCGAGGGCGACAGCAGCAGCGCCGAGATCGAAGCCCGTCTGTCCGAGCTCAAGAGCGGCGGCGCAGCAGCCATCTCGCCGCCGAGCGAGTGATCCGGTGAAGATCAAGGAGTCCTTCAGCTATGAAGGCGCGGATGTTGAGAGCGTGTATGCCCTGATCTCTGATCAGGCATTCCGTACGGAGTCGTGTGCCAACCAGGAGGCAACCGAGTACGACGTGTCAGTTGAGGCAAACGGCGACGGTGCCACCGTCACGCTGCTCCGTACGCAGGAAGCCGACATGCCTGACTTCGTGAAGAAGCTCACCGGCAGCACCGTCAAGGTCAAGCAGACCGAGGTGTGGAGTGGTCCTGACAGCGACGGCAACCGTACGGCCAACGTCAAGGTCAGCATCATCGGTCAGCCGGCAGAGATGGTTGGCGTCGCGAAGCTCACGGGCTCGAGCGGAGGAACGGAGTTCACCCTCGACGGAGACGTCAAGGTGTCGATCCCGTTCATCGGCAGGAAGATCGAGCCCGAGGTCGCGAAGGCGATCATCGCTTCGCTCCGCGAAGAAGTTGCTTACGGGATGGAGAAGCTCTAACCAGACCTCGGCGGGGATTCAGTTCAGAGAGTGGACTGAATCCCGCTGAGGAGTTGGCGGGCCATCACGATCCGCTGAACCTGGTTGGTGCCTTCGTAGATCTGGGTGATCTTGGCGTCGCGCATCATCCGCTCCACCGGGTAGTCCTTGGTGAAGCCGTAGCCACCGAGCAGCTGGACCGCGTCCGTCGTGACCTGCATTGCGGTGTCTGACGCGAACGCCTTGGCGGCAGCGCCGAAGAACGTCAGGTCCTTGTCGCCGCGCTCCGAACGACCGGCGGCAGCGTAGGTGAGCTGTCGAGCGGCTTCGACCTTCATACCCATGTCAGCGAGCATGAACTCGATGCCCTGGAACTCCGAGATCTTCTTGCCGAACTGAGTGCGCTCCTGCACGTAGCCGAGCGCATAGTCCAGAGCACCCTGTGCGACGCCCACAGCCTGAGCTGCAATCGTCACGCGGGTGTGGTCGAGGGTCTTCATCGCTGTGGCGAAGCCGGTGCCTTCGGCGCCGATCATGCGGTCACCGGGGATACGTACGTTGTCGAGGTAGACCTCGAGTGTCGGTGAGCCCTTGATGCCGAGCTTTTTCTCCGGAGCGCCGAAGGACACACCTTCGTCAGACTTCTCGACGACGAACGCCGAGATGCCCTTGGTGCGCTTGTCGGGGTCGGTCACGGCGAGCACGGTGTAGAACTCGGACTCTCCAGCGTTGGAGATCCAGCGCTTCACGCCGTTGAGGATCCAGTCGTCACCATCGCGCACGGCCTTGGTCTTCTGGTTGGCCGCGTCGCTGCCTGCATCCGGCTCGGAGAGGCAGTACGAGAAGCCTTCGCCGGCCGCGAGTCGCGAGAGGTACTTCTTCTTGATGTCCTCGTCGCCCGAGATCATGACGGGCAGCGATCCAAGCTTGTTGACCGCGGGAATCAGCGAGCTCGAGACACAGACGCGGGCGATTTCCTCGATGACCAGGACGGTCGCGAGCGCGTCGGCACCAGCTCCGCCGAACTCCTCCGGCACGTGCGGCGCGTGGAAGTCGGCAGCGAGCAGGGCTGCAGCCGCCTCCTTGGGCCAGCGAGCCTCTTCGTCGACCTCTGCCGCGAACGGCGCGATCTTGGCCTCAGCGACAGCGCGTACGGCTTCGCGGATGGCCTGGTGCTCTTCGGAGAGGACAAACATGTCTGACACGGGGACTCCAGAATTAGTAGGACGACCTAGTAATCCTATTTCCGTAGTCGCCCGCAACCAAACTGAGCAGACGTGGCATCAGACACACCCTGTACTCGGTGGCGAAGCCCAGGCGTAGCCTGCGAAATATGACGATCACGACCGAGGCCGAGCTCCGCGAACTGCTCGGCGAGCCCATGCAGCGCGTCCTCGAGAAGGACCGCGCGTCGTTCTCCCCCGAGCATCGAGCCTGGCTCGCCGCGTCACCGTTCTGCCTGGTGGCCACGTCAGATGCCAGCGGCCGCTGCGATGTGTCGCCCAAGGGTGACCCGGCCGGGTTCGGGCTGGTCGTCGACGACACGACCCTCGCGATCCCCGAGCGACCCGGCAACAAGCGCGCTGACGGGTTCGCCAACATCCTGCAGAACCCGTACGTGGGCCTGATCTTCTTCATCCCCGGTCGCGGAGACACGCTTCGCGTCAACGGGCGAGCGAAGCTGCTCGCCGATGCACCGTACGCCGATCAGATGGTCGTGAAGGGTCACAAGCCGGTCGTGATCCTCGAAGTCGATGTCGAGCAGATCTTCTTCCACTGCTCGAAGGCGTTCCTGAGGTCGTCGCTGTGGAAGCCCGAGACGTGGGCACCAGAGGCGGTGCCGAGCCGTGCTGCCATCGCCAAGAGCCTCGAACGACCCGAGGACTCGATGGAAGAGCTCGAGGCCTACTACTCCTCAGCCAAGTACGCCGAGGGGCTCTACAAGAATTAGGGCGCGTCCTTAGCGGAAGCCGGCCTTCTTGGCGGGTTTGCGGATCTTCTCGCCCTTGGCGCGTGCCTGGTCGGCCAGATCACCTTGGAAGTCGAGCATCTTCTGCGTCAGCAGGTCGTCGCCCGTGGCGAGAATACGTACGGCCAGCAGCCCTGCGTTGCGGGCGTTGCCAATCGAGACGGTCGCGACGGGCACTCCCGCAGGCATCTGCACAATCGACAGAAGCGAGTCCATGCCGTCGAGGTGCTTGAGCGCGACGGGTACGCCGATCACCGGCAGCGGAGTGACGGCCGCGAGCATTCCGGGCAGGTGTGCTGCTCCCCCGGCGCCGGCGATGATGACCTCGATACCGCGGCTGTGCGCGTCGCGGCCGTAAGCGAGCATCTCGTCGGGCATGCGGTGCGCGGAGACGACATCTGCCTCGTACGCGATGCCAAACTCGCCGAGCGCGGTCGCTGCGGCCTCCATCGTCGGCCAATCGGAGTCCGAGCCCATCACGATGCCTACGCGTACGGTCATGGACCCAAGACTAACGCCAGACGAAGGGCCGAGCGGAGCGAGGCAAGTAGCACGGGCGAAGCCCGCAGCGACGAAGTCGCTGGCGAGGCGAGGGACGAGCCGCGCGCTACCCTCCGAAGATTTTCGCTGCTCGGCGAGCGCTGGAGAGCACCTCGTCGAGTTGGGGTCCGTACGCCGTCACGTGGCCGACCTTGCGGCCCGCCTTGACGGTCTTGCCGTAGAGATGGATCTTGACGCCAGGCTCCGCGGCTTCCACAACTGCGCGCTGAGCGACCAGGTCGTCGACCGATCCACCCAGCACGTTGACCATGACGGACCATGTGTCGCGCGACTCAGTCGGCCCGAGAGGCAGATCAAGAACTGCGCGAAGGTGGTTCTCGAACTGGCTCGTGTGCGCACCGTCGATCGTCCAGTGGCCAGTGTTGTGCGGCCGCATCGCCAGCTCGTTGACGAGCAGTCGCCCGTCGGTCGTCTCGAACAGCTCGACCGCGAGGATGCCCGTGACATCGAGCTCGGTTGCGATCCGTTCAGCGATCGCTCGCGCCTCGGCGTCCAGCGCCGGATCGAGGTCAGGCGCAGGGGCGATGACTTCAGAACACACGCCGTCAACCTGCCGCGACTCGACGACTGGATAGGAGCGCACCTCGCCGGACGGGGACCGGGCGACCAGTGCGGATAGTTCTCGTCGGAAGTCGACAAGCTCCTCAGCCAGCAGGTCACGACCCGAGGCGAATGCCTCGTCGGCGTCAGCAGCCGCGCGTACGACCCACACACCCTTGCCGTCATAGCCGCCGCGAGTCGTCTTGACGACCGCCGGATAGCCGAACGCCTCAAGGTCATCGAGCGTGGTCACGGACGCGTTGCGCGGGCACGGGACGCCCATCGCGCCGAGACGCTCACGCATGGAGCCTTTGTCCTGCGCGAACAGCAGCGCATGCGGACCTGGACGACACGCGTGACCCTCGGAGGCGAGGGCGTTGAGGTGCTCAGGAGGTACGTGTTCGTGGTCGAACGTCACGACAGGCGCGTCGGCAACAGCCTCGCGGAGCGTGGCGAGGTCGGTGTAGTCGCCGACGATGTGATCGGGAATGACCTGCGCCGCGGACACGTCAGGCGCCTCGGCCAGGAGCCGAATGTGTATGCCGAGTCCCACGGCCGCCTGCTGCATCATGCGTGCCAGCTGGCCTCCGCCGATGATCGCGAGCTCGGGGGGCGTCACGGGTCAAGACTAGTCGGTTCGGAAGAAGCCTCTGCGCTCACTCACCGTGATGGGCGAGAGGTTGCCGAACCCGCGCAACGGGCGGGGCGGCAACGTACGCATGTCGAACTCGTCGTCGAGGTACAGCGCAGTGCCTTCATCGATGAGTACGCGGTTGCTGCGGGCGACGTGCGAGAGGCGTGCAGCGAGGTTGACGGGCGGGCCGAAGACATCGCCAAGTCGGCTGATCACCGATCCCGTGGCGAGGCCGACGCGGATGTCGGGGAGCTCCGAGCGCGTACCGATCTGCCGTACGAGATCGAGCGAGGTGCGCGTGCCCTCGACTGCGTCGTCGCAGACAAACAGGACCGCATCGCCGAGCGTCTTGATGACACGGCCGCCGTGAGCGGTGACGATGTCGGCGCAACGCGTCTCGAAGTCCTCAACCAACGTGGCGAGCGCGGCGTCGTCAAGTCCGTTGGCCAGCGACGTGAAGCGGGAGAGGTCGGCGAATCCGACCGTCATCACGGTCGAGAGCAGCTCTTCATCGGCAGCTCCGAGTGCTTCGATGCGCGAAGCTGCAGCGGCCAGGTGGCGTCTCCATACGTAGAGGATGAGTTCCTCGAAACCGGGGGCAGCGTTGGTGGCCAGTTCGATTGCGGCCTCAAGGCGACTTCCCGACTTGCCGCCTTCGACGTCGTGCTCGACCTGCTCAACGAGCGTGGAGACCTGCCAGTCAGCGAGTCGCGACATGGTGTGGCCCAACGCCCGCGTCATACGGAAGGCCGTCAGCTCATCGAGCACACCGTGTTCGATGGAAGCAGCCACGATCTTCACCGCACGCACATCGGCATCGCCGTACGCGACGCTGTCGCCGGTGTCGGGGAAGCCGAGCGCGCGCCAGAGACGCTCGCCGGCATCGAGGGTCAGACCACCCTTTTCGACGACCTCAGCGCTCGTCAGATCCAGCTCGCCACCCAGGATCTGGCTGGCAAGCTGATCGCGCAGCTCAGACCGATTCATCCGTCCTGCTCTGTTGTTCGAAGACGAGGTTGGTGACGGTGCGGTGGAATGCCTCGATGCGCGGAATGTCCTTCAGCGGGAGGCCCGCCTGATCGCTCGCGTCGTGGATGATCAGCGTTCCGCAGCCGAGGATGCGGTCCGTGAGGTTCTTCTCGAAGGCCACGTCGTTGATGCGGTTGAGCGGGATGACCCGGCCCGTTCGCGTGAGCAGGCCCTTTTGCTCGACGATGCGCTTGTTGGTCAGCGTGTAGGTCCACGCCAGCCACTTGAAGAACGGCAGCAGCGTGCCGAAGAAGACCAGTACGACTGCGATACCTACGAGAATCCAGCGCACCGTGGCATTGGCTTCGCCGTCGACTTTGGCTTGTACGAATCCCTCAAGCAGCGCGACCAGCAGCAGGATCACGAAGGGGATGAACAACACCTTGATGTGCGTACGAGTCGTCGCCACGGTGTGTTCGCCGTCGACCATGAGCTTGCGGGGAAGTGCCATGGGGGGATTTTGTCACGTCGCTGGGCGGACATGGGTGATATCGCCTGCGCTGATGGCCTGGCCATCGACCACAAGTCGCCCCAGTTCGTCGATCGCGGTGGCCTCGCCCTCCAGTGATGCGTCGTTCGGGAGCGCCACACGTACGCGGGTTCCGATCGTGACGCAGCGACGTTCGTACGAGTCGCGGATGCCAGCTGCCGGATTGCCGTCGGCTTCCTTCCACGCCCGGTAGAGCGCCTCGAGGTTGCGCAGCAGCGCACGGAGAACGATCGTGCGGTCGGTCTCGGTCGAGCCCTCAAGCAGCAGCGAGGTCGCGGTCTCGACGGGCAGCTCGTCCTCGCGCAGCGTGACGTTGAGGCCGACGCCGATGATCGCCGCAGCGCCCTGCGGGGTGTCGACGCGTTCAAGCAGGATGCCTGCGAGCTTGCGGTCGTCTACGAGCACGTCATTGGGCCATTTGAGTCCGCAGTCAATACCGAACTCGCGCACCGTGGCATCGACAGCCAGTCCAACCAGCAGCGGCAACCACACCCATCTGGCGGCGGGAATCTCGTCTGGGCGGAGCAGCACGGACACGGCTATGCCAGATCCGGCCGGGGACTCCCACGTACGGTCGAGCCTTCCGCGGCCAGCGACCTGCAGATCGGTCGCATGCACGGTCCCCTCGGGTGCACCGGCACGGGCAGCTTCGGCGACATCGGCGTTCGTGCTGCCGGTCTGCTCAGTGATCACGATGTCGGTCCAGAACCGTCCCGGACCCGTCAGGGCTGTGCGCAGTGCACCGGCATCGAGCGGCGGTCGATCGAGGTCGTCAAAGGGCATGAGAACAGACTCACATATCCCTCAACGAGTCGACTCGTTACGCTGTGGCCCGTGACCAAGGCAAATAACCCCACGCCCGACGTGCTCGAAGAGCACCCCGAGCTGCACACCACAGCAGGCAAGCTCGCCGACTTCGAGCGCCGTCAGGACGAGCTCCTCAACGAGCTCGCCGACCGTGCAGCCGAGAAGCAGCACGCCAAGGGGCGCGGCAGTGCCCGCGAGCGCATCGCCCAGCTTCTCGACGAAGGATCGTTCGTCGAGCTCGATGCCTTTGCCCGCCACCGCAGCACATCGTTCGGACTCGAGAAGAACCGTCCGCTCGGCGACGGCGTCGTCACCGGCTACGGCACGATCGACGGCCGTCAGGTCTGCGTCTTCAGCCAGGACTTCTCGATCTTCGGTGGATCACTCGGCCAGGTCTACGGCGAGAAGATCACCAAGGTCATGGACCTCGCGATCAAGTCCGGCTGCCCGATCATCGGCATCAACGAAGGTGCCGGTGCTCGTATCCAGGAGGGCGTCGTCTCGCTCGGCCTGTACGGCGAGATCTTCAAGCGCAACGTTCACGCGTCAGGCGTCATCCCCCAGATCTCGCTGATCATGGGCACCAACGCCGGCGGCCACGTCTACTCCCCCGCCGTCACCGACTTCGTCGTGATGGTCGACAAGACGTCCAACATGTTCATCACCGGTCCCGACATCATCAAGACGGTCACCGGCGAAGACGTCACGATGGAAGACCTCGGCGGCGCTCGTACGCACAACACCAAGAGCGGCAACGCCCACTACATGGGTGCCGATGAAGAAGACGCCATCGAATACGTCAAGGCGCTCATCTCCTACCTCCCGCAGAACAACATGGAAGAGCCCGAGCCGTACGACACGGTCGCCGACCTCGAGCTCACCGATGTTGACCTCGCGCTCGACACCCTGATCCCCGACTCGGCCAACCAGCCGTACGACATGCACACCGTGATCGAGTCGATCGTTGACGACGGCGATTTCCTCGAGGTCATGCCGCTGTTCGCGCCCAACCTGCTGATCGGTTATGGCCGCGTCGAAGGTCGCAGCGTCGGCATCGTCGCCAACCAGCCGATGCAGTTCGCTGGCTGCCTCGACATCGATGCCTCCGAGAAGGCTGCCCGCTTCGTACGTACGTGCGACGCGTTCAACATCCCCGTCCTGACCTTCGTCGACGTGCCCGGCTTCCTGCCCGGCACCGATCAGGAGTGGAACGGCATCATCCGTCGCGGCGCCAAGCTCATCTACGCGTACGCCGAGGCCACCGTCCCGCTCGTCACCGTCATCACCCGCAAGGCCTACGGCGGCGCATACGACGTCATGGGCTCCAAGCACCTCGGTGCTGACGTCAACATCGCCTGGCCCTCCGCCCAGATCGCCGTCGTTGGCGCGTCCGGTGCCGTCGGCATCCTCTACCGCAAGGAAATCGCAGCGGCGGACGATCCGGAAGCCAAGCGCGCCGAGCTGATGACGGAGTACGAAGACACGCTCTGCAACCCGTACCTCGCCGCTGAGCGCGGATACATCGACGCCGTGATCGCGCCGTCGCAGACCCGCGCCGAGGTCGTCAAGGCACTCCGCCTGCTCAAGACCAAGCGCGAGACGCTGCCGCCCAAGAAGCACGGAAACATCCCGCTGTGACGGACGAGTCGGTTGAGGAGACACCGGTTGCGAAGCCGGTGCTTCGGGTCGTCAAGGGTGACCTGACGCCCGAAGAGCTCGCTGCACTGGTCGCCGTCATCGCGGCACGCAATGCCGCTGCTGCTCACGCTGCATCACGTACGAAGGTCGCTCCGCGCTCGCAGTGGGGCCACCCGTCACGCGTGGCCCGCACCCCGCACCGCTTCGGCCCCGGCCAGTGGCGCAGCTCGGCGCTCGGCGGCTAACCATGCCGCTTCGCCCGTTGTTTGACCTCTCGGCAGCAGACTGGGTTGTTTCTGACAACGCCTCGATGAGGGTTCGAGCCAGCCTCGGACCATCGCATTTCGCTGCATACGCGCGCGTGCTTCACGGTTGGGGTCTAGACGAGACGGGAACAGACGACGAGAGGTCGGAAGGACATCTCGACGACGACCTGCTCGCGGCACTGGTCGACGTGCTCGGTCGACATACGTCTACGCCAGACGACTGTTACTTCGGCCTTTGGGAGGGCTTTGGTGACATACACGGCGGAGATGCCATGAATTTCCTGACCAGGTTCTCGGGCTCTCCTGTCTGGCCGGGCCGGATCTTCTCCAAGCCCAAGCCACCGCCGCCGGTTCCGCCCGCCTTCCCTCCGCAGGTTATGAACGGACCGCTTCTCGAGGTGGACCACAAGTACTTCATGTTCGGCGGCCCACTCGTCCAGGCAGGCCACTGGGGCGCCACTCCCCCCGGCCCAGGAGTGCCACGCAAGATCAACAGCCCCAACCTGATGTGGCCTTCCGACCGTGCCTGGTTCGCCATGACCAACATCGACAACACGTGGACTGGCATCGGCGGTTCCGATGAACTCATCGCCACACTTTTGGCAGACCCTCGACTCGAGGCTGTCCGACAGCGCTACGACGTGGCGAGCCTCTGATGAGAGTTGTCCTCGCCTCGGCTTCGCCGGCTCGCCTCGCGCTACTGCGCTCGGCAGGCATCCATCCGGACGTCATCGTGTCGGGCGTCAACGAGGACCAGATCACCACGACCGATGCCGCCAATCTCGCAGCGGCGTTGGCCCAGATGAAGTGCCGGGCTGTCGCTCCGCAGGTCGAGCCGGAGGCGCTGGTCATCGGCTGCGACTCAGTCTTGGCATTCGAGGGCGAGATCTTCGGCAAGCCCGCC
This sequence comes from Aeromicrobium panaciterrae, assembly GCF_031457275.1. Classification (NCBI taxonomy): domain Bacteria; kingdom Bacillati; phylum Actinomycetota; class Actinomycetes; order Propionibacteriales; family Nocardioidaceae; genus Aeromicrobium; species Aeromicrobium panaciterrae. The sequence continues at coordinate 2,448,731 of NZ_JAVDWH010000001.1, forward strand.
GGCCCCGTCGAAGCGGCCGGTCGCTGGCGTCGGATGCGCGGCAAGAGTGGAGTGCTCCATACCGGCCATTGCGTACGCCGAGGCAACGAGGAATTCGTCGAGACGGCGTCCACAATCGTGCACTTCGCCGACATCAGCGATGCCGAGATCGATGCGTACGTAGCGACTGGCGAACCGATGAACGTGGCCGGCGCGTTCACGATTGACGGCCTCGGAGGTGCGTTCGTGACCGGCGTTGAGGGTGATCACCACAACGTCATCGGGTTGTCCCTGCCGTTGCTCCGTGAGCTCGTGGGCGATCTCGGAATCGCCTGGCCCGAGCTCTGGCAGCGTCCGGCTCCCTGAGCCAGTTGGCATTTGTTCACTGAAAAGTGGGACAATGGTCAAACGATGGCAACCTCACCGCGGCGACGCCGCTACCACGCATCCAGTCCCTTCCAGGCAGGCCCGGAGGTTGTGGCGGAGGTGTACGAAGTAGGCGCTCGCGTCTCACACGACACCTACGGTCTCGGCCGCATCGTCAGCATGCAGGGCACCACCTCGGTTCAGGTCGACTTCGGCGATGGCGCAAAGCACATCCCGCTTCCCTGCGCCAAGATGACCAACCTCTGACGGTTCAGTCCTGAACTGATCGGCCCGCGAACGCAGCAATGCGCTCGTAGGCATTGGCACCCTCAGGCGCTGCCTTCTCTGGGTCGAACGCGTTGCCCCGATTCTCGTCGGTGAGCGACTTCGTCATGAACGCATAGCCCGCTTCTGCGACCGCTGGCTCGAGCTCGTTGGTGTCGCGGCCGAGCGCTGTGGCGAGATCCCACGTATGCACGGCCAACTCGGAGACAACCATGCCCTCAGGCGCCTCGGTGCCCGCCTCGAACGCCGCCACGATGTCGTCGGCAGCCTGACGCAACACCGGTGCAGGATCGGCGTGATGATCCGCCAAGGAGCTCCAGTCGGGCTTGCCACCTTGAGCCATGACCGCCATCTGGGCAGCACTGTTGGTGAGATGGTCAGCCAACTCCCCCACGTTCCACTTGGTGCATGGTGTCGGGAGATCGAGCTGGTCGGCCGAGATGCTGGCGACGAGAGAGACGGCCTGGTCGAGGCCTGTGGCAAGGGTGGAAGGGCTCATTCCAACAGTTAACCCGCGACCTCGGACATCGGCGACCGCAGCGGCCGCAGGGTCGCTACGTTGTACGCGTGACCGCGACCCTTTCCACGTCCCGCAAGGGCCTCGGCCCGATCCTCGGTGCCCACGCTGTGCTGCTTGTTGGCGCTGCCATCGCTCTCTCGCTCGATGCACCCGCCCAGGGCTGGGGCGTCCTCGCGACAGCCGTGGCGTACGTCGCGGCTTTGCTCTGGGCGTGCCGGTCGACAGGTCGCACGGACCTGCTTGCGCTCGCGGGCTTCCTCACATTTGTCTCGATCTTCCAGGTGCTCCCGGACTGGGTGCTGGCAGATCTCGTCGGCACCTTGCGGTTCCCCGATAACGGCGGACCACGCGTGGACGACGTCATCCCGCTGGCGATGGCCGCAATGTGGGTCGCTCCACTGTTCGCAGCGGTGGCCCTCAGCAGCGGAAGGCCTGCACACGCAGCCGTGCTCGCCGGGCTGATCTTCCTCGGCACCGAGCTCCTCGCTCCGACGCTCGGCCTCTGGGAGCCCACTGGAGACACGCAGCGATGGTTGGGCGTGGCTGTCTATGTCATCCCCGCCGAGATGGCGCTCGGCTGGGCTGCTGCCACGGCGTTCGCCAAGGTCCGGCACAGCTCCGTGGTCACCCGAATCGGCGCCGCCCTGGCGGTATCCACGTTCTATCTCGGCGCGCTCGTGCTGTCGCACTTCCTCATCGACATCGCAGGCTGGCGTCTGACCAGCTAGGCCTACTCGACGGGCAGGCCGAGGCCGCGTGCGATGAGCATGCGCTGGACCTCTGAGGTGCCTTCGCCGATCTCGAGGATCTTGGAGTCGCGATAGAAGCGGGCGACGGGGTACTCCTCCATGAAGCCGTAGCCGCCGAACACCTGCGTCGCGATGCGCGTGGCCGTGACGGCTGACTCCGACGTGTAGAGCTTCGCGATCGAAGCGGCGCGACGGAACTCCTTGCCGTCCGCGCCGGCGTCCTTCATGGCTGCTGCCTGGTAGACGAGCGCGCGACCGGCCTGAGCCATGACAGCGAGGTCTGCGATCTGGAATGCGACACCCTGCTTCGCACCGATCGGCACACCGAATGTGGTGCGCTCCCCCGCGTACTGAACGCAAAGCTCGAGGCAGGCTTCGATGCAGCCGACGGCCAGGGCGGCGATCGCGACGCGACCGTCGTCCAGCGTCGCGAGGAACTGGGCGTAGCCACGACCTCGCTGGCCCAGCAAGTGATCAGCCGGAACGCGCGCGTCAACGAACGACAGCGGATGTGTGTCTGAGATGTGCCAGCCGAGCTTGTCGTACGCCGGCTCGACGATGAACCCTGGAGTCCCAGACGGGACGATGATGGTCGAGAGCTCAGGCCGTCCGTCCTCGCGAGTGCCCGTACGCGCGGTCACGGTGACGAGCGAGGTGATGTCGGACCCCGAGTTGGTGATGAACTGTTTGGCGCCGTTGATGATCCACTCGTCGCCGTCGAGCTCAGCCTTGGTCTTGGTCGCTCCAGCGTCAGAGCCGGCTCCAGGCTCGGTAAGTCCGAAACCTGCGAGCGCCTGCCCCGTCACGAGGTCGGGGAGCCACTTCTCCTTCTGCTCCGGCGTGCCGAACGTCAAGATCGGGTTGATGCCGAGACCCACAGCGCCTTCGAGTGTGATGCCGATCGACTGGTCGACACGGCCGAGCTCCTCGATCGCGACGCAAAGGCTGGTGAAGTCACCATCAGCACCGCCGTACTCCTCGGGCGACGTCAGACCGAACAGCCCGAGATTGCCCATCTTCTGGATCACGTCGACGGGGAAATGATGGTCCTTGTCCCACTTCGCAACGTGCGGAGCGATCTCCGCCTCGGCGAACTCACGGACGATCCCGCGGAAGGTCTCGTGTTCTTTGGACAAGGCGAAATTCATACGTCGATGTTAACAACCGTTAACCAAACTGCACAATCTCACCGGAACGCCTTCGCTGCGAGTCGCCGAAACCCTACGTCTGGGTAACCAACCTCATACGCAGCGCACAACCCGGAACCCCTAGACTCACGAGGCAGCCCTGTCCCGTGTCGAGGAGAGCATTTCGTGAGCAAGCCCCTGTCCAAGGTTCTGATTGCCAACCGCGGCGAAATCGCCGTTCGCGTGATTCGCGCCTGCAAGGACTCCGGCATCGGAAGCGTCGCCGTTTACGCCGAGCCCGATCGTGACGCATTGTTCGTACGTCTCGCCGACGAGGCCTACTCCCTCGAGGGCTCGACGCCCGCCGATTCATACCTCTCGATCGAGAAGATCATCGACGTCGCGAAGCGCTCCGGCGCCGACAGCGTGCACCCCGGCTACGGCTTCCTCGCCGAGAACGCCCTCTTCGCTCAGGCAGTCATCGATGCCGACCTGATCTGGATCGGCCCCTCCCCTGACGCCATCGAGGGTCTCGGCGACAAGGCCAAGGCCAAGCAGATCGCCCTCGCCGCAGGAGCGCCGCTCGCGCCCGGCCTCAAGGACGCGGTCAAGGGTCCCGACGAGATCGTCGCCTTCGCCCAGGAGCACGGCCTCCCGGTCGCCATCAAGGCCGTGTTCGGCGGCGGTGGCCGTGGCCTCAAGGTCGCCCGCACGATCGAAGAAATCCCCGAGCTGTTTGAGTCAGCAACTCGCGAGGCGATCAGCGCCTTCGGTCGTGGTGAGTGTCTGGTCGAGAAGTTCCTCGACAAGCCGCGCCACGTCGAGACCCAGTGCCTCGCCGACAGCCACGGCAACGTCGTCGTCGTGTCGACACGCGACTGCTCGCTGCAGCGTCGCCACCAGAAGCTGGTCGAGGAGGCGCCCGCGCCGTTCCTGACTGACGACCAGATCGACCGCCTCTACAGCTCCTCGAAGGCCATCCTCAAGGAGGCCGGCTACGTCGGCGCCGGAACGTGTGAGTTCCTCGTAGCCGCCGACGGCACCATCTCCTTCCTTGAGGTCAATACCCGTCTGCAGGTCGAACACTGCGTCACCGAAGAGGTCACCGGGATCGACCTGGTCCGCGAGATGTTCCGCATCGCGGCGGGCGAAGAGCTCGGCTACGGCGACCCGGCAATCATCGGTCACGCGATCGAATACCGGATCAACGCCGAAGACGGCGGCAACAACTTCATGCCGGCTCCCGGCACGCTGACCAAGTGGAACCCGCCGCAGGGCCCGGGCGTCCGCGTCGACGGTGGCTACGAAAACGGCGAGACCGTCCCCGGCGCATTCGACTCCCTGATCGCCAAGCTGATCATTCGCGGCACGGACCGCACCCAGGCGCTCGAGCGCTCTCGACGTGCCCTCGACGAGTTCGAAGTCGACGGTATGCCGACGGCGATCCCGTTCCACCGATCAGTCGTCAACGATCCGGCCTTCGCCGCTCCCGACGGCAAGTTCACGGTCTACACGACCTGGATCGAGACCGACTACGTCAACGATCTCGAGCCGTACGGTGGCGACGCCGCTGACGGCGACGAGCCTGCTGAGCGCGAGCGCGTTGTCGTCGAGGTCGGCGGCAAGCGTGTCGAGGTCGTCCTGCCCGGCGGGCTCGGAGCAACTGCTGCTGCCGCTGGTCCCAAGAAGCCCAAGCGCAAGGGTGGCAAGGCTGCCGGCGCTGCTGCCAGCGGTGACTCGCTCACCGCGCCCATGCAGGGCACCGTCGTCAAGATCGCCGTCGAAGAAGGTCAGACCGTCGCAGCTGGCGATCAGATCGTCGTCGTCGAGGCCATGAAGATGGAGCAGCCGATCAACGCACACCGCGACGGTGTCGTCACCGGCCTCTCGATCGAGGTTGGCGCAACGGTGACTTCGGGTCAGGTCATCGCCGAGATCAAGGACGCGGAGTAACGCTTCCAGCTCACTTGCGGGGCGCGGGAGCCTTCTTGTCGACCTCGCCGTAGGCGATGCCGGCTGCCCAGACGATGAGGACAACACCGATCCAGGTGCCCCAGCCGTCGATGTAGAACCCGGTCTCCGGGACGACAAGCTCTGTCAGCAACAGCACCAAGGCGGTCAGCACCAGGCCGCCCGCGATCGTGTAACCACGTGCGAAACGGTTGACGGTGCCGATGACGATCTCACGCAATGTCACGGTCAACAGGGTCACCAATACGACGGCCAGGACGAACCAGCCGAACCGAATGTTGAAGCTGCGGAAGATCCAGGCTGCGAAGGCCAGCGAGAGAGCATTGACGGTCAGCGAGATCGCGATCGACTTGAGAAGCGCTGTCATGCAGAGATCATCCCAGACCTGCGTAACCACAGGACTGGGAAGGCCTGCGAAACGGGCTCTACACCCTCTTCGCTGGCGCTGGGCGCAGGCTCCGTCGACTCAGGTGCCTGCTCACTTGGTGCATCTTCGGCCGGTGCGCTGAGCGCGACAACTGGCTCGGCCGTGCCATTTTGCGTGATCGTGCCGTGCTCGAAAGTGACCGTCTTGGTCGTGCCGTTCACCACGACGCTCGACTTCGGAACACCAAGCTGGCCGCCCGGTCCGCCCACGCTCGGCGACACGTACTTCGTGTAGATGTCGCCGTAGATCCCGTACGTGCCAGACGACGTTTGGTAGATCGCACCGGTCTCGAAGGGCTGAATGCTCAGACCCGAGATCGAGGAAGCCGCCATGTTGGCAGTCGGGAATCCCAGCACGCCGGTCTGCATGCCGAGCTTCTCGTGGACCGTCTTCGCAGCGCCGGAGACGACATACGCGCTCGCGCTGGGAGCGAGCCAGAAGATGTTCATGTTGCCGAACATCGTGCGACGTCGAGTGTCCCCACCGAGCTCGCCCTGCTTGACCGGACCGGTCACTGATCCGGTGAGGCCATCGAGGCTCTGCGCGGCCGACTTGATCTTCGACTGGTACTTCGAGATGTAGGAGGCCACCCGGTCACGAAGGCCGCCATCAGCCTTGAGCCACGCGTAGCCGTACTTGCCCGGACACGCGGTGCTCACGACATTGCGGTGGCCGGAGATGCGCTGCAGCGTCTTGCCGCCGATGCTCACCGAACCCGTGGCCGGCTTGTAGTAGGTCGCGAGACGCCAGCCCGCGAGCTTCACAGTGGCGGTCTTCATGTCCGACGTCGGCCTGGCCTTGTCGAGGTTGCCCATCAACGCGATACCCATGGTCCGCTCGTTGACGGTGTTGTTGCCGGAATGCGATCCACGCACCGGCTTGTCGACACCACCGGCGCGGCCCTCGAAGATCTGACCGTACTTGTCCACGAGGAAGTTGTAGGCGATGTCGCACCATCCACGACCGGACTGGTGGAACTTCTGGATGCCCTTGACGATCGAAGCGGACTGGCTCTTGGAGTAGGAGTTGGAGCCTGCTGTGTGGTGCAGGTTGACGCCCAAGGTCGTGAGGCCATAGGCCTCATAGCCGTCTTCGTCGCAGCCATCGGCCGCGCGAGCGTTCCAAGAGGATCGCGACTTGATCGTGGGCTTCGGGGTGAAGGTTGGCTGGCCATCGGCGACACTCACGACCGACGACGAGCTGTTTGACGAATAGAAGGCCGGTACGTTCGCGGCCGCAGGTGCGTCGACCTCGCCCGGATCGACCGTGATCACCTTGACGCCAGTGGGCGATGCGGCGCTGGCAGTCGTGACTCGTGCGCGAACCTCGTCAGCACTCTCGACCCACCAGGGCTCGGTGCCACCACGGCCGGCTTCGCCACCGTCGTGATCGACTTCGAGAGGCTCCCAGTCGGACCAACCCGCGTCCGTACGCACGCGCACCTCGACTGTGACGTCCAAGTCGTTCTCAGTTCGGTCCCATGTCACGCCGAGCAGGGCGAAGTTCGCGGTCTTGGTCGGTGCGAGCTCGGCGACGAGACCGTCTGACGTTCGGACCGGTGCAGGCACAGCGATCGAGCGACTCTTGGCCGGAGCCGGCGCGCTCTCAGGGGTCTTCGGTGCGGGAGCCGAGTGCTCAGGCGCTGCCTGGGGTGACTTGGAGACTGAGGTGCATCCAGACAGGAAGAGTCCTGTCAGGACGATCGCCAAAACGAACTTTCCCCCGAGATGCATGACGCCATCGTACGTGAACGGCGGGAGCGGGCTAGTTAGAAGCGGAACCAGTTGGACTTGAGGCCGAACGACGTACGAGCGGTATTGCCCGTGATCGTGATGGTCTCCTTGGTCCCCACCAGCTTTAGCGAGATGACGCGACCATTCCAATCGCCGTACCCGTTTCGCTTCGTGATCGTGATCGATTTGAGCGTGCCGAGCGACTTGTGAGCCTTCTCGATAGTGGCTGCAGAGACCGACTTGGTCCACTCGTGGTTGGCATTGCCGGACCAGTCGTCATGCGGGTCAGGAACGGCCTTGAGGTACGGCTGGCTACCCGGTGCGGTGTAGCCGCCCGACGAGGACGAGAACTGGGTGAACGCGGGCTTGTCTTCGTACGTGAGGATCTTCGACTTCGTCGCCGCTATTGCCGCGTCCGTGGCTTCGGTCTCGGCCGAGTAGCCGCGATAGACCTGGCAGCTCGTGGTGTCGCACATGTCGTAGTAGTGCGAGGGCACGATGCCGCGCACACCGTACGTACGAGCCGCGACGGCCTGCGCCTTGAGTGCCTCGGGGTGCCAGGAAGACGGCATCTCGGCGGCGACAACACCGCGAACGTACGACTCGATCGACAGCACGTTGACGGTGTTGCGATCTGTCGAGCCGGCCTTCGGAAGCGCCGAGCGCAGAATGCCGCGGTACTTGACGTCGCTGCCGCCGGGCAGGATGAGCCGGATCGCCGACGCCTCGAACTGCGCGTCACCCGTCCAGATCTTGTTTTCGTACGTCGTCCAGGCTCCGTTGGTCACGTACTGGAGGACCGACTTCGTCTTGTCGGACGACAGTGGAGTGATCATCCACTTCGTGACCGCCACGTCGGCGATCGTGGCCGGCAACGTCACGGCTGTCCCACCGGATCCCTTGCGGAACGTCAGTGCGGAACGCGCCTTGATGATGACCGAGGCGGTGGTGTCCTTGGTGATCAGTACGCGGATGTTGCCGGTCTTCGTCCCGAGCGCGGTTCCGGGGTAGTACGTCGACAGGATCGAGTCGAACTTCTCGCCGGCCTTTGCCGCGCCCTGCGCGCCGTACTGGCTCATGCCGATGCCGTGCCCGAATCCGTGACCCTTGACCGTGATGGTGCGACTCTCCGGGATCGTCACACTGTTGGTGCTTGTCGCCGTACTGGTGGAGATCACCTTGCCGGACGAGTCGTATGCGACGGTCTTCTTCGATTCGGAGAAGTAGCGGATGTAACCCTTGGCAAAGTTGGCGCGCGAACCCGTGGACTCGGTGATCACCGAGGACGTCGGAGCGCCGAGTTGGCCTGACATCTCTTTCAGCTTTGTGTACGTCGCGGCGATCGCGCCCCACACGGCGTAGTTCGTGGTCTTGGTGCTGGTGCGCACCGCAAAGATCGAGCCGTGCTCGAAGCGCTGCGCGAAGGTGCCGCTCGAGCTGACCGTCGGGCTGTCGCCCTTCGGGAATCCGAGCGCGGAGCCCTGAGCACCCAGAGCCTTGTACTTGTCATAGAAGCCAGACGCGAAGGTCACGAACTTGGCGCCAACGTCCGGCGTCGAATACATGTAGCCCTTGCCGAAGCGCGTCGCGCGACCATCGGTCACGGGCGCCTCTCCGATGAACACGGGTCCGGTCACGGTTTTGCCGAGCTCAGCAGCTCGGGTCTTGATGTCGGAGCTGTAGTCGCTGATGTACTTCTCGACGCGATCGCGCAGACCACCCTCAGCGGACAACCACGCGTACGCGTACTTCCCGGGGCACGCCGTACCGACGACGTTGCGATGCCCCGCAATCATGTTGAGGGTGAGGTTCTTCTCGCTGACCTTCCAGGTGCCCTTGGCCTTCATGTACGTCGTGCCCATGCGCCAGCCGATCAGCTTGACCATGGCTGCCTTGAGCGCTTCCGGGGGCACGACCTCGTCGTAGTTGCCCATCATCGAGACACCCATGGCGTAGGTGTTGACCTCGCCGTTGCCGGAGTGGGCTGCACGCACCTGGCGGTCGATGCCGCCCTTGCGACCCTCGAAGATCTGGCCGTACTTGTCGACCAGGAAGTTGTAGCCAATGTCGCACCAGTCGTGGCCCTTGACGTGATACGCCTGAATACCGCGCACGATCTTGGCTGAATCAGACTTCGCGTACGAGTTGTTTCCTGCCGTGTGGTGCACGACGATTCCGCGGGTGCTGCTTCCGGTCAGCGGGGCTGAGCACGAGCCACCGGCCGAAGCGCCCCAGGCCGAACGCATGATGATCGTCGGCTTCGGCGTGTAAGTCGGGCTGCCATCGGTCGGTGTCACCTCTGCTGCCGTCGTCACGCGTGCAGTGCCGTTCATGACACCGCCCGGCGTGTACGCGGCCGAGGTCACCGTGGATTTGGCGGCTTCGTCCACGCCGCCCGGATCGATGGTGAGCACCTTGATGTCATCGGGCCGCGTGCCGGACTTCGACGACACGCGTACGGCGACACCTTCTGCCTTGCCGACCCATACCGGTTCAGTTCCCGGGCGTCCCGCGTCGCCGGGAGCATCATCATCGTTCTCGAGGGTCTCCCATGACGTCCACTTGCCGTTTGTCAGCGACCGGATCGCGACACTGATGTCTTTGTCCGTGGTCTTGGCACTCCAGGTGACGCCGACCATCCCGTACGAGGTGGTGCGCGTCTGAGGCAGCTCGGCGACCACATTCTTCGGCGAACCGGCCTGAACCTTGGGTACGACGGTTTCCTTCGTACGCACGACAGGCTTGGGACCCTTGGGCTCCGGTGCCGCATCCTCGGCCTCCGGCGCAGGGGTCGGCGCGGCCTCGTCAAGACCCGCAATCGGCGCATTGGCAGCGATCGGGTCCTGGGCGCGACTGAGCATCAGGCCAGACAGCACGAGAGCGACCGCAAGAAATGCGGTCACGAGTCGGCGAATCGAGCGCCAGGAAAGCATGGGGGAAGTCCGTTCCTGTGGCTGGTGTTACGAGAGTTGCAGTTGAGTTGCCCAACGATTATGCGCACACTTGCACGCCAGAATCCACGGACGACACGACTGGCGGCGAACTACAACGGTGTGATTTTGCAGGGATTTTCGCGACTGGAACGCGCTAGGGCGTGCCGTGGAGGCGCCGTGCAGCCTCGGCAACCGAGCCGGAGAGCGACGGATAGATGGTGAACGCGTCGGCAACCTGGTCGACCGTGAGCGACGCTGACACCGCCAACGAGATGACGTGGATCAGCTCGCTGGCCTTGGGACCGACCACCACGCCACCGACGACAATGCCCATCCCCCGGCGGGCGAAGATCTTCACGAAACCGTCGTGAACGCCCTGCATCTTGGCGCGAGGGTTGGATGCGAGAGGAAGAGTCGCCGCGATCACCTGCATGTCTGACTCGTCAACCTGCTTCTGTGACAGCCCAACAGTGGCGATCTCGGGCGAGGTAAAGACGTTGCTCGAGACCTTGCCGAGGTCGAGCGGGTGCACGGCGTCGCCCAGCAGGTGCGACATCGCGATGCGGCCCTGCTGCGCTGCCACCGAGGCGAGCATCAGCACGCCAGTGCAGTCGCCAGCCGCGTAGACACCTCGTACGTTCGTCCGCGAGACCTTGTCGACCTCGATGAAGCCGCCCTCGTTGAGCTCGACTCCGATCGTGTCGAGGCCGAGACCCTCCGTGTTGGGGATTGAGCCCAACGCGAGCAGGCAGTGTGAGCCGTCGACCGTACGTCCGTCAGTCAGCGTGACGCGTACGCCGTCATCCGTGCGCTCGACCTTCTCCATACGGGAGTTGCCGAGGACCGTCATTCCGCGTCGCTTGAAGACGTCTTCGATGACGGTGGCAGCGTCGGCGTCTTCGCCGGGCAGCACTCGATCGCGGCTCGAGACAAGGGTGACTGTTGCACCGAGACCGTTGTAGGCGCTGGCGAATTCGGCACCTGTCACGCCTGAGCCGACGACGATCATGTGCTCGGGAAGGACCTGCAGCGCGTAGATCTGCTCCCAGGTCAGGATTCGCTCACCATCTGGCTGTGCGTCTGGGCTGACCCGCGGGTGAGCACCGGTGGCAAGCAAGATCGCGTCCGTGTCGACGCGCTGAGTGCCGTCAACGACAACCAGCTGGGCTGACTCGATCGTTGCGGTGCCCGAGATGATCTTCACTCCGCTCGCAACGAGCCGCTCAGCGATATCGGCGGACTGGGCCTGTGCCAGAGCGAGCACGCGCTTGTCGACTGCCGCGAGATCAGCGCGTACGGCGTTGGGTACTTCGATGCCCAGTTCTGCGGCACCGCTGACGTCGGTCAACAGGTCCGACGTCGCGATCAAAGTTTTGCTGGGGACACAGTCGGTGAGCACGGTCGAGCCGCCCACACCATCGCGCTCGATCAGCGTCACGTCAGCGCCAAGACGCGACGCAACAAGAGCAGCCTCGTAGCCACCCGGTCCCCCGCCAATGATCGTCACATGAGTCACGGCACCATCCTCCCATTGAGAGAGGCGAGCGGATAACGTACGGCAGGTGACCACCTCAGCCAGCACCGTTCAACAGAGTGCCCAGCAGGCCGCCGACGCGATCAAAGATCGAACAGGTGGAGCCCACCACGACACAGCACTCGTCATGGGATCCGGCTGGCTTCCGGCCGCTGACGCACTGGGCACGCCCGAGTTCGAGATCCCCGTTGCCGAGCTGCCCGGATTCAGTGCTCCTGCGGTGGTCGGCCACGGCGGCACGATCCGCTCGGTCCCACTCGGCGACAAGCGCCTGCTGATCTTCCTGGGCCGCACTCACTTCTACGAAGGTCGCGGCGTCGCATCTGTCGTGCATGGCGTACGTACGGCCGCTGCTGCTGGCGTGAAGACCATGGTCCTGACCAACGGCTGCGGCGGACTCAACCCGAGTTGGGTGCCCGGTACGCCGGTGCTCATCAAGGACCACATCAACCTCACCGCGACCTCACCGATCGAGGGCGCGAATTTCGTCGACCTGACCGACCTCTACTCGCCTCGCCTCCGCGCGATGTTCCAGGAAGTCGATCCGACACTCGAAGAGGGCGTCTACGTCCAGTTCCCTGGGCCTCACTACGAGACGCCTGCCGAGATCAACATGGTGCGCGCGATCGGTGGCGACCTCGTCGGCATGTCCACCGTGCTCGAGGCGATCGCTGCCCGCGAGGCCGGTATGGAGGTCCTCGGACTCTCGCTCGTCACCAACCTCGCTGCTGGCATCTCCGGCGAACCTCTCAACCATGAAGAGGTGCTCGAAGCCGGCAAGGCCGCGGCATCACGGATGGGTACGTTGCTCGCTGACGTGCTGCCGAGGATCTGATGGGCCTCATCGAGCAGGCTCGCGAATGGCTGAGCCAGGATCCCGATCCCGTCACCCGCGACGAGCTCCAGGCCCTGATAGACGCGAACGACACGGCTGAGCTGGAGGACCGGTTCGCCGGTCGACTTCAGTTCGGTACCGCTGGCTTGCGCGGAGCGCTCGGTGCCGGTCCGAACCGGATGAACCGGGTCATCGTCGCCCAGGCCGCCGCAGGACTGGCCGCGTACCTCGTCGAGCGAGAGGTGAAGCCGTCCGTCGTGGTCGGCTACGACGCCCGCCACAACTCCGATGTCTTTGCCCGCGACACCGCGGAGATCATGGAAGGCGCAGGCGTACACGCTCATCTGTTGCCGACTCACCTGCCGACTCCGGTGCTGGCATTCGCGATCCGGCACCTCGGCTGCAGCTCTGGCGTGATGGTTACTGCTTCGCACAATCCGCCGCAGGACAACGGCTACAAGGTCTACCTCTCCGACTCGAGCCAGATCGTTCCACCCGAAGACACCGACATCTCCGACGCCATCGATCGCGTCGGCCGCGTGGATGAGCTCCCCCGCAGCGATGCGTACGAGTTGCTCGGACCTGAGGTCGCGGAGGCGTACATCGAAGCCGTCGTCGCGCTGCCGGAAGGGGGCGCCCGCGACATCGTCGCCGTCTACACGCCGATGCACGGTGTCGGTCGGGACACGCTGGTCGAGACCGTCGCGCGGGCGGGCTTCCCGGCGCTGCACGTCGTACGTCAGCAGGGCGATCCCGATCCAGATTTCCCCACCGTCGCGTTCCCGAACCCCGAAGAGCCAGGCGCGATGGACCTGTCGCTCAAACTCGCCTCGGAAGTTGCTGCCGACATCATCGTGGCGAACGACCCCGATGCCGATCGCTGCGCGGTTGGCGTACGCGACGGCGAGTCCTACCGAATGTTCAGTGGCGACCAGGTCGGCGCTCTGTTGGCCGACTTCCTGCTGCGCCGGGGTGTCACTGGCACGTACGCGTCGTCGATCGTGTCTTCTGACCTTCTGGGCCGCATCTCCGCCGCCTACAACCAGCCATGGCAGCAGACGCTGACCGGCTTCAAGTGGATCGGCAAGATCCCGGATCTCGCGTACGGCTACGAAGAAGCACTCGGCTACTCCGTCGCCCCTGACATCGCCCGCGACAAGGACGGCGTCTCGGCGATCATCACCGTGCTCGAACTGGCAGCTGGCCTCAAGGCCGAGGGTAGGAGCCTCGTCGACCGGCTCGATGACATCTACCGGGAGCACGGACTGCACGCGACGACGCAGCTGTCCGTGCGCGTGGAGGACCTTTCGATCATCACGCGAGCGATGGAGACACTGAGGACCAATCCTCCGTCGACTCTCGGCGGCCAGAACGTCACGGCCGTCGATGATCTCGCCGATGGCTACCGAGGACTTCCTCCCACCGACGGCATCCGGCTCCAGCTCGACGGCGGCGCCCGCATCATCTGTCGCCCGTCGGGCACCGAGCCCAAGCTCAAGTGCTATCTCGAGATCGTGGTGCCGGTCGATGACTCGATCGAGGCGGCGCGTACGAAGGCTGATGTCGCGCTGGCTGCGATCAAGAAGGACCTGGCCGCAGCGCTCGGCCTCTGACGTTTCCCGCATACGCCCATAGCAACTAACCTTGATGGGTGACTGCGACTGCATCCCTGCGCAAGACCCTCGACGGCCTTCCCGGCGTCGATCAGGTCGGCGTGGAAGCGCGCGCTGCCGGACTCGGTACCCGCTCGATCAAGACCACCTCCAAGGCGTGGGCGATCGACCTCGCCATCTCGATGGTCGATCTGACAACGCTCGAAGGATCTGACACTCCGGGCAAGGTTCGGGCGCTGGCCAACAAGGCGATGCGACCCGATCCGACCGATCCGACCTGCCCCGCGGCCGCCGCGGTGTGCGTCTATCCCGACATGGTCGCCATCGCCAAGGAAGCTCTCGGCGACTCAGGACTCAACGTCGCCAGCGTCGCCACCGCGTTCCCTTCGGGCCGCGCTGCCCTCGACATCAAGCTTGCCGACACCCGCGACGCCGTCGAGGCCGGTGCTGACGAGATTGACATGGTCATCGACCGTGGCGCGTTCCTCGCCGGCAACTACGACCTCGTGTACGACGAGATCGTCGCCACCCGCGAAGCCTGTGCCCGCCCCGACGGATCGCACGCGCACCTCAAGGTGATCTTCGAAACCGGCGAACTTCAGACATACGACAACGTCCGCAAGGCTTCATGGCTCGCGATGCAGGCCGGCGCCGATTTCATCAAGACCAGCACCGGCAAGGTTCAGCCCGCCGCGACCCTTCCCGTCACCCTGGTGATGCTCGAAGCCGTACGCGACTTCCGTGCAGAGACTGGCCGCCAGGTCGGTGTGAAGCCTGCCGGCGGCATCCGTACGTCGAAGGATGCGATCAAGTACCTCGTCATGGTCAACGAGATCGTCGGTGAGGACTGGCTCGACCCTGACTGGTTCCGATTCGGCGCCTCCACGCTTTTGAACGACCTGCTCATGCAACGCCAGAAGCTGGCCACCGGCCACTACTCCGGCCCCGACTACGTCACCCTGGACTGATCATGGCTGCCAAGAAGAAGACCTTCGAGTACGCACCGGCCCTCGAGTCGCGGGCGATCGTCGACATCAAGAGCTCGTACGGGCTGTTCATCAATGGCGAGTTCGTCGACGGCAAGGGCGGATCGTTCAAGTCGATCAGCCCCTCGTCGGAGGAAGTGCTCGCCGAGATCACCGAGGCAACTGCGTCTGACGTCGACCTCGCGGTCAAGGCGGCCCGCAAGGCGTACGAGACCGTCTGGTCCAAGCTGCCCGGCAGCGAGCGCGCCAAGTACCTCTACCGGATCGCCCGCATCATGGCCGAGCGTTCGCGCGAGTTCGCGGTGCTCGAGTCGCTCGACAATGGCAAGCCGATCAAGGAGTCGCGCGACGTCGACCTGCCGCTGGTGTCGCAGTGGTTCTTCTACTACGCGGGCTGGGCCGACAAGCTCGGCTACGCCGGACTCGGTCCCGACCCGAAGGCGCTGGGCGTCGCGGGTCAGGTCATCCCATGGAACTTCCCGATCATGATGCTGGCCTGGAAGATCGCCCCGGCGCTCGCGGCCGGCAACACGGTCGTCCTCAAGCCGGCCGAGACCACTCCCCTGACAGCGCTGCTGTTCGCCGAGGTGTGCCAGCAAGCCGACCTGCCGCCCGGTGTCGTCAACATCATCACCGGAGCAGGAGCGACGGGCGAAGCGCTCGTCACCCATCCCGATGTCGACAAGGTTGCGTTCACCGGCTCGACCGCCGTCGGCAAGGCCATCGCCCGCTCTGTCGCCGGCACCAACAAGAAGGTCACCCTCGAGCTCGGCGGCAAGGCCGCCAACATCGTCTTCGACGATGCGCCACTCGACCAGGCCATCGAAGGCATCGTTGGCGGCATCTTCTTCAATCAAGGCCACGTCTGCTGCGCAGGATCGCGCCTGCTGGTGCAGGAGAACATCTACGACGATGTCCTTGAGCGGCTCAAGCGTCGTATGTCGACGCTGCGCCTCGGCGATCCTCTCGACAAGAACACCGACATCGGTGCCATCAACTCCGCTGAGCAGCTCGCCCGCATCAAGGAGCTCTCAGACATCGGCGACGCCGAAGGTGCCGAGCGCTGGTCCGCCCCGTGCGAGATCCCGGACAGCGGCTTCTGGTTCCCGCCGACGATCTTCACCGGCGTCACCCAGGCGCATCGCATCGCTCGCGAGGAAATCTTCGGCCCGGTGCTCTCGGTGTTGACGTTCCGAACGCCGTCCGAGGCAGTCGAGAAGGCCAACAACACGCCGTACGGACTCTCTGCGGGTGTCTGGACCGAGAAGGGTTCGCGGATCCTGTCGATGGCCAACCAGCTGCGAGCTGGCGTCGTCTGGGCCAACACGTTTAACAAGTTCGATCCTTCGTCGCCGTTCGGTGGCTACAAAGAGTCGGGCTATGGCCGCGAAGGCGGCAAGCACGGTCTCGCTGCATACCTCAAGGGAGCCGTCTGATGGCACGCGTCGAAGTGCGCAAGACGCACAAGCTCTACATCGGTGGCGCGTTCCCCCGCTCGGAGTCCGGTCGTACGTACGAGGCTGTCGATTCCAAGGGCGAGTTCCTCGCCAACATGGCCAAGGCTTCGCGCAAGGACGCCCGCGACGCGGTCGTCGCTGCCCGCAAGGCATTCGGTGGCTGGTCGACCCGTACGCCCTACAACCGTGGCCAGGTGATCTACCGCATCGCCGAAGTCATGGAAGGTCGCCGCGAGCAGTTCATCGACGACCTCCGCGCATCCGAGGGTGTGACGGAGAAGAAGGCGGCCACGTACGTCGACGCCGCGATCGACCGCGTCGTTTGGTACGCCGGCTGGGCCGACAAGTACGTCCAGGTCCTCGGCAACGCCAACGCCGTGTCGGGTCCGTTCTTCAACCTCTCGACTCCAGAGCCGACGGGTGTCGTCGCAGTCGTCGCTCCCGCGGGACCGTTGCTCGGTCTGGTGTCGGTCATCGCTCCGGCAATCGCAACCGGCAACACCGTCGTGGTGATCGCGAGCGAAAAGTACCCCGTACCTGCGGTGACACTGTCTGAGGTCATGGCAGCATCGGACGTTCCAGGTGGAGTCGTGAACATCCTCACCGGCTCGGCCGCAGAGATCGCTCCGTGGCTGGCGTCGCACATGGACGTCAACGCCCTCGACTTGGCCGGCGTTGATGATGCCAAGCTCGCTGCTGAGCTCGAGGTCGCGTCTGCTGAGAACCTCAAGCGGGTGCTGCGTGCACCTGCTGCCGAGGTCGATTGGCTCGCTGAGCCGAGCCTCGCCCGGCTCGAGGCGCTCATCGAGACCAAGACGGTCTGGCACCCCATCGGCGTCTGATGGGCGTTGTGATCCTGGCTGGGCCTTCGGGGTCCGGCAAGTCGCACCTTGCTGCGCGTTTGGGCTGGACAGTGCTCCGACTCGACGACTTCTACCGCGACGCTGACGAGCCGGACATGCCGCGATCAAGCCTCGGCATCGTCGACTGGGACGACGTCGGGTCTTGGAATGCTGCCGCTGCTGTCGACGCGATCAAGTCGCTCTGCGAGACCGGCTCCGCCGACGTACCCGTCTACGACATCGCGGTCAGCGCACGTACGGGTGCGCACTCACTCACGCTGGATGGCACTCGCTTCATCGCCGAGGGCCTGTTTGCTCCAGCGATCGTCGACGCCTGCCGGGCTGCGGGAATACTCGACGCCGCCATCTGCTTGCGCCGCAACCGCATGGTCACGTTCGCCCTACGCCTTGCTCGCGATCTGCGCGAAGGTCGCAAGTCGCCGCTGGTGCTCGTGCGCCGAGGTTGGCGCCTGATGAAGGACGAACCCCGCATCATCGCCGATGCCGTGGCTCACGGATGCATGCCGATGACCCCGCGTCAGGCGAGGAAACAGCTGCGCGACTAGCCCTCAATGATGCGGTCGGCGTTGGCGGCGACCCATTCCATGAGCGGACGAAGCCGGTCATGGAGTTCGCGGCCTTCGGCCGTCAGGTTGTACTCAACGTGAGGCGGTACGACCGGCTGAGCGACACGTCGTACAAGTCCGTCGGCCTCGAGCGTCTTGAGGGTCTGCGCCAACATCTTTTCGCTGATGCCTTCGATGCAACGGCGTAGCTCGCTCCAGCGCATCGTGTCGATCCCGAGCGCCAGGAGCACAAGCACGCCCCACTTGCTGGTGACGTGATCCAGAAGCGTCCGGCTCGGACACTGCGCCGGGAAGACGCCATCCGCCAGTCCCGGGATGTCGATTCGTTTGCGCTCACTAACCTTCATACCAGTACCTTACCTGAAAGTGCGTACTGCGGATTGGGAAGTATGCCGTGCGGCGGCCCGTTGTGACATGTGAAAGCTTCCAATGAAAGGGAAATCCATGTCCTACATCGTCATCGGCGCCACCGGTCAGCTCGGCTCGCTCACGGTCGACTCACTGCTCGCTCGCGGTATCGCGCCAAATCAGGTCGTTGCCGCCGGCCGCAACACCGAGAAGCTCGCGAAATTCGCAGAGCGTGGCATCCGTACCCAGCGGATCGACCTATCCGAGCGGTCAAGCCTTGAAGGACTGTTCTCCGCCGAGGACACCGTTCTGTTGATCTCGGGCAGCGAGATCGGCCAGCGAGTCGCTCAGCACGGCAACGCCATCGACGCCGCCAAGGCCGCAGGCGTCCAGCGGATCGTCTACACAAGCGCGCCGAAGGCATCGACATCCGCACTGGTTGTCGCTCCAGAGCACAAGGCCACCGAAGAGCTCATCGCGGCTTCCGGGCTGCCGGCAACCATCCTGCGCAACGGTTGGTACTCCGAAAACTACGTCCCGGCTGTCGAGCAGGCCCGGGAGACTGGCACGCTCCTGACCAGCGCGGGCGAAGGTCGAGTCTCCAGCGCGAGCCGACGGGACTACGCCGACGCCGCAGCTATCGTGCTTACCGACGCCTCGACTACCGGCAGGGTGTACGAGCTCTCCGGTGACTACGCGTGGAACCAGCAGGAGCTTGCGGAGGCGATCAGCACAGCAGTCGGCAGCGATGTCGCGGTGGCACAAGTCAGTCCTGAAGAGCACCACAGCGCTCTCGTCAGTGCCGGTGTCGATGAATCAACGGCCGGCTTCCTGGTTGCTCTCGATGGCAACACTCGCGACGGCTTGCTCAGCGACACGAGCGGTGACCTCAGCGCCCTGATCGGTCGCCCAACAACGCCGCTCCTCGACGGCCTGCGCGAGGCCGTCTCGGTCTGATGGAGCGGGGCCGGCTCAAGCGATGAGCCGGCCCCATCTGACTCGTCCGCCCTCAGCGAACACGGGGCTCCAGCCGGAACAAGCGACTCGCATCTGTAGTTGAGCCCATCAGACTCAACTTCAGGAGATCGCATGAGCACGCTGCACAAGTTCCCCGTTCTGGCACTCGAAGATGTCGTCGTTCTGCCCGGAATGGTCGTCCCGATCGAGCTCGACGATGCCGCTCGCGCCGCCGTCGATGCTGCACGTACGAGCAATGACGACCGCCTCCTCGTCGCACCGCGACTCGAGGACCGCTACGCCATGTACGGCGTCGTTGCCACCATCCAGCAGGTTGGGCGCCTCCCCGGTGGCGGGCCGGGCGCAGTGATCCAGGCCGAGCAGCGTGCACACATCCAGGGCGGAGTCACTGGTCCCGGTGCGGCCCTGTGGGTCGAGGCTGAGCTCGTCGAGGACCCGGAGCCCACCGAGGTCGTGCGCGGCCTTGCGCAGACCTACAAGGGCCTGCTGGTGACGATCCTGCAGAAGCGCAACGCCTGGCAGGTCATCGACTCCGTCCAGCGCATCACCAACCCCGGCCAGCTCGCCGACACCGCGGGCTACGCGTCGTACCTTGAGCTGGAACAGAAGCGCCAACTCCTCGAGACCTCCGACGTCGAGGAACGCCTGACCGTCCTCATCGGCTGGGCGCGCGAATACCTCGCCGAGGCTGACGTCAACGAGAAGATCTCTGAGTCGGTCCAGGAGAGCATCGACAAGAACCAGCGCGAGTTCGTGCTGCGCCAGCAGCTCGCTGCGATCCGTAAAGAGCTCGGCGACGACGAGCCCGAGGACACCAAGGACTACCGCGAGCGCGTCGAAGAGGCTGACCTGCCCGACGACGTACGTAAGGCTGCCCTCCGCGAGGTCGGCAAGCTCGAGCGCGGCAGCGACCAGAACCCCGAGGCGGGCTACATCCGTACGTGGCTCGACACAGTTCTCGAGCTTCCGTGGAACGTGAAGACTGACGACAAGACCGACATCGGCGCCGCCCGTGAGGTGTTGGACGCCGATCACCACGGCCTGGACGACGTGAAGGACCGCATCGTCGAGTACCTCGCCGTACGTGCTCGGCGCAAGGACCGCGGCCTCGAGGTCGTCGGCGGACGAGGCTCCGGCGCTGTGATGGCGCTCGTGGGCCCTCCCGGCGTCGGCAAGACGTCGCTCGGCGAGAGCGTCGCTCGGGCACTGGGTCGCAACTTCGTACGCGTCGCTCTCGGTGGCGTGCGCGATGAGGCTGAGATCCGTGGCCACCGTCGTACGTACGTTGGCGCACTGCCCGGAAGGCTCGTGCGCGCGATCGGCGAAGCCGGATCGATGAACCCCGTCATCCTGCTCGACGAGATCGACAAGGTGGGCGCTGACTACCGTGGCGATCCGGCCGCAGCCCTGCTCGAGGTACTGGATCCGGCGCAGAACCACACGTTCCGCGACCACTACCTCGACCTCGACCTCGACCTGTCCGACGTGCTGTTCCTGGCGACGGCCAATGTCATTGAGTCGATCCCGCAGCCGCTGCTTGACCGTATGGAGCTCGTCCAGCTCGACGGCTACACCGAAGACGACAAGGTGCAGATCGCCCGTCGCTACCTCGCTCCGCGACAACTGGAGCGGGCGGCGCTGACGGACGACGAGGTCGAGATCACCGATGAGGCGTTGCGTGAGATCGCAGCGTCGTACACCCGCGAGGCTGGCGTACGTCAGATGGAGCGACTGCTCGCCAAGGTGTTCCGCAAGGTCACGACCAAGCTGACCGAACCGGACGTCGAGTCACCTGTTGTCGTGGATGAGAAGACGCTGGTCGACTACATCGGTCGTCCACGCTTCATCCCCGAGTCCGAGGAGCGCACCGCCGTACCGGGCGTCGCAACGGGACTGGCAGTCACCGGTCTCGGCGGCGACGTGCTCTTCATCGAGGCGAGCGCGTACGACGGTGACCGCGGACTCGCGATCACCGGACAGCTCGGTGACGTGATGAAGGAGTCGGCGCAGATTGCCCTGTCATACGTACGCTCGCACGCTACCGAGATCGGCATCGATCTGGAGACGCTCGAGCGCTCAATCCACCTGCACGTTCCTGCCGGGGCCGTGCCGAAGGACGGGCCGTCCGCGGGCGTCACGATGGTCACCGCGCTCACGTCACTGGCACTTGGCCGCAAGGTACGTGCCGACGTGGGCATGACCGGTGAGGTCACTCTGAACGGTCGCGTGCTGCCGATCGGCGGCGTGAAGCAGAAGCTGATGGCCGCTCAGCGCGCTGGACTGAAGACGATCTTCATCCCGGCTCGCAACGAGGTCGACCTGGTCGACGTACCTGAAGAGGTGTTGGCTGAGCTGGACGTACGCCCCGTTGCGGACGTTGCCGAGATCCTCGCACTGGCCCTGGAGCCGGTCGAGCAGGTGGGTCAGAGCGCGGCGTAAGCCGGCTTGATGATGTCGTTGATGATCGCGAGCCTCTCGTCGAACGGGAGGAACGCGCTCTTCATCGCATTGATCGTGAACCACCGCAGGTCATCCGTGGAGTAGCCGAACGCGTCGACGAGCAGCTGCATCTCTTTGCTCATCGAGGTGTTGCTCATCAGCCGGTTGTCGCAGTTGACCGTGACGCGGAAGCCGAGCTCTTTGAGCTTGCCGATCGGGTGATCGGCGATCGACTTCATGTTGGGCACTGCGTTCGTCTGCATGTTGGAGGACGGACACATCTCGAGCGGGATACGGCGATCACGGATGTACGCAGCGAGTCGACCGAGCTTGGGTCCGCCGGGCGCATCGAAGTCGATGTCGTCGACGATGCGCACGCCGTGGCCCAGCCGCTCGGTGCCACAGCGCTGGATGGCCTGCCAGATCGACGGCAGGCCGAAAGCCTCGCCGGCGTGGATCGTGAAGTGAGCGTTCTCGCGACGCAGGAAGTCGAACGCCTCAAGGTGCAGGATCGGCGGGTAGCCGTCCTCTGCGCCCGCAATGTCGAAGCCGGCAACGCCCTTGTCGCGGTACTCGACAACGATCTCGGCGATCTCGAGACCCCGCAGAGCGTGACGCATCGCAGTAAGCAGTTGGCCGACGACGATCGGGTTGCCCTGGGCAGCCGCCTCAGCCCGCCCTTCTTCGATGCCCGCCTGGACTGCCTCGACAGTCTCCTGCAGCGTCAGACCGGCCGACAGGTGCTGTTCAGGTGCCCAGCGGAGCTCGGCGTACACGACGCCGTCTGCGGCCAGGTCGATCACTGACTCGCGTGCCACCCGGGCGAGGTCCTGCGGGCGCTGCATCACGGCAACCGTATGGATGAACGTCTCGAGGTAACGCGGAAGGGATCCTGAGCTCGAGGACTCCTCGAACCACGCACCGAGCGATTCAGCATCAGGCGCCGGGAGCTCGTGACCGATCTCCTTGGCGATCTCGACGATCGTCGCAGGACGTACGCCGCCATCCAGGTGCTCGTGCAGCGCAGCCTTCGGCGCCTTGGCAATCTGCTCTGCTGTTGCGGCGGTCATCAGGTGCCCATCAGCAGAACGACGGTCTCGGCGACACACGCCGGCTTGTCGCTGCCCTTGATCTCGACTGTGTGCTGAAGGGTCGCGCGCTGTCCCTTGTCGATGTCCTCGACAGTGAGGAGTTCGACTCGATCGCGGATCTTGGAATTGACCTTGACCGGTGCAACGAAGCGCACCTTGTTGAGCCCGTAGTTGACCCGGGCAACGTCACCGGCGAAGGCGTAGACCTGCGCTCCGAGGAACGGGAGCATCGACAGCGTGAGATAGCCGTGCGCGACGGTGGCACCGAATGGGCCATCCGCGGCACGCTCGGCATCGACGTGGATCCACTGGCGGTCACCCGACGCATCGGCGAAGAGATCGATGCGTTCCTGCGTCACGGCGACCCACTCGCTGACGCCCAGCTCCTCGCCGGCGGCGTCAGCGATCTCCTTGCGGTTGTTCAAGATGCGCATCAGTCCAACCTACTCAACCCGGTCGATCACAACGGAGGGCACCTCAGCGCTACCGGTGCCGATGTCATAGCCGCCTTCAAGGGCAGCGATCGCACGTTCAAACCGCTCGGCGGTGTCGGTGTGCAGGGTCAACAGCGGCTGACCTGCGGTGATGGTGTCTCCTGGCTTGGCGTGCAACACGATGCCGGCAGCGGCCTGAACCTGCTCGCCCGGACGCGAACGTCCAGCGCCCAATCGCCATGCCGCAACACCGACTGCAAGAGCGTCGAGTCTGGTCAGCGTGCCACTCGTGTCGGCGTTGACCGTATGAGTCTCTTTGGGCGTTGGCAGCGATGCATCAGGATCGCCGCCCTGCGCCGAGATCATCCGCTTCCACACGTCCATCGCTTCACCCGAGGCGAGCTTCTCGGCGGGATCGACATCGTCCTTGCCCGCCGCAGCGAGCATCTCGCGAGCAAGCGCGATTGTGAGCTCGACGACGTCGGCCGGTCCCCCACCGGCCAGTACCTCGACGGATTCGGCGACCTCGACGGCGTTGCCGGCGGTCAGCCCGAGTGGTGTCGACATGTCGGTCAGCAGCGCCACAGTCTTCACGCCTGCGTCGGTGCCGAGCGCCACCATCGTCTCGGCAAGCTCGCGGGCCTGGTCGAGCGACTTCATGAAGGCACCCGTGCCGACTTTGACGTCGAGCACCAATGCGCCGGTGCCTTCGGCGATCTTCTTGCTCATGATCGAGCTGGCGATCAACGGGATGGCCTCTACCGTTCCGGTGACGTCGCGCAACGCGTACAGCTTCTTGTCGGCCGGAGCCAGACCCGCGCCGGCAGCGCAGATCACAGCCCCGACGTCCTCGAGCTGCGACATCATCTCGTCGTTGCTGAGCTCAGCGCGCCACCCCGGGATCGACTCGAGCTTGTCGAGCGTGCCTCCCGTATGGCCGAGTCCCCGGCCCGAGAGTTGCGGCACGGCGACGCCGCAGGCCGCAACGAGCGGAGCAAGCGGCAGGGTGATCTTGTCGCCGACGCCGCCGGTCGAGTGCTTGTCCGCGGTCTTCCACGACAGGCTGGAGAAATCCATGCGCTCGCCGCTGGCGATCATCGCGTTGGTCCAGCGGCTGATCTCCCGGCGGTTCATTCCGTTGAGCAGGATCGCCATGGCTAGGGATGACATCTGCTCGTTGGCGACGACCCCTCGCGTGTAGGCGTCGACAACCCAGTCGATCTGAGCATCGCTCAGCTCAGCCTTGTCTCGCTTGGTCGCAATGACCTCCACGGCGTCGAATGGTTCGGTCATGAGCCCTCCACTTGAATGCTCTCGAATCCCCTCAAGACCCAGGTCGGTCGCCGTGGCGCCTCTCCGACGAGCTCGAGGCGGGGGAAGCGCCTGAGCAGGTGTGTCATCGAAATCTGAAGCTCAAGCCGCGCCAGTGGCGCTCCCAAGCAGAAGTGCCGGCCCATACCGAAGCCGACATGCGGATTGGGATCACGGCCAACGTCGAAGGCGTCAGCGTCGGCGAATGCATCAGAATCGCGGTTGGCCGACCCCATCAGGCAGGCGATCTTTTGGCCAGCCTTGATGGTCTGGCCGGAGATGTCGACGTCGGCGGTGGCCGTACGTTCGAACAACTGCAGCGGTGCGTCAAAGCGGAGCAGCTCTTCCAGAGCGACCTCGATCGGCACCTTCCCCGACGTAATGCGGGCGAGCTGATCGGGATGGGACATCAGTGCGTACATCCCGTTGCCGAAGGCGTTGACCGACGCCTCATGTCCAGCATTGAGCAGCAGCACAACGGAGGCCACGAGCTCGTCATCGGTGAGCGGCGTACCCCGTCGACCCTCACGAATCAGATCGCTGATGAGGTCTTCGCCTTGATTTTCGCGCCGATCAGTGACGATTGCGCGTACGTAGTCCGAAAACGCGGTGCTGGCCTCAACGGCAGCGGCCTTGACCTCCGCACTGGGCCGGGGCTCGTACATGTGCACGATGGCCTGAGACCACGCTCGAAGGAGCTGGTGGTCCTCACGAGGTACGCCCAGCAGATCCGCGATGACGTAGACCGGCATCGGCTCGGCATAGTCGGCAAGTACATCGAACCGGTTGTCGAGTTGCTCGACCATCTCGGCGGCGAGCGCTTCGATACGCGGACGCATACGCTCCACGTGGCCACGTCCGAAGGCGCCGGCCACGAGCTTGCGAAGTCGCGTGTGTGCCGGCGGCTCGTTCTCCATCATCTGGTTGCGGTGCAGTGCGTTGAACGGCTCGAGCTCGTCGACCGGCTCCCAGTCGGACCAGATTCGCCCGAATGAGCGACTGCGGAGCACCGCCCTCACGGACTTGTGCGTCGTCGCGAGCCACATGCCCATCGGCTCGTGCCACAGCACGGGACCGTTGGCTCTCAGTGAGGCCAGCACCGGATAGGGATCACGTACGAACGACGGCTCCCCGGGGTCCAGCTGTACTGCGTAACGCGTCAATTCTTTGCCAGGTCGTCCGCACCGAAGGCATCCGGGAGCACTTCAGTCATGGTCTTGACGCCGCTCGCGGTCAGCAACTGCATGTCGGGGCCACCGTTCTCCCATAGGAGCTGACGGCAGCGACCGCAGGGCATCAACGGCTTGCCGTGGGAGTCGACACATGCAACCGCGATCAGGCGACCGCCGCCTGTGGCGTGCAGCGCTGAAACCATCCCGCACTCAGCGCACAGCGCGACGCCGTAAGCAGCATTCTCGACGTTGCAGCCCAGCACGACTCGACCGTCGTCAACGAGCCCCGCCACACCGACCTTGAAGTTGGAGTAGGGCGCATAGGCCCGACCCATCACCTCGGTGGCATAGCGCGTGAGGGCGTCCCAGTCGACCGGGTCGTCCGCGCCCCTGATTCCGAGAGCCACTATCCGGCACTGCCCTTGCGATAGGGCTTGCCGTCGGCCGCGGGCATTCGTAGCCGTTGTGATGCGAGCGCCAGAACCATCAGCGTCGTGACGTACGGCGTCATACCGGTCAGGTCCTCGGGGATCGAGTCACTGAAGAAGTACCAGAGACCGATCACGATGCCGATGCCGAGGGTGACCGAGCCAGCGACTTTGCGGCCCTTGCGCAGCTGCCAGACGGCGAGCAGGACAAGTCCCACGGCGACGAGCAACAGCAGGCCATGGATTGTCTCGCCGCCACCCCGCAGGCGCAACGTGTCGGTGTAGCCGAAGAGGCCGGCACCTGCCAGCAAGCCGCCAGGACGCCAGTTGCCGAAGATCATCGCGGCAAGGCCGATGTAGCCACGACCACCCGTCTGGCCGTCACGGAAACCGTTCGCGGCGACCAACGCCAGGAAGCCACCAGCAAGACCCGCGAAGCCTCCGGAGATCATCACGGCCGTGAACTTGTAGCGGATCACGTTGATGCCGAGCGACTCTGCTGCCGCGGGACTTTCACCGCAGGAACGCAGACGCAGGCCGAACGAGGTGCGCCACAGGACGTAGTAGGTCAGCACGAACAGTCCCAGACAGATGATCGTGAGGATCGACAGGTTGGAGACAAACGCTCGAAGCACTGCGGCGACGTCGGAGATCAAGAACCAATGCTTCGCCTCAAGGTCACCGAGAGGGTCGGAGATCGCCGAAATCGTGATCCGCGGTAGATCGTCGATGCGCGGGGACTGCGTCTGACCACCACCCTGGACACCCGTGAACGCGATCGCCGCAAGATATTGCACGGCACCGATAGCGATGATGTTGATCGCAACACCCGAGACGATGTGGTCGACACCGAACGTCACCGTTGCGATGGCGTGAAGAAGTCCGCCAGCGGCACCGAGCAGGATCGCGCCGAGGACGCCCTGCCACGGACCGTAGAAGTAGCCGAAATAGCCAGCACCGAACGTACCGAGGATCATCATGCCCTCGAGGCCGATGTTGACGATGCCCGCGCGTTCTGACCACAGACCACCGAGACCAGCAAGGCCGATGGGGATCGCGGCCACGAGGGTCGCGCGCAGGGTGCCGGATGAGTCGAGGTCGTCAGCACCCGTGATGATGCGGAGGGCTGAGACCAGGACCAGCAGGCCGGCGAGACCGATCATGATCCAGCCGTAGCTCAGCTTCCTGGCTGCTGCGGGAGCTGCAGCGATGGCGTCAGTTACAACAGTCATGCCGTGGCTCCTTCCGTTGCGGGCTCGTCATCTAAGGCACTCGCCACCCGGCTCTGCTCGATGCGTATGCCGTAGCGGCGCACCACCTCGTACGCAATCACGACGGTGAGCACGATGGTGCCCTGAGTGATCTTGACGATGTCAGGCGAGACGTCGAGCAGGATCTGCAACGGGTTGGACTGCTCGTCGAGGAACGCGAACAGCAAAGCGCCGATGGCAATGCCGACTGGGTGGTTGCGCCCCAGCAATGCGATCGCGATGCCCGCGAAGCCAAGGCCCGACTGGAACGTCGAGCCGTAGGCGTAATCGTTGCCGAACAGCAACGGCATGCCGACGAGGCCAGCTGCGCCACCCGAGAGCAGCATCGAGATGACGATCATCTTCTTGACGTTGATGCCGCTTGAGACGGCCGCCGTCTCGGATGCACCGGTCGCACGGAGGTCAAAGCCGAAGCGGGTCTTGTTGATGATGAACCAATAGGCAAAGCCGACGAGGACCGCGAGGATCAGCAAGCCGAAGACCTTGGCTGGTACGTCGCCGAACAGCGTGAAGCCGCCAATGCGGCTGCCCTCGGGCACTTCCTTGGTCGCGGTGATGTTGCTGCCAGGGTTGTCGACGGCGACCTTGCGCAGCAGGTAGGCGACCAAGGCTGTGGCAATCGCGTTGAGCATGATCGTCGAAATGACCTCGCTGACGCCACGGGTGACGCGCAGCAGACCAGCAAGCCCGGCCCAGGCCGCGCCGACGAGTACGGCAGCAACCATCGCGAGCGCCGTGTTGAAGTAGCCCGGCAGCCAGCCTTCACCGGCCACGACTGCTGCCGCGAAAGCCGCGACACGGTATTGGCCGTCGACCCCGATGTTGAAGAGGTTCATCCGGAAGCCGATCGCCACAGCGATCGCCGACAGGTAGTAGACCGTGGCCGCGTTGATGATGTTGACGTAGCCGCGATGCGTCGGGAAGCTCAGGATCTGACCCCACACGCCCGCGACATCGTCACCGGCCAGCACCAACACGAGGCTGGTGATCAGGAACGCCGCGAACAGCGCCAGGATCGGCGCGCCGATCGCAAGCGCGATCTTGGTCATTCTGGGGGTCATTCGTCCGCTCCCGTCATGGCCGCGCCCAGCTGGGCGGGGGTCACCGTCGCCGGATCGAACTTGCCGACCAACTTGCCACGGAGGATCACCCGGATCGTGTCAGACAAGCCGATCAACTCGTCGAGGTCTGCAGAGATGAGGAGGACTGCGAGTCCCTCGCGACGTGCTCGCTTGATGTGGTCCCAGATGGCGGCCTGTGCGCCGACGTCGACACCGCGAGTCGGGTGGGAAGCGATCAGCAGCACCGGGTTGCCCGCCATCTCGCGGCCGACAATGAGCTTCTGCTGGTTGCCGCCTGAAAGCGCACGGGCCAAGACGTCGATGCCGGGCGTACGTACGTCGTACTCCTCGACGATGCGCTGGGTGTCCTTGCGGGCCCCGGCGCGATCGATCAGTGGGCCGTTGACGTTGGGCTTGCGCGTCTGGTGACCCAGGATGCGGTTCTCCCACAGCGGCGAGTCGAGCAGAAGAGCGTGGCGGTGCCGGTCTTCGGGTATGTAGCCGATGCCCGCCTCGCGACGATCGCGGGTTGATGCGTGGGTGAGGTCCTGCCCCGCCAGCACAACCGCGCCGGTGGAACCCGGGCGTACGCCCATGATCGATTCGACGAGCTCTGCCTGACCGTTGCCCTCGACCCCGGCAATACCGAGAATCTCGCCCGCATGAATTGCCAGGTCGATGTCGGTCAGCAAAGCGCGACTCGGGCCGGGAAGGTTGAGGTCCTTGACCTCGAGGATGACGCGATCCGTGACGGTTGACGTCTCGGTGCTCGGGTTGGGCAGCTCAGAACCAACCATCATCTCGGCGAGCTGCCGAGAGTTGACCGACTTGGCATCAACCGTGTCGATTGTCGCGCCGCGGCGAATGACGGTCACCTCATCGGCTACGGACAGGACCTCGTCGAGCTTGTGCGAAATGAAGATGACGGCCAGCCCCTCGGCCTTGAGCTCGCGCAGGTTGTCGAACAGCTCGTCGACCTCTTGCGGAACCAGCACCGACGTCGGCTCGTCGAGAATGATGATTTTGGCGCCGCGGTAGAGAACCTTGAGGATCTCGACGCGTTGGCGGGCGCCGACGCCGAGGTCTTCGACCAACACCTCGGGGTCGATGTCGAGACCGTACGAGTCCGAGATCTCGGCAATACGTTTGCGAGCCGCATCGCCGATGCCGTGCAGCTTCTCCGCACCCAGGACGACATTCTCAAGAACACTGAGGTTGTCGGCAAGCATGAAGTGTTGGAACACCATGCCGACGCCGGCGGCGATCGCATCAGCTGGCGACGAGAGGGCGACGTGCTTGCCGTTGACCTCGATCGTGCCTGAGTCAGGCTTTTGCACGCCGTACAGGATCTTCATGAGCGTGGATTTGCCCGCGCCGTTCTCGCCGACGATCGCGTGCACGGTTCCGCGCTTCACATCGATGTTGACGTCGTGGTTGGCGACCACGCCAGGGAACGTTTTTCCGATGTCGCGCAGCCGGACCACGACGTCATTGCCGGTGGTGGTGCTGTTCACGGTTCACCTCTCGTCGGGGACGGGTGTGGCCCGGGCCCACGCTATCGCGAGACCCGGGCCACGTCAGCAGTTGATCAGGGTGCTGTCGGAACCTTGATGGTTCCGTCAATGATCTGTGCCTTGTACTCCTCGAGCTTTTCCTTGATGTCGTCGACCTGACCACCTGTGGTGGAGTAGCCAACGCCATCGACCTTGAGGTCGAACGTCGTCGGACCAGTCGGGACGTTGCCTTCGTCAACTGCCTTCAGGAAGTTGAACACGGCCACATCGACGTTCTTGAGCATCGACGTCATGATGACGTCCTTGACTGCCGGGTCGGCGGTGAGCGCCTGGTCGGAGTCAACACCGATCGCCTTGGTCTTGGCGGCCGAAGCAGCCTCGAACACGCCGCCACCTGAACCACCGGCAGCTGCGTAGACGATGTCTGCGCCGTCGTCGTACATGCCCTCGGCAGCAGTCTTGCCCTTCGCCGGGTCACCGAAGCCGCTGAAGTCCGGCGGCTGAGTGAGGTAGCGCGACTTGACGTCGATGTCAGGGTTCACGGCCTTGGCGCCCGCGACGTAGCCCGCTTCAAACTTCTGGATCAGCGGTACCTCGACACCACCAATGAAGCCGATCGTGCCCGACTCGGACTTGAGCGCTGCAGCTGCACCGACCAGGAACGAGCCCTGCTCTTCTGCGAACAGCAGGTTGGCGATGTTCTTGCCCTCTACGCCGTCATCGACGATGGCGAAGTTGACGTCCGGGTTGGCCTTGGCGACCTTGCCCACGGATGCGGAGTAGGCGAAGCCCACGGCGATCACGGGGTTGTAGCCAGCGTCAACGAGCTGCTGCAGGCGACCTTCGCGAGCCGACTCGGCCTCGCCGTCCTGAGCTTCAGCCGTCTTGGCGGAGAATCCGAGGTCACAAGCGGCCTTGTCGAGGCCCTTGGCAGCGGAGTCGTTGAACGACTGGTCGCCGCGTCCACCGATGTCGAATGCGAGTCCGACCTTCTTGGTGGGATCGACCTTGACGCAGTCGCCCTTCGACGACGAGTCATCGTCGCCGTCACTGTTCTTTCCGCAACCGGCTCCTGCGAGCACGAGCGCGGCGACACCGGCAATAGCGGTGGCCTTCGTCAATCGACGCAAAATTCCTCCTTGGTACGAGAGCCGGGACCCCGGCACCGTTCGACCCTAGTGCGCGATCTGGCCACATGGGAGTCGCTCAGCGATATTGCGCAGGCTGATACCGATTTGTAATAGAGGAGACGATGTTGCCGCTGGTGCTCAGGTGACGGCAGCGCAGGCAAGAACCTTGGCGCCGATCGCGATGGCTCTCTCGTCGACACGAAGATTGCCCTGGTGCAAGTCGTACGTCGGACCGTCGGGCGTACGCGTGCCAAGCCGTCCCATCGCACCCGGCACAGCCTCGACATACCAGGCGAAGTCCTCGCCGCCAAGGCTCTGCGTTGTCGTTGCGACTGCACTCGGACCCACGGCTTCGGTCACTGCCTGGCGCAGTACTTCGGTAGCCCGGAAGTCGTTGACGACGGGCGGGACGCCGCGTACGTAGGTGACATCTGCGCTCACGCCGAACGGTTCGATGATGTCGCTGATCAGACCGCGGACGAGATGCTCAGCCTGATGCCACGCGGCCGCGTCGAGCATGCGCAGCGTGCCGCTGAGCTCGCCCGTCGACGGGATGACGTTGGAGGCGTTGCCAGAGTGGATGCTGCCCCACACCATGCTGGCGCCAGCTCGAGGATCGAAACGACGCGAGAGTACGGCTGGGAGCTGGGTGACGAGGCTGCCGAGCGCGTAGGTGAGGTCTTCGGTGAGGTGAGGTCGCGAGGTGTGACCGCCACGGCCGCTCAGGACCACATGGATGCGGTCGGAGGCTCCGGTGATCGGACCTTCGCGGAGGCCAACCTGCCCGACATCGAGCGACGGATCGCAGTGCAGGGCGAAGACACGACTCACGCCCTTGAGTGCGCCAGCGGCCAGCACCTTGAGAGCGCCGCCCGGCATGATTTCTTCAGCTGGCTGGAAGATCAGTCGGACGCGTACGGGCAGCGGCTGGATGGCGTTGGCCTCGGACAGCGCGACACCCGCGCCGAGCAGCGATGCGACGTGAACGTCATGACCGCACGAGTGCGAGACGCCGGGGACACTCGACTTCCAGGGGTCTTGCGAAGTGTCTTCAACCGGCAGAGCATCAAGGTCGGCGCGCAGGGCGACAATCGGCCCTTCATCAGGCCCAACCTCGGCCATCAGTCCGGTGCCATCGAATCGTTCGTACGGAATTCCGAGCTTGTCCATCCACGACGCGACGACGTCGGTCGTACGTTCTTCGTGCCACGACAGCTCCGGAAAAGCGTGCAGATCACGGCGCAGTTCGATGAGGTCGGGGGTGACGACCTCAATCGAGCGGGTAAGTGATTCTGCAAGACGCATCCGCTCAGGATATCGCTGTTTCTGGTGATGCCCGGCCCTGTCTCGACCTAGAGTGCCTGCATGGATGATCCGTACGGCAACGACTCGCTTCTCAGCGGCGCTCCCACCGAGTTCATTGCGTTCTTCGTCGGCATTCTGATCGTTGGCGGAATCCTCCTGATCTTGAACTGGAAGAAGGCTGCTGACGCGGGGATCAATCCCCTCACGATGGAGACCGAGGCGATGACGACCTTGATCAAAAGCAAGGCGCTCTCGCCGGAGAAGTCGCTCGAGGAACGCCTGGCAGAGCTCGACGCACTTCACGCCAAGGGCACGATCAGTGCTGCGGAGCTCGCCGCGGCGCGCGCCGAGGCGCTCAAGAACCCGTAGACGCGCAGTAGCATCCCGCCATGGACGCGATCCTCGATCTGTTCGACAGCGCCAAGGGATTCGGCATCCTTGCCGTCCTCATACCGATCGGCGGATTTCTGCTTTCAGTCGTCGCTCGCATCGTCCTGGGTCGCGTGATCGGCGGACTGTTCGGCGGCCTGTCCAGGTTCGTGCTCGACAAACCGATCTCCGCGGCGACACTGACGACAACACCAACGGACGGCTCGATCACGTTGCGGCAGATCATGAACGGTCAGCTCGGTCAGCTCACCGAAACTCCCGCCGAACCGGCTGACCGGATCAAGGTGCTCGAGGAGTTGCACGCGCAAGGCGGCATCGACGCAGACAAACTCGCCAAGCTCAAGGCTGCGATTGAGGCTGGCGGCTAGCGCGCGTCCAGCACCTTCTGGATCTGCTCGATCGTCTCGTCCGCGAGTGAGTCGAGCTTGGGCTTGACCACCAACGGGGCCACGAACCTCACCAGGCCGTGGAACTCGAAGTCCGCGCGGTAATGGATCTGGGTCCAGCTACCGTCCCGCGTAAATGTCATGGTGTCGGTCGCGGTAGCAGTCTTGTTGCGGCCCCGGCACGAGAAGAACGTCGGATCGTCGTGGCCGATCGTCTCGTACATCAGCTGTGTCTTGCGACCCATGAACTCCGAGGTGTTCTCGTACGTCGTGCCGAGCTCACCGTCGCCGCTCGTGCGTCGTGTGGAGATGGTGCCGGGATCCCACTCTTCGGTGTTCTCGAAGTCGCTGAGGTACGCGAAGGTCTCCTCGATCGGCGTTGACACGACAAACGTGCGCTCGACATGCATGTCTCCACGCTAGGGAACACAAACATGCCCGCAACTCGAAACGAGTGCGGGCATGTCCTCACGAAGAGGTGAGAGTCAGGCCTTGGCCTTCTTCTTGCGACGGATCATCGGGTCGAACTTCAGGTCGACGACACGTTCCTTGAGCGGGATGAGTGCGTTGTCCGTGATCTTGATGTGCTCGGGGCAGACCTCGGTGCAGCACTTCGTGATGTTGCAGAAGCCGAGACCGTGCTCGTCCTGTGCAGCCGCCTTGCGGTTGACGCCCTGCTCTGCGGCGGCATCCAACGGGTGCATGTCGAGCTCGGCAACGCGCATGAGGAAACGCGGGCCTGAGAAGGCCGGCTTGTTCTCCTCGTGGTCACGCAGCACGTGGCACGTGTCCTGGCACAGGAAGCACTCGATGCACTTGCGGAACTCCTGCGAGCGCTCGACGTCGACCTGCTGCATGCGGTACTCGCCCGGCTTGAGACCCTCCGGCGGTACGAACGCGCGAACTTCGCGAGCCTTCTCGTAGTTGAACGAGACGTCTGTGACGAGGTCGCGGATGACAGGGAACGTACGCATCGGAGTGATCGTGACGGTGCTTTCCTGCGGCAGCGTCGACATACGCGTCATGCAGAGCAGTCGCGGGCGACCGTTGATCTCGGCACTGCACGAGCCACACTTGCCGGCCTTGCAGTTCCAGCGAACGGCCAGGTCGGGCGTCTGCGTGGCCTGCAGGCGGTGGATCACATCGAGGACGACTTCGCCCTCGTTGACCTCGACGTCGTAGTTCTCGAAGTCGCCACCCTCAGCGTCGCCGCGCCAGACACGAAAGTTCTGCTCGTAGCTCATCAGGAATTCCTTCCGGCCAGCTCAGCTTCGGTGAAGTACTTCTTCAGTTCGCTCATCTCGAACAGGTCGAGCAGGTCTTCGCGGAGCGGGATCTGCTCCTTCTCCTGAACGTCGACCGAACCGTCGTCCTTGATGTTGCAGACGAGCAGCTTGTGACGCCACTCAGCATTCATGACGGGGTGGTCTTCGCGGGTGTGACCGCCGCGGCTCTCGGTACGGATGAGTGCCGCCTTGGCGACGCACTCGCTGACCAGGAGCATGTTGCGCAGGTCGAGAGCGAGGTGCCAGCCCGGGTTGAACTGGCGGTGTCCCTCAACGACCATGTGCTTGGCCCGCTCGCGGAGCTCGTCGATCTTGCCCTGAGCCTCTTCGACCTCTTCGGCCTTGCGGATGATGCCGACCAGGTCGTTCATCGACTGCTGGAGTTCCTGGTGGATCGTGTACGGGTTCTCGGCGCCTTCCTGGCCACCATCACCGAACGGAGCAACCGAACGATCGCGGGCTTCCTTGACGGCGGCGTCAGACACCACGGGGCGATCCTTGCCGAGCTTGTCGACGTACTCCGCAGCACCAGCACCGGCACGCTTGCCGAAGACCAGAAGGTCCGAGAGCGAGTTGCCGCCGAGGCGGTTGGAGCCGTGCATACCGCCGGAGCACTCGCCTGCGGCGAAAAGACCGGGGACCGAAGCCGCACCGGTGTCAGGATCGACCTCGATGCCGCCCATGACGTAGTGACACGTCGGGCCGACTTCCATCGCTTCCTTCGTGATGTCGACGTCGGCGAGCTCCTTGAACTGGTGGTGCATCGACGGCAGCTTCTTGAGGATCGCTTCGGTGGTCAGGCCCACCTCGGTACGTCCGGCGACGGTCAGATACACCCCGCCGTGCGGGGTTCCTCGGCCAGCCTTGACCTCGGAGTTGATGGCCCGAGCCACCTCATCGCGCGGCAGCAGCTCGGGGGGACGCCGGTTGTTGTCGGGGTCGGTGTACCAGCGGTCGCCTTCTTCGGGCGTCGTGGCGTAGAGATCCTTGAACACGTCCGCGATGTAGTCGAACATGAAGCGCTTGCCCTCGGAGTTGGTCAGGATTCCACCGTCACCGCGTACAGACTCGGTGACGAGGATGCCCTTGACCGAAGGCGGCCAGACCATGCCGGTCGGGTGGAACTGCAAGAACTCCATGTTGATCAGCGAGGCGCCGGCGCGAAGTGCGAGCGCGTGACCGTCGCCGGTGTACTCCCAGGAGTTGCTGGTGACCTTGTAGGACTTGCCGATGCCGCCGGTGGCCATGACGATCGCGGGCGCCTCGAACAGCAGGTGGCGTCCGGACTCACGCTGGTAGGCAACGGCGCCGGAGATCTTGTCGCCGTCCTTGAGCAGGTCGACGATCGTGGTCTCGTCATAGACCTTGATGTTGGCTTCGTAGTCGCCGGTGTTGCGGAAGTCTTCCTGCTGCAGCGAGACGATCTTCTGCTGAAGCGTGCGGATCAGCTCCAGGCCCGTGCGGTCGCCGACGTGGGCGAGGCGCGGGTAGCTGTGGCCACCGAAGTTGCGCTGGCTGATGCGGCCGTCGGCCGTGCGGTCGAAGAGCGCGCCGTACGTCTCGAGCTCCCAGACACGGTCCGGAGCTTCCTTCGCGTGCAACTCGGCCATGCGCCAGTTGTTGAGGAACTTGCCGCCTCGCATGGTGTCACCGAAGTGCACCATCCAGTTGTCGTTGGAGTTGGCGTTGCCCATCGCAGCCGCGCAGCCGCCCTCGGCCATGACCGTGTGGGCCTTGCCGAACAGCGACTTGGAGATGATCGCGGTCTTCTTGCCCGACACGCGGGCCTCGATCGCAGCGCGCAGACCGGCGCCACCGGCGCCGATGATGACGACGTCGTATGTGTGTGTCTCGATATCAGCAGTCATGAAATTTCAGTCCGTCAGTTGATGAAGCGAAGGTCGTCGATCCAGCCGGCAGAGACGGCCATGATGTAGAAGTCGGTCAGCGCGAGGGTGCCGAGCGTCAGCCAGGCGAGTCCCATGTGGCGACCGTTGAGCTTGGAAACCCAGCCCCAGAGCTTGTAGCGGATCGGGTGCTTGGAGAAGTGGTTCAAACGGCCGCCGATAAGGCTGCGGCACGAGTGGCACGACGCGGTGTAGGCCCAGAGGGCGATCACGTTGACAATCAGGATGATGTTGCCGAGACCGAAACCGAACTCGTGGTCGGCGGTCTGGAACGCCTTGACCGCGTCATACGTATTGATGACCGAGATGAGCGCGGCAGCGTAGAAGAAGTAGCGGTGGAGGTTCTGACCGAGAAGCGGGAAGCGCGTCTCACCGGTGTACTTCTGGTGCGGCTCAGCCACGGCGCACGCGGGCGGCGACAGCCAGAACGCGCGGTAGTAGGCCTTGCGGTAGTAGTAGCACGTCATGCGGAACAACAGCAGGAACGGCAGCGTCAATGCGGCGTACGGGAGCCACCACTGATCGGGCAGGAACTGGCCGAAGTGTGAGGACTCCGGGATACAACCCTTGGAGACACACGGCGAGTAGAACGGAGTGAGGTACTCGTACTGCGCGACGAAGTAGTCCTTCTGCATGAACGCACGCACGGTCGCGTACGCGACCCAGGCACCGAGGCCCAGCGCAGTGGCGAGCGGTGGAAGCCACCACCGGTCGTTTCGCAGTGTTCGGGCGGCAATTGCCGCGCGGCCGGCCCCATTGGGCCCCTTCAACGGTGCTCCAGACGAGGGAGCTGGTGAGGTGGTGGTCACGGCCCACACCTTAGGACTGTCCGCTCATTCGCGCAAAGTCATAGTGAGGCGACGTTTCATAGCCAATGGCTATGAAAGAATGGATCCATGCAAATCCAGCAGCTCAGCTATTTTGTGGCCGTCGCGCGTACGCGGCACTTCACCCGCGCAGCCGAGCTCACGGGCGTCTCGCAGCCCAGCCTCTCCAAGCAGATCCGGGTTCTTGAGAACTCGCTCGGCACTCCCCTGTTCGTACGAAATCGTGGAGCGATCGAGCTGACCAGTGCCGGCGCAGCACTGCTTCCACACGCGCAGCGCATCCTGATCGACGTCGAGAGTGCTGAGCGCACCGTCAAGGAAGTGGCCAACCTTCGACGTGGCCGAGTACGTCTCGGCGCGACGCCGTCACTCTGCGACGGATTGCTGCCCGAAGCGCTGCACCGGTTCCACAGCAAATACCCCGACATCGACCTCGAGGTCCAGGAGGCCGGCTCTCAGGTACTGACTCGCGAACTCGTCCAAGGGCGACTCGATGTGGCCCTCCTGATCGTTCCGCTCATCACCGACGATCCCGATATCGAGACGACGCCTGTGCTGCGCGAGAAGCTCGTATTGGCGAGTCCCGCAGACTCTGACCTTCCGGAGCGGATGGACGTCAAAGACCTCAAGGACATGCCGCTGGTGATGTTCCGTGAGGGCTACTACCTTCGCGACGTCACGCTCAGGGCGTGCAGGGCCGCCGGATTTGAGCCGCGCTTTGCCGTCGAAGGCGGAGAGATGAGCGCCGTCCTCCGGTTCGTGGAGTCCGGGCTCGGTTACGCGGTCGTGCCGAGCATGGTGCTGACCAACCGCCCACAGCTGCGCGCCTCACAGCTCGACAATCCCCCGCTCGACCGAGTGATCGCCCTGGCACATCGAAGCTCTGAAGCACTGCCGCTCGCGGCTCGCGCGTTCAAGGCTGAACTGTTCGAACACCTGACGACCGTGGGCGACGGCTCGATCGTGGTCTAGCGGGGTTCGGGGCCGAGAGCGAAGGTTCGCTTCGGTACCCAGCCGTTGACATCGTCGTGCTCATAGAGCGCGAACCCGTCAACGTTGAACTGGCACTCGAATCCGCTCAGCTCGTCGTACGCGCGGTCGAGGCTCGCATCGTCGAGGTTGTGCGCAACGGTGACATGCGGGTGGAAGGGGAACTCCGGCTCCGGGATCTTGAGCGCAGAACGTACGGACTTCGCCAGCATCTCCGTGTACGAAATGCCCTGGCTGACAGCGATGAAAACCACCGGCGAGATCGGCCGGAAGGTCGCTGTTCCGCGCAGTCGCATGGGGAACGGTGGCAGGGTTGCTGAGGCGCGTTCGAGTGCTTCGCAGACGCCTTGGAGTTCCTCGACGGTGACTTCGGTCGGAGGAATCAAGGTGACGTGGCTCGGCACCGTACGGGCCATCGGATCGCCGAACTCCGCACGCTTGTTGCGCAGCAATGTGCCGTACGGCTCTGGAACCGGGATGGCGACACCGATGGTTTGGGTCATGTGGGTCGTACGAATCCGGAGCGCTCGTAGACGAGCTCGAGGGTCTGGGCCGCTACGGCTCGGGCCTGCTCAGCGCCGGCTTTGAGGATGCGGTCGAGCTCGGCACGATCGTCGAGCAGTTCGCGCGTGCGTTCGCCGAACGGCCCGACGAAGTCGGCCACCAGTTCGGACAGCGCGACCTTGAAGGCGCCGTACTGCTGTCCGACGTACTCGCGCTCGATGTCGGCGATCGTGCGCTTGGTCAGCGCCGAGTAGATCACCAAGAGGTTGGAGACCCCTGGCTTCTCCTTCTCGTCGAAGCGGACCTCGTCGCCGGAGTCAGTCACCGCAGACTTGACCTTCTTGGCAGCCTTCTTGCGATCGTCGGTCAGGTTCACGACGCCGTTGTGCGAGGCCGCAGAACCGCTCATCTTGACTGTCGGATCCTGAAGGTCGTAGATCTTCGCGGTCTCTTTGACGATGTAAGCCTCAGGGACCTTGAACGTCTCACCGAAGCGGTGGTTGAAGCGCTGGGCGAGATTGCGGGCAAGCTCGAGATGCTGACGCTGGTCCTCGCCCACCGGTACCTGATCAGCCTGATAGATCAGGATGTCGGCAGCCATCAGGATCGGATAGGTGAACAGTCCGACCGACGAGCTCTCAGCACCGCCCTTGGACGACTTGTCCTTGAACTGCGTCATACGGCTTGCTTCGCCGAAGCCCGTCACACCGCCAAGCACCCAGGCGAGCTGAGCATGCTCGGGCACGTGGCTCTGCACGAAGAGCGCGCTGCGGGCGGGATCAACACCGGCGGCGAGCATCTGAGCTGCGGCGATATACGTACGCTCGCGCAGGTCCGTCGGCGAGTACTCGACCGTGATCGCGTGCATATCTGGAATGAAGTAGAAGGCATCGAACTCGTCCTGCAATTCGACCCACTGCCTGAAAGCACCGAAGTAGTTGCCCAGGTGATAGGAGTCGGCAGTCGGCTGGGCACCGGACAGCACGCGAGGTCGGCGGTCAGCAGGCATGTGCGCATTCTGCCAGCCGCCGGTGGCCTAGGCCGTGCCCGGTAGCCCGCGCTTTCGATCCGGGCGTCATCCGCGCCCGACTGCCAAGGCCGAGGGCCGAAGCCATACCAGGGTTGTCTCGCGAGGACCGAGAACGCAGGCAGCCGGGATGCGGGGGCGACCGGGCGCGGTGCGGGCTACCGGGCACGGCCTAGGGTTTAGCGGGTGACCGACGTACGCCAGTGGATCGTGCCCGGGCGAGTCAACCTGATCGGCGAGCACTTGGACTACAACGGTGGTCCGGTTCTTCCCATGGCGATCGACCGCACGCTGACCGTCAAGGTCCGCCGCCGCGACGACGACACCGTGAACGTCTGGACCGATCAACCCGACTCGGCCAAGGCGTCGTTCCCCGTCTCGGTCCAGCCCGGAGACGTCGACGGCTGGGCCGCGTATGCCGCCGGGGTTGTCTGGGCGTTCCGTCAATGGGGGCTCGACGTGCCAGGTCTGGATCTGGTGATCGAGTCGAACTTGCCATCGGGAGCTGGGTTGGCTTCGTCCGCGGCATTGACCTCCGGCATTGCCTTGGCCATCAACGAACTCGCGGGCTACGGACACCCGCCTGAGCAGCTCGCACTCGCGGCAGGTGTTGCTGAGAACGGGTTCGTCGGCGCGCCGACAGGATTGATGGACCAGTACGCAGTCCTGCTCGCCGAGTCTGGAAGTGGACTGCACATCGACTTTGCGACGGATCCGCCAGTCACTCGGTCTGTGCCGCTCGGGTGGGGCGACGCCGGGCTGGTCCTTCTCGTCATCGCCACCGGCGCCCACCACTCCCTTGCTGACGGCGAATACGCCGTTCGTCGTGACGAATGCGAGCGCGCCGCAACAGAGCTTGGACTCGAACACCTGTCGCAGGCAGGGCTCGACGCCACCTTCAAGCTCACCGACGAGGTGCTCAAGGCCCGCACGCGTCACGTACTGACTGAGACTGCCCGCGTACGAGCTGCCGTCAGCGCGCTGAACCGCGGCGCCTGGCCCCAGCTCGGTGCCATCTTCACCGCATCGCACGAGTCGCTCCGGGATGACTTCGAGGTCAGCTGTCCCGAGCTCGACACCGCAGTTGAGGCGGCGATCGAGGCCGGTGCTCTGGGAGCTCGTATGACGGGTGGCGGGTTCGGCGGAAGCGTCATCGCGCTCGTGCCGGTCGACAAAGTTGCAGCCATACGAGAGCGCGTCGAGGCCCGCTACGCCGTCCGCGACTGGCCCGCACCCGAGGCATTCGTCGTGCACGCCGCCGGAGGAGCGCGCCTCGTCTGAAACACTGGTTGCGTGAACGACATTCGGATCGCCTATCAGGGAGAGCCTGGCTCGAACTCCCATATCGTGGCGCGCGAGCACTACCCCGACGCCGAAGCAGTGGCCTGCGCCTCGTTCGAGGACGTCTTTGCCGCTGTCGCGTCGGGTGAGGCTGAGCTCGCAATGATCCCGATCGACAACTCGATCGCCGGCCGCGTCGCTGACATCCACCACTTCCTGCCCACGTCCGGGCTGCACATCATCGCCGAGCACTTCCTGCGGATTCAGTTCAGCCTGCTGGGCGTGCCGGGCTCGAGTCTCGACACGATCAAGACCGTGCACAGCCATGTCCACGCGCTGGGTCAGTGCCGCAAGGTGATCAAGAAGTACGGCCTCACGACCGTGATCTCCGGTGACACAGCTGGTGCCGCACGTGAGATCGCCGACGCCAACGATCCGACACAGGCCGCCATCTCGCCGCCGCTTGCTGCCGAGATCTACGGACTCGATGTGCTCGCCACGGACATCGAGGACGAGGACCACAACACGACGCGGTTCGTCGTGCTCTCGCGCGATCCGATCGTTGCTCCGGCTGGCAACGGTCCGGTCGTCACGAGTTTCATCTTCAACGTGCGCAACCTGCCCGCGGCCCTCTACAAGGCACTCGGCGGCTTCGCGACCAACGGCGTCAACATGACCAAGCTCGAGAGCTACATGGTGGGCGGCGAGTTCACCGCGACTCAGTTCCTTGCTGAAGTCGACGGACATCCTGACGACCTCCCACTCAAGCGTGCTCTCGAAGAGCTGACGTTCTTCACCACTGACGTGACGATTTTGGGTGTTTACCCAGCCGATCCCTATCGCGCATGACCGTGCCCGAGATGATCTGGCCGCTCAACGTGCCGGTTCTGTCGGACGGCTTGGTGACGCTGCGCGCGCACGTACCGGCAGACATCGACGCGATGCTCGAGATGGCCAACGATCCCGAAATGGTTCGCTGGACGTCGGTCGCCACTCCTCAGACGAGAGAGATGAGCGAGGACTTCGCGCTCGGCATCATTCCTCGCGGCTGGGACGAGGGCACCAATCGCATCTGGGCGATCGAGGCCGACGGCCGCTTCGCCGGCAACGTCGACATACGACAGGGCCCGATCGGTGACATTGGGTTTGCGCTCCATCCATGGGCGCGCGGCAAGGGGTTGATGGCTCGCGCCGTACGTCTGGCCGTCGACTGGGCATTCAACGAGGGCGGCATCGAGATCGTGCATTGGCGGTCGCACGTCGGCAACGAGGCCTCGCTCCGCGTCGCCCATTCGGCGGGATTCACCCTCCATGGCACCACTCCGGGAAGCCTGCTCGAGCGTGGCGCCGTCTTAGACGCGTGGACAGCATCCATCCGGTTCGGAGATGCGCCCATGCCGCGGACAAATTGGGCCGAGTCGACCGTGCTCGAGTCTGAGCGCCTCATTTTGCGAGCGAATAGCGAAGCTGATCTGTCGCGGATCACCGAGGCGTGCAGCGACCTCGAATCACAGCATTGGCTCAGCAGCCTCCCTCACCCCTACACGGAAACTTCGGCGCGCGAATACGTCGACACCTGCGTGTGGCAGGCCGCCAAGGGAGTGAAGGCGACGTGGGCGATCGCCGACCGGGTGACGGATCAGCTGCTCGGCAACGTCGCGGTGATGGACTTGCTCGGACCCAATCCGACCTCCGGCGAGATCGGCTACTGGATGCATCCCGACGCACGAGGCAAGGGTGTGATGACGGAGGCCGTACGCCTGGTGGTCGCGCATGCCTTCAACTCTGAGGGTCTCGATCGCCGCCGCCTCGTCCTGTACGCCGCCGAAGGCAACGAGGGCAGCAACAAGGTCGCCGAGGCCGCCGGATTCCGTCACTACGGCACACAGAAGCTCGCCGAACGGCTCGGCGACGGCACATACGTCGATCTCCGCGGCTACGAGCTGCTCCGACTGTCGTAGGCGCGACCTAGAGTTGCGGGTATGAGCACTCAGAATGACCTGCCCGCTGACTACAAGCCCTGGCCGGCACTCTGGGCCATGGTCATCGGCTTCTTCATGATCCTGGTCGACAACACCATCGTGTCCGTCGCGACTCCCGCCATCGCGCGCGAGCTCGAGTCGGACGTCAGCACCGTGATCTGGGTGACCAGCGCCTACCTGCTGGCCTACGCCGTGCCACTGCTGGTCACAGGTCGGCTCGGCGACCGTTTCGGTCCCAAAAACGTCTATCTGATCGGGCTCACGATCTTCACCGTGGCGTCCTTGTGGTGCGGTCTGACCGGCAGCATCGAGATGCTCATCGTCGCTCGCGTCGTACAAGGTGTTGGCGCCTCCTTGATGACGCCGCAGACCATGGCGGTCATCACCCGTACGTTCGCGCCCGCCAATCGCGGCAGCGCGATGGCGCTCTGGGGAGCGACGGCTGGTGTCGCCACCCTCGTCGGTCCGATTCTCGGCGGCGTCCTGGTCGACACCCTTGGCTGGGAGTGGATCTTCTTCATCAACGTGCCCGTCGG
Source organism: Aeromicrobium panaciterrae (assembly GCF_031457275.1). Taxonomy (NCBI): domain Bacteria; kingdom Bacillati; phylum Actinomycetota; class Actinomycetes; order Propionibacteriales; family Nocardioidaceae; genus Aeromicrobium; species Aeromicrobium panaciterrae. The sequence goes on from NZ_JAVDWH010000001.1 coordinate 2,492,273, forward strand.
CATCGTCGCCTTCGTCCTGGCGTGGCGTCTCGTACCAACTCTCGCCACTCATTCACACAGCTTCGACTGGGTCGGAGTTGGGCTCAGCGCGGTCGGCATGTTCCTGCTGGTGTTCGGCATCCAGGAGGGTGAACGCTACGACTGGGGCACGATCGACGGGATCCTCTCGGTCCCCGCGCTGATCATCGTCGGACTTCTCGTCGTCGCCGGATTCCTGTGGTGGCAGAGCCGCATCAGGACGGAACCTCTCGTACCCCTCGGCCTTTTTCGGGATCGCAACTTCTCACTCGGCAACGCCGGGATCGCATTGGTCTCGCTCGCCATCACCGCGATGTCACTCCCGTTCTTCTTCTACGCGCAGGGAGTCCGCGGCTGGACCCCGACCGAATCCGCGTTCCTGATGGCGCCGATGGCAATCGTGCTGATGCTGCTGGCTCCGTTCGTCGGCAAGCTCGTCGACCGCGTCCATCCCCGCGGCATCACGCTCGTCGGATTCGGCACCGCAGCCGTTGCGATGTTTTGGCTCTCACGAGTGATCTCCCCCGACTCCCCCGTGTGGCAGTTGATCCTGCCGATGGCGCTGTTCGGAGTCTCCAACGCATGTCTGTGGGCTCCGCTCGGAGCGACCGCTACGCGCAACCTTCCGATGAGCTCGGCCGGCGCCGGCGCCGGCGTCTACAACACGACTCGACAGGTGGGTGCCGTGTTGGGCAGTGCCGCGATCGCAGCAATCATCCAGGCCCGACTCACCGCCAACGGCCTGCCGGGTTCGTCGGAGGCATTCCAGTCGACCGACCAAGCCATGCCTGCAGCTGTGCAGGGTCCATTCTCCGATGCCATGGCCCAGTCACTGTTGTTGCCGGTCCTGGCGTTCGCAATCGGCATCGTGTTGGTGCTGTTCTTCCAGCGCCCGACCCACGCCGGCCACGGCGGAAAGCCAGCGGTCGCCACGGCGCCCGCAGTCATAGTTGACTAACGACCTCATGACTCCGACCTATGTACTCACGCTTTCCTGCCCGGACCGCCCCGGGCTCGTCTTCGCGGTCACGCGGTGGATCGCGGAGGCTGGCGGCAACATCCTCGACAGCCAACAGTTCTCCGACACCAGTGACAACGAGTTCTTCCTGCGTGTCCATTTCACGATGCCGGACGATCCTGCACCGGAAGGTCTAAGCGAGCATTTCGCGAAGGTGGCCACGGAGCATCAGATGAACTTCCGGCTGGTCATCGCTGAGACTCCGGCCAGGACTCTGGTGCTCGTCTCCCGAGAAGGACACTGCCTCAACGACCTGCTCTACCGGCAGAGCGCCGGATCTCTCGGCATCGAGATCCCGGCGATCGTCTCCAATCATCGCGACCTTGAGCGGCTCGCCGCGGCGTACGAGGTCCCGTTCCATCACGTACCCACCGACGACAAAGCAACCAGCGAGGCTCGCCTGCTCGAGCTGGTCGACGAGCTCTCGATCGACCTAGTCGTGCTCGCTCGCTACATGCAGATCCTGTCGGATGAGACGTGCCGAGCGCTCGATGGCCGAGCGATCAACATCCACCACAGTTTCCTTCCAAGCTTCAAAGGCGCCCGCCCCTATCAGCAGGCACACGATCGCGGCGTCAAGCTGATCGGCGCGACGGCACACTACGTCACTGCCGAACTCGATGAAGGCCCGATCATCGATCAGGGTGTGATGCGCGTCGACCACCGGATGTCTGCAGCAGATCTTGCGCGCGTTGGTCGCGACGTGGAGGCGCAGACGCTCTCGCGAGCAGTCAAGCTGCATGCGGAGTCGCGCGTCCTCATGAACGGTCCGCGTACTGTCGTCTTCGCCTGACCCGGTTCTTAGCGAAGAATCTCAGCATCTGGCATGCAATACCAAATAGTGAGATTGGTATTTCGAGGCGCCGGATCGCCCTAACTTGATGCCCAGAGCACGCGCCGTGGCGTGCCTGACCAGAGGCAGGAACATGAAGATCATCCGCGTAGCGACCGCACTAGCTCTCAGCGCAGCGGTGCTGGCAGCCTGCGGTGGCGGATCTGACGCTGGCTCCGCAAGTACCATCAACATCGTCGGATTCGCAGTACCCGAGGCCGCCAACAAGGCGATTGCCACCGAGTTCAACAAGACCGACGCCGGCAAGGGCGTCACGTTCAAGACTTCATACGGCGCCTCGGGCGACCAGAGTCGTGCCGTCGAAGGCGGTCTCAAGGCCGACTACGTCCACTTCTCGGTAGGCACCGACGTTGACCGCCTCGTGAAGGCCGGACTCGTTGACGAGACCTGGGACAAGGGCGAGAACAAGGGCATCGTCTCGCGCTCGATCGTCGTTCTCGGTGTTCGTGAGGGCAACCCCAAGAACATCAAGGGCTGGGACGACCTGGTCAAACCTGGCGTCGAGATCGTGACGGCCAACCCCGCTTCGTCGGGTGCTGCTCGCTGGAACGCGCTCGCGGCATGGGGCCACATCACCCAGAACGGTGGCTCGGACGCCGATGCAACCAAGTTCATCACCAAGCTCTTCAAGAACGTCGTCTCGCTGACCAACAGCGGTCGTGACGCCACGACGTCGTTCCTCGGCGGCACCGGTGACGTACTGCTCGCCTACGAGAACGAGGCCATCCTCGCTGCTCAGAACGGTCAGGGCTTCGAGTACGTCACGCCTGAGACCACGATCCTCATCGAGAACCCGGGCGCCGTCACCAAGGCTGCCTCTCCGGTGACTGAGGACTGGCTGAAGTTCGTGATCAGCGATGCTGGTCAGAAGCAGTTCGCCCTCAAGGGATTCCGCCCCATCCGTGACGATGTCGACTTCGGTGGCAAGGTCAAGGGTGCCAAGGATGAGAGCAACCCCTTCCCGAAGGTGAGCCACCTGCTTACTCTCGACAAGGACTTCGGTGGCTGGGCAGGCGTCAAGGATCGCCTGTTCGGTGATGGCACGGATGGCAAGCCCAAGGGCATCGTCACCATCGCCATCGAGAAGTCCGGCAAGGCAACTCAGTAACTAGGACGACTCAGCACCAAGAAGGTATGGCAACTGTGAGTGAAAACTCGACGAAGGACCGGCCGGGACTCTCCCGGCCGGTCTTCTCGAGCACCCTGACAAAGGGATCTGGAATTGGCCTCGGCATCGCGATGCTGTGGTTCAGCCTGCTCGTCCTGATACCGCTCACCGCTGTGATCGTCACAGCCTCCGAGGGAGGCTGGGCCAACTTCTGGCGCACCATCACCAACGAGCAGACGGCTCACGCGATCAAGCTGACGCTTCTGGCAGCTGCGGTCGTGACCGTGGTGAACGTCTTTGCCGGTACGGCGATCGCCTGGGTGCTCGTACGAGACAGGTTCTTCGGCAAGGCGCTCCTTGAGCTCGTCATCGACATCCCATTCGCGCTTCCGACCATCGTGGCTGGCCTGGTCCTACTGTCGCTCTACGGCAACGACAGTCCCCTGGGCATCAACGTCGCGAACAACGGCGCATCGGTCTATCTGGCGTTCCTGTTCGTGACCCTGCCGTTCGTCGTGCGCATGGTGCAGCCCGTCCTGGAAGAGCTGGATCTCGAGGTTGAGGAGGCCGCTGCCGCTCTGGGCGCGAGCCGCTTCACTACGTTCCGCCGCATCATCCTGCCGAGCCTTGCACCGGCCATCGCAGCCGGAGCAGCGCTCTCCTTTGCTCGCGGAGTGGGCGAGTACGGATCACTCGTCCTACTCTCGGGCAACTTGCCGTTCAAGTCGGAAGTGGCATCCGTACGCATCCTGGGCGCGATCGAGAACGACAATCCCGCTGGTGCGGCCTCGATCGCCACGCTGCTGCTGGTCATCTCGCTTCTTGTCATCGTGATCCTCGATGTCCTCCAGCGAAGGATCGCGAACCGTGGCTGACTCGAAACTGACACGCAACAAGCGCGGACCCGTCATGTACGTCGTACGGGTCCTGGTCATTGTCTACCTGTTCCTGCTGGTGGCCTGGCCAGTGTCGTTGGTCGTCAGCAACACGTTCGAGCACGGCTTCGACGCACTCAACGCCATCTTCAGCGACCCTGATCTCGTCTCCGCTCTCCAGCTCAGTGCGATCGCCGCAATCATTGCCACGGCAATAAACACTGTGTTCGGCGTCGGCGTCTCGCTCCTCCTCGTGCGTAACGAGTTCCCCGGCAAGCGCCTGTTCAGCGCCTTGCTCGACCTGCCGCTCTCGGTCTCGCCCATCGTGGTGGGCCTGGCCCTCGTGCTGGTCTACGGCGGAAGAGACGGCTGGTTTGGGCCGACTCTCGACAGTTGGGGTCTGCAAATCATCTTCTCGACGCCCGGCATCATTCTCGCCACGGCGTTCGTCGCTCTCCCCCTCGTCATCCGCGAGGTTGTGCCCGTGCTCGAAGAGATCGGCATCGAGCAGGATCAAGCAGCCCGCAGCTTGGGAGCTAACGCCTGGCAGACCTTCTGGCGAGTTACCTTGCCCGGCATCAAATGGGCCGTCATCTACGGAGTCGTTCTCACGTTGGCGCGTTCGCTCGGCGAGTTCGGCGCCGTCAAGGTCGTGTCGGGCAACGTGCTCGGCGAGACTCGTACCGCCACCCTCGCGGTCGAGGAGAAGTACCTCAACTTTGATCAAGAGGGCGCGTACGCCATCGCATTCCTGCTGGCCAGCGTCTCAGTGGTCAGCATCATCGTCGTCTACATTTTGCGCGCCCGCGGCCAGCGTCACGCATACCCGAAGGACTCAGCATGAGCATTGTGGTTTCGAACGTGACGAAGCGCTTCGGCGACTTCGTTGCCCTCGACGACATCAACCTCACCATCCCCACGGGTGGCCTCACTGCACTGCTCGGACCGAGCGGTGGAGGCAAGACGACCCTCCTCCGCATCATCGCGGGACTCGAGGAAGCCGACACCGGCACGATCGAGATCGAAGGCACCAACGCGACGGCGCTGCCGGTCCAGAAGCGCAACGTCGGCTTCGTGTTCCAGCACTACGCGGCCTTCAAGCACATGACCGTCGCCAAGAACGTCGCGTTCGGCCTTGAGATCCGCAAGCGCCCCAAGGACGAGGTGAAGAAGCGCGTTCAGGAACTCCTTGAGCTCGTGCACCTCGAGCAGTGGTCGCAGCGCCTGCCGTCCCAGCTCTCCGGTGGTCAGCGTCAGCGCATGGCCCTCGCCCGCGCCCTGGCAATCGAGCCGACGGTGCTCCTGCTTGACGAGCCGTTCGGCGCCCTCGACGCCAAGGTCCGCAAGGAACTGCGCGACTGGCTACGTCGACTGCACGACGAGATGCACGTGACGACTGTGTTCGTGACCCACGATCAGGAGGAGGCCCTCGAGGTCGCTGACAGTCTGGTCATCATCAACGAGGGGCGCATCGAGCAGATCGGCACGCCTGACGACCTGTACGACCGTCCCGCCAGCGACTTCGTCCTGTCATTCCTCGGGCCAGTCACGACATTGGGTGGCACGCTCGTACGTCCGCACGACATCGAGATCTCGCGCTACGAGCAGGCTGCCGCTGCGGTCGGAACCATCACCCGCTGGACTCGCGTTGGCTTCGAGATCCGCCTCGAGGTCACTCCCGAAGAGGGCGACAAGACGCCGATCCAGGTGGTTGTCACACGTTCCGAAGCGACCACTCTCGGCCTGCACGAAGGCGACCGAGTGTGGCTACGCGTGAAGGTCGGCGCTGACCGAGTTGTGAGCTGAACGTCGATCGGTCGCCAGGCCGATGGCGAAGACCGCGAGTCCCGCTGCGGCAAGACCAATACCGACGAGGCTGGTAGCGCGATAGCCGTGACCTGCGGAGATGACCACTCCGCCGAGCCAGGCGCCCAGCCCGTTGGCGATGTTGAGTGCCGAGTGATTGAGCGCCGCGCCCAGCATCTGCGCATCACCGGCGGCGTCCATCAGTCGCATCTGCAGGTTGATCGCGACGACCGAGCCAAGGCTGCCTACGAAGAAGACCAGTACGAGCGCGGGCACGGTGGCACCGGCCGCGAAGTAGAACGCGGCGAGCACCACGACCGTCGCAGCAAACCCACCCAGGACAGATCGTTCGATGTCCCAGTCGGCCAGTACGCCCGCAGCCCACGAACCGAACACCGACCCGACGCCGAAGACCAGCAGGAAGACATTGATCCACCCACGTGACAGATCGGTGACATCCGTGACGATCGGAGCGATGTAGCTGTACATCGCGAACAGACCACCGAATCCGACCAGCCCTGCCGCCACAGCAAACAAGACCTGCGGGCGCTTGAGTGCCGCGAGTTCGCCGCGGAGCGTCGCGTCGAGATTGGCCGGCGAGTGCGGCACGAAGGCGACGATCATCGCCGCAGCAAGCGCTGCGATCGCGAGGACGGCCCAGTAGGCGCTACGCCAGCCGAGCTGTTGACCAAGCAAGTTCGAGACTGGAACGCCAGCGACCAGGGCGACCGACAGGCCGAGCATCACGGAACTGACAGCGCGACCGCGGTACTCCGGACGTACGAGCGACGCGGCCAGTAGCGAGGCGACGCCGAAATAGGCGCCATGCGGCAGCCCCGCGACGAAGCGGGCCGCCATCACGGGCAGGTAGCCACTCGATACAGCCGTCAAAGCGTTTCCGACACCGAGAGCCAGGATCAGCCCGATCGCCAGCTCCTTCTTGGGCAACCGAGCACCGAGCGACACGATCACCGGAGCGCCAATCACGACGCCGAAGGCGTACGCAGTGATCAGATGACCCGTCGTGGGGATCGACTCGTCGATACCTTCGGCGATGTCCGGAAGCAGTCCCATCGTCACGAACTCGGTCGTACCGATCGCAAATCCACCCAGTGCCAGCGCCAGTAGGGCCAATGAGAGGTGGCGGGTGCTGACGGGGATCTCGGGAGTACTCACATGTTCATTCAAGCCGCTGGTCTCGGCGTGTTATTCCCCGCCTAGTTCTGTCTGAGCATCGTGCGAGGCTGAGCCGTGCGAACTTTCACCGCTGCCGAGCGCCGCGTACGTCTCGGCCAACGTCACGCACTCTCGCCGGCCCATCGGGCGGCCGATCCCGTTGGCGCTGCGCGCAGCGTCGTCGCCCTCCACGGCACCGATCCCGCCACGACGTTCCTTGCCGCCTTGGCCCGGATGAATGATGGTTCGATCGTCGACATCGAGAAGGCGCTGTACGACGACCGGTCACTCGTACGAGTGCTCGCCATGAGGCGCACCGTCTTCGCTGTCCCTGTCGATTTCGTCGCTGCGTGCCATGCCGGAGCAGCCGACACTGTCGCCCGCGATCAGCGGCGACTGCTCGAGAAGATGCTTTCTGAGGCAGAGGTCACGGACGACCCTTCCACCTGGCTCCGGGAGGTCGAGCGCGTTGCCGTCGCGGCAGTTGCCGCGGCGGGCGAGATCACCAGTGCCGAGCTCGGCAAGGTCGACGAGCGCCTCGCGACTCGTCTGGTCATCGCTCCCGGCACGAAGTACGAGACATCTACGGCGGTTGCGAGTCGCATCCTCACGCTGATGTCGGCTGAGGGCGAGATCATCCGGGCCAAGCCACGTGGCACGTGGACCTCAACTCAGTTCCGCTGGAGCACTCTCGACAACTGGTCACCCGAGGCCGTGGCAGATCTGACTGTCGACGATGCCGCCGCCGAGCTTGCCCGACGCTGGCTCGCGTCTTACGGACCGGCAACCGAGGACGACCTCGCGTGGTGGGCTGGCTGGACCAAGGCGCGTACGCGTGCCGCGCTGGCTCGCTGTGAAGTCGTCGAGGTCGATCTCGACGGACAGGTTGGATACGTCCTTCCAGGCGACGAAGAGCGAGCCACTGATGACGAGCCATGGGTGGCACTGCTCCCGGCGCTCGATCCGACGGTCATGGGCTGGAAGCACCGCGACTTCTACCTTGGTCCCCACCGTGAGCAGCTGTTCGACATCAACGGCAACGCCGGACCCACTGTCTGGTCCAACGGCGAGGTAGTCGGGGGCTGGGCCCAGCTCGATTCTGGCGAGGTCGTGGTCAACCTCATTGCCGACGTAGGCAAGGAAGCGACTCAGGCCGTCGACCTGGTCGCCTCCTCGCTCACGTCACTACTCGGGGACGTGCGCCTCAAAGCGCGCGCCCGAGGTTGGACCCCGTCGGAGAAGCAGCTACGCGCCTAGGCGTCAGCCGAGACGGTCGACCAGGTCCTTGAGGATGCCGGTGAACGTGCCCGACGGGCGCATCACGGCGTTCGTCTTGGCATCGTCCGGTCGGAAGTAGCCGCCAATGTCAGCAGGCGCTCCCTGTACGGCCAGCAACTCGTCGACAATCTTCTGCTCGTTCGACTCCAGTGCGCCAGCGATGGCCGCAAAGCCCGCTGCGAGCTCGGCATCCTCGGTCTGCTTGGCCAGCTCCTGCGCCCAGTAGAAGGCGAGGTAGAAGTGGCTGCCGCGGTTGTCGATCGTGCCCAACTTGCGGCCGGGTGACTTGTTCTCGTTGAGGAACGTCCCGGTCGCCCGGTCGAGCGTGTCAGCAAGAATCTGTGCACGCGCGTTGCCGGTCGTCGTAGCCATGTGCTCGAAGCTGGATGCCAGCGCGAGGAACTCACCGAGGCTGTCCCAGCGCAGGTAGTTCTCCTTGACGAGTTGCTGCACGTGCTTCGGTGCGGAGCCGCCAGCGCCAGTCTCGAAGAGTCCGCCGCCGTTGATGAGCGGGACGATCGAGAGCATCTTGGCGCTCGTGCCGAGCTCCAGGATCGGGAACAGGTCGGTGTTGTAGTCACGAAGCACGTTGCCGGTCACCGAGATGGTGTCCTCACCCTTGCGGATGCGGTCAACCGAGAACTGCGTCGCCTCGATCGGCGACATGATCTCGATCTGCAGGCCCTCAGTGTCGTGTTCGGGCAGGTAGGCATTGATCTTTGCGATCAGATTCGTGTCGTGGGCACGTGACGAGTCGAGCCAGAACACCGCGGGGGTGTTGGACGCACGCGCACGGGTCACGGCGAGCTTGACCCAGTCACGGATCGGCACGTCCTTGGTCTGGCAGGCGCGCCAGATGTCACCCTGCTCCACAGCGTGCTCGATCAGTACGTCGCCAGCGCGGTTGACGAGTTGCACCGTTCCCGCTGCTGGGACCTCGAAGGTCTTGTCGTGGCTGCCGTACTCCTCGGCCGCCTGCGCCATGAGGCCGACGTTCGGCACGGATCCCATCGTCGTGGGGTCGTACGCGCCGTTGGCGCGGCAGTCGTCGATGACGACCTGGTAAATGCCGGCGTAGGAGCTGTCGGGGATGACGGCGAGCGTGTCAGCCTCAGCGCCGTCGGGGCCCCACATGTGGCCCGACGTGCGGATCATGGCGGGCATCGAGGCATCGACGATGACGTCGCTGGGGACGTGGAGGTTGGTGATCCCCTTGTCGGAGTCGACCATCGCGAGCGGCGGTCCGGCAGCAATGCCAGCGTCGATCGCGGCCTTGATCTCAGCACCGTTGGGGAGCTCGTCGAGACCGGCGATGATCGAACCGAGGCCGTTGCTCGGGCTCAGGCCAGCAGCCGCGAGGTCGTCGCCGTACTGGGCGAATACGTCGGGCAGGAACGCCTTCACGACGTGACCGAAGATGACCGGGTCCGAGACCTTCATCATCGTGGCCTTGAGGTGGACCGAGAAAAGAACTCCATCGGCACGGGCGCGCTCGACCTGCGCGGCCAGGAACGTGTCGAGAGCGGCAGCGCTCATGACGGTGCCGTCAACGATCTCGCCAGCGAGAACGGGGAACGCTTCCTTGAGAACTGTCGTGGTTCCGTCAGCGCCCACGAGCTGAATTGTCAGAGCGTCGTCGGCCTCAAGCACGACTGACTTCTCGTTGTCGCGGAAGTCATCAGCGTCCATCGTGGCGACGTTCGTCTTGGAGTCGGCGGTCCAGGCACCCATCGAGTGTGGGTGAGCCTTGGCAAAGTTCTTCACCGATGCAGGTGCGCGGCGATCGGAGTTGCCTTCACGGAGGACCGGGTTGACGGCGCTGCCCTTGACCTTGTCGTAGCGCGCGCGGACTTCCTTGTCCTCGTCTGTCTGCGGGTTGTCCGGGTAGTCAGGCAGTGCGTAGCCCTGGCTCTGGAGCTCAGCGATCGCGGACTCGAGCTGCGGGACCGAGGCGCTGATGTTGGGCAGCTTGATGATGTTGGCCTCGGGCGTCTTCGCGAGGTCTCCCAGCTCAGACAGCGCGTCGCCAATCTGCTGCTCCGGCGTCAGACGATCTCCGAACAGGGCAATGATGCGGCCAGCCAGCGAAATGTCGCGGGTCTCGACCTGAACGCCGGCAGTCGAGGCATACGCCTCGATGACGGGGAGAAACGAGTACGTGGCCAGCAACGGCGCTTCGTCGGTGTGGGTGTAGATGATCTTGGCCATAGGGCCAGCCTCCTCGGCGCAGAAAAATTCGTTTGACATCAAGATATCTCACGGATGTCGACACACCTGACGGAACCTTCTCGCAGAGCTTTCCAGTCCTAGACTCGAAATGGTCGCAGGGGGCGACCCCCTAGTGGAGGAGTCTCATCATGGCTACAACCACCCCGATGTCATCTCGGCTCGCTGCAGAGGCGCTCGGCACGTTCGTCCTTGTGCTCGGCGGTGTCGGCAGCGCGATCATCGCCGGCAAGGCAATCGGCGCTCACGGCGTCGCACTTGCGTTTGGCCTCACGGTCCTGACCATGGCGTTCGCCGTCGGACCCATCTCAGGCGGCCACTTCAACCCAGCAGTCACGGTCGGCCTCGCAGCCGCGAAGCGATTCGAGTGGAGCAACGTCTTGCTCTACGTCGCTGCTCAAGTCGTCGGTGGAGTGCTGGGCGTCCTCGCGATCTGGGCGATCGCTTCGGGCAATGCCGACTTCGACCGCAAGTCGTCGTTCGCATCAGCGTCGAATGGATGGGGTGACGTGCTCAGCGGCTACTCGCTGCTGTCTGTGTTGACCACCGAAGTCATCTTCACGGCGTTGTTCGTGTTCATCATCCTCGCCGTGACATCCGGACGTACGCCTGACGGATTTGCACCCATCGCGATCGGCCTGGCGCTGACGCTCATTCACCTCGTGACGATCCCGGTCGACAACACCTCGGTCAACCCGGCCCGCTCACTCGGTCCCGCCCTGTTGGCTGGCGGCGACAGCATCGAACAGCTGTGGGCGTTCATCGTGGCGCCGATTGTCGGCGGCATCGTCGGCGGCATCGTCTACACGCTGCTCACCGGCGGTGCGCGCTCTGGCGTCGAGATCGAAGGCAAGCGCTAGACACCCGAACGTACGAAAGGCCCGGTCATCGCGACCGGGCCTTTCGTATGTGTCTTAGACGTCGTAGCGGTCGAGGTCCATGACCTTCGCCCAGGCAGCCACGAAGTCCGTGACGAACTTGCCCTTGGCGTCGTCGCTCGCGTAGACCTCAGCGATTGCGCGCAGCTCGGAGTTCGAGCCGAACACGAGGTCGGCACGACTTCCGGTCCACTTCACGGCGCCCGAGTCGTCGCGCGCCTCGTACGTCGACGAGTCGGCCGCTGCGGCTGTCCACGTCGTACCGAGGTCGAGGAGGTTGGCGAAGTAGTCGTTCGTCAAAGATCCCGGCTTGTCGGTGAGGACACCCGTCGAGGAGCTGTCGTAGTTGGTGTCGAGGACACGGAGGCCGCCGACGAGGACAGTCAGCTCAGGTGCGCTGAGGCCAAGCAGGTTGGCCTTGTCGATCAGCAGGTATTCCGCCGGCAGGCGCTGCCCCTTGCCGAGGTAGTTGCGGAATCCGTCGGCGACCGGCTCCAGAGCGGCGAACGACTCGACGTCGGTCTGCTCCTGAGTTGCATCCGTACGACCCGGAGTGAACGGGACCACGACATCGTGACCTGCGTCCGCGGCCGCCTTCTCAATCGCCGCTGCACCACCGAGCACGATGAGGTCAGCGAGCGAGACATGCTTGGTGCCCGCGCTGAACGCCTGCTGAACGCTCTCGAGGGTGCGCAGCACGGTCGCCAGCTGGTCCGGGTTGTTGACCTCCCAGCTGTTTTGCGGCTCGAGCCGGATGCGCGCTCCGTTGGCGCCGCCACGCTTGTCGCTGCTGCGGAACGACGAGGCCGAGGCCCACGCGGTCGACACGAGCTGCGAGACCGTCAGCCCGGATGCGATGAGCTGCCCCTTGAGGTACGCGATGTCACCGGCCGTGATCCCTTCGCCAGTCGCAGCGGGGAGCGGGTCCTGCCAGAGCAGTTCTTCCTGCGGGACCAGAGGACCGAGGTAGCGCTGGATCGGACCCATGTCGCGGTGCGTCAGCTTGTACCAAGCACGAGCGAACGCATCGGCGAGCTGATCCGGGTTCTCCAGGAAGCGGCGCGAGATCGGCTCGTAGATCGGATCAAAACGCAGCGCGAGGTCCGAGGTCAGCATCGTCGGCGGACGCGACAGCGAGCCGTCCTGAGGATCCGGAACCGTGTTCGCTGCGGCACCGTCCTTGGGCTGCCACTGATGTGCGCCGGCAGGGCTCTTGGTGAGCTCCCACTCGTGCGCGAACAGCGTCTCGAAGAACGTGTTGTCCCACGTCGTCGGTGTCGCAGTCCAGGTGACCTCGAGGCCACTGGTGATGGCGTCGCGGCCCTTGCCACTGCCGAACGACTGCTTCCAGCCAAGTCCCTGCTCTTCGAGCGGAGCTGCTTCAGGCTCGGGTCCGACGTACTGCTCGGGGTCGGCTGCACCGTGCGCCTTGCCGAACGTGTGACCGCCGGCGATCAGCGCAACGGTCTCCTCGTCGTTCATGGCCATGCGGCTGAACGTCTCGCGGATGTCGCGAGCCGACGCGAGCGGATCGGGGTTGCCTTCAGGACCCTCGGGGTTGACGTAGATCAGGCCCATCTGGACCGCTGCGAGCGGGCTCTCGAGCTCGCGGTCACCCGTGTAGCGCTCTTCGCCACCCTTGTCACCGCCGAGCCATTCAGCCTCGGGACCCCAGTAGACGTCCTCGTCGGGCTCCCACACGTCGGGACGACCGCCGGCGAAGCCGAACGTCTTGAAGCCCATGGTCTCGAGGGCGACATTTCCGGTGAGGATCATCAGATCGGCCCACGAGATCGCCGAGCCGTACTTCTTCTTGATCGGCCACAGGAGGCGGCGTGCCTTGTCGAGGTTGCCGTTGTCGGGCCAGCTGTTGAGCGGAGCGAAGCGCTGCATACCGGCGCCGGCGCCGCCTCGACCGTCGCGAATGCGGTAGGTGCCGGCGCTGTGCCAGGCCATACGGATGAAGAACGGTCCGTAGTGGCCGAAGTCAGCGGGCCACCAGTCCTGCGAGTCGGTCATAAGTGCCGCGAGGTCAGCGCGCAGCGCGTCAAGGTCGAGGTTGTTGAACGCCTCGGTGTAGTCGAAGCCGTCGTCCATCGGGTTGGCGACATCGGTGTGCTTGCGCAGGATCTTGAGGTTGAGCTGGTTGGGCCACCACTCCTGGTTAGACGAACCCTCAGTCGGGTGAACTCGTCCGTGAGCGACGGGACACTTGGCCTCGTTCTCATCGTTCATTTCGCCGACGACGGCGTTGGGGTCCTGATTGTCAGGCATGTCGTTCCTTCCGGATCAAATGGATGTCTCAAGAGCTGCTGTGCACTCGGGGCAGGTGCCCCAGTAGGTGACCTCGGCTTCGTCGATCGTGAAGCCGTGGTCGTCAGATGCGGTCAAACAGGGGGCGCTGCCGTGGGCGCAGTCGACGTCAGCGACGGCACCACACTGGCGGCAGACGACGTGGTGATGGTTATCGCCGACGCGCAGCTCGAACAGCGCGGGCGAACCAGCAGGCTCGATCCGCCGAGCGAGTCCGACATCGGTCAGGGCCCGCAACACGTCATAGATCGCTTGGGTCGACACTCCCCCAAGCTCGGTGCGTACGTCGGCGGCGATCCGATCGACCTCAGAGTGAGGAGCCAGCGCGAGTGCCGAGATCACTGCGACCCGAGGGCGAGTGACACGCATGCCGGCACCCCGCAACAACTCCACGGGGTCTTCGACGGTCTGCATGACCACATGCAAGCACCTTTTCTGGAACGATTCAAGATTAGACACGCACATTCGTCCGACCCGAGCACATTCCTGCAGTCGCAGTGGGTTAGTTTCGGATGAGTCCCCCATGCATCAAGGAGCACATTCGTGAGCACAACCCCCGTCAAGGTCGCCGTCACCGGAGCTGCCGGTCAGATCGGCTACAGCCTGCTGTTCCGCCTCGCGAGCGGTTCACTGCTCGGGCCCGACACCCCGATCCAGCTCCAGCTGCTCGAGATCACCCCGGCCCTCAAGGCGCTCGAGGGCGTCGTCATGGAACTCGATGACTGCGCGTTCCCGACTCTTGCTGGCGTCGAGATCGGCGACGACGCCGAGAAGATCTTCGACGGCGTCAACCTCGCCCTGCTCGTCGGCGCCCGTCCCCGCGGACCGGGCATGGAGCGCGGCGATCTGCTCGAAGCCAACGGCGCGATCTTCACGGCCCAGGGCAAGGCACTCAACAAGGTCGCGGCAAGCGACGTACGCATTGGTGTCACCGGCAACCCGGCCAACACCAACGCACTCATCGCAATGACCAACGCACCTGACATCCCCAAGGAGCGTTTCAGCGCCCTGACTCGCCTCGACCACAACCGCGCCATCTCGCAGCTCGCTGCCAAGACCGGCGCCAGCGTGACCGACATCAAGAAGATGACGATCTGGGGCAACCACTCGGCCACCCAGTACCCCGACATCTTCCACGCCGAGGTTGGCGGCAAGAACGCCGCCGAGACCGTCAACGACCAGGCCTGGATTGAGAACGACTTCATCCCGACCGTCGCCAAGCGTGGTGCCGCAATCATCGAGGCACGCGGTTCGTCCTCGGCAGCTTCCGCTGCTTCGGCCACGATCGACGCAGCTCACGACTGGCTGTTCGGTACGCCCGAAGGCGACTGGGCGTCGATGGCGGTCGTGTCCGACGGTTCGTACGGCATTCCCGAGGGTCTGATCTACTCGTTCCCCGTCACGACCACGGGCGGCGACTGGTCGATCGTCCAGGGTCTGGAGATCGACGACTTCTCCCGCGCTCGTATGGACGCGACCGCCGCCGAGCTCATCGAAGAGCGCGACGCGGTCAAGGAGCTCGGCCTGATCTGAGGCTCGCAGACTTCGAACGCTGCCCCATCTCCGTCTCGGAGGTGGGGCAGTGTCATGTTCAGCCTGGCTGGTCGGGGATGACCAGCGCCAGCACGACGAGTGCGACGCCGAGCAAGGTCATCCAGAGCATGTCGAATGCCTTGCCGCGAACGCGCAGCATGCCTGTATGGCTCACCGGTACAACCGATCGCGCGATGGCTCCGACGATGAACGCTCCACCCACAACAGCGACGCCCGCCCTCCACGGTCCAGCTACGACCAACGCCAGTCCGCTCACGACAGCGAGAAGCTGCAGCAGATAGAACTGTGAACCGCGACTGCGCGGACCCTTCACGGGTTGAGCCCCTCGGCCCTGTCGACGACATTGGACAGGAGCATTGCGCGAGTCATCGGACCGACTCCGCCTGGGTTGGGTGAGATCCAGCCCGCAATTTCGTACGCAGCCGGATCGACGTCACCGACGATGCCGTTCTCGTCCCGACTGACACCCACATCAAGCAGGGCGGCGCCGGGCTTGACCATGTCTGCGGAGATGATCCCCGGCACGCCTGCGGCGGCGATCACGATGTCAGCACGTCGAACTTCCGCACCGAGGTCACTCGTACCCGTATGGCACAGGGTGACCGTGGCGTTCTCGCTGCGACGCGTCAGCAGCAGACCCATGGGCCGACCCACAGTGATGCCGCGTCCGACGACCACCACGTGCTTGCCGGCGATCGCCACGTCGTTGCGACGGAGAAGTTCAATGATGCCGCGCGGAGTGCAGGGCAGCGGCGCTTCCTTGCCGAGCACGAGCCAGCCGAGGTTGGTCGGGTGCAGACCGTCAGCGTCCTTGGCCGGGTCGATGCGTCCAATGACAGCGTTCTCGTCGAGGCCCTTGGGCAGCGGCAACTGCACGATGTAGCCCGTACATGCCGGATCGGCGTTGAGCTGGTCGACAGCCGCCTCGACATCGGCCTGTGTCGCCGACGCGGGAAGGTCGATGCGGATCGAGTTGATGCCGACCTCGGCGCAGTCCTTGTGCTTGCCCGCGACGTACCACTGGCTGCCCGGATCGTCGCCGACCAAGATCGTGCCGAGCCCGGGAACGACCCCCTTGGTCGCAAGCGCGCTCACGCGCTCGCGGAGCTCAGCCTTGATTGCGGTCGCAGCCGCCTTGCCGTCGAGGATCTGTGCCGTCACGGCACGAGTCTTTCACGACGGCCGTCTCTGATCGTGACGGGTCGGGGACCGCCATGCCGCGGCACATAGACTTCCCCCAGCACTCTCCCGCACTTCGAAGGATCGTTCATGCCAACTCGCGCGCAGCTCTCGCAGGAGCGCAGCCGTCTGCGACGCGATGAGCTCCTCAACGCGGCGATCGAGCTGTTCGCAGAGGGCGGGTCACGTGCCATTACGCACCGCGCGGTCTCGTTGCGCGCCGGGCTGCCGTCGGCAACCACGACGTACTATTTCGAGTCGATTGACGAACTCATTCGCGAAGCGCTTGGGGCGCACATCGACCAGTGGACTGCCGACCTCGAAGCGCTGTCCAAGGTCGACATCGACGTCGATGTCAGCCTGGACGACGCGGCCGGGTTCATCTCGATGGTCTTCGCCACCCGCGGGCCGGAAGTGGCCGCGCTGGAACTGTCGATTTTCCTTGCAGCATCCCGTCAGCCCGAGCTGCGTGACCAGGCGACTCGCGCCATGCAGGCATTCGAGTCCTTGGCGGGCTCCGTGCTCTCTCGCGTTGGCATCGATGCTCCAGGTGAGCTCGCCGGGGCAATCGTTGCGCTCATCGCCGGTACTGCATTGCGGCGTCAGTCCAACCTTTACACCGAAGAGGTCGAGGCTCGCCTTCTCACGGCAGCGATCCGCAATCTGGTGGCAGCACACGCTCTCGGTCCGGAGGGCGTCGACCAAAAGCTCGCCGAGCTCCGCGAGAGCCAGCCTTGACCGTCCGCTAGACCGGTGGGGCTTCAGACGGTGCGGGGCGCTGGCTGAGTGCCAGCCAGACGACTGCAGCAAGCACGAGCGCGGCGCCGATCGCCTGGACGGTCGAGAGCGACTCCGAGAGCAACCAGGTCGCCAACCCAACGGTGACGACAGGCTCGAGCGTCGACAGGACTGACGTCGAGGTCGGACCAAGGAGACGCAGTCCGGCGAAGAACGCGAAGATCGCCATCACGGTGCACACCAGCGCAATGGCCGTCAACGACGACCAGCCTTTCGCAGACTCTGGGAACGAGGCTGGGCGACCTGCCCCGGCGAGGACCGCGACGATCACGCCCGAGACGAATGCGGCGGCAACGCAGACCACCGTCGAGACCGCGATCGCGTCCAGTCCACGGGTGACCACCGAGCCCACCGTGATGTAGATCGAATAGATGACTGCGGCGCCGATACCCAGCGCGATGCCGAGCGGTTTGCCCGTGCCTCCGCCGACGACGAGGAACGTGCCCGCGAGGGCCAGCGCCAGCGCCAGCGCCGTCACGAGCCCGATGCGTTCGTGCAGGAACACTGCGGCGAGGATCGCGACGAACGCTGGGAACAGGTAGAGCAGCAGCGCGACCAGGCTGGCCTGCGCATGCTCGAGCGCGAGGAAGTAGCAATAGGCCTGCCCGACGTAGCCGATCCCGCCCATGGCGGCGACCGGCAGGCAGTCTCGCAGCGAAGGGAGTGCAATACCCCGTACGCGCATGAATACGATGAGGATCAGCGCGGCAGCCGTGAAGCGTACGAAGATCAGCGCGGGCGTGCTCGTGCCGTCGTCCTGCGCCCAGACTCCGAAGATCGCCATCGATCCGAACGCGGCCGAGGACAACGCGACCAGCAGCGCCCCGACCATGCGTTCGGACATGGTCAGTGGAAGAAGTGCCGGGTACCGGTGACGTACATGGTCACGCCTGCAGCGTTGGCTGCCTCGATCACCGAGTCGTCACGGATCGATCCACCGGGCTGCACGATCGCGCGTACGCCGGCAGCAATCAGGATCTCAGGACCATCGGGGAACGGGAAGAATGCGTCGGACGCAGCGACGGAACCCACCGCGCGCTCGGACCCGGCCCGCTCCACAGCAAGCTTGCACGAGTCGACACGGTTGACCTGACCCATGCCGACGCCGACCGAGGCGCCGTCCTTGGCCAGCAGGATCGCGTTGGACTTCACAGCACGGCAGGCAGTCCAGGCAAACGCGAGGTCGGCGAGCGTGGCCTCGTCAGCGGGTTCGCCAGCAACGAGCGTCCAGCTCGACGGGGCATCACCCTCGGCATCAACGCGGTCCACCTTCTGGAGCAGTACGCCGCCACTCACCGGGCGCAGCTCAACTGGTGAGCGGCCGGCGTCGACCGGTACCTGGAGGATGCGGATGTTCTTCTTGGCCTGGAGGATCTCCAGCGCGCCGGGCTCATAGTCCGGAGCGACGATGACCTCGGTGAAGACTTCAGCGACCTGCTGGGCCATCGCGACGCTGACCGGACGATTGGCGGCAATGACGCCACCAAAAGCCGATACGGGGTCGCACGCATGGGCTCGGGCATGCGCCTCGCCAACATCAGCTCCGACTGCGATCCCACACGGGTTGGCGTGCTTGATGATCGCCACTGCTGGCGCCTCGAAGTCGCCTGCTGCGCGCCGCGCAGCGTCCGTGTCGACGTAGTTGTTGTAGCTCATTTCCTTGCCGTGCAGCTGCACGGCATTCGCGAGACCGCCGCGGCCAGACGTGTAGAGCGCGGCAGGCTGGTGCGGGTTCTCGCCGTACCGCAGGACAGCTGAGCGTTCCCACGTCGCACCCAGGAAGTCCGGGAAGATCGAATCGGTGGGCTGTACGTACGCCGACGCGAACCACGACGCGACCGCGACGTCATACGCCGCAGTGTGTGCGAACGCCTGGGCAGCGAGCTGCTTGCGCTGTTCAAGCGTGAACCCGCCGGCGGCGAGTGCCTCGCGGAGCGAGTCGTACTGAGCCGTCGACGTCACGACGGCAACGCTCGGGTGGTTCTTGGCCGCCGCTCGAACCATCGACGGTCCGCCGATGTCGATCTGCTCGACACACTCGTCCGGAGTCGCTCCGGAGGCAACGGTCTCGGTGAACGGGTAGAGGTTGACGATCACGACGTCGAACGGCTCGATGCCGAGGTCGGCGAGCTGGGCGACATGCGAGTCGAGTCGCAGGTCGGCCAGGATGCCGGCGTGTACGCGCGGGTGCAGCGTCTTGACCCGACCATCGAGGCACTCGGGGAACTCCGTCAGCTGCTCGACAGGAGTCACCGGTACGCCTGCCGACTCGATCGTCTTGGCGGTGGAACCAGTCGACACGATCGCAACGCCTGCTGCGTGCAGGTCGCGGGCGAGCTCTTCGAGGCCGGTCTTGTCATAGACCGAGATCAGGGCACGCTTGAGGGGACGGGTTGTCATGTAGGAGCTCCTCCGAGGCGCACGGCCCGGTCATCGATATGGAAGTCTGAACGGGCCAGCGTGCCGACCCATTCGACGAGCATGGCCCGCTCGCTGGTCTTGATGCGTTGATGCAGCTTCTCTTCGTCATCATCGTCGAGCACAGGCACTGCAACCTGAGCCACGATCGGTCCAGTGTCGACACCCTCGTCGACCACGAACAGCGTCGCGCCGGTGACCTTCACGCCGTACGCGAGGGCATCGCGGGGCCCATGCATGCCTGGGAAGGCGGGCGAGAGCGCCGGGTGGGTGTTGAGCGTTCGGCCGCCGAAGCGGGCGAGGAATGCGGGGCCGGTCAGTTTCAGGAATCCGGCGAGTACGACGAGATCCGGCGCATGAGCAGCGACGGCTTCGGCGAGGGCAACGTCCCAGGCCGCGCGATCGGCGTACGACTTCGTCTCGAGGACGAACGTCTCGATGCCGTGCTTCTCTGCGCGCTCCAGAGCCAGAATGTCGCCGCGATCCGCACCGACGGCGACGATCTCGACGCCGTAGTCAGGTTTGGTCGACGCGTCGATCAGGGCTTGGAGATTTGTCCCGCTTCCAGAGACGAGCACCACGACTCGAGCTGGTGACTCCGGGCTTCGTGGCACGGTCACCACGATAGTGGCCGAGCACTGCGCCAAGTGCGCCGCCCAGCGCCATCACGGGTACGGCGACCAGAAGCGGAGTCAGTGTCGGCGGACCAGCATCGGCCATGCGGCCGGGTCCAATCGCTCCACCCGACACCGCGATCAGCAATCCGAGCGCCAACCCGGCGACTCCCCCGGCTGCCGCGCCCAGACCAACACGGGTCAGCAGGTCTTCGCGATCACGTACTTCGACCCGCCAGCCGGCGATCATGCCTGCGACCAGCGGGATGAGACCGAGCAGGAACACCCAACCCGCAAACTCCCCCGGCGCTGGAAGCGCAGCAAAGATCGGCAGGCCGGGAACTTCACCCAATTGGGCGCCAGTCAGGTCGACGCTGGTGTCAGTGCCGAGAGCAAAACCAGGACCGATCAGAGCCGAAGCGGTCCACAGGACGAGCGTCGGAATCGCCAGCAGGCACCCGACCGCGAGCGCCAGGCCCCCACCGAATCCCGGATCGAGTACGGCCCAGAGGTCACCAGCGCGTGAGACGTGGAGGACCAGCAGTGCCAGCACGATCGTCGCGGACGATGCCAGTACGGCAATGATCGCCGGCACTGACGCGCGTAGGACAGCGCGGGCGTCGACATTGGGAGTCGGCCACAGGTCGGCGGTTGCCTTGTGTCGCATAGCCGCACCAACGGCCGCGCCGATCCCGCCAACGATGAATGCGCCGATGGCTGCGCGTACCGCCGAGGTGTGAATGTCGCCCGCATTGGATGCCGCCGAGGTGACGCCAGCAACGACTCCGTACGCGCCCGCCGTCGCTGCCGCAAAAGCTGGCAGCTCGACCGGATCGGCGACCACCCACTGCGTGGTGACCGCCACGATCGCGAGGCACATCAAGGTCGCACCAACCGGTACGAGACCCAGCGAAACGTCTCCCGCGTCCAACCCCGACCCCAGCGAGACCAACCACGTACGAGCAGACGATCGGGAGAACCCGGAGAACGACAAGTCGTCCGAACCCCGTGCTGCGAGGACGAACACCGCAGAGACGGCGAGAGACCCGACCGCGGAGAGGATCGCCGTCAGGAATGCGGGCCGCAAGAAGGACGGCGTGGACGGCTCAGGCACCACTTCATCCTCCCTGTAAAGTTGCGGCGTTGTAGACAGGCACGCCGGGACGACGAGGGAGGCTGGACATGACTCGCGTCGACGAGTTCAACAGCTTCTACACCTCCACCTTCTCCCAGGCCCTCCAAGTCATGTACGCCGTCAGCGGTGACCGTCAGGTCGCATTCGAGTCGACCGTCGACGCCTACCGCCGCGCCTGGCGCGACTGGTCCAAGATCCGCGAGGGCAACCCACTCGCATACGTACGTAACGAAGCGTGGAAGCTGACCGGCCTGAGCCGAGGCACTCACCCGCTGCGCCGCAAGCACGAAGAAGACAGCGACATCCAGCTCCTTGAGGCCCTCGGCGAGATGACGGTCACCGACAGACGCCTGATCGTGCTCATGACGCTCGGCAACACCGACCTCGAAGAGGCGTCGCAGGAAGTCAACCTGCCCGCCGAGGAGGGCATCGAGAGCGTCACCAACGCGCTCGCCGCGCTCGAGACCAAGCTCGGCCAATCGATCGACGAGATCGAACGCCGTATGAACGGACTCGGCCAGGCCACCGCTTCGTTCCAGCAGCCGACACCCGCCACAATCCGCAAGGCAGCCAAGCGCGGACGCCAGCGCAACACGGTGATCCTGGTCGCCGCATCGGTCGCGCTCGCGATCGGCGGCGGATTCATCGTCACCGAAGGTGACGCCCTCGACAGCCGCGCCTCGCTCCCCTACCGCGAGAAAATCGGTGCGGAGCGAACAGACGTGGTGCTCGATGCCGAGAACATTGACAGCGGCAACCTGCTGACGCTCGAGCAGGTTGGCCAGCTCGACGTCCAGAGTGTGTGGTCGGTTGAAAACACCGACGAGAACATCGACAACACGACGCCGTACGCGACGTGCCCGGTCAAGCGTTTCGCTGACAGCGACCCTCTCAAGGTGCTCGTACGCACCTGGACAGCGAACGGCAAGGACAAGGAGCGCGTCGCACAGGCCATTGAGGTCTCTCGCAGCACCAAGATCGCCGACGCCGCCTACCGCCGTCTGGTGCGCTGGTACTCCGACTGCCAGCACCCCCGCGTACAGCTCGTCGACTCGTACTCGGTGAAGCGACCAGCCGGCGACTTCCAAATCCTGCTCCTGCGCTCGCACTCGACTCCCGTACGTACGTTCACGGTCGGCTTCAGCCACTCCGGCAACGTCACCAGCACGCTTGTGCACGAGGTTGACGGTGCGATCGGACCGAGAATCGGCTCCTTCGCCCGTACGCTCAACAACTCCGTTTCACGCCTGTGCGCCGACACCGGCGGCAATTGCACGGACCTGATCTCATACCAGCGGACGGAGCCCCCGCGTACCTCGGAGGATCCTGCGTTCCTCGGCATCGTGGACCTTCCACCGATTGCCGAGATCGATCGAGTCTGGGTGGGCGTCAAGGCCTTCTCGGCGGCCAAGGTCAACCCCGCCGCAACGGGCTGCGATCGAGCCGACTTCTCCGCGATCAAGACTGCAAAGTCCAAGTTGTTTGTGATTCCCCAGGCCAAGGACCTCCCCAAGGAGTTCGGTGTCGCCGAGACCATCGGCCACTTCCCCAGCGAAAAGCTGGCCAAGGAATTCGTCCAGACCATCAGCGACCGGGTCAATGAGTGTGGGGTCAAGAACCTGACCGCCGAAGTCGACCAGCGCGACTCGTTCAGGACGACCCAGTACGTCGGCAAGACCTGGCGCATCAGCCTTGAAGTCACCAAGGGGCACCGCATCACCTTCCGCGGCGCGATCATCAGGCGAGGCTCGGACGTCGCCCAGGTGACGTTCACGCCGTCAGGCAAGTTCGACGTGTCGTCCAAGGTGTTCGAGGCCGTCGCCGCCCGTGCGGGCGCTCGGCTGCGCTTCGGCGAATAGCAAGAACCCCCCTCCCGCCAGGCGGAAGAGGGGCTCTCGCCGTACGTACCTCAGAGGTTCTTGAGGATCTCTCGCATCAGTTCAGCCGTCTCGGACGGCGTCTTGCCGACCTTGACGCCCGCTGCTTCGAGCGCTTCCTTCTTGCCCTGCGCCGTACCGGCACCGTCGGAGACGATGGCGCCAGCGTGGCCCATCGTCTTGCCCTCGGGAGCCGTGAAGCCTGCGACGTAGCCGACGACCGGCTTCGTGACGTGCTCCTTGATGTACGCGGCTGCCTTCTCCTCGGCGTCGCCACCGATCTCGCCGATCATGACGATCGCCTTGGTGTCGGGGTCAGCCTCGAATGCCTCGAGCGCATCGATGTGCGTGGTGCCGATGATGGGGTCACCACCGATACCGATAGCGGTCGAGAAACCGAAGTCGCGAAGCTCGAACATCATCTGGTAGGTCAGCGTTCCCGACTTGGAGACGAGACCGATCGGACCCGTGCCAGCGATGTTCGCGGGCGTGATGCCTGCGAGCGCCTCGCCGGGGGTGATGATGCCGGGGCAGTTCGGACCGATGATGCGCGTCTTCTTGCCCTGGGCGTAGGCCCAGAACTCGGCGCTGTCCTGGATCGGGACACCTTCAGTGATGATCACCAGCAGGCCGATCTCGGCGTCGATTGCCTCGACGACAGCGTCCTGGGTGAACGCAGGCGGCACGAAAGCGACCGACACGTCGGCGCCAGTCTTCTCGATGGCCTCGGAGACCGATCCGAAGACCGGAAGCTCGACCTTGGTGCCTGACGCGTCGACGTGCTCGACGGTCGTGCCGGCCTTGCGTGCGTTGACGCCACCGACGACCTGGGTACCGGCTGCGAGCATGCGAGCGGTGTGCTTGGAACCCTCACCGCCGGTGATGCCCTGGACGATGACTTTGGAGTCCTTGTTCAAAAAGATCGACATGTTCAGGCTCCTTCGTGTGCGAACTGGGCAGCCCGGTCGGCAGCGCCGTCCATGGTCTCGACCTGGGTCACGAGCGGGTGGTTGAGCTCGTTGAGGATCGCGCGGCCTTCGTCGACGTTGTTGCCGTCGAGACGTACGACCAGCGGCTTCGTGGCGTTGTCACCGAGGAGCTCGAGAGCGCCCTTGATGCCGTTGGCGACTGCGTCGCACGAGGTAATGCCGCCGAAGACGTTCACGAACACGGACTTGACCTGCTCGTCACCGAGGATGACGTCAAGGCCGTCGGCCATGACCTGCGCCGAGGCGCCTCCGCCGATGTCGAGGAAGTTGGCCGGCTTGACGCCGCCGTGGTTCTCACCGGCATAGGCGACAACGTCGAGCGTGCTCATGACGAGCCCTGCGCCGTTGCCGATGATGCCGACTTCGCCGTCGAGCTTGACGTAGTTGAGGCCCTTGGCCTTGGCCTTCGCCTCGAGCGGGTCAGCTTCTTCGTGGATGACGAAGTCTTCGTGCTCGGGGTGACGCACTTCGGAGGCGTTGTCGTCGAGCGACACCTTGCCGTCGAGTGCTTCGAGCTTGTCGCCTTCGAGACGAGCCAGTGGGTTGACCTCGACGAGCGTGGCGTCTTCTTCAACGAAGACCTTCCACAGCGCCTGGACCATCGCTACGGCCTGATCGGCGAGCTCAGCGGGGAACTTGGCCTCTTCGACGATCGCGCGAGCCTTCGCCTCGTCGACACCGGTGCCGGCGTCGATCGGGATCTGACGCACTGCCTCGGGGTTGGTCTTCGCGACCTCTTCGATCTCGACACCACCCTCAACGCTGGCGATGCAGAGGTAGCTGCGGTTCGAGCGGTCCAGCAGGAACGAGAAGTAGTACTCCTCGACCGGCGGAGTCGCCGGGGTAACCAGAACGCGGTTGACCGGCAGATCCTTGATCGTGAGCGCGAGGATGTTCGTCGCGTGCTCGAAGGCCTCGTCGGGCGTCTTGGCGAGCTTGACGCCGCCAGCCTTGCCGCGACCGCCTGCCTTGACCTGAGCCTTGACGACGGTCACGCCGCCGAGCTGCTCAGCGGCAGCCTTGGCTTCTTCTGGTGTCTGTACGACGATGCCGAGCGTCGTCGAGACGCCATGCTTGGCGAAGAGTTCCTTCGCCTGATATTCCATCAAATCCACGGTGTGTCCGTCCCTTGTTGACGTCCTGATTGGCTCAGATGTCGGCCTATTGGCCACAAAAATTGAGCGTGGCGACTCTACTCGCTCAAAGGGGGTCCTGACGTGTCGGGTCGGTCACACCCGGGGCAGCCGTCAGGCGTACGTGCTGGGCGCCAAGCTGATCGCGCACGGACTCCAACGCTGCAAAGTCGACGTCTCCACACACCACAACCTCGTCCGCATCCTCGGCCAGAGCCGTCCGGATGAGCTGTTCCGCGGACTGCCCTCCCCCGGCAAGAACTACCTCGCGGCCAGCGTCCCGCAGCGTACGAGCGACTGCGAGCGCTTCGTCCCCGTCGCCTGTCGCGCCGACAACAATGCGCTGTTTCGCCATGGACGCATCGTGTCATGAGGGTGAAGGTCGTCACATAATGTCGACTTTTCACGCGGGAACGCCTGACCAATGTGTGGATTCGGTTTCGCCTGCACCTGCCGTTGGGCTAGGCTCGTCGAGTCCTGCTGTCCCCTTTCGGAGGTTTTTTGCGTGTCTTCGTCTGCGCCTAAACGCCGACTGGATGTACGCCAGGAGACCCCTAAGCGGGCTTCGAGCGGGAAGCGAGTCGCCGAAAGGCGCCGAGCTCGCAAGCGCTCCCTTCGACTCACCCCAGCCATGGCAGGCGCATTCGCGCTCATCATGGCTGGTTTTGGTTCCGCCGTCGTTGGTGGCCACGTGGACGACTCCACATTGTCGGCCGGCGACTACCAGACGATTTCCGAGACCTACACCGGCGACGACATCAACAGCGTTGATGTCAGCCGCGATTTCGACCGCAAGCTCGATGAGCAGGGCAAGATCCAGGCAGATCAGATGTTGATCGCCCTCGAAGAGCGCGACGACCTCATCAAGAAGACCTCCGCCGAAGCCAAGAAGAACCAGTGGGTCCTTCCGGTCACCGGCTACCACCTGTCAGCTCGCTTCGGCCAGCGCAGCGGCCTCTGGTCACGTATGCACACGGGCCTCGACTTCGCCGGACCTTCGGGATCGGCCATCAGCTCGGTTGCTTCAGGCACCGTCAAGTCCACGGGCTACGAAGGCGCATACGGCAACCGCACCGTCATCACTCTCCTCGACGGCACCGACATCTGGTACTGCCACCAGAGCCGCATCGCCGTCAGCGTTGGCGAGAAGGTCGGCCCCGGCCAGGTCATCGGCTACACCGGTTCGACCGGCAATGTCACCGGCCCGCACCTGCACCTCGAAGTGCACCCGGGCGGCGGCGGACCCGTTGACCCGTACGCCGTACTCGTACAGCACGGCATTCGCCCGTAGCTCTCAGCGCTTGTCGACTGGCTAAAGCTTCTCGACCGGCGCGTATCGCAGCAGCAGTCGCTTGACTCCCTGCGATCCGAAGTCGACTGACGCCTGCGCCTTGTCGCCTTGGCCGTCGACCGCCACCACGGTGCCGAGTCCGAAGCTGTCGTGCGACACCCGATCTCCTGGCGCCAACGAGACGACTTCGCGCGTCGCCCGCTTGGAGCGCGCAGCAACATTGCTCGACCGGAACGACGACTGCGACGTGACGGACGGACTGTTCGGCGTCCACTGAGTCGGCGACGAGGCGACTCGTCGCCAATCGACGAGTGCCTCAGGAAGCTCGTCGAGGAAGCGCGACGCCGGGTTGTAGGACGGGGCGCCCCACGCGGCGCGAGTCTGCGCTCGCGTGACGTAAAGGCGCGTACGGGCTCGGGTGATGCCGACGTACGCGAGCCGGCGCTCCTCCTCGAGCTCAGTGTTGTCGGCGAGCGACCGCATGTGCGGGAAGACTCCGTCTTCGAGTCCGGTGAGGAACACCACCGGGAACTCGAGTCCCTTGGCGGTGTGGAGCGTCATCAGCGTGACAACGCCGTCGCCCTCGTCGGGGATCTGGTCAGCGTCAGCCACCAGCGCAACTTGTTCGAGGAATGCCGCCAGGGATCCCGGCGCGAGGTCGGCCGCAGCATCGGCGACCGCTTCTGAATCAGCGTCGTCATCCAACGTGCTGGCACCGACCACGAACTCTCGGGCTACGGCGACGAGTTCGGCGAGGTTCTCGACCCGGGTCTCATCTTGCGGGTCAGTGCTCTGCTCGAGGGCGTTGAGATAACCGCTGCGAGTGAGTGCTGCTTCGAGCACGGCGTCGGCGGGTGCTCCGCTCTCGGCCATCGCCATGAGCTCCGACATCGTCTGGGTGAATGTCTGGATCGCGTTGAGCGACCGAGTCGCGAGGTCATCAGCCTCGGCGGCCCGAGTCATCGCCTCCCAGAAGCTGATCTCGTGACGATCGGCCAGGCGCTGGATAGCGGCCTCGGCACGATCGCCAATGCCACGCTTGGGCTCGTTGAGGATGCGGCGGAGCGAGACGGCGTCGCGTGGGTTGATGAGCACGCGTACGTAAGCGAGCGCGTCCTTGATCTCCTTGCGCTCGTAGAACCGGACTCCGCCAACCACGCGATAGGGCAGGCCAACCCGGATGAAGACTTCTTCAAATACTCGGCTCTGTGCGTTGGTGCGATAGAAGATCGCGACGTCCTTGGCGGCAATGCCGCTCTCATCGCTGAGCTTGTCGATCTCCTCGGCGATGAACTGCGCCTCGTCACGCTCGTCGTCTCCGACGTAGCCGACGATCTTCTCGCCATCGCCCTCGGCGGACCAGAGCTGCTTGTCCTTGCGGCCGGCATTGCGACTGATGACGGCATTGGCGGCCGACAGGATCGTCTGGGTCGAGCGGTAGTTCTGCTCAAGCAGGATTGTCGACGCATTCGGGAAGTCGTCCTCGAACTCGAGGATGTTGCGGATGTTGGCGCCGCGGAACGCATAGATCGACTGGTCGGAGTCGCCAACTACCAGTAGGTCGGAGTCAGCGTCGGTCAGCTCCTTGATCAGCTGATATTGCGCGTGGTTGGTGTCCTGGTATTCGTCGACCAGGATGTGCCGGAATCTGCGCCGGTAGGTCTCCGCTACGTCGGGCCAGCCCTGGAACAGGTGGACCGTGTTCATGATCAGGTCGTCGAAGTCCATCGCGTTGGCAGCGCGGAGCCGTGCCTGATAGGTCGTATAGGCCTCGGCGTAGAGCTCCTCGGTCGGGTTGACCGCCTTGCTCCCCGCGGCTTCGTGATCGACGAGCTCGTTCTTGAGGTTGGAGATCCAGTTGAGGACCGCTCGTGGGTTGACCCGCTTGGGGTCGAGATCCATGTCGCGGCACACCTGCGTCATGAGCCGCCGCTGGTCGGCCGAGTCGTAGATCGTGAACGTGGAGGTGAACCCGAACTTCGTCGCTTCACGC
Source organism: Aeromicrobium panaciterrae (assembly GCF_031457275.1). Classification (NCBI taxonomy): domain Bacteria; kingdom Bacillati; phylum Actinomycetota; class Actinomycetes; order Propionibacteriales; family Nocardioidaceae; genus Aeromicrobium; species Aeromicrobium panaciterrae. Next base: position 2,520,803 of record NZ_JAVDWH010000001.1, read on the forward strand.
CGCAAGATGCGAACGCAAGCTGAGTGGAACGTCGAAACCCACATCATCCGAGCGCGGGGACCGACCAACTCCGCAACTCGCTCGCGCATCTCGGCGGCGGCCTTGTTGGTGAAGGTGATCGCCAGGATCGACCCGGGATGCGCCCCGCGAGCCGCAATCAACCAGGCCACACGGCGCGTCAGAACGCGGGTCTTGCCCGAGCCAGCGCCAGCGACAACGAGCAGCGGACCACCCGGATGTGACACAGCATCGCGCTGCGCGTCGTTGAGTCCTTCAAGCAGGATGTCGGAGCGCGCGCGCTTCTTTTCGGCCTCTTGGGCAGACTTCTTCTCCGCGGTTTGGGGCACGGGGAATGGCGATGTCATCAGGCCCTCCAGCCTAGTTGCCGCGGCAGACAGCGACGGGGGCGGCTCGCACGCGACAATGGCGACATGAGCCTCGTCACGATCGACAGCAACGCCGCTGAGCCGCCGTACGAGCAGGTACGTCGTCAGATCGCCGAGGGTGCAGCTTCAGGGACACTCAAGGCCGGTCACAAGCTGCCGCCCGTACGCACACTCGCCGCTGACCTGGGCCTCGCCGTCAACACCGTCGCGAAGGCCTATCGAGCGCTAGAAACCGACGGCGTGATCGAGACCCATGGTCGTGGCGGGACACTCATTGCGACGCGCAAGATCGGCGACGCTCAGGCAGACGACGCTGCCGCGACCTACGCGCTCATTGCACGGCGTCAAGGACTTTCGATCGACGAGGCCACGAGGCTCGTCGAGCAGCACTGGAGCTAGCTATTCGGCCATCGTGTTGGGCTTGCGCCAACTGCGCTCGAACGGCAGACGCCACGCCCGAGGCGCGATGAGCTGGTGCACTGCGTTGGGACCCCAGGTCGCCGACGGATAGGGCCGTACGGGTGGCGGGTCGTTCAGCAACGGCTCGGAGATCTCCCACAACCGCTCAATGCCCTCGGCTGTCGTGAAGAGCGTCCGCTCACCACGCATTGCGTCGTGGATCAGCCGCTCGTACGCCTCGAGCACATCGCCTGCCCGCTCGGTCTCGTGCATTGCGAACTGCATGCTGAGTTTGTCGAGCCGCATGCCTGGGCCCGGGCGCTTGCCATAGAACGAGAGCGACATCTTCGACGAGTCGGCGAGGTCGAACGTCAGGTGATCCGGGCCGGAAAGGCCGACACCCGAGCCACTCGGGAACATGCTCTTGGGTGGCTCGCGGAAGGCGATCGAGATGATGCGCGCCCCCTCGGCCATCTTCTTGCCCGTACGCAAGAAGAACGGCACTCCGGCCCAGCGCCAGTTGTCGATCTCGGCCTTCAGCGCCACGAACGTCTCGGTCTCAGAGTCTGCGGCCACTCCCGGCTCGTCGCGGTAGCCGTCGTACTGACCGCGTACGACGTGTTTCGGGTCGAGCGGCAGCATCGAGCGGAAGACCTTGTTCTTCTCCTCGCTGATCGAGTCGGAGTCCAGCGATGTTGGCGGCTCCATCGCCATGAACGCGAGTACCTGGAACAGGTGCGTCACGACCATGTCCTTGAAGGCGCCGGTGCCTTCGTAGAACCCGGAGCGCCCCTCGAGTGACAGTGTCTCGGGCACGTCGATCTGCACGTGGTCGATGAAGTTTCGGTTCCAGATCGGCTCGAAAAGTCCGTTGGCGAAGCGGAACGCCAGAATGTTGAGCGCGGCTTCCTTGCCGAGGAAGTGATCGATTCGGAAGATCTGGTCCTCCGAGAACACTTCGTGGATCTGTGAGTTGAGTGACTTGGCGCTGGCGAGGTCCGTGCCGAACGGTTTCTCCATGATGATTCGCGCCCGCTCGACTAGGTCGGCGTCTCGCAGCGTGTGTACGACGTCGAGCGCAGCCTTGGGCGGAACGCTCAGGTAGTGCAGGCGTCGCGGGCTGCCGCCGAGCTCGTCCTCGTGCAGCTTCGCCGCTTTGGCGAGCACCTCAGCGCCGTCCTTCACGTTGACGTACGACAGCTTGCGCGCGAAGGCCGTCCACTGCTCGTCCTTGACCTTGCGCGGGCTGAACTCGCGGCAGGCCTCCTCCGCGAAGGCGCGGAACGACTCGTCGTCGAACTCGTCGAGCGAGACGCCGATGATGCGCGAGTCCGGTACGAGTCCTGACTGCAGCAAATGCATCAGCCCGGGCAACAGCTTGCGACGGGCAAGGTCGCCCGTGGCGCCGAAGAGCACGATCAGATGAGACTCGTTCACCTCTTCAGGCTAGACCCGCAAGATTGCGCGCAGGTGAACTTCAGAAACGAGCTAGATGAGGCGACGATCGTTCGCCCAACGCGTCAGCTCGTGACGGCTCGAAAGCTGGAGCTTGCGCAGCACGCTCGACACGTGGGTCTCGACCGTCTTGATTGAGATGAAGAGTTCCTTGGCAACTTCCTTGTACGCGTAGCCACGGGCGATGAGACGCATGACCTCGCGCTCGCGCTCAGTGAGCCGATCGAAGTCCTCGTCGATCTGGGCGACCTCAATCGTGCCAGCGAAAGCGTCCAGCACGAATCCGGCGAGCCGCGGCGAAAACACCGCGTCACCAGCGGCGACGCGGTCGATCGCATCGAGCAGCTCGGGTCCGGAGATGTTCTTGGTGACATAGCCACGGGCACCGGCGCGGATGATCCCAATGACGTCCTCGGCAGCGTCGCTGACCGACAAGGCGAGGAATTTCATGTCGGGATGGCGAAGGTGCAGACGTCGAATGACCTCAAGCCCTCCCCCGCCCGGCATGTGCACATCGAGCAGCACCACGTCCGGCTTGGTCTCGACCAACACCTCGACGGCGCTCTCGACGTCCTCGGCCTCGGCGACGATCTCGACGGGTCCGTCGATCTCGGCACGGACTCCGCGCCGGAACATCGCGTGGTCGTCGACGATCGCGACGCGCAGGGTGGTCATGAACTGGTCTCCTCGAATACGTGGTCGGCGTCGCGTACAGGCACGGTCATCGCGACCTCGGTGCCTTGGCCGCGCTTGCTGCGGATCGTCACGGTACCCCCGTGGCGCTCGACCCGATCGACGATCGAGCCGCGCACGCCCATACGGTCCTCGGCGATCTTGTCGACGTTGAAGCCGACTCCACGATCACGAACGAATACCTGGACGGTCTCTTTGTTGGCTTCGGCGTAGACGTCGATGCGGTCGACCTTGGCGTGTTTGGCGGCGTTGATCATCGCTTCGCGCGCGGCCTTGGCGACTGCGCTGACATCGGGGTCGAGCGCGGCGTCGCCCACGGCGATGACTTCGACGGGTACCTGGTGGGCGTCCTCGACGTCAGCCGCTGATGCACGCAGTGCCGCGACCAGTGAGTCACCGGCCTGCTCGTCCGTGCCGTACAGCCACGCGCGCAGCTCGCGCTCCTGACGTCGGGCCAGTGTGGCGACGGCGGCCTGGTCGCCCGCGTTCTTCTGCAGTAGCGCCAGGGTCTGGAGCACGGAGTCGTGCAGGTGCGCCGCAACATCTGCGCGCTCCTGGGAACGTACGAGCGCCCGACGCTCCTCAGTCAGGTCGCCAAGCAACTTGGTGATCCACGGGCCGAGGATCAGTGCGAGACCGATCAGGGCGATACCCAGTGCAGCGGCGAGGTCAACCATGGCGCCCCAGCCGCGCTCTTGCGTCAAGAAGTAGAGAGCGGCAAGCGCGATCAGTACGCCACCTGCAGCGATGCGTACGGCAAAGCCAATCCCGCTGGTCTGCCGCATCCAGCGCCGCCAGGCGACATCGTCGAACTGGCGCCAGATGACGGTCAGGCCGATGACCGCAACCAAAGCGGGACCGACCAGGGCATCGCTGATGCCGCGTCCGGTGACCTGGAGGAACAGCAGTACTCCAACACCGACCATGCCGATGGCCAGGGTCTGAAGGATCTCGGCTGAACCGGGACGGTTGGGATTCGTACGCAGTCCCTGTCGGGTGGCCGCCTCGAGGCCCGGAGTCAGCTCGGGCTGGCGCAGCGGCAGGAAGCGCCACAGCAGCAAGTAGGCGATGATGCCGACGCCGCTGAGCCAGGTCGCCACGACGAACGCGAGCCTGACATAGAGAACCCCGACTCCGAGGTGATCGGCGAGACCGGTCGCTACACCGCCCACCAGCCGGCGGTCTGCCGGTCGGTAGGCACGGCGATAGGGGCTCGCGCTGATGGGGGTCACCCAACGATCGTCACACGTACGCGCGCGCAGGCGCTACTAGGGACGACCCTTGTCCACCCTGAGTGTCGTTCCAGCGGTTTCAGGGTCGTACCCGATGGTGACGCGAGCGGCGGTCGGCCACGATGGAGATATGAATGACACACAAGAAGCGCCTCGCGCTACCGGACCGGACGACGAGTTCGATCCGCACAAGCTGCGCACCATCGCTGACGTCAAGCGATCCACCGAAGACCGTTGGGTTGCCGGTGTGTGCTCGGGCGTTGCCAAGTACCTGAACATCGACCCCGTCATCGTGCGCATCGTCATCGCCGTGCTCACGATCGTCGGCGCCGGCGCCATCCTGTACGGCGCAGCATGGCTGCTGCTGCCGTCCGACGACGCAGACAAGAGCATCGCCGCCGGCTGGTTCAAGCTCGACGACAACGAGGAGCAGGTCCGCAAGATCGGACTGGTCGCCGCCGGCGTCATCGCCGCCTTCTCGGTTCTCGGAAGCCACGGCGACTGGTGGTGGGGCACCGGCTGGCTGCTCGTCCCGCTGGCAGCGCTCTACTACTTCTTCGTCGTACGGCCGCGCAAGGGTGACCGAGAGGCCATCAAGGCACAGGTCATGGCCGAGATGCCGACCACCGAGAAGATCACCGCTGAGGTCCAAGCCAAGATCGACAAGAAGGTCGCCGAGAAGATCGCGCACGCTCGGCAGCGCAAGTCCAAGGCTCTGCCGCTGCTCACGCTGTCACTCATCGCGATCGGTGTCGCATCGACCCGCATCTACGCCGACACACACGACGTCAACTGGACGACGTATGTCGCGGTCGCCCTCGCCATCACCGGCATCGGCCTCGTGATCGGGACGTTCTGGGGATACGGCGGTCCGCTGATCTTCCTGGGCATCGTCCTGGGTCTTGTACTCGCGATTGGCTCGGCGTTGCCCCACGGCCGTGTTGGAGAGCAGCGGCCCGACCCGACAACCGCCGACGGTGTCCAAGCGCGATACGAACACGGCATCGGCTTGCTCGAGCTGGATCTCACCGGTGTCTCCGATCCCACCGAACTGCTCGGTCGGACGATTGCCCTCGACGCCGGAATCGGAGAGACCAGGGTCATCGTCCCCGACGGCCTGAACGTCGAGGTCGACGCTGAGATGGATCTTGGCGAGATCTCGGTGTTCGGACGCAAGGATCATGGCCAGGACGCTCAGGTCAACACTGCGGCAACCGGCAAGGGCGAGGCCCTGACAATCAAGATCGACCAGCGAGTCGGCAACGTCGAGGTGGTCCGGTCATGACACGTCATCCGTTCCGCTGGAGCAGCCTCGTATTCGGTCTGCTCTTCCTCGCCGGCGTCGGACAGTGGGCCGTGTGGAAGCAGGACTGGCTGACTCCACGCGAGCTCAGCCTGGCTTCCTCGGGCGTACTCATCGGGCTCGGACTTCTGGGTGTCGTCGCGACGTTCTGGAAGCCCAAGCAGCTCACCTCAACTCCAAACCTGGAAGAAAACTCTTCCTCAGAAAGAAGTGAAAATGAAGAAGCTGACACGCAATCCTGATGACAAGTGGCTGGGAGGCGTCTGCGGAGGCCTCGCCGACTACACCGGCATCGATGCCAACCTGGTTCGCCTGATCGTCGTCGTGTGCACGTTGCTCGGCGCCGGCTCGCTGATCCTCGCCTACATCGTCGCCTGGGTGCTCATGCCGGCCCGACCGGCTGCAGCTCAGACCGTATGGGCTGAGGCTAGTGACTCTGCAACCACTGAGAGCGAGCCTGCACAGCCGTCGAAGTGAAGTCGGAGAAGACACCGTCAACTCCGGCGTCGAAGAACTGAAGGAGCTCGCCCCTGGCATCGCCGTGGGCGAGCTTTTCAGTTCCCATACGAAACGCAGGGGGCAGGAAAGTGTTCTCGTTGCGCATCGTCCAGATGTGGACGTCAAGTCCAGCGGCGTGAGCGCGCTCGACTAGTCTCGTCGGCCCAGAGTCCGGCGCCACCACGAGCTCCTTGTACGGGCCGATCGCGTCGGCGTATTCGGCCACGAAGGCGAGACCTTCGTCGGAGCGGAGGTCGTCGTACGTACGGGCGTCACCCGCGACTGTGAAGTCCGCCGGCTGACCTTCGACCGACATCAGCTGTACGAGCATCGCTGGAGTACGCGGGCGAAGCGCGCGGAGGTTCGCTGACTCGAAGGACTGGATCACGATCGTTGAATCAGGATCGTTGAACCCTCGGCGTTCGAGCGTTTCGATCAGCAGGTCGTTGAGGCTGATGCCCAGGGCTTCGAAATAGCTCGGGTGCTTGGTCTCGATGTAGACGCCGACTGGCGCTTCTCCTCCCGCGTCCTCAGCGATGTCGAGGACCTCGTCAAGGGTGAGGATCTCCTCGGTACCCGCAAGCGCGACATTTTTGGGGCGAAGATCCGGGATGCGTTCCTTGCAACGCAGCGTCTTGAGCTCGGCCAAGGTGAAGTCCTCGGTGAACCAACCCGTGTGCGAGACACCGTCGACGACCTTGGTGGCCTTGCGATCAGCGAACTCCGGGCGCTCGGCCACGTCCGTCGTGCCGTCGATCTCGTTCTCGTGGCGTACCACGAGGATGTGGTCGCTGGTACTGACGACGTCGGGCTCAATGAAGTCGGCGCCTTGCTCAATGGCGAGGAGGTACGACGGGCGGGTGTGCTCGAGCCGATGGCCCGGAACACCACGATGGGCAATGACGAGTGGGACCTTCACGCCTTCACCTCCGTCAGAAAGGACACGGTACGGAGGCTACGGCGTGAAAACGGCATCATGGTTCTCTCGCTTCGCTCGTTCACGCTTCCCGTCACACCCCATCTCGTCCATGGACGAGGCGAACAGCGCCGTCGCGCCGCGGATCTGCCGCGGCAACCAGGCGTCCATCCGGCTTGCGCAGGGTGACGCCAACGCCGCCGTAATACATCGACGGCGTGGTCTCGATCTTCACGTCCTCGTCCGGGCGACCAGCGCGGTGTACGTGGACTCGCGGGTGGTTGACGGCGTCCTGGAGCCCGAGTCCGCCATTGATGAATCCTGCAAGCACCTGAACGATCGCCGTCGTGATGCGGTCCGCACCGGGCGATCCGATCGCGATCGACGATCCATCGGGGTGGTGGCCAACAGTCGGCGCCATGTTGGACAGCAACCTCGTACCCGGAGCAAGGCCGTGCAGCCCCTTGGCGTTGAGCTCCTGCTCACCGAGGCAGTTGTTGAGCCAGATGCCGGTGCCCTTGGCGATCATTCCCGAGCTGTAGCCGGACGACACCGTGATGGCGCAGGCCCCTCCATCACTGTCGGTCGCCGAGACGTGCGCCGTCGATCCGGATTCGAGAACCGCGAGGTGGTCGCGGTCGATCAGCTCGAGGAACGCTGCAGCATCGCGCTCAAGATCTTCGCTGTGGTCCAAGGTGTCGAGTCGGTGCCCCAGCACTGCGCGCTGTACGCGTACGAGGTGGTCGACATCCGCGCTCGGGTGATCCTCAAGCAGCCGCAGCATCGCCGCGACGCACACGCCGCCGACCGAAGGAGGCGGGTTGGTACCGAGTTGCCACTCGCCGACCGTGCTCATCAGGGATGGTCTGACGATGGGCCTGTACGCCGCCAGATCGGCGGGACCCAGAATCCCGCCACGGTCGATCACGTCGTCGCTGATCAGCCTTGCCAGGTCACCCGTGTGCAGCGCCGACGGCCCTTCCTCAGCGATCAGCTCGAGCGCACCCACCAGATCGGGCAGGTTGACCAGACCCGTCGAGATGGTGCCGTCGTCGTGGTGCACGGCGGCATGGCTCTGGTCGTCCCAGCCGAAGATGTCGTCATGGACGTAGTCGAGATAGAAGCGCGACGCCGTACCGAGCTGGAAGCCACCACGGGCGACCTCGATCGCCGGCGCAACAAGCTCCCGCCAGGGCACACTCCCCCAGCGTTGATGCGCCTCTCCGAACGCCGCCACTGAGCCGTGGCAGGCGACGGAGCCAGCGCCGATCGTGACGGTGACACCCCCGCCGTAGTCGGTGTAGATATCCCACGTACCGCCGCCGAGCGCGCGATCTCGGCCGGGCATGTCCATCCAGCCGTCGACCGTATGTGGCGCGCTGCCGTCGGGCGGCTGGACCGTGATGAACCCGCCGGAGCTCAACGAGACGATGCCAACTTCATTGACCATCGTCACCAGAGTCGTGGCGATCGCGGAGTCGATGGCATTGCCGCCCGCCAACGCAATCTGTTCACCGGCGTCAGCGGCAGCCTCGTTCGGCGCAGAGATCGCGACGTCGGGCATGCCGGAAGGTTATCGGGTCACACGTTGATCGAGATGCCGATCCCACCGAGCGTCTGACCGCCGAACCGAGCAATCTCTGCCTCGAGGTTCAACGGGCTCGTGGCCTTCCGCGAGTCGAGAACCTCTTGGGTGAGCCGGTCGGCTGGCACGAGCCAGCTGACCTCGAACTCGATGCCGTCGGGATCCTGGGCATACAGCGCCTTGGTCGTTCCGTGATCGGTGGCGCCCACGAGGGCTCCTGCGTCGACCAGTCGCTGGCGTGTGGCGGCGAGCTCGTCGAGCGTGTCGACCTCCCATGCCAGGTGATACAGGCCGACCGTCGTACGACCGGCTCCCGAATCCCCTGCCTGGGCGCCGATCTGGAAGAGCCCGAGATCGTGGTCGTTGTTGCTGCCATTGGCCTGCAGGAACGCAGCTCCGGGGAAAGCCATGACGGTCTTGAACCCCAGCGTGCTGGCGTAGAACGCGACGCTGGCATCAACATCGCGGACGTAAAGCACTGCGTGGTTGAGACGAGTGACGGGCATGATCGTTCTCCTAGTTAGTTGAATCTTCATTTATCTTATCACGACTAGGCACACGGCTAGGCTGGGCGCATGGTCTCTCGGCTATTCGGACGGGGCTCGTGGCCCGAAGCATCACGCATAGCCGACATCCTTCGTCAGGAGACGCTCGGCGGAGTGCTGCTGCTGATTGCCACGGCTGCAGCCATCCTTTTCGCCAACCTCGGCGACGGATATGCCAATCTCCGCGACACGGCATTCGGACCAGAGTCGCTGCACCTCCACCTGACCCTGGGCGGATGGGCGTCCGACGGCTTGCTCGCGATCTTCTTCTTCGTCGCCGGGCTCGAGCTGAAGCGTGAGTTCGTCGGCGGAGACCTGCGCGACCCGCAGCGTGCAGCGCTCCCCGTGGTCGCTGCACTCGGCGGTATGGCCGTACCCGCTCTGGTGTTCGTGTTGTTCAACCTCGGCGGCTCCCTGAAGGGATGGGCGATCCCGACGGCAACTGACATCGCCTTCGCCCTCGCCGTCCTGGCCGTGATCGGCAGCCACCTGCCCGGCGGCCTTCGTACGTTCCTGCTCACCCTTGCGGTGGTCGACGACCTGATCGCGATCATCATCATCGCTGTCGTCTACACCTCGTCACTGCACCTCAACTACCTGCTACTGGCGCTGCTGCCACTTCTGGCGTTCACGGTCCTCGTACAACGGCGGGTCAGCTCGTGGTGGCTGCTGCTCCCCCTCGCCGGAGCCACGTGGGCGCTGGTGCACGCCTCAGGCGTCCACGCCACCGTCGCGGGCGTTCTGCTCGCGTTCGCCGTTCCGGTCCTGCGTAGCGATGGCGGTGAAGGTGTCGGTCTCGCAGAGCACTTCGAGCACCTCTTCCGACCGCTGTCATCCGCAATCGCGGTGCCGATCTTCGCGTTCTTCGCGGCCGGAGTGAACGTCGAAGGGTGGGCTGGATTCAAGGACGCGATGACCGAACCGATCACCCTCGGCATCATCGCCGGACTCTTCCTCGGCAAGACGGTCGGCATCTTCCTGGCGACCTGGCTGATGGCGACGTTCACCGGCGCCCAACTCGATGAAGACCTCGACTGGCCCGATGTATTCGGCGTCGCGATGCTTGCCGGAGTCGGCTTCACGGTCTCGCTGCTGATTGGCGAGCTCGCGTACGGCGTCGGCAACCTCACCGACGAGCACGTCAAGATCGGCGTCCTTGTCGGATCAGTCGTCTCGGCACTTGGTGCAGCGCTGATCCTGACCTCCCGCAATCGCCGCTATCGCGAGATCGATGCCCGCGAGCGCCTCGACAGCGACAGCGACGGCATTCCCGACGTGTTCCAGTGACCAGGCCCAACTAGTTCTAAAGAACTATCCACACTGTGAATATCGCTGTGGGAACGCGTTGTGATTGCCGCCCGTTTAGGGTGGCGGTCATGGACCTCGGCTCGATTGCGCACGATCTCTACTCCGTGCCTCCTGAGGAGTTCATCGCGGCTCGCAAGGAGAGCGTCGCTGCCGCTCGCACCGCAGGCGACCTGGCGTTGAGCAAGGCGATCGGCGAGCTCCGCAAGCCCAGCTCCGCCGCGGTGGTGATCAACCTGCTCGCCCGCAACAGCGAAGAACTCCTGCAGGACGTCGCTGACCTTGGCGAAGAGTTGCGCGAAGCCCAGGAGCAGGGTGACGGCGCACGCCTACGCGAGCTGAACGGCGAACGGAAGACCCTGCTCAGGCAAGTGGCCGTCGAGGGAGCCGAGCTGGCCAGTGAGCACGGTGTCTCGTTCAGCGCGGCGGTCGCGAACGGTGTCGACGAGACCATCAAAGCCGCGCTCGCCAGCTCCGAGGCTGCCCGAGCCGTGCAGGCAGGACTTCTGGTGTCAGCGCTCTCGGGAGCCGGAATGGGCTTCATCGACCTGTCAGACAGCGTGGCGTTGCCAGGCTTCGAGCTGAACCCACGTGAGGACCGACCCCGGGAGCGCCGGCTCACCGCAGTCCCCGATCTTCCAGACCCCAAAGTCGCTCAGGAGGACGCCGCGCGCGATCTGGTCGCCGAAGCAGTCGACGCGGCGGACCAGGCCGACACCGACCTCAAGGAGAGCGAGACAGCGTACGAGGCCAATGAGCTGGCACGGGCGGAGTTGCACCAGCGCATCGACGACCTGAAGAAGGAGCTCCAGACACTTCAGGAAGACGCGGCTGAAGCGGATGCCGACTCACGAGGACTGCAACGAGCCGTCGCTCAAGCCACCAAGGCTCGCGATACCGCTCACAAGGAGCTGGCCAGGGCCAGGGAACGGCTGGATCGCCTCAGCTAGGCGACTACTCCCACTCGATGGTTCCGGGCGGCTTGCTGGTGATGTCGAGTACGACGCGATTGACCTCGTCGACCTCGTTGGTGATCCGGGTCGAGATGCGCTCGAGCACGTCGTACGGGAGACGGCTCCAGTCGGCAGTCATCGCATCTTCACTCGAGACAGGCCGCAGCACGATCGGGTGACCGTACGTACGGCCATCGCCCTGGACGCCGACGGAGCGGACGTCGGCGAGGAGTACGACGGGGAACTGCCAGATGTCACCGTCGAGGCCAGCAGCGGTCGTCTCGTCGCGGACGATCAGGTCAGCGGCACGCAGGATGCGAAGACGATCGGCATCGACGGCGCCGACGATGCGGATCGCGAGGCCAGGGCCGGGGAACGGGTGCCGACCAACGATCGCCTCGGGAATGCCGAGCTGCCGACCGACGTCGCGTACCTCGTCCTTGAACAACGTACGAAGCGGCTCGATCAGGCTGAACTCAAGGTCTTCGGGCAAGCCGCCAACGTTGTGGTGGCTCTTGATGTTGGACGCGCCCGCTCCCCCACCGGATTCGACGACGTCGGGGTAGAGCGTCCCCTGCACGAGGAACTTCACGGGCGGTCCGGGCGTCGCGAGGACTTCGCGCTCGGCAGCCTCGAAGACGCGGATAAACTCGCGTCCGATGATCTTGCGCTTCTCCTCGGGGTCACTGACGCCAGCGAGGAAGCCGAGGAACTGGTCCTTGGCATCGACGACCTTGAGGTCAACGCCGGTTGCCTTCACATAGTCCTTCTCGACCTGCTCGGCTTCGCCTTCGCGGAGGAGTCCGTGGTCGACAAACACGGCGGTGAGCTGATCACCAATCGCGCGTTGTACGAGTGCAGTCGAGACGGCTGAGTCGACGCCGCCCGAGAGCGCGGAAATGACGCGGGAGTCGCCGACCTGCTTGCGGATGAGCTCGATCTGCTCCTCCACGATGTTGCTGCTGGTCCAGGTCTGGCGGCAGCCGGCGATCTCTACGAGGAACTGCTCGAGGATCTGCTGGCCGTGCTCGCTATGCATGACCTCGGGGTGCCACTGCACGCCAGCAAGGCGGCGGCCGGTGTCCTCGAATGCGGCAACCGTCGCGCGTGGGGAGTTGGCGTTGACAGTGAATCCCTCGGGAGCGCCGATGACTTCGTCACCGTGCGACATCCAGGACGTCAGCGTCTCGGGAAGTCCAGCGAGCAGCGTTCCGGGTTCGAGGACCGAGACCGCTGTACGGCCGTACTCACGCTGACCGGTCTTGGCGACATTGCCGCCGAGCGCCTGCGCCATGGCCATGAATCCGTAGCAAATACCGAATACGGGCACATCGCCCTGCAACATCGCCGGATCGAGCCGCGGTGCGCCCTCTTCGTACACGGACGACGGGCCACCCGAAAGGATGATCGCTGCGGGCTTGCGAGCCAGAATTTCGGCCGCTGACATGGTGTGCGGAACGATCTCGGAATAGACCCGAGCCTCGCGTACGCGGCGAGCGATCAGTTGCGCGTACTGCGCCCCAAAATCAACGACAAGGACAAGGTCATGTTCGGGGGTCACGCAGGCAGTCTATCGGCGCAAAATTACTTGGGTAACGACGTAACCATGTGTGTATCGCCTCGTTTTACAGAGTGGATCTAACAAAACTCCCTCCCGTTAGATCATGTGCCCACTTCTAGTTGGCACAACAGGGCCCGACCCGTGAGCTCCCTCCCGGTCGGGCTCTGTGCTTTAGTGGCACTTTTTCCCGTGATTGCAGGGAATTCGTACGCTCAGCTGACGCCGATAATCGGCAAACGCAGCGCCGCGGGGGCGTCTGCGGGCACAACCGGGCTCTTCGGGGCGATCGGATCGATCTTGCGGTACGCCTGGCCCACGGCGGGGCGTAGGTCTTCCTCACCCTTGTTGGGCCAGTACGACATCGCACGCTCGGTCTGAGCGGTGATCGTCAGCGAGGGATTCACGCCCAGGTTGGCGGTGATCGCCGAGCCATCGGCCACGTGCAGGCCCTCGTGGCCGAAAAGTCGCTGATACGGGTCAACGACACCGTTTTCGGGGCTGTCGCCGATCGCGCAGCCGCCCATGAAGTGCGCGGTCAGCGGAACGTTGAACGGCTCACCGATCGTGCCGCCCGGCGTACCGCCCATCTCCTCGGCCATCATCTGTACGGCGCGATGTCCGGGCTCGATGAACGCGGGGTTGGGTGCACCATGGCCCTGCTTGGAGGTCAGCTTGCGTCGACCGGTGATTCCGCGCTTGGTGTAGGTCGTGATCGAGTTGTCGTGCGTCTGCATGACCAGCGCGATGATTGTGCGCTCCGACCAGTGGCGCAGGTCGTAGAGCTTGAACAGGAAGCGCTTCTGGGCCCACATCTCACGGAGCCACACCCGCCAACGAGCCTTGTCAGAGCTGCCATCCGTCAGCACGGTCTGCATCAGCGACATGGCATTGGAGCCCTTGCCGTAGCGGGTCGGCTCGATGTGGGTGTACTCGTCCGGGTGGAAGGACGAGGTGATCGCCACACCCTCGCTGTAGTCGACGTCCTTGCCGTCGGCGATCGAGCCGAGGAGCGCCTCAGAGTTCGTACGCGTCAGCAGGCCCAGGCGGTCCGAGACACCCGACAGGTGGCCCTTGTCCTTCATCTTGTGCAGCAGTTTCTGCGTGCCCATCGTGCTGGCGGAGAACACGACCTGCTCGGCGGTGATCTTCTTGCGCGGGCGGAATCGCTTGTTCGTACGGCGCACTTCGATCTCGTAGCCGCCACCGGGCAGCGGTCGTACGGCGGTGGCTGTCGTGAGTGGGTGCACCTCTGCACCGGCCTTCTCGGCCAGGTGGAGGTAGTTCTTGACCAAGGTGTTCTTGGCGTTGTGGCGACAACCCGTCATGCACTCGCCGCAGTTGAGGCAGGCGTTGCGCTCGGGCCCGGCACCTCCGAAGAACGGATCCGCCACCTTCTCCCCCGGCTGACCGAAGAAGACGCCGACCGGCGTGTGGTGGAACGTGCCGCCGACGCCCATGCGTTCGGCAACCTTCTTGACGATCTCATCGGCCGGCGACACGTACGGGTAGACCGTGACGCCGAGCATGCGCTTGGCCTGGTCGTAGTACGGAGCGAGCTCCGCCTTCCAGTCCGTGATGTGGCCCCAGGCGGAGTCCTTGTAGAACGGGTCGAGCGGTTCGTACAACGTATTGGCGTAGACCAGCGAGCCTCCGCCGACTCCCGCGCCCGACAGGATCAAGACGTCTTTGAGCTTGTCGATGCGCTGGATGCCGTAGCAGCCGAGCTGGGGCAACCACAGGAACTTGCGCAGCCGCCACGAGCTCTTGGCGAAGTCAGCGTCCTCGTAGCGTTTGCCCGCCTCGAGAACAGCGACCTTGTAGCCCTTCTCGGTCAGCCGGAGCGCGGAAACGCTGCCGCCGAAGCCCGAGCCGATGACCAGGACGTCGTAGTCGAACTCGGCGCTCATGCGCGCGGCGTCCGACGCAGGACCTTGAGTCCGACTGTGAGCAGCTTGGCCCACGTGCGGGCCTGCAGGGCGCTCGGACCGTTCATCGGCATGAGGCGCTGGACGCCGATCGACTGTGGCTCGGTGTAGCGCAGGATGCCCTCGGCGCCCTGTCGACGGCCGAGACCGGACTGGCGCATGCCACCCATCGGCGCGTCGACGCTGCCGAAGGTCGCGGAGAAGCCTTCGTTGATGTTGACCGTGCCAGCCTTGATGCGAGACGCGATCGCCTTGGCCTCGCGAGGCTTGCCCCAGAGGCTGGCGTTGAGGCCGTACTCGCCGCCATTGGCGAGCGCCACAGCGTCTTCGGTCGTCTTGTACGGGTAGAGCGACGCCAGCGGGCCGAAGGTCTCACCAGCAAAGCACTCGGCCGACTCCGTGACGCCTTCGAGGACCGTGGGCTCGTAGAAGTATGGGCCCAGGTCCGGGCGCCCCTTGCCACCGGCCAGGACTGTCGCGCCATTGGCGACAGCATCCTTCACATGGGCGGTAACCGTCTCGAGCTGGGACTGCGAGACCAGCGAGCCGATGTCGGCATCCCAGTCGAGAGCCGCGCCCAGCGCGAGGTGTTCGACGCGCGTTACGAACGCGGTCTTGAACTCCTCGTACTTCTCTTCCGGTACGTAGAGGCGCTCAATCGAGACGCAGAGCTGACCAGCCGAGGAGAAGCACGCCTCGACCGCACCTGCTGCGGCCTTGTTGATGTTGGCGCTCGGGAGGACGATCATCGGGTTCTTGCCACCGAGCTCGAGAGAGCAGCTCACCAAACGAGCAGCTGCCTGCTGGGCGATGAGCTTGCCGGTCGCGGTGGATCCGGTGAAACAGATGTAGTCGGCGCGCTCGATGATCGCCGTGCCAACGACCGAACCGGCACCGCTGACGACCTGCCAGATCTCGGCCGGGAAGCCGGCCTTGCGCATCAGTTCGATGCCAGCCAGCGCAATGAGCGGGCTCTGGCTGTCGGGCTTGTGCACGATGGCGTTGCCAGCCGCGACAGCAGGGATGCCGTCCGAGACGGCCATGGTGAGCGGGTAGTTCCACGGGCTGATCAAACCGACGACACCCTTGGGCTGCGGGATGACGGTGACGCTGGTCAGCAGCGGCAGCGCACCGTTGCGACGCTTGGGCTTGAGCTGCTTCTTCAAGCGACGCGCATAGAAGCGGGCCGTCAGGGCCACGTGCGCGATCTCATCGAACGCGTGCGCGCGGCTCTTGCCCGACTCGATCTGGATCAGGTCCATCAGCTCGTCCTGGTGCTCAAGTACGAGGTCGTGCAGGCGAAGCAGCGCCTTCTTGCGCTCACGCAGTGACGTCTTGGACCACGCCTCCTGGGCCGTACGAGCAGCAGCAAACGCCGCCTCGACGTCCGCGATGCTCGAGACGGGGATCTCGGCGACAGGCTCACCATTCATCGGCGAAATCGTCGTACGAGTCTCGCCAGAGGTGGTCCGGATCAGCGCCGTGAGTTCGGCAACCCTCTCAGGTGTGACCAGCGAAGAAGTAGTTTTTGGTGCGGCTTCAGCAACAGACATAGGGGCGAGCATACCGCTGGTATGCCTTTCCGACTATGCGAAGAGCTTCTCGCCCCAGTAGCCCTCGGTCGTCACGCCCGGCGGGCAGGCGAACAAACCCGAGCCAACGTGCACGATGTACTCGTTGAGAACGTCGTTGAGCTTGCCCGCAAGGTTGCGCTGGATCTGGACGAACTGCTTCTCAGGATCACGCTGATAGGCGATGAAGAACAGCCCGGCAGAGAGCTGGCCGAGCCCGTTGGATCCATCGACGAAGTTGTAGCCGCGGCGCAGGATCTTGGCGCCCTTGTTGAAGTCCGGATGCGCAAGACGTACGTGCGCCACCTTGCCGATCGCGAGCTCGCCGTCTTCGCCCTTCGCCTTGAAGTCGAGTTTGTCGAACTCGTCGCCGCCCGACAGCGGACCACCCGAACCCTTGGTGCGGCCGATGATCGCTTCCTGACCTTCGAGAGGCTCGCGGTCCCAGATCTCGATCCGCATGTCGATCTTGCGAGTCACGAGGTACGAGCCGTTGACCATCCAGTCCGGACCGTCGCCCTTGGGTACCCAGACGAAGTCGTCGAGATCCTTGGCGTCCTCAGCCTTGATGTTGGCGGTGCCGTCCTTGAACCCGAGCATGTTGCGAGCCGTGACCTGAGCGGACGACGTCGAAGATGTACGTCCGAAGCCCATCTGCGAGTAGCGCACCGAAGCGCGGCCGAACGCGATGCGTACGAGGTTGCGGACCGCGTGCACCGCGACCTGCGGATCGTTCGCGCAGGCCTGGATGGCGAGGTCTCCGCCACACAGAGCGTCGTCAAGCCGATCGCCCGAGAACAGCGGCAGGTCCTTGAGGCGATCCGGGAGCTTGCCGTCGAGTCCGAACCTAGGCTTGCCCTTGCCGTCGACGAACATGCCGCGACCGAAACCGATCGTGATCGTCAGACCTGACGGTGGCAGACCCAGCGCTTCGCCGGTGTCCTCCGGCGGCGCGAACGGGGATCCGGCGACTGCGCCAAACTCACCCACGTCGTTGCCCTGCGTCATCTTGCGCGCGGCCTCGGTCCACTCCTTGAGGAGGAGGATCAGGTCGCCGCGGCTCTCGGTAGTGAGGTCGAGCGCCGCAAAGTAAAGACGATCCTGGGCCGGCGTGACGATGCCAGCCTGGTGCTTGCCTTCGAACGGGATCGGCAGCGCATCGGGATCCGGCACAACCTCGACCGGCTTGTCGCCGATGGCAAATCCCGCGCCCGCACCGACGGCTCCGGCCGCCAACGCACCAAGCCCGGCCGCTCCCAGCAGTTTCCTGCGGGAGAGGCCGGACTCAGGTGCTGAGCTGTCTGTGGTCACTCGCCGAGTGTCTCAGGCGGAGGCTGCGACAACGGCCGCAACCTTGCTGATCGGCTCGCTCAGGGCTGCAACAGCATCTGAGAGCTTCTTGACCTGATCCTTGGTGAGTTCGTCGTAGAACTTCCAGTCACCGGTCGTCATGTCCTGGTGCTGGTTGAGTTCGGCATCAACCAACTTGAACTTGGCGTCCAGATCCTTGACCAGCTCGGGATCCTGGGCCTCGAGGACCGGACGCAGGGAGGCAATGGCTGCCTGCGAGCCTTCGATGTTGGCCTTGAAGTCCCAGAGGTCGGTGTGGCTGAACTCGTCCTCTTCGCCGGTGATCTTGCCGGTCGCCACCTCGTCGAGGAGCGCCTTGGAGCCCTGAGCGAGCTCAAGCGCCGTCAGCGGGGCGTCCTGGCCGAGCTTGACGATCTTCTTGACGTTGGCGAGGAGCTGATCGGCGTACTTGTCCATGCCCTTGGTGTTGTTGGACACCCAGAGCTGCTTCTCGATGCGGTGCCAGCCGGTGAAGTCGACGCCTTCTGCGATCGCGTCGGGCTCGCGTCCGTCGGTGATCGGGTCGAGGTCACCGAACTTCTCCGCTACGGGCTCGATGCGCTCCCAGTAGGTACGGGCGATCGGGAACAGCGTCTTGGCTTCGTCGACGTTGCCGGCCTTGACCGCAGCGACGAACTCCTCGGTCTTGACGATCAACGCATCGGACTGCGACTTCACGTAGCGCTCGTAGCTGTCAGCGGCAGCCGTGAGCTCCTCGGAGTCGGACAGCTTCTTGGCGGCTTCACCGGAGACGGTGAGGGTCTCCCGGATGCCATCGCCGATCATGCCCGGCTTGCAGGCGCCTTCGTAGGTGCCCTTGGGCAGGTCGACGACCAAGTCGCGTGAGAGGCCGGGACCAATGTTCTCGACCTCGCCCATGATGCGGTCGCCCTCGGCGTAGACGTAGAACTCGGTGACCTTGCTGCCACCGTTGGTGACCTTGAAGGTCGACGGTCCGGCCTCGAGCTTGGACGACGAGATATTGCAGGACGAGTCGGAGGCCTTGACGGTGAGGGCTCCGGAGGCGGTGCCATCCGAGGCGCAGGCCGAAAGCGTGAGCGCGGCCAGCGTCAGGACGCCAACTGCCGGGAATGAAAATCGTGAAGTCATTGGGGGGGTCCATCTGCTCAGGTTGCCCTTTGTAAGGCAAGCCTCACCATCGTAAGGGGTGCCTGACCCGGTTGCCCAGCGGGTGCAATGTGATGTTCTCGACGGACTACAGGGGAAGGGTCGCCCGGACGCGCCCGCCGTTGGTGCCGGGCCCAGCGGTCAAAGATCCGCCGACACCCTCAGCACGCTCGCGCATCGACTTCACCCCAACCCCCGAAGTCCACGCGCCGATCGAGTGCCCGTCGTCGCGAACCTCCAGAAGGAGGTTCTCGTCCCCGCAGGTGAAGCTGACCGACGCGCGAGTCGCATCCGCGTGCCGCGCGACATTCGTCAGTGCCTCGATGACGATGCGATAGGCGGCAACCTCCACGGCCGCCGAGACGGTCGGCAGGTCGTCGGGTGTGGAGATATCCACCTGCAACGGTGCTCCCCCGTCAGTGAGCAGAGCGGCCGCGTGCTGGCGAACGGCGCCAAAGAGACCGAGCTCGTCGAGGGCGGGAGGTCGGAGCCCCTCGACCAGTCGTCGGATCTCCAGAATCGCCCCTGCGGTGTCGGCACGCAGACCCAGCAGAAGCTCCTCCGCTCGCTCTGGCGCGCTTCGGATCTGGTTGCGGGCAGCATCAGCCGAGAAAGCAACTCCCGAGAGGGTCGGGCCCAGCCCGTCGTGGATGTCACGGCGCAGCCGACGACGCTCCTCCTCGATGGCCGTGATCGCTGCACCGCGCGATTCCTTGAGATCGCTCGCGAGCGCCCGCGCTCTCAGGGTCTGGGCGAGGAGCGGTGCGACGATCCGCAGGACATCCTCATCGGCGGCCGACAGCCCCAAGTCACCGGGGCGAAGCCCGACGACTACCTCGCCCAGCAGGTCGTTTCCGAGGCGTAGTGGAAGCGCACGGGTGTGCGTCACCTCGGAACCGGACGTCGCCAGCGTCTCGTCTCCCACGCGGAGGCTCGCGTACGGGAGGACCAGGGCCTCGCGGATAGCGGCGAGGGCAAGGACTGGGTCGTCCCCGATTCGATCTGCAAGGCTCGAGGCCGCCGTGAGCGCATCTGGGCGATCACCGAACAGCAACTGATCCACGACGCCGCGCAGCGTCACCTGAAGCGGGCGTACGCCGAAGGCCAACACCGCGCATAGGACCGCCACCGGCGCAGCTTGCAGTGGTTGGCCGCGAAGGTCTTCGATCACGGAGATCAGTCCGATCGCCACGGCGAGGAACGTGAACAGCACAGTTGCCGCCACGACCGCGCGGGTCACCAGGCCCCGCACGTCCACGAGCTCCGGGCGAAGCACGCCGATCACCATGGCGGGCGGCCCGAGGCTGGCGAGGAACACAGCAAGCGAGGCGATGTCGAACGCTTCAGCGGACTCCGCCGACTCCCGCACGAATCCGATCAATGTGGCGACGAGGCCGCACGTGATCCACACCAGCGACGACCACGTCAGCGCTCGCCGCTCATCCTGGTCCCCGCGTTCCAGTCCCCACCACACACCGAGCAGAAGGGCGGGAACGATGACAAATCCCATCGACTCAACCGCGGATGCCCACGTGGTCGCGATGACCCCGGCAGACACAACCACCGTAATGAGGACGAAGCCGAGCGGCTCGCTCCAGCGCGGTCGTGGAAACAGGGCGAGTGCTGCTGGAATCGCCAGGCATCCTGCAGCCCGGAAGAGAACCGCTGCGGCACCGTCGAGCTCAAGCTGGACGGCGGCGCACCCGCCGAGCGTCGCGACACCGCCGAGCAGCATCAGCGTCCCGGAACTCCGCGCCGTCGAACCTTTGAGGATGAACCATCCGGCTACTGCGGCAGAGACGCCGAACACGATGGCGGCCGCCAGCAGCACGCTCACGGCCCACCGAGCCCGCCCTGACGAGCGCGAACGATCGCCTCGGAACGGTCGGCCACGGCCAACTTCACGAAGATCGAGGAGATGTGGTTGGCGATGGTCTTCGGCGAGAGGAAGAGCTCTTCGGCGATGGCCTGATTGCGTCGACCCGCAGCCACGAGATCCAGCACCTCTCTCTCACGCTCGGTCAGCTCCGGGAAAGGATCTCCACCAGCACGCGGCGAGCTAAGGAAGCCGAGGACGCGCTGCGCAACACCCGGACTGAAGATCGCCTCGCCAGCCACGACCGCTCGTATGCCGCGGTCGATCTCGTCCTGCTCGGCGCCCTTGAGCAGGTACCCCATGGCGCCAGCTCGCATGGCTGCGAACACCGTGTCGTCGTCGTCGAACATTGTCAGTACCAGGATCGCCGTGTCGGGAACCGCTGCTCGCAACCGACGAGTCGCCTCGATGCCGTCAATCCCCGGCATGCGAATGTCCATGAGGACGACATCGGGCTTGGTCAGCTGGGCTTCCCGGACTGCTGCCTCTCCGTCAGCTACGTCTGCAACCACGTCATACCCAGGCAACGAGTCGAGCAGGGCACGCAAGCCGCTGCGCACCACCGGATGGTCGTCGGCGAGGAGCACGCGGATGGGATCCATGAGACCAGTGTCTCGCCTACGCGGTCTGATGACCCGGGATCTTGCACCTATACGACCCGGGAGATGTCCCGGAGAATCAGGAACGCCGACGGATGTGGACGGGTCGTGCGAGGACCAACGTGGAGGTCACACCCCAACCAAGGAGTCACCATGAACACCACAGACGCACCGTGGTCAACCAAGAACAAGGTTGGTCTCGGTCTTGCCATCTTCTACGGGATCACCAACATTCCCAGCTTTCTGATCCCGACAGGCGACGGCGAGGACAGCCCTCCGATGGCGATCCTCATCATCTCCTCGCTACTCGCCGTCGTCGCCGTCGTTGCGGGCATCGTCGCCTGGCGACAGCGCAGCAGGCCAGCAGCTCGACTCACGGCGGCCAGCATCATCGTCATCACACTGACGTCGCTACCGGTGTTCTTCGTCGACGTTTCGTCCGACATCAAGGCGATCTCGGCGCTCGGCGTCGTGCTCACCGTCGTCATCGTCGTGCTGATGTTCTCGTCCTCGAAGCGTCAGTCGGAGGTTCGCTCATGATTGCCGTCGTCACCGTGCTGCTCGCGTTCCCGCTGGGCTTCTTGCTGAGGTCGCACCTCAACGCGAACGTCACGTATGCAATCGCCTACCTCTGGGCCTTCACCTACCAAGGTCTCGCACTCACGCGGGAGTGGGTCGGTGGCGACACCTCAGCATTCCCCAAGAATCCCGACACGGTTCCGATCTCGTACGGTCTGGTTGCCGCGGCAATCTTCGCGGTCGGGTTCGGTCTCGTGGCCCTCGGCCACAGGCTCGGATCCAAGCGCCACGGTCGCCGACTCGTCGCCGCTTGAACTCCAGAAAACCGGGACCCGACTCCGTGGCGGAGTCGGGTCCTGGTCGTCCGTCAGTGGTCTAGTTCGGACTGGTCAGCACCTTCTCGAAGCACAGCGAGTAGACCAGCTGCTCGTACGGCGGGTAGATGTCGATCGGCGTGTAGCCGTGCCGTTCGTAAAACGCCAACGCCGCCTGCTGCCGACCTCCCGTGTGCAGGATCAGCCGAGGTGCACCCAGCGACCGGGCCTCACGTTCCACCTCGGCCAGCAATCGCTCGGCCAGATCGCCACCGCGTCGTTCGGGAACGACGTACATCCGCTTGATCTCAAGGTCATCGCCCAGGCGTCGCAGTGCGACGTGACCGATCGGCTCGTCACCATCGCGGATCACCGCGGTGAACACGATGGAACCCGGATCAATCTCGAGTCGGCCGTCGCGGTTCTGCGACGTCGGGTCATCGGCGTACATCCCCCGAATCTCGGCTTGCATGGCGTCGCGCAGTCGTACGGCGTCCGCGTCGTCCCACTCGACCCTCGCGGGGACGGTCAACCGACGACGACCTCGACCCGCTGGAATTCCTTGAGGTCGCTGTAACCAGTCGTCGCCATGGCACGTCGCAGCGCCCCGATCAGATTCATCGTGCCGTCGGGGACGGACGAGGGGCCGAACAGCACCGACTGCAGGTCGCCGACCGTGCCGATCTCGACGCGCTCACCACGGGGCAGTTCTGCGTGCCATGCCTCCGCGCCCCAGTGGACGCCTCGACCCGGCGCCTCTGCGGCGCGAGCAAAGGGCGAACCGATCATCACAGCGTCCGCACCGCAGGCGATGGCCTTGGCTATGTCGCCGCTGCGACCAATCGAGCCGTCGGCGATGACGTGGACGTAGCGGCCGCCCGACTCGTCGAGGTAGTCACGACGCGCTGCTGCCACATCGGCGACAGCCGATGCCATCGGCACCGAGATGCCCAGCACGGAGCGAGTCGTATGTGCGGCTCCGCCGCCGAAGCCGACGAGTACGCCCGCAGCGCCAGTACGCATGAGGTGCAGCGCTGCCTGGTAGGTCGCACAGCCACCGACGATGACGGGCACGTCCAGCTCGTAGATGAATTCCTTGAGGTTGAGCGGCTCCGCGCTGCCCGACACGTGCTCCGCGGAGACCGTGGTGCCGCGGATGACGAACAGGTCGACTCCGGCCTCAACGACGGTCGAGGCGAACTGCTTGGTGCGCTGTGGCGACAACGCTCCTGCAACGGTCACTCCCGAGTCGCGTACCTGCTGAAGTCGAGCCTTGATCAGCTCGGCCTTGATCGGCTCGGCGTAGATCTCCTGGAGGCGCTTGGTGTCGGCCGGGCCATTTGCCAGCTCGTCGAGGAGCTTCTCGGGATCTTCGTAGCGAGTCCAGAGGCCTTCAAGGTCGAGTACGCCGAGGCCACCGTGCTTGCCGAGGGCAATCGCGGTGTCCGGGCTCATCACCGAGTCCATCGGCGCGGCGATCAGCGGGAGTTCAAAGCGGTAGGCGTCGATCTGCCATGCGGTCGAGACCTCTTGCGGGTCGCGCGTACGACGGCTCGGCACAATCGCGATGTCGTCGAACGAATAGGCCCGCCGACCGCGCTTGGCGGTGCCGATCTCGATGTCCATAGGGACAGCGTAGTGGGCTACTGAACGCCTCGAGCGATGTCATCAAGCGAGAGGTCGGACAGCATGCCAGCGGGGTTGCTCTGGCGTCGGACGAGGACCGGCTGTACGTCGTCACTCTCACGCGCCAAGGCGTACTGGGTATCGGCGAGAGCGAACCGCAGAGCACGGGACAGCGAACTGACCTTGGCGTCCGACGGGCTCAGTTTGGGTGCAGCTGCCTTGAGCGCCATCGCGAGGATCGGGAGGGTGCCGCCCTGGTTGGCGAGCTTGTCGCAGAAGCTGCGAACCTTCGAGTCGTTCAGCACCTTCTTGATGATCGCCTTGTAGTCCTCAGGCGATTTGGCTGGACCCTTGTGGACGACGGCGATCTCCTGAGCCATGTCGTGCCAATTGACCTTGCCCGATGACTTGGCTGCAACCGGTGCGACCTTCTTCGCTGGCGCAGCCTCAACCTTCGGCTTCTCGGCAGGCACCTTCGCTGGCGCAGTCTTCTTGGCCGGCTCAGCCTTCTTGGCCGGCTCAGCCTTCTTGGTCGGAGCAGCCTTCTTGGTCGGCTTAGCTGCATCGCCTGAGAACACCGGCTGCAAGGCTGCGGCCGGTGGCGCCTTCTTCACCTTGAGTGCGACGTACTGGTCGACTTCCTTCTCCAGCACGGAGTTGACCGGGTGGTTGGCGAGGGTCGCGCCGATGACGTACTTGTTGAGCTCGTGGAGGCGTCGGACCAACGGCACGAAGTCTCCGTCAGCAGAAACGAGGATGAAGACCTCGAGCTGGTCCAGGTCAGCGGCTGCTCGTAGACAGTCGACGACCAGGACGATGTCGGCCGCATTCTTTTCTGCCTTGCCGACCGAGAACACCTGCACGGTCTCGACCCCGCTGCGCACCACGTCGCGGCGGTAGTCCTCCAGACCGATCCGCCCCCAGTCGGCGTATGCCCGCGAGAGCGCGATGCTGCCGGAGCCGGCTTCGCGCGACGCCGCCTTCTCGAGCTGGTCGAGGATGTCATCCATCGACACGTCAGGGATGTCGAGCTTGCCGTAGCCCTTGAAGAGATTCTCGGCGTCGATGAAGACCGCGACGTTTCGAGTGGCCACCGATTCAGCGCGAGCTGTAGTTGGGAGCTTCTGCGGTCATCTGGATGTCGTGCGGGTGGCTCTCCTTGAGCGACGCCGACGTGATGCGTACGAAGCGGCCCTTCTCCTGCAGCTCGGGGATCGTACGAGCGCCGACGTAGAACATCGACTGGTTGAGGCCACCGATCAACTGGTGCGCGACCGCCGAGAGCGGTCCACGGAACGCGACCTGACCTTCGACGCCCTCGGGAACGATCTTGTCGTCGCTGGTGACTTCAGCCTGGAAGTAGCGGTCCTTGGAGTAGGACTTCTTGCCGCGGCTGCTCATTGCGCCTAGCGAACCCATGCCGCGGTAGGCCTTGAACTGCTTGCCGTTGACGAAGACGACCTCGCCGGGAGACTCCTCGACGCCTGCGAGCATCGATCCGATCATCACGGTGTCGGCGCCAGCGACGAGCGCCTTGGCGATGTCACCTGACTGCTGCAGACCGCCGTCGGCGATCACCGGAACGCCGGCGGGCTTGCAGGCCAGCGAAGCTTCGTAGACGGCAGTGATCTGGGGTACGCCACATCCAGTCACGACGCGAGTCGTGCAGATCGAGCCAGGACCGAAGCCGACCTTGACCGCATCTGCGCCAGCATCGACGAACGCCTGTGCGCCCTCGCGGGTGGCGACGTTGCCCCCGATGACCTGTACGTGCTTGGTCGCGGGATCGGTCTTGAGCCGCTCGACGATCTCGAGCAGCATGCGTACGTGGCCGTGGGCAGTGTCCGCAACCAGAACGTCGACGCCAGCTTCGATGAGGGTCGTCGCACGCTGCCAGGCATCGCCGAAGTAGCCGATCGCTGCACCGACCATGAGGCGGCCATCAGCGTCCTTGGACGCGTGCGGGAACTGCTCGGACTTCACGAAGTCCTTGACCGTGATGAGTCCGACAAGGCGGCCCGAGTCGTCGACCAGCGGCAGGCGCTCACGCTTGTGCTTGCGCAGCAGGAGCGTGGCGTCCTCGCGAGAGATGCCTTCGTGGCCGGTGATCAGAGGCATCGGCGTCATGACTTCGTCGACCTTGGTCGACGACCATTCGGCTACGGGCGTGAAACGCAGGTCGCGGTTGGTGATGATGCCGAGGAGACGGTTGTCGGTGTCGACGACCGGGAGTCCAGAGACTCGGTATTCGCCACAGATGCGGTCGAGATCCTCGAGCGTCGCGTCCGGCCCGATCGTCACGGGGTTGGAGATGATGCCTGTCTGGGTCCGCTTGACCAGATCGACCTGATAGGCCTGATCGTCGAGCGAGAGGTTGCGGTGCAGCACGCCGATGCCACCCTCGCGGGCCATCGCGATAGCCATGCGGGACTCGGTAACCGTGTCCATCGCGGCGCTGATCAGCGGGACCTTGAGGCTGATGCCTCGGGTCAGGCGTGCCGTGGTGTCGATCTCGGAGGGGTTCAGATCCGACAGACCGGGCAGCAGCAGCACGTCGTCGTACGTCAGCCCAAGGGCGGCGAACTTGTCAGGGATGCCCGTCTGCTCCATGACCTGATTGTACGGGTCATGGAGCAGACGGTTGGTCCCCACATCTTGTGAGATGTGTCAGCTGACCTTGGCGAGGTCGTCGGCCAGTCGGTTCATCAGGTCGGCGTACGCCTGGTAGCTCGGCGGTGCGACCGACGTCCACGGGATGTACGCCTTGTTCTTGGCCGCTGCGAGCGTCTGGAACACCGGCTGATCGTCGAGCAACTTCAGCCCAGCCTCGCCGGTGCGGTCGTCGTACAGGAAGACGTCGCCGTCGTACTTGTCGGCCTTCTCCCAGCTCAGGCTCTCGAAGTATCCGCCCGGGTCAGGGTTGGACGGTACGACGAGTGGCAGGTTCAGTTCTTCGCGCCAGTAGCTCAGGTCCGGGCTGACTGCCGGGTTCGACACGTAGAAGAGTTCCTTGGACGGGGATCCCGCGAGGATCTTGCGGTCACCGAGTGCGGCACCGGCAGCCTCAACGCGCTTGGCCGCTGCATCGAACTCGTCGTGCGCTTCGGTGACATCGTCGTCATCGAGGTCGGCGCCAAGCGCCGTGGCAGCCCGCTCCGTACCGTCGAGCAGCTCTGGCAGCGTCTTGCCATCGAAGCTGACAACCGCGATGGGCGCGAGCTTCTTCAGGTCTTTGGCGGTCGCGTCGTTGATGTACCAGAGGTCGTCGTCGAGGTAGGCGCTGGTGACGACCAGATCGGGCTTGAGAGTTGCCGCCTTCTCCAGGTCGATCGAGCCGTACTCACCCGCAGCGGTGACATCCGTGACGTCATCGATGTCGAGGCCGGCGACCTGCGAGTCGGGCTCGCCGGCTGCGTTCTTGAGCGGACCGAACGTTCCGACAATCTCGTCGCCAAGTCCAAGGTCGGTCAGGGCTGCCGCCATCGAGGACTGTACGAGGAGTCGCTCGGGCGCAGAGTCGAGCGAGATCTTGGTGCCGAGGTCGTCGGTGAACGTCCATGGTCCGGACTCGCTGTCGTCGGAGGAGCCGCAGGCGGCAAGGGTCAGGAGGGCTAGTGCGGCGATGGCCGCTGGGAGTCGTTTCATAAGGGCAGCCTAACCTAATCTTTGCTGTCGGCGGGAAGGGCCCCAGAACGCAAGTACGCCCGCCCCTTTCGGGACGGGCGTACTTGTAAACCAGTCTTAGTGGTTGTGACCTGCGTGAGCGTCAGCAGCCTCTTCAGCGGGCTTCTCGACGATCAGCGTCTCGGTCGTCAGCAGCATGGCCGTGATCGACGCGGCGTTGGCGAGCGCGGAACGCGTCACCTTGACCGGGTCGAGGACACCCTGCGCTACGAGGTCGCCGTATTCGCCGGTTGCCGCGTTGTAGCCCTGGCCGCTCTCGCGAACCTTGTTGACCACAACTTCGCCGGAGACGCCGCCGTTGCGAGCGATCCACTCGAGCGGAGCGTCGGCACCGAGGCGCACGATACGGACGCCGATGGCCTCGTCGCCAGTCAGTCCGAGGTTGTCGGAGAGGACGGAGACTGCGTGTACGAGAGCGGAACCGCCACCAGCGACGATGCCTTCCTCGATCGCTGCACGAGTGGCCGAGACGGCGTCCTCGATGCGGTGCTTCTTCTCCTTGAGCTCAACTTCGGTGGCTGCGCCAACTTTGACGACGCAGACGCCGCCGGCGAGCTTGGCGAGACGCTCCTGGAGCTTCTCCTTGTCCCAGTCGGAGTCCGACAGTTCGATCTCAGCCTTGATCTGGCTGACCCGACCTTCGACCTCGGCCTTGTCGCCGCCGCCGTCGATGATCGTGGTGGCGTCCTTGGTGACAACGACGCGACGTGAGGTGCCGAGAACTTCGAGACCAACCTGGTCGAGCTTGAGGCCAACGTCAGGCGTGACGACGGTTGCACCGGTCAGCGTGGCGATGTCCTGCAGCATGGCCTTGCGACGGTCACCGAACGCGGGAGCCTTAACGGCAACCGAGGTGAACGTTCCGCGGATCTTGTTGACCACGATCGTCGAGAGCGCTTCACCGTCGATGTCCTCGGCGATGATGAACAGCGTCTTGCCAGCAGCAACGACCTTCTCCAGCAGCGGGAGGATGTCGCTGACCGAGGAGATCTTGCCCTGGTTGACGAGGATGAACGGATCGTCGAGCACGGCTTCCATGCGCTCGGTGTCCGTGACCATGTACGGCGACAGGTAACCCTTGTCGAACTGCATGCCCTCGGTGAACTCGAGCTCGGTGCCCATCGTGTTGGACTCTTCGACGGTGATGACGCCGTCCTTGCCGACCTTGTCGAACGCCTCGGCGATGAGCTCGCCGATGTGTGCGTCACGCGAGGAGACGGTGGCGACGTCGGTCATGTCCTTGACGTCGTCGACCGGGCGGGCCTGCTTGTGAAGCTGCTCGACGACAGCCGCGACAGCCGCCTCGATGCCCTTCTTGAGTCCCATCGGGTTGGATCCGGCGGCAACCGCACGGAGTCCCTCGTGGACCATGGCCTGCGCGAGCACGGTCGCGGTGGTCGTTCCATCACCGGCGATGTCGTTGGTCTTGGTGGCAACTTCCTTGGCGAGCTGGGCGCCGAGGTTCTCGAACGGGTCGTCCAGCTCGATCTCACGGGCGACGGTCACGCCGTCGTTGGTGATCGTGGGGGCGCCCCACTTCTTGTCGAGCACGACGTAGCGGCCCTTGGGGCCGAGCGTGACCTTGACGGTGTCGGCGAGCTTGTCGACGCCGCGCTCGAGCGCGCGGCGGGCGTTCTCGTCAAATTCGAGGATCTTGGGCATGCAGGTGACTTCTTTCGAAAGTTGTGGGTTTTCGTGGGATGCCCCGGCTCCCACGAGGGGGCCGGGGCGTCACATCACGAAACGACAGCGAGGACGTCGCGAGCGGAGAGGATGAGGTACTCCTCGCCGTCGTACTTGACCTCGGTTCCGCCGTACTTGCTGAAGATGACCTTGTCGCCAACGGCGACATCGATCGGAACGCGGTTGCCGTTGTCGTCGACCCGACCGGGGCCTACTGCAACGACAAGACCTTCCTGCGGCTTCTCTTTGGCGGTTTCTGGAATGACCAGACCCGACTTGGTGGTCTGCTCGGCTTCGACAGCCTGGATGACCAGACGATCTTCGAGCGGCTTGATGGTGACCGACACGTGTCGACCTCCCCTTTCAGGCGGTGGAACTCTGGACGCTGGTGAGCACGCCGTCGCGGGGGTCATGCACACCTTTGCTGGCACTCTCATAGCGAGAGCGCCAATACGAAACCTAGCACTCGCAGTGCGAGAGTGCTAAGGGTGTTCGCGCTCCGCTGAACTCTCCGCTGGGGGCACACGGCAGAATCCATGCATGGATCTGGTGACGTTCGAGAAGCTGCTCTCCCCCGCGGGTCAGCTGCTGCTCGACGAGGTCGCCCAGAGTGCCGGCAAGGAGACCGACCTGGCCCTCGGCACCCGGCTCCGCAAGACGTACGCATCGGCCCTCGTCGCGGCCGCTGTGACGCAGAATCACCTGCGCGGCAAAGCGATCGCCAAGTTCGGCGAAGACGCCAGCCGGATGTACTTCACCCACGACGCTCTGGAGCAGTCGACCCGCCAACGGGTCGCTGCCCATCGAGCTTCTCGCCTGGCCTCGACAGGCGCCGAGTCTGTGGTCGACCTGGGGTGCGGCATCGGCGGCGACTTGATCGCTTTTGCCCGTGCTGGGCTCCGTGTACGCGGCGTCGAGCTGGATCCCGTACGAGCCGCAGTCGCAGAGGCCAACCTGCACGCGCTGGGTCTCGACGGTGAGGTCATCACCGCGGACGTACGCAAGGTTGAGATCGGCAAGGACGAGGTGGCGTTCATCGATCCGGCTCGACGCGATGGGCGCGGTCGTACGTTCTCCACCTCCGACCTGCAACCGCCGTGGGAATGGGTGTGCCGGCTGCTGGAAGGTCGCGCGGTGGCGAAGGTGATGCCAGGACTCGCACATGACGCGGTGCCGCAAGGCGTCGAGGCTGAGTGGGTCAGCGATGGCGGCGATCTGGTCGAGGCTTGCCTGTGGGGCGCACCCTTCGCCACGGCCACGCGCCGTGCCACCGTCCTCCCGTCGGGACAGGGACTGGTCTCGATCGGCGAGCTGGCGGCTCTCGCCCAGCCCGGTGCCTACATCTACGAACCCGACGACGCCGTCATACGGTCGGGGCTGGTCGGCGAGCTGGCCGGAGATATCGGCGGCTGGCTGATGGATACGCGCATTGCGTACGTCAGCTCCGACCGTGCCGTGACGACTCCACTGGCACGCGGTTTCCGGGTCATCGACGAGCTTCCCTTCCGTGAGAAGCCGCTCAAGGCCGCCCTGCAGGTGCGCCGCATCGGGACGCTGACGGTCAAGAAGCGGGGCGTCGACATCGTCCCCGAGGAGCTGATCAAGCGACTCAAGCTCAAGGGGCCCAATCCGGCGACCGTGATCATGACCCGCGTACGCGGCGACGGGCGGGCCTTCCTCGTCGAACGGGCATAACTGACGTCCGTAGGTGCACTTAGGGTGTCCTGAGTGAACGTCATCCCTGCAGCCGAACAGCCCCTGCGTTCCTTGTGGAAGCGGCACCGCGTCTATCGCCGGCGCTTCATCCTCGCGGTGACCATGTCGACGATCAACAAGGTCGCCGATGTCGTGCCTGAGCTCCTGATAGGTGCCGCAGTCGACGTCGTCGTACGTGGGGACGCGTCGTTCGTCGGCGAGATCCTGGGCGTCGAGTCCCGCTACTCCCAGCTCGGCTGGCTTGCCGCGATCAACGTCGTGGTCTGGATCATCGAGTCGGCGAGCCAATACGTCGCCGACGTCCTCTGGCGCGGCCTGGCACAGGGTGTCGAGCACGACCTGCGCGTGGAGGCGTACGACCATGCCCAGCATCTCGACATGTCGTGGCACGAGTCGCGACCGAGCGGATCAACGTTGGCGACGCTCAACGATGACGTCAACCAGCTCGAACGCTTCCTCGACATCGGCGCCCCAGCGATCATCCAGACGTTCCTGAACGTGGTTCTCGTCGGCGCGGTCTTCGCCCTGTCGTCCTGGACTCTG
Organism: Aeromicrobium panaciterrae; assembly: GCF_031457275.1. Classification (NCBI taxonomy): domain Bacteria; kingdom Bacillati; phylum Actinomycetota; class Actinomycetes; order Propionibacteriales; family Nocardioidaceae; genus Aeromicrobium; species Aeromicrobium panaciterrae. The sequence goes on from NZ_JAVDWH010000001.1 coordinate 2,552,168, forward strand.
TTGCTGTTCGCCTTCACACCGATCCCGGTGATCGTCGTCGGATCCCTGGTCTTCCAGCGCCGTCTCGAGCCGCTCTACGACCGCGTACGCGAGGCTGTTTCCGATCTCTCGAGCGCCCTCAGTGCGAACCTCGCCGGCATTGCCACGATCAAGGCGTTCACCGCTGAGGACCGCGAGCGTGACCGGATCGCCGCCGTGTCGACCGCGTACCGGACCGCGAACACCGACGCGATTCGTTCGTCGGCCGCCTTTGTGCCCTTGGTCCGGATGGCGATCCTCGCGGGCTTCACGTGCACGCTGCTCCTGGGCGGCTGGGCTGTGCTCCGCGGCGACCTCGAGGTCGGCCTCTACTCCGTGCTCGTCTTCATGACCCAGCGCCTGCTGTGGCCGCTCACCGACGTCGCCACCGTGTTGGACCTCTATCAGCGCGGTCGCGCGTCGACGCAGCGGATCCTGACCCTGCTTGCTGTGCCGATCACTGTCCCTGCCGGCACGACCGTCCTGGCCAAGCCGGTTCAGGGACGCATCGAGCTCCGCGGCGTTCGCGCTGGATATGCCGACGGTCCTGACGTCATCCACGACCTCGATCTGGTGGTTCCAGCCGGAGAGACGCACGCGATCGTAGGCACGACGGGAGCCGGCAAATCTACGCTTCTGAGATTGGTGCTCCGATTCGACGATCCGCGGGCAGGCACGATCGAACTCGATGGAACCGACATCCGCGATCTCGACTGGGACTCCCTGCGTGGGTCGATGGCATACGTCGCCCAGGACGTCTACATGTTCGCTGGCACCATCGCCGACAACATCGCGTACGGGCGCCCGGACGCGACTCGAGCCGAGATCGAGGCAGCTGCCGAGGCAGCCGCGGCCCGTGACTTCATCGACGCCACGGCCGATGGCTTCGACAGCTGGGTCGGCGAACGCGGTGTGACCCTGTCAGGCGGACAGCGCCAGAGACTCGCGCTGGCTCGAGCGTTGCTTCGCGAGCCGAGCGTGCTGGTTCTCGACGAGGCAACCAGCGCCGTCGACAACGAGACCGAGGCAGCCATCCAACGTTCGCTGCGCGTGGCGACCGCGGGCTGCACGGCGCTGGTTGTTGCCCACCGGCTGTCCACGGTCCGCCATGCCCACCGAATCTGGGTCCTCGACGCCGGACGCGTCGCGGAGTCCGGCACCCACGACGACCTGATCGCCGCTGACGGCGCCTATGCCGCTCTGTGGCGGGTTCAGACGGGCGAACTGGCGCTCGACGAGCCGTCAGCCTGATTGCTTCGACGCCCGCGTCACGCAAAGATGCAGCGCATGAAGGATCTGCGCAAGCTCGTCATCTGGCTCATCATCGGCTCGTTTTCAGTCGCCGCATTGCTGGGCATCGTTGCCCTGCTCGCTGGTGGCACCTTCGGTGAGGCAGAGGCGAAGGTCCTGCTCACGACAGTGATCGTCGGCGTCGAGTCGATCGCTGTACTCTGCTACCTCTCCGTGGCAGGTCGACCAACGGCAATCGTCGGCATCCTGGGTGGGCTGGTGTCCCTCGTGCCTTTCGGTCTCGCTCTCTGGCTGACCTGGCTCGAAGGTGATGGCCTCGATGACGAAGCCGTGTGGCAGACGTTCGGGGTCGGCGTCACCATTGCTGCATCGATCGCGCAGGCGTGCCTGTTGCTTGCCATGGCGGAGCGCAAGAAGTTCGATTGGCTGCTTGTCTCGACGCTCGCCACGATTGTCATCGTCGCCGGCATGATCTCGCTCGCCATCGTCGACGGAGCCGATCTCGGCGACGGCTTTTGGCGGACGTTCGGCGTGGTCGCCATTCTCGACGTGCTCGGCACCGTCGTGATCGCTGCGATGAAGGCATTCGGCCGCGACCAGAAGCCCGAGGGCGAGCCAGCACTGCTGACTGCCGCCATCGAGTCCCGCATCGCGACGGCAGCCAAAGAACGCGGCGTCAGCCCAGCGGCCCTGATCACCGAGGCACTCGACAACTTCCTGAAGTAGACCTAGTCGGTCTGGAAGTCGACGACCAGGCGTGCCGGGTTGTCGAGAGTTGTGACCTTGAACGGCACTTCGTTGCGCAGTCCAACCGCCCAACTGAGCACGGCCTCAAAGTCGCCCGCACTGACGACGCCCGTGATTTCAGAGGTCTTGTCGTTGGTGACGGTATTGGGACCCGTGTAGGTCTCCTCACCTGCCTCCATGTCGAATCCCGAGGACGGAGTGAGCACGATCTGGACCGCGGTCTCGGCGTCCGGCAGGTCGATCGGTTCGCCCGATCCGTCCGCCAGGACGGGAAGCTCGACGTACTTCACCGTGTAGCCGGGCACGCTTTCGGAGAACTCGAGTACGACTCGATCGAACCCCGGGTGAGCCCCAACCCTGACCGCCACGAGCTGGCCGAAGTCCTCCGACTCCTCGCTGACGTCATCCGTCGAAAAGTCGGACGGAGTCTCAGTCGCTGACGGCGTTGGTGCCGATGTCGTTTCGGTGGGCTCAGATGGAGCGTCATCGCCACAGGCGCTCAGAAGAGCCGCCATCGCAATCGCTGCTGTCGCCAGCCGCAAGGAGTTCTTCATGACAACCACCGTTCTGCCGGGGTTCGAAGCCTATCGAGTCATGGGAGGGCGGACTAGCATTGCTTGACGGCGATCCCGTCGACGGGAAGCTTGCCGCGGGCCTCTGCTTTGCCGGTGAGCACGGCCACCAACGCGCGCATCGCCGGTAGCTCCGTGCCGTACAGGGCGATCTTGGTGGGTGCCGTGCTGTTCGCCAGCGCGTACGGACGATCGGTCGACACGACGATGTCGGCGTACGCGCTCCGAGAACTGGTGAAGGCAAGCGAAGAGCCGCCGCTCGTCGACAGCCCCGCCTCCTTGGCGGCGGCCTTGAAGTTGGCCACCGCTGCGGATGAGCCACTCGGTCGTACGGCCGTGACTGGATCCGACGCGCCGCACACCTCGCTGACCATGGTGATGGCGGCAGCGCTGAGTGCCTGTGACTCGATCGCGTGGCTCCCCGCATCGCCGTTCAGCTGTGGTGCCGCGTCGGCGTGGAGCAGGTGCGCGATCACGCGTGCCACCGACGCTCGGGCCTGCTTCTCGGGAATCTCGCCGGACTTCAGGGCAGCCAGGACCGCGAGGTACGCCCGATCGTTGTCTGCCGGCATGAGCGCCAGATCGCTGCCAGCCTTGATCGCCTGTACTGCCGCTTCGCCTCCCGGATAGCGCTTCACCACAGCCCCCATGCCGAGCGAGTCGCTGACGACAAGGCCGTCGTAGCCGAGCTCCTTGCGCAGCACGCCGGTGATCACCTTGCGCGACATTGACGCCGGAACGCCCGGATCGATGCTCGAGACGTTGAGGTGACCCGTCATGATGCTGGGCGCGCCCGCAGCAATGGCCGATTTGAACGGTACGAGGTCGTGATCGGCAAGGCGCTTCTTGTCGCTCGCCAACAGCGGTAGAGCGCTGTGACTGTCAGCGGAGACGTTGTGGCCTGGGAAGTGCTTGACCGCGGAAATGAGCCCTGCCTGCGAATAGCCAGTGACTGCTGCAACTACCGACTTGGCAACGATCGCGGGATCAGTGCCGGCGGATCTGGTGCCGATGATCGGGTCGGCCGCACCGATCGTCACGTCTCCGATGGGCGCGAATACCGTGTTGAATCCTGCGGCTCGCAACTCAGCGCCAGAGGCTTTTGTCGCCCCGGCGACCGCTTGCGCGCCCTGCTTCGGATCTCCGGCTATCGCCGCACCAGCCGACATGAACGTCGGGAACGGTGTCATTGGCCGCTTGAGCCTGGTGACCAGGCCGCCTTCCTGATCAACCGGCACCATCACGGGGTAGTCGCGCTCACCGCCTGCTTCCTGAATGTCGGCGTTGAACGCCTTGATCTGGCTCAGCGGGTCGTTTGTCGAGACATCAAGGATCTGCGGACTGGTGACCATCACGCCCGCAAAGTGCTTGTCGCGTACGAGGGCGAGCGAGGCGGCATTGTTGCGGTGCCGGGCGATGATCAGCTGACCCGCGAGGTCCTCGAGGCTGAGGTCGTTGGCGAGAGTCTTGGCGGCAGCGCTCTCGATTGATGTCGGCGACCACTTCATCGCCTTCTTGGTTGCGGACGGCGAGGTAGTACTGGCCGCGTCCGAAGTCGTTGCCACCGGGGTCTCGATCGGATCGGCGCGACTCAGCCACCAGACAGCCGTGCCACCGATGATGACCACCGAGAGTGCAACAGAGAGGTTGCGGCGCCAGTGCGACTTTCGAGGCGCGCGGTGGCTCGCCCTATGGCTGGGCATGACTAGGCGGCCAGTACCTGCGTCACAGGCATGCTGGAGTCGACGGGCAGATCCAGCGATGAAGGCGGCAGTCCCCTGCGTACGACCTCGGCTCCGAGCGCAGCCACCATCGCGCCGTTGTCGGTGCACAGACCGAGCCGCGGCACCCGAACGGTGATGCCGGCCTTGGCCGCACGCTCCTCGGCAAAGTGGCGCAGCCGCGCGTTGGCGGCGACACCTCCGCCGATGATCAGGGTGTCGACGTCGTGGTCCTTGCAGGCCGCGATGGTCTTCTTGGTCAGCACATCGCAGACCGAGTCCTGGAACGCGGCCGCGACATCGGCCACGTTGAACGTACGACCCATGCGCTCCTCGTGTTGAACGAGTCGAGCGACTGCACTCTTGAGCCCGGAGAACGAGAAGTCGTACTTGTACTTCTCGGCGTCGCGACCGGTGAGTGCGCGCGGGAAGTCGTACGCAGTGCCGTCACCATCGCGGGCAACCCGATCGATGTGGGGTCCGCCGGGATAGGGCAGCCCGAGCAGGCGGGCAACCTTGTCGAAGGCCTCCCCCGCTGCGTCGTCGATCGTCTGGCCAAGCAGCGTGATGTCCGTGGCGATGTCGTCGACAAGCAGGATCTCGGTGTGTCCGCCGCTGACGAGCATCGCGGCCATACGTCCATCGAAGCGACCATGTTCCAGCTGGTCCACGGCCACGTGAGCGGCGAGATGGTTGACGCCGTAGAGCGGCTTGTCGTGCGCCAACGCGAGTGCCTTGGCGGCAGCGACGCCGACCAGCAGAGCGCCGGTCAGTCCCGGGCCGCTGGTCACTGCGATCGCGTCAACGTCCTGGATGCGTACGCCCGACTCGGCGTACGCCTGCTCGAGCGTCGGAACCATGGCTTCGAGGTGAGCACGGCTGGCCACCTCGGGCACGATGCCGCCGAAACGTACGTGCTCCTCCATGCTCGATGAGAGCGCATGCGCGAGCAGCTCGGTGCCACGGACAATGCCGACACCAGTCTCGTCACACGACGACTCAATCCCGAGTACAAGAGGTTCGCTCACCGAGTCATTGTGTCAGGGTGAAGGGTGACTCCAACCGATACACCGGAATCGTTCGACGAGCGCAGCATCCTCCTGCAGATGCTCCGCTATTCGCAGGAGACTGCAGTTGGGAAGGTGCGCGGGCTCAGCCAGGAGCTCGCCCGTACGGCACCGCTGCCGACGTCGCCCAAGATGTCTCCGGCCAACATCCTCAACCACCTGCGCTGGGTCGAGTGGTCATGGATCCACGAGGATCTGTACGGCAAGACGCGCACGCAAGAGCCAGCGACTGGCTCGTCCTTCGGTGAGGGCTCCGTACTGCCACTAGAAGATGTGATCCGGCTCTACGAGGAGCAGGCTGCCGCGACGCTTGAGGTCTTTGCTGAGGTCGATTTGGACATGCTCATGCAGGGCACGCTCAGCGACCACCCGCTGACCGCCCGATGGATCCTGCAGCACCTGATCGAGGAGACCGCTCGCCACAACGGACACCTCGACATCCTGCGCGAGATGGCCGACGGCTCAGTCGGCTAGTCCTGTGTCAGGGTGAGTCCATGGTCCGTACTGACACTCCTCCTGCCGGCGACGAACGCTCCGTGATGATGCAGATGTTGGAGTACGTCCAACAGACCGCGCTGTTCAAGGTTCGAGGTCTGTCCGAAGAACTCGCCCGTACGGCTCCGATCTCGACATCGCCGCTGACCAACCCGGCATCGCTGCTCAATCACCTGCGGTGGAACGAGCATTACTGGGTAGAGGTCGTCATCCTCGGCGGCGAGGACCGCGCGCCCTGGAGCGAGGAGCACCCCGACGGCGAGCTCGAAGCAGGGCTTGAGGTCCCGCTGCAGGAAGTCATCGACGGCTACTCAGAGCAGGTCCAGCTGACTCGTACGTTGCTCGCAGATCTCGACTTCGACACCGAAGCCGACAAGGTGCTCAAGGACTTCCATCCCAACGTGCGTTGGGTCGTCCTGCACCTCATCGAGGAAACGGCCCGCCACAACGGACATCTCGACTTGCTCCGTGAGATGGCCGACGGTTCCGTCGGGGACTAGGCCTTTTTGCCCTCGGCCTTGGCGGCGCGGCGCGCGGCCCGAGCAATGAGTTCTTCCTCGTCCAGCTTCTTGGCCTGCTCGGGGGTCGGAGCCGTACCGCCGTGGCGAGCCGGCGCCCACCACTGTCCCTCGGGGCTGATCGGGTACTCCGCGATTGCCTTGTCGAGCAGCGCACTCATGGCCTGACGCAACTTCTCGGTCTCGGCGACGGGATCCTCACCGGTCACCTCAATCGGGGTGCCGACATGCAGGCCGATCGTCTTGCCGCGGCCCTTGAGGTCGGACTCGTGGTCCTTGGTCTTGAGCAGCTGAGTGCCCCACGTGACCATCGGAATCAGCGGAACGCCAGCCTCGGCAGCCATACGTACGGCGCCGGTTTTGAGCTCCTTGATCTCGAAGGAGCGACTGATCGTGGCCTCGGGGAAGATGCCGACGATCTCGCCGTTGCGCGCGTACTCAACAGCCTGGTCGTACGACTCCACACCGTGCTCACGGTCGACCGAGATGTGGTGCAGCGATCGCATGATCGGCCCGGAGATCTTGTTGTCGAACGCATCCTTCTTGGCCATGAACCGCACCAGCCGCTTGTTGGGGTGCGCTGCGAAACCGTCAAACACGAAGTCGACATAGCCGATGTGGTTGGCGGCCAGGATCGCGCCACCTTCACGCGGGATGTTCTCGGTGCCTGACATCTGGAACTTCATGCCGAGGACCTTGAACAGCGTCTTGGCGGTGAAAATGACCGGCGGGTACGTGATGTCGCGCATCCGGAGAGCCTAGTCGCCGTCCTCGATCACGTGTACGGCCGCTTCCTCGGCACTGGCTCCTGCACCATCAATCCCGACATCCTCACCGAAGAGCTCCGAGTCGATGTCCTCACCGAGACCCTCGTCCGGGGAGACGAGGCGGCCAGCCCGCGCTGAACCAACCTCTCCGTCGTCGAGGTCCTCACCATCCACCTCTGCGTACGGGTCGATGTCGGGCTCTTCTTGCGCGATGCGCTGATCCAGGTTCTCGCCCTGCAGCGCCTCTTCGGCCGTCGTGCCGAATCCCTCGCCAGCCGACCACTTCTCGGCGGGCGAATAGCCCTCATCGAGAATGTCGTCGACCCCGCGATCGACCAACGTGTCCTCTGGCTGGAGCTGGTCCAGGTTGTCGGACTCGTCGGGCAACCCATCAGGCGTCTGCGTCATGGCTCCAGAGTGCCACGCAATTCCATGATGAGTGCGTCGATCCCGCCCGGGTAGTAACCCTTGCGGGTGCTGATCGTCGAGAAGCCGAACGACTCGTACAGTCCGATCGCTGCTTCATTGTCGGCAGCGACCTCGAGCAGCATGCGTTCGGCGCTCGACTCGGCGACGAGCACGTCCAGCAGCTCGCGAGCTAGTCCACCTCGGCGGACTGAGGGGACCACGGCGATGCGATCAAGATCGGCCACGTCGCCCAGGACAGAGACAACGCCGTACGCGACGTCGTCGTGGATCAGCGCGATCCGATGATCGGCAGCCAGGTGTTCGCGTACGAGTTGTTCGCTCCAGGCCGCAGCACCGAAGCACTCGGCTTCGATCGAGACGATCACCGCGACATCAGCCTCGGTCGCGGGCCGAATCATGCGCGGTTGTTGACGATCGCTGGCACGGCATCTGGGCGGCGCAGGTAGAGCGGCTCCAGCGGCAGCTCGATGACCCGGCCAGCAACCACGGCTGATGCGAGTGCAGATGCGCGCGGGTCCTGGGCCTCGCCTGCCGGTCGAAGCACGTCGGCGTACAGGTCTCCCCCACGCCCGTACGTGAGCAAGTCCGGATGTTGGTTCGCCAGATCAGCCGGGAACGAGACGTGCGGTCCATCGAGCCGTGCGCCGTCAGCACCGTAGCGAGCCCAGTAGACCTCTTTGCGCCGAGCATCTGTGGCCACGAGAAATTCCGTGTCAGCGTGGACGTCGGCGGCAACAATGTCGAGCGAGCAGACACCATGCTGAACGAGACCGAGAGTCGAGCCGAGAGTCAGCGCAGTGACAACGCCTACGCGCAGGCCGGTGAACGGCCCGGGGCCAACGCCGACCGCGACATCGGTGAGATCAGCCATCGCCGCACCAGCCTGCTCCATTGCATCGCGGATCGCCGGGGCCAGCAGCTCACCGTGTGCCATCGCTCCATGGCCAGTCGCTTCGCCGACGACGGTCGAGCCATCGTGGACCGCGACCGTGATGGCCGGAGTCGCAGTATCAAACGCAAGGAGAAGCACGAGTCGACCCTATTCCCCGAGCAGCGTGGATCGGAGCGGTACGCCGACCCAACGCGGGCCGTGGGGCTTGACCGTGACAACGCGCGTTTCGTCTCCGTCGGTGTCGACCGAAGTGCCGAGAGGATCGCCGGGGCGTGCCCCGCGCACCTCAATCCGTACGTGGAGCCAGCTGTCGCTGAGCTGCTCAGCGAGACCGTCGCCCCATTCGACGACCGTGACCGCGTCGTCGGTGGTTGCGTCCAGATCGATGTCATCAATCTCTGCAGCGTCGCCCAACCGATACGCGTCGACGTGCACCAACGGTGGACCGCCGACCAGCGACGGGTGCGTACGCGCAATGACGAATGTCGGCGAGGTCACGGGACCGCGAACGCCGAGGCCATCGCCCAATCCCTGCGTGAACGTGGTCTTGCCAGCTCCGAGGTCGCCCGAGAGCACCAGCAGATCGCCTGCGTGCAGCAGCGTCGAAAGGCGACCGGCAAAGGCCTTCATGTCATCGGCGGTCGGAATCTCACGCGACAGCCACAGCGTCTTGCCGAACTCGATCGTCGATCCGTCCTGCGCATGTGGGTGATAGAAACGACGCGTCCAGAACTGCACGGTCTCCGGCAGCTCTTCGCGTACGTGGAGCCAGATGCCGTCCTTGCCGCGTTCCTCGGCCGTGTCTTCTGCGACACCGACCATCGCTGAGGCCACACCGCGATCCTGCAGGTCAGGGTCAACTGCGACGCGGCGTAGACCGAGCAGACCCGGACGCGACTCGTCGAACAGCAACGCGCCCATGGGCAGTCCGCGGCGCTCGACCAGCAGACCACCTGGGCCCGCAAGTACGGCCGCTACTGACTCCTCCGTCTCGTCCATTGCGGTCGAGGGCGGATCAAGCGCCGGTCGTGAACCGAACGACCGGTGAATGATGTCCACGACCTGCTTGGCGTGCTCAGGTCCGGCTTCGATGACATTGAGGGCGGTCATCGCAGCTCCTCCACAAGACTCTCGATTGCCTCGGACACCTGCTGGTTCGCTTCGAACGGGAGCATATGGCCGCCGTCCTCGATCGCTACCAGTCGCGCTCCCGGGATGTGGTTCGCCAGCCTGCGGCTGTGCTTGAGCGGGGTCAACAGATCATGGGAGCCACCGATGACGATCGTCGACGCCTTGCCGACCGTCTTGAGTGTGTGCTCAAGGTCGAGGTCGATGAACAGCGGCGAGAAGTCCATCAGCACATGCGTCGGTGCCTGCAGGATCATTTCGTTCGTCATGTCGACGTGGCGTTCGAGGGCGTTCGGGCCGAGTCCCCAACGCCGGATGATCGAGTAGCTGTTGAACGCGCGACCCCAGTCGAGGACTGGGGATGCGACGCGCACGAGCGGCAACAGCCTGCGCAACGCCGGGCTGCCACGCGCCAGCCTGCCGCTGCTGGTCGCAATCAACGCAACACCCTTCACCCGCTTGCCGAAGAGTTCGGGCTTCGCGGCAGCGAGCTCCATGATCGCCATACCCCCGAGCGAATGACCGACGAGGATGATCGGGCCCCTCGGGACCAGTTCGGAGAGCACAGTGTTGAGGTCATCGGCCAGCTGATCGATCGACGAGTTGTCGACATGCGAGCGGCCCGACAAGCCATGGGAACGCTGGTCGAGGAAGACCATGCGCACCTTGTCGCGCAGCGCGAGCCGTTGGTAGTGCCATACATCGAGCGTCTCGACCCAACCATGGATGAATACGACTGTTGGCGTCTTGCGAGGACCTTCGTCGACCTCAGCATGAATCTTGACGCCGTCGCTCGCTGTCACAGTCAGCTTGGCGCTATGGACCGAGCCGAACTCGACCTCTTCGCCACGGCGGAGCTGCCGCTTGTGCCGCTGACGACCATTGAGCAGCGTGGCAGCCACACCAGCGGCAACGAAGGCCCCAGCGGTCGTGGCGACGCGCGTTGACTTGTTCATCGTTCACCCCGGAAGGTGCGCTCGATACGTCCGCCAAGGCGAGTGACCACTTCGTACGCGATCGTTCCGGCTGCGATCGCCCAGTCATCAGCCGTCGGTCCGCCAGGCCCGAACACTGTCACGACGTCGCCACGCTGGGCGCTCGCGTCGCCGAGGTCGACGACGAACTGATCCATGCAGATAGTTCCGGTGACAGGTGCGCGCTGATCTCCATACGCGACCTGGCCCTTGTTGGACGCGGTGCGCAGGATGCCCTCGGCATAGCCAATCGGCACGAGCCCGAGCGTTGTCTCTCGTTCGGCAGTCCAGGTGTGCCCGTACGAGACGCTGGTCCCAGCCGGCACGCGCTTCACGGCTGCGAGCTCTGCCTGCAGCGTCATCACGGGCAACAGCGTGGCGTCATGAACGAGACTGCGGTCAGGATTGATGCCGTACGACGCGATGCCCACCCGTACGAGGTCAAGGTGAGCCGAGGGCCGAGTCAGAGTGGCCGCGGAGTTGCTGAGGTGGCGCAGTGCAGGCGTGACTCCGGCAGCAGCGAGCTCGGCGACGGCTTCCGTGAACACGCGCTCCTGCTCGTCGTTGGCGGGGTGCGCTGGCTCATCCGCGCAGGCGAAGTGCGACCAGACGCCCGTGATCTCAGCGGTGCCGGCCGACTGAGCGGCCGCCGCAGCGGCGACGAGCGCAGTCCATTGATCTCCGTATGCGCCGTTCCGCGACAAGCCGGTATCGACCTTGAGCTGCACCTTGGGTCGCGCTCCTGCAGCGATGATCTCGGCAAGCTGCTCTGCCGATGAGGCAGTGACTTCAACGCCTGCGGCAGTTGCTGATGCGAAGTCGGCGCCGGGGCTTGCCAGCCAGCACAGCACGTCGCCGGTGTCGCCATCCGCACGTAGAGCGAGCGCCTCGACGATTGTGGCGACTCCAAGCCAGGCGGCACCAGCCTCACGAGCGGCCCGGGCACACTGCGGCATCCCGTGGCCATACGCATCGGCCTTCACGACCGCCATCAGCGCGGAGTTGGGCGCGTACGCCGCTAGGGTCGCGATATTAGCGCGGTACGCGTCGAGATCGACAATGGCTTCGGCCTGAGGAGGCACGTCAGTCCCTCCAGTCGCGTACGTCGTCGAGCGTTCCGGCGATGAAGTCGGCGATCGTGACCGGCAATGCCGCGGCCACGTCCGAAGCGGTCACTGGACCACCCGGATTGGCGTGCACACTGGCGGCACCGTGGAGGAACGCTGCAAACGAGCCAGCATCGTGCGGATCTGCTCCGGCAGCCAGCAGGGAGCCAGCGAGCCCGGCGAGCACATCGCCAGCGCCGGCGGTGCCGAGCCACAACGATCCCGTCAGGTTGACACGAGTCGCGCGACCCGGAGTCGCCACCAAGGTTCTGGGTCCCTTGAGCAGGACAGTCGCATTCCAGCGCTCGGCTGCCCTGGTGACGTGACTGAGAGGATCGGCCTCAACGTTCTCTCGATCCGTGTCGAGCAATCTCGCCAGCTCACCAGCGTGCGGAGTGAGGAGCGCGGGCACGTCGAACGACCCGGGCAGGTACTCGAGCTCGAGTGCCGCGGCATCGAGCACTACCGGCACGCCGTCGGCAAGCGCTGCCGTGATCAGTGCTCCGACGTCGTCGCCACCGCCTGGGCCGACTACCCAAGCCTGCACACGTCCCGGAGCTGCGACAACCTCAGGCGCACGGTCGACAACACGAGCCGACAGCGCTTGAGAGCCAGCGAAGCGCACCATCCCCGCCATCCCGGCCTGTGCGCCCGCGACACAGAGGTGAGCCGCACCGGCGTACTCCTCCGAACCGGCAGCGATTCCGACAACACCGCGCGAGTACTTGTGGCTCGCGGGATCATCCAGCCAGGCAAAGCACTCGGCCATCAGGTCCCCGTCGTCGCCCTCAAGGGCCTCCAAGGAAGGCTCGGAGAGGTGCGGACCGAGTCCTATGTCGACAAGCTCGGGAAAGCCGGAGGCTGACTCGGCAGGAGTCGCGAGGAGCGCGTTCTTGTACGTGCCGAACGCAATGGTCGAGTCGGCTGTCACGTACATGGAGGACAGCGTCGCGGTGTCGACACCGATTCCAGAAGGTACGTCAACCGCCACCGTGTAGGGGTCGTTCTCGGCGATCCACTCGGCCCATTCCGCTGCCTTGCCGCTGAGGCCGGGTCGGGCCCCGATGCCAAAGATTGCGTCGAGGCACCAGCGCTGGCCGCTCGGCTCCTCGACGATCTGCGCGCCACCAGCCTGCGCTGCGGCGAGTCCATCAGCGTGCACCTTGGTCTCGTCGAGCAGGCACAGGTCGACGCGTACTCCCCGATCGAGCAGGTGCACGGCGGCATACAGCGCGTCGCCCCCGTTGTTGCCCGGTCCGATCAGCATCACGACGACCTCGCCCGCGGGGATGAAGTCGACGCGCTCGGCGAGACCCTTCGACGCCCGACGCATGAGTTCGCCCTCGGGCAGCGTCGCTGCGAGGGCCTCTTCGGCCGCGCGAATGTCAGCGACGAGGTGCGCCGTGAGCATGGTGCAGCCTCAGCGCTCTGTCACGACGAACGCCGTCGCGATGCTGGTGTCGTGCGAGATCGACAGGTGAATCGTCTCGATGCCCAGTGAGGCGAGGCGCTCGGGTGCGGCCCCATGAAGTTTGAATGTTGGCGCGCCATGGGAGTCGTTGACGATTTCGAAGTCCTGCCAGGAGAGTCCAGCCGGGGCACCCATCGCCTTGGCGAGCGCCTCCTTGGCGGCGAATCGGCCCGCCAGGGATTCGAGCGGCAGGTCCCGCTCGGCGTCGGTGAACAAACGTGTGCGCATCGTCGGCGTACGTTCGAGGGTCTCCTTGAAACGTGCAAGGTCGACGACATCGACTCCGATACCCAAGATGCTCATTCGACTGTGACTGACTTCGCGAGGTTGCGGGGCTGGTCGATGTCGTGACCGAGCTGGTTGGCGAACTCGCACGCGAAGATCTGCAGCGGCACCGTCGCCACGAGCGGCTGCAACAGAGTTGGAACCTTGGGCAACCGGATCAGGTGATCGGCGTACGGCACCACGTCTTCGTCGCCGTCCTCAGCCAGCACGATCGTACGAGCGCCACGGGCGCGGATCTCTTGGATGCTGCTGACCGTCTTCTCCTGCAATTGGTCGCGACCCTTGGGCGGCACCACCACGAATACGGGAAGGCCTTCTTCGACCAGGGCGATCGGACCGTGCTTGAGCTCGCCAGCGGCAAAGCCCTCAGCGTGGATGTATGCGAGCTCCTTGAGCTTGAGTGCGCCCTCGAGTGCGACTGGGTAACCGACATGGCGACCCAGGAATAGGATCGACCGCGATCCGGCGAGCTCGGTGGCGAGCTTGCGCACTTGGTCGCCTTCATCGAGCATCCGCTGGATCCCTGCAGGCAGTTTCTGGATCTCGGCCAGGATGGACGCGATCTCGTCGCCGTACTTGGTGCCCTTGACCTGCGCTACGTACAGCGCCAGCAAGTAACACGCGACGATCTGCGACAAGAAGCCCTTCGTCGAAGCGACGGCGATCTCCGGTCCGGCGTGCGTGTAGAGCACCGCGTCAGACTCACGCGGAATCGTCGAGCCGTTGGTGTTGCAGATCGAGAGGACTCGGGCGCGCTGCTGGCGGGCGTACCGAATCGCCATGATCGTGTCCATGGTTTCGCCGGACTGGCTGATCGTGACGACCAGCGTGCTCTTGTCGAGAATCGGGTCGCGGTAGCGGAACTCCGAAGCAAGCTCCACCTCGCACGGGATGCGGGTCCAGTGCTCGATGGCGTACTTGGCGACCATCGCGGCATAGAACGACGTGCCACACGCAATGACGATGATCTTGTCGACCTCGCGCAGCTCGTCGTCGGACAGGCGCATCTCGTCGAGCTGGAGACGACCGTCCACGGAGTGGCGACCCAGGAGGGTGTCGGCGACAGCTCGCGGCTGCTCGTCGATCTCCTTGAGCATGAACCAGTCGAATCCACCCTTTTCGGCAGCCGAGACGTCCCAGTCGACGTGGTAGTCCTTCGTCTCCGCGGGATTGCCGTTGAAGTCCGTGACGACGATGTCGTTGGGCGTGATCGTGACGACCTGGTCCTGGCCGAGCTCGATCGCCTCGCGGGTGTACTCGATGAAGGCCGCGACATCTGAGCCCAGGAAGTTCTCGCCTTCGCCGCGGCCGACGACCAGCGGCGAGTTGCGGCGCGCTCCGACGACGACGTCGGGGTGGCGGGCATCGCAGAAGACCAGCGTGAAGGCACCCTCGAGGCGGCGGCACACGGCGCGTACGGCGTCCGACAGGTCGTCGGTCGACTTGAGCGCTTCCTGCAGCAGGTGGGCAACGATCTCAGTGTCCGTCTCGGACACCATCTCGTAGCCGAGGCCTTCGAGCTCGGTGCGGAGCTTGGCGAAGTTCTCGATGATGCCGTTGTGCACGACGGCGACCTGGCCGGTCTGGTCAAGGTGCGGGTGTGCATTGCGATCGTTGGGCGCGCCATGCGTGGCCCACCGCGTGTGGCCAATGCCAGTGTTCGCCTGCGGCAGCGGATGCGCGGCCAGCTCGGCGTCCAGATTGGTGAGCTTGCCGGCCTTCTTGGCCGACACGATCTTGCCGTCCAGCACGAGCGCGATGCCTGCAGAGTCGTATCCGCGGTACTCCATACGCCTCAAACCGCCGATGACGACGTCTTCAGCAGAGCGCTCTCCGACGTACCCGACAATTCCGCACATAGGGTCAACGATACCGGCGAGGGACCATGCGGGGAGAATGGCGGCATGACGCGCGACCAGTCTCCGTATGTCGAGCTTGAGCGCTCTGCGTGGGCTGAGCTCGCCGGAGACGCCCCGCAGCCTCTCAACCCTGACGAAATCGAGCGCGTCCGTGGTCTTGGCGACGAGCTGGACCTCGAGGAAGTTCGTCAGGTCTACCTCCCGTTGACGCAGCTGATCAGCCTGCGCGTACGCGCCGCGGCGGGCCTGTACCGGGCCACTGACAAGTTCCTCGGCCGCCCGCAGCCGAAGCGCACACCATTCGTGATCGGCATCGGCGGATCCGTCGCGGTCGGCAAGTCGACCACCGCGCGCCTGATCCAGGAGCTGCTGGCGAAAGCGCCCGGGCATCCTCATGTCGAGCTCGTCACGACCGACGGCTACCTGTTCCCGAACGCCGAGCTCGAGCGTCGAGGCATCCTCGAGCGCAAGGGCTTCCCTGAGTCGTACGACCGCAAGGCACTCCTGCGATTCATCGTCGACGTGAAGTCAGGCGTGGAGGTCGTGACGGCCCCGGTCTACTCGCACCTGACGTACGACCGCACCGACGAGGTCGTCACCCTTAAGGAACCCGACATCGTCATCGTCGAAGGCCTCAACGTTCTCGCGCCGGCCCGTGCTCGTGGCGACGGCTCCCCCGGGCTCGCAATCGCCGACTTCTTCGACTTCTCGATCTACGTCGACGCTTCGAGCAAGGACATCCGGCGCTGGTACGTCGAACGGTTCCTCACGCTACGCAAGACGGCGTTCGCCAATCCGGAGTCCTATTTCCACCGCTACAGCGCGCTGACGGACGACGAGGCAGTCACCCGCGCCAGCGAGCTGTGGGACACGATCAACTGGCCCAACCTCCGCGAGAACATCCAGACGACCCGCGGCCGCGCGTCGTTGGTGCTGCGGAAGGGACCCGACCATCAGGTCAGCTGGGTCCGCCTCCGCAAGCTCTGACCGTCAGTCCAAGCAGTCGATGATTGAGAACTGGAGATCCGAGGTCGACTTGCCCGCTGCTCCTTCGTAGGCGAACGCTGTTGCCGTGACGTGATACGTCCCGACACCCTGCAACGGCGTATACGTGAATGTCACGCGGCCATTGGCGTCTTCCTTCCTAAAGAATGTCCCGTCTGGAGTCGCGAAGCTCACATCGCGACCCTGTCTGCCCGGCGAGAAGTCGACGAAAACCGTCAGCGGACCGGTGTCGTAGTCACACACAAAGTTGGGAGTCAGCGCCGCGTACTCGACCTTCTGCGAAGCCAGGACGACGTGCTTGGAGTAGCCGACGATCTTGGCGTACGCATGGCCCCCGACTGTCGTGCTGGGTGCGTAGTAGCGGTAGTAGCGGCTCCTGGACGAGTGAGTGACCATCTCGAAGGTTCCGTATGTGCTTGACGTTGTCGACAGCGTCGTCGTCCATGAGCCGGAGTTCTTGTTGCGATACTGCAGCTTGACTTGCCGGGCCACCGGGGTTGTCAGCGTGCCGTACGCAGAGAAGTCCTCGTTCTTCATCGGCTTCGGGTGATAGATCTGCAAAGTCTTGGAGCCGGCAGCATTGGCGGGCTCGACCACGATGGCAATCGCAGTGAAGGCGAAGAGTGCAAGGAGCAACAGACGGATGGCGCGCACGATGGGCCTCTCATTCGGTGCCCCGACCGTACTCCTGTCAGCGACGCTGCGCGGACCGTTCAGCAAATCAGCTTGGTCATCCTCAGATCGTGCGTATGTACTCAGCGAGCCAGGCAACCTGGCGGAAGCCCATAGTCTCGTTGACGGCAATCATGTGTTGGTTACTGGCGGCGTTGTAGGTATGAATGCGGCGCCGCCCATCGAGCAGATCTGCGGCCTCGTGCATTGTGAACACCTTCAGCGCCAGACCAAGCCCGTGGCCGCGGTGTGATGACAGTACGAGCGTGTCCCATTGATAGACCTCGACGCTGTCCCTCGGGAAGATCAGCTGGGTGTGGCCGACGACTGATCCGTCACCTGCGATCGCGACGCTGACTTGCGGCACCCGACCCGACTTCTCCCACTTGGCTTCTTCCGAACGTACGCGGGCAGCATCCCAGTGCTCGTTCTCAAGCCCCGCGTCACCGCTCGGGGCCTCCTGCACCATCAGTCGGCGTACATCGGCGTAGCCGTCGATCAGCTCGTCAGGGCACGCACCGCGCCAGCTACGGATCTCGTAGGCGGAGTCGATCACCAACGCCGGGAGCTTCGCCGGCAGGAGCAGCTCGCGATGGGCGTCCATGATCTCGAGGGTGAATCCGGCCTGCTCTGCGAACTGCTTGGCCGGCGCCTCCTGATCATCGACACCCCACGCACCTTCGCAGAGCAGTGTCGATCGACCGGCGCCGGCGCAGGCATCCGCCAGTGCCTCGACCAGCACCGAACCGTGCCCGTGCCGCCGCTGCTCAGGCACGACGAAGACCTCGCCATACGCGAAGGTCAGGTTGTCCTTGAGCGGCAATTCAGCCCACGCACCTCCGACGACAACACCTTCGCTGTCGCGAGCCAAAACGGCGACCGTTGAGTTGTAGTCGTCCGGAACCATGTCGATCGCCAGCTCGACGGCCGTGTAGGGCTGGTCGAACTCACGATTGAACGATCGCCGGTACGCGTCGTAGAACTCACTGAAGACCGCCGACTCGGCTGGATCGATCCGCACCACGGTGGTCATCCGACGAGTCTATGAAGTGTCGGACACAAGGAGCAGCATGGGCGTCATGAGCACACCTCAACATCACCGCATCAACTACATCGAGCTCGCAGCGACCGACATCCCGCGCGCCAAACAGTTCTACGCGGATGCCTTTGGCTGGGCTTTCAACGACTACGGGCCCGACTACGCCGGGATCCAGGGCGCCAGCGCGACCGATCCCGAGATCGGCGGTCTCAACCCGCAGGGCACGCCGAGCCGCGACGGCGCTCTCATCCTGCTGTTCTCGGACGACCTCGACGCGTCAGTCGAGGCCGTCCAAGCTGCCGGCGGCGAGGTCGTCAACGGCCCGTACGAGTTCCCGGGCGGCCGCCGATTCCACTTCACCGATCCGAGCGGCAATGAGCTCGGAGTCTGGTCAGAGGCTTAGCTACCCGGGCCCGACTGCTCCACGGACCACATGTTCCGGGGAGCGCTCCTTCGACTACCGATCAGAAGTCAAAGCACACGCCCTGGCTGTAGCTGACCGGGCCAGAGAACTTGGCGGACGCCCCCGCCAATGGCTGGGCCTTGGCCTGCAAGTTGTATTCAGAGATGATCGACGTGCCTGGGTTAAACGTGATCGCAACACTTCCCCTGCGATCTTGTGGGCCGAACTTGGGACCCGTGTGCGTCTCGACCACGACTTGACGGCCCGGGCGCGCCGGGTAGAACTGGGCATACAACGTCACGTTGTGAATATCGTCCGTGCACTGTTGCGAGGGCGTGAGACCGAAGTACGTCGCCTTCTGCGACACAACAGTGACCTTCTTGGCATAGCCGACAATCTTGGCGCCGCTCTCTCCACCACTTCCAGTCGTGCTGGGCGCGTAGTAGCGGTAGTACCGAGTCTTGCTCGTCGTCACCAAGGTGAACTCAAACCCGTCGCCATCCGCGGCCTCGGTCACCGTACGGATGGTCTTCCAGGTGTCGCCGCTCTTGTATTGCAGGCGGACAAGTCGCTCGAAGTGCGTCTTGACGTTTCCGGCGAGCGTGAATTCTTCGTTCGCCATGACCTTCGCGTGGAACTGCGCGGTCAGGTATTTGGAGCTGTCGGCGGCGCCTGCGCCACCTGTCGTGGAGCCCACGACGACGAATCCGCTGATCGCCAGGATGGCGACCCCGAGCAAGCGCAAAGCACGCATGATTTCTCCTCAAATTGGATTGAGTCGAAAATACGGCTGATCGGCGATCAATATGCTCAAACCGGAGAGATTGTTCAGAGCGCGAGGTTGGTGCGAACTACCTCGGCGAGGTGCTCGGCTACTGCCGTCGCTTCCTCATGCGTCGCGGCTTCGACCATCACGCGTACGAGTGGCTCGGTGCCTGACTGACGCAGCAGCACTCGGCCAGTGTCTCCGAGCTTCGCTGAGGCAATCGCAACCTCGCCGCGGAGCACCGGGTCGGTGTCGGCCCGCGCCTTGTCGACATCCGGAACGTTGACGAGCACCTGCGGGAGGCGCTTCATGACTGACGCCATCGAGGCCAGCGACTCACCGGTCATGACCATGCGCGCGGCAACGTTCACAGCCGCGAGCACACCGTCGCCGGTCGTGGCGTGGTCGCTCATGATGACGTGACCCGACTGTTCGCCGCCAAGGTTGTAACCGCCACTGCGCATCGCCTCAAGAACGTAGCGGTCACCGACCGACGTCTGAATCACGGTGATCTCGGCGGCGGTCAGTGCCTGAACGAATCCGAGGTTGCTCATCACCGTCGCCACGACGGTGTTGTCCGTCAGCGTTCCGGCATCACGGGCAGCGAGCGCCAGGATCGCCAGGATCTGGTCGCCATCGACCAATTCACCCTTCGCGTCCACGGCGAGGCACCGATCGGCATCGCCATCGAAGGCGAATCCGGCGTCGGCGCCGTACTCGACGACAGCTCGCTGCAGGTCCTCGATATGTGTCGAGCCGCAATTGAGGTTGATGTTGAGTCCGTCGGGCTCGGCGTGGATCGCGATGACCTTCGCGCCGAGCTCCTCGAACACCTTGGGTCCAGTTTCGTAGGCAGCGCCGTTGGCGCAGTCGAGCACGATGGTGAGCCCGTCGAGGCGTCCAGGAGCAGATGCGACGAGGTGCTTGATGTAGGCACCGACACCTGCATGGCTGTCGCCAATGCGCCCGACCCCTGCACCGATCGGGCGATCCCAGGGCTCTTGGAGGCGCTGCTCGATCAGTTTCTCGAGGTCGTCGTCGAGTTTGAGGCCGCCGCGGGACAGGAACTTGATGCCGTTGTCCGGCATCGCGTTGTGGCTCGCGGAGATCATGACGCCCATGTCGGCTTCGAGGAACGCCGTCAGGTACGCCGCACCGGGCGTCGGCACGACGCCGAGGCGGTGAACATCAACACCGGCAGACGCAAGACCCGCGACCACCGCAGCCTCCAGGAATTCTCCTGAGGCGCGGGGATCGCGGGCTACGACTGCTGTGGGGCGAGTGTCGGCAAATGCGCCAACCTCACCGAGAATGTGGGCCGCCGCGACCGCAAGGTCTACGGCGAGCTCGGCGGTCAGATCACGATTCGCGACTCCGCGAACGCCATCCGTGCCAAAGATGCCCACAAGTCTGGCTCAGCGCTTGCTGTACTGCGGAGCCTTACGTGCCTTCTTGAGACCAGCCTTCTTGCGCTCCTTGATGCGCGAGTCGCGCGTCAGGAGTCCGGCCTTCTTGAGCAGCGGGCGGTTGACCTCTTCGTCGATCGCGTTGAGCGAACGAGCAACGCCGAGACGCAGTGCGCCGGCCTGGCCAGTCATGCCACCACCGGTGACACGAGCGATGACGTCGAAGCGGTCCTGGAGACCAGTCTCGGCGAAGGCTTCCTTGGCAATCTGCTGGTGCAACTTGTTGGGAAGGTACTCCTCGAGCGGCTTGCCGTTGACGGTCCACACGCCGGTGCCGGGGACGATGCGCACGCGCGCAACAGCCTCCTTGCGGCGACCAGTGGCAGCACCCGGAGCGATCGTCGCGGGCTTGTCGGGGGTGACCGACGAGCCAGCGGTCTCGGAGGTGTAAGCGACACCGTCTTCGTTGGGCACGAAGTCTTCGGTCTCGTTCTCGGTCACTTCTGCGGTGGTTTCAGTCACGATGCGCCTTGAGTCTCTTCTTTACTGGGAGATCTGCGTGATCTCGAACGGCTGGGGCTTCTGGGCGCTGTGCGGGTGCTCGGGGCCGCTGTAGACCTTGAGCTTCGTGATCAGCTGATCACCCAGACGGTTCTTGGGGAGCATGCCGCGGACCGACTTCTCGATCGCCTTGCGGGCATCCTTCTCGAGCAGGTCACCGTAAGCGATGGACTTGAGTCCACCCGGGTAACCGCTGTGACGGTAGGCGAGCTTGTCGGTGCGCTTGTTGCCCGACAGTGCCACCTTCTCGGCGTTGATGATGATGACGAAGTCGCCACCGTCAACGTGAGGGGCGAAGGTCGGCTTGTGCTTGCCGCGGAGCAGCGTCGCAGCCTGAACGGCGAGACGACCCAGGACGATGTCCTCGGCGTCGATGACGTGCCACTGACGGGTGATGTCAGACGGCTTGGGGCTGAACGTGCGCACGGCGTGACCTTCTCGTTCTTGGATTGAGTCTTGATTCGATATTGCTTGAATGAGTTCTGCGGCGGTCGATCCCACGGCATCAGCCAGTGGAGACACAACACCCAAGGTTAACTGCCGAGGCGTACTTGGGTCAAAACGGGGCTGTCCGCATGACCCCACAGACAGCGGATCTCAATGACCGCACTAAGTTTAGAGGTGCTGCACTACCCCGCGGCGCCGCCCATCTTGGGGCAAACAGAGCCACACGTCACAGGAGACCCATCGTGACCGACAACCAGACCCTGACCGTACGCGACAACCGCACGGGCGAGGAGTACGAGCTCCCGATCGTCGACGGCACCGTACGCGCAGCCGATTTCGGCAAGATCGGGAAGGGCGAAGACACGCCCGGCCTCGCGGTCTATGACCCCGGCTTCCTCAACACCGCCTCGACCCGTAGCGCCGTGACGTTCATCGACGGCGACAAGGGCATCCTCGAGTACCGCGGCTACCCCATCGAGCAGCTTGCTGAGAACTCGACGTTCCTCGAAGTTGCCTACCTGCTGATCCACGGCGAGCTGCCCACACAGGAGCAGCACGAGAAGTGGGTGCACGAGATCACGTTCCACACGTTCGTGCACGAGAACCTCAAGTCGCAGCTGCAGGGCTTCCGTTACGACGCGCACCCCATGGGCATGCTGCTGTCGAGCGTCGGCGCGCTGTCGACGTTCTACCCCGAGGCACGCAACATCCACGACCCCAAGGTCCGCCACGACCAGGTCGTACGCCTGATCGCCAAGATGCCGACTCTCGGCGCTTGGTCGTTCCGTCACGCGCAGGGCAAGCCGTACGTCTACCCCGACAACGACCTCTCCTACACGGAGAACTTCCTGTCGATGCTCTTCAAGATGAGCGAGCAGAAGTACAACCCGGACCCGCGCCTGGCCAAGGCCCTCGAAGTGCTGTTCATCCTGCACGCCGACCACGAGCAGAACTGCTCGACCAACGCCGTACGCGCGGTCGGCTCCTCGCAGGTCGATCCCTACTCGGCCGTCAGCTCTGGTGTTGCCGCGCTCTACGGACCGCTGCACGGTGGCGCCAACGAAGCCGTACTCAAGATGCTCAAGCGCATCGGGACGCCCGACAAGATCCCCGCGTTCATCGAGGGCGTCAAGAAGGGTGACGAGAAGCTCATGGGCTTCGGTCACCGCGTCTACAAGAATTTCGACCCCCGCGCCACGATCATCAAGAAGGCCGTCGATGACGTCTTCGAGGTCACCGGCGTCAACCCGCTGCTGGAGATTGCGCAGGAGTTGGAGCGCATCGCGCTCGAGGACGAGTACTTCATCAGCCGCAAGCTCTACCCGAACGTCGACTTCTACTCCGGCCTGATCTACGAGGCGCTGAAGTTCCCGCCTGAGATGTTCACCGTGCTGTTCGCCATCCCTCGTACGGCCGGCTGGCTCGCCCAGTGGCTCGAGTTGGTGGACGACAAGGAGCAGAAGATCGCTCGCCCGAAGCAGATCTACACGGGCGATCGTCAGCTGGAGTTCGTTCCGGCCGCGAAGCGCTGGAGCTAGTCCCGAATTCTCGCTGATTGCGGCAGAGTGTCCGCATGAGTATCGGCGAGACACGTTCGGGAGCGTCGCTGTGGCGACTCCCGGCGCTGAACATAAGCGTCATCGTCATGAGTGTGGCGCTGACCTGGACGTACCTCGGTATGCGGGCGGTCATGGACGTCGGCGGCTCGTGCGCTGAGGGCGGGCCTTACGTCAGCGCCCAACCCTGCCCCGATGGCTCGGGACTCCTGGTGCTCGGCATCCCGGTTGCGCTGATCGCGATGTTCGCCGGTTCAATCTTCGCCGTCATGCTCAAGGCGCCGACGCTCCTGTTCCCGTTCTGGGTGGGCCTGTTCGGCTCGCTGGGCTGGAACTTCTTCGACTACGGCCTCAACAGCGAGGGCGGAGAAGTCATCTCCTGGATCGTGTGCGGCGTCGTGTTCTGGCTGATGGCGGCGCCCGCGCTGTGGCTCATGACCAAGTTTGACTACAGCAAGGACTCGTACGACGGCGTGGGCAAGGCACAAGGCGCGGGGCGCAACACATGGCTGGCGATCTATGCCGCGCTCGGCATCGTGGGAGCGGCCCTGGGCGTGTGGTCCTTCAACTCGTGGACGTGACCGCCCGATAGCGTGGTCCCATGCGTCTGCGGCTTGATCTCTCGTACGACGGCGCCAACTTCAAGGGCTGGGGCGTCCAACCCGGCCTACGCACGGTCCAGGGCACGATCGAGACCGCGATGGCGACGATCCTGCGTCTGCCCAAGAATCCGTCGCTGACCTGTGCTGGACGCACCGACGCCGGAGTTCATGCTCGCGGTCAGGTGGCTCATGTCGACCTCGACAAGGTCGATCCGATCTCACTTGAGCGACGCCTGAGAAGCCTGCTCCCTGAAGACATCAGCCTGAAGGCGCTGACCGTGGCCGCAGACGGGTTCGACGCCCGGTTCGCGGCTCTCGAGCGGCGCTACATCTACCGCCTCACCGACTCCCCCACCGGCCCAGATCCGCTCGAGCGGGGCACAGTCGTGCGATGGCAACGCCATCTCGACGTGGACGCGATGAACTCCGCCGCGACGCACCTGCTCGGGCATCACGACTTCGCAGCGTTCTGCAGGAAGCGCAAGGGCGCAACCACGATCCGTACGCTGCTCGACCTTCACACCGTCCGCAACGGCTCGATGCTCGAGACAACGGTGCGGGCGGACGCGTTCTGCCACTCGATGGTGCGGTCGCTGATGGGCGTGCTTGTCGCGGTCGGTGAAGGTCGCTTCGAGCCGACCTGGGCTGGCGAAGTGCTCGCCCACGCTGAGCGCAATGCTCGGGTGACGGTCCTCCCGCCACACGGACTGGTGCTCGAAGAGGTCATCTACCCCGATGCGGCTGGCCTGGCCGTCAGGGCCGAAGAGGCTCGTAGGCGGCGTGACGAATGAAGTGGGAAGAGGTCGTCGCAATTGCGACCGAGCTGCCTGAGGTCGGGGAGTCGACGTCGTACGGCACACCGGCCCTCAAAGTCGCCGGCAAGCTCATGGGGCGCCTGCGTACGGACTCCGATGGATCATTCGCGCTGAAGACCTCTGACAAGGAGGCACTGGTCGCCAATGACGACCCGGCGTACTTCACGACTCCGCACTACGACGGCTACAACTACATCTTGATCAACCTCGAGCTCGCGGACGCTGACGAAATGGCCGAGCTCATCGATGACGCATGGCATATCGCGGCCCCCGCCAAGGTCAGAGCCCAGCGGAACGCATGAATACCTTCCTGGCCGCCGTCGCCGCACTCATCTCGATCGCGCTGGGACTCACCGATGTCGCCTTACCGCCGACCGCCGGCGTCGCTGACTATCAGCTCGGAGGCGCGTATCCGCCCGCCGACAACGTCGAAATCGTGACTCGTGACCGGACCGAACAGCCTGAGGCCGGTCGCTACAACATTTGCTACGTCAACGCCTTCCAGACTCAGCCAGGCGAACTCTCCTTCTGGAAGTCCAAGCACCCCTCACTCCTGCTTCGACACAAGGGCAAGTTGGTGATCGACGCCAACTGGCCTGACGAGGTATTGCTCGACATCCGCACCGCTGCCAAGCGTCGAGCGGCCGCCGATGTCATGGGCACATGGTTCGACGGATGCGCCAAGGACGGGTTCAATGCCATCGAACCGGACAACCTCGATTCGTGGACCCGCTCCAAAGGTCTGATCAAGCAGTCCGAAGCACTCGCATTCGCCAAGCAACTCGTGGCTCGCGCCCACGGGAGTGGGCTCGCGATTGCCCAGAAGAACGCCGCCGAGTGGTCCAGCAAGAAGATCGGCTTCGACTTCGCCGTGGCAGAGGAGTGCCAGGTGTACGACGAGTGCGGGGTCTACACCAAGGCGTACGGCGGTCACGTCATAGAGATCGAGTACGCCAACAAGCCGTTCAAGACGTCCTGCGCTGCGCGCGCCGGCAAGATCTCGATCATCCGCCGCGACCTCGATGTCGTACCGCGCGACGACCCCTCGTACATCTATCGGACGTGCTGAAAGACTGATCCAGTGACGGACCACTACTTCAGCGGGCAGCCAGGCTCTGAGGACCGGCGTCGCGAGATCACCACTCGCATCTGGGACCGCGAGATGACCTTCACAACCTCCAGTGGCGTCTTCGCCCAGGAGGGCCTCGACAAGGCCACTGCGGTCTTCCTGCAGCACAGCACGCCGCCGAGCGGCGGCACAATCCTCGACCTCGGCTGTGGCTGGGGACCCATCGCTTGCGCCATCGCAACTGCAGCACCGGACGCGACCGTATGGGCCGTCGACACGAACGAGCGCGCGCTCGACCTCACGCGTACGAACGCAGAGCGGCTCGGCGTCGCGGTGCACGCTGCGCTGCCCGAGAGCGTCCCGGCCGACCTCGTGTTCGACGAGATCTGGTCCAACCCTCCGATCCGCATCGGCAAGGCGCCACTCCACGAGCTGCTGCTGCAGTGGCTCCCGCGCCTTTCACCAGATGGCTCGGCTCACCTGGTGGTCGCCAAGAATCTCGGCGCAGATTCACTGCAGGCGTGGCTGGGAGACCAAGGGTGGCCCACCGAACGACTGGCCAGCGCAAAAGGCTTCCGGATCCTACGAGTGACTCGGCCCTAGATCTCCAGAGCCGCTGAGCCGAACGCAACGCGGAATCGCTTGCACCAGATCACAACGCTCTTGATGTCGTCGAGGTCGGCATCGGCGGGAATCGCGTAGTTGTGGTTGCCCTTGTTGGCCTTGAGCTCCCCCAGCTCGATGCGGTTGCCCTCGTCGTACTTGAACCAGCTTCCGCCGGCAGCGCGATCGGACAGCCACACGTGCAGATCGGGCCCGTTCGTTGTCTCGAAGCCCTCGAGGCGCAGGGTCAGCGACCCATCGGCCAGTCGAAGGATCTGGGCAGCACCCGAGGTGTCGTGCTCCTGGCTGACGAACGTGCCGCGTGCCATCTCCATCGGCAGGATCTCGGTCGAAGTTGGCGTCGGAGCAGAACGGGTCGGCACGGGTTCGTCAATCGTCTTGTTGGTGAAGCCCGTCCATGGCTCGAAGACAAATGCGGCGCCGACCAGCGCCACCGCAACGACCGCGAGAATCAACCGCTTCATCTGGGAAGTCTAGGTCGGGCAACGCAGAAGGCCCGCCACCTTGCGGTGACGGGCCTTCTGAACGAATGTTTGCCTACTTGGCGTCGTCCTCGGCAGCTTCCTCAGCGGGAGCTTCCTCGGCGACCTCAGCCTCAGCAACGACTTCGGCCTCTGCCGGAGCCTCAGCCTCGACTGCGACCTCTTCGACAGGTGCTTCGTCGACGACGTCTGCTTCGACAACCTCAGCCTCTTCAGCCGGAGCCTCAACCGGGGCAGCTGCCTTCGGTTCGGGCTTGGGCTTCTTGGGGGCCTGGTTCTGAGCGGCGAACGTCTTGGCTTCAACGATCTCGATGACGGCCATGGGGGCGTTGTCGCCCTTGCGCGGCGCGACCTTCGTGATGCGCGTGTATCCGCCGGGACGGGTCGCCATGGCGGGACCGATCTCGGTGAACAGCGTGTGCAGGATGCTCTTGTCACGAATGACCTTCACGACCTGGCGGCGGTTGGCCACCGTGTCGTTCTTGGCCTTCGAGATGAGCGACTCCGCGTACGGACGCAGACGACGCGCCTTGGCCTCAGTCGTCGTGATCTTGCCGTGCTCGAACAGGTTCTGAGCAAGGTTGGCAAGGATCAGCCGCTGGTGCGCTGGGCTGCCGCCGAGGCGGGGTCCCTTGGTGGGCGTAGGCATGATTTCTCCAGTTTCAGATCAGTCAGGCGAGCAGTTAGTACTGCTCGTCCTCGGCGAAGCTTGCGTCGTCGTCATAGGCGTCGATGACGGCCGACGGGTCGAAACCAGCCGGGCTGTCCTTGAGTGCAAGACCCATCTCAGCGAGCTTGGCCTTGACCTCGTCGATCGACTTCGAACCGAAGTTACGAATGTCGAGCAGGTCCTGCTCCGAGCGCGTGATGAGCTCGCCCACGGTGTGGACGCCCTCGCGCTTGAGGCAGTTGTAGGACCGCACGGTGAAGTTGAGGTCCTCGATCGGCAGAGCCAGGTCAGCAGCGAGCTGCTCGTCGACCGGGCTGGGACCGATGTCGATGCCCTCGGCCTCGACGTTGAGCTCACGGGCCAGGCCAAAGAGCTCGACCAGGGTCGAACCGGCCGACGCGATCGCGTCACGGGGCAGGATCGACTTCTTGGTCTCGACGTCAATGACGAGCTTGTCGAAGTCGGTGCGCTGCTCGACACGAGTTGCCTCGACCTTGTAGGTCACCTTGAGGACCGGCGAGTAGATCGAGTCGACCGGCATGCGGCCGATCTCTTCGTCACCGGACTTGTTCTGCACGGCCGAGACGTAGCCGCGGCCACGCTCGACAACGAGCTCGATTTCGATCTTGCCCTTGGTGTTGAGCGTTGCGATGTGCAGCTCGGGGTTGTGAACCTCGACGCCAGCGGGAGGCTGGATGTCGGCAGCGGTGACCGCGCCGGCACCTTCCTTGCGGACGTACATCACGACGGGCTCGTCGTTCTCCGAGGAGACGACCAGTTCCTTCAGGTTCAAGATGATCTCGGTGACGTCCTCGGTGATACCGGGGATGGTCGAGAACTCGTGCAGGACACCGTCGATCTTGATCGACGTAACTGCGGCGCCGGGAATCGACGAGAGCAGCGTACGGCGGATCGAGTTGCCGAGGGTGTAGCCGAAGCCGGGCTCGAGGGGCTCGATGACGAACCGCGAACGGAACTCGTCAACGACCTCTTCTGACAGGGCGGGGCGCTGGGCAATGAGCATTGTGTTCTTTCCTTTCCGAACCAACCTCTATTTGAAGGTCCGGGTTGTTCTCTGTTTGCAGAGACGGTTGGGGATCAGATCTTGGAGTAGAACTCCACGATCAGCTGTTCCTGGATCGGAACGGTGATCTGCTCGCGTACGGGCTGGGCGTGGACGAGGATGCGGCCGCGATCGGGCGCAACATCGAGCCAGGCAGGAACGGTGTCCTTGTCGAAGGTCTCGCGCGCCACGATGAACGGCGTGCTCTCCAGCGACTTGGTCTTGACGTCGATGATGTCGTGCTTGCTCACCTGGAACGACGGGATGTCGGTCTTGACGCCGTTGACCACGAAGTGACCGTGGTTGACGAGCTGGCGGGCGTGACGACGCGTACGGGCGAAGCCTGCACGGTAGACAACGTTGTCGAGACGAGACTCGAGGATCTGCAGCAGGTTGTCACCGGTCTTGCCGGGACGACGCGATGCGAGCTCGTAGTACTTGCGGAACTGCTTCTCGAGCACTCCGTAGGTGTAACGCGCCTTCTGCTTCTCGAGCAGCTGGTTGCGGTACTCCGACTCCTTGACCCGGGCGCGGCCGTGCTGGCCGGGAGGGTAAGGACGCTTTTCGAATGCAGCGTCACCACCGACGAGGTCGATGCCGAGGCGGCGCGACTTCTTGGTGAGAGGTCCGGTGTAACGGGCCATGATGGATAACTCCTAAAGAAAGGTGAGCGTCAGAGACGACGGTGCTTGGGGGGACGGCAGCCGTTGTGGGGGCTGGGTGTCACGTCGGAGATGGTGCCGACCTCAAGGCCGACTCCGCTCAGCGACCGGATTGCGGTTTCGCGGCCCGAACCGGGGCCCTTCACGAAAACGTCAACCTTCTTCATCCCGTGCTCCATCGCCTGGCGTCCGGCCGACTCAGCGGCCATACCTGCGGCGAACGGCGTGGACTTGCGCGAACCCTTGAATCCAACGGTTCCGCCAGAGGCCCATGCGATGACGGCACCCGTGGGGTCCGTGATCGTCACGTGTGTGTTGTTGAACGTGCTCTTGATGTGGGCTTCGCCCGCAGCAACGTTCTTCTTCTCCTTGCGGCGAGTCTTCTTGCCGGCTGTCTTAGGAGGCATGCGCTATCACTTCTTCTTTCCGGCAACGGTGCGCTTGGGGCCCTTGCGGGTACGCGCGTTGGTCTTGGTCCGCTGGCCACGAACGGGCAGGTGCGCACGGTGGCGACGGCCCTGGTAGCTGCCGATCTCCATCTTGCGGCGAATGTCGCCCGTGACCGTACGACGCAGGTCGCCTTCGGTCTCGTAGTTCGCTTCGATGTGATCGCGGAGTGCGACGAGGTCATTGTCGTCGAGCTCGTGGACGCGCTTGTCCGGGCTGATGCCGGTTGCAGCGAGTGTCTGGGCGGCGCGGGTGCGACCGATCCCGAATACGTACGTGAGTGCGATCTCAATGCGCTTTTCGCGCGGGAGATCTACTCCAACGAGGCGTGCCATGTAGGCAGTTCCTTCCGTTCGGCGAGGTATGGCCACCTGATGCATCCCAACTGCCTCCAGAACCTTCGGCGGTTCTGAGTCGGGCCCCGGCCTACGCTTCCGGGGGTAACCCGCCTCGATGCTGCTGAGACGGGAGCTATCAGATGTTGCATGTTGCTTGTGCTGTGAAGAAGTTGTGCTTGCTTAGCCCTGGCGCTGCTTGTGACGCGGGTTTTCGCAGATCACCATGACGCGGCCGTGGCGACGAATCACCTTGCACTTGTCACAGATCTTCTTCACGCTCGGGTTGACCTTCATCGAGATTCTCTCTTTGGGATCTGAACGTGTGTAGGTGTTGCTATTTACTTGTAGCGGTAGACGATGCGTCCGCGGCTGAGGTCATACGGCGAAAGCTCCACCACGACCCGGTCCTCAGGGAGGATTCGGATGTAGTGCTGGCGCATCTTGCCGCTGATGTGGGCGAGTACTTTGTGCCCGTTGGCGAGCTCGACGCGGAACATCGCGTTGGGCAGCGCTTCAACGACAGCGCCTTCCATCTCGATGACGCCTTCTTTTTTCGCCATAACCTCTTCTTCGGTTGCTTGTCTACTGTGTGTCAGCCCTGTCCGGCGCACCCCAACCACACCGCCGAAGCGGAAGCCGTGGCATGGGAATACGGACCTGAAAAGGCCGACTCCCAATTCTACGCGCACACAGGCGGCAGACTCAAATCGCCGAGACTGAGGCCGCCCGCGGCCGAACGTCGAGGTGGGTTGAGCGAACCGCGGCGAAGCTGCCAGGAAGGTCGAAACCAGGCGAGATCACCGCCCAAGGGGAGTCAGCCGGAGACGTCGAAATCGCCCTGAGTCGAGAGTCCGTGCCGATCGATCAGCCGCGACAGGACGATAGATGTCTCGGTGTGGTCAATCGCCGACGTCTCAGTCCGCACCCGCTCCAGCGCTCGTTCGAGGTCTCGTACGTCCTTGGCGACGATACGGAGCATCGCATCGGCCTGACCTGAGATCGTGGCGGCCGAATGAACCTCGGGTACGCGCGAGAACGCGTTGCGCAGCTCGTCAGGCGAGATGGCGCCCTTGCAATGCACCGCGACGTACGCCTCGGTGCTCCAACCGACCAGGTCCGGATCGAGCACGGCGGTAAAGCCGCTGATGACGCCATCGGCAAGCAATCGGTCGGTCCGACGCTTCACAGCTGGCGCGGAAAGGCCGATCTTGTCGCCGATCGCGGCATAACTGGCGCGCCCGTCTTCGAGCAAACAGCTGATGAGCTGGCGGTCGATGTTGTCCATGTTGAACATCTTCGCAAGAAATCGTCACACATGGGCAAATCGCACAACAAATCTACGGGTCAATGCACAGTTTCGACTTCGCCAGTGCGCCACCCGCGCAACTAACATTGATTCATTGCAAGGGAGTTCACATTTTTCTCGATGAACACTGCCGGAGGCCACATTGACCGTCATCGACACACGCACGCAGACCGCGCCCCAACGGACGGCCCGTACCCGGCACTACCTCATGTGCCCGCCTCAGCATTTCGAGGTCACGTACGCCATCAATCCGTGGATGAATACGCAGGTACCCGTCGATGTCGAGCGCGCTCATGTGCAATGGGAAGTCCTTCGCAACACCTATCTGAGCCTCGGCCACACGGTCGAGCTGATCGAGCCCATGGCCGGGCAGCCCGACATGGTGTTCGCCGCCAATGGCGGCCTCGTGGTCGGCAAGCGTGCCTATGGAGCGAAGTTCCGCTTCCCCGAGCGCACGGCCGAAGGCGTCGCCTACGGCGAATGGCTGAGCGAGTTCGGTATCGACGTCTTCCAGCCCGCGCAGATCAACGAGGGTGAGGGCGACTTCCTGGCCCTCAAGAAGATGATCCTCGCCGGCACCGGCTTCCGTACGTCTCTCGAGGCGCACATCGAGGCCGCCAACGCCCTCGACCGCCCCGTCGTCTCGCTCGAACTCGTCGACCCGCGGTTCTATCACCTCGACACCGCGATCGCGATCCTCGACGACGGCCACGGCGACTCCCCCGCGGAAATCGCCTACTTCCCCGGCGCGTTCAGCAGGCACAGCCAGCGCACTCTGCGCGACCTGTTCCCGAACGCGATCCTCTGCACCGAAGCTGACGCCCTTGTCCTGGGCCTCAACTCCGTGAGCGACGGACGCAACGTGGTCGTACCGTCCGCTGCTGAGCGATTCAGTGAGCAGCTACGCGAGCGTGGCTACAACCCGGTGCCGGTCGACCTGAGCGAGTTCCTCAAGTCAGGCGGCAGTGTGAAGTGCTGCACCATGGAGATGCACCGCTAAATCACGGCGAGGCTCAGTGGCCGCCGTACGGCACGCCAAGAGCTTCGAGCCTGGCCTTGCCGCCATCGAGTGCGGTGAGCACCCACGCACCCGTGTCCGTGAGCGTGAAGGTGTGCTCGTAATGGGCTGCCCATGAACCGTCGGTCGTCACAACGGTCCAGTCGTCGGCGAGCGTACGAGTGTTGGGCGTATCGAGGGTGACCATCGGCTCAACCGCAAGGGCTAGTCCCTTGACCAGCTTGACGCCGCGACCCGGTCGACCCACATTGGGCACGTTGGGTGGCTGATGCATTGCCGATCCGATCCCGTGACCGGTGAAGCCCTCGACGATCCCGTAGTCACCCTGGGCGCGTACGGAAGTCTCGACGGCGTGGCTGATGTCGGAAACCCGCCCGCCGAGCCGAGCGGCGGCAATGCCATCCCACAGCGACTGCTCAGTAACGCGCATCAGCTCGGTGACCTCGTCGGGTACGTCGCCGATCGCAACCGTGATCGCCGCGTCGCCGTGCCAACCGTCAATGATCGCGCCGCAGTCGATCGAGATGATGTCGCCATCCTGCAGCGTCCGAGTGCCAGGGATCCCGTGCACAACTTCGTCATTGACTGACGTACAGATGACACCCGTGAACCCGTGATAGCCGAGGAAGTTGGACGTCGCGCCCTGGGAGCGGATGTGATCGTGCGCCAGGGCATCGAGCTCGGCGGTCGTCATACCGGCCTGAACGGTGGAGCGTAGGAGCTCAAGCGTCGAACCGACCACCAGGCCGGCTTCGCGCATCGACTCAATCTGAGCCGGGGTCTTGATCTCGATCCCGCGGTCGAACATCAGCGAGGCAGCGCGTCGACGATCCGTTGGCCGACTTCGTCGGCTTCGCCCATGCCGTCAACCTCGATCAGCAGACCGCGGCCGCCGTAGATCTCGATCAGCGGTGCCGTCTCGTTCGTGTAGACCTCTTGACGGTGACGGATGACGTCTTCGGTGTCATCTGCCCGGCCGCTGGTCTCTGCACGCTTGAGGAGACGCTGAATGAGTTCTTCGGGATCGACGACAAGCTCAATCACGCCGTCGAGCTTGGTGCCGAGCGATTCAAGGATTCCGTCAAGGGTCGATACCTGATCGACCGTTCGGGGGTAACCGTCGAGGATGAACGCGTCGCGAGCATCGTCTTGCGCCAGCCGGTCCTTGACCATGGCGTTGGTGATCTCGTCGGGTACGTACTCGCCGGCGTCCATGTAGCGCTGCGCCGCCTGGCCCAGCTCCGTCTGCTGCGACACGTTGGCGCGGAAGATGTCACCGGTCGAAATGTGGGCACCACCGAGCAGTGTCGCGAGCCCAACAGCCTGGGTGCCCTTGCCCGCGCCGGGGGGTCCCATGATCAGCAGCCGCATTACTTGAGGAAGCCTTCGTAGTTGCGCTGCTGCAGCTGGCTCTCGATCTGCTTGACCGTGTCAAGACCGACGCCCACGATGATCAAAATCGTGGTGCCACCGAACGGGAAGTTCTGGTTGGCGTTGAGCAGGGCAATGGCAATCGACGGGATGAGCGCGATCAACCCCAGATAGAGAGCACCCGGAAGAGTGATGCGGCTCAAGACGTATGCGAGGTAGTCCTGCGTCGGGCGGCCTGCTCGGATGCCCGGGATGAACCCGCCGTACTTCTTCATGTTGTCGGCGACTTCTTCGGGGTTGAACGTGATCGAGACGTAGAAGTACGTGAAGAACACGATCAGCAGGAAGAACGACGCCATGTAATAGGGGTGATCGCCCTTGACGAAGTGCGCGACGACCCAGTTGGACCAGGGCGCGTCAGGGTTGAACTGAGCAAGCAAAGCGGGGAGATACATCAGGCTCGAGGCGAAGATGACCGGGATGATGCCGGCCTGGTTGACCTTGAGCGGAATGTACGTCGACGAGCCACCGAACATGCGACGCCCGACCATGCGCTTGGCGTACTGCACCGGGATGCGGCGCTGAGCTTGCTCGATGAAGATGACGGCCGCGACGATCACGAGACCGACGAGCACCACGAGGACGAAGGTCGCCCAGCCCTTTGACTGCTGGATACCCCACATCGCTCCGGGGAACGTTGCCGTGACCTGCGTGAAGATGAGGATCGACATACCGTTGCCGACGCCGCGGTCAGTGATGAGCTCACCGAGCCACATGATCACGGCGGTACCGGCCACCATGGTCAGCACGATCAACAGGAACGACCAGATGCTGTCGTTGTTGTAGAGGAGGGGTTTGCCGCTGTCAGCACCACCGAAGAGGTTGCCGCTGCGGGCGAGCGCCACGATGCCGGTCGCCTGCAAAATTGCGAGGCCCAGCGTCAGGTAGCGGGTGTACTGCGTGATCTTGGTCTGTCCCGCCTGACCCTCCTTCTTGAGGGCCTCCAGACGAGGGATCACGACGACGAGCAGCTGCAGGATGATGCTCGCCGTGATGTAAGGCATGATGCCCAGCGCGAAGACCGTCAGCTGCAGCAGTGCGCCGCCTGAGAAGACGTTGATCAGGGAGAACAGTCCGCTGTTCTCACCCGTGGATGCCGCCGTGACAGCGTCTTGGACGTTGGCGACGTTGATGCCGGGGGCAGGCGTAGTCGATCCCAGTCGGAACAGGACGATGATGAAGAGGACGAAGAGAAGCTTCTTCCTCAAGTCAGGCGTCCTGAACGCGTTGACGAAGGCGCTGAGCACCGCGAGCCTCCTCGTGCACTGATGTGCGTGTGTATGACCGACAAAAGCGGGCTTTCGCCCGCGCTAGAACTCTAACAGTGAAGAAAATCACCGGAGCAGGACATATGTCCCGCTCCGGTGATCATCAGCCGAGGACGGTGACGCTGCCGCCGGCTGCTTCGATCTTGGTCTTGGCCGAGCCGGAGAACTTGTTCGCCGTGACCTGGACCTTGACAGTGATCTCGCCCTGTCCGAGGACCTTGACGGGGCGGCCCTTGCGGACAGCACCGTTGGCAACCAGAGCCTCGACGTCGATGGAGCCACCCTTGGGGAAGAGCTCCTCGATGCGATCGAGGTTGACGACCTGGTATTCCTCGCGGAACGGGTTCTTGAACCCCTTCAGCTTGGGCAGACGCATGTGAATCGGGACCTGGCCACCTTCGAAGCCAACCGGTACCTGGTAACGAGCCTTCGTTCCCTTGGTACCGCGACCAGCGGTCTTGCCCTTCGAGCCCTCACCACGACCAACGCGGGTCTTGGCAGTCTTGGCTCCGGGAGCCGGGCGCAAGTGATGCAGCTTGAGCGCCATGTCAGTCAACCTCCTTGAGGTCCACGAGGTGCGGAATGGACTCAGCCATGCCACGGATCTCTGGACGGTCTTCCTTGACGACGACATCGCCGATGCGCTTGAGACCCAGCGAACGCAGAGTTTCGCGCTGCTTGGGCTTACGGCCGATGGCCGAACGGAGCTGGGTTACCTGAAGCTTCTTGGCCATCAGACACCTGCTCCGGCTTCAGCCTTGGCTTTCGCCTCGGCAATGCCTTCCTTGCCGGCACGAAGCAGAGCCGCCGGGGCGACCTGCTCGACCGTGAGGCCACGACGCGCGGCAACCATCTCCGGCGATTCGAGCAGCTTGAGTGCTGCCACGGTCGCGTGAACGATGTTGATCGCGTTCGAGGAACCCAGCGACTTCGACAGAACGTCGTGGATGCCCGCAGCTTCGAGCACTGCACGCACCGGGCCACCGGCGATGACGCCGGTACCGGGCGATGCGGGACGCAGGAAGACGACGCCAGCCGCCTTCTCGCCCTGCACCGGGTGGGGGATGGTGCCCTGGATGCGCGGAACGCGGAAGAAGGACTTCTTGGCCTCTTCGACGCCCTTGGCGATCGCGGTGGGAACTTCCTTGGCCTTGCCGTAGCCGACGCCGACCTGTCCGTCGCCGTCGCCGACGATCACGAGAGCGGTGAAGCTGAAGCGACGACCACCCTTGACGACCTTGGCGACACGGTTGATCGTGACGACTTTTTCGATGTACTGGGACTTCTCGGCGCCGCGCTCATTGCCGCGACCCCGTCCGCCCGCTCCGCCTCCGCGGCGCTGTTGGGTGCTCATCAGAACTCCAGTCCTGCTTCACGGGCGCCGTCGGCGAGTGCCGCGACGCGTCCTGCGTACTTGTTGCCAGCGCGGTCGAAGACGACGGTCGAGATGCCGGCCTTCTTGGCGCGGTCCGCTACGAGCTCACCGACGCGCTTGGCCTTGGCCGACTTGTCGCCAGCCAGTCCACGCAGATCAGCTTCCATCGTCGATGCGGAGACCAGGGTGCGGCCTTCGAGGTCGTTGACGACCTGAGCGACGATGTGCTTGCTCGAGCGCGTGACGACGAGACGCGGCCGGTCAGCCGAGCCTTCGATCTTCTTGCGTCCGCGCACCTGACGACGCAGACGCGACGCAGTGCGAGGCGCTGTGTGCTTGGCGTGCTTGATCGAGATTGCCATTTACTTACCGGCCTTTCCGACCTTGCGACGAACGTGCTCGCCGGCGTAGCGCACGCCCTTGCCCTTGTAAGGCTCAGGCTTGCGGATCTTGCGGATGTTGGCTGCGACTTCACCGACGGCCTGCTTGTCGATGCCGTGCACGGCAAACTTGGTGGGTGACTCG
Organism: Aeromicrobium panaciterrae; assembly: GCF_031457275.1. NCBI lineage: Bacteria > Bacillati > Actinomycetota > Actinomycetes > Propionibacteriales > Nocardioidaceae > Aeromicrobium > Aeromicrobium panaciterrae. The sequence goes on from NZ_JAVDWH010000001.1 coordinate 2,589,018, forward strand.
ACCGAGAACGTGATGCCCTCGGGAGCCTGGACCGGGACCGGGTGGCTGAAGCCGAGCGCGAACTCGAGTGCAGCCGGGCCCTTGGCCTGGACGCGGTAACCAACGCCGACGATTTCGAGCTTCTTCTCGTAACCTTCGGTGACGCCGATGACCATGTTGCTGATCAGCGTGCGGGAGAGGCCGTGAAGAGCCTTGCTCTTGCGCTCGTCGTTGGGACGCTCGACTGCGAGCGTGCCGTCATCGTCCTTGCGAACGGTGATCGGCTCGGCCACGGTGTGCGCGAGCTCGCCCTTGGGGCCCTTGACGCGAACGTCCTGGCCTTCGATCGTCACTTCGACACCCATAGGTACGGCGACGGGCATCTTGCCGATGCGTGACATGTCGTACCTCCCTTTACCAGACGTAGGCGAGGACTTCTCCGCCTACGCCCTTCTGGTTTGCCTGACGATCCGTGAGGAGGCCCTGGCTGGTGGAAATGATGGCGACGCCGAGTCCGCCGAGCACCTTGGGCAGGCCAGTGGACTTCGCGTAGACGCGGAGGCCGGGCTTGCTGATGCGGCGGATGCCAGCGATCGAACGCTCGCGATGAGGTCCGTACTTGAGGGTGATCGTGAGCGACTTGCTCACCTCTCCCTCCTTGGGCTCAGTCACGTCGATCGAGGTGATGTAGCCCTCCTGCTTCAGGATCTCGGCGACGCCGGCCTTCAGCTTGGAGTACGGCATGCTCACGCTGTCGTGGTATGCCTGATTGCCGTTGCGGACACGCGTCAGCATGTCGGCGATCGGATCGGTCATTGTCATAGTTCAGGTGTTCCATTCCTGCCCCGGTTTCCTCAACGGACCTGTGGCGTTCAGTGGGTTTAGGTGATTACCAGGAGCTCTTGGTGATGCCGGGCAGCTCGCCGCGGTGTGCCATCTCGCGAAGGCAGATGCGGCAGAGGCCGAACTTCTTGTAGACCGAGCGCGGGCGTCCACAACGCTGGCAGCGGGTGTAACCGCGGACAGCGAACTTGGGCTTGCGAGCGGCCTTGACCTTCAGTCCAGTCTTCGCCATGTCAGTTCTCCTTGTAAGGGAACCCGAGCAGCTTGAGCAGCGCGCGTCCCTCGTCGTCGTTGGTCGCCGTGGTGACGATCGTGATGTCCATTCCACGCGAGCGGTCGATCTTGTCCTGATCGATCTCGTGGAACATGACCTGCTCGGTCAGACCGAACGTGTAGTTGCCACGACCGTCAAACTGCTTGGGCGAAAGCCCACGGAAGTCGCGGATACGAGGAAGTGCGAGCGTCAGCAGACGATCGAGGAACTCCCACATACGGTCGCCGCGCAGTGTGACGTGCGCACCGATCGGCATACCTTCACGCAGTTTGAACTGCGCGATGGACTTGCGAGCCTTGGTGACCTGCGGCTTCTGGCCCGTGATGGCGGTCAGGTCCTTGATGGCACCTTCGATGAGCTTGCCGTCGCGAGCAGCCTCGCCGACGCCCATGTTGACGACGATCTTGGTGAGGCCTGGAACCTGCATGACGTTGGCGTAGTTGAACTCCTCGCGGAGGGCCGGAAGGATCTCTTCGCGGTAACGCGCCTTGAGGCGGGGTGCTGTAGTAGCGGTGTCAGCCATTTCAGATCTCCTTTCCGGTCTTCTTGGCGATACGCACGCTGCGGTGCGCGGAGTAGGTGGAACCGTCGGGACGGGACTTGGTGACCTCGTCGCGGCGGAAGCCGATGCGAGTAGTGGTCTTGCCACCCTTGCCATCGACGAGCAGCATCACATTGGAGATGTGAATCGGGGCCTCGCTGGTGATGATGCCTCCCGTGCTTCCGCCACCGGCCTGTCCAGCCTTGGTGTGACGCTTCACGCGGTTGACGCCTTCGACGATGATGCGGTTCTGCTCGCTGATCACTTCGATCACCGAACCAGTCACACCCTTGTCCTTGCCAGCGATGACCTTGACCTGGTCACCCTTTTTGATGCTGATGGAACCTGCGTTGCGGGCCATCTCAGAGCACCTCCGGTGCGAGAGAAATGATGCGCATGAACTTCTTGTCGCGAAGCTCGCGCCCAACGGGACCGAAGATGCGCGTACCGCGCGGGTCGCCATCGGCCTTGAGAATGACTGCTGCGTTCTCGTCGAACTTGATGTACGAACCATCCGGACGACGGCGCTCCTTGACGGTGCGCACGACAACAGCCTTGACGACCTCACCCTTCTTGACGTTTCCGCCGGGGATTGCGTCCTTGACAGTGGCGACGATGGTGTCACCGATGCCGGCATAGCGCCGACCCGAGCCACCGAGCACACGGATGCAAAGGATTTCCTTGGCACCGGTGTTGTCGGCGACCTTGAGTCGCGACTCTTGCTGAATCATCTGTCGTCTCCTACTTGGCCTTCTCGAGGATCTCGACGATGCGCCAACGCTTGGTGGCGGACAGCGGACGAGTCTCCATGATGAGAACCCGGTCGCCGATGCCAGCGTCATTCGCTTCGTCGTGAGCCTTGAGCTTGATGTTGCGACGCAGAACCTTGCCGTAGAGCGCGTGCTTGACGCGTTCTTCGACGTTGACCACGACGGTCTTGTCCATCTTGTCGCTGACGACAAGTCCCTCGCGGGTCTTGCGCGCGGTGCGGTCGGTCACTGCTTCGTCCTTCGTCTTCTTGTCATTCATGCCTTGGCCACCTCATCCGATACAGACTCGACGATGCCGAGCTCGCGCTCACGCATGACGGTGTAGATCCGTGCGATGTCCTTGCGCACTGCCCGAAGTCGGGCGGTGTTGTCGAGCTGTCCGGTTGCGTTCTGGAAACGCAGGTTGAACAGTTCTTCCTTGGCTTCTGCAAGCTTGAGCGCCAGGTCCTCGGCGCCAACCGTGCGCAGCTCTGCGGCTGTCGACTGCGGCATCACAGCTCACCTGTCTCTCGGGTGATGAAGCGTGCCTTCATGGGCAGCTTGTGGATCGCGCGGCGCATGGCCTCGCGTGCGGTGCCTTCGTCGACGCCGGACAGTTCGAACATGACGCGTCCGGGCTTGACGTTGGCGACCCACCACTCAGGCGAACCCTTACCGGAACCCATGCGGGTCTCGGCAGGCTTCTTGGTGAGCGGACGGTCCGGGTAGATGTTGATCCAGACCTTTCCGCCACGCTTGATGTGGCGCGTCATGGCGATACGAGCGGACTCGATCTGACGGTTGGTCACGTATGCAGGCGTAAGCGCCTGAATGCCGTAGTCACCGAACGCCAGCGTGGTGCCGCCCTTGGCTGCACCGCGACGGGTGGGGTGGTGCTGCTTGCGGTACTTGACCCTACGTGGCATCAACATCAGGAAGCCTCCCCTGCGGGTGCGGCTGCCACTGCTTCGGCCGGAGCTTCGGCAGGTGCGGCGGTCTCGGCTGCCGGAGCGGCCGCGTCATCACGTGCGGGGCGACGCGGGGCGCCAGCGCCACCACGTGCCGGGGGACGGCGGTTGGAGCCGGGTGCAGCCGCACGCTTGGCCGCTTCGGCCTCGCGCTCGGCGCGGGTGCCCGCAACCTCGCCCTTGTAGATCCAGACCTTGACGCCAATGCGACCGAAAGTCGTCTTGGCCTCGTAGAAGCCGTAGTCGACGTCAGCGCGGAGCGTGTGCAGTGGCACGCGGCCTTCGCGGTAGAACTCCGAGCGGCTCATCTCGGCGCCACCGAGGCGGCCCGAGCACTGGATACGGATGCCCTTGGCACCGCTGCGCATCGTGGTCTGCATCGCCTTGCGCATGGCACGACGGAACTGGACACGACCCGAGAGCTGCTCGGCAACACCCTGGGCAACAAGCTGAGCGTCCATCTCGGGGTTCTTGACCTCGAGGATGTTCAGCTGAACCTGCTTGCCCGTGAGCTTCTCGAGGTCGCCGCGGATGCGGTCAGCCTCGGCGCCACGGCGGCCGATGACAATGCCAGGACGAGCAGTGTGGATGTCGACACGTACGCGGTCACGCGTGCGCTCGATCTCGACACGGCTGATGCCAGCGCGGTCCATGCCCTTGGTGAGCATCTTGCGGATCTGCACGTCTTCACCGACGTAGCTCTTGTAGAGCTTGTCGGCGTACCAACGGCTCTTGTGATCCGTCGAGATGCCCAGTCGGAAACCGTGCGGGTTGATTTTCTGTCCCACTATCGGGCCCCGCCCTTCTTCTTGGAGTTCTTGATGTTGGCCGCTTCGCGCTTGGCAGCAACGAGCTCTGCCGGCTGAACGACCACGGTCAGGTGGCTGCTGCGCTTGAGGATGCGGTTGGCCGCACCCTTGGCGCGCGGACGCCAACGCTTCATCGTCGGGCCCTCGTCCACGTGGACGACGGTGATGACGAGCTGCGAGCGGTCGAGACCTTCAGTGGTCTCGGCGTTGGCAGCGGCGCTGTCGACGAGCTTGTAGAAGTTCTCGGCAACGGCCTGCGGTGCGAACTGCAGGATCGCCAGAGCGTTGTCTACGGACTCGCCACGGATCAGGTCGCCAACACGGCGCGACTTCTGCGCGGTGACGCGCACGAAACGTGCCACGGCGAACGAGCCGGGCTCGTCGCCGAGCAGGCGCTCGCGGCGCGCGCTCACGCTTTCACGGGTAGCTGCACTCATCGCCTCTTCGCCTTCCGATCGTCCTTCTCGTGACCGCGGAACGTACGGGTCGGGGCGAATTCGCCCAGCTTGTGACCCACCATCGAGTCCGTGACGAACACGGGTACGTGCTTGCGGCCGTCGTGCACGGCGATCGTGTGTCCAATGAAGGACGGCAGGATCATCGAGCGGCGCGACCAGGTCTTGATCACGTTGTGGGTCTCGGCAGCGTTCTGCGCGTCGACCTTCTTCTCGAGGTGCCCGTCAACGAACGGGCCCTTCTTCAAACTGCGTGGCATCTGTAAACCAATCCTTCTCAGCGGCCGGACTTGCGGCGGCGGACGATTTGCGAGTCGCTGGCCTTGCGCTTGCGCGTACGGCCTTCCGGCTTGCCCCACGGGGAGACGGGGTGACGTCCACCGGACGTCTTGCCCTCACCACCACCGTGCGGGTGATCGACCGGGTTCATGGCGACACCGCGGACGGTCGGGCGCTTGCCCTTCCAGCGGTTACGGCCAGCCTTGCCCCAGTTGATGTTGGACTGCTCGGCGTTGCCGACCTCACCGATCGAGGCGCGGCAGCGAACGTCGACGTAGCGCATCTCGCCGGAAGGCAGACGCAACTGCGCCTTGGCGCCTTCCTTGGCGACGAGCTGAACCTTCACACCGGCGGAGCGACCCATCTTGGCGCCACCGCCCGGACGCAGCTCCACATTGTGGATCAGCGTTCCGACCGGGATGTTGCGCAGCGGAAGGTTGTTGCCGGGCTTGATGTCGGCGCCAACACCGGACTCGACGGCCATGCCCTGCTTGAGGCCCTCGGGAGCAACGATGTAGCGCTTCTCGCCATCGGCGTAGTGCAGCAGCGCGATGCGAGCGGTGCGGTTGGGGTCGTACTCAATGTGAGCGACCTTGGCCGGCACGCCGTCCTTGTCATAGCGACGGAAGTCGATGATGCGGTAAGCGCGCTTGTGACCGCCACCCTGGTGACGCGTGGTGATGCGTCCCTGGTTGTTGCGGCCGCCCTTCTTGGGCAGCGGCTCCGTCAGCGACTTCTCAGAAGTCGTGCGGGTGATCTCGGCGAAGTCGGCGACGCTCGAGCCACGACGGCCCGGCGTTGTCGGCTTGTACTTGCGAATAGCCATATGTCCTCAGTCCTCAGGCGCTCGGCGTCGAGAAGATGTCGATGCTCTGACCGGCGGCCACGCTCACGATTGCTCGCTTGGTGTCCTTGCGCTTGCCAAGGCCCGTCTTGGTACGACGGGTCTTGCCCTTGCGGTTGAGCGTGTTAACAGCGGTGACCTTGACGCCGAAGATCTTCTCAACGGCGATCTTGATCTCGGTCTTGTTGGCATCCGGGTGCACCACGAAGGTGTACTTGTTGTCGTCGAGCAGGCCGTAGCTCTTCTCGCTGACAACCGGAGCGATCAGGATGTCGCGGTGGTCCTTGTGGATCGTGCTCACTTGTCGTCTCCAGTCTTCTTCGCAGGAGCCTTCTTAGCGGGCGCCTTCTTGGCTGCAGGTGCCTTCTTGGCGGCAGCCTTGGCAGGAGCAGCCTTCTTGGCAGCTGCCTTGGCCGGAGCCTTCTTGGCCGGAGTTTCAGCAGCAGCCTTCTTGGCAGCAGGCGCCTTCTTGGCGGCCGGTGCAGCCTCGGTCTCGACGGCCTTCGCCGGCGCGGCCTTCTTGGCAGGTGCCTTCTTCGCAGGAGCCTTGGCGGCCGGCTTGGTGTCCGGGTCCGTTGCGGCCTTGCTCAGCGCGATCGTCTTGGCACCCTCGGCGGAACGAGCCGCCACGAATGCGTCGAACGCAGCCTGCGTGAAGACGATGTCGTCACTCAGCAGGACGTCGTACGTGTTGAGCTGGTCGAACGACAGGATGACCGTGTCGGTGACGTTGCGCAGGCTCAGCTCGGTGACGCTGTCGTTGCGGTCAACGACCACAAGGATGCGCGTACGAGTCGTGAGACCAGCAAGCGTTGCGATGGCGGACTTGGTCGACGGCTTGTCACCCTCGACGAAGCTGTCGATGACGTGCAGACGGCCAGTGCGTGCCCGGTCGGAGAGGGCACCGCGCAGGGCGGCAGCCTTCATCTTCTTGGGGGTGCGCTGTTCGTAGTCACGCGGCTTGGGGCCGTGGACGATGCCACCACCGTTGTACTGAGGTGCGCGGATCGAGCCCTGACGAGCGCGACCTGTGCCCTTCTGGCGGTAAGGCTTCTTGCCACCACCGGACACCTCGCCACGCGACTTGGTGCTGTGCGTTCCCTGGCGGGCAGCAGCCAGCTGGGCAACGACGACCTGGTGGATCAGCGGGATGTTGGTCTGTACGTCGAAGATGTCGACGGGCAGCTGAGCATCAATGGTCTTTGCCATGGTGTTCAGGCTCCCTTCACAGCGGAGCGGAGGACGACGAGTGCGCCCTTGGGGCCGGGTACGGCGCCCTTGACGAGAATGACGCCCTTGGCAACGTCAACCGCGTGAACCGTGAGGTTCTGCGTGGTGACCTGCTCGGCGCCCATGTGACCGGCCATGCGCAGACCCTTGAAGACGCGACCCGGAGTGGCGCAGGCGCCAATCGAGCCGGGCTTGCGGTGGTTGCGGTGCGCGCCGTGCGAGGCGCCCACGCCGTGGAAGCCGTGACGCTTCATGACGCCGGCGAAGCCCTTGCCCTTGCTGGTCGCGGTGACATCGATGATGTCGCCAGCGGCGAAGATCTCCGGGGAGATCTCCTGGCCCAGCGTGTAGTCGGCGACGAGTTCCGTGCGGATCTCGACGATGTGGCGACGAGGCGTCACACCGGCCTTGGCGAAGTGGCCCGATACCGGCTTGTTGACCTTGCGGCCATCGATCTCACCGAAGCCGAGCTGAACGGCGGAGTAGCCGTCGGTCTCGCGCGTACGGATCTGCGTGACAACGTTGGTGTCAGCGGCGATCACAGTGACGGGAATGATCTTGTTGTCGGCGTCCCAAACCTGGGTCATGCCGATCTTGCGGCCGAGGAGGCCGCGTGCGGTGGCAGTGCTGCTGGTGCTCATGGTCGCTGGCCTCCTTAGAGCTTGATCTCGATGTCGACGCCGGCAGGCAGGTCGAGGCGCATGAGCGAGTCGACTGTCTTGGGCGTCGGGTCAATGATGTCGATGAGCCGCTTGTGCGTACGCATCTCAAAGTGCTCGCGGCTGTCCTTGTACTTGTGGGGCGAACGGATCACACAGAACACGTTCTTTTCAGTGGGCAGTGGCACCGGTCCTGCGACCTTGGCACCCGTGCGCGTCACCGTGTCGACGATCTTGCGCGCCGAGGAGTCAATGACCTCGTGGTCGTAGGCCTTGAGCCGGATACGGATTTTTTGTCCCGCCATGCTCTCGCTCGTCCTTCTCTTCGTTCCGCTTCGCTTGGTCTCGCCTCGGGTTCGAGGGAGAAAACTCATCCTCCCGCCGACCCCCGAGGTCGGGCGTGTCGCGGGCGCTCTAGGCGCGTACGTCACACACTTCTCGAGTTAGGTGGTTGGACCCGCAGATACTGGTTAAACAACACCGTGCGGGACAAGCTCGATCTCAGGTTCGGCGCCGGCGTCATGATCGGCGTGAGAGCCGGACGGTCGGCGCCCCAGCGATCAAGCCGGAGCAACCGAACTATTCTGACAGACACGTCGCCGTAAAGACAAATCCGCCCCCGCTGGTGCTAGGAGCGGGTGATCGCTGCATTGGTCGCTCGTTCGAAGCCGCTGACGACGGCCTGCAATGTCAGGGCGCGCAAGCGCTGGATCGTGAGCTCAAGGCGCGCGGACTGTTCCTCTGTACGCGGGACCGATCGATAGGGCTCGAGCACCTGGCGATTGAGGATGTCATTGAGGTCGTCACGCAAAGCCCGCATGTGCCGATCGATCGCCGCGCCTGCCTCGGTGATGCCGTCGACGGGGATCTCGACATCGAGTAGCTCGACTCCCATTTCGAAGCCGGGAAGCGGCGAGTATGTACGACCGATTTGCTCGAGCACGCCGGTTTCGACGAGCAGGGCAACTTCATCGGGGGTCAACTCCCGGCCCGCACGGCCATCGAGCTGCTGGCGATCGAGCACCTCAGGGCCGCTTGGTGACCACGAGGTGAGCACTGCTCGCTGGACGGCGATGTCCTCGACCGTCGCATCGTTGGGGATCCGGCTCATGGCCTTCTCAATGGCGGCCATCGTGAAGCCATGAGCCTGCAGCGCGCGAATCAGAGACAGACGAGCCGCGTGCTCCGCGCCGTAATAGGCGACCCGGCCACGCCGAGTCGGTGGGGGCAAAAGACCCAGGCTCGCGTAGTAGCGGGTCGTACGTACCGAGATGCCTGCGCTCTGGGCAAGTTCGTCGACGGTCTTCATGTCGTCGATGGCATCGGAGAGGGCGGTCACAGCGGTGACAATATTACTGTCACAGTGATCGCGCAATTCTTTCTGCAATCTGGGTGAAGTTCTGAAGAGACAACCGTGACCCCGGTCACGGCGGCGTCGTTGAAGACCTTGACGACGATGCCAGATTCACTGTTACAGTTCCGGCGTCACATACCGGGGATCGATTTCGATGCCTCGCCCATGACGACGGAGGTGACGGGTGCCATCGGTTGAGTCCGCCACAGCCGTACGTCGTTCAAAGCGTCCTGGCCCGCTGCGTGAAGCCCTGGAGATGGTCCGTCTGGGTCTCGGTGTCGCACGCGCGATACCCGCCTCGATCTCCGCCCGACGCTTCCCCGCCGAAGAGACGATCCGACAGACGTGGTTCACCATCACGGTCTGCACTCTCCCTGCTCTGGCCGTGTGCATCCCATTCGGCGTGATCCTCGCGCTGCAGGTCAACGTACTGGCGCAAGAGGTTGGTGCCACCGGCTTCACCGGTGCCGGCAACACCCTCGCGGTCGTACGCCAGGGCGCGCCGATCATCACGGCACTGATGCTCTCGGGCGTCGCTGGCTCAGCCATCTGCTCAGAGCTCGGCTCCCGCCGAATCCGTGAAGAGATCGACGCGCTTGAGGTCATGGGCGTGCGGGTCACTGAACGAGTGGTCCTCCCCCGCGTCATCGCCACGGTCATCGTGTCGATGTTGCTCAACGGCGTAGTGACGTTCTTCTCGATCGTGACCACACTGCTGGTCAGCATCACCGTGCAGGACCTGTCCGCGGGTGGTTACTTGGCTTCGGTCGCGACACTGGCCCGACCCAGCGACATGGTTCTGTCCTTCGTCAAAGCCGGGATCTTCGGAACCATCTGTGCCGTCGTCGCCTCATACAAGGGACTGAAGGTGGAGAACGGTCCGTCCGGCGTCAGCGACGCCGTGACCTCGGCAGTCGTCACCAACTTCGTGCTGCTGTTCGCTGCGAACTTCGTCATCTCACAGACGCAAGCGACGCTCTTCCCGGGAGGCGTCGCGTGAGCATGCTGATGAAGGCCCTCGACGTCACCGTGGTGAATCCGCTGACCCGGCTTGGCGACTTCCTGTGGTTCTGCCTCGTGGCAATCATTCGTATCCCCCTCGCGATCCGCCACTACCCCGCCCAGATCGGCCGACACCTCGCAGAGGTGAGCCTCGGTGGCGGTGCGCTCGTTGTCGGCGGTGGAGCCGTGGGGGTCGTGTTCCTGATGTCGACCCTGACCGGCACCGAGGTCGGGCTCGAGGGCCACAACGGCCTCGACATCATCGGCCTCGCCCCGCTCGTGGGCTTCGTGTCGGGTTACGCCAACACTCGCGAGCTCGCCCCGATCATCGTGGCGCTCGCCTTCGCCGCGCGTATTGGCTGTGGCTTCACTTCACGCCTTGGTGCCATGCGCATCAGCGAAGAGATCGACGCCCTCGAGGCCATGTCGATCCGGCCCGTTCCATACCTCGTCTCGACCCGCATCGTGTCGGCGCTCATCATGGTGATCCCGCTCTTCCTGCTGGGGCTGGTCGGCACCTACATCACGACTGACCTGGTCGTCACGGTCTTCTACAACCAGTCGGCTGGCACGTACGACCACTACTTCTCGACGTTCGTGTCCCTCACTGACGTGCTGCTGGCTGCAGTCAAGGTCGTCGTGCTGACGACGATGGTGACGTTGGTGCACTGCTACTACGGCTTCTTCGCAACCGGTGGGCCTGAGGGAGTCGGCCGGGCGACCGGTCGCGCCATTCGCACCAGCATCATTGGCATCACGCTGTTGGACATCGCCCTGACACTCGCGCTGTGGGGCCCTGACCAGCAAGTGACGATTTCCGGATGAACACTGAACCCACTCGCTTGCAACGCCTGGTGATCGGCACCATCGGCCTGGTCGCGACCGTGGCCCTCGGCCTCTGGCTCACACTGTCCTACTTCGGCGTCTGGACCAGCGACACGAAGGTCTCGGTCGAAGTCGAGCGCCTCGGCGACGCCATTGGGCCCGGAGCCAAGGTCCGCTATCACGGCATCATCGTCGGGCGCGTGCTGCGACTGTCCGAGCACGGCGACGGCTATCGCCTGCAGTTGCTGGTGAATGAAGGCCATTCGGAGTCGATCCCTTCGGACGCCACGGCCCGAATCCTCCCGAGCACTGTCTTCGGATCGGAGTATGTCGAGCTGTTGGCTGATAAGGATGCGACCGGCAGCGCCCATCTCGCGTCAGGCGACGTACTCGCCGCTGACAGCACCGAAGCAACTCTGGGCCTGATGAAATCATTCGATGAAGCCGAGCGGCTGATCTCAGCCGTGGATGCCGAAGACATCAACCGCATCACCGGCAAGCTTGCGCCCGCTCTCGCCGGCAAGGGCGACGACATCAAGGACTTCCTGGAGCGCACCGACCGTGTCGTCACCGACTTCAACCGGGACCTCCCCACCACGTGGGAGACCTTGACGCTCGCCACGAAGGCGCTGGGAACGATCGCCGACATCGAGCCTGACCTCACGTCGGCAATGGACCATTCGCGTACGACCACCGACACGATCGTCGATCAGGACAAGAAGATTGGCTCGGTCATCAACGGGTCAGCGAAGGTTGTTGCCCGCGCCGACACCCTGCTCAGCGGTGTCCAGGACATCCTGCTGCCCTTCGTCCAGCGTCTCGAGCGACTGACCGACCTCGCCGCCGACAACGCACCGTCTGTCCAGCAGATTCTGGCCAATTTCGCGAAGACTGGAACGAATGGCGCTGCCGGCGTGGACGACAACGCCATCCAGATGATCGGCACGATCGGGCTCGACATTCCACATGCCTATACGGCGGACGATTGCACCCGCTACGGCCCGACCCTGATCGCAACGAACTGCGGCAATCCCGTTCCAGCTGAAGCTTCGTCTACGGCAACGACAGACAGTACGGGCATCGGCGGACTCGCAGCGAAGATCACGGACCTGCTCGAGCAGGCGGAAGCTGCGGCCAACGGTGACAAACCGGTCGGCGGCTCGGTCGCGACATTGCCCGCTACGCCGTCGGACGCCGAGGAACCTGAAGGGCTTCTCGCGTTCCTTCGCGACCTCGGGCTGCTCATGGGGAGGACCACCCCATGACCCTTCTGCGCCGATACACCTGGGAGATCGCCGGACTGGTGGCGTTCACCATCGTCGCCCTGATCATGACGATGACCGTCGCCAACACTCTTGCCCGTCGAGATCCTGGCGACACCACCCACTACTCCGCGATGTTCACCGATGCCTCGGGCATTCGTGTCGGAGATGACGTACGCATTGCAGGCGTCCGAGTCGGCCGAGTCGAGGGACGAGAGCTTGACGGCGGTCTGGCACGGATCGACTTCGTCGTGGCTTCCGATCAACCGATACGCACTGACACGGTGTCCCGCATCTCCTACCTGAACCTTCTGGGCCAGCGTTACCTGGCGCTCGAGGCCGGCTCCAAAACCGGAAAACGGCTGCCGGCGGGTTCGACGCTCGGTGTCGAGAACACCCGACCTGCGCTCGACCTGACCGAACTGTTCAACGCGTTCAAACCGATGTTTGAGGCTCTCGATCCCAAGGACGTCAACCTCATCGCAACCGAGGTCGTACAGACCTTGCAGGGTGAAGGCCCGCGACTCTCCCACTTGATGGAACAGACGTCGCAGCTCACGGCACATCTGGCCGACCGGGACGAGGTCATCTCGCGCGTCATCTCCAACGTCACGACCGTGATGCAGGCGACCTCGGAACACCGTGAAGAGCTGCGCTCGGTCATCGGCGGGCTGGACGGGTTGGTCGGCGATTTGGCTGACGATTCTGGTGACATCGATTCCGCCGTTGTGGCTCTCGACCGTATGACTGGGTCGCTCGGCGGCTTGCTCGACGAGTCGTCGGGACCGTTGAGCGCGGCACTCGCCCGGTTCGCCGAGCTGGGCAAGACGATCGTCGAGACCAACGACCTGCTCTCGACCACGCTCAAGGACACGCCGCGCCTGCTTGAGGGCTTCAACCGCGCGCTGAGCCACGGGTCATGGCTCAACACCTACGTCTGCACCCTGGACTTCGGTGCCTCATCTATCAAGACCCCTGACTTCCCCGGGCTTGGACATTCGAGGCCCTGCCGATGACTGCCACGACACGCAAGACACTCATCGTCGGGGTTGCCCTCGTGCTCCTCGTCCTGCTGGCGTGGCGCGCGCTCAAGCCAGCCGATGCCTCGTACCGGGCCGAGTTCGTCCACGCTTCCGGCATCAAGACCGGCGACGAAGTACGCGTGGCTGGCATCGAGTCCGGAAAGGTCTCGAAGATCACGCTCGATGGGGGCAAGGCCGTCATCGACTTCAAGCTCGATCGCGACGTGACGTTGCACGCGGACTCTGAGGCACGGGTCAAGCTCGCATCGATGCTTGGCACCACGTTCCTGGATGTCTCGATCGGCAAGGGCCCGAAGCTCAACCACGGGGCCACAATCACCACTGAGCACACGGCGCCCTCGTACACCGTCTCCGATGTCTTCACCGACAGCAACGACCTCTTGCACGACCTCGACCTCGACGCGATAGACAAGGCCGTCGCCACCTTGTCGACCGAGCTCGACCAGGACCCGAAACTCACCCAGCGCGCCATGGAAGACACGGCCGCATTGGCCCGCCTGATCGGTGACAAGGACAAGCAGATCGGCCGCCTGCTCACGTACACCCGCAGGGTCACCGGAGTCGTCCGCGATCAACAGGGCGAGCTCGAGCAACTTCTGGTCAACGCGGAGAAGGTCACCGGGCTGGTCCAGCGGCGCCGCGAAACGATCGAGCGACTGGTCCGCAACGGGAAGCAAGTTGTGACGACCCTCGACACCATGGCCGACGACAACGACGCGACGATGCGGACGCTGCTGAATCAGTTCGATGACACGCTTGGGGTCCTGCAGGAGCATTCCGACGAACTCGGCCAGACCTTGCGCACCTCGGCGCCGTTTGCCCGCTACTTCGCCAACGCGACCGGAAATGGCCCGTGGCTCGAAGTCGGCGCCCCCTACTTCCTGCTGCCCGACAACATGTGGTGCCCGCTGGTCCAGCCGGAAGGCGGATGCTCATGATCCGCTCGAGACTGTTCCAAGTCGTTGCCGCTGGAGTGGTGACCCTGCTGGTCGTCGCAGGCCTGCTGTTCGCCCTTCGCCCCAGCTCGCAGTCGACCTCGTTCACCCTTCAGTTCACCGACACCACTGGCCTCTATGTGGGCAATGACGTGCAGACGATCGGCGTACGCATCGGCGAGGTCACGAAGATCGAGCCGCGTGGCCCTCGAGTCGACGTGACGGTACGTGTCGACGAGCCGGTCGCCGCCGATGTCGGCGCCATCATCATGCAGTCAGCACTGGTCACCGACCGATTCGTCGAGCTCACGCCGCCCTGGACGAAGGGCCCCAAGCTTGCTGCTGGCGCGGTCGTTCCACTCGAACGTACGAAGGCGCCCGCCAACGTCGACGACATCTTCGCCGCAGTCGACGACCTGTTGGTCGCCGTGTCAGACACCACCAAGGACGGCAAGGACATCGGTGACCTGCTGTCAGTTACCGCTGAGCAGCTCGAGGGGAAGGGCGAGGCGTTTGCCGCACTGCTGAACGAGTCGGGCCGCGCGCTCACAACCGTCAGCGATGCCGACGAGGACCTCACCGCGATCGTCGGAGACGCCGACGACCTCGTCACCATGCTCGCCAAGCGCGACAAGACGATCCGATCCTTGGCCAGCTCAGTCGCCGACAGCTCAGAGCTGTTCGCCGGGCAGCGCGAAGACATCGCGGAATCGCTGGTCACCCTCGACCAGCTGAGCCGCAAGATGACTGACTTCATCCAGGACAACGAGACCGTGATGACTCGTACGGTCGATCGCACTTCCGATGTCCTCGGCACGATCGCGGAACAGCGCGAAGCCATCGCGTCCGCCTTCAACACGCTGCCGCTTGCCGCCGAGAACATCGCGCGCGCCTACGACGCACCGTCGCGGAACCTGCGGGTGAGGCTCGACGCACGGCGTACGGCGCCATACGGCGAGGTCGCACGCGAATCCTTCTGCAATGCGTTCGTGCCCGAGAACCTGGGAGTCTGCAAGACCCTCGTCGACGACAACGCCGTCTTCTTCGACGGTTTCCTCGACATATTCGCGCGACTCGTGGACGGAGTGATTCCGTGATGCGCACACGTCCGCTCAGCCGTGTAGTCGTGGCCGGCGTCGCTCTCGCGACCGCGTTCACCTTGGGCGGCTGCGGGCCGGACCTGTACGACGTCCCACTGCCCAGCAAGGTCAAGGGCGAGACCTATTCATTGAGCGCCGACTTCGAATCAGCGCTCAACCTGCCGCCTGCGTCCCCAGTCAAGCTCGAGGGCAGGACGGTCGGCCAGGTCACGGAAGTCACGACGTCCGACTACGTCGCGCATGTGTCATTCGAAGTCATGAAGGACACCAAGATCCCGACCGGATCCAGAGTCGAGGTACGACTGACAGCCCCCGTGGGTGAAGCATTCGTGGCCCTCATTCCACCCGCCGAGCCGACATCCGGTGTTCTTGCCGCGGGCACGAAGATCGGCCTGGAGAACACCAACACCGCGCCTGACACGACAGATCTGCTCACCGGAGTCTCGGCGGCAGTCACAGGTGGCAGCTACGCGGACCTGAAGGTCGTCGTTGACGAGCTGGCGACTGCGATGGACGGCTCGTCCACCACCGTCCGACATCTGCTGCGAGAGGTCGACAACCTCGTCACCTCCACCAACCGACACCGCGATGACATCGACGCCAGTCTCGACGCGCTGGATCGGCTGACGGCTGGGCTTGCCGACGACACCGAGCTCATCGCCTCTTCCATCAAGAAGCTCGACCCGGCAATCCGCACTCTCCAAGGGCATGAGGACAAGGCAGTCAAGCTCCTCGTTGCGCTCGACCGCATCGAGGCATCCAGCCGCAAGAACGTCGAGGGGATGCGCGGGCGCCTGCGCAACCAGCTCAAGGACACTCGCGTTCTCGTGGACGCGGTGATCGCTGAGCGGGACCAGCTCCGACCCATCATGACCGGGATCACCGCATTCGCCGATGCTCTCGATCGCGCGACTCCGGGTGACTTCGCGATGTTCGACCTCACGTTCAACCTGATCCCGGCCTTGCCAGCGGCCCTCGGCAATGTGCCAATCGCCCCCGATGCCACGACTCTCCTCGAAGGCGATCTGGCCGAACTGCTGACTGGCCTGCAAGACACCGTGACCGACATTGCCGGCGATGAAGGCCTGGTGGGACAGCTCATCGGCGGTCTCGCGGGAGGTGGTGGCTGATGACTCGCCTGATCGATCGTCGCAACACGCGCCTAGCCGAGGTTGTCCTGCTCGGCATAGCGATCCTCGGCCTGCTGTATCTCGGGGACCGAGTGATCGGATCGTCCGTGTTCTCGTCGACGCATTCGGTATCGGTGCAGCTGCCATCCGGCGGCGGCATCTACCCGGGCGCCGATGTCACGTACCGCGGCAGCACCATCGGACGCGTCGATGATGTGGAGCTCGAGGACGACGGCGTAGTCGTCAAGCTCCACATCAAGGGCAAGTTCGACGTACCGACCGACACAGAGGCAGTTGTCTCCAACCTCTCGGCGATCGGTGAGCAGCGACTCGACTTCCGCCCGCGTACGGACCACGGACCGTACCTGCGCGACGGCGACGTCGTTTCTCGGGCCAACTCCGCCGTACCCCGTCGGTTCGACACGATCATCAGGCACCTCGGCGATGTTGCAGGGCAGATCGACGAGAAGGATCTGACAACGATCACGTCGGAACTCGGAACAGGGCTGGACACCGAGGTTGACCTCGCGACTCTGGGCCGCGACGCCGACAACGTCGTGTCAATGCTCGAGTTGCTGGCTCCCAAGATCACCCACCTGACCACACAGGCTCAGGTACCGCTCCGCACCGTTGTCGATACGGGCGACGATCTGCGGTCATTCGCCGCGAACATCGATCTCGTGACTGCGCAGCTCGAAAAGTCCGACGCTCAGATCCGCCGCACACTCTCCTCGACCGCGACACTCACCCCGATTCTCGCCAGCACCATCCAGGAGCTCACCGCTCCCCTGACATCGACGGTCAAGAGCTGGAACGTGTTCGCGCGCCTGGGCGACGACCGACTTCCCGGCTACCAGCACTGGCTGACGTGGGCACCGAAGCAGTTCTATGCGATGTCTGACGCCACACGCGACGGTTCGGGTCACGTACTCCTCGCGGCGAACTTCGGCGACAACTGCGAGTACGGCCCTCCACGGGTCAATCCGTACGTCATGACGCATGACCCGGCACCGCTCGACGCTCGCTGCACACGGGAAGATCCCGGCGTACAGCAGCGCGGCGCGCAGTACGCACCCCGCCTCCCCGGCGACCCCGTCCCCTAGCAACACACTTCCCTAGCTCTACCTCGAAAGGCTCCTTGATGGACTTCACCCTTCCCGACACAGCCGTTGCCGTACGCGAAGGCGTGCTGAGGGCCATGTCTGGCTTCGACCACGCGTACTGGTCACGGCTCGAGGAGGAGCACCGCTTCCCCGACGAGGCGTGGGCCGCTCTCGGCGAGGGCGGCTGGCTCGGCCTCTCGGTTCCTGAGGAGTACGGCGGCGGCGGACAGGGGCTCCTGGAGCTCGCTGTTGCCAACGAAGCTCTCGCCTCGACCGGAGCGACCCAAGGCACGTTCCTCTACATCCTGACTCCGGGCTTTGGTGCCATGACGATCACGCGTCACGGCACAGACGAGCAGAAGAAGGAGATCCTCCCCGGCCTCGCCGCGGGCGACACTCAGTTCTGTATGGCGCTGACCGAACCCGATGCTGGTAGCAACGCTCTGGCCATCACCACGCATGCGCGCCGCGATGGCGATGACTTCCTGATCAAGGGTCAGAAGATCTGGATCTCAGGCGTGGACCGGGCCGACTGGATGGTCGCGATCACCCGAACCATTCCGGCAGCCGACGCCAAGCCGCGTACGGCCGGTTTCACCCTGTTCCTCGTCGACGTCAAGGAAGCACTCAAGGCCGGCACGCTGACGTTCCAGCCCATCCCCAAGATGGGCAGCAACATCGTCACGTCGAGCCAGGTGTTCTTTGACGACGTACGCGTCCCGGCACACCGGGTCATCGGCGAAGTGGACCAAGGATTCGGCGTGCTGTGGGACGTGCTCAACCCGGAGCGCATTCTGGCGGCTGCCGGCGGAGTCGGCGCTGCAGACGCTGCTCTCCAGCTCGCCTGTGACTACGCACGCGAGCGCGAAGTGTTTGGTCGCCCGATCGGTGCGAACCAAGCGATCCAGTTCCCGTTGGCTCAGATCAAGGCCAAGACCGAGCTCGGCCGACTCATGGCCTACAAGGCCGCGTGGCTCTTCGACCAAGGCCTTCCCTGCGGCAACGAAACGAATGTCGCCAAGCTGACGGGTGCACAAGTGGCCTGGGAGGCAGCCGACCAGGCCTTCCAGACGTTCGGTGGCATGGCCTACTCCAAGGAATTCCCCATCGAGCGGCTGTTCCGCGATGCACGCATCGGCAAGAACATCCCGGTCGCTGAGGAGCTCATCCTCGCCCACATCGGCACGCAGATGTTGAACCTTCCCCGTAGCTACTGAGAGAGGCACTCCCCATGACGCTTGAACAGACCCTTGCTGCCCGCGCCGCCGTCGAATCCGCGATTGCCGGACGCACACTGTGCGATGTCCTTCGCGACACCGCCGCTACCCGCGGAGACCTCCCCGCCTACTCCGACAAATTGGGTGACGACGGGAACGGATGGCGCACCCTGACGTGGACCCAGGTACGCGAGACCGCACTTGACCTCGCCGCCGCAATGATCGAGGCAGGACTGCCGGCCGGCGGCACCGTGGCCATCATGGGCTCCAACCGCACCGAGCATGTACTCGCGGATATCGCGACGCTCCACGCGGGCGGCATCCCCATGTCGATCTACAACACCCTCGCCCCCGAACAGGTTGGGTACGTCGCTGCGCACAGCTCCCCGAGTATCGCGATCCTCGAGGGTCCCGACCAGCTCGCCCGTTGGGCTCTTGCCCTCGAGGCCGCTCCTGAGACGACTGTCGTGACGATGGACGCCGATTCCTGGGACGCCTTCATCGCCAAGGGCCGCGCCTACCGGGCAGCCAACCCCGGTGCCGTCGACGAGCGCTCCGCAGCCGTCACGCCCGACGCCACCGCAACGATCCTCTACACATCCGGCACGACGGGCGACCCCAAGGGCGTCGTGCTTTCACACCACAACGTGTTGTTCGAGTCGCAGACGTCGCTCGATACCGGTGAGCTCCACGAACCGGGAGTCACGCTGTCCTACTTGCCATTCGCGCACATCGCCGAGCGAATCCTTGGCATCTACATCCCCCAGTTCCAGGGCGGCCACGTACACCTCATCGGTGACCCGGCGCTGCTCGCTCCGTCGCTGCTCGAGGTACGCCCGACGCGCTTCTTCGGCGTCCCGCGCGTCTGGGAGAAGATCCGTACGGGTGTCTCGGCAAAGCTCGCTGCCGAACCCGATGCCGCTCGCAAGGCCGGTATCGAGCAAGCCCTCGCTGTTGGCCTGGCCTGGGTCGAGTCGACCCAGACGGGCAGCACGACCTCACCCGAGCTACAGGCACAGTTCGAGGCCATGGACGCAGCGGTGCTCACTCCGCTCCGCGGCGCTCTGGGCCTCGACCGAGTCGAGTGGGCTGCCAGCGCAGCGGCGCCGATGCCCGAAGATGTGGCGCGCTTCTTTGCCGGCCTGGGCCTGCGAATCTTCGACGTCTACGGCATGACTGAAACGACCGGCTCCGCCACCTCCAACGGTCCGGCGTCGTTCAAGCTCGGCACCGTTGGTCGACCGCAGCACGGAATCGAGCTTGAGCTCGCTGAGGATGGCGAGATCCTGATTCGCGGCCCGATCAACACCGCTGGCTATCACAAGGCTCCCGGCCCGACAGCCGAGCTGATCGACGATGAGCAGTGGATCCACACGGGCGACATCGGCGTGATCGACGAGGACGGCTTCCTGAAGGTCGTCGATCGCAAGAAGGAAATGATCATCACCTCGTCGGGCAAGAACATCGCTCCGTCCAACATCGAGAACTACCTCAAGGAATCACCATTGGTCGGCCACGCCATGGTCATCGGCGAAGGGCGTCCGTACGTCGTCGCCGTGCTGACGCTCGACGGCGAGATCGCTCCCCTCGTCGCTCAGAAGATGGGCATCGAGGCGAGCAGTCTCAGCGAGCTGGCTCAGAACCCGGCAATCCTCGCGGTGGTCGGACAGGCCGTCGAGGCAGCGAATGCGCGACTTTCCAAGCCCGAGCAGGTCAAGGCATTCGAGCTGCTGTCGGGTGAGTGGACGGCCGAGAGCGAAGAGTTGACGCCCACGCTGAAGCTCAAGCGTCGCGTCGTGACCTCGAAGTACTCGGACGTCATTGGTCGCCTGTACGGCGACTAATCACTGGTCGAGAAGCGGCCTGAACGCGGCACTGGCCCACCCGGTTTGCGATCGGCTGGGTCGCGCCGGAAGATTCGCTCCTCCATAGATGACGCTTCCCGCGGCGGTTGAGTAGGTGAGCCATGTCTGGTTACGCAGGTTCTGACCGACACCCGGCGCATTCCAGTCACAGACACCCTTGGGGAAGACCGATTTCAGGGAGGCCCACTGCGCATCGGTGAACTTCGTCGTGAAGTCGGCGGCTGCGAGTGGCTTCAGGACGCACTGGTTGTGGTCATTGGCCTCGTCTCCCCCGGCGACAGTGCGAGGGCTTCCCAGATAGGTCTGCAGGAGCCGCGACTGGCACAGCGGACCGTCGGGACCGGAGATGATCTCCAGACCCGGGATGTTGGCGCACCGGTCGGCGACGTCAGCCGGACGGTCACGTTCGATCTTCGACGACAACGAGATGTTCCGCTTGTCCTTCTCGACGTTTGCCAGCCACTCATCGATCTTCAGGAAGGCCTCGTCGTCCCAGCCGATGTCGCCGATCAACGGCGTGACGCCGAACCACATCACTCGGTTTCGCGTGTGACCCTGACTGCGGACGAGGCGCTCCTTCACCCAGAACGCGTGAGCGTAGTCGTGGGCAATTCCCGGATCCGGTCCTCCATGATTGATGATCGGGATTCCGCTGACGTTCTGGAACTCATTGATGAGCCCTGTTCGGAACGAATTCTTCAGTGCAGTTGTGTCTGCCTGAAGCCGAGCATCGATGTGCTTGCCGTCGATGTCGACTCCACCGACCTTGACGTTCAGATCAACAAACTGGTCAGCGGTGATCAGGCCCTGCTTGAGTGCTCCGAGTCCGTACAGGACACCGGTGTTGCCAACTGGCAGACCAGCAAACCCGTAGCCCACCTTCTTCTCAGCGGCAGACCAGCGCGATTCAGGACGCGGGCCGAGGGGGTTCTTCATCATCTCTGGCACGCTGCAACGCACGCCGCCCGGGTTGGTCCCCGCGTCGTACAACGTGCTGCGATCGCCCGCAACTGTCGGCTTGCTGCCGGGGCACGGCTCCGATGGATTGATCGCAGCCTTCAAGAACAGCTCGTCGGTGGTGATCGCGTTGAGGTGGGTCAGGTGACCTTCGACAGCGCCCCATTGGGTGGGCGACCAAAGAACGCCTGGCGCCCAGCGTGACGGGTCCTCGAAATAGGTTCGAAGCACGTGCAAGTCAGCGAACTGAGCCGCGGTGCTCATGGCGTCGGGGTACGTGCACCCCGTCACCAGACCCTGATAGATGCCCGGGTAGGCGTTCGCGACCGTCTGCTCGGCGATCGATCCACCTGAGCAACCGACACCGATCGTGTAGCGGATGGGGCCATATCGCTCTACGAGGCGCTCCTTGGCCATGACCAGGGACTCAGCCGCAGCGACCAGGTTGCAGTTGTGACCTGTGTTGTCGAGCGCGGTCGACATCACCGCAAAGCCACGTCCCAGCGCAGTCTCATACACATTGGCCACGCCGGGGAGTGCAGGAAGCGTTCCCGACAAATCAGTCAAAGGCGCCTCGCCCGGAGTCATGGAGGCCCCACAACTTCCGCCGTGGGTGACAAGCACCTTGTGGTTCCACTGTTCCTGCGGGGCCCACGCCTGCCACGGCTGACCTGCGCGGAAGAGTGTCAGGATCTTGTACTGGTCGCGCGCCTGATAGCCGGTCTCCTGGCGAACGACGAATGGCACAGTCACACCGCGATCCGTCGTAGTCGTGGCAACGTCGGACGGCGGGTCAGACTCGTCATACGGCTGGAGTCCGGCTGCCAGCGGGTTCGTGGACTTGTAGAGCAGCTCATACTTCACGGGCTGGTTGCAGGACTTGTCGACCGCTCCCGCCTGGCAGACGTAGTGCTTGGACTGGGGACCCGAGAACACTGGTCCACCGTTCGGGTGGTTGGTGATGACGACCTTGCCGGAGTACCCCGGAGCCGTGGCTGTGACGGTGTTGCGGCCGATCTTCAAGCCGTTGAGAAGCGCTGCAAACTGGCCGTTGGCACGAGACGCGAACTGCTTGGTGACGTCACGGGAACCGACATGTACGCGAACCTTCGATGCCTTCACCGTCTTTGGCAGGCCGACGACGACGAGCGCCTCGCCTCCAGAGATCAGGTCGGCGCGGTTCGACAGCACCGAGATCGGGAGTGTTCCCGCGGCGCTGGCTGCTGGAACAGCTGTTGCGAGACCGGCAGTGAGCATGCTCAGAGCAAGAAGAATTCTTACGGGGCCCGCAATGCGCATCAAACTTGTCCCTTTGTCTCAATTCGTGCCGTCGGGACAACAACGACGCATGCGAGACAAAGGTTATGACTAGTGGTGCATGTGCTGTTCGGAGTCAGCGTGACCTGCGGGTTCGATCTGGAACGTCGAGTGCTCGACGTCGAAGTGCTCTGACAGGCACCCGCGAAGGGTGTCGAGCACGCTGTGCGCGTGGTCCATGCCGGTGACTGAGTCGTCGACGACGATGTGGGCGCTCATCACGGGCATACCTGAGGTGATCGTCCAGACGTGCAGATCGTGAACCTCGCGTACGCCTTCCACGCCGAGAATGTGCTCCCGTAGCTCGTCCAGGTCGACATCCCGCGGGGTCGACTCGAGCAGCACTTCGCCGACCTCGCGCAACAGTGAGATCGCGCGAGGAACGATCATTGCCGCGATCACCAGCGAAGCTATGGCGTCAGCCGCATCCCAGCCAGTGGTGAGGATGACCGCTGCCGAGACGAGCACCGCAATCGATCCGAGAGCGTCACCGAGAACTTCGAGGTAGGCGCCTCGTACGTTCAGGCTCTCCTGCGCTCCCCCACGCAGCAAGAGCAGGCCCATGACGTTGACGACGAGGCCAATGCCGCCAGCAATGAGGATCGGCTCCGCCTCGAGCTCCGGTGAGTCGCCGAACCGACGAATCGCGCTGTAGACGACCCACACGGCAAGTCCAAGAAGGATCAAACCGTTGAGTCCGGCCGCGATGACCTCAGTTCGGAGGTAGCCGAACGTACGACGTGAGCCCGGGCCTCCACCGTGCTGAGCGACCGTGATCGCGGCAAGCGCCATCAAGATGCCGAAGGAGTCACCCAGCAGATGCCCCGCATCGGCAAGCAGCGCGAGGCTGCCGGTGATCCACGCGACGACCGCCTCAACCGCCAGCACACCAACTGTCAGTGCCAGGACGAGCGCAAGACGACCCCTGTGACGCACTCCGGTGCCGTGCGCGTGGTCGTGTCCCATCCATTAAGGCTACGGCTCTGTTGCGAAAACCTCGACAGCGTGTCCGCCAAAAGGACGCCAATGGGAACCACTCCCGGAAACGACAAAGCCCCGCCTGCCGAAGCAGACGGGGCTTGTCAGAAAGCTTAGAAGTTCAAGCTCACTTGTTGATCTTGGTGACGCGACCGGCGCCAACCGTACGTCCACCCTCACGGATGGCGAACCGCTGGCCCTCTTCGAGAGCGATCGGCTGGATCAGCTGAACACTCATCTCGGTGTTGTCGCCGGGCATGACCATCTCGGTGCCTTCAGGCAGCGTGACGACGCCGGTGACGTCCGTGGTGCGCACGTAGAACTGCGGGCGGTAGTTGTTGAAGAACGGCGTGTGACGGCCACCCTCCTCCTTCGACAGGATGTACGCCTGGCCCTCGAACTCCGTGTGGGGAGTCGTGGTGCCGGGAGCGATGACAACCTGGCCGCGCTCGACATCTTCGCGCTTCGTTCCACGAAGGAGCAGACCGACGTTTTCGCCAGCCTCACCCGAGTCGAGGAACTTGCGGAACATTTCGATACCGGTGACCGTCGTGGTCTGCTTCTCTTCGCGGATACCGACGATGTCGACAGTCTCGTTGACCTTGATGATGCCGCGCTCGATCTTGCCGGTGACGACGGTGCCGCGGCCGGTGATCGTGAAGACATCTTCGATGGCCATGAGGAACGGCTTGTCGGTGTCACGTGCCGGCATGGGGATGTAGTCATCCACAGCCTGCATGAGCTCGAGAATCGACTCGGCCCACTTGGCATCGCCCTGGAGTGCCGGGTGAGCGGCAACCTTGACGACGGGAACGTTGTCACCGTCGAACTCCTGATCGCTCAGGAGCTCACGGACCTCGAGCTCGACGAGCTCAAGGATCTCTTCGTCGTCAACCATGTCGCACTTGTTGAGCGCAACGACCATCGCGGGCACGCCAACCTGGCGAGCAAGCAGCACATGCTCACGCGTCTGGGGCATGGGGCCGTCGGTGGCGGCGACCACGAGGATCGCGCCGTCCATCTGAGCCGCACCGGTGATCATGTTCTTGACGTAGTCCGCGTGTCCCGGGCAGTCGACGTGGGCGTAGTGACGGTTTTCCGTCTGGTACTCCACGTGCGAGATCGAGATCGTGATGCCGCGCTGCTTCTCTTCGGGCGCCTTGTCGATCTGATCAAATGCCGAGGCCTCATTGAGGTCGGGGAACTTGTCGTGCAGCACCTTGGTGATCGCCGCAGTAAGAGTCGTCTTACCGTGGTCGATGTGACCGATGGTGCCGATGTTCATGTGCGGCTTGGTCCGCTCGAACTTCGCCTTAGCCACTTGGGGCTCCTTCTTAGAATTGGTTGCTGGTTAACGCCGTTGGCCTCGAACTCGCGAGAACCTCAGGCCATCTTATGAGATGGTCGTTGGCTACTCGCCGCGGGCCTTTTTGATGATCTCTTCAGCGACGGCCTTGGGGACCTCCGCGTAGGAGTCGAACTGCATCGAGTATGACGCACGGCCCGAGGTCTTGGACCTCAGGTCGCCGACGTACCCGAACATCTCGGACAGGGGGACGATCGCCTTGACGATCTTGACGCCTCCCATGCCCTCTTCCATGGCGTTTACCTGGCCACGGCGAGAGTTGAGGTCGCCGATCACGTCGCCCATGTAATCCTCGGGCGTAGTGACCTCGACCGCGAAAACGGGTTCGAGGATCACTGGATCGGCCTTGCGCGCGGCTTCCTTGAAAGCCATCGAGCCGGCAAGCTTGAACGCGAGCTCCGAGGAGTCGACGTCGTGGTACGCGCCGTCTTCGAGGGTCACCTTGACGTCGACCATCTGGTAGCCGGCGAGGACACCAAACTGCATGGCGTCTTCGGCACCGGCGCCAACCGACGGGATGTATTCGCGAGGAACGCGACCACCCGAGACGTTGTTGACGAACTCGTAGCCACCCTCGCCACCGACGGAAACGCCGGTCGGCTCGATGCTGATGATGACCTTGGCGAACTGGCCCGAGCCACCCGTCTGCTTCTTGTGGGTGTAGCTGACGTTCTCGACCTTGCGCTTGATCGTCTCGCGGTAGGCGACCTGCGGCTTGCCGACGTTGGCTTCAACGTTGAACTCGCGCTTCATGCGGTCGACCAGGATGTCGAGGTGCAGCTCGCCCATTCCGGCGATGATCGTCTGACCGGTCTCTTCGTCCGTGTGGACCTGGAACGTCGGGTCTTCCTCGGCGAGGCGCTGGATAGCGGTGCCGAGCTTCTCCTGGTCGCTCTTGGTCTTGGGCTCGATCGCAACCTGGATCACGGGAGCCGGGAACGTCATCGACTCGAGGACGATCTGCTTGTTGGGATCGGCCAGCGTCTCACCGGTCGTGGTGTCCTTGAGACCCATGACGGCGACAATCTGACCGGCGCCGACGGCAGCGATCTCAGCGCGCTTGTTGGCGTGCATCTGGTAGATCTTGCCGATGCGCTCCTTGCGGCCCTTGGTCACGTTGATGACCGTGGAGCCAGCTTCGAGGCGACCCGAGTAGATACGCAGGTAGGTCAGCTTGCCGAGGTGCGGGTCCGAAGCGATCTTGAACGCCAGTGCGGCGAACGGCTCGGACTCGTTGGGCTCACGCGTGTCGGTCTTGCTCTCGTCGCGGGGGTCGAGGCCGGTGATGGCTCCAACGTCGATCGGCGAGGGCAGGAAGTCGATAACAGCGTCAAGCAGGGGCTGAACGCCCTTGTTCTTGAACGCGGTGCCACACAGGACCGGGTTGAGCTTGGCGGCCAGGGTCGCGCGACGGATGGCCGGCTTCAGCAGCTCGACCGTGATCTCGGCGCCGTCGAGGTAAGCCTCGGCGAAGTCGTCGTCGTGGTCAGCGAGCGTCTCGATCATTTCCTGGCGTGCAGCTGCAGCCTTGTCGACGAGGTCCGCGGGGATCTCTTCGACCTCGTAGTCCTCACCGATCGCGGTCTCGCCACGCCATACGAGGGCGCGGTTGCCGATCAGGTCGACGACGCCGATGAAATCACCCTCGGCACCGATCGGGACCTGCAGCACGAGAGCCGTTGCGCCGAGGCGCTCACGGATCGTCTTGACGCAGTAGTCGAAGCTTGCGCCGGTGCGGTCGAGCTTGTTGACGAAGCACATGCGCGGAACGCCGTACTTGTCAGCCTGACGCCACACGGTCTCGGACTGCGGCTCGACACCAGCCACACCGTCGAACACGGCGACAGCACCGTCGAGGACGCGCAGGTTGCGCTCAACCTCAACGGTGAAGTCCACGTGACCGGGGGTGTCGATGATGTTGATCTGGTTGTCTTTCCACCAGCAAGTCGTCGCGGCCGACGTGATCGTGATGCCGCGCTCCTGCTCCTGCTCCATCCAGTCCATCGTGGCGCCGCCATCGTGAACTTCACCGATCTTGTAGTTGATACCGGTGTAGAACAGAATGCGCTCGGTCGTCGTGGTCTTGCCAGCGTCGATGTGCGCCATGATGCCGATGTTGCGGACCCGCTTGAGGTCGGTGGTGATTTCTGTAGCCACGAGAAAGCTTTCCTAGAAAGAGTCTTGAATGAGTCTGGGATGCCCCGCCCGCCTCAAAGAGGCGGGGGCGGGACGTCTTACCAGCGGTAGTGAGCGAACGCCTTGTTGGCGTCGGCCATCTTGTGGGTGTCTTCGCGCTTCTTGACAGCTCCACCGAGACCGTTGGACGCGTCAAGAACTTCGTTCATGAGGCGCTCGGCCATGGTCTTTTCACGACGCTGACCGGCGTAGCTCACGAGCCAACGCAGAGCCAGAGTGTTCTGACGCGAGGCGCGAACCTCGATCGGGACCTGGTAGGTCGCGCCACCGACGCGACGGCTCTTGACCTCGATCGACGGCTTGACGTTGTCGAGCGCGCGCTTGAGGGTGATCACCGGATCGGTGCCCGACTTCTCACGAGTGCCTTCGAGAGCGGTGTAAACGATGCGCTGGGCAACCTGCTTCTTGCCGTCGACGAGCACCTTGTTGATCAGTGAGGTGACGAGCTGGCTGCCGTAAACGGGGTCAGTCTCGACTACGCGCTTGGGCGCGGGACCCTTACGAGGCATTAGCTCTTCTCCTTCTTCGCGCCGTAAAGGCTGCGAGCCTGCTTGCGACCCTTGACAGCTTGCGTGTCGAGGGCGCCGCGAACGATCTTGTAGCGAACACCGGGAAGGTCCTTCACGCGGCCACCGCGAACGAGCACGATCGAGTGCTCCTGCAGGTTGTGGCCCTCGCCGGGGATGTATGCAGTGACTTCAGTTCCGCTCGAAAGCTTCACACGTGCCACCTTACGAAGAGCCGAGTTGGGCTTCTTGGGAGTGGTCGTGTAGACGCGGGTGCAAACACCGCGGCGCTGAGGTGAACCCTTGAGCGCGGGAGTCGTCGTCTTGACGACCTTGCGCTGGCGGCCCTTGCGGACCAGCTGGTTAATCGTGGGCACTACAAACATCCTTCTTCTGGTGTTAGCCATGATTCGTCATGCACTCGCCGCCGTGTCCCGGCAGGATGCGTGCATCGACCTGAAGACTTCAGGCACAGCCCTAAATACTACCGGGCTGCCTGCGTAAGTTCCAAATGCGGAAGCTGAGGCCGTCCACGGCCGAACGCTGAGGCAGGTTGAGTGGAACGCGGCGAAGCCGCCAGACGATCGAAACCTCGTGAGTTCAGGGCAAAAGGCGAGGTTTACGGCGTCGTATGCCCATCGAACAGGGCGCGGCCGTCCTCGTTGTCGAACGTGAGCCGGTCCATGGGCACCCGGTGCCACAGCGCGAGGTACAGATCCGCAGCCTTGCCCTCGACCGTGGTGTCGGCGTCGAACGATGAATGAAGCAGAACGGGCGGCAATCCAGCACCTTCAGCAGGGCCCATCAACCAGCTCTGACCGGTGTCGGTCGCCGTCAGACGGATGCGCGACTGTACGTTCGGCCGCTTGCCTCGAGCGGTCATACGCGGGAAAAACACCCGGAGGACCTCTTCAACACCGTCGGCCGCCAACAAGGGCGCGATGCGCCACTCGTCCTCGGGCACACCGAGCGCCTGAGCGGCATCGACCGTATGAACGATCACCTCGTGCATCTGCCGGCGATGGAAGAATCCAGCCTTTTCGTCGATCAATGAGAAGTTCGGGGTCGGTTCGTCGACATCGACGGCTTGGAGCGCGGCCAGAAGAGCTGCGGCAGTCCCGGCGTACCACTCGACGAGGTCCTCGCCGTAGATCGGCTTGGGCAGGTCCTGGCGCTGTCCGCTCAGCACGATCGCCCCAGCCCAGCGGTGAATTGTGCCCAGGTGCTGGATCAGGTCGCGTGTCGTCCAGTCGGGGCAGTTGGGTACGGGTTCGTCGCCCGTCGCCCTTGACGCGAGCTCGGTGAAGCGAGCCATACCGGAGCCGAGCTCAAGCAGATGATCCATCAGGCATCTTTCCGGTCATTGATCGAGGAGCTGGGCAAGGTGCACTGCAGGCTGGTCAGCCAGGTCTAGGAGCTGGGTTCTGCAGGAGAATCCATCTGCGACAACGATTGCGCCGGGTGGAGCGTTACGCACGGCTGGCAGCAGCTGCAGCTCGGCAACGGCGACCGAGACCTCGTAGTGCCCCTTCTCGACTCCGAAGTTGCCCGCAAGTCCACAGCAGCCGGACAACCTGTCGATCGTTGCACCGGTCGATTCGAGGATCGCCAGGTCAGCCTCGAAGCCGAACACCGAGGCTTGGTGGCAGTGCGGTTGAACGACAAGAGTCGTGCCAGTCAGGTCGGGCGCGACCCATCCGTCCGTACGTTGCAGCAGCTCAGACAGTGTGAATACGCCCTGCGCCACGTCGACCGCGCGCGGATCGTCGAGAAGCTCGACGGCGTCCGATCGCAGCACCGCGAGACAGGACGGCTCAAGACCGACGATCGGCACTCCATCAGTCACGTACGGGTGGAGTTGCGCGACGGCGTCGCCAACGATCGACCGCGCCTTGTCGAGCTGACCCGTCGTGATCCAGGTCAGTCCGCAGCAGGCAGAGCGGGCTAGGAACTCGACCTGATAGCCAGCCGACTCCAGGACGTTGACCGCGGACTTACCAGCCACTGTCGAGAAGAAGTCCGTGAAGGAGTCCGCCCACAACAGGACCTTGGGCCGGCCCGCGCCAAGCGCGGGCCGCTTGCGGGCCCAGCGACTGAAGCTTCCCCGCGCGAACATCGGCAAGCTGCGGCGCTGGTCGACACCCGCTGCCCAGCGAGCCAGAGAACGTACGCCCGGCGTGCTGAGCCCGAGGTTTGCGAGCCAGGCGATCCGCGAACTGAGCCGAGCCCAGAACGGCAAGCGGCCAAGAATGTAGTGGCTGCGGGGGCGAATGCGGCCCTTGTACGACTGGTGCAGCACTTCGGACTTGTAGGTCGCCATGTCCGTACCGGTCGGGCAATCGTTGGCGCAGCCCTTGCACGACAAGCAGAGGTCGAGCGCCTCGTGGACTTCCGGTGAACGCCAGCCGCCCTTGACGAGACGGCCGTCGATCATCTCCTGCAGAACCCGAGCACGGCCGCGGGTCGAGTCCTTCTCATTGCGCGTCGCCTGGAACGAGGGGCACATGACGCCGTTCGAGCCATGATTGTCGGCCAGGCACTTGCCGACGCCGGTGCAACGATGAACGGCCTTGCCGAAGTCACCCTCGTCGTGGAGGAGTCGCAGACCCAGACGCTGGTCGAGGCGCCCCTTCGACGACTCAGGTCCGCGCAGATCGGCATCCATCGCACTCGGTCGTACGAGAACACCCGGGTTGAGCAGATCGTCCGGGTCGAATACGCCCTTGACCTTGGCGAACAGGTCGATTGCCTCGTCCGAATACATCAGCGGAAGCAGCTCCGAGCGGGCCCGACCGTCGCCGTGTTCGCCCGACAGCGAGCCGCCGAGCGATGACACCAAGGTGGCCGCCTCGACGAGGAAGTTGCGGAAGACGTCGTGCCCTCCGGGATCGTCGAGCGGGAAGTCGATGCGGATATGAACGCAGCCATCACCGAAGTGGCCGTACGGGACACCATCAAGGCCGTACTCGGCGAGCAGTACATCCTGCTCGCGCAGGTAGGTGCCCAGACGGTCCGGCGGCACTGCTGCGTCCTCCCAGCCTGAGAGGGCCTTGCGCGGAAGCGTACGAGTCGCGAGTCCGGCGCCTTCCTCGCGAATTCGCCACAGGACAGCCTGCTCACGCGAGTCGGTCACGATGCGACTGTCGAGTGCCGCGGACGCTGCCACAGCTTTGTTGACCGAGTCGGCGATCTCTCGCTCGTCGGCGCCCGAGATCTCGACGAACAGCCAGCCCTGGCCGCGCGGCAGATCCGGGACCGACCCACCGTTGTCGCGCACCACGTTGACGATGCGGGAGTCGAGACCCTCACACGCCGTTGGCGAGAAATCGAGAAGTGCCGGTACGTCGTCCGCTGCTTCGGCCATCGAGCCGTACCCGAGCACGAGCATCAGGCGGTGCGCCGGATCCTCGACCAGGCGAACTGTGGCCGAGGTCAGCGTCGCGAGAGTGCCCTCGGTACCAGCCATGAAGGTGGCGACGTCGAAGCCGTTCTCGGGGAGCAGGTGCTCGAGGCTGTAGCCCGAGACCTGACGGCCGAACGTCCCGAACTCGGTACGCACGGTGCCGAGGCCGTCGGCGACGACTGCCTTGAGTCGATCCAGCACCGGGTACATCTCCTGGTCAGCGCCAAGGGTGAGCCGCTCCCCCGCTGCTGTCACGGCGTCGAGGGCGACGACGTTGTCGGAGGTCCGGCCATACGCCAAAGCACGTGAGCCACACGCGTTGTTGCCGATCATGCCGCCGACCGTGCATCGGGTGTGCGTGGACGGGTCGGGCCCGAACCGGAGGCCCTGAGCCGTGGCAGCCTTCTGCAGCACGGCGTGCACCGTACCCGGATCGACACGTGCCGTACGTGCCTCGACATCGATCTCATGCACGCGGTTGAGGTGACGTGAGAAGTCGAGCACCACTCCGGTGCCCACGGCGTTGCCGGCGATCGACGTACCAGAGCCGCGGGAGGTCAACGGCGTACCGGTCGCGCGACAGGCATCGATCGTCGCGAGCACCTCCTCGACGGATCGCGGGCGTACGACGACCTGCGGGATGACGCGATAGAGCGAGGCGTCGGTGCTGTAGAGCGCACGCGCCAGCGCCGAGTCGTCCACATCCTCGACTCCCAGACGCTTCAGTTCACCGACGACGTCGTGGGTCGTCTTGGTCTCAAATACGGTCACCAGAGCTCGATCGACTCGTCGAGGATGTGCGCGACATCGTCCTCGGTGACCTCCACGGGCGCGGTCGCCAGGAGTCGCTGCTGCTTCATGGTGCCTTCGACCAGTGAGTTGATGTCGCCCTCGCCGAATCCCACCGCTCCAATGCCCGCCGGGATGCCGACGTCTCGCATCAACTCGGTCAGCACCTGGGGCAGGAATTCGGCTGCGTTGTCCGGTCGCGTGGCGCCGGGAGCCAACAGCTCAGCAGCTCGTACGTGACGATCCGGGGAGGCATCGAACGTGAACCTGAACGCTGCCGGCGCCGTGAGCGACACCGCCATACCGTGCGGGACCATCGCGTGGTCGGCGTCGTAGTCGTCGGGGCGGAAGTCGCGCACCTGGCCGGCGATCGGATAAGCGTTCGCGTGCGGGATGTGCACTCCCGCATTGCCGAAGCCGAGGCCAGCGAAGGTCGCCGCCATGGCGACCTCGGTACGGGCCGCCAGGTTGCCGCCGTCGTGGACCGCGGTACGAAATGACATCGCCATCAGGCTCAGCGCCTTCTCGGACCACATGTCGGCGATCGGGTTGGAGCCGCAGTAAGGCACGCGCTGGTCGGCGGTCTTGTGCTCGTACGACTCGTACGGGCGAGCCGTGTAGCTCTCGAGCGCGTGGCACAGGATGTCGAGACCCGCAGCGGCGGTGACACCGGCCGGCTGGCTCAGCGTCAGCTCCGGGTCGACGACCGCGAGGGTGGGACGGAGTCGTGCGTGGGAGATGCCGGTCTTGACGTGCTGGCTGACCACGTCGAGCACGCAGATCGTGGTGCTCTCGCTGCCGGTTCCGGTTGTCGTCGGTACGGCGATCAGCGGGAGAAGTGGCGAGGTCGGAGGCTTGGCCTTCCCGACCGGAGCGTTGATGTAGTCCATCAACTCGCCCTCGTTGGTCGTGAGCAGGTTGACGGCCTTGGCCGTGTCGATGCTGCTGCCGCCACCGACAGCGACGATCGCGTCAAACGGTCCTTCTGAGCGACCGAACTCGATCGCCTCGATCATGCTGGCGTCAGTCGGCTCGACCCGGGATCGGTCGAACACGACGCTTTCGATCCCGGCAGCCTTCAGCGTTTCGGCGATCTCGGCCGGCGCGCCAGTAGCGGCGACGCCCGGGTCAGTGACGATGAGAACCCGACGGGCACCAAGCTGTCCGAGGTCGAAACCGATCTCATGGCGCGCACCGACGCCGAACTTGAGTCCGGGTGCACCATAGGTGAAGACAGTTTCGGGCTGATCGGGGCGGAACGCCATCTCGTGAGACTCCTTGATCGACAGTGCTGAGAATACGGCGTACGCCGCCTCCAGCCTTGCGGTGGGAGCCGTGTCCTAGGCTGGGCGAGCGACTGAAGGGGTCCCATGAGCAGATCAGCAACATTTGCAGTAGTGACGTGCGCCCTTCTTGTGGTGCTCACAGGCTGCGAGTCGGACCCGTCGGACACCTCTCCGACTCCCAGTTCGACGATCAAGACCACTCAGCCGGCAGATGTCGAAGAGCACGAGGCCGGACCGGACAGCCCCATCACGTACGGGTTCAAGGTGCCGAAGGGCGCGACGCAGCTCGGCCCGCTGGCACGCTTCCGCAGCGCCAAGCTGATCGCTGCCTACAAGCCTGAGCTCGATGCTGCAATCGCCCAGCGTGAGGCCGAGGACAAAGAAAAGGAGGCCCAGGCCGAGCGCGAAGGCACCCCGCTCCCCTCCAAAGTGCCCCCGATCGACACGCCCCCGAGCGACGACACCTTCAAGGCCATCGAGGACCCACCGAAGCCCGACACGACGATCTCGTTGATGCGTATCGACGGCAAGCCATCTGACGTCGTACGCCGCATGCTTGCCCAGATTTCGGCAGCTCTTCCCGCAGCGGACGTGTCGACCACCGATCTGTCGAAGTACTGCTCGTCGACTGACCGCCGCATCACCGGTTGCCAGCTCACGGTCCGCGGATTGACGGCCGATGAGCGCGACATTCGCGTCACCATGACTGTCGACCCCGGCAACGTCAAAACCCGCACCTCCCCGCCGGCGGCTCAGACTCGGCCCGTCATGACGCTGAAGATCCAATACGTAGGCAATCCGCGTACAGGCCAGCTGACCCGCGAATCCAATGAGCTCAAGGACGTGCCGGACATCAAGTCTGGTGGCGACACCTCGGGCCTGATCTTCCCGCGCATGGACGAAGACGCACCCGGTGACACCCCGCTGCTGCGCAAGTGGGTTGCACCCCAGGCCGCCACGATCATCCTCAGCGGCTTCGATCCCGGCTTCGTCATCTTCACGACCGACCGAGCCACGGACGGCGACCAGATCGCCCAGCAGTTCGTGATCGATGCCGGCGTCAAGGGCGAGTTCACCAAGGACGTGTCTGAAGACCTCAACGAGGTCAGCACGACCTACACGGCCGTGGCCGCGGACGGTGCGACAGTGCGCGCGACCAACGTGCTCACAGCGCGAGGCAGCTACACGATGCTGTTCTCGTATCCCGCCACTAAGAAGTGAACTGACCGAGGTTCTCGACCGCGTACGTGACAACCGGCAATACGGGTTCAACGGCCGATCCGACGTCGGCGAACGCAACCCACCGGACGTCGTCCGTCGTGCCGTCCAGCTCGACGACATGCGGCTCAGTGCCCGGCTCGATCTCGACGGCGTAGAGCAGGTGTACGCCGTGATAGTCCTCGTACATGTCGCCGCGGCCGACTTCGACGATGTGGATGTCGTGCACGTCCATCAGACGTGCTGAGAGCGCCTTGAGTCCTGTCTCCTCGTACAGCTCGCGCCGTACGGCCACGTTCGGCGACTCCCCATGATCCACGCCGCCGCCCGGAAGTCCCCACCATCCGGTCGGATATCCCACGGCGGAGATGCGAGTCAGAAGGATGCGTTCACCATCCGTGACCACGGCGTACGCGCCGAGTCGCTGCGTACGTGTGGGCTCAGGCACGACTCATTCCTCCAACAGGTGGTCTTCAGCAGCGGCTACTAGAGTCAATCACAATGACTTCACTCGAGCCGTTGCCACTGACCACTGCTCCGCCCAAGGAGCGGGTGGCGTACCTCGACAACGCGCGCTACTGGGTCATGCTGCTGGTCGTCATCGGCCACGTGTTGACGCAGTTCACCGAGATGGACTCCGCTCGGGGCGTGTACGTGTGGATCTACTCATTCCACATGCCGTTCTTCGTGCTGATCTCCGGCTACACAGCTCGCAACTATGTCGGCGACGCACGCCAGGTGCGACGGATCGTCAGCACCCTCGTCGTGCCGTACCTGATAGTCGAGACCTCGCTGCAGCTGATCACTCGCCACTACGGCGAAGGGCCGGATCCGCTCAGGATCCTGTCGCCGCAGTGGCTCGCCTGGTTCTTGGCAGCCCTGTTCATCTGGCGCCTCACGACACCGATCTGGCGTGCGCTGCGCTACCCGATCACCACGTCGATCATCATCTCGCTGGCTGTGGGACTGATCGAGGTCCCCAACGTGCTCGCCCTGCCGAAGGTGCTCGGGTTCCTGCCGTTCTACGTCGTCGGCATGCACATGAACCGCCAGGTGTTCGAGCGGCTGAGCGCCAAGCCCATCCGCATCGCGTCAGCCGCGATCCTCGGCGCCGCACTGATCATTTGCTACGTCTACTCAAAGAACTGGACAACCGACTGGTTGCTCTGGAAGCAGCGCTACGACGAGAGCCCTCTCCGGGCAACGGCCATGGAAGGCATCACCCAACGAGCGGAGCTGCTCGTCATCGGCTTCGTGCTGACGTTTGCGGCACTATCCCTGGTGCCACGAGGCAGGTCGTGGACGACACGGTTTGGCGGTCGCACGTTCTACTGCTACCTCCTGCATGGCTACGTCATCCTTCTGCTGGACCTGCAGTTCGACCTGTTCGACAAGATCGATCAGTACGGCGTCAACGCCGTGATCGCCTGCATCATTGGCGCGTTCATCCTGGCCAACCTGCTGATGACCAAGCCCGTGTCGGTTGCCTTCCGGCCCATCTTCGAACCCAAGCTCAAGGCGCTCTTCCGTGAGGCGGAGGAGAAGAAGGCAGCAGCGAGCTCAAGCTGAAGCTGAAGACAAAGAAGAAGGGCCCCACCTCGCGGTGGGGCCCTTCTTCGCTATGACTCAGTTGTCGTAAGACGTGAAGTCGAAGTCATCGAGCTGTACGGGAGCGGCGTCAGCTGAGCCGAATCCGTAGTCGTAGTCGCCATAGCCGGTGACGGCGTAGGCGGCCTGACGTGCAGCCTCGGTGGGCTCGACCCGGATGTTCTTGTACCGGTCGAGACCAGTACCAGCCGGGATGAGCTTTCCGATGATGATGTTTTCCTTCAGACCGCGCAGGGCATCCGACTTGCCATGGATGGCTGCGTCGGTGAGGACGCGGGTCGTCTCCTGGAAGGAGGCGGCCGACAGCCACGACTCGACGGCCAGCGAGGCCTTCGTGATACCCATCAGCACCGGACGACCGGAAGCGGGGGTACCGCCCTCGGCGACGACGCGACGGTTCTCTTCTTCGAACTTGGCACGGTCGACCAGGTCACCCGGGATCAGGTTGGACGCACCCTGCTCGATGACGGTGACTCTCCGCAACATTTGCCGCACGATGATCTCGATGTGCTTGTCGTGGATGGCCACACCCTGCGAGCGGTAGACCTCCTGGACCTCGTCAACGAGGTGCTCCTGCGCGCGGCGGACACCGAGGATACGCAGAACTTCCTGCGGATCCGGCGTACCGTGCGTGAGCTGCTGTCCGACCTCAACGTGATCGCCATCGGCGATCAGCAGGCGCGAACGCTTCGTGACGGGGTACTCGAGGACTTCCGAGCCGTCGTCAGGTGTGACGACGAGCTTGCGCGTCTTGTCCGAGTCGTCGATCGCAACGCGACCAGCGGACTCAGTGATCGGCGCACGACCCTTGGGCTGACGTGCCTCGAAGAGCTCCACGACGCGCGGAAGACCGTGCGTGATGTCGTCTCCAGCCACACCACCGGTGTGGAAGGTACGCATGGTCAGCTGCGTGCCGGGCTCACCGATCGACTGGGCCGCGATGGTACCGACGGCCTCACCGATGTCGACGAGCTTGCCGGTCGCGAGCGAGCGGCCGTAGCACTTGGCACACGTACCAGCCTTGGCCTCACAGGTGAGGACGGTACGGACCTTGATCTCCTCGACACCAGCAGCGATGAGCTGCTCGATCTCGACATCGCCGAGGTCGCTGCCGCTGGGGATCAGCGTCTTGCCCTTGGCGTCAGTGACGTCACCGGCTGCCGTACGCGAGTAGGCCGAGGTCTCGACGTTCTCAGCGGCGACCAGGCGGCCGTCGTCGAGCTTCGTCGCGATGACCTGGCGCAGACCGCGCTCGGTGCCACAGTCGTCTTCACGAATGATGACGTCCTGGCTGACGTCGACGAGACGACGCGTCAGGTAACCGGAGTCAGCCGTACGCAGCGCGGTGTCGGCGAGTCCCTTGCGGGCACCGTGGGTCGCGATGAAGTACTCGACGACCGACAGACCCTCACGGAAGTTGGCCTTGATGGGGCGAGGAATGATCTCGCCCTTCGGGTTGGCCACAAGACCACGCATGGCGGCGATCTGGCGAACCTGCATCATGTTTCCGCGGGCGCCGGAGTCAACCATCATCCAGATCGGGTTGTCAGGGTTGGCCCGGAAGAGGCCTTCCATCTCGCCCGAAACCTCGGCCGTGGCCTGGGTCCAGATCTCGATGAGTTCCTGACGACGCTCGTCCTCGGTGATGAGACCGCGGTCGAACTGAGTCTGAACCTTGGCAGCCAGGGCCTCGTGCTTGTCGAGGACGGCCTGCTTGCCGGGAGGTGTGATGACGTCCTCGATCGACACGGTCACACCGGAGCGCGTGCCCCAGTGGAAACCGGTGTCCTTGAGGTTGTCCAGCGAGTTGGCGACGTCGACCTTGGAGTAACGCTCGGCGAGATCGTTGACGATCACACCGAGTTCCTTCTTGCCAACCTGGTGGTTGACGTACGGGTAGTCCTCCGGAAGCGCTTCGTTGAAGATCGCGCGGCCCAGGGTCGTTTCCTTGATCTCGCCATCGATGCGGATCTTGACGTGGCTCTGGAGCGAGATCTCGTCACGCTCGAATGCCATGACAGCCTCGGGAACCGCGCTGAACGCGCGACCCTCGCCTACGTGTCCTTCACGCTCGAGCGTGAGGAAGTAGAGGCCGATGATCATGTCCTGGGTCGGCATGGTGACCGGGCGGCCATCAGACGGCTTCAGGATGTTGTTGGTCGACAGCATCAGCACGCGGGCTTCAGCCTGTGCCTCCGCACTCAGCGGCAGGTGCACAGCCATCTGGTCACCATCGAAGTCGGCGTTGAAAGCCGAGCAGACGAGCGGGTGGATCTGGATGGCCTTGCCCTCGATGAGCTGAGGCTCGAATGCCTGGATGCCCAGTCGGTGCAGCGTGGGTGCGCGGTTGAGCAGCACCGGGTGCTCCGTGATGACCTCTTCGAGGACATCCCAGACGACGGGACGGGCACGCTCGACCATGCGCTTCGCGCTCTTGATGTTCTGCGCGTGGTTGAGGTCAACCAGACGCTTCATCACGAACGGCTTGAACAGCTCGAGTGCCATCTGCTTGGGCAGACCACACTGGTGCAGCTTGAGCTGCGGGCCGACGATGATGACCGAACGGCCGGAGTAGTCGACGCGCTTGCCGAGAAGGTTCTGACGGAAGCGACCCTGCTTGCCCTTGAGCATGTCGGAGATCGACTTCAGCGGACGGTTGCCCGGTCCGGTGACCGGACGTCCACGACGGCCGTTGTCGAACAGCGAGTCGACAGCTTCCTGCAGCATGCGCTTCTCGTTGTTGACGATGATCTCCGGAGCACCGAGATCAAGCAGACGCTTGAGGCGGTTGTTGCGGTTGATCACGCGGCGGTAGAGGTCGTTCAGGTCGCTGGTGGCGAAACGTCCACCATCGAGCTGGACCATCGGACGAAGCTCCGGCGGGATCACCGGAACAGCGTCGAGAACCATGCCCGAGGGGTGGTTGTTGCTACCGAGGAACGCCGAAACGACCTTGAGGCGCTTGAGCGCACGGGTCTTCTTCTGGCCCTTGCCGGTGGCGATGATCTCGCGCAGCGACTCAGCCTCTGCGTCGAGGTCGAAGTCCTGGAGGCGCTTCTGGATCGCCGTGGCGCCCATGTAGCCCTCGAAGTACTTGCCGAAGCGGTAAGTCATTTCGCGGTAGAGCAGCTCGTCACCCTCGAGGTCCTGGACCTTGAGGGACTTGAAGCGGTTCCAGACCTCGTCGAGACGATCGATCTCGCGCTGCGTACGGTCGCGACGCTGCTTGGCTTCGCGCTCGGCAGCATCCTTGACCTTGCGCTTGGCGTCAGCCTTGGCGCCTTCGTCCTCGAGTGCCTTGAGGTCCTCTTCGAGCTTCTGCATGCGCTCGTTGACCTCGTTGTCACGACGGCTCTCGAGCTGCTTGCGCTCGAGGTCGATCTTGGTCTCGAGGCTCGACAGGTCCTTGTGACGAGCATCCTCGTCGACCTTGGTGATCATGTAGGCAGCGAAGTAGATGACCTTCTCGAGGTCCTTCGGTGCCAGGTCGAGGAGGTAGCCCAGGCGGCTGGGAACACCCTTGAAGTACCAGATGTGCGTGACCGGTGCGGCCAGCTCAATGTGGCCCATGCGCTCACGACGGACCTTCGAGCGGGTCACCTCAACGCCACAGCGCTCACAGATGATGCCCTTGAAGCGCACGCGCTTGTACTTGCCGCAGTAGCACTCCCAGTCCCGGGTGGGACCGAAGATCTTCTCGCAGAAGAGGCCGTCACGCTCAGGCTTGAGCGTGCGGTAGTTGATCGTCTCGGGCTTCTTGACCTCGCCGAACGACCATCCGCGGATGTCGTCGGCGGTCGCAAGACCGATCCGGATTTGATCGAAGAAGTTCACGTCAAGCACGTTGGTCTTCTTTCCTTACTGTTCTTGAATTCGTGGGCGTCGGGGAGTCTGAGCGGGTGCTCAGACTTCCTCGACGCTGCTGGGCTCACGGCGGGACAGGTCGATGCCGAGTTCTTCGGCGGCGCGGAAGAGATCCTCTTCTGCGTCGCGCATCTCGACGGGCGATCCGTCACTGGAAAGCACCTCTACGTTGAGACACAGGGACTGCATCTCCTTGACGAGAACCTTGAAGGATTCGGGGATACCCGGCTCCGGTACGTTCTCGCCCTTGACGATCGCTTCGTACACCTTGACGCGGCCGAGGATGTCATCCGACTTGATCGTCAGAAGCTCCTGCAGTGCGTATGCGGCGCCGTACGCCTCAAGTGCCCACACTTCCATCTCACCGAAGCGCTGGCCACCGAACTGGGCCTTACCGCCGAGCGGCTGCTGAGTGATCATCGAGTAGGGACCCGTGGAGCGTGCGTGGATCTTGTCGTCGACGAGGTGGTGCAGCTTCAGGAGGTACATGTAGCCGACCGAAACGGGATCGGGGAACTGCTCGCCGGTACGACCGTCGAACAACATCGCCTTGCCGTCACGCTTGACCATGCGAGCGCCGTCACGGTTGGGCAGGGTCGAGGCCAGGAGTCCCTGGATCTCGTCCTCGCGCGCGCCGTCGAAGACCGGAGTGGCGATGTTGGTCGCCGGCTCAGCCTTGTCAGCACCGATCTTGCGAAGGGTCTCTGCCCACTCGTCCTTCTCGTCGTCCGGAATCTGCCAACCGGTCTTGGCGACCCAACCGAGGTGGGTCTCCAGCACCTGACCGACGTTCATTCGTCCAGGAACACCGAGCGGGTTGAGCACGATGTCGACGGGAGTGCCGTCTTCGAGGAACGGCATGTCTTCGACGGGCAGGATCTTGGAGATGACGCCCTTGTTGCCGTGGCGGCCAGCAAGCTTGTCACCGTTGGAGATCTTGCGCTTCTGAGCGACGTAGACACGTACGAGTTGGTTGACACCGGGTGAAAGCTCATCGCCCTCAGCGGAGTCGAACACGCGGACGCCGATGACGGTGCCGGACTCGCCGTGCGGAACCTTCAGCGAGGTGTCGCGCACTTCGCGCGCCTTCTCACCGAAGATGGCGCGCAGCAGGCGCTCCTCGGGGGTCAGCTCGGTCTCGCCCTTGGGCGTGACCTTGCCGACGAGGATGTCGCCGTTGCCGACTTCAGCACCGATGCGGATGATTCCGCGCTCGTCGAGGTCAGCGAGCATCTCCTCGGAGACGTTCGGGATGTCCCGAGTGATCTCCTCAGGGCCGAGCTTGGTGTCACGGGCATCGACCTCGTGCTCCTCGATGTGAATCGAGGTGAGGAGGTCGTCCTGGACAACACGCTGCGACAGGATGATCGCGTCTTCGTAGTTGTGTCCCTGCCAAGGCATGAACGCAACGAGCAGGTTGGTGCCGAGCGCCATTTCGCCCTCGTCGGTGCAGGGACCGTCGGCGAGCGGAGTGCCCACGACAACCTTCTGACCTTCGACGACCAGCGGACGCTGGTTGGTGCACGTGCCCTGGTTGGAGCGCTTGAACTTCGACAGGCGGTAGGTGAAGTCCGAACCGTCGTCCTGGGTGATCTCGATCGCGTCGGCCGAGACCTCCTTGACGACACCCGAAGCCTTGGCGACGGTGACGTCTCCGGCGTCGACGGCGGCACGGAATTCCATGCCGGTGCCGACGAGAGGCGCATCGTTGCGGATCAACGGGACGGCCTGACGCTGCATGTTGGAGCCCATGAGGGCACGGTTTGCATCGTCGTGCTCGAGGAACGGGATCAGCGCGGTTGCGACTGACACCATCTGGCGAGGCGAAACGTCCATGTAGTCGACGTCAGCGGCGGGGCGAAGCTCGGCCTCGCCACCCTTCTGACGAACCAAGACCATGTCTTCGGCGAAGTTGCTCTTCTCATCGAGCAGCGAGTTTGCCTGCGCGATGATGAAGCGGTCTTCGTCCGTTGCGGTCAGGTAGTCGATCTGCGTCGTGACCTTGTTCTTGACGACCTTGCGGTAAGGCGTCTCGACAAAGCCGAACGAGTTGATGCGACCGTACGAAGCGAGCGAGCCGATCAGACCAATGTTGGGGCCTTCAGGCGTCTCGATCGGGCACATACGACCGTAGTGCGACGGGTGAACGTCACGAACTTCGTAGCCGGCACGCTCACGTGACAGACCGCCCGGTCCGAGGGCCGACAGACGACGCTTGTGCGTCAGGCCCGCGAGCGGGTTGTTCTGGTCCATGAACTGCGACAGCTGCGACGTTCCGAAGAACTCCTTGAGCGCAGCAACCACGGGGCGGATGTTGATCAGGGTCTGCGGCGTGATGGCCTCGACGTCCTGAGTCGTCATGCGCTCACGTACGACGCGCTCCATACGCGCAAGACCGGTGCGGAGCTGGTTCTGGATCAGCTCGCCCACGGTGCGCATACGGCGGTTGCCGAAGTGGTCGATGTCATCGGCTTCAACGATGGTCTTGCCTGCCGGTGTGTCCAGCTCGGTGTCGCCATTGTGCAGAGCAACGATGTACTTGATCGTCGAAACGATGTCGTCGATCGTCAGCGTCTGCTGATCGAAGGCCTCGTCAGCACCAAGCTTCTTGTTGATCTTGTAGCGACCAACCTTGGCGGTGTCGTAGCGCTTGGCGTTGAAGTAGTAGTTGTCCAGCAACGTCTGTGCAGCTTCGCGGCTCGGCGGTTCGCCCGGACGCAGCTTGCGGTAGATGTCGAGGAGCGCCTCGTCCTGAGTGGTGGTGTTGTCCTTCTCCAGCGTCAGGCGGATCGACTCGTACTGGCCGAACTCTTCGAGGATCTGAGCTTCGGTCCAACCGAGCGCCTTGAGCAGAACGGTGACGCTCTGCTTGCGCTTGCGGTCGAGACGGACGCCGACCATGTCGCGCTTGTCGATCTCGAACTCGAGCCACGCACCACGCGAAGGGATGACCTTGGCGGTGTAGATGTCCTTGTCGGACGTCTTGTCGGGCGTGCGCTCGAAGTAGACACCCGGCGAGCGGACGAGCTGGGACACGACGACACGCTCGGTGCCGTTGATGATGAAGGTGCCCTTGTCGGTCATCAGCGGGAAGTCGCCCATGAACACGGTCTGGCTCTTGATTTCGCCAGTCTCGTTGTTCATGAACTCCGCGGTGACGAACAACGGAGCGGCGTATGTGACGTCGCGATCCTTGCAGTCCTCAACGGAGTACTTGGGGGGCTCGAAGCGGTGATCGCGGAACGAGAGGCTCATCGTCTCGGAGAAGTCCTCGATCGGGGAGATCTCCTCGAAGATCTCCTCAAGACCGGACTTGGTCGAGATATCAGTGCGACCGGCGGCGAGCGCTTGCTCGACTCCGGCCTTCCAGGAGTCATCGCCAATCAGCCAAGCAAAACTGTCGGTCTGAAGAGCAAGGAGCTCTGGGACCTCGAGAGGTTCTGCAATTTTGGCGAATGAGATGCGGCGGGGCTGAACAGGTGCTGTGGTGCGCGAGGCGGCCAAGAGGGGTCCTTCCAAGGGCTCGCAGGCGGGTGGCTCAGTGAGGGGTGCTCCGCGCACGCCAATCGACCCCGGTCAAGGGGCGCCTTCCAACCAGCATTTGAAGGAGGGCATAGCGAGGCGAACGCGAAAGTTCATAGTAACCCTCTCGACACCCCGAAAGCAAGGGCGGGTCTTGACAATCGCCATTCGGTAGGGGACGCTATTTGGCTTTTTGCCACGAAGATTTTGCTTTTTCGTTGCATTTGGAGCGCGTACATGCTCCAGCTAGCCGCCTAAACGGCGCGGATATCGTCCACCAGCCATTGTCCGTCGCGGTGCACCATCTTCATGGTGATGCGATTGCCGATCACATCAGGCTCCTTGGAACCGTCAATCAATCGCGCCTGGTCCAGGAAGATCAGCACGTTGACCGTGCCGGGTGAGCACTCGTCGCCGCAGCTCAGCGCGGCGGCGTTGCGGCCGACAGCCTCCACCTGCACACGGCGCTGTGGTGCGATGTCGTCGA
Organism: Aeromicrobium panaciterrae; assembly: GCF_031457275.1. Classification (NCBI taxonomy): domain Bacteria; kingdom Bacillati; phylum Actinomycetota; class Actinomycetes; order Propionibacteriales; family Nocardioidaceae; genus Aeromicrobium; species Aeromicrobium panaciterrae. The sequence continues at coordinate 2,632,981 of NZ_JAVDWH010000001.1, forward strand.
GCGCCGGCGCGATCTTCTCGAAGTCCTTCGCGAACTTGGAAGTCATGAGCTTTTTGGAATCCGTCAGGTGCTCGTCGAGCTTGTCGTACTGGTAGGAGAAGATCGTTTCGGCCGCTGCACTTGCGGCTGAGGATGCCGCCTTCTCCGTCGACGCACGATCGCCGTCGTTGTTCCTGACATCTTGGATGCCATCCACGGCAAGCCAGACGCCGACGATCAGTGCGGCAAGCGCTGCCGCAATCGACGGGATGAGCCACTTCAGGTCGCGACGGGTCGGTCCGGGGCCGTTGGCCGACGCGACAGGCGTACGCGGAGCGGGCGCCTTCTCGACGACAGCTGCCTTGGGCTTGACGGTGGGAACCTTCTTGGCCGGCGCCTTGACTGCTGGAGCCTTGACCACCTTCTTGGCGGCTGCCTTCTTGACCGGTGCCTTCTTGGCGACGGCCTTCTTCGCTGTGCCTTCGCCGGCGATGCGACGGCGGTTGACGGGGCCGTTGGAGTCGCTCATGTCGTCACCTCCGTGAGAGAAGAAGCGTACGGAGGCAACGACATGATCCCTGCCTCACGATGAGCTCGCTGGCGCTCGCTCATTAGTTGCCCTCCGTCGAGGTCGCAGTCGGTGTCGGTGTGGGCGCAGTGGCGCTCGGGTCGCCAGCGGTCGCAGTCACGGCGGCAACGCTCTCAAAGTTGGACACCAGCCATTCGGTGCCAGTCTTCGTGAACGACACCTTCCACCTGAAGTGGCGTACGACGGCAGCCTTGTTGTCCGTGTTGGAAATCGTGGCATCCACGGCGACGATCGCCTCAGCGGAATCCTCGTCAATGCTTTCGATCGCGACACCGCGTACCTTCGCTTCGCCGCTCTTCTGCTTCTTGTCCTTCAGCGCTTCGAACACGGCATTGGTGACTTGCACGAACTGTTCGTCGTACTTCGGCGTCAGCAGACCCTTGAGGCGCTTCTGGTAGTCGTCGAGCTCCGCCACGTTGTACGTGTTGTAGGCCGTGGCGAAGTCGTTGGCACGCGAGATCACGCGTTCGCGGTCGGCGCCACCGTAGGTGTCGTCATCGCCAAAGGCTTTGGGGAGAAATACTCCGAGCAGGCCGAGCACGAGGCCGGTCGCCGCGAGAGCGGCGAGAATTCGAACGACTCGAGTGCGGCTCGACCAAGAGGTCTCAGGATCAGGGTTCAGCGTGTTGCTGGTCCGAGCAGAAGCCACTTCCAGGAGTCCTTTCCTGATGCCGTGGGGCCTTCAGCCGCGTAGGAACCAGAATCACTGGTCACGGCCGAACGCTTGAGGACAGTCTTCGATGCCTGTCGCACAATGTGGTTGGGATCGACCTTACAGTCCAGGTTCGTATCGAACTCTCGGTCGCTGATGATCGCCTCTTCGCGACGCTCGCGATAGCCGGACGCTTCTCCGCCATCCTCGACATAACTACAAGGAGCCGTCATGTCGGTGAGCTGCAATCCGAACGCCGCGTTGTAGACCGTCTTGCCACCCTCCTGCTTGGGAGTCAGCACAGAGAACGAGCCCTCGACCAAGTAGGGGTAAAGGATGAAGATCGCCTGAAGGCCGAGCACGTTCTCCGAAAGTGGGCGGTTTGCGGTGACCAGGTCGTTGACTGCCTTGCCCAACGTCTCCGAGTTCTCGTCGACGACCTTCCGGAGGTTCGTCGCGCTGACGCTGCCCTTGTCGAGCAGGCGGCGCAAGTCTGGGTCTGCCTCGACAAAGCTGTCTGAGAACAGCCGCAGGTTCTTGGAGAATGTCTTGAGCGCACCCTGCTTGTCGATCTGTGTCTGCAGAACGGTGCCGGAACCCTGGATGAGGGCTCTCGTCACGTCGATGTTGTCGTCAGCTTCCTTGATGAACGCCGATGAGGTGTCGAGGATCGTCGCCAGATCGGTGCCGGTGCTCTCGAAAGCCTGACCGAGTTCGTCAACGACAGTTCGCAGGTCGTCGGTGTTGATCGACCGTACGAGGTCATTGGTGTCGACCAGGAGTGTGGTGGTGTCGATCGGGATGCGAGTGTTCTTGACCGAGATGGCTGAGCCCTTGGCCAGATACGGCTTGGAGTTGCCGCGCGGCTGGAGGTCGACAAACTGCTCGCCGATCGCCGACTTGTTGGCCACGATGACGAGGACGTCCGCGGAGATCTTGGGGGCGCTGTTCTCGATGTCGAGAGTCGCCTGGACGCCGTTGTCCTTGAACTCGAGCTTGCCGACCTTGCCGACGGGAATGCCGCGGTAGGTCACCTGGGCGCCGGCAAAGATTCCGCCCGAGTCGGTGAACTGTGCCGTGACCGGGAAGCTGCGATCAACGAACAACCGGTCGATCTGGGCGTAGCGACCACCCACGAAGGCTCCGCCGAGCAGTGTGACAATCGCGAAGATGACGAGCTGGATCTTGGTCAGTCTGGAGATCATGACGTCACCACCGATCCGATCAAGAGCTGTGCAAGCTTGGCGTCATCAGCTGACGCAACGGGAGCGCGGCACTGTCCAAGCAGCGAGCAGAAGCTGGGCAACCCAAGACCGCCTGATGTCGTGTCAGAGCCAGACGATGAGCCGGCTGTCGGTGTCGCCTGCGGCAGTCCCGGAATCGTAGGAATGTCAACGCCACCTGGCACGAGGCCCGTGACGAGATTGACCAGATCCTGGAGGGGCTGCGTGGGAGACGGGGTCGGAGCCTCCGGTGCATAGCCGTTGAGGATGTTGGTCAGCTGCTCTGCGCTGATGTCGAGGCCGAGCGAGAGGTTGGCGAAGTCACCGAAGCAGGCGCCTTCCTTGACACCGCCGTCGATGCACTTGCCCGACGCGACGGCGTACGTGTTGCCGACGAATCCGTCAGAGAACGGGAAGCTCAGCAACGCCTTGGTTGCGTAGGCGAGGTCGTCGCCAGCCTTGGCCAGGTTGGTCAGGGTGGGTACGAGCGCCTTGAAGTCGGCAACCGCGTCGTCCTTCGACCGACGGATCACATCCGTCGCAACGTCACCGAGACGGTGCAAGGACTCAAGGAGCTTGACCAGGTCGTCGCGCTGGCCGTTGATGACTGTCAGCGCCTCCGGCAGGTCATCCAGCGCGCCAGTGATTGCTGCCTTCTGCTTGTTGGTCTCGACCGCAAGATTGTTGACCTTCTCGAGCGACGTCAGCAGTGCAGCCTTGTTGTTGTCGAGCTGTGTCAGGAACTGCGAGGTCGAGTCGATGAGCTCTTTGACCTCAGGCTCGTTGCCGCCGAGCGCAAGGTTGAGTTCCTTGACGATCGTGTTGGTCTTCTCGATGCCGCCGCCGTTGAAGAGCAGCGAGGCCGCGCCGAGCACCTCTTCGATCTCGGGGTTGCGACCAGCACGATCGAGCGGGATCACGTCGCCGTCGCTCAGCGTGCCGGATGCGCCTGTCTTGGGTGCAGCCAGCGAGACGAACTTCTCGCCGAGCAGGCTGGTCTGGCGGATCGTGGCTTCAGCGTTGTCCGGGAGCTTGGTGTCCTTGTTGACCTTGACGGTCACCAGCGCGGTCCAACCGTTGAGCTTGATGTCTGTCACCTTGCCGACGGCGATGTCGTTAACCCGTACGGCGCTCTGCGGGACGAGGTCCAGGACATCACGGAACTCGACCTTGACGGTGTAGGGCTTGTCGCCCAGGTCGGCACCACCCGGGAGTGGGAGTTTGTAGGGCGAGAAGCCACAGCCGCTGAGGGCCATCGCTGCAACCGCCGTGAGCGCACTGACGCGAAGAAGCTTCATCAGTTCACCGCCAACATCTCGGCGATGGTGGAGTTGTACTTGTCAGACGTCACTGCCGAGGCCGCCGCGGCACGCGGCAGCGGCAATGGAGGCACGTTGTCCAACAGTCCGGCAAGCGATGCGCACAATCCGCCCTCTGCAACCGTCTCTCCGAGCAGGTTGCACACCAGTCCAGCAGGGTTGCTGGCCGCGCCGAACAACACCTCAGGGACGTTGTTCTTGGTATCAAGCGTTCCGGACGGGCTGTTGTAAGCGAGCGAGACGTTGGTCAGCGCTGTTGGGGCGTTGATCGTGATCTCCTCAAGGTCGGACTTGTGCTTGGCGAGCAGTGCGGCGAGCGAGCCGATGTTCTCGATGTTGTCCTTGAGTACGCCGCGGTTCTCCTTGACCAACGAGTTCACGTTGACCAGTGCCTTGCTCAGCGCTTTGAGCGTTGCGGCCAAGTCTTCGCGCTCACCTTCGAGCACGGTCGAGACGCGGGCCGTGCTGTCGTTGAATGACCTCACAGTTGCGTCATTGGTGCGAAGAAGAGTCACGAACTCCTCGACCTCACGCAAACTGCCGAACAACTCTTCCTTGTTGTTGGAGAGCGTCTTGCTGAGCTTGCCGAAGTTCTGGATCGTCTGGTTGAGCTGTGCGCCCTGACCATCGAGCTGCTTGGCCGAGTCACCGATGAAGCGACTGAGCGCGCCATCCTTGTTGGCACCCTTGGGGCCGAGGGCCACGGCTAGGTCGTCGAGTGACTGGTAGATCGCGTCGAGCTCGATCGGCACCGCTGAACGGTCGATCGACAGGAATGCGTTGTCCTTGAGCACGGGACCACCGTTGTAGGCCGGCGCGAGCTGTACGAAGCGGTCACCAACGATCGAGGGTGAAACGACGACTGCCTTGACGTCGTTGGGGAGCTTCACATCGCCGTCGTAGGAAATCTTGGCCCGCACGACGTCGCCACGTGGAGTCAACTTCTCGACCCGGCCGACCGGTACGCCAAGGATCTTGACGTCAGAACCCTTGTAGACCGAGTTGGTCTGCTCGAAGTCGACCGTCACATAGTGCTTGCCGTCGCCCTTGTTGAGGACAATCGCTGCGGCGGCGAGCAGGACCAGCACGATAAATGCCGTCAGGACCTTCGAGACTCCCGCGAAACGCTGGGCCAATCCGTTGATGCTCATCCGCCTGCCCCCGCAATCGCGTCTTCGAGCTGTTTGCGGATACCGGCGCCCGACGCAGCGCCACCCAGATAGGTGTCGAACCAGGGGCCCGTTCCGAGCGAGTTGGAGAACAGTCGCAGGAATGCCGGGAACTGGCGTAGCGCCTCATCGAGGCTTGCCTCATTCTTGCGAAGCATGTCCGTGACAACCAGGAGTTGATCGAGCGCGGGCTTGAGGTCAGCCTTCGTGCCCTTGACCAGCGCCGAGAGCTCCGTAGAGATCTGTTGGGTCGAAACAAGGAGACGGTGGATCGAGTCACGGCGGTCGCTGATCGCGTTGAACAGCGTGTCGGAGTCCTTGAACAACGTCACGAGCTCGTCATTGCGGGAGTTGAGGACACCAGTGACCTTCTTGAGGCTGACCAGCAGGGTGTTGATCTGGTCGTCGCGTGCCGCAAGGTTGACCGACAGATCCGAGACGCCCTTGATGGCTCCACGGAATTCCTCCGGCGTCTCGGCGGCGATTTCGCCCAACGTGTTGAGCGCCTCGCCAAGCTGCGGGACATCGAGCGCGTCGGTTGTCTTGCTGAGGTCCGAGAACGCCTGCACCACGTCGTACGGTGCAATCGTCCGCTCCAACGGGATCGTCGAGCCCTTCGGCAACTGTCCTGGGCCCTCGGGAGTGATGGCGAGGTACTCAGCGCCGAGCAGCGTACGTACGCGAATGTCTGCGCCCGTCTCGGTGCCGAACTTCGTGCCCTTGTCGATCTTGAACGTGACGAGCACCTTGTTGCCGGCAAGCTCGATCTTGTTGACCTTGCCGACCGAAACACCGGCGACGCGCACCTCGTTGCCTGTCTTGAGCGCGCCGATCTCGGCGAACTGGGCGTGGTAGGTATCGCCGCTGCCAATGATCGGCAGGCGGTCAGCGCGGAACGCCGCCAGCATCATCAGAGCGATGGCAGCAATGCCGATGATGCCGATGGTCACCGGGTTGCGCTCACGGAATGGAGTCATTGTGTGTACCCCGGCTGGTTGCATCGTTCGCCGCCGACGGCGAGGCCACTGTCACCTGTGAGCTCGAGGTGTGTCTCGGGCAGGATCACAGTCGTACCAACCTTGACCTCAGGGAGCGTGATGCTTCCCTGTACCTCGCACAAGAAGAAGTTGAACTCAGAACCTGATGACGCGGCGTTGCCGAGCTTGGAGATCTTGATCGGGAAGATCTTGATCGAGTTCTCCAAGGTGCTCAGGTTCTTGCTGCTGCTGAGATTCTTGGTCAGCGCATTGAGCTGCTTGATGTCCTCAACGATGGCCGGTCGTCCCTGCACCAGCAGGTCAGAGGTCTCGTCGGTGAGGTCGGAGATCGCGTCGACGGAGTTGAGGATCGCGTTGCGATCGTCCTTGAGGCCGCTGACGAACTGTTGAAGCGTGTCGATCGTGTCCGTGAGCTCCTGGTCGCGGCTGCCGACCGTGTCGAGCACTTCGCTCAGGTTGGTGATGACATCACCGATGAGCTTGTCGCGACCCGCAAGGGTGTTGGTCAAGGATGAGGTGCGTTCGAGGAGGTTGCTGACGTTGCCAGCCTCGCCCTGGAACGTCTGAACGATCTCGTACGCGAACTTGTTGGTGTCGCCCGGCGACAACGCCTGGAAGACCGGCTTGAAACCGTTGAGCAGGACGTTGAGGTCGAGCGCTTCCTGCGTGCGCTCCTCCGGGATGACACTGCCGGGCTTGAGAGTCGACTTGGCACCATCTGGGCCCTGAGTCAGCGAGATGTAGCGCTGGCCGACCAGGTTGCGGAACTTGATCGTCGCGAACGTATTGGCCGTCAGCGGTACGTCGGAGTCGACTCCGAACGTCACGAGAGCCTTGTCGCGGTTGACGATCTCGACCTTCTTGACCGAACCGACGGCGACACCTGCGATGCGGATGTCATCGCCCTTGGCCATGCCGGTGACATCACTGAAGAGCGCCTTGTATTCGGCGCGATCACCGAATGAGCCGTTGCTCAGGGTCAGCGCGAGAATAAGAGTGGAGATGCCAGTGAAGGCGAAGAAGAATCCCAGCTTGATGGCTGCGGAGATGGACTGGCTGTCGATCTGCTTCATGAGAGCGACACCCCCGCTCCTCGGAGCATCGGGCCGACCAGCAGAGAACCGATGTCCGGCACGTCCGACGGGTTCATGCCGAGTCGAGCACCGAGAAGGATGTTGAGCTCAGAACGCTCGCTCTCCGAGTCGATACCAATAACGCTGGGCTGCACCAAGTCGGCGAGTGACACGGCCGCAGCGCGGTTGAACTCTGATGGAGCGCCGAACTTGCCGTGGTCAGACTTGATTCCAATGAGCTTGTAGACCGACGCCGGAATGCTGAACGGATCGCCCTGGTTCGAGGATGACTCATCGCCCTTGTTGATCTCATTGAGGTCGAGGCACGACGGCACGGCTGCGTTGTCGGCACGGATGTCGTCGCCGTTCTTTGCAGCTGCTCCGGTCGACGCCGCATCAAACTTCTCCTTGGAACCGACGAGCTCCTCGCCCGGTGCATAGGCATCCGCCTGGGCGATGACTTCAACGTTGATGTGCAGCATGCCTTCGCGGTAAGCGCTGTCGAGTCGCGGGATGAGCTTGCCCATCGCCTTGAGGAAACAGGGGAACGTGGTCGAGTAGGTGCCGACAGTCTCGAGGATCGGGCGGCTCTCCTTAGCGAGCGTTGCCAGGTTTTCGCCGTTGGCCTTCGTGAAGGAGGTGAGGCTGTTGGACAACTTGGTGCTCTCGTCGAAGAAGGCGGTCAGCTGAGACTTCTTCGCAACGATCGTGTTGCCAGTCGTCACCGTGTTGCGCAAGAACGCACCCAGGTCTGGCATGGCGTCGGCGTACCCATCAGCGACCTTGCCGAACTTGATCAGGTCGTCGACCAACGTTGGGATATCGGGATTGGTCTTCTGCAGGAGACTGTTGGCCTGGACGAGCGTCTCGCCGAGCTGCTTGCCTCGACCTTCGAGGGCCGATGACACAGCCGAAAGCGTGTAGGACAGGTTGGCCGGGTCGACCGCGTCGAGCAGCGGGTAGAGGTCGTTGAGCAGGGTCTCGACCTCGATCGGGACATCCGCCTTGGTGATCGTGTCGCCTGCCTTGAGTGACTCACCGGTCAACTTGGCGGGCGGGATCAGCGCGATGTACTTCTCACCGAACAGCGTCTTGGGGATCAGCTGCGCCGTGACTCCCTTGGGCACGTCCTTGATCAGGTCAGGGTTCATGCCGAGATCCATCTTGACGCCGGCGCCGTCGGGCTCTACGCCGCGCACCTCACCGACGATCACACCGCGAAGCTTGATGTCAGCGTTCAACGGCAGGTTGACGCCAGTCGTGTCGGTCGTGAGCGTGACCTTGTCGTAGTCGACGAACGCCTTGGTGAAGAACGCGTAGGTGACCCACAGGACGAAGATCAGCATCGCGATGAACGCAGCGCCGAGCACCTTGAGGGACAGTCCGCGTTCGAGCACGGGTGTACGAGCCATGGGTCAGCCCGCCAATCTGACGGTCACGTTGGTGCCCCAGATCGCCATCGAGGCGAGGAGGTCGACCACGTTGATCGCAACGATCGACGTACGGACTGCGAGGCCCACGGCAACGCCCACGCCGGCGGGTCCGCCGCTGGCGTAGTAGCCGTAGTAGCAGTGGATCATGATCACGACGACGGCAAAGATCAGCACTTTGGCGAATGACCATAAGACGTCTTGCGGTGGCAAGAACGTCGTGAAGTAGTGGTCGTAAGTGCCCGCACTTTGCCCGTTGATCTTTGTGATCGTCAGCCTCGTCGCGAAATAGGACGACAACAGACCAACGATGTAGAGCGGGACGACAGCGATGAGTCCGGCGATGACTCGGGTCGTCACCAGGAACGGCAGCGACGGGATCGCCATGACCTCGAGCGCGTCGACCTCTTCGCTGATGCGCATGGCGCCGAGCTGGGCGGTGAAGCCACAGCCGACGGTTGCGGCTAGCGCGATGCCAGCGACGATCGGGGCGATCTCGCGAGTGTTGAAGTAGGCGGAGACGAATCCGGTGAGCGCGGCAGTGCCGAGTTGGTCGAGGGCCGCATAGCCCTGGATGCCGACTTCGGTGCCGGTGAAGAAGCACATCGCGGTGATGACGCCGACCGTGCCGCCAATGACGGCGAGCGAGCCGGATCCGAGTGCGACCTCGGCGAGGAGACGAACGATCTCCTTGCCGTAGTTGGCGATCGTACGAGGCACCGACTTGATGACCCGGAGGTAGAAGAGCATCTGGCGACCAAGGTCGTCGATCGACGCACTGATCTTGCCGGGGATGGCTGTCACTGCGGACAGAGCTGTCTTGTCAGACATCGGTCACATCCCCTTCGGGGGGACGAGTTGGATGTAGATCGCCGAGATGAAGAAGTTGACGATGAACAGCAACGTGAACGTGATGACGACTGCCTCGTTGACCGCGTCGCCGACGCCCTTCGGGCCGCCCTTGGCGTTCATACCCTTGTAGGAGGCGACGATTGCGGCAATGAAGCCGAAGATGAGGGCCTTGATCATGCCTTGATACATGTCAGGCAACTGCGCGAGCGCAGTGAAGGACGCCAAATAGGCGCCAGGCGTGCCGTCCTGCAGGACGACATTGAAGACATATCCGCCGGCAACGCCGACCACCGTGACCAGTCCGTTGAGGAACACGGCGACGAGCATGCAGGCGAGAACGCGGGGAACGACGAGGCGCTGGATCGGGTCGATGCCGAGCACCATCATGGCGTCGAGCTCTTCGCGAATACGGCGGGCGCCGAAGTCAGCGGCGATGGCTGAGCCGGCAGCGCCGGCGATCAGCAGGGCACACGCGATGGGGCCCGCTTCACGTACGACGGCCAAGACTGCGGCAGAACCGGTGAAGGACTGGGCGCCGAATTGCTTGATCAGGCCGCCAACTTGCAGAGCGATGACGGCACCGAACGGGATCGAGACGAAAGCCGTGGGGATGATCGTCACCTTGACGATGAACCACGCCTGAAGGAGGAATTCCTTCAGCTGAAATGGACGCCTGAACAGCGCGACGATCACGTCGAGCATGAAGGCGAACAGGTTGCCGGCTACCCTCGCGGGACCAGCGATGACGGTCGTACTCACACCGTCACCTCAGCTTTCGAACGATGGGGGTCTGTCACGCAGCACCGCCAGCACGCAACGGCACCTTTGCGCCGAAGGAGCCAGCGGGCGCTGTCACACCGTTCTCGCGGCACCAGGCGCCAGCCTCGCGCTGCGCACGACGCGGACGACCGTCCGACGGCTCGAGCTGCAGTGGAACAGGCGGGAGGGGCGGCATTTCGATGCCCTTCTCCGAAGCCAGCTCGTCGGCGTCCTTCTCCTCGGACATACCGATCGGACCAACTGTCTGCGCGTTGAGGAACTGAGCAACGACCGGCTCGTCCGAGGTCAGCAGCATTTCGCGCGGACCGAACATCGCCAGGTGGCGGTGGTAGAGCAGACCGATGTTGTCAGGCACGGTACGAGCCGTGTTGACGTCGTGCGTCACGATCAAGAACGTGGCGTCGATCTGCGCGTTCAGGTCGATGAAGAGCTGGTTGATGTAGGACGTACGAACCGGGTCAAGACCCGAGTCGGGCTCATCGATCAGCAGGATCTCGGGATCGAGGACGAGTGCACGGGCGAGTCCGGCGCGCTTGCGCATACCGCCGGAAATCTCACCGGGAAGCTTGTTCTCCGCGCCGATCAGACCCGTGAGCTCCATCTTGTCCATGACGATGGTGCGGATCTCAGACTCGGACTTGCGGGTGTGCTCGCGCAGCGGGAACGCAACGTTGTCGTAGAGGTCCATCGAACCGAACATTGCGCCGTCCTGGAACAGCACACCGAAGAGCTTGCGGATCTCGTAGAGGTCCTTCTCCGAGCAGTTGGCGATGTCGGTGCCCTCAATGAACACATGGCCAGCATTGGGCTTGAGGAGTCCGATCAGCGTCTTCAGGAAGACGGACTTGCCGGTACCCGACGGGCCCAGCATCACGGAGATCTCACCCGCCGGAAGCGTCAGTGAAACGTCTGCCCAGATGGTCTGGCTACCGAACTTCTTGGTCAAGCCTTCGACGACGACTTCAACGCCCACGGACGGCCCTCCTCGTACACGTGGTTCGCCGGCTTGTCCGACGAGAACTGGTTCATCTTAGATCGGTGATCTGAGACACACTGCCTAACGAGGAATTGCACACGAGGTTACGAGTAAAAGACCGCGGATGAACTGCTCGTTACTGCCCGGTAGGCGTGCAGCCTGCCAAAGGTAACTCAGAGTGACTTTGGGCGACACCCCAAACGTCCCGATTTGGACACCTAGTCGTCCAGACATAGCAAAAGGCGCCCCCTCCGAAGAGGGGACGCCTTCTGACTTGGTTTAGCTGAACGTCACTTGACAGTGACGGTGGCGCCGGCAGCCTCGAGGGCTTCCTTGGCCTTGTCAGCCGCTTCCTTGTTGGCCTTCTCGACGACGGGCTTCGGTGCGCCCTCGACGAGGTCCTTGGCCTCCTTGAGACCGAGACCGGTGATCGTACGAACTTCCTTGATGACCTGGATCTTCTTGTCACCAGCTGCTTCGAGGATGACATCGAACTCATCCTGGTCAGCAGCGTCGGCGCCAGCAGCAGCTCCACCGGCAGCAGCCGGTGCAGCAGCAGCGGCAGCCGGAGCAGCCGCAGTGACGTCGAAGGTGTCTTCGAATTCCTTCACGAACTCAGAGAGCTCGATGAGGGTCATTTCCTTGAATGCATCCAGCAGGTCGCCGGTGCTGAGCTTCGCCATGGTGGCGTCCTTTCGTTGGAGACCCCGAGGGGGTCCCGATGTGAATCGGGCTTTCAGCCCTCGGTTGCCTCGGCGTCAGTAGACGCCTCGACTGCGGCCTCAGCGGTTGCCTCGGCTTCGGGTGCCGCTTCGGCCACGGGGGCCTCTTCGACAGGTGCTTCCTCGGCCGCGGGGGCCTCGGCAGCGGGGGCGGCAGGCGCTTCGCCTGCAGCCAGGATTGACGGATCGCTGGCAGCCTTCGCCTGCAGGGCGCCGAGAACTCGGGCGGCCTGCGACAGCGGGGCGTTGAACAGCGATGCGGCGTTAGACAGGCTGGCCTTCATGCCACCTGCGAGCTTGGCGAGGAGAACCTCGCGCGACTCGAGGTCGGCCAGCTTGTTGATCTCAGCAGCAGTGATGGACTTCCCGTCGAGGAAGCCACCCTTGATGATGAGGGGCTTGTTTTCCTTCGCGAAGTCGCGCAGACCCTTAGCCGCCAGCACCGGGTCACCGGTGATGAAGGCGATTGCCGTGGGACCGGTGAGCAGGCTCGTGTCGAGGTCTACTCCCGCATCCTTGGCGGCAATCTTGGTCAGCGTGTTCTTGGCGACGGCATAGCTCACGTTCTCGCCGAGTGAGCGCCGCAATTCCTGCAGCTGCTTCACGGTGAGACCGCGGTACTCGGTCAGTACGGCACCGTTCGACTCGCGAAAACTGTTCGCAAGCTCGGCTACGGCGGCTGTCTTCTCCGGGTTGGCCATGTGTCTCCTTCCAGCACCAGTGGTCGTACGAGGACTGCGACCCCATGACTGGCATGGAACCGACACGAAAAAACGTCCCGGCGCAAGGCACGGGACGCTGAGTTAACTGCGAATTCGTAACCTGCGCTGGCCGCCCCTTCGGGCACTTCGAGCAACTCTGCGAGTCACCAACCTGCGGTCTTCGGTAGTTCAAGGATAGGGCACTCGGGGACGAACGCCAAAATGGCCCGCACCGAGATCGGTGCAGGCCATCGTGGGATGAAGCTAGGAGGCTTAGGCCTCTTCTTCAGCCGAGTAGTTCTTGGTACGGCTCGGGTCGACCGGGATGCCAGGACCGTTGGTGGTCGAGACGGTGATCTTCTTGACGTAGCGACCCTTCGAGCTGGCCGGCTTGAGGCGCAGGACCTCGTCGAGCGCTGCACCGTAGTTCTCGGCGAGCTGCTCGGCGGAGAACGATGCCTTGCCGATCACGAACTGCAGGTTGGCGTGACGATCAACGCGGAACTCGATCTTGCCGCCCTTGATGTCGCCAACTGCCTTCGCGACATCCGTCGTGACGGTGCCGGTCTTGGGGTTGGGCATCAGGTTGCGCGGGCCGAGGACGCGGCCGAGTCGACCGACCTTGCCCATCATGTCGGGCGTTGCGACGACGGCGTCGAAGTCGAGCCATCCCTCGTTCACCTTGTCGACCAGTTCGTCGGCTCCGACGTGGTCGGCTCCGGCCTCACGTGCAGCGTCAGCGTTCGCGCCGGTGGCAAAGACCAGGACCCTGGAGGTCTTGCCGGTGCCGTGCGGGAGGTTGACGGTGCCGCGCACCATCTGGTCGGCCTTGCGGGGATCGACGCCAAGACCGATGGCAACATCTACGGTCGAGTCGTACTTCTTGCTCCCCGACTCCTTGGCCAACTTGGTGGCCTGGAGGGGTGTGTAAAGGCTGTCTTTGTCGATCTTGTCGGCAACCGCTCGGTATGCCTTGGAGTGCTGTGCCATCTTCTGGTTCCTTCTCTGTTTGACCAGTCGTGGTCTGTACGGGCCCAGCCGGCCCTGCCACTACTTCTGGGGTTGGTTGCTATTAGTCCGTCGTGACGCCCATCGAGCGCGCAGTGCCCTCGACGATCTTCATGGCGGCATCGATGTCGGTTGCGTTGAGGTCCGGCATCTTGGTCGTGGCGATCTCGCGGATCTGATCCTTCGAGATCTTGCCGACCTTGTCCTTGTGCGGGACAGACGAACCCTTCTGCAGACCAGCAGCCTTCTTGATCAGTTCAGCCGCCGGAGGCGTCTTGGTGATGAAGTCGAACGTGCGGTCTTCGTAGATCGTGATCTCGACCGGGACAACGTTTCCACGCATGGATTCTGTGGCCGAGTTGTAGGCCTTGCAGAACTCCATGATGTTGACGCCGTGGGGGCCGAGCGCGGTGCCGACTGGCGGCGCCGGGTTGGCCATACCGGCCTGCAGCTGCACCTTGACGATGGCTGCAACTTTTTTCTTGGGAGGCATTTCTTGGGTCCTTGTGTGAATGGTTGTTGCGTGGTGGGTGCCGGTTTGGCTCAGACCTTCTGGATCTGGGTGAAGCTGAGCTCGACAGGCGTTTCGCGACCGAAGATCTCGACCAGGGCCTTGACCCTCTGTGCATCGATGTTGATCTCGGTGATGGTCGCGTGCAGCGTTGCGAACGGTCCATCGACGACCATGACCGAGTCGCCGACGATGAAGTCGGTGAACTCGACCTTGGAGGCCTTGGCCTGCTGCTTTTCGGGGGTGTCGGTTGCCGTAGCAACTTCTGCCTCCACTGCCGGGGCGAGCATGCTCTCCACCTCGGCAAGACTGAGAGGCACCGGCTGGTGGGAGTTGCCCACGAATCCGGTGACTGACGGCGTGTGGCGAACGACGCCCCACGACTCGTCGGTGAGGTCCATACGGACCAGGACGTAGCCGGGGAGAACAGTGCGCTTGACGAGCTTGCGCTGACCGTTCTTGATCTCGGCGACCTCTTCGGTCGGTACGACGACCTCGAAGATGAAGTCTTCGGCGTTGAGCGACGTGGTGCGGTTCTCGAGGTTCGTCTTCACACGCTTCTCCATACCGGAGTAGGTGTGGACGACGTACCAGTCGCCGATCTGGTTGTGGAGGCGCTCGCGGAACTCAGCGAGAGCGTCAGCAACCGGCTCGTCGCCTGCTTCGGCGGCGGGAGCGTCTGCATCGTCGGCAACCTCTTCGGCTGCGTCCTCGGCGACAGGTTCGTCAACCGGTGCAGCGTCTTCGATTGGCGCGTCCTCGACGGGAGCCACATCCTCAACGGGTGCGTCTTGAGCGACGACATCCTCGACAGGAGCGTCCTCAACGGGCGCCTCGTCGACGGGAGCGTCAACCGCGACGGTCTCGACGTCGGCTTCAGGGGTCGCGGCGTCCAGCTCGGTGACCTCGTCGGTCTCAGAGCTGATCTGCGGGTCGATGCCTTGAGTCACAAATGATCCTTTGATGTCTTACGCGAAAATCCAGAACATGGCCTTGCCGAACCCGAAGTCGAGTCCAGCAACGATGGCCATCATGACGAGCACGAAAACGAGTACGACCCAGAAGTAGTTGACGACCTGCGGACGGGTCGGCCACACAACCTTCTTGAGCTCGGCAATGACCTGCCGGTAGAACGTGGTCGGTGACGTACGGCCTGACTTGCCCGTCACCTCATGCCGTTCGCTCACGGTTCTCCTTAGTACGTCGTCGTTGTCGTCTTGTTGCAGGGCACGAGGGACTTGAACCCCCAACCTTCGGTTTTGGAGACCGGAGCTCTACCAATTGAGCTAGTGCCCTAGGTCAACTTCGCGCTGGGATCACACCGTGTTGAGGGCATGACGATCTAGCGTGAAATTTCACCGGTGAGTCAAGTGTACGGGGTGGGTGTGGCCGCCGTCGAACTGAGCCAGCACCCCCAAGGGTGGCAGGATGGCGACCATGGGCTTCCGCACAATCTCGTCGTTGCCCAAGGCCCACCTCCACCTGCACTTCACCGGGTCGATGCGGCACTCCACGCTGCTGGAGCTGGCCGAGCGCGATGGCATACGACTGCCCACATCGTTGACCGAGGAATGGCCGCCGGAGCTCGTCGCCACAGACGAGAAGGGCTGGTTCCGCTTCCAGCGGCTCTACGACCTCGCTCGCTCCGTCCTCCGCACAGAGGGAGACGTACGGCGCCTGGTCCTCGAGGCCGCGCTCGACGATGCAGCCGACGGATCCGTGTGGACCGAGATCCAGGTCGATCCCTCTGGGTATGCCGCGAAGTTCGGCGGAGTCACGGCGTTCACTGATCTGGTGATCGATGCCGTACGTGATGCATCCCAGCAGTCCGGCATCGGCATAGGTCTCGTCGTGGCCGCCAATCGGACGCGGCATCCGCTCGACGCGCGAACGTTGGCCAGGCTGTCAGCGCAGTACGCAGGTCGCGGTGTCCTCGGCTTCGGCTTGTCGAATGACGAGCGGCGCGGCAATACCACCGAGTTCGCCCACGCTTTCGCGATCGCCGAGCGGGCCGGACTGGCCCTACTCCCCCACGCTGGCGAATTGCTCGGCCCAAAGCACGTCATCGAGTGCCTCGATCACCTGCATCCCAACCGCATCGGCCATGGCGTGCGTTCGGCCGAGGACGAGGCGCTGCTCGATCGGTTGGCGAATGCAGGCGTTGCCCTCGAGGTGTGTCCCACTTCGAACGTTTCGCTCGGCGTCTTCAGCACGCTCGAGGAAGTGCCCGTACGCAAGCTCATCGCGTCCGGGATCAATGTCGCGCTTGGCGCCGACGATCCCCTGCTGTTCGGGTCGAGCCTGGCCGGTCAATACGCCGTACTGCGTGCGGCTCAGGAGTTCGCTGATGCCGAGCTCGCCGAGCTGGCTCGGATGTCGATCCGCAGCTCGTACGCGCCACCGGAGATCACCGCCCCAGCCCTGGCCGGCATCGACACCTGGCTCGCTTCGGAGGCAGCATGACCGCCGACCCGTGGGGGCACCCGGCTCCGATCCCCCAGCACCCGCTGGCCAACCGGTCGATGATCCTCGGACTCATCGGATTGTGCGGCTTCTTCGTACTGCTCGTTCCGGTTTTGCTGAGCCCGTTCGCTTGGTACTACGGCACGGTGGCACGTCGTGAGATCGATCGCGCTCCCGCCCAGTGGTCCAATCGCAGCGAGGCAACGACTGGTCTGGTGTGCGGCATCATCGGCACGGCTCTGCTGGCACTGGCCGTCATAGTTGGAGCCCTCATCGTGGGTTCACTCGCCCTGTTGCTGACGTTTGAAGGCGGCTATTCGTCCTGACACGTGGGTGTGGGATTGTTTCGCCATGACTGACGATCCGCAGGAGATTCCACCCAACGCTGGTCAGGCGCCCGGGTTCACCCCGCCCCCGGGTCCAGTCCCACCTCCGTACGGCTACCAGCCGATCTACGTGGCGCCGAAGCACCCTCAGGCCACGACCGTTCTCGTGCTCGGGATCCTCAGCCTTGTCCTGTGCCAGCTTCTTGGTCCCTTTGCCTGGGTCATGGGCAACAAGGCAAAGAAGGAGATCGACGCCAATCCCACCGCATTCAGCGGCGAGGGCGAGATCCAAGCCGGCCGCGTGATGGGGATCATCAGCACGGCGCTCCTGGTCGTGCTCGCCTTCGTGATCCTGATGGGCGTCGCCGGACTCCTGGTCTACTCGACGACTGGCTCCGCCAGCGGCTAGAGCGAGCAGCCAACGAGCACGGGCTCGTTGACCAACGTGATGCCGTACGCCTGACGTACGCCGTCGCGTACTTCACGAGCCAGAGTGAGAAGTTCTGCCGTCGTCGCGCCACCACGATTGGTCAAGGCCAACGCGTGCTTGGTCGACAGCGATGCCTGACCAGAGCCGTATCCCTTGCCGTAGCCGGCGTGGTCGATGAGCCAAGCCGCGCTCGTCTTGACCGTCCCGTCGGCCTGAGCGAATCGCGGCGCATGTTCCGGCAGGGCGTCTGCCTCTGCTGCGGTCAGGATCGGGTTGGTGAAGAACGAGCCTGCGCTCCAGGTGTCGTGATCGGCGGGATCGAGCACCATTCCCTTGCCGCGTCGCAGTCCGAGCACCGCACTGCGAACGTCGGCCGCTGGAGCGCGTTCACCCACCTCGACGCCGAGCGTACGAGCCAGCTCGGCGTACGCGATGGGCTCACTGAGATCGCCGAGTGCCAGCTGGAACGCGACCGAAAGCACGACATACCGGTGGGGCTCGACCTTGAAGCGGCTCGAGCGATACGTGAATCCGCAGTCAACAGCGTGAATCGTGCGCACCTTGCGATCGAACCTGTCGTACGCCCGCACGGTCGCGACGGTCTGCGAGACCTCCTGGCCGTAAGCGCCGACGTTCTGGATCGGAGTCGCGCCGGTGGATCCGGGAATGCCCGAAAGCGCTTCAACGCCGACCCAACCTTCAGAGACTGCCCGGTCAACGATGCCGTCCCACGGCTCACCTGCGGCGACTGTGACCATGGCGCCGCTGCACGCATCAGAGTCCACCGATATGCCGCGAGTCACCACGCGGATGACGGTGCCGTCGAACCCTTCGTCGGCGACGACGAGGTTGCTGCCGCCTGCGACCAGCAGGACCGGATCGGCAGCCTCGTCGGCAATCCGTACGGCATCGATCAGCTCGGCCTCGGACGTGGGCTCGAGGACTGCCTTGGCAGGGCCACCCAGACGCAGCGTCGTCAGGTCGGCGAGATCCATGCGGGCGACGCTAGCAGCCACAACGACCCCGGGAACGACGAAGGCTCCCACCGGCCGTAGCCGTGGGAGCCGTCGTTCAGGCTATGGGAAGTTAGCGCGTCTCGCGGTGCAGCTGGTGCGTCTTGCAGCGCGGGCAGAACTTCTTGAGGTCGAGACGATCGGGATCGTTGCGACGGTTCTTCTTGGTGATGTAGTTGCGTTCCTTGCACTCGGTGCAGGCCAAGGTGATCTTGGGACGAACGTCTGAGCTCTTGCTGGCCACGAGGGTGCCTCTTCTTGATCGATGATGCTGCGGGTGTTGCGTGTCGTGCGGTAGCTGGGGCGGGACTCGAACCCGCGACCCCACGATTATGAGTCGTGTGCTCTGACCGACTGAGCTACCCAGCCGCGGGCACGAGTTGCCTCATGTCCGAAGGACTCTTAGTGCTGCGAGTCCAGAGCCCCTTTACGGAATCGAACCGAAGACCTTTTCCTTACCATGGAAACGCTCTACCGACTGAGCTAAAGGGGCAAGCCGACGTCCCAAGATACACGGTCAGGTGCCCTATTTCGAAATCGGGTCCACGCCTGCGTCAGGCGGGTTTGGACGCCGCGGCGAGACGCGAAGGCCAGAGCGGGCCTTCATAGATGAAGCCCGTGTATCCCTGCACCAAATCGGCACCCGCATCGAGCCGCGCACGTACGTCTTCAGGCGCGGTCACGCCGCCCACCGAGATGATCGCCAGACGATTGCCGACGCGAGCTTTAAGCCGTACGAGGACCTCGGTGGAGCGGTCGGCGAGCACCGGCCCAGACAGTCCGCCGGCCCCGGCGGCTTCGATTGTCGTGCGTGGGGTCAGCAACTCGTCAGGCCTGGCGATCGTGGTGTTCGTTGCGCTGATGCCATCGAGGCCAAGCTCGATCGCGAGGTCAGCGACAGCGTCGACATCCGCGTCGGCGAGGTCCGGTGCGATCTTGACGACCAGCGGCACGCGCCCACCGTGTGACCGGTCGCAGACGTCTTTGACGGCGGCGAGCAACGGGCGGAGCTCGTCGACCGCCTGCAGGTCGCGGAGACCCGGGGTGTTCGGCGAGGACACATTGACGACGAGGTAGCTGGCGTACGGCGCGAGGAGTCGCGCGCTCTCGACATAGTCAGCGATCGCGTCAGCAGCCTCAGTTGCCTTGTTCTTGCCGATGTTGACCCCGATGACGGCATCGCGACCGGACTTCTGACGCAGGCGGTGGAGCCTGGCCGCGACTGCTGCTGCGCCGTCGTTGTTGAAGCCCATACGGTTGACGATCGCCTTGTCCTCGACGAGACGGAACAGGCGCGGCTTGGGATTGCCCGGTTGCGGACGAGCCGTGACGGTGCCGATCTCAACATGGCCGAAGCCAAGAGCCAGCAGGCCGGGTACGGCGCGGGCATTCTTGTCGAAGCCTGCGGCCAGACCGAACGCGTTGGGGAACTCGATGCCCATCACGGTTCGAGGAGCGTGGGTCTTGCGTAGTGCGACCTTGGTGGCGAAGCGGCCGGCCTTGATGGCTGCGAAGCCCCGCTCGTGTGCCTTTTCGGGATCCATGGAGCTGAACACGGCGTCGAAGAAGGCGCGGTAGACCACGTGCTCAGCCTATCGGCAGGTGCACTTGTCAGCGCCGCCGCTTAGCGTGGAGCCATGAGCACCTTGCAGGATCGACCCAACACCGCACTCGTCGTGATCGACTTCCAGGTCGGCGTCGTCGCCGAGGCGCATGACCGCGCAGGTGTGCTCGGCAACATCAACTCGCTGGTCGACAAGGCCCGCTCGGAAGACGTGCCGGTGGTGTGGGTGCAGCACTCCGACGAGGACATGCCCGTGGGGTCTGCCGAGTGGGAGTACGTCCCGGAGCTCACGATCGGCGAATCCGAGCCGGTCGTCCACAAGTCCTACGGCGACTCGTTCGAAGGCACTGACCTCGAAAATGTGCTCGCCAAGGCAGGCATCGGTCACCTCATCGTCGCGGGAGCACAGACCGATGCGTGCGTCCGCTCGACGATCCATGGCGCGTTCACTCGCGGCTATGACGTCACGTTGGTCAGCGACGCACACACGACGGACGACTTGAGCAAATGGGGTGCACCAGCCCCCGCCGAGGTCATCGCGCACACCAATCTCTATTGGCAGTGGCAGGAAGCTCCCGGTCGCAAGGCGGCCGTGACGGAGACCAAGGACGTCTCTTTCGGCAAGTGACAGACTCACACCCATGACCGGGCTGATCGATGAGTTGGAAGACCAAGAGCGACGACTTGTGTTCGACGCCTTCGACGAGCAGACGGCATGGACCGTCGGCGTCGCCCTGCGCGATGCCGGTCTGGCGGCTGGACTGCCGATCGCGATCTCGATCCGTCGCAACGGCCAGGAGTTGTTCCACGCTGCGTTGCCCGGCGCATCTGCCGACAACGATGGCTGGCTCGCTCGCAAGAGCGCCGTGGTCGACCGCTACGGGCAGTCGTCACTCCGCGTCGGTGAGACGTTCCGTGTCAGAGGCGGGTCGTTCGACGCGGATTCGCGCCTGGACACTGCCACCTACGCGGCGCACGGCGGCGCCTTCCCGGTTCTGATCAAGGGCACTGGGTGCGTCGGCACGATCGCCGTCTCGGGACTCCCCCAGCTCGACGACCACAAACTCGTCGTCGAGACCCTCGATTCGATCCTCGGTCAATCGACAGTCTGACCGGGGCAGTCGTTCTTGAACGACCAGTCGGCTACTTGCTTGTCGAACACTGAGTTGGCACGGGCTCGACCGACGTTCCACTCCAGCCAATCGTTGTCGCTCTTGCCGTAGTCAGACGTCAGGGCACACAGCACCTGGTCGTCAGGAAGCGTCGCCAGTGTCGGCAACGCGTCGTCAGAGAGCGTTTGCAAGTAAGTCCAGTCGATCTTGCCTGTCGCTTCGAACCGTTCGATGTTCTGCTTCGCGACCCATCCCTCGGGATTGATGAGCGCGAGTGCGAGAAGCATGCCGATACCGCTGAACAGGCCGAACCTGGGCAACCAGGACGCCTTCAGCGCGAGGCCGCCGACCATCGTTGCGATGACCAGGACTCCGAGCCAACCCTCGAACACATCGACGAGTACGCGTAGTGCCGTGAAGCCGTACGCGTCCTGATAGACGTCCATCCGGTAGAGCGCCGACGCGACAACCACCAGAGTCAGCGCGCAGAGCAGCCCGAGTGAGATGCGAATCCACATACGGTCTTCTGCCGTCTCTCTCGGCGCTTTCCGCGATGCCGCCCAGACCACGAGAAGTGTCAGCGCTGTGGCGACGGTCAGCTGGCCGAACCCCTGGTGGACATAGTCCGCGTACGTGAGCCCGGTCGTGCGCTCGAGGTAGTCGTCGCCGCCGAAGATCACCGCGGCCTGCGCGACGAGGAACAACACGAACACGGCGTCCACGACCAGCACCGGTGCGAGCCACTCAAACCGGTTGGCGACGGGTCGGGCGACGGAGTCAGCGCGATCGGCCTCCGGCGGGTTGAGGGCCAGGTACGAGCCCGCGAGCACGACCCCACCAATCGCGATGGCGATAAATACCCGGAGGCCGAAGTCTTCTGAACCGATGTCTGGCACCAGCGCACCAACCCATTCGGCGAACAGCGCGTCCGCTGAGGAGAAGAGCAGGGCGAACACGGTGATCGCGATGATCGAGATGACGACGGTCCGGACCAGGGCGAGCTTGTTACCGCGACCTGAGAGCGCCCGGAGTGTCCGGCCGAGCCAGGGCAGCCCGCGCAGACCAGACAAAGGCCAGGCAAAGACACTGATGACGAATGCGCGGAAACTGTTGCCTCCCACCAGCCCGACCGCGCACAAACCTGCGCCGGCCACCATGCAGAGCACAGCGATCCACTCTGCATCCCGGATGATCGTGATTGACGAGAGCGCGACGCAGAGCAGGGCGCAAGCCATCGTGAACCGATCGCGGCGCTTGCGGCTCGCAGCAAAGAGGACTCCCCCGGCCGCCAGCAGGACCAGGAACATCGCCAGACCCAGATCATGGAATGGCAGCACCGTGCCAGCGAGAACGCCGACGCCGACGGCGCCGAGCAGAACTGGGATGTTGGCCGGAAGAGCTCGCTCGGGCCAGAGGTCACCGAACGTCCCGTCCGTCAGAGTCGGCGGAGGTGGCGGCGCAGTCGCCGTTGCGGTCGTGGTCTGAGTCATGGGTGTCTCCTTGGGTGCAGCCGGTGTTGGCGACAACGGGAGGTCGGCCCGTACGTGGGCGCCTCTCGTGTCGGGTTCGGTGAAACGGATCGTTCCGCCATGCAGGTCGGTGACCCAGCGCGCGATGGCGAGCCCGAGGCCGGTTCCGCCGCCACCGTCGATGTCGGTGAGAGTTCCGAATCTTTCAAAAGCACGCTCACGGTCCGCCGGCGCGACGCCGGGACCTTCGTCGGTGACATCGAGATGCCAGTGGCCATCGCCGACTCCGGCGCTGATCGTCACGGTCCCGGCAGGCGGGCTGTGCCTCGATGCGTTGTCGAGAAGGTTCGCTACGAGCTGGCGAAGTCGAGCCGTGTCACCGCGCACGACGAGGTCGGCCGGAACGACTTCGACTTCGTAGGTGACTTCGCGGCCGGCGACTCGACTCTCGGCTGCCGCAGCTTCAAGCAACGCTGCAACCTCGACGTCTTCATACGCGAGCGGCGTCTTGCCGGCATCGACTCGCGAGAGGTCAAGCAAGTCGGTGACCAGTGCGGTCATTCGCTCGCCCTGGGCCAGCGCAGCGCGCAAAGTCTCGGGGTCTGGCTCAGTCACACCATCGGCCAGGTTTTCGAGCACGGCGGACAACGCGGCCAACGGCGTACGCAGCTCGTGGCTGACATTCGCCACCAGCTCGCGTCGGTGTCGGTCAACCTCAGCGAGATCCTCGGCCATCCGGTTGAACGCCCGAGCAAGCTCGCCGACCTCATCTCGCGACGAAGCCGTGACACGTACGGAATGGTCGCCAGTCGACATGCGGCTGGCTGCATGAGTCATCTCGCGCAACGGCGAGGTCATGCCCACCGCCAAGAGCTGCGTGACAGCCAGCGCAAGAACGATCGTGATCGGGACACTCAAGAGCACAGGAACACCACCGGCGGAGCCGATGCTGGCGACTGTGATGGCGACGATGACGCTGGCAGCGACGAGAAGGCCGAGCTTGACCTTCACCGACCGGACCACGTCGAGCGGACGCACACTCATGCGCTGACCTCGAACGCGTAGCCGACGCCGTGCACCGTACGTACGCGATCAGTGCCGATCTTGGCCCGCAGCGCCTTGATGTGGCTGTCGACCGTACGAGTGCCTGATGCGTCCGCCCATCCCCACACCTCGTCGAGCAATCGCTCGCGAGTGAGGACTACGCCCGGGTTCATGGCAAGACAGAGCAGGAGGTCGAACTCGGTCGGGGTCAGGTGGACCTCGTCCTCGCTGACCCACACCCGTCGGGCGGCCGCGTCAACGCGAACATCTCCAAGGTCGGTGGACCCACGCCCAGCGAGCTCGGCAGCGCGATCGACGCGACGGAGCAGGGCTGCCACCCGGGCGACGAGCTCGCGCATACGGAACGGCTTGGTGAGGTAGTCATCGGCGCCGACCGCGAGGCCGACCAGGATGTCGGCTTCGTCGTCGCGGGCCGTGAGCATCAGAACGGGCACGGGTCGTACAGCCTGGATACGACGGCACACCTCGTGGCCGTCGAATCCAGGGAGCATCACGTCGAGCAGAACGAGGTCAGGGTTGCTCTCGTTGAAAGCCTCGACCGCGCCTGGACCGTCGAATGCACGAACGACGTCGTAGCCCTCCGCGACGAGCCGATCGGTGACTGCCGCATTGATGATCGGCTCATCCTCGACCAGCAGGATCCGACGCGTGAGGCTCATGTCCTCAGCGTAGGAGTCCGACCAGTCGGAAATCGGGGACGACGTGTGAAGGTTCTGTGCAGATCGCACAACACTCGAGCCCGGCTCTCAAGGAGAACCGGGCTCGTAGGTGTGGCAGGTGCAGGGTTCGAACCTGCGTAGGCGTTGCCGTCTGATTTACAGTCAGATCCCTTTGGCCACTCGGGCAACCTGCCAGGGGTTGTTGCCCGGGGGCAACGACAAGCAAGACTATCTCAGCCTCGTAAGGTGTGAGAAATCAGATCCACCCCAAACGTGCAGGAGCAGAGATGGCCGACTCATCCTTCGACATCGTCAGCAAGCTGGACCGTCAGGAAGCCGACAATGCGCTGAACCAGGCCGTCAAGGAGATCGCCCAGCGTTACGACTTCAAGAACACCGGCGCCTTGATCAAGTGGAGCGGCGAGTTGGGCATTGAGATCGAAGCCAATGCCGACGAGCGCGCTCTCGCAGTGCTCGATGTGTTCAAGGACAAGCTCATCAAGCGCGGCATCTCCCTGAAGTCGCTGGAGAGCGACGAGCCCCGCCAGTCCGGCAAGGACGTCAAGATCTCCGCCCGATTCACCGATGGCATCGACCAGGAGCAGGCCAAGAAGGTCTCCAAGCTGATCCGCGACGAGGGCCCCAAGGGTGCCAAGGTGCAGATCCAGGGCGACGAGCTCCGCGTCTCGAGCAAGAAGCGTGACGACCTCCAGGAGATCATCGCGCTGGTCAAGGGCGCCGACCTCGACTTCGCCGTGCAGTTCACCAACTACCGCTGATCCCCTCACCCCCTTAGGAAAGCGATCACATGAAGACCAAGTTCACCGAGGCCTTCGGCGTCGAGCACCCGATCGTCCAGGGCGGAATGCAGTGGGTCGGCGTCGCCGAGCTGGTCGCTGCCGTCTCCGAAGCCGGCGGTCTCGGCATGATCACGGCGCTCACGCAGCCGACTCCTGCCGACCTGGCCAAGGAGATCGCGCGTACGCGTGAGATGACCGACAAGCCGTTCGGCGTCAACCTGACGATCCTGCCCAGCATCACCCCGCCGCCGTACGACGAGTACCGCAAGGTGATCGTCGACGAGGGCATCAAGATCGTCGAGACAGCGGGATCCAACCCCGGACCGCACATGGCGCAGTTCCACGACGCCGGCATCAAGGTGCTCCACAAATGCACCAGCGTGAAGCACGCCATCAAGGCGCAAAGCCTGGGCGTCGACGGCATCAGCATCGACGGCTTCGAGTGCGCCGGTCACCCGGGCGAGGACGACATCCCCGGACTCGTGTTGATCCCGGCCGCAGCCAAGCACATCACGATCCCGATGATCGCCTCCGGCGGCTTCGCGGATGCCCGTGGACTCGTCGCCGCTCTGGCGCTGGGCGCAGACGGCATCAACATGGGCACCCGCTTCATGTGCACCGAGGAATCGCCGATCCACCACGACATCAAGCAGGCGATCGTCGATGCCAGCGAGCAGGACACTGAGCTGATCTTCCGTACGCTCGGCAACACCGCCCGCGTCGCACGTAACGGTGTCAGCCGTGAGGTCGTTGAGATCCTCAACGACGGCGGCCAGTTCGACCAGATCCAGGACCTCGTCTCGGGCAAGCGCGGCAAGACCGTGTACGAGCTCGGCGATCCCGAGGCTGGCGTCTGGTCGGTCGGCCTGTGCCAGGGACTCATCGACGACATCCCGTCGGCCGGCGATCTGGTGACCCGGATCGTGACCGAGGCAGACGAGCTCATCGGACGACTGTCGAAGCTGGCGAGCTGAATTGCCCGCAACTCGCTTGATGCCGACGGAGGAGTCAGAGCACCTCATCGCCCTGACCCGCGAGATCGTCGCGAAGGAGCTTGCCCCCAAGGCTGCCGAGGCTGAGGCAACGGCAGCGTTCCCGCGCGAGGTGTTCCGCACGTTGGGTCGGGCGGGTCTGCTGTCACTCCCCTATCCGGAGGAATTCGGCGGGGGCGGGCAGCCGTACGAGGTCTACCTGCAGGTGCTCGAGGAGATCGGCTCGGCGTGGGCATCAGTCGGCGTCGGCACCTCGGTGCACGCGCTGTCGTGCTTCGGTCTGTTCACTGCGGGCACTGAAACGCAGAAGCAGGACTGGCTGCCGACGATGTTGTCAGGCGACCAGCTCGGCGCGTACTGCCTGTCGGAGGCGCATGCCGGCTCCGATCCGGCCGCGATGCGTACGAAGGCCGTTCGCGACGGCGACTCGTACGTCATCAACGGCGCGAAGGCCTGGACCACGCATGGCGGGCACGCAGACTTCTACAAGGTGATGGCCCGCACGTCGGATGATGGCGGTCGGGGTATCTCCTGCTTCCTGGTGCCCGCCGGCACTGAAGGTCTGACGGCCGACACCCCTGAGCAGAAGATGGGCCTGATGGGCTCAACGACAGCGACGATGTTGTTCGAGAACGTACGCATCCCGGTCGAACGTCGCCTCGGCGACGAAGGCCAGGGCTTGCCGATTGCGCTGGCCGGTCTCGATGCAGGACGGCTCGGCATCGCTGCCGTCGCGACCGGACTGGCGCAGGGCGCGCTCGACGCCGCCGTGACGTACGCCAAGGAGCGCGAGACGTTCGGCAAGGCGATCATCGACCACCAGGGCCTCGGCTTCGTACTCGCCGACATGGCGGCTGCGGTCGAGTCAGCACGCGCGACGTATCTCGCCGCGGCACGACTCAAGGACGCCGGCCAGAAGTACAGCCGTCAAGCGTCGATCGCCAAGCTGGTCTGCACCGACAACGCCATGAAGGTCACCACTGACGCCGTACAGGTGCTCGGCGGTGCCGGCTACACCCGCGACTTCCCGGTCGAGCGCTACATGCGCGAGGCCAAGGTCATGCAGATCTTTGAAGGCACCAACCAGATCCAACGCCTCGTGATCAGCCGCGACCTCGCCCGCTAGGGCAGGTTGCTGAGCAGAAGGTCAGGCCAGACGCTCAAGGCCACGATGCCGAGCGCGCCGAGGATGACGACGCTCTTGGCGACCCGTACCGAGAACGGCGGCGACGGACTCACGTAGGTCTCACCCTCCGGCTTGTCGAACAGCACCGCGACGAATCGCAGGTAGTACGCAAGGCCGAGCATCACGTTGATCGCCATCACGACGGCAAGCCAGGTCTCGCCGGCTTCGATGACGGGCTGGATCACGACGTACTTCGCGACAAGGCCGATGATCGCCGGAGGGAATCCGGCGAGAGTGAGCGCGGCCAGTGCGAGAGGGATTCCGGTCGGTGGATCCGTGCGCGCCAGTCCCCTCAGCTCGTCGTAGTCCGTGCTGCCGCGGAGCCGCAACACCACTGCCAGTGCGGCGAAGGCAACCAGATTCGTCAGAACGTAGACGGCGAGGTACTGAATCGCGGCGTCCGTGCCAACCCCCACAGCTGCCGGGGCGAGCAGGAAGCCGGCCTGGGCGACTGACGACCAGGCCAGCATCCCAATCGCGTTGGTCCGGCGGAGCGCGCCGAGGTTGCCGATTGTCATGGTCACTGCCGCGACGACGGCGAGGAGCGTGCCCCAGGTGTCATACGAATAGCCCAGCGCAATCGCCAAGAACGTCAGCAGGGCACCGAGCGAGGCGGCTTTGGAGACCGACGACAGGAAGCCAGCGACCAGGATCGGTGCTCCGAGGTACGCGTCCGGAATCCACATGTGGAACGGCACCGCACCAAGCTTGAACAGCAGACCGATCACAGTCAGCAGGATGGCTACAGCAACCACGGAGTCCGGCATGTCCGACTCACGCAGCGCTTCGCCGATGCCTTCGTAGTCGAGCGTGCCGGCGATTCCGTAGAGCAACGAGATGCCCATCAGGGTGATCGCGGTCGAGACCACGGACGCGAGGAAGAACGTCCACGCCGAGCGGATCGCACGTCGATCGCCCTGTCGAAGTCCGACCAGAGCGATTGACGGCAACGACAGCAGTTCAAGCGCGACGAGCAACGTGACGACATCACGCGCCGAGACCATCAGCAGAGCTCCGGCAGCGGAGCTCAGCATCAGGAAGTGGTACTCCCCCGGTGGCATGGAGTTCTCGAAATTCATGACGTTCGACGCCACCACGACGAAAAGCGTGCCGACCAGCAGGATCAGCGACAGTGCAAACGTGGCCGGAGGGATGTCGTGGTCGAGACGGAACATCTCAAGCCCAGCGGCGATGAGCGCGGCCGTCGACGGCAGCCCGGAACCGAGCCAGGTACGACGTGGGAAGAATGCGTCGACAAGCAGCGCAATCACAGCGCCGGCGGCAACGATCGTGGCAGGCCCGGCGATGGCCCAGTCGACGGGAATGTTCATGGCGTCACCGCCTCGTAGCTGCCCGAGTAGATCGGGAAGTCATACAAGCCAACGAGCGGACCGGGAGCAACGCCGAGAGCGACGATGCCGAGAGCGAGTACACCCATGACGAGAGCCTCACGACGGTTGAGGTCGCGATCGCCTTCATGCGGAACTGCTTCGCCTTGGGCGATGAGACGGATCGCGCGGACGAAGTACGCCGTGGTGAGCGCGATGCCGAGCACGGCGAAGCCGAGCAGGGTCCAGGCGCCTGGCTTGCTCAGCACGTCGCCCACCTCGTATGCGGCGCGCAGCGACAACAGCTCACCCCAGAAACCGGCGAGACCTGGCAGTCCGAGACTCGCGACTGCACCGAACACGAAGGCGACAGCGAGCCAAGGGGTACGCGCGTAGAGGCCGCGACCAATCGCGGCCATCGACGCCGTGCCGAG
This sequence comes from Aeromicrobium panaciterrae, assembly GCF_031457275.1. Classification (NCBI taxonomy): domain Bacteria; kingdom Bacillati; phylum Actinomycetota; class Actinomycetes; order Propionibacteriales; family Nocardioidaceae; genus Aeromicrobium; species Aeromicrobium panaciterrae. The sequence continues at coordinate 2,661,804 of NZ_JAVDWH010000001.1, forward strand.
GCGGTCCTTGATCGATCCTGAGGCGAAGAACAGCAGGCCGGTGATGAGTCCGTGGGCCACCGAGCCGAACACGGCAGCCGCGATTCCGACCTCGCTCATCGTCGAGATCGCCAGGGAGACGAACCCCATATGGCCGATACTCGAGTAGGCGATCAGTCGTTTGAGATCGTCCTGCGCGTAACAGGCAAGCGCCGACCAAATGATCCCGACGACTCCGGCAGTCGCCACGTATGGAGCGATCTTCGCGAACTCCTCGGGCAGCATCTGCGCGCCAAGCATGATCAATCCGTACGTGCCGAGCTTGAGGAACACGCCTGCGAGCAGCACCGAGCCGACGGTCGGTGCCTTGCTGTGGGCATCGGGCAGCCAGGTGTGCAACGGGACCAGCGGTGTCTTGACTGCAAAGCCAAGGACGATCAGGATCGCCGCACCGAGTGCCGCACCGTCGATGTCGAGGATCTGCAACGACCCGAACGAGCCGGCGATCCAGACGATGCCGACCAGCAGAAGCGCTGAACCGGTCACAGTGAACAACAGGAAGCGCGTCGCGGCCCGGCGTCGACCCTCTTGGTCGTGCGGATCGCCCCACCACGCGATCACGAACCACATCGGGATAAGCGCGAGCTCGAAGAACACGAAGAACAGCAGCAGGTCGAGCGAGCTGAACACACCGAGTGCTGAGCCGCTGATGATCAGTACGAGTCCGACCAGCGCGGGCGAGGTGTCCTCGGCAATGAGCCACACGCAGCAGAGCAGACCCAGCACCGCGGTCATGAGCAGGAAGGGCCAGGAGATGAACGTGACGCCAAGGTGCAGCCGGGCCCCGAGTGGCTCGATCCACGCGGTGTCGACCTCGCCGGAAACCCTGACCGAGCGGCCCTCCCAGACGAGCGCGTAGAGCACCGACGATGCGATCATCGCAGCGCTGCCGAGCACAGCAGCGACTCGGCCAGAGACAGCGTTGCGGAGCACGAGGAGAAGAAGGCCGAGACCGAGAGGTATGGCGAGTGCCGTGGTGATCATGTCCAGATCACCCCTGCCGCGACGAGCGCGATGACGCCAACTGTCATGACAGTCGCGTAGCGCTGCACATTCCGAGACTGGACGAGCTCGAGCGCCCGCGAGGTGAGCTGCGCTCCCGCGGCACCGCCGTCGGGATAGGCGTCAACGCCATCTCGGTCGACGACGACCACAAGTCGTGCTGCTTCGCGAGTCGCGGCTGGGATCCAGCGGGTAAACGGGGCGTCGAGGTCGAACTCACGGGTGAGCAGAGGCGCATCGATATCGAGCTCACCACCGCGGTCACTCCAGGCATACACAACGACGGCGGTCGCCAGGACTGCGACGCCGGTCGAGATGAGTCCGAACCCGAGGTGGAACGGCTGACCGATCGAGAGCGCAAACGTGGCGATGGCGAGCACGACGACCGGACCGAGCATCGCTCGAGGAGCTTCATGGCCTTCCTTGGCCGGGCCGAAGAACGCCGTGAGCCAGAGACGCGCGGCGTACACAGCAGTGACGAACGTTGTGGCCAGCGCAACGTAGAAGACGATCGATCCGACAGAGGCGGGTACCGCTGCGTCACCCTTGGCACCGTGCTCCAGAGCGGCCAGGACGCTGTCCTTGGTGAAGAAGCCGACGGTCGGGATGAAACCGGCGAGTGCGGCAAAGCCGATCGTCATGCTCAGGAAGGTCACCGGCATCGCCTTGCGGAGCCCGCCCATCGCCGACAGGGCGCTCGAGCCGACCGCATGCATCAGACAGCCACAGCCGAGGAACAGCAGCGCCTTGAAGGCGCCGTGCGACAGCAGGTGATCGGTGCCGGCATCGCGGTCGCCCATCGAGAGGGCCGCGAACATGAACGCGAGTTGGCTGACGGTCGACCAGGCAAGAGCACGCTTGAGGTCCGTCTGCGCCAGTGCGCAGAGCGCGGCCAGCAGCATCGTGATCGCGGCGATGATCGCCAGAGCAGTCATGACGAGCTGGGATGCCTCGAAGATCGGAAGCAGCCGCGCGACCAGGTAGACGCCAGCTGCGACCATCGTCGCCGCGTGGATCAAAGCCGTGATCGGAGTGGGGCCGGGCATCGCATCGGGCAGCCACGTATGCAGCGGGAACTGTGCGGACTTGCCGACGACCGCGACGAGAAGCAGCAGACCGATCGCGGTGACGTTCTTGGGATCCTGCGCCAGCACTTCGCTGATCCGGTAGGTCCCGTACGTCTGGCCGATCACGATGATGCCCACGAGCAGACCTAGGTCGGCGACCCGCGTCATCAAGAACGCCTTCGCGGCACCGGCGCGCGCCTCAGGCGTTTCCCACTCGTGGCCGATGAGCAGGTAGGAGCAGAGGCCCATGACCTCCCAGCCGATCAGCAGGACGAAGAAGTCATCGGCCACGACGACGGCGATCATGCCGAGCAGGAACAGGATGATCACCAGCGCGTATGAGCGGTAGCGGGGGTGGTGCTGGAGGTAGGCGGTCGAGTAGATCTGCACCAAAAGGCCGATGCCGACAGCCAGCAGGAGTACCTGGGCGGCGAGGGAGTCGATGTGCACTGCCAGCGAGACCCCGAGCAAGGAGTTGCCCTCGACCCAGACATGAGTATCGGCAGTAGAGTCGCCGACGTACGGAATCGCCCACAGCGCCACGACGGCAGTCAGTGCCGCCGTCAGCAGGACGTACGCCCACCGATTCATGACTGGGCTCCGACCTGGTCGACGTCGATCGTGCGCACGGCGCGGAACAACGCGAGGATGATCGCCAACCCGAGACCGATCTCAGCGGCCGCGATCGCAATCGTGAACAAGGTGAGCGATTGGCCCGTGTGGATCTCGTCGCCGAGCCAGGCATCGAAGGCGACGAGGTTGAGGTTGACCGCGTTGAGCATCAGCTCAACGCCGAGCAGCATCAGCACGGCGTTGCGCCGAGCAAGCACGCCATAGACGCCGATGCCGAACAGTACGGCGGCGAGAACCAACGGATAGAGAAGCGGCATCAGCGTTCGGATCCCGCCCGCGAGATGACGATGGCGCCGATCAGGGCTGCCAGCAGGACAAGGCTGAGCACCTCGAACGCCAACACCCAGTCGTTGAAGAGCGCTTCGCCGAGTGAGGCGGCCGTACCGATGTGATCGCCCTCGATACGTTCACCCTCAAAGCCTGCGACGACCGTGGCGCCGAGTCCTCCGGCGGCGACGACTCCGAGCACAGCCGCGGTCCACCGGTTGCCGGTGACCTCGGCGGACGGCCCGGCAGTGGGCTGCCGGGTCATCATGAGCGCGAAGATCACGAGCACCACGATCGAGCCGACGTACACGAGCACCTGCACCCAAGCGACGAACTCGGCGGTCATCAGTACGAAGCACCCCGCGATCGCACCGAGCGTGACCACGAGCCACAACGCCGAATGCACAAGCTGCTTGCTGGTCATCGCGAGCAACGCCGAGCCGACGGCCAGCGCCGCGAACAGGAGGAACAGGACCTCGGTCGCCGTCATTCAGCGACCTCCGGCGGGTTCAGCTTCGCCTCGTACGCGGCGAGCTCCTTGGACTTCTCGGCACCCTCGTCGAGGGCAGGTGGAGCGGGGACGGTCCACATCCACTCGCGCAGCCGGTTCATGTCGTGGGTCAGATCAGTGATGTCGCCCTCGGCGTACGCGAACTCCGGCGACCAGTGGAGCGCGTCGAACGGGCACACCTCGATGCAGATGCTGCAGTACATGCAGATCGAGTAGTCGATGTCGAAGCGATCGAGCACGTTGATGCTGCGATCCTTGCCGCCTTCGGTGGTCGCCGGGATCGTCTCCTTGTGCGAGTCGATCTCGATGCACCAGGACGGGCACTCACGAGCGCAGAGCATGCACGACGTGCAGTTCTCTTCCTGCAGCGCGATCACACCGCGGCTGCGCGGAGGCAGATCCGGCTCGACGTCGGGATAGTGCGCCGTCACGCTGCGCTTCAGCATATTGCGCATCGTGACGCGCAAGCCGGTGAGCAGACCTGAACCGAACATCAGAGGATCACCACAAACGTCGTCAGCGTGAGTTGGAGCAAAGCGAGGGGTACGAGGACCTTCCACGCGAGCGCGTTGACCTGGTCCTCGCGCAGTCGCGGGTATGCAACACGGGCCCAGATCACAAGGAACGAGACCGCGAAGATCTTGAGCAGCGACCACAGCCAGCCGAAGTCGTCAGACCAGGGACCGGCCCAGCCGCCGAGGTAGAGCACCGTCGTGAGCGCGGCGAGGACGACGATGCCGGCGTACTCCGCGAGCAAGAACATGGCGAAGCGCATACCGCCGTATTCCGTGATCGGACCCATCACCAGCTCGGCATCCGCGAGAGGCGCATCGAACGGCGGACGCTGCAGCTCAGCAAGACCGGCCGTGAAGAACACGATCAGTCCGGGCAGCTGCACGATCAGCCACCACCATTCCCATTGCGCGGCGATACCGGTCAGCGAGAGGGTGCCGGCAGCCATCGCGACGCTGGCCGCGGCAAGCACCATCGGCAGCTCGTACGACATCAGCTGAGCTGCGACGCGCATACCGCCGATGTACGAGTACTTGTTGCCGCTGCCAAGGCCACCCATCAACGAGCCGAGTACGCCGACGCTCATGGCAGCGAGGACGAAGAACAGTCCGAGGTCGAGGTCAACGCCGATCAGGTTGGTCTCGCCGAAGAACGGTCCGAGCGGGATCGCGACCATCGCCACGAGGTACGGGACGAGCGCGACTGCGGGTGCGAGGCGGAACACCGGTCCGTCGGCCGCGGCCGGGACGATGCTCTCCTTCTGTACGAACTTCACGCCGTCTGCGATGAGCTGCGCCCAGCCGTGGAACGCGCCAGCCTTCATCGGCCCCACGCGGCTCTGCATGTGCGCCATCGCCTTGTGCTCCATCTGCCCCACGATCAGGGGCAGCGTCATGAAGGCACCCAGCACAAGGACGCAGCGCAGCACGACCTCGAGGAAGTCACTCATCGGTGACCTCAGGGGTTTCGACAACCTCGTCAGTGGGCTCTACGCGCTCCGGACCCCATTCGGTCGGATCGGGTACGCCCGGCGGCTTGATACGGCGACGGCCCGGTGAGTGGGTCGAGTCAGCGTCGCTCTCCCCCGGCTCCTTGGCGCCAGGCCACGGCTTTGCCACGCGGGATGCGAGTACGAACTCCTTGCGCAGCGGGTGGCCTTCAAAGCCATCAGGAAGCAGCAGCGGTTTCAATTCCGCCGCTTGTCCTGAGCCTGTCGAAGGGAACTCAATGCCGAACATCTCGTGGGTCTCGCGCTCGTGCCAGGCCGCACCCGCGAACAGATCGGCGATCGACGCAACGGCCGGAGACTCGCGATCGACGTACGTCACCAGCAGCAAGTGATCGAGTGCTTCGAGCCGAGCGAGGTGCAGGACGAGCCGGAATCCCTCGGGATGCTCATCGACAGCCGAGAGCCAGTCGAAGTACGTGTAGCCCTCGCTCTTCAGGGCCGCGACGGCATCGTGCCACTCGGCGACTTCGACCACGCGATGCGGCGGGCCGAAGGTGTTGTCCTCAAGGCTCATGCAGGCGGCTCGATCTTGGGGCTGAGCAGCGAGGTGGTTGAGCGCTTGTAGCGATCTGCGAGGTTCTCGCCAGCGATCTGCTGCTGAAGAGTCACGATGCCGTTGAGCAGCGCTTCCGGCCGCGGCGGGCAGCCGGGGATGTAGACATCGACGGGGATGATCTGGTCGACGCCCTTGGTGACGCTGTACGAGTCCCAGTAGGGCCCGCCGGAGTTGGCGCACGATCCGAAGCTGATGACGTATTTGGGCTCGGGCATCTGGTCATACAGGCGCTTGATGGCTGGCGCCATCTTGTCCGTGACGGTTCCGGACACGACCATCAGATCGGCCTGGCGTGGACCCATGGCGAACGGGATGACGCCGAGGCGGATGAAGTCGTGCCGCGACATCGACGTCGCGATGAACTCAATCGCGCAGCACGCGAGTCCGAAGTTGAAGACCCAGAGAGAATACTTGCGGCCCCAGTTGAGGATGTAGCGCGCAGGCTTGGGTGCAACCGCAGTACCAAGGCCAACGGTCGGCATCGGTAGGTCGATGATCTCTCCCCCTACGACGTCCACGACAGGACTCCCTTGCGCCAGGCGTAGACAAGTCCGACCACGATGATGCCGATGAAGATGCCCATCTCGATCGCCGCAGCCTTGCCGATGTCTTCAAGCACCACGGCCCACGGGAACAGGAACACTGCATCGACGGCAAAAATCACGTACAGGAACGCGTAGACGAAGTACCGAACGTTGGACTGCGCCCAGCCCTCGCCGATCGGGTCAACGCCCGACTCGTACGTGACCGTCTTCTCGCGGGCAGGAACGCTGGGGCGGAACAATCGGTTGGCGCCCAGCATGCCTGCGGCAAGTACGAACCCGACCAGGATGATGACGCCGACCGCGCGGTAGTCATCGAGGTAGGCGCCCATGGGGTGAGTCTAGGGAAGAAGCCCCCTCCCTGACCGCAAACGCCGCGCATTTCGGTGCAGGACCAACCAGGAGCACCCCGACCCACACGAGGATGTTCTGCCAGATCTGACAGACATTCAGACAACGTTGAAAGGGCGCCACATCGAGGCGCCACCGCGGGCGTACGCTCGTCAGGTGAACGACTCCCGCAGCGGCGTAATCCTTGGCGCTGCGGCCTATCTCTGCTGGGGATTCTTCCCGCTCTACTGGCCTCTGCTCGACCCCGCCGGGTCGCTCGAGATCCTTGCCCACCGGGTCATCTGGTCGCTGTTGTTCGTCCTCATACTCATCGCCGCGACCCGTCGCTGGAGGACGTTCCGTAGCATCGCGAGCGATCGACGCATGATGATCATCCTGATCTGCGCCTCGGTCGTCATCTCGTTCAACTGGGGTGGCTTCATCTACGGCGTCACCAACGGCCACGTGCTCGAGACGTCGCTCGGCTACTTCATCAACCCGCTGGTGACAGTGCTGCTTGGCGTCTTCATCCTCAAGGAGACCCTGCGACCGGTGCAGTGGGCGGCCGTGGCGATCGGCGGGATCGCGGTGGTCGTGCTTGCGGTCGACTACGGACGCCCGCCGTGGATCGCGTTGCTGCTCGCGTTCTCGTTCGCGACGTACGGGTTTCTCAAGAAGAAGGCCAACCTCAACACCTTCGAAGGTCTCGGCATGGAAACGCTGATCCTGGCGCCGGTCGCTCTGACATTCCTGATCACGCTTGAGCTACGCAGCGACCTGACGTTCGGCCATGCAGGAGTCGGCAACGTCCTGCTTCTCATCGGAACAGGCGTCGTCACAGCTATCCCACTTCTGCTGTTCGGCGCGGCCGCTACACGCCTGACGCTGACGACCATCGGCCTTCTTCAGTACCTCGGCCCGATCCTTCAGTTCATCTTCGGACTGTGGATCTTTGACGAGGACATGAGCAGCGCCCGCTGGGTCGGCTTCATCCTCGTCTGGCTCGCCCTGGTGCTGTTCACCGCCGACAATTTGCGGAACCGAAGGCGCGCCTCGAAGCTGGAGCCTGCGCCGATCGAGTGCTAGCCGAGGCGCGTGGCGACGGTGGTGCAGAGCAGCTGCAGCGCTTCGCGCGCTGAGCTCTCGGGCAGCTTGGCCAGCAAGGCCTGTGCTGCGTCGGTCTCAGCTCGTACGTACGCGCGCGCTTCATCCATCGCCGGGTGCGAGCGCAGGAGCGTGATTGCCTCGGCGAGCTCGGCATCGTCGGTCAGCGGCTTGCCCAGCAAAGACCGGAGCCGTTCGCTCTCGGGATCGGTCGAGCGCAGTGCAAGCAGAGTCGGAAGAGTCGGTACACCTTCACGCAGGTCCGTGCCGGGAGTCTTGCCCGAGTCATCGGTCTCGCTGGCGATGTCGATGATGTCGTCGCTGAGCTGGAAGGCGGCACCGATGCGCTCGCCGAACTCGGTTAGCGTCTCCTCGACCTCGAGCGGCGCGCCGGCCATCTTGGCGCCTAGGCGAGCAGCCGTGGCGATGAGCGATCCGGTCTTGTCGGCCACGACGGACAGGTAGTGCTCGAGCTGGTCGTCACCCTCGCCAGGGCCGAGAGTCTCGCGAATCTGACCCTGGACCAGGCGCGAGAACGTACGGGCCTGGATACGCACGCTCTCCGGGCCGAGATCTGACACCAGATCGGAAGCCTGGGCGAAGAGATAGTCACCGACGAGGATTGCGACCGAGTTGCCCCAGCGCGAGTTGGCGCTCGGTGCACCGCGGCGCATGGAGGCCTCGTCCATCACGTCATCGTGATAGAGCGTCGCGAGGTGGGTGAGCTCGACGACGACGGCAGCGCGCGGTACATCGCCGTGAGCCTGGTCGCCGAACTCGGCGGCCAGCATCACCAGGAGCGGCCGGAAGCGCTTGCCACCAGCGTTGAGCAGGTGAGCCGCCGCTTCGGCGACGAAAGCCTCGGGGCTGTCGACCGCGATAGCCAGCTGGCGCTCGATCTCTTCGATACCGGTCTGGACGCGCGCTTCGAGGGCGTCATCGGTGAACGGAACACCCAGACTGGACACGCGAGAACTCCTCAGAAACCGTCAGCGCACGAAGGCGCCAGCGTGCTGCGCAAGATCGAGCAGCGGTCCGGGAAGGATACCCAGACCGACCGTCGCCACGACGGCGAAGGCGATCACTACGGTAGTCAGCGCGCTCGGGACAGCCACCGTCGGCCCATCCCCCACCGGATCGGTGAAGAACATCAGCACGATCACGCGGACGTAGAAGTACGCAGCCAGGGCGCTCACCAGCACACCGATCACGACCAGCGGCCACACGCCACCTGACCACGCTGCGGTGAAGACGCTCCACTTTCCAATGAAGCCACCAGTCAGCGGGATGCCGGCGAACGACAGCATGAACAGCGCGAACGCGCCAGCCAACAGGGGCGAAGTCTTGCCGAGTCCAGCCCATCGCGAGAGGTGCGTGGTCTCGCCGCCGGAATCGCGTACGAGTGTCACGACAGCGAACGCACCGATCGACGCGACTCCGTAGACCGCGAGGTAGAACAGGATGCTCGACACCGAGGTGATGCGTTCTTCGCCAGCCACTCCGCCATAGACACCGACGAGGCCGACGAGCAGGAAGCCTGCGTGGGCGATTGAGGAGTAGGCGAGCATGCGCTTGACGTCGGTCTGCGAGATCGAGACGACCGCGCCGAGGAACATCGTGATGACCGCGATGCCGATGATCGTCGGTCGCCAATCCCACGACGATCCGCCGAATGCCACGAACAGCACGCGCAGCATCGCGAGGAATGCCGCAGCCTTGGTGCCCGCCGCCATGAACGCCGTGACCGGGGTCGGCGCACCTTGATAGACATCGGGCGTCCAGGTGTGGAACGGCACGGCGCCGATCTTGAACAGCAGACCGACAACCATCAGGGCGATCGCGGCGAGCAGCATGTTGGTGCCGCCCGTTCGAGTCGACACCGCAACGTCAATGTCAGAGAGCCGGAAGCTGCCAGCGAAGCCGTACGTCAGCGCGATGCCGTACAAGAAGAACACCGACGAGAAGGCACCAAGAAGGAAGTACTTGAGTGCAGCTTCCTGGCTCAGCAGCCGGCGACGTCGAGCGATGCCACACAGCAGGTAGAGCGGGAGCGACAGCACCTCGAGCGCGACAAACATCGTCAGCAGATCGTTGGACGACGCGAACAGCATCATGCCGACCAACGAGAACAGTGCCAGCGGGAAGACCTCGGAGTGCTCGATGCGCTTGGAGATCGCTTCAGCCTCGCCAGCTGAGCCGGGTGCATCGGCCGCACGGCCCGTGAACGCGCTGAGCCCGCCCTCGAGTCGACGCTCGGCGAACAGCAACATGCTCATCAGGGCAAACACCAGCAGGATGCCCCACGTGTAGACGCCGGGACCGTCGATCGAGAGCGCACCTTCGGCGCCGATCAAACCTCGGGCGAGCTTGGGGTCATCGATCTTGTCGAGATTTTGGTAGACCCACACGGTGTCGACGAGTGCCGCAATGACACCGACGACCGCAAGGATCGCCTGCGCCGTGAAGCGCGAGGCACGTGGCCACACGGCCTCGACGACGACACCGAGCACAGCAACGCCGGCGATGATGAACAGCGGCGCAAGCAGCGAGTACTCAATGTGCGGTGCGTCGAGCGGGGGCAGTTCTGCCGAGATCATTCGTGGCCCCCTTCCGGCGTCGTGGGTGCAATCGAGACGGGTGACTTCGGTTCGGGGTCGCCCTTGCCGATGTGGCTCGCCACCTCATCGATCGCCGGGTTGATCACGTTGAGCACAGGCTGCGGGAAGAATCCGAGGCCGATGATCAGCACGATCGCAGGGGCGAGGGCCGCGATTTCGCGCGGAATGAGGTCATGGACACCTTGGTTGTCCTCACGCAGCGGGCCGGTCATGGTGCGTTGGTACATGATCAGGATGTAGAGCGCCGCGAGCACGATGCCGAGCGTCGCGAAGGCGGCCGCGGGGATCGAGCGAGTGAACGTTCCGGCCAGCACCATGAACTCGGAGATGAACGGTGCGAGGCCTGGCAGCGAGAGGCTCGACAGACCGGCGATGAGCAGGATGCCCGACATGATCGGAGCGATCTTCTGTACGCCACCGAAGTCGGAGATCTTGGCCGACCCTCGACGCGCGATCATCATGCCGGTGACCAGGAACAGCGCCGCCGTGGAGAGACCGTGGTTGAACATGTAGAGCGTCGAGCCCGCCATCGAGGTCGTGGTGAACGCGAAGATGCCCAGGATGATGAAGCCGAAGTGCGACACAGAGGTGAACGCAATCAGGCGTCGGATGTCGTCCTGGCCGACCGCGAGCAGAGCTCCGTACAAGATGCTGATGACCGCGAGAGTGATGATCACCGGGCTGGCCCAGTCGGCCGCCTCGGGGAACAGGTAGAGGCACCAGGTGATCATGCCGAACGTGCCGATCTTGTCGACAACGCTGACCATCAGCACCGAGGTACCCGGCGTTGCCTGACCAGCGGCATCGGGTAGCCACGTGTGCAGCGGCCAGAGCGGCGCCTTGATCGCGAATGCCGCCATGAAGCCAAGGAACAGCAAGCGCTCGGTCGTGGTGCTCATCTCGATGTTGGAGAGATCGGTGAGCAGGTATGTCGCGCCGCCGTCACGCGAGCTGACGACGTACAGGCCGACGATCGAGGCGAGCATGAGCAAGCCGCCGACCAGGTTGTAGATCAGGAACTTCACCGCGGCGTACGAGCGGTTGGGTCCGCCGAATGAGCCGATCAAGAAGTACAGCGGGATCAGCGTCGCCTCGAAGAACACGTAGAACAGGAAGGCGTCCGTCGCCATGAAGGCACCGAGCGCGAGGCCCTCAACCGCAAGCATCCACGCGAAGTACGCGTTGGTGTTGCTGGCTTGAGGCAGTCGATCGTCCCAGGCGGCAAGGATCACGATCGGCGTGAGCACGGTCGTCAGCAGGATCAGCGTGAGACCGATACCGCTGACGCCGACGGAGTACCAGGCTCCGAACGCCGTGATCCACTCGTGCTTTTCGGTCAACTGGTAGCCACCCGCATCGAGGTCGTAGCGCGCGAGGGCGATCAGCGACACCACGAGCGTGATCAGCGAGACGCCCAGCGCGATGACCTTGGCGTTGAGCTGGGCGCCCGACGTCGACTTGGGCAGCAGCGCCAGAGCAATTGCTCCCACGATGGGGACGGCGGCGAGTACGGACAGGATCATGCGAGGGTCACCGCCAGGAGAGCAAGGAGAACGAGGGCAGCGCCGCCGAACATCATCAGCGCGTAGGAGCGGACGTATCCGGTCTGCGGCTGACGCAGGAACTGTGAGGTATCGCCGAGTCGGTCAGCGATGCCGGTGACGAGTCCGTCTACGCCCATGCGGTCAAACCACACAAGGAATCGGGTCAGGTGGCGAGTCGGACGTACGGCGACCGCGTCGTTGATCTCGTTGCCGTAGAGCTCGTGGCGACCTGCCTTGGTCCAGGCGGACACCGACGCGTCGGCGGGAGTCTCACCGGCGATCGGCCGGGTGCCGTAGAGGAAGTAGCCCAAGGCGACACCGACGGCGACGACCGCACCGACGAGCAGCGTGATGGCGATCGCGGGGATCGGCAGCTCTTCGTGATGGGCTTCGCCAACCACCGGTGCGAGCCAGTCCCCTATCCAGCCGCCAATCGCGAGAGCTCCACCGAGCACCGACAGCGCGGCCAGGGCGATCAGCGGGACAGTCATGACCTTGGGTGACTCGTGCGGATGGACATCTTCCTGCCAGCGCTTCTCGCCGAAGAACGTCATCATCATGAGTCGCGTCATGTAGAACGCGGTCACGCCGGCGCCCAGCAGGGTGCCGAGGCCGACCCAGACGTTGTGGCCGAAGGCTGCCTCAATGATCTTGTCCTTGGAGAAGAAGCCGGAGAAGCCGGGGAATCCGATGATCGCGAGGTAACCAATGGCGAACGTCGCGAATGTGAACGGCATCGCCTTGCGTACGGCTCCGTAGTGCCGCATGTCGACGTCATCGTTCATGCCGTGCATCACCGAGCCGGCGCCGAGGAACAGGTTGGCCTTGAAGAAGCCGTGCGTGATGAGGTGGAAGATCGCGAACGCGTATCCAGCGGGGCCGAGACCGGCCGCGAGCATCATGTAGCCGATCTGGCTCATGGTCGAACCGGCGAGCGCCTTCTTGATGTCGTCCTTGGTGCAACCGATCCAAGCGCCGGCGAGAAGCGTGACGAGTCCGACGACGATGACCGCGGTACGAGCTGCTTCGGAGGCATCGAAGATCGCAGCGGACCGAACGATGAGGTAGACGCCGGCGGTGACCATGGTCGCCGCGTGGATCAGGGCTGACACCGGGGTCGGGCCCTCCATGGCGTCGAGGAGCCAGCTCTGCAGCGGCACCTGTGCCGACTTGCCGCACGCGCCCAGCAGGAGAAGCAGACCCATCGCCGTCGCAACATTCTGCGTGGCACCGGGGATGGATTCGTTGACCGCCTCGATCGCGGAGGTGCCGAACTGCGCGAACATCAGCATGATCGCGAGCGCCATACCGAGGTCGCCGACGCGGTTGACGACGAAAGCCTTCTTTGCGGCGGCGGCTGCCGAGTCCTTGTGCTGCCAGAAGCCGATCAGCAGGTACGACGCCAGGCCGACGCCTTCCCAGCCGAGGAACATCACGAGGTAGTCAGCGGCGAGGACCAGCGTGAGCATCGCGGCGATGAACAGGTTGAGGAACGCGAAGAACCGGCGGCGCCGTTCGTCGTGCTCCATGTAGCCGATCGAATAGATGTGGATCAGCGTGCCGACACCTGTGATCAGCAGGACGAACAGCCCGGACAGCTGGTCGAACGTGAACGACATGTCGACGTGGAAGCGCCCTGCATCGATCCAGGTGAACAGCGTGGTCGTATGCGAGCGATCATCCTCGGGCTTGCCGAGAAGCTGCGCGAACAGGATCACGCCGAGGACGAAGGACGCGGCCGAGGCCACCGTGCCGATGAGGTGGCCGAAGCCGTCGGCTTCCTTGCCCCAGGTCAAAAGGATCGCTGCCCCGGCGAGCGGGATGGCGATCAGGAGCCACTGAAGGTCAAACATCGCTAGCCCCTTATGACTTCAACAGGCTCGCCTCGTCGACCGAAGCCGAACGACGCGTGCGATAGATGGACACGATGATCGCCAGACCAACGACAACCTCGGCTGCGGCAACGACCATCACGAAGAATGCGGCCACCTGCCCGTCGAGGTTGCCGTGCTGGCGGGAGAAGCTGACAAACGCGAGGTTGGTCGCGTTGAGCATCAGCTCGATGCACATGAAGACGACGATCGCATTGCGCCGGACGAGGACGCCGACCGAGCCGATCGTGAAGAGGATCAGCGAGAGAGTGATGTACTCGTTCACTTGTCGCCCTCCTCAAGCTGCTCGAGGACTTCTTCGACGTTGTCGGTGTTGCTCTCGAAAACCTGGCCGCGAGCAACCAGGCTCGAGGAGATCGAGGACTCGAGCGGAGTGCCGTCGGGCAGCAGCGCCGGGGTGTCGACCGCGTTGTGGCGAGCGAACACACCGGGGACGGGAAGCGGTCCTGGGTGGCGGCCAGTCTCGGCGTACTCACGCATGCGGCGAGCGGCGATGTCGGCCTGTGTCTGACGTGGGGTGAGGCGCTCGCTGTGCGCAAGAACCATCGCGCCGAGCGCTGCGGTGATCAGCAGCGCGCTGGTGAACTCGAACGCGAGAACGTACTTGCCGAACAGCAGCTCGGCGAGACCGTACGGATTGCCGTTCTCATTGGCGCCCTTGAGGCCGACCACGGTGCCGGTGATCGTCTGGCCGATCGCGAGGACTGCGGTGATGCCGAAGATCAGGCCGAGCGCGGCCGCGAAGAAGCGCTGGCCTTTGATCGTCTCCTTGACCGCATCGGACGACTCAACGCCGACCAGCATGAGGACGAACAGGAAAAGCATCATGATTGCGCCGGTGTAGACGATGATCTGCACGACGAACAGGAACGGTGCGCCCTGTGCTGCGTACAGAACGGCGAGGCTGATCATGACGATCGCCAGACACAGCGCCGCGTGTACGGCCTTCTTGGCGAAGACCAGCCCAAGGGCGGCGATCACCATGATTGGAGCGAGAAGCCAGAACGTGGTCACTCGGCATCCCCTCCGGCACTCGACTCAACGGGGAAGATCGGCAGCGACTTGCCGCGGTAGTAGTCGTGGTGGTCGTCGCTGATCAACATCTCGTGCGGAGCCTCGACCATGCCCGGCAGCAACGGCGCCAGCAGGTCGTTCTTCTCGTAGATCAGGTCCGCGCGGTTGTTGTCGGCGAGTTCGTACTCATTGGTCATCGTCAGCGCACGCGTCGGGCATGCCTCGATGCAGAGTCCGCAGAGAATGCAGCGCAGGTAGTTGATTTGGTAGACGCGGCCATAGCGTTCGCCGGGGCTGTAGCGGCCGCCTTCTTCGTTCGACGCGCCTTCGACGTAGATCGCGTCGGCCGGGCAGGCCCAGGCGCACAGTTCGCAGCCAATGCACTTCTCGAGGCCGTCGGGCCAGCGGTTGAGCTGGTGGCGGCCGTGGAAGCGCGGAGCGGTCGGGATCTTCTCGAACGGGTACTGCTCGGTCACCGGCTTACGGAACATCGTCCGGAACGTCACGCCGAAGCCGGCGATCGGGTCCCACAGGACCTCGCGCGCCTCTTCGAAGATGCCCTTCTTGTCGTCAGACATTTCGGTCCTTCTTCGGCATCGGGGGAACGGGGTAGCCGCCGGCAAAGGCGTCGAACTCGGGTTCAGGTTCGGGCTCAGGTTGCTTCTTGGTGGGCCAGAACGACGACAGCAGGAGCAGCACGCCCAAACCGACGGAGATCCAGATCAACGTCTGCCGGTCGAGCATTCCCTCGCGGTCGAGCTTGTGAATCACGCCGACAGCGACGATCCACGCGAGCGACACGGGGATGAGGACCTTCCAGCCAAAGTCCATGAACTGGTCGTAGCGCATACGGGGCAGCGTGCCGCGCAGCCATACGAAGAAGAAGATGAAGCCGAGAGTCTTGAGGAAGAACCACAGCACGGGCCAGTAGCCGGAGTTGGCGCCTTCCCAGATCTGCGGAAGTCCGAACGGTGCGCGCCAACCGCCGAGGAACAGTGTCGTAGCCAGCGCCGAGACGGTGACCATGTTGACGTACTCGGCGAGGAAGAACAGCGCGAACTTCAGCGACGAGTACTCAGTGTGGAATCCGCCGACGAGCTCGCCCTCAGCCTCGGGGAGGTCGAACGGTGCGCGGTTGGTCTCGCCGACCATCGCGATCACGTAGATGACGAAAGACGGGAACAGAGGCAGAAAGTACCAAGTGTCGGCCTGAGCGGCGACGATCTCCGAGGTCGACATCGATCCGGCAAAGATGAAGACCGGTACGAACGCCAGACCCATCGCGACCTCGTACGAGATCATCTGCGCGCTCGAGCGCATACCGCCGAGCAGCGCGTAGATCGAGCCGGACGCCCAGCCTGCGAGCACGATGCCGTAGATGCCGATCGAGGTGACAGCAAGGATGTAGAGCACGGCGACCGGGAAGTCGGTCAGCTGAAGGGGCGTCACCGTGTCGGTAAACGGGATCTTGACCTCAGGTCCGAACGGGATGACGGACCAAGCCATGAACGCCGGGATCGTGGCGATGATCGGCGCCGCGATGTAGACGACCTTGTCGGCCGCCTTGACGACCAGGTCTTCCTTGAACGCCAGCTTCACGCCGTCGGCCAAGCTCTGCAGCAAACCAAACGGACCATTCACGTTGGGGCCGATGCGGTGCTGCATCCGAGCCACCACGCGGCGCTCGAACCAGATGTTGAACAGCGTGTAGAGCATCAGGAACACGAAGACGATGAGCGCCTTGAGAGCGATCACCCAGAAGGGTTCGTGACCGAACAACTCGCTCATTTGGCACCGCCCCTCAGGTCAACGTGATCGCCGAAGCCGGCACCGAGCTCAGCGCGCAGACTGACACCGCTGTTGGCGGGCACCCACACAACGCCGTCAGGCAAATCTGCGACCTCGGCGATGAACGTCGCCTTGCCCGCATCAGTCGAGATGGTGGCCTTCTTGCCAGGATCTGCGTCGAACGCACCCAGCGTCGCTGCGCTAGCGCGAAGGACCGCCGGGCGTGCTGTCGCTTTGTAGAGGTCCTGTCCGTCCTGGCCACGCCCGTCGTCGATCAGCTGGCGCCACGTATCCAGCACGACCTTGCGCTTCGGGCCCGACTTCGCGCCCGCGGCACGCTTCGGCGTTTCGGCGCGGGCACCGTCCCACGGTCCGAGCTCCGTCATGGCTGCCCGGGCATCGGCGATCGTACGGAAGCCAAGCGGCGAGCCCATCTCCTCGGCGATGCCGGCGAGGACACGCACATCAGAGAGCGAGTGCTGGTCCTTGATGACCGCATCGAACGTACGTACGCGGCCCTCCCAGTTGACGAACATGCCGGGCTTCTCCACGACGGGAGCAATCGGCAACACGACATCGGCAACCTTGGTCACGTCGCTCTCGCGGACTTCGAGACTGACGATGAAGCTTGCGGCTTTGAGGGCTGCACGCGCGGCCGCGGGATCAGGCAGGTCGTCGATCTCGACTCCGCCAATGACCAGTGCCTTCAGGGACCCACCAGTGACGGCTTCGAGAATCGCTGACGTGTCGCGGCCCTTCTTGGCGGCGATCGTCTTGGCGCCCCAGGCAGCGGCCAGATCGGCCCTGGCCTCGGCATCGTCGAGCGGGCGACCGCCGGGCAACAGCGTCGGCAGGCAGCCCGTCTCGAGAGCGCCACGCTCCCCCGCACGACGCGGGATCCAGGCAATGCGGGCCTTCGACTTGGACGCGAGGGCCGCGGCAGCACTGAAGCCACCCTGCACCGAAGCGAGGCGTTCGCCGACGAGGATTACGGCGTTCTTGCCGAGCTCAAGCTCCGCGAGGGCAGCGGCTTCTTGGCCGGGCGCCGTACGAATCAGCTCGCCAGCCATCTTGGTCAGACCGCGCGTCGTGTGGCTCGCGATTGCAACAACCTTGACGCCCTTGCGCGATGCCTTGCGGAGGCGCAGGAACACCGCGCCGGCTTCGTCTTCGGGCTCGAAGCCCACGAGCACGACCGTCGACGCCGTCTCGAGCGACGCAAACGTGACATCCAGCGAGGTCGCAACGACATGCGAGGCCAGGAACTCGGCCTCTTCGGCTGAGTGGGCACGAGCGCGGAAGTCGATGTCATTGGTCTTGAGGACCGTACGAGCGAACTTGCTGTAGGCGAACGCATCTTCAGCAGTCAGGCGACCGCCGGGCAGGACGCCGACTTTGCCGTCTGCCTTGTCGAGACCGCGAGCGGCGATGGCCAGCGCAGCGGGCCAGGAGGCGGGCTCGAGCTTGCCCTTGTCATTGCGTACGAGCGGGGTCGCGATGCGATCGCCCTGTGCTGCCGACGTGAAGGCAAAGCGGTCCTTGTCGGTGATCCACTCTTCGTTGACCTCGGGATCGTCACCGGCCAGACGACGCATGACCTTGCCGCGGCGGTGGTCGACACGAATCGCCGAGCCACAGGCGTCATGCTCAGCGATCGAGGGCGTCGACACGAGGTCGAACGGACGGGAGCGGAAGCGGTAATCGGCGCTGGTCAGGGCACCAACCGGGCAGATCTGGATCGTGTTGCCAGAGAAGTACGAGTGGAACGGCTCTTCGTCGTAGATGCCGACCTGCTGCTGCGGGCCGCGCTCGAGCAGCTCGATGAACGGGTCACCGGCGATCTGCTCGGAGAAGCGCGTGCATCGCGCGCACAGTACGCAGCGCTCACGGTCGAGCAGCACCTGCTCGGACACGTTCATCGGCTTCGGGAACGTCCGCTTGGTCTCAGTGAACCGCGACTCGCTCTGACCGTGGCTCATGGCCTGGTTCTGCAGCGGGCACTCGCCACCCTTGTCGCAGACCGGGCAGTCGAGCGGGTGGTTGATGAGCAGGAACTCCATGTTGCCGCGCTGCGCCTTTTCGGCGATCTCGGACGTGACCTGGGTCTTGACGACCATGCCGGCCGCGACCTCGATCGTGCAGGAAGCTTGCGGTTTGGGAAATCCGCGCCCGTTGCCAGCGTCGGTGATGTCAACGAGGCACTGACGGCACGCGCCGACCGGCTCGAGGAGCGGGTGATCGCAGAAGCGCGGGATCTCAGTGCCGACCAGCTCGGCGGCGCGGATCACGAGCGTGCCCTTGGGAACGCTGACCTCGACGTCGTCGATCGTCAGCGTGATGAGCTCGGTATCGCGCGAGGCTTCAATCGTCATTTGGCCGCCACCTCCTGCGGGAAGAGGGTCGACGCGGCCGGCGGGAAGGTCCAGCTCGAGGGCGTGTGCATTCCGGCTTCGAACTCCTTGCGGAAGTACTTGATCGCCGAGGTGATGGGGCTCGTCGCTCCATCACCGAGGGCGCAGAACGAGCGGCCGAGGATGTTGTCGCACAGGTCGAGCAGCAGCTCGATGTCGCCGTGACGACCCTCGCCTGCGTCGAGACGCTGCAGGGTCTGGACGAGCCACCAGGTGCCTTCACGACACGGGGTGCACTTGCCGCACGACTCGTGCTTGTAGAACTCAGTCCACCGCAGTACGCACCGTACGACCGAGGTCGTCTGGTCGAAGATCTGCAGTGCCTTGGTGCCGAGCATCGATCCGGCCTCGCCAACACCTTCGTAGTCGAGGGGTACGTCGAGGTGCTCTGCCGTGAGGATCGGCGTCGACGATCCTCCGGGAGTCCAGAACTTCAGCTCGCTGCCTTCACGCATGCCGCCACCGAGCTCGAGGAGTTGACGCAGGGTGATGCCGAGCGGCGCTTCGTACTGGCCGGGGCTCTTCACATGGCCCGAGAGCGAGTAGATCGTGAAGCCCTTGGACTTCTCGGTGCCCATCGAGCCGAACCACTCGATGCCACCGCGAACAATCGCGGGGACCGAGGCGATCGACTCAACGTTGTTGATCACGGTCGGGCTCGCGTAGAGGCCCTCGACGGCGGGGAACGGAGGACGCAGACGCGGTTGACCGCGGCGTCCCTCGAGCGAGTCGAGCAGCGCCGTCTCCTCGCCGCAGATGTAGGCGCCAGCGCCAGCATGAATCACAAGGTCGATGTTGAGGCCAGAGCCGAGGATGTTCTCGCCGAGGTAGCCGGCTTCGTATGCCTCTCGGGCAGCCGCGCGCAATCGGCGTACGACGTGCAGCACCTCACCGCGAACGTAGATGAACGCCTTCTCAGCGCGAATCGCGTGGGCGGCAATGATGACGCCCTCGATCAGCACGTGCGGCGAGGCCATCATCAGCGGGATGTCCTTGCAGGTGCCCGGCTCAGACTCGTCGGCGTTGACGACGAGGTACTTGGGCTTGGGGTTGTCCTGCGGGATGAAGCTCCACTTCATACCGGTCGGGAAGCCAGCGCCTCCACGGCCGCGAAGGCCGGAGTCCTTGACCAGCGTGATCAGGTCGTCGGGCTTCATCGTCAGCGCCTTGCGGAGCGCGTCGTAGCCGCCGGTTTGCTCGTATGCCTCGCGGGTCCAGGCGCGGTCGTTGCCCCAGTCGGCGGTGAGAACGGGCGTGAGCATGTCAGTCACTTCGTGCCCTCCTCGTCGTCCGCAGCCTTCGCGCCCTTGACGCTCGGAGCCGCCCAGCCACGTTCGTTGGCGATGTTGAGGCCGACCAGCGACGGTCCGGCAGCGGCCGGTCCCTCGTCGACGAGCCCGTCTTCGTAGCCGGCGAGTACGCGCTCGGCCTCGCGCCAGGACGTGATCGTGGCACCGCGGGTGGCCTGAACCTTCTCGCCTGCCCGCAGCTTGTCGACCAGCTCGACAGCCGACTCCGGAGTCTGGTTGTCGAAGAACTCCCAGTTGACCGTCATGACGGGTGCGAAGTCGCAGGCGGCGTTGCACTCGATGTGCTCGAGGGTGACCTTGCCGTCCTCAGTCGTCTCGTCATTGCCGACGTCAAGGTGGCCCTTGAGTCGCTCGAAGATCGCGTCGCCGCCCATCACGGCACAGAGCGTGTTGGTGCAGACACCCACGTGGTGCTCACCCATGGGGCGACGCTTGTACATCGTGTAGAACGTCGCGACGCCGGACACCTCGGCTGCGGTGATGCCGAGGATCTCGGCGCACAGCTCGATGCCCTCATTGGTGACGTGGCCTTCGACGGACTGGATCAGATGCAGCATCGGCAGCAGCGCGCTGCGGGCCTGCGGATAACGCGAAGCAAGCTCGTTGAGCTCGGCGATGCTCGCCTTCTTGAGACTCATCGGTCCACGCCTCCCATGACTGGGTCGATACTCGCGATCGCGACGATGACGTCGGAGATCATGCCGCCCTCACTCATGACCGAGGTGCCTTGCAGATTGACGAACGACGGATCGCGGAAGTGCGCCCGGTAGGGACGCGTGCCGCCGTCGGACACGAGGTGGCAGCTGATCTCGCCGCGAGGCGACTCGATGCTGGCGTACGCCTGACCGACCGGAACCCGGAAGCCTTCAGTGACGATCTTGAAGTGGTGGATGAGCGCTTCCATCGACTCGCCCATGATGTGCTTGATGTGCTCGGCGGAGTTGCCCTGTCCATCGGCACCAACGCTGAGCTGCGAGGGCCAGGCGATCTTCTTGTCGGCGACCATGACCGGCTCGCCATCCATGGCAGCGATGCGCTCCGTTGCCTGCTCGACGATCTTGAGCGACTCCCACATCTCGTCGAGACGCACCCGGAAACGTCCGTACGCGTCGGGCTCGTCGCGGGTGACGACTTCGAAGTCGTACGTGTCGTAGCCCCAGTAGGGCTGCTTCTTGCGGAGGTCCCAGTCGTAGCCCGTTGAACGGAGCACCGGACCGGTGAGCCCGAGCGCAAGGCAGCCGGCGAGCTCGAGGTGTCCGACACCCTTGAGACGGCCCTTGAAGATCGGGTTGGCGTTGCAGAGTGCTGCGTACTCCGGCAGGCGCTTCTTGAGCAGGCGGACCGTCGCGCGGATCTTCTCGATCGCACCGTCAGGCAGGTCGAGAGCAACACCACCGGGACGGAAGTACGCGTGGTTCATACGCAGGCCGGTGATCATCTCGAACAGGTTGAGGATCTCTTCGCGGTCACGGAAGCCGATCGTCATGACCGTCAGCGCGCCGATCTCCATGCCGCCAGTGGCGAGGCATACGAGGTGGGACGAGATGCGGTTGAGCTCAAGCAGGAGAACGCGGATGGCCTGCGCCTTCTCGGGCGCTTCGATGCCGAGGAGCTTCTCGACGGCCATGACGTACGCGGCTTCGTTGGAGAACGGTGCGACGTAGTCCATCCGGGTGCAGAACGTCACGCCCTGGGTCCAGGTGCGGAACTCCATGTTCTTCTCGATGCCGGTGTGAAGGTAGCCAATGCCGGCGCGGGCATCGCGTACGGTCTCGCCGTCGATCTCGAGCACCAGGCGGAGCACGCCGTGCGTCGACGGGTGCTGCGGGCCCATGTTGATGACGAGGTGGTCGCCTTCGACGGCTGAGCCGTCGATCGTGTCCCAGTCCTGGCCGGTGACGGTGAAGACCGGACCGTCGCTGGACTCGGTCGTGCCCGCGTACGGATCTGTCGTGGCAGTCATGAGTAGCTCCTGCGCTGGTCGGGCGCCGGGATGGTTCCGCCCTTGAACTCGACCGGAATGCCGCCCAACGGATAGTCCTTCCGCTGCGGGTGGCCGGGCCAGTCGTCCGGCATCATGATGCGGGTCAGCGCCGGGTGCCCGTCGAAGATGATGCCGAAGAAGTCGTACGTCTCGCGCTCGTGCCAGTCAGCCGTCGGGTAGATGCTGACAACGCTCGGGACATGGGGATCGGAGTCGGGCGCCACAACCTCGACGCGAATGCGGCGGTTGTGCGTCATCGACAGCAGGTGGATGACGACGTGCAGCTCACGGTCGGTCTCATGCGGGAAGTGAACGCCTGAGATCGAGGAGCAGAACTCAAAGCGCAGTTCGGGGTCGTTGCGCAGGTGCGTCACCGACTCGAGCAGCGCGTGCCGCCGAATGAAGAAGGTGATCTCGCCGTTGTGGACGACGACCTTCTCGATCGCGTCGGGAAGGGTCAGTGTCGCGAGCTGATCGGCGACCTCGTCGTACCAACCGCCATAGGGCTTCTGCGCTGCGCCGGGCATGATGACCGGCTGCGTGAGTCCACCGAAGCCGCTGGTGTCGCCAGTGCCGTGCGCACCGAAGGCGCCCTCACGGACGTTGATGACCTCGAGTTCACGTGCGTCTGAGGGGACGACCTCGTCCTTCTTTTCGGCCATCAGCGCATCAGGCCCTTCATCGCCGACGTGGGCGTGGCGAGGAGGGCAACCTTCTCATCGGCCTTGATCTCGTTGAGGCGGTTGGAGCCGAGCTTCTGGTGCTGAATCTGGTCGTGAAGCTTGAGGATCGCGTCAATCAGCATCTCGGGACGCGGCGGGCAGCCCGGGAGGTACATGTCGACGGGCACGACGTGGTCGACGCCCTGAACGATCGCGTAGTTGTTGAACATGCCGCCCGAGCTCGCGCAGACGCCCATCGCGAGGACGTACTTGGGCTCGGCCATCTGGTCGTAGATCTGGCGGAGGACCGGAGCCATCTTGTTGCTGACGCGGCCGGCGACGATCATCAGGTCGGCCTGGCGAGGCGAGGGGCGGAAGACCTCCATGCCAAAGCGGGCGGAGTCGAAGCGCGGAGCGCCGAACGTCATCATCTCGATCGCGCAACAGGCGAGCCCGAACGTCGCGGGCCAGAACGAGGCCTTGCGCATGTAGCCGGCGAGGCCCTCGACAGTCGAGAGAAGCACACCGCTTGGCAGCTTTTCTTCAATTCCCACGTGGTGCTCCCATCAGACCGTTCAGTCCCATTCGAGACCTCCGCGGCGCCAGACATACGCGTACGCGATGAACACCGTGACCATGAAGATGAACATCTCGATCAGTCCGAACCAGCCGAGCGAGTCAAAGGCGACCGCGAACGGATAGAGGAAAATGATCTCGATGTCGAAGACGATGAACAGCATCGCGATGATGAAGTAGCGGACCGAAATCTTGCCGCCGCCCTCAGGCAGCGGGCTCGGCTGAATACCGGATTCGTAGCGGTCAAGCTTGGCGCGGTTGTAGCGCTTGGGCCCGGTGATCGGTGCGATGAGAATGCTGAAGACTGCGAATCCGGCAGCCAACGCGCCCAGCACGAGGATCGGCGTATAAACCGTCACGACACCTCCCGGGCCAAACCGACATGATCGATGGATCGTGCGCTTGTGAATTGCTTCACAACGTGATCGCGGTCTCACCATACGCCCGGCAGATGCCGTATGTAACTTAGGTCACACTAAGTTTTGACACGACGAATTCCCCATCCCTTTGACCTCGCGCGTTTCACGCGGTGCGGGTAGTTTCTTGACCGAGGGACGGGGGTCCAACCATGACCGAGCCGCATAGCCATCGGGGCGAGCCGCGAGACGAAGAGGTCGAGGCAGAACGTGAGCCGCACACGCCGGCTCACGTTGCCGTCGTTGAAGAGGCCGAAGAACAACCTGTCTGATCAGCGCAGGATTGATCCCTTGGGCAGGTAGTTCGGTACGCCACGCTCGCCGACTTCAACATCGAGGATGACGTGGTGTGCACGATCGCCGCTGATCGGTGATTGGTTGGCAACCAGCACCCGCGTTCCCAGGAACGTCGCGTTGGATGGCCCGTCGAACGGCACAGACGAACCGTTGTCACCGAGCAATGGGAACTTCGGGAATCGCTCAAGTTCCTTGCCAGTCTGTGACAGGACCACGAGTTGGTTCATTGGTCCGACGCCCGCAATGTAGATCTTCCCCGAAAGCCCGATCCCGAAACCGTCCGGGAGTTCGGTGGGGCGCGACGTCCACATGGTCGTGAGCTTGCCCGGCTTGCCACTCTTGCTGACCGGAAGCCCGTACAGGCGGCCCGACGGGGCATTCGCCAGCAGGTTCCCCACGGTTTGCTGGGCGATCAGGAACGACTTGCTGCTGGCTTGATAGACCAGTCCCGTTGTTCCGAACTCGAGGACGCTGTCCAACGCATTCGAGCTGAACCAGACCTTTGGCGTGCCGCCCTTGGCCGGGATACGCCAGATCACAGCTTGTCCGTAGTCGGTGATGTAGAGCGCTCCATCGGGACCCCACGCTGCATAGTTCGGAATCGCCTTGGCGTCGCTCGAGTTGGGCGAGCACGGGGTGACCTTGGTCGAGCACAGTGGCAGGTCGGGCAGCGTTGCCTGGCGCTTGAAGCGACCCGTCTTCAGGTCAAGGGTCAGTACGGCAGACGTCGACTTTTCCAGGAGCACCAGGCGGCCTCGAGCATCCTGGTTGGCAACCTGGATGCCGGGAGAATGCTCCAGATCCTGGCCGGGCACGGTCCACGACCGCAGCAAGGTGCCGCCCTTGGTCCACTCGAAAACTCGGGACGCCTTCGTGATGCCAGCGTCATACGTGCCGGCGTACACGCGGCCATTCGTGTGAACGAAGACGTAGGCCGGAGTGCCCGGATAGGGCACGTTGGAGAACACCCGGGTGTCCCACTTGTCCCGCGTGGCAGAAGCGGCAACTCCGGGGATCGCCGAGATCAGCGTGAGACCGAGCACGACCGCTGACAGGCCTGCGATCAGGCGCTTCACAGCGCCTCCAGCACTTCAGTCGCGGCTCGCTTGCCGGCGCGGACAGCGCCGTCCATGTAGCCGTTCCAATAGGTCGACGTCTCTGTGCCAGCCCAGTGCACGCGCTTGAACCGCGTATGGATTGCCGGGCCGAATGTGGTCATCGTTCCGGGGCCCATGATCGGGACCGGCCCGCCACCAGTCCAGCGCTCCTTGGTCCAGTCCTGTTCGGTGTATTCAATCGGCTTCAGCGCCTGCGGGCCGAACATCTGGGCGAACCCTTCGAGCACCGCCTTGCGGCGTGCAGCCAGAGAGAGACCTGCGTATTGCTTGTGAACCGACCCGCCAACGAAGGCGAGCAGTACGCCGACCTTCCCGTCCGGTGGGGAGTTGTCGAACACGGCTCGTGTCGCACCGGCATCAGCAAGGCCGGACCCGCTGAGTCCGTCCTTGCGCCAGAACGGCGTCGAGTAGACCGCATCGCACTTCATCAGTTCGCCCATCTCCCACTTCTTGAGCAGGGTGTGGCGGCGCGACGGCAACTGCGGATACCAGTCAATGTTGAGCACCATCGGCGGCGGCATCGCCACAATCACGCGTCGGGCTCGTACGGTTCCGCGCGTCGTACGTACGAACGCCGCGCCGTCGCGCTGGTCGATCCGCGTGACCGCGGCTCCCAAGGCAACTCGGTCGCCGAGCTTCTGCGCCAGGCGCAGCGGGATCAGCTGAGAGCCACCAACGAACCGGCTCTCCTGAGCTCCACCCTTGGTGTCGGAATTCAGCTCGAATGTTCCGGTGGTGCGCTCGTTGCCGGAGCAAGCGATGTAATGGATGACGAACAGCAGCGACAGCTGTGACGGGTCGGAACCGAACCCCGGTTGAGTCCAGGACTTGATGAGGTTCTCGACCGCCGCTGAGTTGAGCGTGTTCTTGTGGATGAACTGGCTCAGGGTCATCGAATCCCACAGGGCAGCCTTGGGGTGCGACCACGGCGCGTCCACGGGCATCTCTGCGGCGTATCCGTTGAGCGTGCTGAGCAGCAGGGCCGCATCGATCAGGATTCCCGGGTCCGGCGGAACGGTTCCGGTGTACAGCGAACGCTTGCCCTTGGAGATGTAGACGTTCTTGCCCTCGATGTACTCCGGGAAGGTCGCGACCTTCAGCTCCTTGGCGAGAGCAAGAATGTGGTCCTGCGTGGGACCGACGAACGCGCCACCGGCTTCGATCACGCCACCGGCGTCAAGCTTGTGATTGAGCAACCGCCCGCCCACGCGCTTGCGGGCTTCAACGACGAGAACAGACCGTCCGGACTTCGCGACCTTCTGCGCGGCCACCAAACCTGACAGGCCTCCGCCGACCACGACAACGTCGACCTTCTTGGGCAACGACCCCTGCAGAGTCGCCGCGGTGACCGGCCCTTCGAGGAGGCTGGCACCGAGAGCACCGAGCCCGGTTGCCAGGGAGCCCTTGAGAAGGGTTCGACGGTCGAGGGTCATCTAGTTCTCCTGCGTGGATAGTCAAAAGATGAACATGTGTCAGGTTTAGGTTTGGATGCTACAGTGCGTATGTGCCTGCTGTCACGGCTTTACCCACCACCGGAGCGAGTGGCCTTCGTCGCACTCCGACCCAGACTCGTTCCCGTGAACGGGTCGAACGGATCTTGGAAAGCGCGTCCGCCATCGTGGTTCAGCACGGCGTCGACGCGCTGAGCACCCGAGACATCGCGGTAGCTGCTGGCGTACCCATTGCCTCGCTGTACCAATACTTCTCTGACCGAGACGCGATCCTGTTGGCATTGGTCGAGCGCGACACCCACGAGATGGACGAGCAGGTCGCACAAGACCTGGCCACCGTCGAGGATCTCTCGATCGCCGCACTGGTCGAAACCACCATGCGCGCGTACGTGAAGGTCTACGCCCGGCGACCAGACTTCGTCGAGATCTGGCTCCGCGGCCGGACCAATGCCGCCATCAATGAGTTCGGTCGCCAGCACAATCAGCGGACCGCTCAAGAGCTCCGCGCGTTCGCGATTGAGGCAGGACTCGCTCGCACCGACCTTCCGGCAGCGGCAGCAGAGTTCGCCGTCGAGATCGGCGATCGATGCTTCCAGCTCGCCTACGAACACGATCTTGCCGGCGACACCTACCTGATCGAGCAGGGCATCGTCATGGTCAGCGCCTACCTCCGCGGCTTTTCGAAGTGACCGACTACCAACCCGTGCGGGACGCGGTGGCAGCCGCCTGCCGCAGACTCGCCGCCGAAGGCCTGCTGATCGGCACCGCAGGCAATGTCAGCATCGTCCATGCGGAAACCGGCAACGTGGCTGTGACCGCGACCGGTGTGGTGCTGGCCGACTGCCGCGCGGATCAGGTGAGCATCGTCGACCCGCAGGGAAGCTTGGTCGACGGTGAATTCCAACCCACGTCCGAGCTCGAACTGCATCTCGCCGTGATTGCCGCCTCGGGTGTCGGCGCTGTCGTTCACACACATGCGCCGGCCGCCACCGCGGTGAGCTGCGTACGCGACTCGCTGCCAGTGATCCACTACCAACAACTTCTGCTCGGCGGTGAGATCGCAGTCGCTCCGTACGCAACCTTCGGATCCTCTGCCCTCGCCGACAGCGTCAACAGCGCGCTCTCAGGACGATCAGCGGTGCTGATGGCCAACCACGGTGCCGTCACGACCGGCGCCACGATCGAGCAGGCTGTTGAGAATTCGCTGCTATTGGAATGGATCTGCCGACTGCTGATCGACAGCTCAACACTCGGGAGTCCGCGGTTCCTGGACGAGGCCGCCCAAACGGCCGTCATCGAGGCGGCCATCAACCGCAGCTACGGAACTGTGCAGCCAGTCACGACCGACAACAAGGAGAACTGATGAACCACGAACCCGCCGTGATTGCGGCAGTCGGCGTGCATGTGCTCGACACCCACGTGCTTCGGGTCGAGTCCATCCCGGACAGCTCCGACGGAGCGCTGGTCGACACGATCCGCATGTCCCCCGCTGGCACTGCCGGTGGCACTGGCATCGTCCTCTCACGCCTCGGCGCCGAGGTCCACAGCATTGGCGCGATCGGCGAAGACCCCATCGCCGCAACGCTCACATCACTTCTTGCGGAGCACGGCGTCGACACGACCCGGCTGGTGCGCAAACCTGACGTACAGACATCGGCGAGCGTGATTCCGGTGCGTCCGAACGGCGACCGGCCGGCCTGGCACTGCGTCGGCGCCAACGGCGTACTCACGCTCGATGACATCGACCTTTCCTCAGTTCCGGGGCTGACCCATGTCCATCTCGGTGGTCCCGAGTTCCTGGGTGGCCCTGCCGCGGGCGAACTGCTCGCCGCCGCCCAAGCAGCCGGTTACTCGACCTCAGTCGACATCCTGGCTCCCGGCGACCCCGACATGCTGGCCTGGATCGAAGACTGTCTGCCTCACGCCGACTACCTCTTGCCCAACGACGAGCAGGTGCTCGGCTTCACCGGAGCGACCGATCTCGAAGCCGGAGCACGCGAGCTGGTGGCCCGAGGTGCCAAGTGCGTCGCCGTGACTCAGGGCGCCAAGGGTGCATTGGTCGTCACTGCCGACGAGGCGTTCACCGTGCCGGCATACGACGTTGAAGTCGTCGACACCACAGGCTGCGGGGACGCGTTCTCAGCTGGCTTCCTTCGCGGCCGCGGTCTGGGCCTCGATCTGCGGGGGTCCGCGGAGCTCGGCTGCGCCACTGCAGCACAACTCGTATCGGGAATCGGCACTGATGCAGGCGACTACGACTTGGCGAGTGTCCAGGAGTTCGCGGCGAACACGCCTACCCGTTAAACGTTCAGCTGGGCTTGATCGAGTGGTGCAGGGCGACGATGCCTGCTGACAAGTTGTGCCATTCGACCTTGCCCCATCCCGCTCCTGCCATGCGCAGCGCGAGACCCTTCTGGTCTGGCCACTCGCGAATCGACTCAGCGAGATAGACGTACGACTCAGGGTTGGACGACACCTTGCGGGCAACCGCCGGCAGCGCGCGCATCAAGTAGTTGGTGTAGATCGCGTCGAACGGCGCCCAGGTCGGGGTGCTGAACTCGCAGACCACGATGCGCCCACCGGGCTTCGTGACGCGGAGCATCTCGCGCAGGCCTTCGACCGGATCGTGGATGTTGCGCAGACCGAACGAGATCGTCACTGCGTCGAACACGCCATCGCCGAACGGCAGCTTCATGCCGTCGCCAGCCGCAAACGGCAGACCCGGTCGTGCCTTCTTGCCGACTTCGAGCATGCCAATCGAGAAGTCGCAGGGTACGACCGTCGCGCCTGCATCGGCGAACGGCTGGCTCGAGGTGCCGGTGCCTGCAGCGAGATCGAGGATCAGCTCTCCAGTACGTGGCGCAACGAGCTCGACGACCTTCTTCCGCCAGCGGCGGTCCTGACCCATCGACAGCACGTCATTGGTGAGGTCGTACTTCTCGGCGACGCCATCAAACATCTTGGCGACGTCGTGGGGCTCTTTGTCCAGACCGGCTCGACTCACGCCCCAACCTTGCCACGGGTAGGCTCATTGGTTGTGAGCAACCCTGCCCTCGACGCTGCGGCCGAACCCCTGGTGGTCCGGTCCGAGCGCATCGATGACCTAGGTGAGTTGCTTGCGCTCCTTCCGCCCGACGACGCTCTCGCGTGGGTACACGGCGGCGACGGACTCGTCGGCTGGGGCCGCGCCGCAGAGTTCCGCACATCCGGTCCTGACCGATTCGCCGAGGCATCGGAGTGGTGGCGTGAGCTCGCCGCGCACGCCGTCGTCCGTGATGACGTTGACGTTCCCGGCAGCGGACTGGTCACGTTCGGCTCATTCACCTTCAGCGACGATGCCGACGGCAGCGTGCTGGTCGTCCCGGAGGTCGTGGTCGGCCGTCGCGATGGCATCACCTGGATCACCGTCATCGGCCTGGGCATCACCGCGCCACCGAAGCTCACTGCGACCCCCGCAGCTGCGCCCGCCGATGGCACGACCTTCGCCGACGGACCGATCGACAGCGTGCACTGGCAGAGTCTCGTTGCGCAGGCCGTCAGCCGAATCGAAGCCGGCGAGCTCGACAAGGTCGTGCTGGCTCGCGATCTCGTTGCGACTCTCGCCGAGCCACTCGACGTACGGGCTCCTCTGACGAAGCTCGCCAACGACTACCCAAGCTGCTGGACGTTCCACGTCGACGGATTCTTCGGCTCGACCCCCGAGATGCTGGTCCGACTCGAGCGTGGCCTGATCACGTCGCGCGTGCTTGCAGGCACCATCCGCCGCTCCGGCGACGATGAACGCGACCTCGCTCTGGCCGCATCACTCGCCCGGTCCAGCAAGGATCTCGAAGAGCACGAATACGCCGTACGTTCAGTCGCCGAGGCACTCGCTCCGCACTGCACGAGCATGAACGTCCCCGAAGCACCCTTCGTCTTGCACCTGCCCAACGTGATGCACCTGGCGACCGACGTCACCGGTGTGATCAAGGACGAAGCCAGCGCACTGACCCTCGCCGCCTCGCTGCACCCTTCTGCTGCGGTTGGCGGCACACCGACCCCTGCCGCCGTGGCCCTGATCAGCGAGATCGAGCAGCTTGATCGCGGCCGCTACGCCGGGCCGGTCGGCTGGATCGGCGCCTCCGGCGACGGTGAGTGGGGCATCGGACTGCGATCAGCCCAGATAGAAGCTGATGGCACCCAGGTACGACTGTTCGCGGGTTGCGGAATCGTCGCCGACTCCGTGCCCGCCGACGAGCTGGCCGAGTCCAACGCCAAGCTGATCCCCGTACGCGACGCGCTCACGCCCTAGCATTGGAGCGCCTTCGCGGTCTGATCGTCAGCCGGAAGAAACGCCTCGATGCTGAGCTCCGCGGCGGTGAGGTCCAGCGCGGTTCCGAACGTCGTCACGGTGCTGAGAAATGACAGTTGCCCGGCCGGCGAATCGATCACGACAGTCACGGCGACACCTCTGTCGTCGACGGTGGGATCCAACCCTCCGGGATAGTCGAGAAGCTCGTCGTACAGCGCACGCAGTCCGTCCGATCCGCTGGTCGCCACCTCACGAGCCAGCCGACCCAGAACGTGTGCACGCCACTCAGCAAGATTGAGGATCCGCGGAGCGAGGCCCTCGGGATGGAGGCTGAGTCTCAACGCGTTGGGAGCGTCGAGAAGATGCGGTGCAACACCCTCGAGTAGCGGCGTGACCCCGGCATTGGCCATCACCATGTTCCATCCTCGATCGACGACCAGGCACGGAAAGGGTTCGTATGCCGCGAGGAGCCGATCAAGACCAGCCCTGAAGACGCCCATCTCGGGATCTTCCAACGGACGCTCGGCGTAGGCGGGAGCGAAGCCTGCCGCAACCAGCAGCTGGTTCTGCTCGCGCTTCGGCACGTCGAGTGTTGCCGCGAGCTGCAGCACCATCGAACGGCTGGGTTTTGCCCGCCCGGTCTCGACAAAGCTCAGGTGCCGCGACGAGACTCCCGCCTCGATCGAGAGATCGAGCTGACTGAAATGGCGTCGCTCTCGCCAGGTGCGCAGCAGCGGGCCTACCGGCGAAATGGTGGTCTCCATGGCTCCACTCTCGCCGATCTACAAGCAGGCGGCCATGACCTGGGAGGTAATTGCGAGTCCTACCTCTGTCGCCGGAGACTCCACACCATGAATACGACAACCGCCCCCAACACCACTGCCACCACGAGCCGGCTCTCGCTGAAGTCTGTGCTCCTGCTCGATGCCGCTGTCACTGGCACCAACGGACTGGCGTACGTCGCTGGCTTCGGGTTCCTCGACTCGTGGCTCGGCCTTTCGTCGACCCACCTTCTTCTC
Source organism: Aeromicrobium panaciterrae (assembly GCF_031457275.1). Taxonomy (NCBI): domain Bacteria; kingdom Bacillati; phylum Actinomycetota; class Actinomycetes; order Propionibacteriales; family Nocardioidaceae; genus Aeromicrobium; species Aeromicrobium panaciterrae. The sequence continues at coordinate 2,693,768 of NZ_JAVDWH010000001.1, forward strand.
ATCGGCGCATTTCTCGTGGGGTGCTCCGCGATCCTCGCGACGATCGCCACCCGTCGACCAATCCCTCGCGGATGGGCGACGTTTGCGATCGAGGTCAACGTCGCATGGATGATCGGATCACTCGCAACGGTTGCCTTCGGCTGGCTGGACCTGACCACGACGGGCAACATCTGGACCATCCTGCAGGCCGGAATCGTCGGCGCCTTCGCAGCGATGCAGCTCAGCGCCGTACGACGTCGCTGAGGTCGACGAGCTCGGGCCTACATCGGTCCGAGCTCGTTCAGCGCCAGACCTTCGCCTCGAGCGGCTGGCCGACAATGCGCGCTGCAAGCAGCCGGTGCAAGCCGTCGAGATGCCACCAGCCGTCACCTTCACCCACCTCGGCGACCCGAGCAGGCTTGATCGGCTTCCCGGCACTGAGCTCGGTCAGGTAGTAGTTGACCTTGGCCACGCCCACGAACTGCTGTGGCGTCATCACGACCGTGTGAGGCGTGAGGAGGATTGTCTCTCCGGTCGCCTTCGGATTGTGATCGTCCTTGAGCTGCAGGTTGCCGGAGTAGATGACTGCCAGCCACAGCAGACGCCGGGTGTTGACGACTTTTTCGCCACCGGTCATCCGGATGAACTCGTTCAACCGCTCCATCGCGTCGTCATCGAGGTCGGTTGGTGCCGGTGCGAGCTTGGGCCCGACCTTGGGCAGACGGACCATGACGTTCTAGCTGCCCAGGATCGGTGACGCGTCGAGGCGGACGAGCTCGGGCCAACGGGGTTCAAGATTGTCGCCGGAGGACTGGCCGGTGAGACGGCGCTTCACCCACGGACCGGCGCTGGCGCGAAGCCAGTGTGCGTGGCCGGTGCTCTGTTGCACGAGCGAGAGCTTCTCCCGCTCCCCCAACTCGAGCGGAACGAGATCGTGCTCAATGCCGAGGGCGTTGAGCACCTCGATCGCCATGACCTGGTGGCCTGCGCTCGACATGTGCATTCGATCGGTGTCCCACAGGCGTGAATCGCGGTAGGCGCGCATCCGCCAGAAGTCGACCAGGGTTGCGCCGTGCTTGTCAGCAACATGGCGCACCAGCTCGTTGTAGATCGCGAATCGACCGCGCAATGCCGCGAACACGGGAACGCGGCCCGGGTCGTACGCCGTGAACACCACGAGGTGAGCGCCCGCTTCAGCGAGACGACCGAGCGCCTTGTCGTACTCGTCGACCAACATGTCGAGGTCGATGCGAGGCCGCAGCACGTCGTTGGCGCCGGCGTAGATGCTGATGAGGTCGGGATTCAGCGCCAGCGCGGGCTCGATCTGCTCGTCGAGGATCGGCAGCAGCTTGCGGCCGCGAATTGCGAGGTTGCCGTACGTGAAGTCCTTGTCGCGTTCGGCGAGTACCTCGGCCATGCGATCGGCCCAGCCACGGACGCCGTTGGGCAGCGTCTCGTCGTGGTCGCCAACACCTTCGGTGAAGGAGTCCCCCAGGGCGACATAGCGATGGAATTGCACGAGATTCATTCTACCGAGCCAGTGTGCAAGCGACGATTTCGCTAACTGTCGAGCAGACCGCGACGACGGGCGATTGCCGCCGCTTCCGTACGGCCGCTGGCATTGAGCTTGGCAAGGATGTTGGAGACGTGCACCGAAACGGTCTTGGTGCTGATGAACAGCAGTGCCGCGATCTCACCGTTGCTGCGGCCAGCACTGACGTGGACCAGCACCTCACGCTCGCGCGGGGTCAGCTCATCGTCAGACCGCGATGCACGCCCGCCAGACTCATCGATCTCGGTCAGGAGCGGCTTGGCGCCCAGCCGGGTCGCGATCTCGCGAGCCGTTGCGCGTACGGCGCGGGCTTCTTCGTCCTGACCGCAGGCCCGCAGGACAGCAGCCAAGCGCACGGCCGATCTCGCCTGCTCGAAGGGCTGACCGACGGCGACAAACCCTTCGACGGCCTCGCGCCACAACTTGAGCAGGTCAGCTTCGAGTGGGGCGTCGATGCCGGTGAGCCAACGGAGTCGTGCACCCTCGGCGGCGACACGGGCTTGCCAGGCGAGGCCTTCGGGGCCAAACGTCGGATATGCGCCGACCGTGTCGGCGACGTCCTTCTCGAGCTCCGCAGCGCGTCGTACGAGCGCCGCATGCTCGGACTTGGCGAGACGTGGCACCGCAGAGGCGAACTGGCCGACGATCAGTCCCGTGAACCGCAGGCGTGAGAGGAACAGCCGCCCGTCCCAGACCCGGTCGAGGGTGTCGACGGCATCGTCGTGAACCTTGAGAGCGGAGGTGAGATCACCCGAATCGCCGTGCAGGTCGATGAGGGCAGCTGCACTGTGCACCGTCATCGCGATGTCCTTCTCCCACGCTGACCGCAGACTCTCTTCCTTCGCGAGTCCAACGATCTCCCCCCGCCCAGCTGCCACCTGGAGCGCGCCCCCGCTGAGGATCGCTGCCGCCAGGGGCGGCGCGTCCGGGCCGACGTTCCACAGCTCGATGGCGTCGTCCCAACGACCTCGGACATAACAGATGATCGCAGCGAATGCGCGGCCGTCGAATCCGTAAGGGGCCCAGGCGCGGCCCGTCTTTTCGGCGCGCATCATCGCGGAGCGAAATGCCTGCTCGGCGTCGTCGAGCTCTCCGGCGTTGTAGAGCACGAACGCGAGATTGTGGAGGCCGCGCAGTTCGCCGACGATATTGCCGTCCGTACGAGAGGTAGCGACCAGATCGTTGTAGCGCTGCCGCGACTTGTCCAGGTTTGCTCCTCCTGTACGCGCCAGTAGTCGCGCCAGCGTGGCCGTGACATCAGCAATGACGTGTGCAGCTCCGAGCTCCTCGCCCAGTGCCGCGGCAAACTCGCCTCGCTCCATCGCTTCGTCGTCATTGCGCAGGTCGGAGGCTATCCGCGCACCGAGCGCCTCCGCCTCCGCGCGCAGCACCGTACGTTCGCCGCCGACGAGTTCGAGAGCTTCGGCACTGACGGCCTGCGCCTCAGGATCGAGACCGGCGTAGAACGCGGTGTTGCCGATTGCCAGGAGAAGTCGCACGCGGTCCTCTGTGGGTGCGTCGGAACGAAGTTGGCCGAGGTGATCGCGCAGCAGTGCGAGCGAGCGATAGAGGTGACCAGCCGTGAGGACGGCATCAGCGGCCGCAACGGCAAGCCCAACGAGGTCGGTGCCTTCGGGCGCTGCGTCGACGATCTCGAGGGCGTTCTCGTAGTGGTGGGCGCTCTCGTCATAGCCGGCAACGCGTACGGCGTCCTCGGCTGCTTCGACATTGGCTGTGAAGGCGCGGGTCAGGTCACCAGCGGCCGCTGCATGCATGGCGATCTCGGCGGCGGGCCCGTGGGCTCCGTCGGCCGTGAGCGCAGCGATGTAGGCGAAGTTGATGCGTCGGCGCTCGCTCGGGAGCAGATCGTCGTGAACGGCTTCGGCGAGGAGCGCGTGCCTGAACCCGTAGGAGTCACCGGCCACCTGGGACAGCACCTTGTGGTCGATTGCAGAGCGGAGCGCATCGTCGAGTTGAGCGGGCGGGAGACCCACGACCGCAGCGAGGACTTGATCGGTGACACGGCCGCCTGAGCACGACGCGGCGCGTACGACGAGTCTGGCGTCATCATCCAGCCGGTCGAGCCTGACCAGCAAGAGATCGGCGAGCGTCTCAGGAAGCGCTGACTGGATGTCGGCGAGGCCGGCGTCGAGAAGCTCTTCGGCGTAGAACGCATTGCCAGAAGCTCGGCGTACGACGGCGCGTACGCCTTCGGCATCGAGGTCACCTGCCCCGCGGTCCTTGATCAGAGTGCGTACGTCGGCATCTGGCAGCGGGCTGAGCTCGATGCGGCGTACGCCCGGCAGGCGCACCCACTCGGCAACCGCCTGGCGCAACGGGTGGCGGCGGTGAAGGTCGTCAGCGCGGTAGCTGACGACGACGTGCACCGACTGACTGAATGTGTGGGCAAGCACGTAACGAATCAGATGGCGGGTCGATCCGTCAGCCCAGTGGACGTCCTCGACGACGAGCAGGATCGGAACGTCGGTCGCGAGGTGGTCGAGCCCAGCGACGACCGATGAGAACAGCTCGGTCCGATCGACTTCATCTGACTCGTCAGCGCTCTTCCACGGAAGCAGTGGCGCCAGCGCCGGGTAGCGGCTAGCCAGCTCATCACGCTCGGTGTCATCAAGCGCGCTGAACGCCTCGACGAACGGCTGGAATGGCAGGTGGCTGTCACCGAGGTCGAGGCAATGTCCGACGAGCACACGATGACCTGCGTCGTCGGCTCGGTCGACGAGCTCGCGAAGCAGACGTGTCTTGCCGATTCCGGCGTCTCCACCGAGAAGAACGGCATCTCTGCTGCGGGTGTCGGCAATGCCAGCGGCAGCGAGCAGTTGCTGCAACTCGGCGGCCCGCCCGACGAGCGGTGTCACGGGACTCCGGTCGGCGGCCATGCACCCCATCATGCATCCGGGGGCGGACACTAAGTAAGCCGGGCGCGCGAGGTAAGCCATCCGTCATGCACCGCAGCTACAAGGCGGCGCACCGGCGACGGGCGACGCTCGTGGGCGCACCGCGGAAACTCCGCAACTGGACGCCCGACCTCGAGCCGACGCTGGTAGTCAGCTCGTACGAATGCTTCTGGATTGAGGATCATGACTTGATCCTCGTCGTCTGAGGTAGCCCCTCACATCGGACGAAATCCGTATTTCGATGTGAGGGGATGCCTTAGAAGGCTTACTTGAGCGTCTTCTTGCCGCCGTGCATCATCGTGATCATCGTGGCGACGTTCTTGTCGGTCTTGGCGTCACGCGCGAACGACGTCAGCATCATCAGCGGCTTCATGCGCTGCCGAGTGATCGCCTTCGCGTACGTGAATTCCTTCAGGCCGTCGGGTCCGTGGATACGACCGAACCCGGAGTCACCGACGCCGCCGAACGGCAGCGCAGGCACGCCAGCGAAGGCGACAACCGAGTTGACCGAAGTCATGCCCGAGCGCACGCGACGAGCAATGTCGACGCCGTTCTTCTTGGCGAAGACCGCACCGGCGAGACCGTACCTGGTCGCGTTGGTGAGCTCAATTGCCTCCTCCATGCTCTTGACCGGGTTGATCGCCAGAGTCGGGCCGAACGTCTCCTCGGTGATCTCCGTGGAGTTCTCGGGGACATTGGTCAGGATGGTCGGCTGTACGAAGCGCTCACCGACAGCATCGGAACCGCCCGTCACGACGGTCGCACCCTTGGCGATCGCGTCGTCAATGTGGCTCTTGATGATGCCGATCTGAGAGGGCATCGTGATCGGACCGATCAGTCCGCCGGGCTCAGCCTTGAGGACCTTGGCCTGCTCAGAGATCTCGGCGACGAACTTGTCGAAGACCTTCTCGTGGACGTAGACGCGCTCGGTGCCGATGCAGGTCTGGCCCGCGTTGGACATACCGCCCCACAGCGCCGCCTCGGCAGCCTTCGTGATGTCAGCGTCCTGGTCGATGATCATCGAGTCCTTGCCGCCGGCTTCGATGATGACCGGGGTGAGGTTCTGAGCGCATGCGGCCATGACCTTCTTGCCGGTCGCACCTGAGCCCGTGAAGGCCAGCTTGTTGACCGCGGAGGTACAGAGCGCATTGCCTGTCTCGCCGAGGCCGGTCACAACCTGGAACACCGGACGACCACCGACGACCTCGGTGAACGTGTCAGCGAGCCACTGGCCCACACCCGGCGTGTACTCGCTGGGCTTGAAGACGACGGCGTTGCCCGCAGCGAGTGCGTAGCCAATCGAGCCGACCGGCGTGAAGACCGGGTAGTTCCACGGGCCGATCACACCAACGACGCCGAGCGACTTGTACTCAACGGTCGACGCCTGGTTTGCCATCAGCAGTCCGGACTTCACCTTCTGCGGACCGAGGATCTTCTTGGCGTGCTTGGCAGCCCAGGCGATGTGGTCAATCGCCATGACGATCTCCAGCTGGGCGTCACCCTGGGGCTTGCCGGTCTCGAGGTGCGAGAGCTGCGCCAGCTGGGCGATGCGGCGGGTGATGACGCTGCGCCACGTCAGGAGGTACTCCTCGCGATCGGCAAACGAAAGTCCGCCCCACCACTCCGCTGCCTCATGCGCACGAGCGACAGCGGCGTCGACTTCGGCCTTGCTGGCGATCGGGTGTACGCCTACGACGTCACCGTTCGCGGGGTTGAGCGACTCGAAAGTCGGCTTGGACTCTGTGGCGGCGGGCGTGTCGAGTGTGGCGGTCATCGTGACTCCTTGATGAGGTCGGCTGCCTTCTCGCCGACCATGATGGCTGGTGCGTTGGTGTTGCCACGCGGGACGCGGGGCATGACCGAAGCGTCGGCGACCCGAAGGCCTTCGACACCGTGGACCTTGAGATCGGGGCCGACAACACTGCCCTCGATCGTACCCATCGCACAGGTGGCGACAGGGTGATAAAGCGTCTGGCACAGCTGGCCGATTGCGGCGACGATTTCGTCCGTGGTCGGATCCATCGAGGCGGGAACCCAAGGCTCATCGATCAGCTTGGCGAGTGGTCCCTGGCTGACAATCTCCTTGACGGTGCGATAGCCAGCGATCATGGCGTCGAGATCTGCGCCATCGTCGAAGTAGCCGGCTTCAATCTCGGGATGCCACGTCGGGTCTGCCGAGCGCAGCTTGATGTAGCCCTTGCTCTCGACCCGTACGAGCGTCGACGCAATCGTGAGGCCACGACGTACGGGCTCGTGGAGACCGTTGTCGTAGAACCCGGACGGCGCGACATGGAACTGCATGTCCGGAACGGCCAGGTCGTCACGCGACTTGAAGAAGCCGCCCGCTTCGCCGACGTTGGACGTGAGCGGCCCGCGGCCCGCCTTCTGCGCCTTGAGGACGTTGCCGAGCGACAGATATTCGGCGAGGTCGCTGGTGTCCTTCGTGTAGAAGAGCGCGCCCGAGACGGGATGGTCCTGGAGGTTCTGGCCGACGCCGGGTGAATCGACGACGACATTGATGCCGTGCTCGCGAAGGTGCGCGCCAGGTCCGATGCCCGAGAGCATCAGCATCTGCGGGCTCGCGACCGCGCCGGCCGACAAGACGATCTCAGCGTTCGCACGGGCGGTCTGCGTCGTGCCCTGATGGCGGAACGTGACGCCCGTTGCCCGATTGCCTTCGAGTTCGATCTTGGTGACGAATGCTTCGGTGCGGACCGTGAAGTTGGGGCGCTTGCGATTGGGGTGGATGTAGGCGTCGGCCACCGACCAACGGCGACCCTTCTTGCAGGTCACCTGGTAGAGCCCAGCACCTTCCTGCTCGGCGCCGTTGAAGTCGTCATTGCGCTTGAAGCCGGCCGCGACGGCTGACTCGACAAACGCATTGCTCAGCTCGTGCGAGTAGCGCCTGTCCTCGACATGCAGCGGGCCCTTGGTTCCGTGGAACGGGTCGCCGAGGCGGGTATTGCCCTCGGCCTTCTTGAAGTAGGGAAGGACATCGTCGAAGCCCCAGCCGGTGGCGCCGTACGCATCGCGCCATTCGTCGTAGTCGGCGTGATTGCCGCGGATGTAGATCATCGCGTTCATCGACGAGCAGCCGCCGAGAGCCTTCATACGCGGCCAGTCGGCGCGACGTCCGGCGAGCTGCTTCTGTGGTGTGGTCTTGTAGCCCCAGTCCCACTTGGTCCTGAACAGCGCCGGGAATCCCGCCGGGAGATGGATCATGTCGTCGTCGTCCTCGGGACCTGCTTCGAGGAGGAGGACCGAGACATTCGGGTCTTCGCTCAGGCGCGCGGCAACAACTCCGCCAGCGCTCCCCGATCCGATGACGATGTAGTCGAATGTCTCGTCAGGCATGTGTTCCTCTCGCGGGTGCGCGTGATGCGCCTCACAAACCTACTGCCGGAACGACCATGACACAACTGGTGTCAGGGTTGTAAAGAAGTGCGTACGGCAGCGTCGATCGCGGACGTGAGGTCCTGCCGACCGAGGCGGTCGACGGGCACCTCGAGCACGCGCATGCCGGTCGCCTGCTCCGCTAGCGCAGCCGCCAGATCCTTGGGACCAACCGTGTGGTGAGGCACTCCGTACGCCGCGCACAGGGCGCTGATGTCCGCCCCGGTCGGAGTGGCATAGACCCGCTCGAACGAATCCGCGTACTCCGGTGAGCCTTGCTCCAGCGTTGAGAAGATGCTGCCGCCATCGTCGGAGGCGACCACGATCGTGAGATCAGGACGCGGCTCTCCGGGTCCCATGAGCAGCCCGTTGCTGCCGTGGAGGAAGGTCAGGTCGCCGACATACGCAATCGCGCGGCTCGAGGAGCGACCGAGAGCAGCGCCAATTGCCGACGAGAGCGTGCCGTCGATTCCGGCGAGGCCGCGGTTGCCGAGAATCAACCGATGCTCGCCGACCGGGTAGGACGCGGCGACCAGGTCGAGGTCGCGGACCGGGTTGGACGATCCGACGAACAGCAACCCGTCAGGCGGAACGCCGTGGTTGATCGTGCGCGCAACGTCGTACGGCGTGGCCCCGTCGAGCACAGCGTCTATCGCAGCAGTGGCCACCTTGTCGGCGTCCAGCCACGAGCTCAGCCAACCATCATCATCGGCTGCGGCTTCGACCACGTCGACGAAGCGGACGTTCCCGCCAGCCGGCACTGGGAACGTGCCGGGTGTGCCGACGTGGACGATCTCGATGTCGGTGCGGCTGAGCAGCTGGGTGATGGGGCGAGACAGCGTCGAGTGCCCGAAGCTGATGACCCGCTCGATCTGTTCTGTGAGTGGTGAGTGCTGGAGCACCAGTCGGTAAGCCGCCAGCGCGTTGTCGCCCGTACGTGAACCAGAAGTGGGTTCGGCGAACAGCGGCCAACCACCCTGCTCCGCAAGCTCTCGTGCCGCCTGTTGAGAATCATCGCCAGCGACCACAACGGTCTGCGGTCCAACCTCGAGCTTTGCGTGGACCAGTGGTTCGGTGAAGGTCGAGGACTCCGTCGGTCGACGGGCGGAGAAATCCCACGCGACCGGCTCGATCAGCGGTTCGTCGAGCTCGAGGTTGAGGTGCCGCGGGCCGGTGAACCGCACGGCTTCCCACGGATCCGAGGTGAACTGGATGCCAGGGAAGATCTTGCGCTGCTCAGTCGTCTGATTGGCACCCGTGCCACGGAGCCGACCAGGCCGATCCGCTGTCACCGCGATGACCGGAACGCCAGCGTGGAGCGCCTCCAGCATGGCCGGATGCAGGTTGGCGACGGCCGTGCCAGACGTTGTCACGACCGGGACTGGTCGACGGGAGGACTTCGCGAGGCCTAGGGCGAGGAATCCTGCTTCGCGCTCATCGACCCGGACGTGCAGTCGGATGAGCCCCTGGGCATCCGCGGCGTGGAGAGCCAGAGCCAGCGGACCCGATCGAGAACCGGGTGCGATGACGGCGTCTTTGACGTCACGCGCGATGAGCTGGTGAACGAGGTACTGCGCGGTCTCCGTGGCACTCATGCCAGCACCGCCTTCACGTCTTGGAGTCGCTGTTGCCAACGGGCATCAGTCTCGGCATCTGCTGCAACGGTGTCATATGCGACCTCGTCGAAGACTTGGCGGCCAACCGGAAGGTACCCATCGACCGGTACGAGCGGTGACGCGACGACATCACCATCCAGCAACGAGGTGGTGGCGAGACCACAGGCATACGGGAGCTCGGGAAGCGCCGCCGCGAGGGCCAGGCCCGCGGCCAAGCCAATCGACGTCTCGACGGCGCTGGACACGACGACGGGTAGACCGATCTGCTCGGCGATCTGAAGACAGGCGTGTACGCCGCCCAGAGGCGCAACCTTGAGGACCGCGATGTCGGCGGCCTCAAGCGCGACGACCCGCATCGGGTCCGCGGCGCGGCGAATCGACTCGTCGGCGGCGATCAGTACGTCGACTCTGCGGCGTACGGCGGCGAGATCTTCAACGCTGGCACACGGCTGCTCGACGTACTCGAGACCGTTAGCGCTGCTTTCGAGCGCGGCGATCGCGATCACGGCTTCGTCGACCGACCAGCCACCGTTGGCATCAACTCGCACCTTTCCTCGAGGGCCGAGCGCATCTCGTACGGCCTCGATCCGGGCGATGTCGTCGGCGAGAGTTTGCCCCTTCTCAGCGACCTTGATCTTGGCAGTGCCGCATCCGCTGGCCCGAACGATGCGCGCGGCCTCGTCTGGGTCGACGGCAGGGACTGTGCAGTTCACCGCGACGTGATCGCGCAGCGATGCCGGCCATCCCCGCTCAGCTGAGTCGATTGCGGCGGCGAGCCACGGCGCGGACTCGACAGGGTTGTAGTCGAGGAACGGGCTGAACTCAGCCCAGCCCGCAGCACCTTCGACCACCATGCCTTCGCGCCGCGTGATGCCGCGAAAGGGCGTCGGCATTGCGATCGAGTAGGTCCGGAACTGCACGTCAGGCAACTTACCGGCACGAACCACGGTGCACCCGCGTGTCCCTACGGTGGGGGCATGAGGTTCACGCGCACCCTGTTGTTGCTCGGGGTCGCCGCGGCGTACTTCGCTCTCGGCCCTTGGGCTTTGCTGGCCGCCATCCTGCTGCTGCTCGTACCGAGGGTGCGCCACGAACTCAGGCCCAACCGCAAACAGCTGCTGGTGCTCGTCGGAGTCATCGCATCGACTGCCGCAGCGATTGTGGTCATCCCGGACGGCCGCCTACCAATCCCGCCGGGCGGCGGTCTGCTCGTGACCCCGTCATACGTCGGCAGCCCAGCCACCCCGCACCCGATCGATCTCGCGATCCCCCAGCACCCCGGCTTGGCACCCAACGGCACCAGCTCAATGCACAACGACGGCTGGGCTTCCGATGCCTACCCCGGACCGGGCCCGCTCGGAAACGATCCCGAGGTCGACAGCTCCTGGTACGGCATCAAGGAGTGCGCCACGCTCGCCTTCGACTCACGCGAACGGATGATCGCGCTCTGCGGCGCCGTGTCCGGTCCCGTCATGCACATCGTCGACCCGGACTCGATGGATCCCGTCGACACCCTCGGACTACCCGGACGCACCGGCAACACCGGCAAGAAGCCATGGGAGGACCTCTGCGGCGGCGCGTACTTCTACCTCGACAACCAGGACACCGCTTTCGTCGGTACGACGGTCCGGACGATCGCCGTCGTAAGCACCTCAGGCGCCGGCGGCTATCCGAAGCTGACGATCGAGCGCACGATCGACCTCGCTGGCGCCGTTCCCAAGGACGATTGCGTCATCGCGCTCATGCCCGATTGGGAAGGCAACGGCACCTGGTTCGTGAGCCGACACGGTCGAGTCGGCCATGCAGGCACGAGCGGCCCTCCGACGGTCCTTGATCTGAAGGAAGACATCTCCAACTCGATCTCCGTCGACAAGGGCGGCCTGTATGTCGTCACCGACGGCGCGTTCTACAAACTCGCCATCGACGCCGGACGGCCAAAGGTTCTGTGGCGAACGGTCTACCGCAACAGCGGCATCGACAAGTCCGGACAGCTGAGCCCTGGGAGCGGCACGACGCCGACCGTGCTTCCCAGCGGTCTGGTCGCCATCACTGACAACGCCGAGCCGCGGATGAACGTGCAGTTCTACCGCGCCAAGGACGGATCACTCGTGTGCGAAGTGCCCGTGTTCGGCAAGAGGGAAAGCTCCACAGACAACTCACTGACCGCTGTGGGCGATGCGAGCGTGATTGTCGAGAACAACTACGGCAACGACAACCCGCTCAGCGCCGCACTCGGACGAGACTTCCCTGGCGGCTTTGCCCGGGTCGACGCGGTTCCATCCGCCGGGAGCCGCGAGTGCAAGGTTGCCTGGACCAACGATGAGATCGGTCCGAGCACGGTTCCGAAGGTCTCGCTGGCCAATGGACTCGTCTACTCCTACACAGTGCGTCCGAATCGGTGGGGCGTCGCGGCTTGGTACGTCACGGCGATGTCAGCAGCGACCGGAAAGTCGGAGTTCTCGGTGCGTACAGGCACGGGGACGATGTTCAACAACCACGGCGCTCCCGTCACCCTTGCGCCCGACGGCTCGCTGTACGTTCCGACGCTGACCGGAATGGTGCGAGTTCGGGACAGCTCCTAGAGACGCCGGAGGGCTTGGCGGTCAACCTTGCCGCCCGGCAACAGCGGCAGAGCGTCGACAAGTACGACCTCACGTGGGGCCCACGTACGCGGGAGACCTGCCGCTTCAATGGCGTCGCGCACCTCATCGAGCCGCAGACCATCAAGGCAAACGGCATCAGCTGGTACGACATAGGCGACCACTCGGGTGCCCCACTCGTCATCCGGTACGCCGACGGCGATCGCATCGCCGACACCCTCGTGCCCTCGCAATGCCTCAGTGACCGCAGGCAGTGGGATGTTGACGCCACCGCTGATGATCACGTCGTCGCTGCGGCCGGTGATCGTCAGTCGACCATGGTCGTCGATCTCGCCGAGGTCGTTGGTCGCAAACCAGCCGTCGACGACGTCTGTCGGCACATCGGGATCGCCGTAGCGGTCGAAGAGCATGGGTCCCGCAAGGTGCACCTGATGCTCGTCGTCGACGCGAATCTGCACGCCGTCGAGCGGCACACCGTCATATACGCAGCCGCCGCAGGTCTCACTCATCCCGTAGGCGCGGACGACGTTCACGCCAGCATCGCGCGATTGGGCAAGCAGCGATCCCGGAGTCGCCGCTCCGCCGATCACGACGGCATCAAGTCCGGAAAGCACCGAGAGGTTGTCCGCGAGGCGATGCAGTTGGGTCGGCACCAACGAGGCATAGCGCCGATCTCCGTTCATCCCGGCGATGGCTGATGGGATGTCGTCGTACTCGTCGGCGAACACCGGATCAGTACCAGCGATGATCGAGCGGACGAGCACCTGCAGGCCCCCAACTCCCGTCGCCGGAATCGCCGACAGCCACTGCCCCGGGCCGCCGAGCCGGTCGAGTGCAGCGTGAGCTGACGCCATCACAGCGGCATGCGAGAGCACGACATCCTTCGCGGTTCCAGTGCTGCCAGATGTACGTACGACGATCGGCTCACCGCCGTCGCGAACCCAGGGTTCGAGCAGGGCCAGCACCTCACGCGGCGACCCTGCAACCGGACGCAAACTCACGGCGACTCAGGGGGCTCGAGGGGACCAGCAACTTGGCGCTTGAAGTAGATCCACGGGAACCACATCGTGCCGATGCGTTCCCAGCCCTTGCTGTCGAGATCGCGGGCGCGACGACTGCCGACGACGGCGCGGCGATGCTCCCAGCGCGTCTTCGACTTCTCAACGTCGTGGAAGCCCGGACCGTACGCAATCGAGTGCCAGCCCTGAGCACCCCATTCGTTAAGCTGCTCGATCTCGTTGGCTGCAATCAGACCGACGAGACGCCGCTGCTCAGGCGAGTCTTCGTGGTCGTCCGACTTGATGCCGAAGCGCTGCTGGGCGGCCTGCTTGCTCATACCGAGTGCCGTGCCGATTGCTTCCCAGCTCCAACCCGCCGAGCGAGCGGAGGACACGGCCGACAGGTTGAGAGCTCGAGTCTCGGCATGGGCGCGACTGGTCAACACGATGAGATCGAGGTGGGCCTGCGGATCCGTGTCGAGTCGACGGGCGATCGTCGGGTCGATCTTGGCGATCGCCTGCGCAAGGAGGTCAGCGAGCTCGTGCGCTGAACCGTCTGGAGCGGAGGTGGCCATATGTCAACGCTATGTTGACGTCACCACGCCGTCAACTCAAAGTTGACAACCTCACACCCGTTCATCGATCGAGTGGTGGCAGACTTGTCGCTCGTGACCACGCCGACCCGCACCCAGCTCTGGATCGCGGGCGCGCGCCCCCGCACCCTGCCCGCCGCCATCGCTCCAGTCGTCGCCGGTACCGGCGTTGCCGCCTTCGCCGACTCGGTCGTGTGGTGGAAAGCGCTGCTCGCGCTCGGCGTATCGCTGGCACTGCAGATCGGCGTCAACTACGCCAATGACTACTCCGACGGCATCAAGGGCACCGACGACAATCGCGTCGGCCCGCTGCGTCTCGTGGGCTCCGGGCTCGTACCCGCCAAGCAGGTCAAGGTCGCCGCGCTCGCCTTCCTCGCCCTCGGCGGTGCGCTTGGTTTCGCCCTCGCAGCCACCAGCTCGTGGTGGATGCTGCTCGTCGGCGCTGCCGCGATCCTCGCGGCATGGACCTACACCGGCGGACCTTCGCCGTACGGCTATCGCGCACTCGGCGAGGTCAGCGTCTTCGTGTTCTTCGGCCTCGTCGCAGTGCTCGGCACTGCGTACGTACAGATCGAGCGCATCACTTGGCTCTCCGTCGCAGTCGGCGTCGGTGTCGGCGCGCTCGCTTGCGCCATCCTGGTCGCCAACAACCTGCGCGACATCCCGACCGACACTGAGTCGGGCAAGCGCACCCTGGCCGTTCTGCTCGGCGACAAGAACACCCGCCGCTTCTTCGTTCTGCTGTTGCTCGTCGCACTCGGCTGCCTCGTCTGGGCATCAGCGTTCACGAGCTGGGCTCTGCTCGGACTCGTGTTCGTACCGCTCGCCGTTCGCGCCCGTCAGGTGGTCTCTTCGGGAGCGCAGGGCATTGCGCTCATCCCCGTGCTCCGCGACACCGGCCTTGCCGAGCTCGTGTACGCCGGCGGTCTCGCGCTCGGCCTCGCGCTCGGCGCCTAGACCGCTGGAAGGACGCCGGTCTTCTCGAACTCGGCGAGTGCGTCGGCGTACGGGGTGATGTCGAGTCCCTTGGCTTTGAGCCAGGACTCGTCGAAGTACGTGTGCGCGTAGCGCTCTCCCCCGTCGCACAGCAGCGTGACGACGCTGCCTTCCTCACCGGCCTCACGCATCTGGCCAATCAGCTGCAGCGATGCCCAGACGTTCGTGCCGGTCGATCCACCCACGGGACGACCGAGGATTCCGGAGACCCATCGCATTGCGGCGATTGATGCAGCGTCCGGGACATGCACCATGTCGTCGATGACCCCGCCCACGAAGGACGGCTCGATCCGCATACGACCGATGCCTTCGATGCGAGACGGGGTGTCGGTCGTGACATCGGAGCTGTCGGACTCCCAGCCGCCGTAGAACGCCGAGTTCTCCGGATCGGCGACCGCCACTCGCGTCTTGAAGCGGCGATAGCGAACGAAGCGACCGATCGTGGCTGATGTGCCACCGGTACCCGCTCCGACGACGACCCAGGTCGGGCATGGATGCGGTTCGGCCTGCATCTGCTCGAAGATCGACTCGGCGATGTTGTTGTTGCCTCGCCAGTCGGTTGCCCGCTCGGCATACGTGAACTGGTCCATGTAGTGGCCGTTGCACTCGGCCTCGAGGCGCTTGGCCTCGTCGTAGATCATCGCCGGATCGTCGACGAGGTGGCAGCGGCCGCCATAGAACTCGATCAGCGCGATCTTCTCGGGGCTCGTCGTTGCCGGCATGACAGCCACGAATGGCAGGTCGATCAGGCGGGCGAAGAAGGCCTCGCTCACCGCCGTCGAACCGCTGGATGCCTCGATGACGGTGCTCTTGGGGCCGATCCAGCCGTTGCACAGTGCGTACAGGAACAGCGATCGAGCCAGGCGGTGCTTGAGGCTGCCGGTTGGGTGGACCGACTCGTCCTTGAGGTAGAGCTCGATGCCCGGCACCGGGATCGGCAGGACATGGAGGTGTGTGTCGGCGCTGCGATTGGCGTCAGCGTCGACTCGGCGAATCGCCTCGGCGATCCAGGCGCGATCCTCAGTCGATGTCTTCGGCACGACGCGACTCCTCGAGACGTTCAGTCATCCGTTCGGCACGCTGCTGGACGTTGAGGGCGAGCTTGTTGCGGAGATCGGCCAACAGGAAGATCGAGGCGACCGACGACAGGAGGAGCGAAACAAGCAGCACGAGCAGGCTGAAGGTGTTGCCCGACTCGAAGAAGATCGACGCGATTCCCCAGACGATGCCGAAGGTCACGGCGAACACGGCGATGCGCGCGGCGGTGTAGGTCAAGAAAGCCTTCATGTCCGCAGCCTAATCGTTGCCGGGCCGATGCCGACTTTCGGTTGCAACCTCCCCGGTACGGTTGGTGCATGGGCAAGGCACTGATCGTCGCAATCGGCATCACGCTGTTCGTCTATGCCCTGTTCGACCTGATCGCGACGCCCCCGGACCGCGTACGGTTTCTGCCCAAGCCGCTGTGGTTCCTGATCCTGCTGCTTGCGCCGGTCGGCCCGCTCCTGTGGCTGTTCTTCGGTCGGCTGAAGCCTGCCGCTCCGCCCAAGCCAAGCAGCGGTGGCGGTTGGACTCCCCCGCCGGGCCCCAAGGGACCAGACGACGATCCGGACTACCTGCGCGGCCTCTGAATTACTTGGCGTACGAGTGGAGACCTGCGACGAACAGGTTGATGCCTACGAAGTTGAAGATGAAGCAGCCGAACCCGATCAGGGCGACGATCGCGGCGGACTTGCCCTTCCATCCAGCCGTGGCGCGGGCGTGCAGGTAACCGGCGTAGACGACCCAGGTGATGAACGCCCAGACCTCCTTCGGGTCCCAGCCCCAGTAGCGGCCCCACGAGTACTGCGCCCAGATCGGTCCGGCGATCAACGCAGCGAACGTCCAGATCGGGAACGCGAAGGCATGAACCCGGTATGCGATCTGATCGATACGCGCGGAATCAGGGATGCTCCACAGGAAGCCGCTCCGCTCGTCCTCCGGAGTATTGCGTTCGGCGCGTGCCTTGATCAGATAGAGCACCGATGCGGCTGCGCCGACCAGGAACGACGATCCGGCAATCATGGCGCCGAGGACGTGGATGACGAGCCAGTACGAGTGCAGCGCGGGGACGAGAGGTCCGGCCGGTACGTACACGAGCATCGACAGGCCAAGAACGACGGTGCCGAAGCCGGTGATGATTGGTCCGACCCAGTCGATCGACCACACGCGGACCAGCACGATGTATGAGGTCAGCGCGACGAGAATTGCGGCGCAACCGAATTCGTACATGTTGCCCCACGGCACGCGCTCGGCGGCGAGACCTCGGGTGAGCACTCCAGCGAACAAGATGACTGCGGCCAAAGCGGTGAGCGAGAACCCGATGCCGCCGGCCATGCTGCTGCGTTCAGCGCCCGGCTGATCTGCGTCAGCCGCGCCTGCAGAGCCGGCAGAGACGAGCTCACGGTCAGGTACGACCCCACGAGCAAAGCTCCACTGCGCGACATACGCAACGAAGGCGAGCGCCAAAACACCGGTCGCTGAGGCGATCGCGTAGTTCGAGAACTGGGCGAGCTGCGCCACGGTCATGACTTCTCCTCTGTCAGTGCGTGCCTGAATCGGGTGAGGAACTCGTCCAGGTCAGCCGGCAGGTCGTCGCGGGGCACTCGGTCAAGCGCTGCAACATCGACAACGGTACGTGAGCCTTCCCGGCGGGCTCGAATCCAGGTCCTTCTTGGCTTGACCGACAACGAGATCATCAGACCGAGCAGTCCGGCCACGATCCCGAACAGCGGGACCTTGACCAACGGTGACGAGCTGAACTGGAACCGTACGAACTGGCGCAGCTCGACGAACTGGATCGTGCCGCCACCCGGAAGATCAGCCTCCTGACCCTGGCTCAGGCTGATGCGGAAGCCCTTGCCGTTCGGGCCCAGGTATTGCTTCATCTTGGTCTTGTCGAGCACGTAGACCGACTGCGGGAGTCCGTCATCGAGGCCCAGATCGCCATGCCAGACGAAGAGGCCGAGCAGCGGATTGGCAGCACCGGGGAAGGCCGAGATCGAGATCCCGTCCTCACCGGAAATTGCCGTCGGCAGGAAGAAGCCTTGGAAGCCGAGCTCCTCGGGTTCTGCGCCGGGAACCTTCACCACGCCGTTCGAGGTGTACGACGGGTCGGTCGGCAGGAACGGTACGGCGTCCTCGAACACGACATCGCCCTTGGCATCGGTCACCTTGATGACCGGCGCGTAGCCCTGGCCCACGAGATAGACGGAGGTGCCATCGATCGAGAGTGGGTGGTTGACCGTGATGTCGAACGGCTTCTCGGCCTCGCCGGGCTTGGACCCGTACGTTCCCTCGGCGCGGAACAGTCTCGGCGCTCCGGCCTGGGCGCTGCCGAGGGGCTGGAACTTCGCAGTGAACTGATCGAGGTGCAGCGAGAACGGCGGCAGGTCATCGGTGTTGAAGAGCGATCCGGAGCCGAACTCGTCGTACTGGGTGAGGACGTTCGAGAAGCCGTCACCCTCGGTCACGATCGACGATCCGCGATAGCCGAACAGCGTGCCCACGGCCACGCCGACGAGCACCACAACCACGCTGATGTGGAAGACCAGGTTGCCGGCTTCGCGGAGGAAGCCCTTCTCGGCGCTGAGCTCGACGAAATCCTTCTCGCTGACGACATCGACTCGCGCCCGACGCAGCACCTTGCGGGCCGCAGCCGCGACCTCGTCGATCGAAGCCTCCGTCTCGAAGGACGCCGACGCCGGGAGCCGACTGAAGTTCTTGGGCGCCTTGGGTGGCCTGGCGCGCAAGGCACGGAGGTAGACGAACGATCGCGGCAGGATGCAGCCGACCAGAGAGACGAGCAGCAGCAGGTACACCGCGCTGAACCACGGCGACGTGTAGACGCTGAAGAAGCCGAGATTGTCGAGGATCGGACCGAGCTTGGGGTGATCGATCAGGTACGCCTCGGTCGCCCGTGCGTCGACGCCTCGCTGAGGCACCAGCGATCCGGGGACCGCCGCGATCGCGAGGAGAAGCAACAAGAACAGCGCCGTACGCATCGACGTCAGCTGACGCCAGAACCACCTGGTGAACTCGCGGCTGCCCAGCGCCGGGACTGCGTTCTGTCCGTCGCTACTCATATTGCCGACGTCCCGGTGCCGAACGAGCTGCGAAGGCTGTCGGCCAATGAGTCATACGCGCCCGTGACGAGCAGGATGCCAACGGCAACCAGCATGAGGCCGCCGGCGACGTTCACGGCGCGCTGATTCTGCTTGACCCACGCGATCGCACGCATGAAGCGTCCGAATCCCAGTGCCGCGAGTACGAAGGGGATGCCGAGGCCGAGGCAATACGTGAAAGAGAGGAACGCGCCTCTCGCGGCGGTGCCCTCGGTGTTGGCGAGGCCGAGCACAGCACCGAGCGTCGGCCCGACACACGGGATCCAGCCGAATGCGAACAGCGCTCCCAGAAGTGGAGCGACGGCCAGGCCCACAGCCGGGACGGCGTGGATCTTGACCTCACGCTGCATGAACGGGATGAATCCCATGAACACGAAGCCGAGTGCGATGACCACGATGCCCATCACGATCGAGACCGTGCGCTGGTGTTCCGCCAATCGCAGACCGATCGAGCCGAACAGTGTGCCTCCCGCGACGAAGATGACGGAGAAGCCGAGCACGAACAGGACCGAGCCTGTCAGCATCCGGCCACGTCGTGCGGTGTCGAGATCCTGCACGCCAACACCGGTCATATAAGAGAGGTAGCCGGGCAGCAGCGGAAGCACACACGGTGAGAAGAAGGAGACGAGTCCCGCAAGCACTGCGATGGGCACAGCCAGGATCAACGATCCTGAACCGACCGTTTCGACGAACCAGTCGGTCACGCCACACCAGCCTGTACGTCATCGATCAAGCCGGACAGGGTCGATGCGGTGAGGTTCTCAGACACGATGCGTACTGCAACGCGACCCTTTGAGTCGATGATCCAGGTCGTCGGGATTGCCTGCGCCGGAAGCGACGAGGCAAAGCCGAGACCGTTGCGGTTCGAGTAGTCGTCGATGCTCGGGTAGGTGATGTCGTGCTTGCGGTTGAACGCTCGGGCAGACGCCACGTCATCGCGTACGAGGATGCCGACGAACTGAACGTTCTTGTCGGCGTACTCGTCGGAGACGAGCTTGAGCGCCGGCGCTTCCTTGCGGCACGGCGGGCACCACGAACCCCAGACATTCACGACGAGCGTCTTGCCCGCGAACGCCTCGGACGTGAACGGTTTGCCGTCGAGATCTTTGCCCTCGAGGATCGGCGCCAGTTGACGATCAGCGGGATCGACCTGGGTGATCGCGCCGTTCGCGGTGACGTAGCCACCGGTCGACCCTCGGTTGCCGGCACCGCTGCAACCGGTGACCAGGACGAGTGCCCCGATCACCGCTGCAAGGACACGGTGCCTATGGGTCACGCGCCGCCGACGAACTTCTTGCGCAGCGCCTCGGGGATCAGGTGTCCGGCCGGCTCTGCGTAGGTCAGTCCGACGAACTCGTCGCCATCGAAGGTCAGGCTGGTGAGGCTCGCGAGCGAGCACTCACGGTTGCGCGGATCGTGGACGAAGCTCTTCTTCTCGTACGCGCGGCGGGCCGTCCAGACGGGCAGCTGGTGCGACACGATCACGGCTTCATGGCCGCGAGCGGCTTCGCGAGCGTCGTCAACGGCAGCCTTCATACGGGCTGCGATCTCCTTGTAGGGCTCTCCCCACGATGGACGGAGCGGGTTGCGCAGCTTCCACCAGTTCTGCGGGCGCTTAAGCGCACCATCGCCCACGCCGAACGTCTTGCCCTCGAACTGGTTGCCTGCCTCGATGACGCGAGGATCGGTGTGGATCGGCACGTCGAGGATCTTCGCCAGGGGCTCTGCCGTCTGCTGCGCGCGCTCGAGCGGAGAGGCAACCAGGTGCACGATCTCGTTCTTCGACAACCACTCGGCAGCCGCAGCAGCCATCTGATGGCCGAGGTCTGAGAGGTAGTACTCGGGAAGGCGGCCGTAGAGCACGCCTTCGGGGTTGTGAACCTCGCCGTGGCGCATCAGGTGCACGATCGTGCGTTCGGTCATCAGTTGTCCTTTTCGGCTCGTGCGGCGGCGCGCGCGGCGCTGGGGAGCGCCTCGGCAATTCTAGAGAGTGCCTCAGCATCGTGTGCGGCCGAGACGAACCAGCACTCGAATGCGCTCGGTGGGAGGTAGACGCCGGCGTCGAGCATGGCGTGGAAGAACGCCTTGTAGCGCCACGCCTCCTGCTCCTGCGCATCGGCGAAGTTGGCCACCCGGTCGGTCACTCCCCAGAAGACGCTGAACATGTTTCCTGCGTTCTGGACGATGTGTTCGACGCCTTCGGCAGTGAGCGCTTCGCCGACCAGGCGTTGCAGCTCGGCAGATGTTGCGTCGAGGCGGCCGTACGAATCGGGCGTCGCAAGCTTCAACGTTGCGAGCCCGGCAGTGGTGGCAATCGGGTTGCCCGAGAGCGTGCCGGCTTGATAGACGGGACCGACCGGTGCGAGCAAGTTCATGACGTCGGCGCGACCACCGAATGCTGCCGCGGGGAAGCCACCGCCCATGACTTTGCCGAACGTGACCAGGTCGGGGCTCCAGCCCTCGACCTTGCCGTCGACACCCCAGTGGCCGGCGGAGGTGACGCGGAATCCGGTCATCACCTCGTCGCTGATGAACAGTGCGCCGTTGGCAGTGCAGATCTCCGACAGGAACGCGTTGAATCCGGGAGCCGGGGGGACGACGCCCATGTTGCCGGGTGCCGCCTCGGTGATGAGGCACGCGATCTCGGCGCCGTACTCGGCAAACGCGGCCTCAACCGCGGCCCTGTCGTTGAACGGCAGCACGATCGTGTCTGCCGTGACGTGTGCCGGGACTCCGGGCGTACCGGGAATGCCGAGGGTGACAACTCCCGAGCCGGCTTCGGCAAGGAGCGCATCCACATGGCCGTGGTAGCAACCAGCAAACTTCACGATCTTGTCGCGGCCCGTGAACCCACGGGCGAGGCGGATGGCCGACATGGTCGCCTCGGTACCTGACGACACGAGTCGTACGGAGTCGACTGACGTACGAGCGACGATCTCCTCGGCCAGCAGGACCTCAGGCTCAGACGGTGTACCGAATGACGTGCCAAGAGCGACGGCGCTGTCGACCGCGGCGAGCACCTCGGGGTGCGCGTGCCCGAGCAGCATGGGCCCCCACGAGCCGACCAGGTCGACGTAGGTCTTCCCGTCGACGTCAGTCAGCCAGGCTCCTGAGCCCGACTTCATGAAGATCGGTGTGCCGCCGACGGCACGGAACGCTCGCACCGGTGAGTTGACGCCACCCGGCGACACGGCGAGGGCGCGATCGAACAGCTTCTGGGAGGCCGGTGTCGGGGTCACCTCACCATTGTCCCAAGCGGCCTCTTCACACGGGTCGGCGGCGTCATCTCCGCGTAACAATGCACCGTGGGCCTCGTTGTTCTCATATCTGGACTATTTCCACGACGGTCCACAATCGCTGTAACATCCAGTTACTCGATGTATGTACGTTGGAGGGCAAGAACACATGGGAGCACGCAAGCTCACTCGGTGGCAGAAGGCCAGTGCCTTGGTACCGATGGCAGTACTGGTTGGCGCATGGGGAGCTGCGCTGACCAACTCAACCTTTGCAACGGCCTCGGATGGCAGTGGCGGCGGAGCCGTTCCTGACGTTCCGTCGACCGCTTTCGATCAGCCGGCCAGCGTCCAGGAGACGCCCGGCGGCATCGATCCCCGCGCCGGCCTCAACGGCACCGTCGCGACGCTGTCGACCAACGGCATTCCGTCTGCGGCCCTCTACGCCTACCGTCGCGCCGAGACTCTGCTCGGCAGCGCTGACGGTTCCTGCAACCTTCCGTGGAACCTCGTCGCAGCCATCGGCCGCGTCGAGAGCAACCACGGACGCAGTGACGGCAACTCGCTGAGCGCTGACGGCATCGCCAAGCCAGGCATCTACGGTGTCCCGCTCGACGGCAACGACGGCCGCGCCAAGGTCGCCGACACCGACAACGGCGCCATCGACAAGAACTCGGTCTACGACCGCGCTGTTGGTCCGCTGCAGTTCATCCCCAGCACCTGGAAGTCCGTCGCGGTCGACTCCGACAACGACGGCATGAAGAACCCCCAGGACATCGATGACGCTGCAACGTCGGCCGGCATCTACCTCTGCGCCGGTCCCGGCAACCTCTCCACGGAGCAGGGCGCTGCCGCTGCGGTTCGTCGCTACAACCACTCGCAGTCGTACGTCGACCTGGTCCTCCAGGTCTCGGCGGCTTACGCGGCCGGTGAGTTCACGCAGACGCCGAACGACTTCTCGACTGCGTCGGTCCTGACCAGCCAGAGCAACGACCAGACCCTCACCGAGGCTCAGCGCAAGAAGGCCAAGAGGGCTGAGAACAACGCCAACAAGCCCCCCAAGGGAACCGACGGCGGCACCGATGGCGGCACTGACGGCGGCACTGACGGTGGTACCGATGGCGGTACTGACGGCGGCACCGGGGGCGGCACAACCAGCGACGGCCTCAGCGGTCTCGTAGGCGGCATCCTCGGAGACCTTGGCGGCGGCAGCACCTCCGGCAGCTCCGGCGGCGGCGGCTCCACACTGACCTGGGCTCAGGCCAAGGCCCAGTGCCTCGCAAGCGGTCTTTCGACGCTCGACCTGGCCAAGCTCACCAAGTGCATCACCGGCTTGCTCAGCTGATCTGAACACGACGAAAGGCCCTCCTTCGGGAGGGCCTTTCGCTTTGTCTGGAGTCCACAGCTGATCGTCGAAATTCGCTGTCCACAGAGCAGATTCCGGCTGAATCGACTGTCAGTGGTGGCGACTAGTTTTGACGTATGAGCACAGCAATCGACGCCGGGCAGGAGATCCTCGACAGGATCGCCGCGCGAGAGGTCGTGCGTGCAAAGTTGGAAGCCGAAACCGCCGCCGACATGCTCCAGTTTGTGGACGTTCGCAGGATCGAGGCCGAACGCCACGAGGACCCGCGGGTGCGTGACATGGAGATCAGCTTCGCGGCGGACGAACTCGGAGTGGCGTTGCATCAGCCGACCCGAACCGTGCAGGTTCGTCTTGCTGACTCCCGACGCATCCGCAACCTGATGCCACTGACCTGGACCGCCTACGGCCAAGGCCGCATCGACGCCTTCCGGGTCAGCCTGATCGCCTCCGCCACTGCGAAGCTGACGACGCAGGAGAACCTCATCCATCTGGACGGGACGATCGGTGACTACGCCGCCACCCACACCACAGCTCAGTTGAAGGCCAAGCTCAACCGGTTCGTCGCCACCTGGGAGACCAGCGATGCGACTGCGAAAGAAGAACAGTCCAAGCGGTCGATATGGGTCAACCACCAGGACGACGGCATGTCCTTCCTCACCGCCTACATCCCGACACCTGACGCACTCCTGATCGACGCCATGCTCACCGAGCGTGCCAAAGCGACGTCCGATGACCGGACCCTCGACCAGCGTCGGGCTGACCTGTTCATCGACCAGTTGCGTGGGGTTGCTGAGGGCCAGACCAGCAGCTCCCGAGCAGTCATCGGCGTCACCGTCCCCGTCACCTCACTCACCGGCCTCGACGACCTGCCAGGCGAATCCTTCGACGGATCATTCGCGCTCCCCGCCCAGATGGTCCGCGAGATGACCCAGCAGCCCGGCACCCTGTGGTTCCGGATCCTCACCGACCCACTCGGACGGATCCTCGACACCACCGAACCCAGACCATTCCCCTCAGATGCACTCCGCACATCGATCCAAGCTCGAGACGGCACCTGCAGATTCGCGACCTGCTCCAGACCGTCGATGGAGTCAGACCTCGACCACGAGATTCCCAGACCTGACGGTCCGACCAACGGCACCAACCTCCGGGCACTCTGCCGAAGGCACCACAACATCAAAACCCACCACATAGCCGAACCAACCGACTTCACCATGCGCGACCACTCCGGAGCGCGCCCCGGCCTGGATCTCATGCACCGACTGACGCGCATCGCCTTCGCCGCCTGAGGGTGAACACAAAAGCCTTGCCGACCCCATCGCCTCGAAGAACAACACGCACCTGCTATCCCGAGTAGCGTCACAACCATGACGTCCAAACTCCTAGAACGACTGGGTGTTGTATCGCCGGTGGTTCAGGCAGGTATGGGAGGACTTCCCGCTGGCGAACTTGCCGCGGTCGTCTCCGAAGCAGGTGGCCTTGGGACGATCGGCTGGCTTCCTGTGGCGTCGCTGCGTGACGAACTGATGAAAGCGCGGTCACTCACATCACGACCGATTTCCATCAACTTGACCGTTCCACAGGCGACGCAGCGCCACTGGCAGGTCGCGAACGATGCAGATCTCGTCGTCACACATTGGGAATCAGTGCCACAGCGCCGTGTGGACAAGCCCTGGCTGCACACGGTTGGCTCGGTCGACGAAGCCCAAGCCGCGATCGCGGCGGGAGCGGACGGCATTGTCGTGCAAGGTGTCGAGGCGGGCGGTCATGTGCGCGGGAAGGTACCGGCGCTTGAATTGCTGGGGCTAGTACGTGCCGCGATTCCGCCTGATTCCGAAATCTTCCTCGCTGGAGGCATCGCCGACGCTGACGATGTTCGCCGGGCACTGGCGGCCGGAGCGACGGCAACGGCGTTGGGTACACGTTTTCTCGCAAGCGACGAGTGTCCGATCTCGACGGAGTATCAGCGCCGCGTGGTCGAAGGTTCCGAAACCATTCTTACGGAGCTCTTTGGACTAGGTTGGCCGCACGCACCTCACCGAGTCCTGCCGAACGCGGCAACACGTAGGTGGCTTCATGACAACTCGCTGGGTCCGAGCAGTATTCGCAGGCTTCACGCCGTCGTCACCCCGCTTGTGATGCGCCTTCCGGCGCGGTTTTCCATTCATACGTTGCACTCGGGAAGCAGCAGTCCTCTCGCACTCACGGCGCAGACACCAAGCGACACCTTTCCAGCGAGAGCACTCGAGAAAAGCCCGCTCTACGCTGGCGAGACGGTGGCGAGAATCCACGACGTTCGTCCCGCCGCCGAACTCGTTCGCGATCTCACACCCTGATTGCCCGCACCCAAGACAGTGTTCTGAAAGGAGTTTGCAGGCTTGGTTGGCTGCGCGCGCCGCAGGCTCAGCGGTTGAGGCGGGCGGCTACTTCGGCTGCCCAGTAGGTCAGCACGATGTCGGCGCCGGCGCGGCGGATCGACAGCAGCACTTCGTCGATCGCACGTTCACGATCGATCCAGCCATTGGCGGCTGCGGCTTCAACCATCGCGAGCTCGCCGGAGACGTTGTAGGCGGCGACGGGTACAACGACAGCGGCACGTACGTCCGCGATCAGATCGAGGTACGACAGGGCCGGCTTCACCATGACGATGTCGGCACCCTCGGCGACATCGAGGAGCGCTTCGCGTACGGCTTCGCGGCCGTTGGCGGGATCCTGCTGGTACGTCTTGCGATCGCCCTGCAGCGACGAATCGACAGCCTCGCGGAAGGGACCGTAGAACGCCGAGGCGTACTTCGCGGCATACGCGAGGATCACGGTGTCGGAGTGACCGGCAGCGTCGAGCGCCTCACGCACGGCAGCAACCTGGCCGTCCATCATCCCGCTGGGACCGACCACATGAGCGCCGGAAGCAGCCTGGATGACACCCATCTGCGCGTAGATCTCAAGCGTTGCGTCATTGTCGACGCGACCGCTGGAGTCGAGCACACCACAGTGACCGTGATCGGTGAACTCGTCGAGACAGAGGTCAGACATGATGACGAGCTCGTCACCGACCTCCGCTCGAGCATCGGCGAGAGCGACATTGAGGATGCCGTTCGGATCAAGCGAACCTGACCCAACGGCGTCCTTGTGCTCCGGAATACCGAACAACATCACGCCGCCGAGTCCCAGGGAAGCGGCCTCGGAGTACGCCTTGCGGGCAGTCTCGCGGGTGTGCTGGACAACGCCCGGCATACTCGCGATCGGCCGGGGCTCGCTGAGCCCTTCGGCCACGAACAGCGGCAGCACCAGCTGCGACGGCTCGACGTGTGTCTCCGCCACCAACCGCCTCATCGCCGGCGACTGGCGCAGGCGACGAGGACGGTCAGCGGGGAAAGACATAGGTCAGGCCTTGCGCCGTGTCGAGGGACGACGCTGCGACGGCTTGGTGACCGGCTCGCCAGCGTCCAGGAACGCCAGACGACGAGCGGCACCGAACTCGGCGAGCGCATCAGCGAGTACGTCGACCGACGGCGACTCCGCGAGGACATCGACCCGCAGGCCGTGCTCCTCGGCGGTCTTGGCCGTGGCCGGACCGATGCACGCGATGATCGTCGACGTGTGCGGCTTGCCAGCGATGCCCACGAGGTTGCGGACCGTGGACGACGACGTGAACATCACAGCGTCGAACTTGCCGGTCTTGATCGCCTCGCGGACCGGCGCCGGCGGCGGCGCTGCCCGGACGGTGCGGTAGGCCGTGACGTCGTCGACTTCCCAGCCCAGATCGATCAGGCCGGCGACCAAAGTCTCCGTGGCGATGTCTGCGCGAGGCAGGAACACCCGGTTGATCGGGTCGAGCAGGTCGTCGTACGGAGGCCAGTCCTCGAGGAGACCGCGAGCCGACTGCTCGCCCGTGGGGACGAGGTCAGCGCGGATGCCCCAGGTGGCGATGGCTTCAGCGGTCTTGTCGCCGACGGCAGCAACCTTGAGACCCGAGAACGCACGAGCGTCAAGCCCATACTCCTCGAACTTCTCGCGGACGGCCTTGACGGCGTTGACGCTGGTGAACGCGATCCACTCGTAGCGACCCTCGACGAGACCGCGAACGGCCTTGTCCATCTGCTGCGGGTTGCGGGGCGGCTCGACCGAGATCGTGGGGACCTCTTCCGAGATCGCGCCGTAGCCGCGCAGGCGAGTCGCGAGTCCAGCGGACTGCTCCTTGGTGCGGGGCACCAGGATGCGCCAGCCGTACAGCGGCTTGGTCTCGAACCACGACAGCGCCTCGCGCATCGTGACGACCTCGCCGACAACGGTGATCGCCGGAGCGGTCATACCGGCAGCCTTGGCGTCCGCGGCGATGTCAGCGAGCGTCGACACAACCGTGGTCTGCTCGGTCGTCGTGCCGACGCGAGTCATGGCAACGGGCGTCTCGGGCGAGCGACCGGCCTCGATGAGTCCGCGAGCGGCCTCGCCGATGCGGGCTACGGCCGAGAGCAGCACGAGCGTCTGCTGACCGGCGTGGTCCCCCCAGTGGACGTTCGAGTCGCCGACGCTGACCACGGAGTATTCGCGGTGCGTGCGGTTGGTGAGTGGCACACCGGCGTACGCGGGGACGGCCGAGACCGAGGAGATACCCGGGACGATCTCGAAGCCGATACCGGCCTTGGTGCAGGCCGAAGCCTCTTCGGGCCCGGTGGCGTACGTGAACGGGTCGCCAGAAATGAGCCGAACAACATTGGCGCCGGTCTTGGCGTGGCGTACGACGAGGCGGGCGCGCGCTGCGTGTGTCAGCTGCTCGCCGTCCTCCCCTACTCCGCCGTCGATGATCTCGGCGCCGTTGGTGACGAGGATTTCCTGCTCGGGCAGTTCCGTGATGACGACATCAGCCTGGGCGAGCAGTTCAGCAGCACGCACCGTCAGCAGGCTGGCATCGCCTGGCCCCGCGCCCACAAAGCTCACATGGCCGCGTGGGGCCTTGCGTGAGCCGGGACTCGGCGTCGACGGTGCTGGCATCGCATTGGTGATTGTCACGGTGTTCCTTTTCTCTATCTGCCTGGGGTTGGTGAGGCGACGGCCACGAGAGTGTCGGCACCTTCGGCGAGCATCTCGGCAGCAAGACGTTCACCAACCGCGGCGGCTTCGGAAGGCAAGCCGGTCGCGGACAGTCGGATGGTGGGCGAGCCGGAAAGATCTCCGACCACCGCACGGAGCCACAGCTCGTCGCCGTCGTCGCCAGAGGCGACTTCCGCGAGAGCCCCGACTGGTGCGCTGCAACCTGCCTCAAGTGCGGCAAGCAGGCTGCGTTCGGCGGTCACGGCGACTCTGGTGTCAATGTCGTCGAGACCGTCAAGGAGGTGAATCGTCGCGACATCGTCGGCGCGGCATTCACAGGCCAGAGCGCCCTGCCCGGGGGCAGGAAGCATCTGAAGGGGATCAATGAGCTCAGTTGCCTCGTCGGCGCGGCCCAGCCGCAGCAGACCGGCACGAGCAAGGAGTACGGCGTCGTAGTCGCCGGATGCCACCTTGGCCAGGCGAGTGTCGACGTTGCCGCGGATCGGTACGACCTCGACACCGAGGCCGAGTGCGTTGAGCTGCGCTTCACGACGCGGCGAGCCGGTGCCGACGCGCGCACCCTGCGGCAGCTCGCCGAGCGTCATGCCGTCACGAGCAACGAGGCAATCGCGCGGATCGACGCGTGACGGGATTGCTGCAATGACCAGGCGCTCGTCCTGCGCTGTTGGCAGGTCCTTGAGCGAATGGACGGCGACGTCAATCTGACCGCTGATCAGCGCTTCGCGCAGGGCAGCAACGAACACGCCCTGGCCACCCATACCGGCGAGCGGCTCGGTGCTGCGGTCCCCCTCGGTGGAGATCTGAACGAGTTCGACCTCGACGCCGTGCTTGCTGCGAAGCCAGTCGGCGATCGTGGTGGACTGCGTCATCGCGAGTGTGGAGGCGCGGGTGCCGAGCTTGACGGTGGTCATGCCTGCTCACCTCCGACGCGCGTCACGGCGTCAACCGCAGCCTGGTCGAGGGCGAAAAGATCAGCGAGCGCCTCGGCGTACGTGAGGCTGCCGGTGCCATCGACGAGCTGCTGCACGCGAACGGTCGGCGTGTGGATCAGCTTGTCGGCAACACGGCGAAGCGCCTGGCGTACGGACGCAAGCTCGTCTGCGGTGAGGTTGGGGAGGCGCGCCTCGATGCGGGCCACTTCTGCGTCGACAACGTCAGTGGCCATCGTGCGCAGCGCGACAACGGTCGGCGTGACCTGAGAGGCAGCCTTGGCGACGAGGAACGTACGCACCTCGTCTTCGACGATCGAGCGCACCTGCTTCACGTCGGCAGCGAGCTCGGCGTTCTCGGTCAGTTTCGACAGCACCACGAGATCGATCAACGAGACGCCGTCAATGTCGCGGACGCCACCATCGATGTCGCGCGGCAGTGCGAGGTCGATCAGCACCTGCGGGCGACCAGCAGCCTCGATGCGTGGGCGATCGAAAACGACGCCGTTGGCTCCAGTGCAGCTGATCAATACGTCGGCGGCCGCGAGCTCGTCGTCCAAGTCTTCCCAGCGGACAGCGCGGACGCCCGACTCAATGGAGAGATCCTGCGCGCGTTCGTACGTGCGGTTGGCCACCGCGATCTGATCAGCGTCGACACCACGATCGACCAGCGTGCGAACGGCGAGCTTGGCCATCGTGCCAGCGCCTGCGATGAGGAAGCGAGTGTCGCGGGCATCGACGATGTCACCGGCAGCGGCGAACGAGGCCGTGACGATCGACGGCGCGAGGCGGTCGATACCGGTCTCGGCGTGACCACGCTTGCCGATGCGAAGGGCCTGCTGGAACAGCGCGTTGAGCGCCGGGCCGACAGTCGACTCGGTCTGCGCCGTGAGCAGCGCGTCGCGTACCTGACCGAGGATCTGGCTCTCACCAAGGATCATCGAGTCCATACCGGCTGCAACGCCGAAGATATGAGCGACAGCTGCCTCGTCGAAGTGGACGTAGACGTGGCGCACGAACTCGTCGCGGCCGAGATCGGCGTGCTCCGCAAGCAGGCGGGACACCTCTTCAACGGCGCCGTGGAATCGCTCGGCCTCGACGTAGATCTCGACGCGGTTGCACGTCGACACGACAACGGACTCAGTGACGAAGGGCGTCTCGAGGACAAGCTGCGACAGCTTGATCGACGCAGTCGGGTCCAGCGCGACCTTCTCGAGCACTTCGAGAGGAGCCGACTTGTGGCTCATGCCAACAACCAAAACACTCATGACGCTTCACCCGCCTTGCGCTGCTCGTGATAGGCGAGGATCTGGAGCTCGATCGACAGGTCGACCTTGCGTACGTCCACGTTGTCCGGGACCTGCACGAGGGCAGGCGCGAAGTTGAGGATGCTGGTGATGCCGGCCTCGACCAGGCGATCGGCGACTTCCTGGGCGGCTTCGCCTGGGGTCGCGATGATGCCGATCGAGATCTCGCGCTCGGCGACAACCTTCTTGAGGTCAGCCATCGCGGAGACTTCGATGCCGGAGATAGTCGTACCGACGCGTTCGGGGTTGCTGTCGACCAGGGCAGCGACGCGGATGCCGCGGGTGCTGAAGCCCTGGTAGGCCGAGAGCGCCGAGCCCAGGTTGCCGACGCCGACGATGACGACGTCCCAGTCCTGGTTCTGGCCGATCTCGAGAGCGATTTGGTAGCGGAGGTATTCGACGTCGTAGCCGACTCCACGGGTGCCGTAGGAGCCCAGGTGCGAGAGATCCTTGCGCAGCTTGGCGGGGTTCACGCCGGCCTGTGCGGCGAGATCATTGGACGAACACGTACCGATGCCCTGCTCGGTGAGAGCGTTGAGGGCGCGCAAATAGACCGGTAGCCGGGCCACGGTGGCGTCGGGGATGCCACGCTCTGGTGAACCGGCCGAAGGCCTGTTGCGAAGTATCGTCACGGTGCTCCTGCGCTGCGCGGCCGGGGATTATCCCAATTGGGACTGGCACGCTGCGCCGACCTAGTTTAAGAGTTTGTGAACGTGTTCTCAAAATCGAGCGATCCGGTGAGACGCAATAGACACAAATCCGGTGGCGCTTCAGGTCATCAGTTGAGCATGCTGAGGGCGCCTAGGGATTCGTCCCAGGCGCCCTCAGTCGCTCCGCTACTCCTTGATCTTGATCGTGCCTTTGGTGTCCACGATCTCGATCTCAAAATCTTGCTGCTCGTCACCGAGTGTCAGCGTGCAAGGGAAGGTTGTGCCGGCGTCCTGGACGATGATTGCGGCGTCGCCACAGTCGACCTCTGCACCCACCATGTCACTCTTGGCCGCTGTGTCCTCCGCGAACTTGACGGTCTCCGCGACAGAGATGATCGCCTTGGCGGGCTCGAAGTCGAATACAACATCGTCACCTTCGATCTTGGTGACGGTCACGTCATACGGCGCCTTCACACCGTCCACGTTGACCGTGCACTCGAACGTCGCGCCCTTCGTGG
Source organism: Aeromicrobium panaciterrae (assembly GCF_031457275.1). Lineage (NCBI taxonomy): Bacteria > Bacillati > Actinomycetota > Actinomycetes > Propionibacteriales > Nocardioidaceae > Aeromicrobium > Aeromicrobium panaciterrae. The sequence goes on from NZ_JAVDWH010000001.1 coordinate 2,725,625, forward strand.
CCTCGATGTCGGCCGGGCACTTCGCACCGTCGACCTTGAGGTCGGGAACCAGTTCTTGCTGAGCCTTCACAATCTGCTTCGTGATCGAGTCCGGATCAATGGTGGAGGCGCCGCAGCCAGCTGCCGCGAAGGTCACAAAGGCTAGGAGAACACCCGCGATCATTCGCCTCGAGGTGAACAAGCCAAGCGTGGGGATCGATTTTGTCATGCGCTGATCATGGTGGGGACCCGATCCGCTCACATACGGAACGCAGAAACTGGATCAGCGATGACTCAGTGCCCCTCGGAGGCGGCGCTCGTCGACTCGCCAGAAGTCGTGTTGCTTGCCGTCGACGAACGTCACAGGCACCTGCTCGGTGAACCGCTCGACCAGATCGGGTTCGCCGTCGATCTCGACCCGCACCCAGGTGTCCCCCGTGTCCGCGCAGATCTCGGCGACCAACTGTTCGGCCACCTCGCAGAGGTGGCAGTCGACGCGGGCGTAGACGACGACGCGGGCGTCGTCGGCGTGGGCTGGTGAGCTCACTGTTTTTGAGTACCGAGTGTTTCGAGGCCGAGGGTCTCGCTACGGGCGAGAGCGCGCAGCCGACCCTTGGCGACCTTGCCGGTGGCCGACTGAGGCAGACCCTTGACCACGACGATCCGACGCGGCTGCTTGAAGCGGGCGAGGCGCGTACGGCAATGGGCTTCGACCGACTCGCGCAGCAGTGCTTCATCGCCCGCGCCGGACTCGGCGACGACGAATGCCACGACGGCTTCGCCGGTCTCCTCATCGGGCAAGCCGACGACTGCAACCTGGGCTACGCCGTTGACCTCGGAGATGACGTCCTCGACCTCGAACGGATAGACATTGAACCCGGAGACGATGACAAGCTCGCGCAGACGATCAACCAGTGTCAGGTCGCCAGCTTCGTCCAGATATCCGACGTCGCCGGTGGGATACCAACCGTCCTCGCGGGGACCGTCGATGCCGTCGGGCCAGTAGCCGTTGAACAAGTTGTCGCCGCTGACCCAGATCTCCGCGGGATCGCCTGGCGACGCATCTTCACCGCTCGCCTCGACGATGCGTACGTCGATGCCCGGCAGCGGACGACCGACAGAGCCACCGCGCGGACCGCCATCCTCGGCACGCCGCGCACCCATGGTGACCGCAATGACCGGAGCGGTCTCGGTGAGTCCGTAGCCCTGCTCGATGTGCTTGCCGGATGAGGAGAAGAACGAGTCGGCGAGCTCCGGATCGAGCGTCGATGCGCCCGAGAGGATCAGATTGACGCCAGCCAGCTTGTCGCGGAGGTCGTCACGACCGGCCCACGCCGCAACAACGGGCGGGGCGAGCGGAAGGTTGGTGACGCCCTCGGCCTTGATCTGGTCGAGCAGCCCACCCGGGTCGAACCCGTCGACCAGAACGACAGACGCACCCTGCTTCACGGCCTGACCGAGAACGCAGTTGAGCCCGTAGATGTGGAACATCGGCAGCAGCCCGAGACATACGTCCTCAGGCGTCACGGCCGGCGGCTCGAGCGCCGCGACCTGCTCGATGTTGGCGATCAGCGCGCGGTGGCTCAGCATCGCTCCGCGGGGCTTGCCGCTCGTACCCGATGTGTAGAGCACAACCGCCAGGGCTTCAGGGTCCGGAGGCGCTGCGGGATCGGTTCCGGTGGCATCAGCCAGGAAGCTTGAGAAAGACGTCTCGTCACCCTGCGCCTCAGTGCCATCGACGATGACGGCGATCTCCTGAGTGACCGCCTCGCGTACCTGCGCCACACCGGCTTCGTCGCAGAGCACGACCTTGCTGAGCGAATCGGCGAGCATACGGCCGATCTCGCCGGTCGTGGAGCGTGGATTGATTGGAACGGCGACCATGCCGCCCCGCAAGATTCCGTAATAGGCAATCGGCAGGTCGATGCGGTTGGCCATCACGAGAGCGACTCGTTGGCCGGCCCTCAAGCCGCGCCCGGAGAGTCCACGCGCCACCGCATCGGCGGCCTCGTCGAACTGCTTCCAGGTGAGCTGCCGGCGATCCGCTCGGTTTTCGACCAGCGCAACACCGTCGGGGTCGCGCACCGCGGCCTCACGCAGGTAATCGCTGACATTGACAGTCACGCATCGAGTCAACCACAGCCCCATATGTCACATACCCATTACTGTCGGTTGCATGTCCAAGGACCCTGATCAGCCGCGCAACCTCAAGTCGCGATCGCTGCTTGCCGGACAGGCCGGCGCGTCCGATTCAGAGATGGAAGACGCGCTGAGCACCGCACCCGATACGACGGCTGCAGCATTCTTCGACGTCGACAACACGATCATGCAGGGCGCCTCGATCTTCCACCTCGCCAAGGGACTGCATCGACGCAAGTTCTTCACGACCAAAGACATCGCCAAAGCGGCTTGGCAGCAGTTCTACTTCCGCTTCGCTGGCGTCGAGGATCCCGAACACATCGCCAAGGCGCGAGCGTCCGGGCTGGCCTTCATCAAGGGCCACACGGTTGAGGAACTCGAAGAGGTCGGCGAGGAGATCTTCGACGAGAACATGGCCCACAAGATCTGGCCCGGTACGCGCGCCCTAGCGCAGTGGCATCTCGATCGCGGCCAGAACGTGTGGCTCGTGACCGCAGCGCCCGTAGAGATCGCCAACACGATTGCGCGGCGCCTCGGCCTGACCGGTGCCCTCGGAACCGTCGCCGAACACATCGACGGCGTCTACACCGGTGAGCTGGTAGGCGAGATGCTCCACGGCGAGGGCAAAGCTGTTGCCGTACGCGAGATCGTCGGACGCGACGGACTGGTGCTCGACGACTGCTACGCGTACTCCGACTCCAGCAATGATTTGCCGATGCTGTCGATGGTCGGACACCCGTGCGCGGTCAACCCCGACAAGACGCTCAGGGCGCACGCCAAGGCCAACGGATGGCGCATTCGCGACTACCGAACAGGCCGCAAAGTGGCCGTCGCAGGCGCAAAGACCGCGCTCGCCGCTGGAGCGGCCGGCGGAACCCTCAAATTGCTGCGGCGCCAGAAAAAACAGTAATCCTGACATGAACCCCAATACGGGCTAGACTCCCTCTGATCAGGGAGGGCCTGTGAGTTTTTCAACGACTGCGCTGCGCGATGCGTTGTCGTATGCCCTCATGGGTCTCGACAACAGGCAGCTCGCGATCGCTCTGACGGTCGCCGACTCCCCCGCATACGCGCCCTCCACCGGCTCCGGCCCCGGTCCCGACGATGAAGGCTTCGATCCCGAAGCGTCTCGTCTGCGCGCACTCGTCGACCTCGCCAAAGAGGGTGACTCCGAGGCCTATGGCCAGCTCTACGACCACTACGTGTCTGGCGTCTTCCGCTTCATCTACTACCGCGTCAGCTCGCAGCAGCTTGCCGAAGACCTGACCAGCGAGACATTCGTACGCGGACTCCGCGCGATCCAGCGCTTCAACTGGCAGGGAAAGGACTTTGGTGCCTGGCTGACGACGATCGCTCGCAACCTGGTGGCCGACCACTTCAAGTCGAGCCGCGCCCGCCTCGAGATCGTTTCGGAGACCATCCCCGAGGGCAAGACGGTCGTGGCAAGCCCCGAACAAGAAGTCCTGTCGCTCATCTCCAACGAGATGCTGTTCGAGGCGGTCAACTCGCTGCCCAACGAACAGCGCGACTGCGTCCTGATGCGTTTCATTCAGGGCCTTTCGATCGCTCAGACCGCCGCCGCACTTGGCCGCAGCGAAGGCGCTGTGAAGCAGCTTCAGCTGCGTGCGGTTCGCAGTCTCGCCAAAACAGTCTCGGAGGATGTCCGATGAGCCGATTCACGGTGACGATCCGTAACTTCGAGGCCTCCAAGGTCGTTGATATGAGTGTTGAACTAATCATCGGGAGGAACCCTTCATGATCGGCCGTCGAGCAGACGACGCCCAGTCCTTTAATGAGGCCTGGAGCGGACGTGCGCCCCGTGACGAGCAGATCGCCGAGTTGGTCCGGTTCGCCGAGACCCTGTGCGAAGCTGCCGTTGCCGAGCCGACCCCGGAGTTCCGCCTGTCCCTTCGCTCGGCTCTGATGACAGAGGCCCAGACGGCCCTCCTGCCAGTCAAGTCGACGCCCCGCACCATCGCCGCTGCCACGACACAGCGCCCCGTACGCCGTCGCATCGCCGGTCTCACCGCAGCCGCTCTCGCCTCTGCTGGCGTCGTCGGCCTTGTCTCCACCAGCGCTTCCGCCGTTCCTGGCGAGATGCTCTACTCCGTCAAGCGCAGCGTCGAGTCCGTACAACTCGCACTTCACCAGGACGACGGCTCGCGCGGTGCGTTCATGCTCGCCCAGGCGTCTGAACGCCTCGCCGAAGCTCGCCAGCTGAGCGACAACCCGTCCTCGCGCACCGACTCGCTGATCGCGTCGACCCTCGATGACTTCAGCAGCCAGGCCGAGACTGGCTCCAACTCGCTGTTCGACGAGTTCGACAGCAACGGCAAGACCAAGTCGATCCAGAAGGTCAACGACTTCGCCGCCGCCGCAGCCACTGAGCTCGCGACGCTGTCGACGCTCGTACCCGAAAGCGCCGAAGACTCGTTCGCCTCGGCTGCCAAGACGGTCAGCGATCTTGCTGTTCAGGCTTCGACACTGTGCTCGACATGCGCATCGGCTGATGCCCAGTCCTTGGTCAACGCCGTCACCGCGCTGACTCAGAGTGCTTCGGCTGACGACCTGCGGGAAGCGTCGACGGCCAAGAAGTCGGACTCCAAGTCCACCACGACACCGAGCACATCCGGTTCGACCGGCTCGACTCCGGCACCCGTGCTGCCCACACCTACGGTCACCGTTCCGCCGATCAGCCTCGCGCCGGTCACGGACCCGCTGATCGATGGTCTGCTCGGCGACGAGGGACTCGTACCGGGTCTCCTCAACGGCCTGCTCGGCAACAACTGACCGTCGCCTTGGCGGGTTAACTCATCAAGGTTTCGACGTTCCTAGCGGCTTCGCCGCGGTTCGCTCGACCTCAGAAGAACGCGTTGCCGCGGTCTACGAGCAAGTTGTAGAGCGTCTGCTGGATCGTCTCTCGGACCTGGTCCGTGACGTTGAACAGCAGCATCGGGTCGTCGGCCGCTTCAGGCTCGTACGCGTCTGTACGGATCGGCTCGCCGAACTCGATGATCCACTTGCTCGGCAGAGGGATCAGACCCAACGGGCCGAGCAGTGGGAAGAACGGCGTGATCGGGAGGTACGGCAGCCCGAGCAGTCGCGCGAGCGACGGCACGTTGCCAACCAACGGGTAGATCTCCTCGGCGCCAACGATCGACACCGGGACGATCGGCACCTGAGCACGCATGGCTGACGAGACGAAGCCACCACGACCGAAGCGCTGGAGCTTGTAGCGATCGGCGTACGGCTTGCCGATGCCCTTGAAGCCCTCGGGCCACACACCAGCGAGCTCGCCAGTGGTCAACAGCCGCTCAGCATCGTCGGCGCACGCGAGGGTCGCGCCGACCTTGCGGGCCACCTGACCCACGAACGGCAGTGAGAAGACCAGGTCAGCGCCCAGGGGGCGCAGGTTGCGTCCTGCGTACTTCTTGACGGCATAGCCCGTGATCAGACCGTCGAGCGGGATCGTTCCCGAGTGGTTGGCCACCAGGAGTGCGCCACCCTCCTCGGGGATGTTCTCGATGCCGCGGACCTCGAGCCTGAACCACTTCTCGGCCAGCGGCTCGATCGCAGCCGCGAAGACTTCAGTGATCTGCGGGTCGAAGCCGAACTCGTCGATTTCGTAGTTGCCGTCGAGTCGGGTACGGATCGTCGCCAACAGGGTCGCGATACGCGACTCCCAGTCAGAACCAAGCACGCGCTGAGCGGCCTGGATGATCGCGACGAAGATCTCGTCAAGCGGGATGCCTGCTGACAGTGGGGCCGCGCCAGCCGTACGTGTCCTGCGCGCTGCTTCTTCAGCTGCGTCCGCTGCTGCCTTCGCGGCGTCCTCGTCGGTCACGGCACGGAGGCGAGGCTTCTCGCTCGCAGGCGCCTTCTTGGCCGGAGCCTTCTTCGCTGGTGCCTTCTTGGCCGGGGCCTTTTTGGCGGCAGGCTCGACAGGCTTGGCCTTCTGGACGGGCTTCTTGGCGGGAGGCTTGTCCCCCGCAAGAGCGCGAGCAGCGCTCGAGGGCGACTTCGCGCTGCTGCCTCGCCCGGCTTCACCGGTCGTACCAATGCCCTTCAGCTTGTCTTCGCTCATGAGCGGCCCCCAATCGAGGAGAGAATGCCGGGTCGGGACGTACGGCGGTATTCCTCGAACGCCTGCTCCGACGTCCATTTGAGGTCGTAGCCAAAGATGTCACGCAAAGCCGTGGTGTCGACAACGCGTCCGTACATGAGCAGGCGATGCAGGTCGGGCGACAAGTCAGAGCCCATCGCCTTGAGCACGCGGCGGGCGCCGGCAGCGAAACCGAACGACGGCAACGGAATGACCGGCTTGCCGAGTCGACGGGCTGCCTGGCTCAGCATCACGACGCCGTCGCCGGCAACGTTGAACGTGCCGGGGCGGTCGTGAATCACCGACTCGGTGAGTACGTTCATGGCGTCGTCGACGTGGAGGAACTGCAGACGCGGGTCGTAGCCGAGCGCCGTCGGCAAGACCGGGTTGTCGAAGTAGTTGCGTAGCGGGGTGTCGAGATCTGGGTGCAGCAGCTGGGCGCCGCGCAGGGTCGTGATGATGACCTCGGGACGGCGACGGGCGAACCCGCGTACGTACGACTCAACCTCGACGATGTCCTTGGGGAAGCCGGTACGTACACCGTCACGGGCGAGCAGCGACTCGGTGAACATCGCCGGATCGCGCGGTGAGGTGCCATAGACCGCAGTCGACGATCCGAGCACGAGCTTCTTGACGCCCGCGGCACGCTGGCAGGCAGCCAGCAGCTGCATCGTGCCGATGACGTTGAGCTCTTTGGCTGCGCCTGCTCGGCGGCCGGTTGGTGGGCCGACGTCGAGGTGCACGACAGTGTCGACCTCTTCGACCGCGATGACTTTGCCGACCACAGGGGTGCGGATGTCAGCCCGGACGAACTTGACTCCCTCGAGATGACCAGTAGGCAGGATCGTGTCGATGCCGACGACTTTGTCGACGCCTTTGAGGCCGGCAACGCGCAGGGCGAATTGCGACGCGAAATTGCTCGCGACTCCCGTGACGAGGACGACCCTGCCCATGAGTTACTTGCCCAGACGGCGGCGCTGCACTCGGGTGCGCTTGAGCATCTTGCGGTGCTTCTTCTTCGACATCCGCTTGCGACGCTTCTTGATGACTGAACCCACGGGTCACTACTCAATTCCTGTTGGCCACGCAGTGGTGGCTATGTGCACAAAAGATGGTTTGCCGAGCCTGACGGCAACGTCTCAATTGCCGCTTTTGGCTGAATCACAGCCTACACGGCACTGGACGTCCCGATTTCGGCCGACCGGTGTGAGAGCGGACTCAGTGAAAGAAGGCTCAGCCAGCCTGGAAGTAGGACTTGGAAAGGAACTCCTCGACCGCAGTCTCTGGGACGCGGAAGGAGCGACCGACGCGTACGGCCTCGAGCTCACCGGAGTGAACGAGGCGGTAGACGGTCATCTTGGACACGCGCATCTGCGTGGCGACCTCTGCCACCGTCATGTACGTCTGGCCGGATGCCATCTCTCCACCTACTGTCTGGGGGAACTTGTCTGAGGGCACGCGCGCTCTCCGGCTTCCCCACCGGAGAAACAGCGCGCGTGCTTGCGTTGAGACTAGTGGCAAATGAGGCCTGCGTGACAGTAGTTCACCAAAATCGCTTCAGGTGGGGAACGTCACCCGATTTGGCCCTATTCAGGGTTGCGGATCAAGGCCAATGAGCGGGAACGCGGCTGTCCTGGTGGCCTGAATGGAGCGGTCCAGCCAGCTCGCAGGGTCGTAACCTTCCTCCCACGAGCGATAACCGACCGTGCGGCCGTCCGACATCGTGAGGGGTGCTGCGCTGCCGCGCAGCTGGGCAATGCGTGCTCGCCACTCGTCAGGAGTCGCAGATTCAGGATTGACTGGCGTTCCAGCAACTATCGCCAACAGGTGCGCCCAAGCTCGCGGCACCACGTCCATGACGGCGTACCCACCACCGCCGGTCGCCACCCATTTGCCTCCGCAGACCTCTTCGGCCAAATCGCGCAAAGCGAGGTAGGAGGAGCGCTGACCATCGACTGTCAGCATCAGATTGGTCAGCGGATCGTCCATGTGTGAGTCGCAGCCATGCTGCGTCACCAGGATGTCGGGGTTGAACTCACGCACGATCGGCGGGACCACGGCGTGGAAGGCGCGCAGCCAGCCAGCGTCCGAGGTGCCCGGTGGAAGCGCCACGTTGACGGCCGAACCCTCGGCGCCTTCGCCGCCAGTCTCCGTCGCATAGCCAGTCCCGGGGAACAGCGTCTGCGGTCCTTCGTGGATCGAGATCGTGAGCACGCGCGGATCGTCGTAGAACATCGCCTGTACGCCGTCACCGTGGTGAGCGTCGACATCCACGTACGCGACGCGCTCCGCACCGTTGTCGAGCAGCCAACGGATTGCGAGAGCCACGTCGTTGTAGATGCAGAACCCACTCGCGTGGTCGCGCATGGCGTGGTGAAGCCCGCCGGCGATGTTGACTGATCGCGGGGCCTGCCCGGTCCAGACTCGGCGAGCCGCCTCAACACTCGCTCCGGCCGCGAGCGAGCTCGCTTCATGCATCTGCGCGAAGACCGGGTTGTCTGCCGTGCCGAGGCCAATTGACGCATCGCCATGGGTTGGGTTGTCGCTGAGTTTGTGGACCTTCTCGATGTACTCGGCCGAGTGGATCCGATTGAGGTCATCCTCGGTCGCCGCGTCGGCACCGATGACATCCATCTCGTCGAGGATGCCGAGCTCCCTCGCCAGGCTGATCGTCAGATCAATGCGTACGGGCGCCATCGGGTGGGACGGGCCGAAGTTGTAGCTCGTCATCGTCTCGTCAAAGACGAGAACTGCCTTCTCGCTCACGCCGCAACCCCCGTTGGAAAGGCACGGTACGGAGGCCACGGCGTGAATCCAGTGTTCGCGGTTCGCTCGCTGCGCTCGCTCACGGCTTGGACAGCTCCGCCGAACGTGCTGCCGCAGCCTTGACGCCGGCGATGAGCGCGTCCTTGACGCCGTTGTCGTCGAAGGTCGCGATCGCGGCTGCTGTGGTGCCGTTGGGTGACGTGACTCGACGACGCAGCTCATCGGCCGTCTCGTCGGACTCGGCAAGCAGCTTCGCGGCGCCGACGAGCGTCTGGGCGGCCAACGTACGGGCGGTTGCCTCGTCGAGTCCTGCATCGATACCGCCCGCGATCATCGCCTCGGCGAGATAGAAGACGTACGCCGGACCGGATCCGGACACCGCGGTGACGGCGTCCTGCTGTGACTCGTCGACGACCACGACCTTGCCGCCGGACTCCAGGAGAGCAGAGACTGCCACGAGTTGGCCGTCGGAGCAGGAGGCGCCCGGCGAGATGCCGAACATCCCTTCGCCGACAAGCGCAGGAGTGTTGGGCATCGCTCGTACGACGGCGACACCGGCCGGAAGGGCCGCCTCGATGGTTTCGATCAAGATTCCGGCTGCAAGCGACACAACTGTCGACGATGCGTCGACGTTGGCCGCGATCTCGGTGAGCAGCGACGGTACGTCCTGCGGCTTGACCACGATCAGGATCGTGTCGGCGCCGGTGACAGCCTCAGCGTTGCCAGTGACCTCGACGCCGTATGTCTCCCGGAGCTCGGCTGCCCGCTCATCGCGCTTCTCGCTGATCACGAGATCGCCGACGGGGTGGCCCTGGCCCAGGATCGCGGCGAGGAGCGTCTCGCCCATCACGCCTGCGCCGAGGATCGCGATGCGCTGACTCATGCTTTCACCCTAGTGGTGACGGTCACACCAGGTTCGCTAGCGGTGGTTGTTGCCCGTCACTGCGAGACCGATGCCAAGCCCGATCATCGAGGTGCCACCGATGGCGCCCATCGCCTCGCCGCGCTTGGGCGATGCGTTGAACCACGAGCGCAACTGGCTGGCGATGACGGCCCACAGGCTGTCGGACACGACGCCGATGCTGAACGCCAGCAGTCCGAGCAGGAGCATCTGCACCTGTACGTGGCCGGCCCCGCGATCCACGAACTGCGGCAGCACTGCTCCCAGGATCATGAACGCCTTCGGGTTCGAGAACCCGACGATGAATCCCTGCCTGATCGCCTTGGCCGTCGACAACGCCGGAGCGACTCCCGTACCGGCATCGCTGACGTCGAAGCCCTTGCGGTGCCGGATCGCCTGAACGCCAAGCCATACGAGGTAGGCAGCTCCGGCGAACTTGAGGATCGTGAACACCAGGACTGACTCCTGGACGATCACGCCAAGACCAAGCGCAACGAGGACGACGATTGCGAGCAGACCGAGTGAGTTGCCGGCGACCGTTGCAAGCGCGATCCCGCGGCCGTAGGAAAGCGCGCGCCCGATCACGAACACCACGCTTGGACCGGGGATCGCAATGAGGATGAGCGCCGCAAGTCCGAAGGCCAGAATCTGATCAGCCGTGATCACGTCGCCACCCGCGCTGCGTGGAGACGGGTGAACGCCATGGCCTCGAGCAAGTCGGCTTCGCGGGCCTGCTGGTCGGCGGCCTTGCGGGTGTTGATCTCGACCACGATCTCACCGCCGAAGTTCGAGGCAGCGACGGTCGCGAGGAATGCCTCACAGGGTTGGGTTCCGCGACCGGGCACGAGGTGTTCGTCCTTCAGCGACCCGGATCCGTCGGTGATGTGTACGTGGGCGAGCCGATCGCCGAGGTCCTCGGCCATCTTCACGGGATCCTGACCCGCAGTGGAGCTGTGCGACAGGTCGACCGTCACGTGCGCGTAGTCCTGCTCGACCGGATCCCAGCCCGGAGCGTACGCCTGGAACTCGCGCTTGCCGGTGCGCCACGGGTACATGTTCTCGACGGCGTATGTGATGCCGTGCTTCTTCTCCATGTCGGCGATGCCCTCGACGAAGCTGCGGGCGTAGTCACGCTGCCACCGGAACGGCGGGTGCACGACGATCACCTTGGCACCAACCTCGTGCGCCATGTCAGCGCTGCGGTCGAGCTTGCCCCAGGGATCGCTGCCCCATACGCGCTGAGTAACGAGCAGGCATGGCGCGTGGACCGAGACCACCGGGATCTCGTGGAACGAGCTCAGCGCTTTGATCGCGGTGATGTCAGCACTGACTTCGTCGATGCCGACCATGACCTCGACCCCGTCATAACCGAGCCGCGCCGCCGCCTCAAATCCGCTCGACGTGGACCCCGGATAAACCGAGGAGGTCGACATCGAGACGCGGATGGCTTCGGACACGAGACCAAGACTAGGCCGATGTGCCTACAACTGGTCGAGATGCTCCAGGAGTACGCCCTCGCGCAGCGCCCATGGGCAGATCTCGAGCTCGGCGAGATCGAACAGGTCCATCGTTGCCGCGGCGACGATCGCGCCTGCGTACATCTGATCAGCCCGGTCAACGGAGACTCCAGGCAATGACGCGACGTCGTCGGGACGCATCGTCGCGAGCTGCTCAACGAGCGGTGACAGATCGTCGCGACGCAGCGATCGGCGTACGTACTGGCCGTCACTTGAAGGCGCTGCGCCGCACATGCGGGCGAGGGATCGGAACATCTTGCTGGTTGCCACGGCACGGTCGAACGAGCCACCGCGTAGAAGCGCGCCGGCCTCATCGGCAATCGCGGAACGGACGTGAAGTCGGAGGTCCGCCCCACTCTTGCCCGCATTGAGCCATTCGCGGGTGAGGCGACCTGCGCCAAGGGGTACGGAGCTGGCGACGTCGGGACTCTCGTCGGAACCGGCCGCCATCTCGAGCGACCCTCCTCCGATGTCAAACACACCAAGGCGACCCGACGACCAGCCGAACCAGCGACGCGCCGCGAGGAAGGTCAGCCGCGCCTCGTCGTCGCCAGCGAGCACTTCAAGCTCAAGCCCGCTCGCCTGGTTGACCTGAGTGATGACGTCGTCGGCATTGACCGCGTCGCGTACGGCGGAGGTCGCGAACGCGAGAATCTGCGTGCAGCCTTTGTCTTCGGCCTCCGCCTTGGCTTCGACCATGTACTTGCTGAGCCGGGCAACGCCGTCGTCGGAGATCGCTCCGTCGGAATCGAGGTGATCCGTCAGCCGTAGGGGCTCCTTGTAGGAGTGAGCCGGTACGGGCGGGCCTCCACGAAATGCATCAACGATGAGGAGGTGGCCCGTGTTGGACCCAATGTCGAGCACGCCCATGCGCATACCCGTCATTCTCTCACTGCCAGGTGTCTTGACGGGCAGCACTACGCTGGCGTGGTGCCAGAAGTCGAGCTCGGGTTTCCCCGTACGTATGTCGAGTTCACCAATCCGTCCGACGAGACGGAGGTGTTCCGCTGTGATCTCACCTGGCTGACGTCGCGCTGGACCTGCATCTTCGGGTCGGGCTGCCCCGGCATCTACGAGACCAGCCCCGAGGCGGGCTGCTGCACTCTCGGCGCTCATTTCGCCGACGATGAAGACGCCAAGCGTGTCGAGGTCGTCATGGAGAAGCTGACTCCAGCGCAGTGGGAGAACCACGCCGAGGGTCACGCACGAGGCTGGACCGAGAAGGACGACGAGGGCGAGCTCAAGACCCGGGCGTACGAAGGTGCCTGCATCTTCCACAACTCCCGCGAATTCGAGGGCGGCTACGGCTGCGCGCTCCATGGCTACGCGCTCGACGAGGGCATCAAGCCACACACCACCAAACCCGACGTCTGTTGGCAGTTGCCGCTGCGCCGTCAGTTCCGCGACGTCGATCGCGGAGACGGCTCGACGTACACCGAAGTGCAGATCGGCGAATACACCCGCGCAGGTTGGGGCCCGGGCGGAGCGGACCTCGACTGGTACTGCTCGTCCAACACTGAGGCGCATGTCGGCATGGAGCCGGTGTACGTCTCCAACCGGGACGAGCTGACCGAGCTCATGGGTGAGGCTGGCTACGCCGAACTGGTCAACCAGTGCGAAGCGCATGAGGCTGCGGGGGCTCCGAACCCACACCGCGCCAGCCTGTGATCCGCACTACACCACGGCTTCTGCACGCATTTTGGTAACCCCCCGAATCAGCGGGCTCCCCTGTCAGGCAACAATGCTGTATGCACCTCGATCACGTCTCCTTCGCCGTCGGCGCTGACGGCCTCGCAGGCACGACGGCCTCGCTCGGCAAGCTGCTCGGTGCCACGTTCATTGACGGCGGCGCGCACCCACGGTTCGGCACGCGCAACATGATCCTGCCGCTCAAGAACCGCCAATACCTCGAAGTTGTCGAGGTACTCGACCACCCCGCCTCCGACAAGGCCGCTTTCGGGCAGGCCGTACGTGAGCGCTCTGATGCCGGCGGTGGCTGGATGGCATGGTGTGTCTCGGTCGACGACATGACTGAGGTCGAGCACCGCATCGGCCGGCACGCTGTGCCCGGCAACCGCCGTCGTCCCGACGGTTTCAACCTCGAGTGGCGCCAGATCGGCACCAGCAGCATGCGCGCCGATCCCCAACTCCCTTACGTCACGTGCTGGGACATCGACCCCTCCGAGCACCCGTCACAGATGGCTGGCTCCGAGATCAGCCTGACGTCGCTCGACATCGCTGGCTCACCCCAGCGCCTGTCGGACTGGCTCGGCGAGCCCGTGATCGACGCTCTCGAGGAGATCGAGGTCAACTGGACAGCCCCGCACGGGCTTCCCGGCATCATGGCCGCAACGTTCTCCACACCTCACGGCGACGTCCGAATTTAGTCCGACCCCCCGCCTAGGCTGACCGCCATGGCGACCACCAAGACCGCACGGCCCGGCTACCGTTGCGCCGACTGCGGCTGGACCACCGGCAAATGGGTTGGCCGCTGCGGCGAATGCCAAGCCTGGGGCACTGTCGACATCGCTGCTCCCGCTCGTACGGGCCGCACGCAAGCTGCTCCAGTCGCCTCACCAGCCATCCCGATCAGCCAGGTCACGATCGAGTCAGCACGTTCTGAGACGTCCGGCATCGGTGAGCTCGATCGCGTCCTCGGCGGCGGCGTCGTTCCGGGCGCTGTGCTCCTGCTCGCCGGAGAGCCTGGCGTCGGCAAGTCGACCCTGCTCCTGGAAGTTGCCGCCCGCTGGGCACGCGCTGGCAGGCGCACCCTTTATGTGTCTGGCGAGGAGTCGGCTGCCCAGGTTCGGCTTCGGGCCGAACGTACGGGCGCCGTTCACGACCTCCTCTACCTCGCCGCCGAGACCGACCTCGGCGCGCTCCTCACCCACGTCGAGACCGTCAAGCCCGGACTACTGATTGTCGACTCGGTGCAGACGATCGGCTCGGCCGATATCGACGGAGTGCCGGGAGGTGTCACGCAAGTACGCGAGGTGGCGTCCGCGGTGATCCAGCGCGCCAAGTCCGAGAACATCGCCACCCTCCTCGTTGGCCACGTCACCAAGGACGGATCGGTCGCAGGACCTCGAGTCCTCGAGCACCTGGTTGACGTCGTGCTGCAGTTCGAGGGCGACCGCAGTTCGCGCCTTCGACTGCTGCGGGCCGTGAAGAACCGCTTCGGTCCGGTCGACGAGATCGGCTGTTTCGACCTGGTCGACGACGGCATCGTCGAAGTGCCCGATCCGACCGGCCTGTTCCTGTCCCGGCACGAGACTCCGGTGCCCGGCACGTGCGTCACGGTCACGATGGAGGGCCGGCGACCCCTGCTTGCCGAGGTGCAGGCGCTGAGCGTCGAGACGCCCAACCCGTCCCCACGACGTACGTCGAGCGGCCTCGACTCTTCCCGCGTCGCGATGATCCTCGCCGTCTTGACGAAGCATTGCCGCGTCGACTTGTCCAAGCACGACGTCTACACCGCAACCGTCGGTGGCGCGCGGCTGACCGATCCATCAGTCGACCTCGCAGTTGCCATCGCCACGGCCTCCGCTCACAGCGGCAAGGCTGCACCGCCCGACCTGGTGGCCTTCGGCGAGGTCGGTCTTGCAGGCGAGGTCCGCAAGGTCAGCAACCTCAAAGTTCGCCTGCGCGAGGCCGAACGCATTGGGTTCAAACGTGCCGTCGTGCCCGCTGGATCTGAGGGCATCGACGACTTCAAGGGCGCCATGACCATCAGCGCGGTGCAGACCATCGCTGAAGCCGTGGCGTGTCTCGATTCGCCTCCTCCCTACTAACAACCTCTAGACTGTGGGCGACTCAGGTGAGGGGGTGAAGAGCCAGATGGTTACTCCTGCAGATCGTGGCGTAGAAAAGCCCGACTCAGCGGCACGGCTTCGTGCGACTTTGGCTTCTGTCGCGCCCGGAACCGTATTGCGCGAGGGTCTAGAGCGAATCCTTCGCGGCCGCACCGGCGCGCTGATCGTCGTCGGCCACGATCGCCAGATCGAAGCGATCTCGACCGGCGGGTTCCGTCTCGATGTCCCGTTCACCGCAACCGGCCTCCGCGAGCTCGCCAAGATGGACGGCGCGATCATCCTCGACAAGGATGCGAGCCGCATCCTGATGGCTGGCGTGCACCTGATGCCTGACCCGTCGATCTTCACCGAGGAGTCCGGCACCCGTCACCGCACCGCGGACCGCGTAGCCCGACAGACCAGTGTCCCGGTCATCTCGGTTTCAGCGTCGATGCACATCATCGCGCTCTACCAGGACGACCTTCGCCGGGTTCTCGAAGAAACCGCCGCCGTGCTCGGCCGCGCCAACCAGGCCCTTCAGACCCTCGAGCGCTACCGCAACCGCCTCGATGAAGTGTCCGACGCGTTGTCGGCGCTGGAGATCGAGGATCTTGTCACCGTTCGCGATGTCGCGGCTGTCGCCCAGCGACTCGAGATGGTCAGCCGCATCGCCGGCGAGATCGACACCTACGTTCTTGAGCTCGGTACCGACGGACGATTGCTTGCGCTGCAGCTCGAAGAACTCATCGGTGGCGTTGACGCCGAACGTGAGCTGATCATCCGCGACTACATGCCGACCGGTCGACGTGCACGTACGACCGAAGCCGTCCTCGGGGCGCTCGCTGACATCCCGTCGCCTGACCTCGTCGACCTCGGCACCGTCGCTCAGGCGCTGCGGATCGGTTCGGTCGACACGCTCGACAGCCCGGTCTCACCGAGGGGCTACCGACTGCTGGCTCGCATCCCCCGCCTTCCGTCGACCGTCGTCGACGGGCTCATCGAGCACTTCGGCTCACTGCAGAGGTTGCTCGCCGCGAGCATGGAGGATCTGCAGATTGTCGAAGGCGTCGGCGACCTGCGCGCCCGCGGCGTACGCGAGGGCCTCTCCCGCCTGGCGGAGTCCAGCATCCTCGAGCGCTACGTCTGATCTATTCGTCAGCCGGCTTCGTCGTGCCCTTGGGCTTGGGCGTTGTCTTGGTTTCGGTTGGCTTTGGCTTGGGCTTGGGGTTGAGCGTGAATGTGGTCTTGCCGGGTTCGCCGCCGAGGGTCCCCGCCTGGATCGTGTAGGTGCCAGGCGTCGCGAAACCTTCCTTGACCGAGCACTTGTTGCCCGAGCCGCGGCCTGACCAGCTCGCCTCAGCAAGGGTCGCCCATCCGGGTGAGATCGCAACCGGATCCGTGAGGAGCGACGTCTTGCAGACCGTCGAGTCCCAGACAGCAACCTTGTTGGCACTGATCACCACGAGCAGATCCGCAGCGGCGGGAGTCAGCGTGCACGCAGTATCTTCGGTCGAGCTGACGACCAGTCCGACCTCGACAGGACCCTTTGTCAGCTGACCGGGCTTCACAGTCGGCGTCACGCGGATCTTCTCCGCATCACAGCTGCGGGTGGCACTCGTGAGCTTGACCGTCAGGGCACCTTCGGTCGGGGCAGGAATCGAGGTGGCCGTCGCGGTCGACGTTGCCGTCGGCTCCGGCTTCGCCTTGGGATCGCCCCCACCGCCGAGGACCTTCGTACCGATCCAGATCAGCGCAATGACGAGAGCCAGGAACAGGAGTCGACGGCGCCAATAGATCTCGGCAGGCAACCGCTTCTGGCTCACAGTCTCAAACTAATGCGCTGGGGCTTCATGCGAGGATCGACTCGCCATGATCGCCGACACCGCCGACACCGCCGAGCTGCACGACAGCATCATCAGCTGGTTCGATGCGAACAGCCGCGATCTCCCCTGGCGCCGTAACGCGTCACCCTGGGCTGTCATGGTCTCGGAGTTCATGCTTCAGCAGACGCCGGTGTCTCGAGTTCTGCCGGTGTATGAGGCCTGGATCGAGCGCTGGCCGACACCCGCCGACCTCTCGAAGGCGTCAACGGGAGAGGCCGTACGCGCGTGGGGCCGCCTCGGCTATCCGCGTCGCGCCCTCCGTCTTCACGCCGCCGCAACAGCGATCGTCGAGCAGCACGGCGGCGAGGTTCCCAAATCTCACGAGGCGCTACTGGCTCTGCCAGGCATCGGCGAATACACAGCAGCAGCAGTCGCGTCCTTCGCGTACGGACAGCGTCACGTCGTGCTCGATACGAACGTTCGACGGGTATTCGCCCGCATCGCCGCAGGTCAGCAGTTCCCCGCGACGTCGCTCACATCGGCCGAACGCGAGCTGGCAACCTCCCTCATGCCTGAGCACAACGCCCATCGCTGGGCCGCCGCCACGATGGAGCTCGGTGCACTGATCTGTACTGCACGCGCGCCGATCTGCTCCGAATGCCCGGTCGCTGATCTGTGCAGCTGCCGCTGGCGTAAGGAGGGCTACCCGGCGTACGACGGGCCTCCACGCAGTGGTCAGGCCTGGGCCGGTACCGATCGCCAGTGTCGCGGGCGACTCATGGCGGTCCTGCGCGACTCGCCCGTCCCAGTGCCGAAGACCCAGCTCGACCTGGTCTGGACCGATGAGTTGCAGCGCGAGCGCGCACTCGACGGATTGGTCGCCGACGGATTGGTCGAGCCGCTCGAAGACGACCTCTACCGACTTCCGGAATGACGAAAGCCCCCACCGGAGCGGGGGCTTTCGTTCGGAACCTTACTCGGCTGCGGCTTCAACTGCCGGAGGCGTCGTAACCTCGGTCAGCTCGAGCTCAGCCTTGGCGCGACCTTCGAAGGTGAAGACGGCTTCTGCGCCCTCGCCCTCGACGCCGACCAGTACGAGCTGGCCTGCGCGCAGGTCGCCGTACAGGAGCTTCTCGGCCATGACGTCTTCGATCTCGCGCTGCACGGTTCGACGCAGCGGTCGCGCTCCGAGCACGGGGTCGAAGCCTCGCGTCGACAGCAGAACCTTGGCCTCGGTCGTGAGCTCGATGCTCATGTCCTTCTCGGCCATGCGCTTCTCCAGCGAGTCGATCATCATGTCGACCATCTGCAGGATCTCTTCCTGAGTCAACGGTGGGAAGACGATGATCTCGTCGACACGGTTGAGGAACTCAGGACGGAAGTGCTGCTTGAGCTCGATCGAGACGCGTTCCTTCATCTTGTTGTAGGAACCCGCGGTGTCGCCAGCCTGGCTGAAGCCGAGGTTGACGCCCTTGGAGATCTCACGAGCACCAAGGTTGGTGGTCATGATGACGACCGTGTTCTTGAAGTTGATGACTCGACCCTGACCGTCGGTCAGGTGGCCCTCCTCGAGGATCTGCAACAGCGAGTTGAAGATGTCGGGGTGAGCCTTCTCGATCTCGTCGAACAGCACGACGGAGAACGGCTTGCGGCGGACCTTTTCGGTCAGCTGGCCGCCCTCTTCGTAGCCGACGTAGCCGGGAGGCGAGCCAAAAAGGCGCGAGACGGTGTGCTTCTCGCTGTACTCCGACATGTCGAGCTGGATGAGTGAGTCTTCGTCGCCGAACAGGAAGTTGGCGAGCGCCTTGGACAGCCACGTCTTGCCGACACCCGAAGGTCCGGCGAAGATGAACGATCCGCCTGGACGCTTGGGGTCCTTCAGGCCAGCGCGCGTACGACGGATCGCCCGCGACAGTGCCTTGATGGCCTCTTCCTGGCCGATGACCCGCTTGTGGAGCTCTTCCTCCATGTTGAGCAGGCGGCTGGACTCAGCTTCGCTGAGCTGGCCGACCGGGATGCCCGTCGCCTTGGCGAGGACTTCGGCGATCAGGTGCTCGTCGACAACTGCGACGGTGTCGAGGTCGCCCGACTTCCACTGCTTCTCGCGCTCGCCCTTGGCGGTGATGAGCTTCTTCTCCTCGTCGCGCAGGGAGGCAGCAGCCTCGAAGTCCTGTGCGTCGATGGCGCCTTCCTTGCGGCGGCGTACGTCGGTGATCTTGTCGTCGAACTCGCGCAGCTCCGGCGGCGTTGCCATACGGCGGATGCGCAGTCGGGCTCCGGCTTCGTCGATCAGGTCGATTGCCTTGTCCGGGAGGAAGCGGTCGGAGACGTAGCGGTCACCCATCGTGGCCGCGGCGACGAGCGCCTCGTCCGTGATCGAGACACGGTGGTGCGCCTCGTAGCGATCGCGCAGACCCTTGAGGATCTCGACCGTGTCGAGCACGGACGGCTCTTCGACGAGGATCGGCTGGAAGCGGCGGTTGAGTGCTGCGTCCTTCTCGAAGTGCTTGCGGTACTCGTCGAGCGTCGTCGCACCGATCGTCTGCAGCTCGCCACGAGCCAACATCGGCTTGAGGATGCTGGCAGCGTCGATCGCGCCTTCGGCAGCACCGGCACCGACGAGCGTGTGGATCTCGTCGATGAACAGGATGATGTCGCCACGAGTGCGGATCTCCTTGAGGACCTTCTTGAGGCGCTCTTCGAAATCGCCGCGGTAGCGCGAGCCGGCGACGAGTGCGCCGAGGTCGAGTGTGTAGATCTGCTTGTCGCGCAGCGTCTCGGGGACATCGCCGCGGACGATGTCCTGGGCGAGGCTCTCGACGACTGCGGTCTTGCCGACGCCGGGCTCACCGACGAGGACAGGGTTGTTCTTGGTACGGCGCGACAGCGTCTGCATGACGCGCTCGGCCTCGTCATCGCGACCGATGACCGGGTCGAGCTTGCCTTCGCGGGCAGCCTGCGTCAGGTTGCGACCGAACTGGTCGAGAACTGCTGACGTGCTGGGTGCGCTCTCTGTCTGACCGCCGACCTGCTCGGCTTCCTTGCCCTGGAATCCGCTGACGAGCTGGATGACCTGCTGGCGTACGCGGTTGAGGTCAGCACCGAGCTTGACCAGGACCTGCGCAGCAACGCCTTCACCCTCGCGGATGAGGCCGAGCAGGATGTGCTCCGTGCCGATGTAGTTGTGGCCGAGCTGCAGTGCCTCGCGCAGGCTGAGCTCAAGGACCTTCTTGGCGCGCGGAGTGAAGGGGATGTGTCCACTCGGGGCCTGCTGGCCCTGGCCGATGATGTCTTCGACCTGGCCGCGTACGGCTTCCAGCGAGATGTCGAGGCTCTCGAGAGCCTTGGCGGCGACGCCTTCACCTTCGTGGATCAGGCCGAGGAGGATGTGCTCCGTGCCGATGTAGTTGTGGCTGAGCATGCGTGCCTCTTCTTGGGCAAGCACGACCACGCGACGAGCACGGTCAGTAAATCTTTCGAACATTTGGGCGTCCCCCTCTGCTGGACTATCAGTTCAGTTTAGTCGGGTATGGGAAACGGCGAGCCGAATGTCCATATAGTCACTCAACCGTCACCACGAGGCCGGTGTTCCGACGTTCGCTGTCGGCAGAATGGGCCTACTCGGCGCGGCTGAGCGGGAACAGAATGGCTTCGCGGATGCCAATTCCGAGCAGCAACATGACGAGGCGGTCGACGCCGAGACCCATACCGCCAGCGGGCGGCATGCCGAACTCGAGAGCCCGTAGGAAGTCTTCGTCGATGTCCATCGCCTCGGGATCGCCGGCCGCAGCGAGTCGCGACTGCTCCTCGAGCCGTTCGCGCTGGATGACCGGGTCGTTGAGCTCGGAGTAGGCAGGAGCCAACTCGACGCCGTTGATGACCAGGTCCCAAGCCTCGACGAGACCCGGCTTGGTTCGGTGCTTCTTGGCCAACGGACGTACGGCCTCGGGGTAGTCACAGACGAAGGTCGGCTGGATCAGCGTGTGCTCGACGAGCTTCTCGAACAGCTCGAGCACGATCTCGCCGGCGCCCCAGTGGTCCTGCAGCGCGACTTCGTGCTTGGCGGCGAGCGCCTTGAGGTCGGCTTCCGAGGTGTCGTTGTCGACCTCGGTGCCTGTGGCTTCAGAGACGAGCTCATGGATCGAAGCGCGACGCCAATCGGCTTCGAGGTCGATCTCGGTGCCATCGCGACCCGGTACGACCGTGCGGCCAACTGCGCGCGCTGCGTTGACCACGAGGTCACGGGTCAGCTCAGCCATGGTGTCGTAGGAGCCGTATGCCTCATAGGCCTCGAGCATCATGAACTCGGGGTTGTGGCTGTTGTCGACGCCCTCGTTGCGGAACGTCTTGCCGATCTCGTAGACCCGGTCGACGCCACCGACGAGCGCGCGCTTGAGATGCAGCTCGATCGCGATGCGCAGCAGCATGTCCTCGTCGAACGCGTTGGTGTGCGTCGCGAAAGGCCGCGCGGCAGCGCCGCCGTTGGTGTGCTGGAGGGTGGGGGTGTCGACCTCGACGTACTCGCGCTCATCGAGCGTGGCCCGCAAGGACTGCAGGACCTTGGCCTTCACGCGTACGTTCTCGCGAGCCTCGGGACGGACGATCAGGTCGACGTAACGCATACGGCTACGCGCCTCGTCCGACAGCGGGTTGTGCTCGTTGGGCAGCGGGCGCACCGTCTTGGCAGCGATCTGCCAGGTCGTGGCCTGTACGGAAAGTTCACCGCGGCGGCTGGTGATGATCTCGCCGGTCACTGCGAGGTGGTCACCGATGTCGACGTGCGACTTGAACGCGGCGAGGCGTTCCTCGCCGACCAGGTCGAGCGAGAGCATGGCCTGCAGCTCGGTGCCGTCGCCTTCGCGGAGCCGTACGAAGCAGAGCTTGCCTGTATTGCGGAGGAAGATGACGCGGCCCGTGATCGACGCAATGTCGCCAGTCTGCACGTCTGCGCCGAGACCTTCGGCGTCGTACGTGCTGACGATCTGCTTGAGAGTGTGGGTGCGATCGACGACGACGGGATAAGGGTCTTCACCGGCGTCGAGCAGCTGCTGGCGCTTGTTGCGGCGCACAAGCATCTGCTCGGGGAGGTCGTCCTCAGCCGGAGGTGTCGGGGTGGCGTCGTTCACGAGGAGCAAGCCTATCGGCCTGCGTCACTGATTCTTTTCGTGGATGAGGCGCAGGCCGGTCAGGGTCAGCCACGGATCGCGCGTTGTGATCGAGCTGCACTGGTCCAGAACGGCTTCGGGGTACGAGCCCGTCGCGATCACGGTGACGTGGTCGGGGTCGGCACCCAGCGAATCGATGATGCGCTCAACCATGCCGTCGACCAGACCAGCGAAGCCGAAGACGAGGCCGGACTGGATCGCTTCGACGGTGTTCTTGCCGATGACGTCGCGCGGTAGCGCGAGCTCGACACTGCGAAGCTGGGCGCCGCGGCGAGCCAGACCTTCCTGCGCCAGCTCGACACCCGGGGCGATGGCGCCACCGATGTAGCGGTTGGCGTCGTCGACGACATCGAAGATCGTGGCGGTGCCGTTGAGATCGACGACGATCGCCGGGCCGCCGTACAGCTCGGCCGCGGCGAGCGCGTTGACGATGCGGTCAGCGCCGACCTCGCGCGGATTGTCGGTGTGAATCGGTACGCCGGTCTTGACGCCCGGGCCGACGATCGCCACAGGCATGTCGGCGTAATAGCGGTCCTGCAGTCCACGAAGCTCGACCAGGATCGACGGGACGGTGCAGCACATGCTGACCGCTTCGACCCGCTTGACGTCGCTGTTGGCAACCAGCCCGCTGATCAACAACTCCCACTCATCGGCGGTACGGCGCTCGTCAGACGACACCTGCCAATGAGCGATCAGCTCTTCGCCGTCAAACGCACCAATCGTCGTATGACTGTTGCTGACGTCGAGGCAGAGAAGAGACATTAGACCGTGGCGAACAGCGGGTTGTCGACGATGTCACCGCGGATCAGGCCAGTGCCCGGAAGCGCTTCGGCGGGATCGCTGCCCGTGCCGATGATCTTGTTCTCGGAGTCGACGAACACGACGCTCGGCTCGAACTCGCGCGCCTCGGCGTCTTCCATCTGTCCATAGGCGATGAGGATGACGAGGTCACCTTCGTGCACCAGACGGGCGGCGGCACCGTTGATGCCGATCACGCCACTGCCGCGTTCGCCGGCGATCGTGTAGGTCACCAGTCGTGCACCGTTGTCGATGTCGACGATGTGCACCATCTCGCCCGGCAGCAGGTTGGCTGCGTCGAGCAGGTCCTGATCGACCGTGACTGAGCCGACGTAGTGCAGGTCAGCCTGCGTCACCGTCGCACGGTGGATCTTCGAGGTCATCATGGTCCGCAGCATGGTCAGCTCCCTAGCTTTGTTGCGCCAATAGTTAATGCACAGTTATCCAGAAGGCGCGGCTTGCCGACGCGGGCAGCGACGAGCAGGCGAGCTTCCTGGCCGGGCTCGGGGTCTCCGAGCTCGGGGTTGGTCAGGACGAGGTAGTCAGGGGTGATGCCGGCGGCATCAAGTACGGCGTGTGCGGCGTCCAGTACGGCGTCAGCACCTTCGGGTCCAGCGGCAACGCCAGCGCGAAGGGCCGCTGAAACGGCAGCAGCGCGTACGCGATCGTCGGCGGTCAGGTAGATGTTGCGCGAGCTCATGGCCAGGCCATCGGCCTCGCGAACGGTCGGGCAGCCGACGATCTCGACATCGAGGGCGAGCTCACGCGACATCTGACGGATGAGCGTGAGCTGCTGGTAGTCCTTCTCGCCGAACACGGCGACGTCGGGACGTACGAGACCGAACAGCTTGGCGACGACCGTCAGGACGCCACGGAAGTGGGTCGGGCGGGCGGCGCCTTCGAGGATCGAGCCGAGCGGGCCCGGGTCGACGGTGATCGTGGTGTCGAAGCCTGACGGGTACATCGTCTCGACGGCTGGCGCGAAGACGACGTCGACGCCAGCTTCGGCACAACGCTCGAGATCAGCGTCGAACGTACGCGGGTAGTCCTCGAAGTCCTCCCCCGGCGCGAACTGAGTCGGATTGACGAAGATCGAGGCGACGAGCACTTCACCGAGCGGGCGGGCGTGCTTGAGCAGCTGGACGTGGCCGTCGTGCAGGGCGCCCATCGTGGGTACAAACGCGACCGTCGCGTCGCCGACAGCAGCGGCGAGCTCAGCGCGTGTCCGCGCGATCGTGATGGACATGGTCAGATGCCTGCCGCGATCTGCGCCATGGTGTCCCAGTCGGCTTCATCGAGGACTGAGCGGATGCTGCCCGCGGTGGCGGGAGCGATACGGCCATCGGCCTCGGCGCGACTGGCTGTTGCGCGAGCGAGCTCGAGGTAAGCGTCGACGGTTGCATCGTCGACACCCGCAGCCGCGAGCGCGTCGATGTGAGCACGGATCGTGGTGATGTCGCCGCGTACGACAGGGCCTGTGAGCGCCGCATCGCCGTAGGCGAGGACGTTCTCGAGCGAAGCCGAGAGCAGCGGACGAAGAACGGCGGCGGGATCGGTCGCGCCGGCCTGACGCAGCAGGTCCATCGACTGGGCAACCAGCGTGCCCAGGTGGTTGGCGCCATGCGCGAGCGCTGCGTGATAGAGCGCGCGGTCGGTCTCGGCGACCCACATCGGGGTGCCGCCGAGAGCAGCGACGAGCTCCTCGGCGAACGGGCGATCAGCGTCAGCGGCAGTCAGACCGAAGACGCAAGTGCGCTCGAAGTCGACCGAAGTGCCGGTGAACGTCATGGCCGGGTGGAACGCGATGGCGCGAGCGCCGAGACGCGTCAGCGAAGCGAGGGCATCCGTGCCGTGGCGACCGCTGGTGTGCAGGACGTACTGGCCGGGGCGAACCGCACCGGATGCGGCGAGCTCTTCGGCAACGGCGATGAGGCTGTCGTCGGGAACGGCAATCAGGATGACGTCGCTGGCAGCAGCGACTTCAGCGGGCGTGAGTACGTCGACGCCCGGCAGCATCGTGTTGATTCGGAGCAGAGTGGTGTCCGTACGACCGGTGGCGCCCATGACGGGGTAGCCGGCGGTGCGGAAGCGAGAAGCGAGAACGGCGCCGACCTTGCCGGCTCCGATCACGCCCAAAGTTGGACGCATCATGCGCTTTTGCCTTTCGTTCCAGTCCACGGTGGGTACCAGACAAATTGACACTCTTAGTCTACGTCCGCCTCAGCGACGTCCGCACTGTTTCGGCCCTATGCCGTCGATCACACCGCCGTGGGGCGCTTCTCCCGCAGACCGAGCCACAGCAGATAGCCGCCAATGACACCATCCACACCCAGGCAGGCGAGCGGATACCAGTCCGGGACGCCCGGATTGGTGAACAAATCGTCATGGACGACGTCATAGACGGCGTGCAGCAGCCAGAAGGCCCCAACGATCACGGTCGCGTAGGGGACCTTGAACCACAGCAACGCGATGCCGGCGATGATCCAGGGCAACCCCACTAGGAGTTCCTTGCCGGCGACCTCCCCGTAACCGTCTGCCAGAGCGAACATGACGTAGATGATCGGCAGCGTGAGCAACGCGTAGGCATACATCCACGGCTCGCCGTTGATCCGACGAACGAGGTAGATCGAGGCCACGCCAAGCGCGACGCCGAGCAGAAGTCCGAACACGTCAGCATTCATGTCGGCATCATGCCACCGGCCACTGTTCGTAAGGTGGAGCAATGAACTCCCCGCACCCTTCCTGGCGGGAAGCGTGGACGGCTGCGCTGTACGCCGACGAGGGGTTCTATCGCACCGGCCGACCTATCGACCATTTCAGGACGAGCGCGCACCTCGGACTCTTCGCGACGTCGATCAGCGAGCTTGTACGTCGCGAGGGATCTGCCACGGTCGTAGACCTCGCGGCCGGCGGTGGCGAGATGTTGACCGCGTTGCACGCGCTCCTCGGTGATGGCGTCGAGCTCATCGGCGTCGAGATCGCCGACCGCCCGACGAATCTCCCACCGTCGATTGGCTGGCTTCCTGAGCTGCCCGATCGCATCGACGGGTTGCTTATCGCCAACGAATGGCTCGACAACATCCCGTGTGACGTCGTCGAAGTCGATGAATCCGGTGTCGTACGCGAAGTGCTGGTCGACCCCGAGTCCGGCGAAGAAACGTTGGGCAGCGAAGTTGATTCTGCGTGGCTCCGCGAGTGGTGGCCGATCGCGGAGCCCGGCGAACGCGCGGAGATCGGCGAAACCCGCGATGGCGCATGGGCCAATGCGGTCGCCCGTGTCAGTGGAACCGCCATTGCGATCGACTACGGACACACCCGTGACGACCGACCTCCGTACGGCAGCCTGCGCTCATACGTGAGCGGCCGCGAGACCGAGGTGATCCCAGATGGCACGCGTGATGTCACCGCCCACGTCGCCGTCGATTCAGTCGCCACAGCTGTCGGCGCGACCATCCGTACGCAGCGCGAAGCCCTCGGCAAACTCGGGCTCGACGCGGGCAGGCCGCCACTCGAACTCGCGACGACAGATCCCACGGCTTACCTCAACGCTCTCGCCGCAGCTGGCGAGGCTGGCGAGCTTGTCGCAAAAAGCGGGCTCGGTGACTTCTGGTGGCTCATTACAGACACCCGCGGTCATGGAACACTGACCGCATGACGCGTTTGCTGATCAGGTCTGGCAAGGACCCGTTCACGCCAGTACTGGCCGAGGCGACTCTCACGCAGGACGTCTTCAACAGCAACAGCGGCAACTTTCTGTTCCAACACTCGGTCTGGAAGGCGCTGTCGGTCGACGGTGCGGAGCTCACCTCCAACGGCACGCTCTCGGAGCGGATGCCGCCCGAGGAAGGCGACGCGGCACGCGTCAACGAGTTCGACCATTTCGTCATCCCGCTCGCAAACGCCTTTCGTCCCGATTTCGAGTCGCGTCTTGAGCGACTGAACGAGCTGCTCGAGGGCGTCACCGTTCCGACCACAGTTGTCGGCATCGGCGCGCAAGCCGCACACGGTCAGGGCATCGAATCGCTCGCCGGGATCTCTGAAACGGTGAAGCGCTTCGTCGGTCTTGTCCTCGATCGCTCGGCCTCGATCGGCGTACGTGGCGAGTTCACCAAGTCCTATCTCGAGAGTCTCGGCTTCCCCTCCGACTCGATCGACATCATCGGCTGCCCGTCGATCTTCCTGCACGGTCGCGACTTCACGGTCAACAAGAAGGTCGACGCGATCGCGGCCGACAGTCCCCTGGCTCTCAACCTCACCCCTGAGGTGCCGGGCATCGGCGCGTTCGCTGTGGCCCAGGCCGAGCGCCACCCGAACCTGACGTACATCGCCCAGGACTCACATGATCTGCGGTTGCTGCTGTGGGGCACGCCGTCGCCCAAGGTTCAGGACCCGCTGGTTCCGGTGCACTTCGATCACCCGATGTACCAGGGCGATCGCATCCGACTGTTCCTCGACACCTGGACTTGGTACGACTTCCTGGCCACGCAGGACTTCGCGTACGGAACGCGATTCCACGGCAACGTCGCGGCCCTGCTCGCCGGCACTCCGGCGATGCTGCTCGCCCATGACTCGCGCACGCTGGAGCTCGCCGAATATCACCGCATGCCCTTCACCGTGATGCCCGAGTTCGGCACCGACGTGAAGGCGGCCGACCTCTACGCCGCAACGGATCTGACGGAATTCAATGCGGCACTCCCCGAGGGCTTCGACCGCTACACGGCGTTCCTGGATCGCAACGGTCTCGACCACATCTGGAAGTCCGGTTCGGGCCAGTCCGATTTCGACGCTCGGGTCGCCTCCGCCACGTTCCCACCGCCCGTACAGCCGCTGGTTTCCTCCGACGGACACGAGATCGCCGCGAGACTGCGGTGGCTCTCGACGAACCACGTTCAGGACATCACCCGCAACAAGCAGGCTTACCAACACCCGTACCCGCACCCGCTGTGGTCCGGTGCAGGCAGCAGGCACGCGCGACTCCAAGCCGCGACGTCGAAGAAGATCTCGGCACAGAACGCGGTCATCGCCGCCCAGAAGAAGCAGATCGACGCGCTGGCTGCACGGATCAAGCTGGTCGAGGAGTTCGAGCGAACGTCTCCCTGGGGAGTCACCAAACGGGCGTTCAACAAGTTCAAGCGTCTGTTCTCACGCTCATGACAGAGGTCACCGCGAGCGTTGGTACGGGCTTCGCCACCACCGACATGGTGCTCAACATCGGGCCCCAGCACCCCGCCACGCACGGCGTACTCCGCCTGCGCCTCACGCTCGACGGTGAACGCGTCATGGCCTGCGAGCCGATCATCGGCTACATGCACCGCGGCGTGGAGAAGCTCTTCGAGGTGCGCGACTACCGCCAGATCATCGTGCTGGCCAACCGCCACGACTGGCTGAGCGCGTTCAGCTCCGAGCTCGGCGTCGTACTCGCCGTCGAAGACATGCTCGGCATGCAAGTCCCCGAGCGCGCGACGTGGATTCGCACGCTCCTCGCCGAGCTCAACCGCGTGCTCAACCACCTGATGTTCCTCGGCTCCTACCCGCTGGAGCTCGGCGGCATCACGCCGATCTTCTACGCCTTCCGCGAGCGCGAAACGATCCAGGAAATCATGGAGGAAGTCTCCGGCGGCCGCATGCACTACATGTTCAACCGCGTCGGCGGACTGAAGGAAGACCTCCCGGCAGGCTGGACCGGTCGCGCCTCCACCGCGATCTCGACCGTACGAAGCCGCTTGCAGCAGATCGAGGATCTGGTGTTCGGCAACGAGATCTTCGGCGCCCGCACCAAGGGCGTTGGCGTTCTCTCCAAGCAGCTCGTCGAGGCTTACGGCGTATCCGGACCGATCGCCCGCGCATCAGGTCTCGACTTCGACCTGCGTCGCGACGAGCCCTACCTCGCATACGGCGAGCTCCAGGACACGCTTCGCGTTCCGGTGCGAACCGACGGCGACTGCTTCGCCCGCTTCGCCGTACTGCTTGACCAGACCAAGGTTGCCCTCGACCTCGCCGATGCCTGCCTGGCCCGCCTCGCCGAACTTGAGCCCGGGCCGGTCAACGTACGGCTGCCCAAGATTCTCAAGGCACCCGAAGGTTCGACGTACGTGTGGACCGAGAACCCGCTTGGCCTCAACGGCTACTACCTGGTGTCACGCGGCGAGAAGACACCATGGCGACTCAAGCTCCGCACCGCGTCGTTCAACAACGTGGCCGTGCTCCCCGAGATCGTCCAGGGGTGTGTGGTCGCCGACCTTGTCGCGATCCTCGGTTCGATGTTCTTCGTCGTCGGCGACATCGACAAATAGGTCGGCGTGCGGAACTCGCTCGAGCCCTAGGCGGCTACGGAACGCCCAGCCTGCTGGTTGCGGATGGTCCTGCTGCGGAGTGGCCCGCCCAGAGCGGCGCTGATCCAGCAGAGATCAAAGATGCCGGCGGTGAGCGGGAAGAAACTCCACACCATCGCCGCCACACCCCACCAGTGATCGCGGAACACCAGTCCGAAGACGAGCCACGCCGAGCCGCCGAAAAGTCGGAACGCGCGGCCGCTCGACCCGTTGACCCAGCAAGAAAAACCGGTCGCGTTGAACTTCTCGGCGCGCGACATCAGATGCCCTCGACCACCGGATAGATGCGGTCCGCGACGAGACCGTGCGCCTCGCGGTGCACAGCGATCGCGGCGTCGGGGTCCGGCGCATCGACGAGGCAGAACGCCTTGCCGTTGGCTTCGTCGACCCAGTACTGCAGGTACTGGACGCCGTAGGCGCCCTGCGTTGCAAGGTCGGCCTTGTGCGCCTCAGCCACATCCGCGGGCCCAGCGCCTTCCGGGAGCTTCTCGTGAACATCCATGTAGAGCGGCATTTTGCTATCTCCTTCGAGTTGTCACTGTCACACTCAGTTTCATGACGATCGCGCGCCCGGGCCATGACCCGGAAGCCGCCGCAGATGACCGATCCGCCGCGCTTTCACAGGCTCTGGCGCAGATCCAGCTGTCCGGCGCGATCTTCCTGCGCGCGGAATACACCGAGGCCTGGGCGTACGAATCGATGCCGTCCGACAGCACCGTCGCTGTGCTCGCTCCGGAAGCGGCGCAACTCGTGCTGTTCCATGTCGTCGTGACCGGCAGCTGCTGGATCGAAGCAGGGTCGGACAAGGTCTGGGCTCACGAAGGCGACGTTGTCGTCTTGCCCTACAACGACCAGCACCGGATGGGCGGAATCGAGACTGCCGACCTCGTGCCGATCTCTCAGCTCGTCAACCCGCCGCCGTGGAGCAGCATGCCGCACATTGTCCATGGGCTCGGCGGGTCGAGAAGTGAAGTCGTCTGCGGGTATCTGGCCTGCGACGACCGGTTGTTCGATCCACGCATGGGCATCTTCCCGCCGGTATTCGTCGTGACGCCACCCGACGGCCCACTCCGGTTGTGGGTCAAGGCGAGCAGCGATCTCGTCCTCCAGCAGACAACGGCGGCAACCGGCGATCTCATCGCTGCACCCACCGACATCCCGCAACTACTGCTTCGCGAAGTGCTCAAGCTGCATCTGGCCAACGCACCCGCGACCGACACCGGCTGGCTGGCAGCCCTGCACGACCCGGTCGTCGCGCCGGCGATTGCTGCCATCCACGGTGACCCGAGCCGCAAGTGGACACTTGCCGACCTCGCCCGGGAGGCGACCGTCTCATCAACCGTCCTGGACGAGCGCTTCCGCTCAGTACTCGGACTTGCGCCCATTCGCTATCTGACCGGCTGGCGCATGCATGTCGCCGAGGATCTACTGCGCTCGACGACCCTGTCCGTCACGGCGATCGCACACCGTGTTGGCTACGAGTCGGAAGAAGCATTCAGCCGCGCGTTCAAACGGGACCATGGGTCAGCTCCAAGCGTCTGGCGCGTCGCCCGCCTCTAACCTGGGTGACTTGGGCCCGACATAGAGTCGGAGACGTGGCTGATCAATCTCGGAATCCAACCGCCCTCGACTCGCTCTCTGAAGAGTGGCTCAACACCCTCCTCGACCTCGAACCGGAGCTCCACGTCCATCTCGGCCGTCCCGGTCGTGAGTCCGACTATGGCGACCGCTCCCCTGACGGCCATGCGGCATCAGCTGACGCTGCGCGATCGATGCTGGCCCGCGTACGGGTGTCGGATCCTGCTGATGAGGTTGACGCCGTGACCAAGGCAGAGCTGACCCGCACGCTCGGGCTCAGCATCGAGAAGTACGAGGCCGGGTTCTGGCAGCGCGACCTCAATGTGATCGCATCTCCGGGCCAGGATCTCCGCGACATCTTCGACCTGATGCCGACCCGAACCGAGGACGACTGGGCACATGTTGCGCAGCGTATGACCAACATCCCAGGCGCCATGGCGGGATATCTCGAGTCGCTCCGCGCGGGCATCGCTGCGGGCAACGCACCGGCGATCCGTCAGGTACGCGAGGTCTCAGCTCAAGCCCGCAAGCAGATCGGCAGCGACAGCTTCTTCACCAAGCTCGCAACGCGACCTGATGCGCCGACCTCGCTCTCGCAAGAGCTCGAGAGCGGCGCCAAGACGGCGATCGAGGCATACGCAGCGCTGGTCGAATTCCTCGACAACGAACTGGCACCCCACGCGCCCGAAGCCGATGGAGTCGGGCGAGACCACTACGCACTCGCCTCGCGCTACTTCGTCGGTGCAGAGATCGATCTCGACGAGACGTACGAGTGGGGCCTTGAAGAGCTCGCTCGGATGGTCACTGAGCAGGAGTCGATTGCCGACCAGATCAAGTCAGGTGCGACGGTCGCCGAGGCGATCGAGTTCCTCGAAGCCGACCCCGCACGCAAGCTGCAGGGCACCGATGCGCTCAAGGCCTGGATGCAGGAGACCAGCGACAAGGCTGTCGCGGACCTCGGACGCACCCACTTCGACATCCCCGAGCCGATGCGCAGGCTGGAGTGCCTGATTGCTCCGACGCAAGAAGGCGGGATCTACTACACGCCGCCGAGCGAGGACTTCGAGCGCGCTGGCCGTATGTGGTGGAGCGTGCCCAAGGGCGTCACCGAGTTCGACACCTGGCGAGAGCTCACCACGGTCTTCCACGAGGGCGTCCCCGGACACCACCTCCAGTGCGGACTCGCCGTCTACAACAGCGCCGAGCTCAACGGATGGCGCCGGATGAACTGGAACTCGGGCCACGGCGAGGGCTGGGCGCTGTATTCCGAGCGACTCATGGCGGAGCTCGGCTACCTCGACGACCCCGCCGATCGCCTCGGGATGCTCGACGGACAGCGCATGCGGGCCGCTCGCGTCGTCGTCGACATCGGCGTTCACCTCGGCAAGCCCAAGCCGGACGGCTCAGGCACCTGGACCGGCAATGACGCCTTCGGGTTCATGGCTCAGCACGTCAACATGAACGAGCCATTCGTACGGTTCGAGGTCAACCGCTATCTCGGCTGGCCCGGGCAAGCACCGTCATACAAGGTCGGTCAGCGCATCTGGGAGCAGCTCCGTGCGGACTGGGTTTCAGCGAACGGCAACGACCTCAAGGAGTTCCACCGCCAGGCTCTTGGTGTCGGCAGTGTCGGGCTTGGCACGCTGCGCCACACCCTGCTCGGCTAAGCCGGAGTGGCACCCGGGACGGCCTTGCCCCCGTCGGATTCATCGTCTCCGCCGGGTATGCGCAACGACCGCTCGAGCACCAGTGCGGCGACGAGCATGAGGAGGCCGGCAATCGCGGCAGCGCCGGAGTGGAACACGCGATCCTCACCCAGCGGAGAGTCGAGGGAGTCGAGGTATGCGATCGCGTAGCCGCCGTAGGCTCCCGCGAACAGAGCTGCGACGGCGGAGCTCGCCTTGGCCAGCGCAAGCATCGTGACACCGTGGTCTG
The DNA here is from genome assembly GCF_031457275.1 of Aeromicrobium panaciterrae. Lineage (NCBI taxonomy): Bacteria > Bacillati > Actinomycetota > Actinomycetes > Propionibacteriales > Nocardioidaceae > Aeromicrobium > Aeromicrobium panaciterrae. The sequence continues at coordinate 2,758,451 of NZ_JAVDWH010000001.1, forward strand.
ACGTCATGCGCAGGTTCTTCTTGTGCAGGCTCTGCCAGGTGTTCCATGCCAGTCCGCCAAGAACGATGGCCCCCAGCAGAAGCATCACCGCGGGACCCCAGCTCACGACGGGAACACTGCGATCAGCCCGGAGGATGAGCTCGGGGATCAGGCGACCAACGACCAGACCAATGCCGACGAGCGACGTGATCACGAGCGCGGACGTACGTCTGGACTTGTTCATGCGCTTGGCCTAGCGGCTCACAAGATGATCTCGAGATCCTCGCGCTTGGTGACTCCAGTGGTGTCGACACCGCTGATCAGATCCGCCACGAAGCCCTTGCCCGGGATCTCTCCCTCGGGGTCGATCTCCAGCCACGGCACGAGAACGAAGCCACGCTCGTGCGCGCGCGGGTGGGGAAGGATCAACTGATCGTCGTCAGCGACGCGATCGCCCACGATGATCAGGTCAACATCGAGAGTGCGCGGGGCGCCAGGCTCCGAACGCTCGCGACCGAAGGCGTCTTCGATTGCAAGAGCGCGATCGAGCAGCGTGTGGACCGTCAAGGTGGTGTCGATCAGGACGACAGCGTTGAGGAACTTGTCAGATCCATCGGGCGTACCGATCGGCTCAGTCTCGTAAACCGAGGAGATGGCGACGACCGTGACCTCAGGGGTGTCTTCAAGCGTGGACACTCCGCCCTGGATCCGGCCGTGACGATCGCCCATATTGGACCCGAACGCCACCACGGCCTGACGGATGGGCCGCATACCGCCGGTCATCGTGTCAGCGTCCAAGACATACGGGGTGGGCGATTCGGTCACTGTCTGCTCCGCTCGATCGTGACGGCGACGTCTGAGAACGTCACCGCGATGGGCGCTTCTGGTTTGTGCACCGTCACGCTAACCCATTGCACCGACTCATCGGAGAGGCACATGTCCGCGATACGGAGCGCGACGGTCTCGATGAGATCAACGGGGTCGTTCACGATGGCATCGTGCACACCTTGAGCGAGGACCCCGTAGTCGACTGATTTGGTCAGATCGTTGTCTCGGGCGGCCGGTCCGAGGTCAAGACCGAGGCTCACGTCGACGCTGAAAAGCTGCCCGTTCTCCCGTTCGAAATCGAACAGCCCGTGACGTCCGTGGGCGCTGACGCCCCGCAAGTCGATGCGGTCGAGCCCTTCAGGAATCGCCATCAGCCCTCCGAGTCCAAGTTGCCGATTTCAGCGACCGGCGACGCATGACGGGACCAGAATTTCCAGCCGGCTCCGTCACGTACCAAGATACTGGTGCACACCGCCTTGGCCCCCGAGAATGTCTCCGCTCCGGTCGCCTCGCCGCCCGACAGGATGTTCTCGGTGCAGGTGATCACGACGACGGATGGGTCGTCATCATTAGGAGGCAGGGCTGTGACCTCGCGCTCCGTCAGGAAGAACTGGATGTAGCCGACGTTGGCCATCAGCACCGTCCACGACCTCAGGACGGCCTGTGTGCCGCGCAGCGGCACGGCACCGGGGTGCACACAGGACGTCTCGGGATCATCGACCCACAGCGATGCCATCAGGTCGACATCACCTGTTTCGACAGCGTCGTAGAACGCCCTGTGCGTCGCGAGAGCCGCCTCGGTCAAGGACGCTCCTGATGTGTCCGTGCGACGACGCGTACGGCATCGGCAGACGCGGCTGGCTCGTGCACGCGTACGCCCCACGCAGCGGCGTCGGCGCACATCGTGGTGATCGCCGTTGTGGCGTCCTCGCGCTGGTCAGTCGGACGAAGCTCTCCGCCCTCGGCAAGCAGCTCCCCGAGGAACCGCTTGCGGCTCGCAGCCACCAGCACCGGGTAGCCGAGTGCGGTGAACGAGTCGAGGTTGGCCAGCACCGACCAGTTCTGGTCGCCCGTCTTGGAGAAGCCCAGACCCGGGTCGATGATGATGTGGTTGCGGTCGACTCCAGCCGCCAGGGCAACCTCGACCTGCCCCATCAGCTCGCGGATGATGTCGGCGATCAGGTCGTCGTACGTCGTGTGGTCCTTGTCCTGCATGACGGCCGAATGCTGTCGCCAGTGCATGAGGACCAGCGGACATGCTGCGGTCGCTGCGACGCCCACCATGGCTGGGTCCGCGCGCCCACCCGAAACATCGTTGAGGATCGCAGCTCCAGCGCCGAGAGCCTGCTCAGCGACGGACGCTCGCATCGTGTCAACGGACACGGTGATGCCTTCTGCGACAAGTCCCTCAATCACGGGGATCACGCGACGCAACTCTTCTGCTGCGTCAATCCGGATCGCTCCGGGTCTGGTTGACTCACCCCCGACGTCGACCAGATCGGCGCCCTGCTCCGTGAGCTCGATACCGTGCCGGATCGCCGAGGCGGGGTCGAGCCATTTGCCGCCGTCAGAGAACGAATCGGGCGTCACGTTGATGACTCCCATGACCAGGCAGCGGTCGCCTGCCAACCCGGGAACCATCGCTAGCGCGAAGTGATGAGGCCCATGGCCTCGGCTCGGGTTGCCGGATCGCGCAGCTGACCGCGTACGGCACTCGTGATCGTCTTGGCGCCACCCTTGCGTACGCCTCGCATCGTCATACACAGGTGCTCGGCCTCGATCACGACGATGACGCCGCGCGGTTCGAGGTGCTCGACCAGCGCTTCGGCGATGTCGGTCGTCAGTCGCTCCTGCACCTGCGGGCGACGGGAGAACACGTCGACAACCCGGGCAAGCTTGGAGAGGCCAGTGACCTTGCCACCCTCAGACGGGATGTAGCCGACATGGGCAACACCGAAGAACGGAACCAGGTGGTGCTCGCACATCGACCACATCTCGATGTCCTTGACCAGCACGAGCTCGTCATGACCAACCTCGAAGACGGCGGTGAGCACTTCCTCCGGCGTCTGGTCGAGCCCTGCAAGTAGCTCGACGTACGACTTGGCGACCCGAGCAGGGGTGTCTCGCAGACCGTCACGGTCTGGGTCCTCGCCGACCGCGAACAGCAGCTCGCGGATTGCTGCCTCGGCGCGAGGCAGGTCGACCGTCACGCGGTCTCCGGAGCGTCAGGCGCTGGGGCATCGGGTCCGGTGTCGGGACCAATCACCACGCCGACCTCGGGCGTGTGCCCATTGGCACTGGGACGCGGCGCTCCTTCAACCGGCGGGACCTTGGACGGCACGCGAGTCTTGGAACCCGTCCACGGGGGACGGATCTTGCGACGACGCAGCGGCTCGAAGATCTCGGCGACCTCAGCCTTGTCGAGCGTCTCGCGCTCCATGAGTTCCATGACGAGTGCGTCGAGGACGTCGCGGTTCTCGCTGAGAATGTCGAACGCCTCCTGGTGGGCGTACGTGATCAGCTGGTTGATCTCCTCGTCGACAATCGCGGCAACTGATTCGGAGTAGTTGCGGGCGTGGCCGATATCGCGGCCCAGGAACGGCTGACCCTGGTCCTCGCCGAGACGTACGGCGCCGAGGCGTTCGGTCATGCCGTACTGAGTCACCATCGCCCGGGCCAGCGCTGTGGCCTTCTCGATGTCATTGCCGGCGCCAGTCGTCGGATCGTGGAACACGAGCTCTTCGGCCGCTCGGCCACCCATCATGTAGGCGAGCTTGTCGAGCAGCTCGGCTCGTGTCTGCGAGTACTTGTCCTCGTCGGGCAGCACCATCGTGTAGCCGAGGGCGCGACCGCGCGGCAGGATCGTGATCTTGTGGACCGGGTCGCTCTGCGGGAGTGCCGCAGCGACGAGAGCGTGTCCGCCCTCGTGATAGGCCGTGATGAGGCGTTCCTTCTCGTTCATCAGACGGCTGCGCTTCTGCGGGCCGGAGATGACGCGATCGATTGCCTCGTCAAGCGCTGCGTTGTCGATCGTCTTGTCGCCGTTGCGCGCTGTGAGCAGCGCGGCTTCGTTGAGCACGTTGGCGAGATCGGCGCCGCTGAAGCCGGGCGTACGACGGCCAACGGCTTCGAGGTCGACATCAGGTGCGATCGGCTTGCCGCGCGAGTGCACCTTGAGGATCTGGGTACGGCCCTTGAGATCAGGGGCCTCGACGCCAATCTGACGATCGAAGCGACCGGGACGCAGCAGCGCCGGGTCAAGAACATCCGGACGGTTGGTCGCGGCGATCAGGATGACTCCGCCGCGTACGTCGAATCCGTCCATCTCGACGAGAAGCTGGTTGAGGGTCTGCTCGCGCTCGTCGTGGCCGCCGCCCATACCGGTGCCTCGGTGGCGTCCGACAGCGTCAATCTCGTCGATGAACACGATCGCGGGCGCGTTTTCCTTGGCCTGCTCGAACAGGTCGCGAACGCGGCTGGCGCCGACGCCGACGAACATCTCGACGAAGTCAGAACCGGAGATCGAGTAGAACGGGACGCCTGCCTCGCCAGCGACTGCACGAGCGAGCAGCGTCTTGCCGGTACCGGGCTGACCGTAGAGCAGAACGCCCTTGGGGATCTTGGCGCCGACGGCCTGGAACTTGGCTGGGGCCTGGAGGAATTCCTTGATCTCGCCGAGCTCCTCGATCGCCTCGTCGCAACCGGCGACGTCAGCGAACGTGGTCTTGGGAGTGTCCTTGTTCATCAGCTTCGCCTTGGACTTGGCGAACTGCATGACCCGTCCGCCACCACCGGCGGCGTTGTTCATGATCCAGATGATGAAGATGAAGAGAAGTACGAAGGGAGCGATGCTGAGCAGCAGACTCACGATGGGGCTGCTCTTGGGGATCTCGACGTCGTAGTTCGAGAGCTTCTTGTCCTTGACTGCCTGATCGGCCTGCTTGACCAGCTCGTAGCCCTGGTCACCGAGCCACGTGGCACGGACCTTCTTACCGTCTTCCTTGAGCGTCGCGCGGATCTCCTGGTCGCCCTCGACGAACTTGAGGTCCTTGACCTCGCCGTTTTCGAGGTACTTCACCATCGTGGCGGTTTTGACCTCGCTGTAGCCGTCTGCGGAGTTGGCGAAGCCGAGCACCACGAAGACGAGCACGGTGATGGCGATGATCCAGGGCAGCGGGCCCTTGAAGAGGCGTTTCAGATTCATGACAGTGTGGAACTCGTCCACTTCTCCCTAGTAAATAGTGGGTATCTAGACGGTACACGCCGCCCGGTACACCCATAGAACGAAGCCGGAATCACGGTTAGTTCCGGGATCCACGTCGTCCTCTAGGAATAGACGTGCGGCGACAACGTGCCAATGCAGCGCAGGTTGCGGTACTTCTCGTCGTAGTCGAGTCCGTAGCCGACGACGAAGGCATTGGGGATGTCGAAGCCGACATAGGTGACGTCGACGTCCATCGTGACGGCCTCGGGCTTGCGCAGCAGCGTGGCGATCTCGACTGAAGCCGGTCCACGGGACTTGAGGTTGGTGATGAGCCACGACAGCGTCAAGCCGGTGTCGATGATGTCTTCGACGACCAGCACATGGCGGTCCTTGATGTCGGTGTCGAGGTCCTTGAGGATGCGCACGACGCCGGACGACTTGGTGCCCGAGCCGTATGACGAGACCGCCATCCAGTCCATCTCGACGTGGCGGTTGAGGCTTCGTGCGAGGTCGGCCATCACCATGACGGCTCCCTTGAGGACGCCGACCAGCAGGAGGTCCTTGCCTTCGTAGTCGGCCTCGATCTGCGCGGCCATCTCGCCGAGGCGATCAAGCACCTGCTTCTCGGTCAACAGCACCTGATCTGCTTCGATCTCTCCAGCAACATGCGTCTGATCCACGTGCTCAGCCTCCCACAGGCGTTGTCACGTATGCGAGGGAATCCCCTACTCGTACGCAGGCCACGCCACCAGGCAACTCAATACGGAGCTGTCCGTGCCAATCCGTGACCAGTCGGTCGATCTCGGCAAGGTGCGCAGCCGAGAGTTCTGACGGATTGGCTCCCGCCGCCAGCGCCGTACGACGCAGCACCCGAGACCGCAGGGCAGGAGCGAGGGACGCGAGTGAAGCGACGTTGAGCGGGTCGTCAATCGCATCCGCGATGTCATCGAGACAGGCACCATCGGCTCGGACCTGCTCGGCCGTACGCGCGATCGCTTCCGCCGCACCGCCGCCGAGTACGTCTTCAAGCACTGGCATCAGCTCGGAACGGATGCGTGCGCGTCGAAAGGCAGGGTCACTGTTGTGCGGGTCAACCCACCACGCCAGGTCGGTTGCCCGGCAGATCTGCTCGGTCTCGGTACGCCTCAGCTTGAGGAACGGCCGACGAAAGATGCCGTTGATCGGAGACATACCGGCAATCGATCGCGGGCCGGAGCCGCGGCCCAGACCCAGCAATACGGTCTCGGCCTGGTCATCGAGGGTGTGCGCCAACAGGACTGCGTCGGCGTCCTGCGCTTCGAGGACGGCGTACCGCGCCGAGCGTGCCGCCGCCTCCGGACCACCGGCGCGGCCGACGTCCACAGCCACCACTTCGGTATCGATGCCGATCCCGGCAAGTTGCTTGGCCGCCTCTCGAGCGACGTCGGCCGAGCCATCCTGCAGTTGGTGGTCGACGATCACGGCCCGCAGATCCCACGACTCATGACCTGCCACGAAGGCGGTTACCTGAGCCAACGCCAACGAATCGGCGCCGCCCGACACGGCAACCACGACCCGGCTGCCGGGACCCAGATCCGCGAGGGCAGCGCGTACGGCATTGCGCCCTGCTGCAACCGCTGGATCGAGTGGAGGCATTAGCCGTGTACGCGAGCGACCCAGGACTGCGGATCGAGGATCTCTGACTTGGACGGCAGGTTGGCGGGCTTCTCCCAGACCGCGTTGAAGCCTTCGATGCCCACCCGGTCGATCACGGCATTGACGAAGGCGGCGCCATCTTTGTACTGGCGCATCTTGGCGTCCATGCCGAGCAGACGACGCAACAGCTTGTCGAGGCTGCCGGCACCCTTGCGGCGCTGGTTGAACTTGCGCCGGATCTCAGCGACGCTCGGGATCACGTCAGGCCCGACACCGTCCATCACGACATCGGCGTGGCCCTCGAGTAGGGACATGATGCCGGTGAGCTGGTCGACGATCTCGCGCTGCCGCGGGTTCTGGAAGAGCTCGTTGATCGACGCGTCTGACTCGCCACGCACGATCTTGACGACCTCGCTGAAGGAATCACCGACCATCGACGCCAGCGCACCCGAATCGAGATCGGTCGCGTCGATGAACTCGTCCAGGAGCGACCGCATGTGATCGCGCATCCACGGGACTGCCGTGAACTGCACACGATGGGTCTCCTCGTGGAGACATACCCAGAGGCGGAAGTCGTGCGGATCGACACTCAGTTGTTGTTCGGCGTGGACGATGTTCGGTGCCACCAGCAGGAGTCGTCCGCCCTCACCGTTGGGGCCGTTCCAGAACGGGTCGAACTGACCGAGCACCTTGCTCGACATGAACGACATCAGTGCACCGACCTCGGCGCCGCCAATCTTGCTACCGAAGGTTCGGCTCAGACCGGTCGGCATCTTGTCGGCTTCGACAAGCTTGTCCATGACGGGATCCATGAGCACCCGGAACGTTTCGAGGTTGGCTTCGATCCACCGCGGACGATCAACCACGAGAACCGGAGCAGTCGCTGACGTTGCGTGCAACTGGCTGAACTCGCGTACGGGACCTTCGGATCGCGCTGCACCTTCGCGGAGCTCTGCGACAGCCTCAGCCACCTGGGCCGCATCCATCTCTGGCCCGGGCTTCGTCAGCCTGGTCGCCATCGACAGCGCGAGCTTCCAATCGATCATGCAAACAATCTACGGCGTGCTCCCACACGAACAGGCGGCGATTGCGGCGGCCACTCGGTCAAGTGCGGCCTCCGCTGACGCCAGATCGATCTTCGGAGTGCCGTCCGACATCAGGGCGAAGATCACGGGCAGCCCGGTGGCCTCGACGGCGTACCCCGCAAGCGAGTGCACGCCGGTGAGCGTCCCGGTCTTGGCGCGAACGAGCCCATACGCGCGCTTGGACTTCGAGAACCGGTCAGTCAACGTGCCGTCGAATCCGCTGACCGGCAGCGAACTGAGCAACGTCGACGTTGAAAGGTTGGCGTTCGCGGCCAACACGGTCTGGGCCAGCGTTGTCGGTGACACCCGGTCGTTGCGAGACAACCCGCTGCCGTCGAACAGCCGCAGCCCGGTGGTGTCGATGCCTGCCTTCGCGAGCACCCCGGTGACCGCGTCCGCTCCCCCCTCGAAGGTCGCCGGCTCGTCGGCTGCGATGGCGACGTGCCGCAGCATCACCTCGGCGGCCTGGTTGTCGCTCGTACGCACCAAGGCCTCCACGATCTGGGCAACGGTTGCGCTGCGCACCGACGCAAGCGGAGTCGAAGCGCTCGAAGAGGACACCGAGTCTGGAGTACCCGCGACCGCGATCCCACGGCTCTCGAGGAGCTTGGCGAAGATCGTGGCGGCACTGGCGGCCGGGTTGCGCGAACGTATGCCGCCCACCACACCCTGGTCGGCCCAGAGGGCGCTGACCGGGGTGACGATGTTGCCGCTGACGTACGACGACTTCCATCCCGGGCTGGCCGCCGGGCCACTGAACAGGGAACTGTCGAACCCGAGTGAGACCCGGTCGACGCCCTGGCGCTTGAGAGCCTTCGCTGTCCGCGCCGCGAGCGTCGTCAGGTTGGCGTTGGCTTCGCGCTCGGACCCCTTGGCCTTCCTCACGCGGAGGTACGGGTCACCGCCTCCGACGAGCACGATCTTGTCGCCGTCCGAGACAACGCTGGTGGTGAAGCGGGTCTGTGGCCCGACTTCCGAAAGCGCGGCAAATCCAGTCAGCAACTTCGCCGTCGATGCCGGGATGAACGTTCCGGTGCCGCGGGATACGAGCACCTCGCCGGTCGACCCCATCACTACGAGCCCGACGTGATCACCCAGAGCAGCGGACTTCATCGCTCCACTGACGGCCGCCTCGACCTTCGAAGCGTCGAGCGAACCGCTCGGCGCGGGATCCGTACGAGCGGTGCTCGCCGACGAATCGTCTGTGAGTCCCTCCGGAGCAGTCACATTCGCGGGGCCACAATCCCCGTCGCAGATCAGGGAGTTGAGATTGCCACGCGACCAGAGCACGAAGGAGAGGACGAGGGCCAGCACCAAAGCGACGACGGGAATGCCGATTGCACCGCGCGGCCTCTCGACCCTGCGTACGCCCCGGTCTGCCACATGGGCCAGACTATAGAGACACCGTCGCGCCGTGCGCCCCGCGCTCGCCGCCACCATTCGACAGCCGGAGGCACCCGTGATTTTCGACGTCACCGTTGAGATCCCCAAGGGCAATCGCAACAAGTACGAGGTCGACCACGAGACCCACCGCATCCGCCTCGACCGGACGCTCTTCACCTCGACCCAATACCCCGCCGACTACGGCTTCATCGACAACACGCTCGGTCTCGACACCGATCCGCTCGACGCGCTCGTGCTGCTGTCGGAGCCGACGTTCCCCGGCTGCGTCATCGCCTGTCGCGCGATCGGCATGTTCCGTATGACCGATGAAGCCGGTGGAGACGACAAGGTTCTCTGTGTGCCCGCGTCGGATCCTCGCCAGGAGCACTTGCGCGACATCCACCACGTACCCGAGTTCGACCGTCTCGAGATCCAGCACTTCTTCGAGGTCTACAAAGACCTCGAACCGGGCAAGTCAGTCGAAGGCGCCAACTGGGTTGGCCGCGTCGAGGCTGAAGCCGAAGTCGCTGCCAGCTTCGAGCGCTTCAAGGTCAACGGCGGCTACTGATCTCGAGTCGCGCGTGACCCCCTTCGCGCGCACACTGGAGAGATGAAGGCACGCTCGATCGCATTCATCGTCGCCTCGGCACTGACGGTGCTGACGCTGACGGCCGTGTCGAGCCCCAGCCAGGCTGCACCGCCTCCCCTCGATGTCGAGGAGCTCGAGGTTGGTCTGAGCATTCCGTGGGACATCACGTTCCTGCCTGACGGCTCGATGCTCTACACCCAGCGCGACCTCAAGACCGTGACACTTCGCCAGTCCAACGGCACCAAGACTGTCGTCCTCAACTCGCCGGCAGGCATGTGGAACAGCGGCGAGACAGGCCTTATGGGGATCGAGGCCGACACCTCTGACTCGTCCGGGCTGACGTTCTTCACCTGCCACGGCTACAAGTCCGGATCGACCCAGGACGTACGCGTCGTACGGTGGCGCCTCAATGCCGAGCGGACCAGCGCGACGTTGGATCGCACGTTGTTCGGCGGACTTCCATCGACGAGCGGCCGACACGGCGGGTGTTCGCTGGTCAAAGGCGGGAGCTACGCGCTCTACGTCGGTACAGGCGACGCCGCGACGGGCAAGAACCCGCAGAGCAGGACGTCGGGTGGCGGCAAGGTGTTGCGCGTCGATACGCGGACTGGCGCCGGCTACGCGGGCAATCCCTTCATCTCGTCGAGCGTCGCGATGAAGCGACGCGTATGGACGTACGGTCACCGCAACGTGCAGGGTCTCGCCCGCCACAGCAGCTCACGCATCTGGTCGGTCGAGCACGGAAGCTACCGCGACGACGAGGTCAACTCGTTGAAGAAGGGCGGCAACTACGGTTGGAATCCGGTGCCACGCAAGTCGGGAGATCCGAGCTACAACGAGGGCTCCAACTCACCGATGACCGACTACAACATCTCGGGCGATCAGCGGGGAGCTGCGTGGCGTTCCGGAGATCCGACCGTCGCGACCAGTGGTGCGACGTTCCTCTACGGAAGCATGTGGGGCTCGTACTCAGGCCGTCTCGCGGTCACTGCTCTGAAGGATCAGTCGCTGCGGTTCATGTCCGTGTCATCGACGTACGGGATCGGAACGGTCACGATGCCACCCGAGCTTGATGGTGATTTCGGTCGTTTGCGCGGTGCGGTCCAGGGTCCTGACGGCGCGCTCTATCTCACGACCTCGAATGGTGCTGGCGTCGACAAGATCTTGAGAGTCACGCCGAGCAGTTAGGCGGTTGTGGCTCCACCGCTGAGCAGGGTGCGCATCGTGTCGGCGAGGACGCCGATGTCGACGGAGCTGTCGAGCGAGCGGAGTGCGGCGAGGCCGATGCCAAGGCTCAGCAACACCGTGGCGGCCTGCTCCGGGGGCATCTTGAGCTCGATTCCGGCTTCCTTGGTCACGTGACGGACCAGGTCAGCTGCTGCCGCGACGATCTCGCGATGACGCTTCTTGAGCTCGGAGGCAACGTACGGGCTCTGGCGCGCGACCGCGGCGAACTCGACTTCGAGTGCTGTCCAGCTCGGCTTGCCGACACCCTCCTGCGCCCACGCGGCGAACGCGTCGATGCGGCCCTCGAGGTCGGTGCCCTGCGTGAAGGCCGTGACAACTCCGTTGATCTGCTCTTCGTGGATGCTGTCGAGCACTGCCATGCAGAGCTCTTCCTTGCCAGCGAAGTTGGAGTAGACCGCTCCCTTGGAGAAGCCTGCCTGCAGCGCGACCTTGTCGAGCGAGGTCGCGGCGTAGCCGTCCGTCAGGAACATCTCACGGGCGACGGCAATCAGGCTCTCGCGAGTCTGCGCCTGGCGCTCGGCCCTGCTGACAGTGCGAGCCTCGTTCACAGTCATCGTCGCCCCCTCCGCTCCCGACGCGGTCTGCGTCACATTCATTGGCAAGTATTCCAGATACCGATAGTATCCGAAACGTGATCAAAAAGGACATCGTCATCATCGGCACCGGCTTTTCGGGCATGGGCGCCGCCATGAAGCTCCGCGACTCAGGCCGCGAGGACTTCGTCGTCCTCGAGAAGGCACATGATGTCGGAGGCACCTGGCGCGACAACACGTACCCCGGGTGCGAGTGCGACATCCCCAGCCACATGTACTCCTTCTCCTACGAGCTCAACAACGACTGGAGCAAGAGCTTCTCGGGCCAGGCAGAGATCTGGGCTTACATGCGCAAGGTCGCCGACGAGAAGGGCATCCGCCCCTACATCACGTTTGGCGTCGAGGTCACCGGCGCTTCGTGGGACGACCAGCGCAAGGTCTGGACCGTCAAGACCAACGGCGAGGACTACGAAGCACGCGTCGTGATCGCCGGCGTCGGCGGTCTTCACATCCCGAACGTTCCCGAAATCAAGGGCGCAGACTCCTTCGAGGGCCCCAAGTTCCACTCAGCTGGCTGGGACCACACCGTCGACCTCAAGGACAAGAAGGTCGTGGTCATCGGTACGGGCGCCAGCGCGATCCAGTTCATCCCGATCATCGCCCAGGAGACCGGCCACCTCACGGTCTTCCAGCGCACACCCGCCTGGGTGCTGCCCAAGAAGGACAAGCCGACCCCCGAATGGCGCAAGAAGGTCTTCGCGAAGGTTCCTGGCGCAACACGGGCCTACCGCAATGCTCTCTACTGGGCACTTGAGGCGCGCGCGATTGGCTTCAACGGCCACGTCAAGATCCTTCCGGTCGCCGAGAAGATCGTGAAGCGCTACCTCGCCAAGAAGATCCCCGACCCGGAGCTGCGCGCGAAGCTGACGCCTGACTACCGCCTCGGCTGCAAGCGCGTCCTGCAGTCCAACACGTACTACCCGACGTTCCTGCGTGACGACGTCACGCTCAACACCGACGGTGTCGCCGAGATCGTCAACGACGGCGTGATCGATGCCAACGGGGTCAAGCACGAGGCCGACATCATCATCTACGGCACCGGCTTCCACGTGATCGACGCGTTCGACTACCTCGACGTCAAGGGCAAGGACGGCGTCAACCTCGCTGACCAGTTCCGCGAGCACGGCACCGAGACGTACATGGGCATGACGATCCATGGCTTCCCGAACCTCTACTTCATGCTCGGTCCCAACACGGCGCTCGGACACAACTCAGTCGTATTCATGATCGAGCAGCAGACGAAGTACATCGTCAAGATGCTCGACGAGATGGACAAGCGCGGCGCGGTCTCTGCCAATGCGACGCTGCCGGCGCAGACCGAGTTCAACAAGGAGATCCAGAAGCTCGTCGAAAAGGGCATCTGGACTCAGGGCGGTTGCACCAGCTGGTACCTCGACAGCCACGGCAAGAACCGCACGATCTGGCCCAAGTTCACGTTCCAGTACTGGTGGGAGACTCGCAAGGTCGAAGCCAAGGACTTTGAGTGGGAGAAGGCTGCCTGATGTCTGACGCTGCCGTACGCCACGAAGGGATGCCGCCTGGTCCCGGCGGCTCGGCAGCATTCATGACCTGGCGCTTTCTGCGCGATCGCTACAAGCACATCCCGCCGATCCACGAGAAGTACGGCGACACGTTTCTCATCCAGCTGCTGCCCGGCCCGCGCAATCTCGTGGTGTTCAGCGATCCCGCTGACATCAAGGAGATCTTTGCGGCCGACCCGTCGCAGTTCCACGCCGGCGAGGGCAACGCGATCCTCAAGCCGGTCATGGGCGAGCACTCGCTTCTGCTGACCGATGACATGGAGCACACGCGCGGACGCAGGCTGCTGATGCCGGCCTTCACCGGCCCGTCCATGCGTGCCTACCAACCACTGGTCGAGGCAATCGCCAAGGTTGAGATCGACTCGTGGAACGACGGCGACAAGCTGATCACCCTCGACCGCATGAACGCCATCACCCTGGACGTCATCCTGCAGGTTGTCTTCGGCGTGACCGACGAGGAACGCCTTTCCGTGCTGCGCCCCAAGGTCAATAAGATGGTCAACATCGAGGCCAAGATGCTGCTGGCCTGGTCGTACCCGAAGCTCTTCGCCCTCCCGCCGTGGCGCGGCTACTTCAAGAACCAGCAAGAGGTCGACAAGCTCCTGTTTGCCGAGATCGCCGAGCGCAGGGCTGCCAGCGACCTGGACGGGCGCGACGACGTCCTTTCACGACTGCTTCGGGTCGGAGACACCGAAGGCGAAGAACCGCTCAGCGACATCGAGATGCGTGACCAGCTGGTCACCCTGCTGCTCGCCGGTCACGAGACGACAGCATCAGCACTCTCGTGGACGCTGCACGAGCTGGGCCGCAATCCCGAAATTCAGGCCAAGGCGCTCGCCGCCGCCGACAACGGAGACGACGCGTACCTTGAGGCCTGCCTCAAGGAAGGTATGCGCCTTCATCCGATCATCGATTTCGTCGCTCGTACGTTGCAGAGCGATCAGGTCGTGGGCGGATGGGCGTTACCTCGCGGCACCACAGTCACGCCGTCGATCATGCTGTCGCACAGTCGCGAGGAGAACTTCGCCGACGCACACCTGTACGACCCCGAGCGATTCATGGTCGGCAAGGTCCCCGCCAACACCTGGATTCCGTTCGGCGGAGGCGTACGCCGTTGCATCGGCGCCGCGTTCTCGCTGATGGAGGGCACTGTCGTACTCCGCGAGGTGCTCCAGCGCTACTCGGTCGAGGCACCCAAGGTCGCGCCCAACAAGCTGCGCAACATCACGAACGTCCCGGGCGACAAGGCACCCGTCAAGCTGACCGCGCGCGTTTCCTGAACACGAGTCCGCACAGCAAACCGATTGGTACGCCAAGAGCCCATCCGGCAAACACGTCGGTCGCCCAGTGCGCACCGAGGTAGACCATCGATACGGCGATCAATAGTTGAACCACCACGAACCCTGTCGCTGCCAGGACGAGAGCGCGGCGAGGCCTCCACTCGACCACGATCAGAACTGCGATCGACACCGCCATCAAGAAGCAGGCGTGGCTGGACGGCATCGCATAGCCACCCACCTGGACCAGAGCGTCAGGGTAGGTCGGCCGAGGGCGCTCGATGATCTCCTTCAGCTGGCCGGAGACGAGCCCGCCGAGGTAACTTGCGAGTCCGACAGCCAGACCAACGCGCCACGCGCGTCGGTAGACGACTACGACGAGACCGATGAGACCGACCGCCATCCAGAACCCGGAAGCCTCACTCACATCCATCAACGCCTTCGAGAACGAGGTCAGGGCATCCACCTGATGACCATCGATCCAGCGCAGGAGCCGTTCGTCGAAGGAGTCGCTGCGCATGCCACAACCGTATGCGAGACACCTAAGCGTGCGCTTAGTGCTGAGGTAGTGTCGCGGCCATGAAAGCTGTGCAGATCACCACGCTCGACGGCCCGTCCGCACTTGAGGTCAACAACCTCCCCAGTCCTGAGGCCGGCGATGACCAGGTCCTGATTCGCGTACGCGCGGCCGGTGTCGCCTTCCCCGAGGTGCTCCAGAGCCGAGGCCTCTACCAAATGAAGCCCGATCTCCCGTTCACTCCGGGAGCGGAGATCTCCGGCGAGATCATCAGCGCGCCCGAAGGCTCGGGCTTCTCCCCCGGCGACCGAGTGGCCTCTCTGTGCATCCTTGGTGGCTTCGCCGAAGAGGCCGTGGCGCCACTCGAGACGACGTTCAAGCTTCCTGACGGCCTGTCGTACGAACAGGGCGCGTCAATCATCTTCAACTACGGGACGGCGTACTTCGCACTTGTCGAGCGCGGGCAGTTGCAGGCTGGCGAGTCTGTGCTGGTTCAGGGCGCGGCTGGCGGCGTCGGCACGGCGGCGATTCAGATCGCCAAGGCATTCGGCGCGGGTCGAGTGATCGCCGTGACGTCGACCCCCGAGAAGGGTGCGGTCGCACTTGAGGCCGGTGCTGACGAGTTCGTTCTGGCCGACGGATTCAAGGACGCGGTCAAGGCTCAGGGTGGAGTCGACATCGTCGTCGACCCCGTTGGCGGCGACCGGTTCACCGATTCCCTGCGCAGCCTCAAGGACGACGGCCGTCTGCTGGTCATCGGCTTCACCGCTGGAGAGATCCCGACGGTGAAGGTCAATCGACTGCTGCTCAACAACGTGTCGGTGGTCGGCGTGGGTTGGGGCGCGTACGTGTTCAGCCGTCCCGGTCACATCGCCAAGGAGTGGGCCGCGATGCTGCCCCACCTCGAAAGCGGTGCCATCCAACCGGTCGTCGGCCCGACGTTCTCGCTCGAGGACGCCTCGCAGGCGCTACTTACGCTCGACGAGCGCCGGGCTATCGGCAAGGTCCTCATCGTTCCCTGACGATTTCCGTACGACCGGTCAGAAACCTGCGTAATCTGGGCGAAAATCACGGCCAGTTAGGGCTCGCACATGAAGATTTCGCCGGTTGCCTTCCGCCTCACCGCCATCGTGACGGCCATTGTCTTGGTCACGTCGGCACCAGCTCTCGCCGCCAGCAAACCCTCTGCTCCGCGGTCACCCAGCGCCACGGCAGGTGACACCAACGTCACCCTCCGTTGGACCAAACCGTCGACCAGCGGCGGCAAGGCAATCGACCACTACGCGGTCCAGCAGTACTACAGCAGCGCGTGGCACACGGTGAAGACCACAGGGTCCACCGCTCGCTCGTGGGTACACACCGGTCTGACCAACGGCTTGCAATACACGTATCGGATCAAAGCTCACAACCGCATCGGATGGAGCCCTGCGAGCACGACGGTCCTGGCGACCCCGCGAACCACTCCGACCGCGCCTCGATTCGTCAGCCTCGCCGTAGGCGACTCCTCGGCGACGTTGAAGTGGCAGGCTCCAAGTTCGAGCGGAGGCGCTTCGATCGACAACTACTTCGTCGAATGGTCGACGGATGGCGCTACGTTCGGCGTAGGCATCTCGGTGACAGAGCTGGAGGCTGTCGTCACCGGACTCACCCCGGGCACGAGGTACTGGTTCCGAGTTCGTGCGCACAACGCAGCCGGCTACGGGACTTCAACTGGGGTCGGCCACCTGGACGCACTGACAGTCCCTGGCGACCCAGGACTGGTTGGCATCAACACCAGCGAAGAGCCTGAACAGGGCTCACTGTTCCTGAACTGGGGATGGTCGGCAGGTCCTGGCGCCCCACTTGACCGGTTCCAGGTTCAATACTCCACCGAAGAGGACTTCGACTCCGACTACCTCTGGTACGGACCCTCCACGGAGACGACCGAGGTCAAGCTCAGCGACCTGGAGATCGGAACGCAGTACTGGGTTCGCGTACGTGCCATAAACGAGATCGGCTGGAGCGCTTGGGCGATCGGCGGACCGTTTGTTCCACCGCCAGGCACGCCGTCGGTGCCGCTCTCACTCACCGCCGTTCCGACCATGTCCGGCGGGGGCGCCGCCTGGGTAGCGCCCGCGTCAGACGGAGGCGCTCCGATCGACAGGTACGAGCTGGAGATACGGCCAAACGGGCTAGGGACGTCGCAGGACCTGGTCACCTCCAACACCTCGCGGCTATTCGCCGCGAACGAAGGCGAGAGCTACCTCATACGCGTTCGCGCTTGCCACATTGCCTGGACCTGCGGACCCTGGACCAACGCGACCCCGTTCTACAAGCCCTATTCGTAAGGTTCGCGATTGACATACATACATACCGTATGTATGTTGCAGCAATGACCTCCACTCCCCGACCCCAGACCTTGGGCGCCGTCCACGAGATCGATCTCGGCTCGGGCACGGTGCGCTACTTCGAAGACGGACCAGCGGACGGACCCGTCGTGGTGTTCGTCCACGGACTTCTCGTCAACGCCGACCTCTGGCGCAAAGTTGTCCCGACCGCGGTTGCAGACGGACTGCACACGTACACCGTCGACTGGCCTCTCGGCTCGCACTCGATCCCGGTTCCGGGCGTCGAGTTGACGCCGCCCGGTGTTGCCGACCTGATCGCGACTTTCCTCGAGAAGCTCGACCTGAAGGACGTCACCGTGGTCGCGAACGACACCGGCGGTGCGATCACCCAGATCCTGATGACCCGTCACCCCGAGCGCATCGGCAGAGTCGTGCTCGCCTCCTGCGACGCGTTCGAGCGGTTCTTCCCACCAGCCTTCGCCTTCCTGCCTGTGCTGGCGAAGGCGCCCGGGTCAATGGCTGCGTTGACTCAGATCGTCCGTCCCAAGCTGATGCAGCGCCTGCCGATCACATTTGGCTGGGTGTCGAAGCGACCGGTCCCTCCAGAGACTGTTGCGTCCTACCTCGGCCCCAGTCGTCACAACAGAGCCATCCGGAAGGACCTCGCCCGGTTCCTCAAGACGGTGAACAAGCGGCACACGCTCGCGGCCGCAGAGAAGCTGCCCGCGTTCGACAAGCCTGTGTTGCTGGCCTGGGCCACCGAGGAGAAGTTGTTCCCGTTGTCCCTTGCCACGCGGCTGGCCGAGAAACTACCCAACGCGAAGATCGTGGAGATCGCCGACTCGTACACCTTCATCCCCGAAGACCAGCCGGCTGAGCTTGCCGCGCACGTCGTCGAGTTCGTGACCCGCGTTGGCGCCTAGTCAGGAGGACCGGCGGCTCGCAACTCAGACCGCGCTGCTCGAAGCAGCGCGACCCCTGTTCGCCGAGCGCGGGTTCGCGGCGGTCTCCGCCGACGAGATCGTACGAGCTGCCGGCGTCACCCGCGGAGCGCTGCATCACCACTACGGCGACAAGCGCGGGCTGTTTCGCGCAGTGTTCGAGCAGGTCGAGCTGGGCCTCACTCAGGAGCTTGCTGACCTCGTCGCTGATGGCGGCGATGACGACCTGCTCCCCCGGGCCCTGTCCGCGTTCCTCGATATCTGCGAGCGGGACGAGGTCCGGCGAATCGCGCTGACCGATGCCCCTGCGGTGCTCGGCTGGCAGACCTGGCGCGAGCTCGAGGCGCAGTACGGTCTTGGACTCCTCATCGCTCTACTCTCGGCGTCCCCCGCCGTCGACGATTCACGCCCGGCGCCGCTGCTCGCCCAGCTCGTACTCAGTGCCGTCGTCGAAGGCGCCCTGCTGATCGCCCACTCTGACGACCCGATCGCCACCCGCGCCCAGGTCGAGTCCTCACTCACCGCCCTGTTCGGCGACCTCATCCCACCGTCCGGCTAGCCCGCCTCGGGCTCTGGCCAGATGAAGCGGGGGCCGCGACCCATCTGGACATCTCCATACTCAATGCCGCGGTCCGACGGAATCGAATAGGGAATGACAATCTCCATCGCCAAGTCGCCTCGATGCTCGAGAGTCATGCGAATCGCGTCTCCGCCGTCAAGCACGCTGACATCGGCAACGATGGCAACGGCCCTCAGCTCGTCCCGCTTCTCGGACAGACCCGTGAGGAATCCGCGAATCGACTCATTTCCATCAAGACCGTCATTATCGACGACTAGCGCGACTTCTCCGTCCATCAGCATCGCGAGGCCGAAAGGGTCGAACGAGTTTGTCTCTTCCAGCCCAATCGTCGCTTGCTCTCTCGCGATCTCCTGAAGAGTCATCAAGTCTTCTGACGGGTCCATGGAATCGACACTACTGACGACGGCGAACAGCCCGCTGCAATATCGCTGCTTCGCCTAGGCTGCAGAAATGCCAGATTTCACCGGGTTCTCGGCTGCTGCACTCGACTTCTATGACGACCTCGAGATGGACAACACCAAGACGTTCTGGGAGGCGCACCGCCAGACGTACGACACCGAGGTCGCGGCTCCGATGAAGGCGCTGATGGCGGAGCTGACCGACGAGTTCGGCGAGCCGAAGGTGTTCCGGCCGTACCGCGACGTTCGATTCGCGAAGGACAAGACGCCGTACAAGACGGCCCAAGGTGCGTTCGTCGCGGCGGGGCCGTCGACAGGTTGGTACGTGCAGGTTGGCGCTCCCGGAGTCAGGGTCGGCGCGGGCTTCTACGAGGCATCGACAGCGCGCCTCGCGAGCGTGCGCGAGGCAATCGTCCACGACCGGCATGGGCCAGAACTTGAGGCCATCCTCGCGAAGGCACAGTCAGCCGGTTGGGAGCTGGGCGGCGACAGGCTGAAGACCTCGCCTCGCGGCTACGACGCCGAACACCCGCGCATCGAGCTGCTGCGGCACAAGTCGATGACGCTCGGGAAGAACTATGGCTTCGAGCCGTTCATCCACACGCCAGAGCTGCTCGACCGCGTCCGCGCCGACTGGCGCGAGACCCAGCCGCTGATCGACTGGGTCCTCGCGCACGCCAAGGGCTAGAGGTTGACCTGTTGCATTCCGGCTTCGGGGTAGCGCTCACCGGCGGCGACGCCGACTGGCGCAGCCTCCTCGAGCGCAGCCAGGTCGTCGTCGGTCAGCACGACGTCGACCGCAGCGACGTTCTCCTCGAGGTACGTACGGCGCTTGGTGCCGGGGATCGTCACCACGCCTTCCTGATGCAGAACCCAGGCCAATGCGAGCTGTCCCGGCGTCACACCCTTGGCGCCGGCCAATGCGCGCACCTTGTCGACCACCGTGAGGTTGGCCGTCAGGTTGTCGCTCGCGAACCGTGGGCTGAAGCGCCTGAAATCGTCCGCATCAAGCTCGTCGGCCGACGCGATTGCACCGGTGAGAACGCCACGGCCCAGAGGTGAGTAGGCAACGAACTCGATGCCGAGCTCACGCGTCGTGTCGAGAACGCCATTGACCTCAGGGCTGCGCTCGAACAGCGAGTACTCGGTCTGCACAGCAGTGATCGGGTGCACGGCATGTGCCTTGCGAATCGTTTCGGGTGCCGCCTCGGACAGGCCGAGGTAGCGGACCTTGCCTTCCTTGACGAACTCCGCCATCGCGTCAACGGTCTCCTCGATCGGAGTGTTGGGGTCGACGCGGTGCAGGTAGTAGAGGTCGATCGTCTCCATGTTCAGGTTGCGCAGTGAGCGCTCGAGCGCCTTTCGGGCGTACGCAGCACCACCGTTTGGCGGGCCAACCGTGCCGTCGTCGTCCACCTCGCGGGAGAACTTCGTGGCAAGTGCGTACTCGTCGCGGCGGCTTCCGATGGCTCGTCCGATGAGCTGCTCATTGAGGAAGGGACCGTAGATCTCGGCGGTGTCAATCATCGAAACGCCGAGGTCCAGTGCCCGATTGAGCGTCGCGGTCGACTCCTCGTCGTCGCGGGCGCCGTAGAACGCCGACATCCCCATCGCGCCGAGTCCTTCGACACTTGCATCCAGACCCTGGGTTCCCCATGGTGTGCTCTTCACTTGTTCATCACCTTCACTGTTTTTGAATTGGATCTGGCGTAGAAATCGATCTTGCGATCAATGGCCTCGAGGTGCGTCTGCACCTCGCGGAGTTGTTCACGTACGTGTTCGCGGTGCGATTCGAGAATCGCCAGCCGGTCGGGCTCGCTGCCCTCGATCCGGTAGAGATCGACGAAGCGGCGGATGTCGCGAATCGGCATCCCGGTCTTGCGCAGCATCACGAGCGTGCCGAGCCAACGAACGTCGCTCTCGGCATACCGGCGCTGCCCCGACGACGAGCGCTCCGGCGGCTGGAGGGTGAGCCCCTCCTTCTCGTAATAGCGGAGTGTGTCGACGGTCAGACCGCTCGCCTCGGCGGCGGCGCTAATCGTCAATCCCTCTGCGGGAATCTCGGTCACGGTCATGACTTCAGCATTCACCCTGGAGTGCACTCCAGGTCAACTCGCGGATGCCCGATCCTTCCCAAATGTGACGTAGGCCACTACGTTCGGTCCGGGCGGGAGACCCAACCAGGAGGCAATACATGTCGGTGGTCACCCGAGCCCGCACCTTCGCGGGCGCGCTCACGCTCTCACTAGTCGGAATGACATTCGTCTCGACGCCCGCACATGCGGACGGCCCCGGTGTCGGTACGCCGTGGGTGGCGTCAGTCGGCGATTCCTACATCTCCGGTGAGGCCGGACGTTGGGCTGGCTCCTCCAACAGCAACTCGGCGGCGGCCGATGCGTTGGGCGGAACCGCGTACTTCGACAATGCGGCGAACAATGCCGAGACGATCGAACGATGCCACCGAAGCAAGAGCGCAGAGATCAAGATCGGCGGCGGAATCAGCAGCGTCAACCTCGCATGCTCCGGTGCCAAGACGGCAACTGACGCGGGCGGTTCGTACTTCAAGCCGGGTCTCGACTTCTATGACAACGGCGCCGGCAACATCGGCCAGGCCAAGGCACTTCAGCAGTTCGCCACGACCCACAACGTCAAGATGGTCGCGGTCTCGATCGGCGGCAACGACTTCAACTTCGCGAGCGTCGTCCAGTCCTGCGTGGTCGACTTCCTCGGCTCACCGACCTGGTGGAAGGACTACTGCCAGGACGACAGCAGCGTCACGGCCAACTTCACCAGCTCGAATGTCACAGCCGTGAAGACCCGCATCTCCAACGCATTCATCAACATCCGCACGGCCATGCGCAACGCCGGCTACGCCGACAGTTCGTGGACGCTGCTGGTCCAGAACTACCCGTCGCCCGTGCCCAACGGTTCGGCATTCCGCTACGGCGAGAGCGGCTACTCCCGACAGAACACCGGCGGCTGCGGGTTCTGGAACAGCGACGCCAACTGGGCCAACGCCAGCGCGCTCCCGACCATCAACAACACGGTGGCAGGCGCCATCACCCAGTCCGGCCTGACAAACACCAAGTCGCTCAACCTGTCGCCCGCGTTCAACGGTCGTCGCCTGTGCGAGAACACGGTGGGACTGTACGAAGAGGTCGGCCTGAGCTCGTGGACCCAGTCGACGGCAGTCGACCGGACCGAGTGGGTCAACCAGATCCGTACCGTCACGACAGCCGGCAGCAGCCCGTACTACATCCAGGAATCGCTGCACCCGAACTACTGGGGTCAGATGGCGGTCCGCTCGTGCGTACGCCAGGCCTACAACGGCGGCGCACCCAAGGGCGGCACCTGCACCCGCAGCGCCAATGGGCTCAACGCATCGGGTGAGCCCAACATGTCGCTGAACTAACGACTGGGGTCGTCGCCGACCTGGACGAGCAGCTTGCCGAAGTTCTTACCGGT
The DNA here is from genome assembly GCF_031457275.1 of Aeromicrobium panaciterrae. Classification (NCBI taxonomy): domain Bacteria; kingdom Bacillati; phylum Actinomycetota; class Actinomycetes; order Propionibacteriales; family Nocardioidaceae; genus Aeromicrobium; species Aeromicrobium panaciterrae. The sequence goes on from NZ_JAVDWH010000001.1 coordinate 2,781,041, forward strand.
GAGCAGCCCAAAGAATGCCTCGGGAGCATTCTCCAGGCCGGCGACGATGTCCTCCCGATGCCGCAGCTCGCCTGAAGCGATCCAGCCGGCGGCATCGTTCTGGAAGTCCTTGTAGTGCGCCTTCACGAACTCGTCCTGAATGAACCCACGCATCGTGATGCTCTTCGTGAGGATCGAGGTCATCAGGTACGGCGAGCGATCAGGACCTGCCGGAAGTTCGGTGGCGTTGTAGCTGGCGACAAGTCCGCAGACCGGCACCCGCGCGTACGTGTTGAGACGCGGGAGCACCGCGTCCCAGACGTGACCACCGACGTTCTCGAAGTACACGTCGATGCCATCCGGAACGGCCGCCTTGAGGTCAGCCTTGAACGTCGGCGAGCGGTGATCCAGCGCGACATCGAAACCGAGCTCAGTGAGCCAGGCGACTTTCTCAGCTCCACCTGCGATACCAACCGCGCGGGCACCCTTGATCTTCGCGATCTGGCCAACGGCTGATCCGACTGGACCAGCTGCCGCCGCAACCACAACGGTCTCACCGGGCTGCGGCTTGCCGATCTGCAGCAACCCCGCGTATGCCGTGAAGCCCGGCATACCGAGCACGCCCACGGCTGTGGAGATGGGCGCGTGAGCGGGATCGAGCTTGCGTACGTACTTCGCCGGCAGCACCGCGTACGCCTGCCAGCCGTGATACGAGAGCACGAAGTCGCCAGGACTCAGCGACGGGTCGTTCGACTCGACCACCTCGGCGACAGTGCCGCCTTGCATGACCTCGCCCAGCGGCTGCGGCGCCGCATACGATTTCGCGTCGTTCATGCGGCCGCGCATGTAGGGATCGAGCGACAGATAGATCGTGCGGAGCAGCACCTCCCCGTCACCGGGGGTCGGAACCGGTGCGGTCTCGATGCTGAAGTTGTCGTGGGTCGGCTCTCCGACGGGGCGGGAAGCGAGCAGGATGCGGGTGTTGTCGGTCACGGCTCGGACCCTACCCGCTGCGGCATACTCACCGTCATGTCGAATACCAAGTTCTGGCGCTCCGTCGAGGTGCTGCATGACGTCGTCTACTTCGCTCCTGACACCAAGGAGCGGTACGAGGTCCTTGGGCTCAAGGGCTACTGGATGGGCTACTTCGCCTCTCGCTCCGCCGCGCTGGGCACGGCCTCGCCAGAGTTGGTCATCGCGACGTTCCACGGCTTCGCTCCCAAGATGGTGCACCGAGCACTCCCCGACGCGTGGTCGCTCGCCTCACGCGAGGAGATCCTCCAGGCGCGACTCGACTTGGCTCGCGATGCGCTGGCTCCCGGCATCGGAGCCGCCGATGCTGACGCGGGGAAGGTCGCCAAGGACCTTGCGGCGATCGTCGACGGACTCGACTTCGCCGGCAAGCCGCTGGGTGCAGCTCACGCCTCACTCCCCCGACCCACAGACGACATCGGCCTGCTGTGGTGGGCCGCGTCCGTGATCCGCGAATACCGCGGCGACTGCCACCTCGCCGTCCTCGGCGCTGCCGGCCTCAACGGCACCTCCGCCAACACCCTCGCCGTTGCCGCTGGGCTCGCCGTTGGCGAGCAGCGCAACATGCGCGGCTGGACCGAGGACGAGTGGGCGGCTGGGTATGCCGAGCTCGCTGGCCGTGGCTGGGTCAACGCCGACGGAACGATCACCGATTCAGGCGCCTCCGCTCGTCAGCAGATCGAAGACGCAACCGACCGCGTATGCGCGGCGGGCATGGACAAGGAAGCGACAGGTCGCGCGATCACCGTCGAAGACGGTGTACGCACGCTGGCCCGCGGCGTGCTCAAGTCTGGCGCCATCGCGTTCCCCAACCCGACCGGCTCCAAGCCTCCGGAGTAGCCACATGGCGAGCTCATCCCCCGCGATCGAGATCGAAGTCGACGACAAGGTCGTACGGGTCACCAACCCCGACCGCGTCTACTTCCCCGAGCACGGGTGGACCAAGCTCGACCTGATCGACTACTACCTCGCCGTCGGCGACGGCATCGTCAATGCGTTGTACGAGCGACCATGCATGCTGCACCGGTTCCCCAAGGGGCTGGCCGGCGACAAGGTGCATCAGAAGAAGGTGCCGCCTGGCGCACCTCCGTGGCTCGAGACCGTGCCGATCCACTTCCCGCGCTACAACCGGATCGTCCACGAGGTCTGCGTGACCGAGCTGGCGACCGTGATTTGGGCGGTGCAGATGTCGACCGTCGAGTTCCACCCCTGGAACAGCCGCCGTGCCGACACCGAGAAGCCCGACGAGTGGCGCATCGATCTCGATCCAGGACCCGAGTGTGATTTCGAGACCGTACGCAGGGTCGCCCACGTCTCCCATGAGGTACTCGACGAGCTTGGCGCAATCGGGTTCCCGAAGACGTCAGGCGGATCGGGACTGCACATCTACGTACGGATCCCGCCAGACCACGGATTCGCCGACGTACGTCGCGCTGCCCTCGCCTTCGCGCGCGAGGTCGAGCGGCGCGCGCCGGATGATGTGACCACCACGTGGTGGCGCAAGGACCGAGACCCGGCGCAGCTGTTCGTGGACTACAACCAGAACGCCCGAGACCACACGATCGCCGCCGCCTACTCCGTACGCGGGTTCGCTGACGGCCGAGTGTCGACGCCGATCCGCTGGGACGAGATCGATGACGTCGACCCGCACGACTTCACGATCGCCACGGTTCCTGATCGCTACGCCAAGCTCGGCGATCTCCACGAAGGCATCGACGACGCCGTGTTCGACATAGCGCCACTTCTCGAGTGGGCGGACCGCGACGAACGCGACGGCGTCGAAGCTCCGGCTGAACCCGAGAGCGACTAGCGACGCAGCAGGTAGGCGTCCATGACCCATCCGGCGGCAAGCTTCACCGCGTCGCGGGACTCATTGAGCTCGCCCAGAACGTCGCCGATGCGTCCGGCAACCAGCGCCTCATGCTCGGTACCGAGATTGGCGCCCCACCAGATCTGCCAGTCCTCAAGCCCGTCGAGATCGAGACGTGCGCTCAGCATCACCAGGATGTTGTCTGCGCCCGCATCAACGGCCTCGCGCAGCTTGCGGCCAGTCGTGACGAGGATCGGCTGGCCGATCTCGTGGAGCACGATGCGGTGACGCGCGGCGAGCAACTGAAGACTTGAGATGCCGGGAATGACATCCCATTCCGCCTCGACCTGACCGCGAGCGAGAATGCGCTCGACGATGCGGATCGTCGAGTCGTAGAACGCAGGGTCACCCCATACGAGGAACCCGACGTCGCCGGGGTGATCGAGAATCACCCGCTCGTACGCCTCGGCACGCGCTTCGTGCCAGTCAGTGACTGCGCCCTGATAGTCGGCCGGATCCGCTCGGTCGCGCTCGGGATCGCGTACGGCGATCACCTTGGCGTCCGGGACGTGCCGCGCCAGCAACGCCTGTCGAGCGGCGAGCAGCTGATCGTCGTCGGCCTTTTCGGCCACGACGAAGTACGCCACCGAGTGCATGGCAGCTATCGCTTCAAGCGTCACCTGGTCCGGGTCCCCCGGACCGATGCCGATGACGCGGATGCGTCGCATCAGGCCTTGTCCTCGAGATCGCCCTCGATGTCGAGGTAGACCTGCTGCATCGCGGCGAGCACGTCAGGATCTGGATCGGCCCAGAGATCGCGCTCGGCCGCCTCGTTGAGCCGCTCGATGATCCCGCGCAGCGCCCAGGGGTTCGACTTCTTCATGAACTCCTGGTTGACCTCGTCGAGCACGTACTCCTTGGCGAGGGTCTCGTACATCCAGTCGTGGACGACGCCGGTCGTCGCGTCGAAGCCGTAGAGGTAGTCGACGGTTGCGGCGAGCTCGAACGCGCCCTTGTAGCCATGGCGCTGCATCGCACCGATCCAGCGCGGGTTGACGACGCGGGCGCGGAACACCCGAGTCGTCTCTTCCTGCAGGGTCCGCGTACGTACGGCATCGGGTGTCGTCGAGTCGCCGACGTACGCCTTGGGGTCCGAACCGGTCAGCGCACGGACGGTCGCGATCATGCCGCCGTGGTACTGGAAGTAGTCGTCAGAGTCGGCGATGTCGTGCTCGCGGGTATCGATGTTCTTCGCGGCGACCTGGATACGCCGATAATTGGCGCGCATGTCATCGGCCGCCGGCGCACCGTCGAGGTCGCGTCCGTACGCGAAGCCGCCCCACGCGGTGTAGACCTCGGCGAGGTCCTTGTCATCGCGCCAGTTGCCTGCCTCGATGACCTGCAGGATGCCCGCGCCGTACGAGCCCGGCTTCGACCCGAAGATGCGGGTCGTCGCACGCCGCCAGTCGCGGTGGTCGTTCATCTCGTCCTGAGCGTGGGCACGTACGTAGTTCTTGTCGTCCTGCTCGTCGAGACCCGCGACCTGACCGATGGCGTCGTCGAGGATGCCGATGACATGCGGGAACGCGTCGCGGAAGAAGCCCGAGATGCGTACCGTCACGTCGATGCGCGGACGGCCCAGTTCCTCAAGCGGAACGACGCGCAGGCCGTTGACCCGGCGCGAGGCGGGATCCCATTCCGGCTCGACGCCGATCAGCGCGAGGACCTCGGCGATGTCGTCGCCGGACGTACGCATTGCTGACGTTCCCCAAACGGAGATGCCGACCGAGCGCGGGTACTCACCGGTGTCGGCGAGGTGGCGCTCGATCAACGAGTCAGCCATGGCGCGGCCGGTCTCCCAGGCGAGGCGAGAGGGAACAGCCTTGGGATCGACGGTGTAGAAATTGCGTCCAGTGGGGAGCACGTTGACGAGCCCACGCAGTGGCGAGCCCGACGGGCCAGCCGGGATGAAGCCGCCCTCGAGCGCATGCAAAACGTGGTCGAGCTCATCGGTGGTCTTGGCCAGTCGCGGCACAACTTCGGTGGCGGCGAACTCGAGAACGCGAACGACCTCGGGCGCATCCGTCAGGGTGCGGGCTGTCGCCACATCCCAGTCGGCGTCTTCCATGCCCTGAATCAGCGCCTTGGCCTGTTCCTCGATCTTGTCGATCGCGGCCGTCGCCTCACCATCTTTGAGGCCGAGCGCAGCGCGCAGTCCGGGGACCGCACCGGTCTCGCCGCCCCAGATCTGGCTTGCCCGCAGGATTGAGAGCACGAGATTGACCCGTGCTTCACCGACCGGTGCCTGACCGAGAACGTGCAGGCCATCGCGAATCTGCGCGTCCTTGATCTCGCACAGCCAACCGTCGACATTGAAGATGAAGTCGTCGAAGTCGTCCTCGTCCGGGATGTCATCGAGACCGAGGTCGCGATGCATCTCCGCGGCCCGCATGTGGGTCCAGATCTGCGAGCGGATCGCCGGGAGCTTGGCCGGATCCATCGCCGCGATGTTGGCGTACTCGTCGAGCAGCTGCTCGAGCTTGGCGATGTCGCCGTACGACTCGGCACGCGCCATCGGCGGGATCAGGTGGTCAACGATCGTGGCGTGCGCACGACGCTTGGCTTGCGCGCCCTCGCCCGGATCGTTGACGAGGAACGGGTAGATCAGCGGCAGGTTGCCGATCGCGGCGTCGGTGCCACAGGCCGCTGACAGCGCGGCGTTCTTGCCGGGCAGCCACTCCATTGAGCCGTGCTTGCCGAGGTGGACGACGGCGTGAGCGCCGAATGCCTGTTCAACCCAGCGGTATGCAGCGAGGTAGTGGTGCGACGGCGCCATGTCGGGATCGTGATAGATCGCGACGGGGTTCTCGCCATACCCGCGGGGCGGCTGGATCATCAGCACGATGTTGCCGGCACGGATCGTGGCCAGCACGATCTCCTGCTGCTCGTTGACGAAGAGCTTGCCGGGCGCGGGGCCCCACGCCTCGAGCATCGCGTCCTGCAGTTCGGGGTGGAAGCCTTCGAACCAGCCCTCGTACTGCGCGGCAGGGATACGTACGTGGCTCTCGGTCAGGTGGACCTGGGTGAGCCACTCCTCGTCCTGGCCACCGGCTGCGATGAGCGCGTGGATCAGCGCATCGCCCGCTTCGGTCAGGTCTTCAAGCTCCAGGCCCGGGATTTCGCCGGGCGCACCGAGGTCGTAGCCCGCATCGCGCATCTCGCGCAGCAGGCGGATCGTCGAGACGGGGGTATCGAGGCCAACGGCGTTGCCGACACGGCTGTGCTTGGTCGGGTACGCCGAGAGCATCAGCACAATCTTGCGCTCGGACGGCGCGACGTGGCGCAAGCGCGCGTGAGCAACCGCGATACCGGCAACGCGGGCACAACGCTCGGGGTCGGCGACGTAGCGCGGCAGACCATCCTCGTCGATCTCCTTGAAGGAGAACGGCGCCGTGATGATGCGCCCGTCGAACTCAGGGATCGCGATTTGGCTGGCCGAGTCGAGCGGAGTGACGCCGTCGTCAGAAGCCGCCCAGTCCTCGCGACTCGATGTCAGGCAGAGGCCTTGCAGGATCGGGATGTCGAGGGCCTTCATCCGTTCGACGTCCCACGCTTCGTCATCGCCACCGGCGCTGACAGTTCCGGGCTTGGTACCGCCAGCTGCGAGCACCGTGACAACCAGCGCGTCGAGGGTGGCTAGCTCGGTGAACAGCGCGTCGGGGGCCGCACGCAAGGACGAACTGAAGATCGGTACGCCGTACGCCTCGCCTGTCGCGTCGATCGCGTCGGCAAGCTGGTGAGCGAAACCGCTGTTGCCCGAAGCCTCGTGGGCTCGGTAGTAGAGGACACCGATACGCGGACGATCAGTGCCTATCGATCGCTCTGCGACGCCCCATTCGGGCAACACTGCGGGCGGCTCAAAGCCGATGCCGGTCAGCAGGACGGTGTCGGACAGGAACGCGTGCAGCTGGGTGAGGTTGGCGGGGCCGCCCTCAGCGAGGTAGCGGTGCGCCTCAGCGGCGGTGCCGACGGGCACGGTCGAGTGGCTCATCAGCTCGGCATCAGGAGTCTGCTCTCCACCGAGTACGACAACCGGCGCACCTGACGCGAGCACCGCATCGAGACCATCGCGCCACGAGCTCGCCGTACCGAGGATGCGTACGACGATGAGGGCGGCTCCCTCGATCACGGGAGGAAACTCGGTGGCGACATCGAGTCGCGAGGGGTTGGCCAACACGTAGTCAGCGCCGCTCGAGCGGGCCGACAGCAAGTCAGTGTCGGACGTGGACAGCAGCGCGATGCGCGTCATGTTCCTCCTCGGGGTTCTCGCCCCGTGTGGTCGGTTGCTCCACGTTCAGTGTCTGGCTGGCCTCATCGGCTGTCACAGTGGCGGAACCGCTCCGGAGTTGCACCGGATTCCTGCGACGTGGAAGTGCAGACAGACTACCGGCTCGACCATGTGCGGGATGATGGCCCGTATGGATGACGCGGCCTTCGACCTGGCAGCAGAGGTCGGGCCGTTCTTTGTCCTCGAACGCTGGTCCGCTGATGCTGGGTGGCGTCCGCTGAGCGAGCTCGTCGACAGCCCTGACGTTCTGAGAGAACGCGTAGCGGCTGCGCGCGAGATGCTCGCCGAGCGATCGCGGGTCTCTTTCACAGAGATCGAGGAGCGGGCCACGGCCTCGATCGTCTTCCTTGGGTTGGCTGCCCGACTGGTGTCACCGTCGCTCGCCTGCGCAGCGCTCGCCGACCACATACCCAACCTGTCGCTTGATGCCCTGTGGTGGAAGCCCGTGGTTGGTGGCCCCTGGCCGTTGGCTCGCAGTGCCTCAGAGCCGACGGCCGCCCTAGGTCTCGATGAGCAGATCCTTCAGCCGGTCGTAACTCCAGTCCTTGAGGCGTTCGCCCGAACGTTCGCGCTGTCCGAGCAGGTCCTCTGGGGCAATGTCGCGTCCAGCCTCGCCGGTGCACTGGGAATGCTCGCCGCCGCGCGTCCCGACCGTGCGGAGGCCACGACACAACTCGTCCAAGACCTGCTCGCGGCGGGGACCCTTCACAACACCGGAGTTCTCACCGGATCGTTCAAGCGCAATTCGTGCTGCTTGTTCTACCGAGTGCCGGGTGCCGGGATCTGTGGCGACTGCGTACTGGACGAGGCGCCAACACCCGCGTGACACCATGACGGGGTGAAGAATCGCTCCTATTCCGACCGGTGTCCGGGCGTCCTGCGTCCGTGGATCGCCGACGACGGAGCGCTCGTACGGCTGCGACTCATCGGCGGCGTGCTGCCGACCTCGACCTTGCGCGATCTGGTCACCATCGCCAGCAAGTACGCCGACGGCACGATCCTGCTGACCAAGCGCACCAACCTGCAGCTCCGCGGCATCGACCATGCAGACGGCTGCGTACCGGCCGCGCTGGTCGACGCCCTCGGCCAGGCGGGGCTGTTGCCGTCGCCCAGTCACGAGCTCGTACGCAATGTCATGGTCTCGCCGCTCACGGGACGCATCGGCGGTCAGGCAGACCTCCGCGAGATGGCGCTCGAACTCGACCGGCGGCTGTGCGCCGATCCGGAGTTCGCGGCTCTGGCCGGACGCTTCCTGTTTGTGCTCGATGACGGCCGCGGGGACATCGAGTCGCGATCCCTCGACCTCGGCCTGATGGCAGTCGATGCCGAGACGGTGCAGCTACGGATCGGCTCGCATCTGTGGGGACCGCTCGTACCGCTCGACGAAGCACCCGTCGCGCTGCTGTCGTACGCGAGCAGGTTCCTCAAGCTTCGCGGTGACGGCGAAACCGCGCTGTGGCATGTCGATGAACTGCCTCGAGGCGGCGAAGAACTGCTCAATGAGCACCATGCGCGCGACCTGCGGACCCAGGTCAGTGCGCTCGCCCCGCCATACGGCATCATCGCGCAGGACGACGGCCGAAGTGCCGATCACGTTGCGGTGCCCGACGGTCTGCTCACTCCCGAGCTCGCTGCCACGATCCTGGATCGAGCCGGCACCGAGGTGATCGTGACGCCGTGGCGGAGCGTCGTCATCCCCGATCTGGAGAACGAATGAAGCGTCCCACCCGGCATTACGACTACGTGGCCGACGGCCCGGCGATCTACGTCGACTCGTTCGCGACAATTCGCGACGAGGCCGAGCTATCGCACATTCCGGACGATGCCGAGAAGGTCGCCGTACGCATGGTGCATGCCTGCGGACAGGTCGATCTGACCCGCGACCTCGACATCCACCCCCGCCTGGTCGCCGCGGCTCGTGGCGCTCTGGAGTCCGGTGCGCCGATCCTGACGGACGCCAACATGGTCGCCTCTGGTGTGACCCGCGCACGACTGCCGAAGGACAACGAGGTGCTGTGCTTCCTCCGAGATGAGCGCGTGCCCGGACTGGCGAAGGAATGGGAGACGACCCGTTCGGCGGCCGCCGTCTCGCTGTGGGAGGACCGCCTTGAGGGTGCTGTCGTCGCGTTCGGCAATGCCCCAACCGCGCTCTTCCACCTTCTCGAGATGTTGCTCGACGGCGCTCCGCACCCGGCCGCGATCATCGGTACGCCGGTGGGCTTCATCGGTGCAGCGGAATCCAAGGAAGCGCTGGCGGCATTCGAGCTCGACATCCCGTATCTGACGGTGCACGGCCGTCGCGGCGGCTCCGCCATGGCCGCATCCGCTCTCAACGCGATCGCTCAGGAGCGAGAGTGACCGGCCGCTTGTACGGCGTAGGGCTCGGTCCCGGCGACCCCGAACTCATCACGCTCAAGGCTGCCCGGCTGATCGCGGCGGCTGACGTCATCGCCTTCCACGCCGGCGTCGGCAAGCAGTCGAACGCTCGCCGCATCGCTGCTGATCTCATTCCGGACGGCGCGATCGAGGAAGAGCTCCGCTACCCCGTGACGACCGGCGCGACTGCGCACTCCGGCGGCTATGCGGGTGCGATGGCCGAGTTCTACGAGGAGTCTGCGGCTCGCCTCGCAGTACACCTCGAGGCTGGCCGCACTGTCGTCGTACTCGCCGAAGGCGATCCACTGTTCTACGGGTCGTACATGTACATGCACGACCGGCTGTCCGATCGGTTTGAGACCGAGGTTGTACCCGGCGTACCGGCCTTCGCCGCGGCCACTGCAACGACCGCATCACCACTCGTCCGCCAGACCGACGTCCTCACGATCCTGCCCGGCACCCTCGACGAAGCCGAGCTGGCCAGACGCCTCGCCGACACCGACGGCGCGATCATCATGAAGCTCGGCCGCACGTTCCCCAAGGTGGTCTCGGCACTTCGCCAGGCTGGCCGCTTGGACGGTGCCCTCTACGTAGAGCGTGCTTCGATGCCGGAGGAACGGTGGCTGCCCGTCGTCGACGTCGATCCAGACTCGGTTCCGTACTTCTCTCTGATCGTCGTCCCCGGCGACTCAAAACCAGACCCAGCCGATCGAGTAGCCGAGGAACTGGGGGCACCCCCACGAGCGCAGCGAGAAGGGGGCGGCGTATCGAGATCCGCCGAGCTCCTGGTCATCGGGCTAGGCCCCGGACCCGACCGGTGGATCACCCCCGAGGTCACCGAAGCACTCGCCGGCGTCCATCACGTCGTCGGCTACGCGCCGTACGTGAACCGGGTCCCGCAGCGCGAAGGCCTGACCCGGCACGCCTCCGGCAACACCGTCGAGGTCGACCGCGCACGACTCGCTCTCGACCTCGCTCTCAAGGGCGAGCGCGTCGCCGTCGTGTCGGGTGGCGACGCTGGGATCTTCGGTATGGCCGCGGCCGTGTTCGAGGCCGCCGAGGACGAGGCGTACGCCGATGTCCCGATCCGCGTACTCCCCGGCGTCTCCGCCGTTCAGGCAGTCGCGGCTCGCGCGGGCGCACCGATCGGCGGCGACTTCGCGGTGATGAGCCTGTCCGACCGGCTCAAGCCGTGGTCGCTCATCGAGCAGCGCCTTCGCGCTGTGGCCGAGGCCGACCTCGTGCTGGCGATCTACAACCCGGCCTCCCGCTCACGTACGACGCAGGTTGCGGAGGCTCAGACGATCCTGCTCGAGCACCGCTCCGGCGACACCGTCGTTGTCGTGGGCCGCGACGTCGGACGTGACGAAGAATCACTCACCGTCACGACCCTGGAGAAGCTCGATCCCGATTCGATCGACATGAAGTGTCTACTGATCGTCGGCGCCAGCGGCACCCGTACGACCTCAGCCGGTCAGGTCTGGACGCCACGCTTCGCCGAACGGTCGCGCTTCGAGTCGTAGAGGTACGACTCGGCGCCGCGGACGTCTTCGGCCAGCGCCTTGCCGACAAGGATGACTGCGGCTTGGCGTAGGCTGGCTGCTTCGACCTGATCGGCGATGTCGCCGAGGGTGCCGCGCAGCACGACCTCGGTCGGTTGGCTCGCATTCGCGACGACCGCTACGGGACAGTCGGCGCCGTACGCCTCGGCCAGCTCAGCGGCCAGTTCGCGAGCGCGAGTGATCGCGAGATGCAGGACAAGGGTCGAGCCGGTTGCCGCAAAGTTGGCGAGCGCTTCGCCTGACGGCATCGCTGTCGACCGCGCCTGCGTACGAGTCAGGACCACCGACTGCACGACCTCGGGAACGGTCAGCTCAGCACCGAGCAGTGCGGCCGCCGCGGCGTACGCGGGCACGCCTGGAGTCACGTCCCACGGCACACCGTGAACGTCGAGCCGCTTGGTCTGCTCGTGGAGTGCGGAGTAGATCGACGGATCGCCGGAGCAGAGCCGTACGACCTCGAGGCCCGCGGCGTGGGCGTCGACGATCCGCGCCGTGATTTGGTCGAGGTCGAGGTCCTGCGTATCGACGAGTTGCACGCCATCAGGACAGTGGCCGAGCACGGCCTCGTCGATGTAGGTGCCGGCGTAAACGCACACGTCAGCGGCGTTGAGCAGCGACACGGCGCGCAACGTCAGAAGGTCGGCCGCTCCAGGACCCGCGCCAACAAAGTGCACCGTCACGAGTCGTCCTTGGTGACGGCCCACTGAGTGATGGCGCGAGCAGGGGTCCAGCCGGTGAACCGGCCGATCGGTGCGGCGTGCTCGACATGCAGCCGGGTGAGCTCGCCGCCCAGCTGCGAGTAGCGAACCGCCAGCTCCGAGTCGGTCTCGAGCGTGACTCCGTGTACGACGAGTCGACCACCTGGGCGAAGTGCCGCCCAGCACGCATCGAGGACGCCATCCTCGGAGGCACCGCCGCCGATGAAGATCGCGTCAGGAGCGTCGAGACCGCCGAGCGCCTCAGGGGCATGCCCGGTCAGGACGTTGAGAGCGGGTACGCCGAGCGTTGCGGCGTTGCGAGCGATGCGCTCGGCTCGGTCTTCTCGGGCTTCGATTGCGATTGCCCGGCATGTCGGATGAGCGCGCAGCCACTCGATGGCGACCGAGCCCGCGCCAGCGCCGACGTCCCAGAGCAACTGGCCCGGAAGCGGTGCGAGACGCGCGAGGGCCGATGCGCGTACGTCGCGCTTGGTGATCTGTCCATCGTGCTCGAACGCGCTCTCCGGCAGCCCAGCGACAAAGCCGAGCGCCGCGGCTCCCGAACTGATGAGCTCGACGGCAACCACATTGAGATCAGATACGCGCTGGTCGCCCCACGACGCGGCGATCCCGTCCGTACGCGACTCGGACTCAGAGCCGAGGTCAGCGAGCACTGTCACAGGGCTGGCTCCATAGCCCGCTGCCGTGAGCAACCTGGCGACTTCTGCCGGCGTCGATCCGTCAGACGAGAGGACAAGGAGGCGCAGCCCCGGTGCAAGAGAGCGAGCCACCACGTTCGGATCGCGGCCCACCAGGGTCACAACCTCGGTCGACTCGGCCGACCAACGCATACGGGCACGAGCAAGGGCTACCGAGGAAAGTGCGGGGACGATCTCAACGGCGTCCTTGCCGAGCAGGTCGACAAGTGTCGTCGCGATACCGGAAACGAGTGGATCGCCGGAGGCGAGAGCCACGACCTGCAGGCCGTCGTACTTCTCGAGCAACGCTGGCAGTCCGTCACGCAACGGCGACGGCCAGGACTCGCGGGGCTGGCCAGCCTCGGGCAGCATCGCCAGGTGGCGCTTGCCACCGAGGACGACGTCAGCGGCCTCGACGAGCGCGCGAGCGGCAGCCGAGAGTCCGGTCCAGCCGTCTGCGCCGATCCCGACGACCGTGACCTGTGTACCCATGGAGGTGACGATATCTGCCGAAGCCGGACCCAGTGCCGACGGACGGGTCTGACAAACCGCAGACCGCCGGATACTCTTGCCAGCACAGTCTCGAGGTGCCCCTCACGGGGAGAATCGGGAAGCCGGTGAGATTCCGGCACAGGGCCCGCTGCGGTGACCTGGGGTCAAACCCAGGAAGTCCGAAGACCGGCCTCGAGGCTGAATGGCGGACGCAACCGTGCCCGTCATCGATGGCAGATCGAGCGGGAGCCCCACATGCCACAGCACTATCCGTTCAGCGCTGTCGTCGGATCCGACGACATGGCGCTCGCACTGACCCTTTCGACGATCTCGCCCGCCATCGGCGGCGTCCTCGTACGCGGCGAGAAGGGCACAGCCAAGTCGACCATGGTTCGCGCGCTCGCCTCCGTGCTCCCACAGATCGACGTCATCGCCGGCGACCGGTTCTCGACTGACCCCCGCGAGACGAACCCGTTGTCTCCTGACGGTCCGTTCGCAGCCGACTTTGATGTCGAGACCCGCCCCGTTCGCCTAGTGGAGCTGCCCGTCGGCGCCACCGAAGATCGCGTCCTTGGCTCACTGCACCTCGAAAAGGCGCTGTCGGACGGCGTCACCGAGTACGAGCCCGGCCTCTTGGCGCGGGCGCATCGCGGCATCTTGTACGTCGACGAGGTCAACCTGCTGCACGACCACCTGGTCGATCTCCTGCTCGATGCCGCAGCCATGGGTCGCTCGACGGTCGAGCGTGACGGCGTCTCGGTCGAGCACGCCGCCCGCTTTGTCCTCGTCGGCACCATGAACCCTGAAGAAGGCGAGCTCCGCCCGCAGCTGCTCGACCGCTTCGGCCTCACGGTCGATGTCGCGGCACCACGGGATCCCGAAGCGCGCGTAGAAGTCGTACGCCGACGTCTCGCGTACGAAGCCGACCCAGACAAGTTCGCCTCCCGCTACGAGTCAGACGAGGCGACTTTGACCAGCCGCATCGAGGCTGCGCAAAAGCTCGTCGACGAGGTCGAGCTCAGCGACTGGGCGTTGCTCAAGATCGCCGAAGTCTGTGCTGCGTTCGAGGTCGACGGCATGCGCGCCGACATCGTGACCGCTCGCGCGGCTAGCGCTCATGCCGCCTGGAACGGCCGTACGAACGTGATCCGCGAAGACATCCGTGCCGCCGCCCGACTCGCACTGCCGCACCGTCGCCGGCGCAACCCGTTCGACGCCCCTGGCATCGATGAGGACCTGCTCGACCAGATCCTCAATGACGACGAGCCGCCACCGGAGCCCGAAGGCGACGGCACCGAGGACTCAGAAACGCAGGAGCCCCAGGGTTCCAAGTCCGAGGCGGCAGGCGACGCCGAGCCCTCGACAAACTCAGCCGGCGAGAACTCGCAGCCTGACAACACTGCCCAGCACGAGCAGCCTCAGCACTCCGGATCGTCCGAGGTGACTGTCGCCGCACCACAGCAGCCCTACCGACCCAAGTTGTTCACCGTGGGCGGCACCGGCGCAGGTGAGTCCGGCAAGCGATCGCGCGCGATCACCGAGACCGGCCGACGCATCGGCGCCCAACGGCGTACGGGCCAGGGCGGATCGATCCACCTGATCGAGACAATCCGCGCCGCTGCACCACACCAGTACGCCCGCGGCCGCGTCCACAACCTGCAGTTCCGCGCCGACGACCTGCGACTCGCGGTCAAGGAAGGTCACGAGTCCAACCTGATCCTGTTCTGCGTCGACGCCTCCGGCTCCATGGCCGCCCGCAAACGGATGGAGCAGGTCAAGACCGCAATCCTGTCGCTGCTGATGGATGCGTACCAACGCCGCGACAAGGTCGGACTGATCACGTTCCGCCAGGACCACGCTGAGCTCGCGCTGCCGCCGACCGGCTCGATCGACATCGCTGCGACCCGGCTCGCCGAGCTTCCCGCCGGTGGCCGCACGCCTCTCGCCGAAGCGCTGCTCAAGACCACCGACGTGCTGCGACTCGAGCGCGTACGTGATCCGCGTCGCCGGCCGCTGCTCGTCGTCATCACCGATGGCCGGGCAACGTACGGCGAGAACGCGCTTGCCCGAGCACATCAGGTTGCGAAGCATCTCGGCGCCACGGGCGTCGCGAGCCTCGTCATCGACTGCGAGACCGGCAAGTTCCGTATGGGACTCGCGCACCAGCTCGCCGACCACCTGATGGCCGAATACATCCCTCTCGCTGAGGTCAGCGCTGCTGCTCTCACCGACGCAGTCAAGGGAGCCGCCTGATGGTCAAGGGTCAGCCAACGTCCGTCCCCGATGACGGACTCACCACCAAAGAGCGCCGCAACCGACCACTGCTGATGGTCCATACGGGCAACGGCAAGGGTAAGTCGACTGCCGCATTCGGTCTTGCGATCCGAGCCTGGAACCAGGGTTGGAACATCGGCGTCTTCCAGTTCGTGAAGTCCGCCAAGTGGCGCATCGGCGAGCAGACCGTGCTCGAACGCCTCGGCACCCTGCACGATGAGACCGGCGAGGGCGGACCTGTCGAGTGGCACAAGATGGGCGCCGGCTGGTCGTGGTCGCGCAAAGAAGGCTCTGACGAAGACCACGCAGCCGACGCCGCCGAAGGTTGGGCCGAGGTCAAGCGTCGTCTCGCCGAAGAGACCCATGACCTATACGTCCTCGACGAGTTCACCTACCTGATCAAGTGGGGCTGGGTCGACATCGACGATGTCATCGAGACGCTCTCTAACCGACCCGGCCGTCAGTACGTTGTCATCACCGGTCGCGGCGCCGACCCGCGTCTCGTGGAGATCGCCGATCTCGTGACCGAGATGCAACACATCAAGCACCCCTTCGACAATGGCCAGAAGGGCCAGCGAGGCATCGAATGGTGAATCTGCCTCGACTGGTGATTGCCGCGCCTGCCTCGGGCCACGGCAAGACCACGGTCGCCACCGGCCTGATGGCGGCTCTCGTTCGCGCCGGTCACAACGTCTCGGGCCACAAGGTGGGCCCCGACTACATCGACCCCGGCTATCACGCGCTCGCGACCGGCAAGCCCGGTCGCAACCTCGACCCGCACCTGGTCGGCGAGAACCGCCTCGTCCCGCTGCTGCTGAACGGAGCTCGCGGAGCCGATCTGGCAATCATCGAAGGCGTCATGGGTCTGTACGACGGGCAGATCGGCGGCGAGGGATTCGCGTCGACCGCCCATGTCGCGACCGTCACTCGTACGCCCGTGGTCCTCGTCGTCGACATCTCGCACGCCTCTCGCTCGATCGCCGCACTGGTGCAGGGCATGGTCGCCTTCGATCCGTCCGTACGCATCGTCGGCGTCATCCTCAACAAGGCTGGTTCGCCTCGTCACGCTGGCGAAGTCATCAGCGCACTCGAGTCGACTGGCCTGCCGGTGCTCGGCGTGCTCCAGCGCGACGACGGCATCGTCGCGCCTTCACGCCACCTCGGACTCATACCGGCTGCCGAACGGGACGACGCGGCACACGCCCTCGACCGACTGGCCGACCAGATCGCCGAGAAGATCGACCTCGACCAGCTCCTGGCACTCGCCCATTCAGCACCTGATCTCGAAGCCGAGGCTTGGGAAGCGGCGCAGGAAGTCAGCTCTCCGGGAACGCACCGGCCAGTCGTCGCGATGGCGGGCGGGCGCGCGTTCACCTTCCGCTACGCCGAGACCGAAGAGCTGCTCCGAGCCGCTGGTTGCGATGTCGTGACCTTCGACCCACTCAACGACGAAGCGCTTCCGGACGGGACCGCCGGCCTCTACTTGGGCGGCGGCTTCCCCGAGGTCCACGCCTCCGGACTGTCCGCCAATGCTCCGCTGCGCGAAGCGTTGCGGGAAGCGGTCGACTCCGGGATGCCGACGTACGCAGAGTGCGCCGGGCTGCTCTATCTCTGCCGCTCAGTCGACGGCATGCCGATGGTTGGCGCTCTCGACGCTGAAGCGGTCATGACACCCAAGCTCACGCTGTCCTATCGCACGGCGATCGTCCCGACAGATCAACTGACCGGCACCGTCGGTACGCGAGTCACCGGCCACGAGTTCCACCGGACCATCGTCACGCCTGCCTCTGCCGCAGCGGCCTGGCTCGTCGACGGCACCCCCGTCGGTTTCAGCTCGCCCACTCTGCACGCTTCGTACCTCCACACCCACTGGGCCGGTCACCCCGACATCGCCCAACGCTTCGCCAACGCGGTTCACGCGTACGTCCCTTCGGTCGCTAGCGCTCCCTCCCGGCGCTCCGCGCCTAGGGACCGGAGGAACGTCGAGGCCTCAAGCGAGGGGCTCGGGTGGCATGGGGACGCTGAGCTGTCGCCTGGGTTGATCGATTTTGCGGTCAACATCCACGATGACTCGCGGCCAGAGTGGCTCGACACGGCACTCCGCATCAGCCTCGACGCCATCGGCGCGTACCCGGATCCGACCGCGGCGCAGCACGCCATCGCTCAGCGTCATGGCCGCCAGCCCGACGAAGTGCTCGCAACTGCTGGCGCCGCCGAAGCATTCGCGCTGATCGCCCGCGCACGGCCGTGGCGACGTCCTGTCGTCGTGCACCCACAGTTCACGGAGCCGGACGTGGCTCTCGCTGCTGCAGGCCATCAGCCCGAGCACGTACTCACCGACCCGGCGAACGGGTTCGTGCTCGATCCCTCCCTCGTGCCCGACGACGCTGACCTCGTCATGATCGGCAACCCCACGAACCCGACGAGCGTCCTGCACCCCGAGCAGTCCCTGCGCCGGCTCATGCGGCCAGGTCGCGTCGTCGTCGTCGATGAGGCGTTCATGGATTCAGTGCCTGACGAGCGGCACTCGCTAGCTGGCATCCCCGATCCCAACCTGCTGGTCGTGCGAAGTCTGACCAAGCTTTGGTCGATCCCTGGCGTACGAGCCGGGTACGTACTGGGTTCGCCGCAGATGCTCGCTGAGCTCAAGGCGCATCAGTCCCCATGGTCGGTTTCGACCGCCGCGATCGCCGCCATGATCGCGACGGCAACGCCCGAAGCGCTCGCCGAAGCCGCGAAGCGTACGACTCGGATCGGCCAACACCGACGCGTCCTCACCGACGGCCTGACTGAGCTCGGCATCCATCACGTTCCGGCCGCCGGCCCGTTCGTCCTCGCGAAGGTCGGCATCGGAGCCCACGACCGGCTCCGTTCGGCTGGCTACGCACTCCGCCGAGCCGACACCTTCCCCGGTCTCGACGACACCTGGGTACGTATCGCGGTACGCAAGCCGGATACAACCCGCAAGCTGCTCGCGACGTTGCGAATCGAGGGGCCATGGACCTGATCCCCGGAACACGTGCACTCGTGATCGGCGGCGACGGACGAGCCGCCGGCCAGATCGCCACATTGCTCGAAGCTGGAGCGGTCGTCACCGTTGTCGCACCGACCGTCACCGCCTCAATTGAAGATCTCGCCGACCGGGCGTTGATCACCTGGCATGCGCGCGAAGCGACCATGAGCGACATCCAGATGGCAGGAATTGTGCTGACCGGCAACGCCGATCACACCGCGTCCGATCAGATCCTCGGAACTGGCAGCGTGACGCTGGTCGGCGGCGGGCCCGGAGACCCAGGACTCGTCACTGTCGCGGGTCGCGAAGCGATCGA
Source organism: Aeromicrobium panaciterrae (assembly GCF_031457275.1). Lineage (NCBI taxonomy): Bacteria > Bacillati > Actinomycetota > Actinomycetes > Propionibacteriales > Nocardioidaceae > Aeromicrobium > Aeromicrobium panaciterrae. The sequence continues at coordinate 2,799,639 of NZ_JAVDWH010000001.1, forward strand.
GCAGGCTGACGTCATTGTCACCGACCGACTCGCGCCACTTGCCGCACTCGCATGGGCCCGACCCGACGTCGAGATCATCGATGTCGCCAAGATCCCCGGTGGCCGATCGACCAGCCAAGAAGAGATCAACCAGCTGCTGGTCGAGCACGCGAAGTCAGGCAAGAACGTCGTGCGGTTCAAGGGCGGCGACAACTTCGTGTTCGGCCGCGGCAGTGAAGAGCTCCTCGCCTGCATCCATGCGGGCATCGACGCACGTGCCATTCCAGGCGTGAGCTCAGCGATCGCGGCACCGGCTGCAGCGGGCATACCGGTCACACACCGCGGCCTGACCCAGGGCTTCACGGTGATCTCGGGCCACGTCCCGCCGGGACATCCAGACTCGACCCTCGACTACGCCGCTCTCGCGACTTCAGGCACGACGATCGTCGTGCTGATGGGCGTACGTACGCTCAGTGCGATCTGTGCCGCTCTCGCCGACGGCGGTCTCGATCCCGAGACTCCCGCGGCCGTGATCGCCGACGGAACGATGCCCAGCCAACGGGTCATACGCGCGACGCTCTCAACGATTGACGAGGCAGCTGCCGACATCGGAGCACCCGCTGTCGCGGTCATCGGTCACGTCGCGGACATTGAATGCCTAAAAGACAAGTACAGCGTGTGATCCTCTGGGTCCGGCACGGTCAGTCGACCTGGAATGCAATGGATCGGATGCAGGGGCACGAGCTCAGCCCTCCACTGACTGACCTGGGCCGCGAGCAGGCAACGGCTGCGGCAGAGGCGCTCGCCGACCGCAATGTCGTACGCATCCTCAGCTCGCCAGCCGTACGAGCGAGGCAGACCGCGGACCTCATCGCCGCACGTCTCGGCCTCGAAGTTCTCGAAGAACCGCTGCTCCTCGAGAAGGGACTGGATGAGGACAAAGCCAGCGTTCTCGCCCGCATCCAGGAGCTTCTGGCGCTCGAATTGCCGGGCAACACAGTCGCTGTGAGCCACGGTGATGTCATCGGATATGCCGTCGAATTGCTCACTGGAAAACTTCCCACATTGCCCGCAAACGGATCCATCACCCATGCCCTAGGATGACTTTCACCGAGGTCGAGGAAGCCGGTGAAACTCCGGCGCAGTAGCGCTACTGTGACACCCGCATCAGCGAGTGAAGCCAGACCCAAGATCTCGGACATCAATTCCATTCATGGGACGCAATCATCCCGTCAGGAGAATCCATGTCACAGGTCATCACCGCCACACCCGAGATCGAGATCGCATCGATCCCCGTCCGCGAGCTCGCTCCGTGGGCGCTGTTCTTCGGTCTCATCGGAGCCTTCGTTCTGTTCTTCATCAGCGCCGACCAGGGTGCAGTGTCGATCCCTGCAGGTACAGCCATTCACGAGTGGGTCCACGATGGACGCCACCTGCTCGGCTTCCCCTGCCACTGATCGACCACTCCCCAACCGGATCCGCTCTCGCGGTCCGGCCTTTTCGGCATACCTGAACGGACTCACATGACTCCCCGCAATTTCCTCGTACGAGGACTTCTCGCCGGCCTCATTGCCGGCATCTTGACCTTCGCCGTGGCGTACATCGCCGGCGAACCTTCTGTTGACGCCGCCATCGCGGTGGAATCCGCCAGTTCCGGTGACCATCACGACGAGGCCACCGCCGAGCACACGCATGACGAGGAGGAAGGCGGCACCGAGGTGTCCCGCCAGAACCAGTCGACCTGGGGTCTGCTGACCGCAACCGTGTCGACCGGCATCGCGCTCGGCGGCATTGTTGCGCTGGCCGCGGCGTTCGCACTGGGCCGCATCGGCCGACTTCGACCAAGCCAGTCGACGGCCCTGGTCGCAGCTCTCGGCTTTGTCTCCGTGGCGCTCGTGCCTTTCCTCAAATACCCCGCCACCCCACCGGCCGTCGGCGATGCCGACACGATCGGTGCACGCACCACTCAGTACTTCGTGATGCTCGCGATCTCCGTCATTGCGATGATCGCCGTCGTGCTGTTGTTCCGCGCGCTCGTTGGACGACTCGGTACCTACACGGCCGTGATCGTCAGTGCGGCGACCTATCTCGCCGTCGTCATCCTCGCGGCCCAGTTGATGCCGACCGTGAACGAAATCGGCGACTTCCCTGCTGACACGCTCTGGTACTTCCGTCGCGGCTCGCTCATCACCCTCGCCACCCTGTGGGGTGTCATCGGCATCGCGCTGACCGGACTGATCGGCAAGCTCTACACCCAGGAGTCGCTCACCGCGGCCCGCAAGGATCTGGCGGCCAGCCTGTGAACACCTACACCCCCGTCACCCCTCCCTCTGCCGCGATCACCGCAGAAGCAACCGAACGTCTGGGCGGTCTCGCAACACCTCCCGGCGCGCTCGGCCAGCTCGGCGACCTCGCCGTATGGGTCGCCGCGACTCAAGGCGTCGTACCCCCGAAGCCCATCGACCGCATCCGCGCGGTGATCTTCGCGGGCGACCACGGTGTCTCGGACCACGGCGTCTCTGCTTTCCCCAAGGCGATCACGCCGGCGATGGTTCGTACGTTCCTGATCGGCAAGGCCGGTGTCTCGGTCCTCGCAGCCCAGCACGGAGTGTCCGTACGCGTTCTCGACCTCGGCGTCGACGACGACCTTGAGGGCGTTGCTCCCGAGGTCACGGCGTTCAAGGTCAATCGCGGTAGCGGTGCGATCCACCTCGAAGATGCGCTGACCACTGAAGAGACGTTTCAGGCGATCGCCGCCGGCGAGACCATCGCCGCTGAAGAGATCGCCGCCGGAGCCCAGCTGCTGATCAGCGGCGACATGGGCATCGGCAACACGACTCCTGCCGCGGCTCTGATCGCCGCCTCGCTCGGCCTCCCCGCCATGGAAGTCACCGGGCGCGGCACCGGCATCGATGAGGCTGCTCTCGTGCACAAGATGGCTGTTGTTCAGCAGGCGCTCGATCGCGCTGGCGAGCGCACGTCCGATCCGATCGAGACGCTCACCGCCTTGGGCAGCGCCGATCTTGCAGCCGCTGCCGGCTTCATGGCCGCCGCCGCTCGTGCCGGTGTGCCGGTACTGCTCGACGGCGTCATCTCGGTCGCGGCTGGAGTCATGGCCGATCGCCTGGCTCCGGGTGCGGCTGCATGGTTCGCCGCCGGCCACCGGTCGACTGAGCCTGCTCAGTCGTTCGCACTCGACAAGCTCGGCCTTGAGCCGATCCTGGACGTCGGCATGCGACTCGGCGAGGGCAGTGGCGCCGTTGCCGCGGTGCCGCTCGTACGCTCGGCGGCCCTGCTGCTCTCCGACGTGGCGCTCCTCGCCGACTTGATGTGATCAACTCCTGGCGACTCGCCGTCGGCACGCTGTCCGCCCTGCGGTGGCGGCCTCCGACGGCGGTCGACCGGGAGGTTGCCGGGCGGGCGATGCTGCTCGCGCCGATCGCAGTACTCCCCCTCGGCGTGCTGGTCGGGTTGATCTGCTGGGGTGGCCGTGAACTGGAGCTAGCACCATTCGCGATCGCCTTCGTGGCCGTTGGTGCGCTCGCACTCGGTAGCCGGGCCCTGCACCTTGATGGTCTCTCCGACGTCGCCGATGGACTGACAGCGTCGTACGACAGCGAACGCTCGCTTGAGGTGATGAAGGGCGGCACTGCTGGTCCTGCCGGTGCTGCGGCGCTCGTCCTGGTGCTCGGCATCCAGGCGGCTTCGCTCGCGGCCGTGCTCTGCACGCCTCGCGGACCTGTCGTTGCCGGCCTGCTTGTCTGCTGCTCGCGGGCGATTCTCTCCGTGACCTGCGCACGCGGGGTTCCCGGGGCTCGAGTCGATGGACTCGCCGTGACCTACGTCGGAACGGTCGAACGTGGTGCGGCGGTGCTGACGTGGGTCGTTGTCACGGTGCTGTGCATTGGAGTGCTCGAATGGGCCGGGTGGCCGTGGTGGCAGGGACTTGTCGTCACCGGTGTCGGCCTTGCCGTCGGTGCTGCGCTGACATACCGCTGCGTGCGAAGGTTCGGCGGCGTCACGGGTGATGTGTTCGGAGCAGCGATCGAGGTCACCCTCGCCGCAATGCTTCTCGCTGCGACCTAGAGCTTCAGTACGCGCCCAGCGACGACCAGCAGTACGTCATCGCACTCCTGGGCAACGCGCTGGTTGACGGTCCCGAGAAGGTCACGGAAGACCCGGCCCGAACGGTGCTCCGGGACAACACTCATACCGACCTCGTTGGTCACCGCGATCAGGTTGCCTTGGTGCTCTGACATCGCGGCCAACGTTTCGTCGAGGCGTTCAAACAGCACGGGCTCCCAGTCCTCGCGCAGACCATCCCAGCCGTCGAGCTCGTCGATCGTCGAGGTGAGCCAGGTGCCGAGGCAATCGATCAGCACAGCCCCTTCAGCAGCGCGGATGGCCGCCGCCAGGTCCGCGCTCTCGATCGTTGACCAGTGCGCGGGACGGCGGCTCTTGTGGATGGCAACGCGCTCGGCCCACTCCGGGTCGGAGTCGACATCGGCTTCCGGACCGGGCGCCACGTAGGTGACGTGAGGCTCGGCGAGCAGCAGCGACTCGGCATGAAATGACTTGCCGGAACGTACGCCGCCCGTAATCAGAACCTTCATTGCACCTCGCTAGGTGTGTCGACTGGCCCCCGCCCGATCAGTGAGCGCGGAATCCGCGCCCGGCTGGCAAGGCAGAGGAGGGAGGCGGTCCGGGGTTGACCGTCGACCGACGATAACGTAGTCAGGCGGGATGCGGGACCGTGCGAGCCGGGCGGGGGCCATTCGGCACACCTCGGTCTCAAGGGCACCTTACCGACGACGAATCCGACCTGAGGAGGCCGAATGCGCGCACGCGCTGTGGGCCTCGCTCTGGGCTTCGCCGCCGATCGAATCCTTGGCGACCCGAGCCGCTTCCATCCGGTTGCCGGCTTCGGCAACGTGGCTGGCGAACTTGAGCAGCGGATGTATCGCGACGACCGAAACACCGGCGTCGCGTACACATCGATCCTGGTCGGAGGGACCGCCGCCGCAGGTCTGGTGGCCGAACGTCTGACAGCTCAGCGACCCATCGCTCGTACGCTCCTCACCGCCGTATCGACGTGGGCTGTTCTCGGTGGTCGATCGCTGTCCCGCGAGGGCGAACGCGTTCATGCCTGGCTGGACGCCGACAACCTGCCAGCCGCGCGCGAACAGCTCACGCATCTGGTCGGGCGCGATCCGTCAGCGCTCGATGCGCACGAGATCTCGCGGGCCACGGTCGAGTCCGTAGCCGAGAACACCTCCGACGCCGTCGTGGCTCCCCTGCTTGCCGGTGCTGTCGGCGGAGTGGGCGGGCTCGTCGGATACCGCGCTGCCAACACCCTCGACGCGATGGTGGGGCACTTGAGTCCGCGCTATCGCGACTTTGGCTGGGCCTCCGCTCGTCTCGACGATGTCCTCAATCTGGTGCCTGCCAGAGTCGCAGCGTTCCTCGCGGCAGTCCTCGCGCCCATCGTCGGTGGCAACCCGCAGTTGGCGTTTGCGGCGTGGGCCAACGACGCCAGCGGCCACCCCAGCCCCAATGCCGGTCCGGTCGAAGCGGCATTCGCCGGCGCGTTGGGAGTTCAGCTCGGCGGCACCAATACATACGGCGATCGTGTCGAGCATCGACCGACCATGGGTGACGGTCCTGGCGCATCGGTGGAGGACATCGACCGGTCGGTACGCCTCGCGGATGCCGTCGGTCTCGCAGCCCTCGCAGTCAGCGTTGCGGTAGTGCTGCGACCCAGGCGGCGGCCGCGTCAGCGTCGCTGACCACCTCTACCTCGGCCGGGACAGCGGCACGCCGGACGATCACGACCTGGATGTCGCGCTCATTGGCGACCTGCATCTTGGACCAGGTGAAGCTGCCTCCGGAGTCCTTCGTCACCAGTACGTCGACATCGGCCATCAGCGCTCGCTCGTCCTCAAGTGCGTACGGTCCACGACTCAGCAACAACGTCCAGAGCTCCGGCAAAGCGATGTCCGGCTCATCCACGACCCTGACGAGCGCGGCCTTGCCGGTGAGCGCGTCGACGAAGCGGTGGAGCGACTGGCGGCCTACGGTCAGGAAGGGTCGGTCGCCGAGCGTCGCTGCCAACCCTGCGGCCTCGTCGTGGTCGTCGACCCAATGCCAGCGATCAGCGCCGGGAGCCTCTGACCAGCCCGGTCGTTCAAGTCGCAGCAGCGGCACATGCTCTTCCGAGCAGGCAGCCAAGGCGTTGGCGCTCATACCCGTTGCGAACGGGTGCGTCGCATCGACAACCGCTGAGATCTGGTTGTCGACGAGATAGGTCCGCAGCCCGTCGACTCCGCCGTACCCGCCGATCTTCACGTCCCCGACCGGCAACCGCGGTCGCACGACCCGGCCAGCCAGCGAGGAGACGAACTTCGCGCCAGCGTCTTGCAGCAATACGGCGAGCTCACGCGCCTCGCCCGTGCCACCGAGCAGCAGGATCGTCATGCGCCCGGGGACAGCGTCGGTACCGACGGAGCACCAGTCATCGCAATGCCCAGCAGTGCATCAACGTCGAGGCGTTCCTCGACCAGGTCACCCAGCAGATCCAGACGCGATTCACGACGTTCAGGGAAACTCACGCTCGACGGCTCGTACTTACGCCCTGCGAGGGCTGCCGCTTCCGCCAGGAACGCTCGGCGGAACTCATCCGACTCCAGGCTGCCGTGCCACATGGTCCCGAAGACGTTGCCGGAGCGTGCGCCGCCGAGGAACTCCTCGGCGTCTCCGCGCGTGATCCGTCCATGGTGGATTTCGTAGCCGGAGGCCACGGCTCCGAGGGCAGAGCCGCTCGGGAGTCGCAGCACCTTTTCGGCTGCGAACGTCGTCTCGACGTCGAGCAGGCCGAGCCCGTCGACCAGGGCACCCGCCGATCCCTCGACTCCGTCAGGATCAACAACGCTCCGCCCAAGCATCTGGAAGCCGCCGCAGATGCCGAGCACCGGGCGACCGGCAGCAGCGTGGTCGGCAATCGCCCGATCGAGTCCACGCGATCGCAGCCAATCTAGGTCAGAGATCGTCGCGCGCGTACCGGGCAGCACCACCAGATCGGCATCGGTGATCGCACGTGCATCCGAGGCGAAGACGACGTCGACTCCCGGTTCCAGACCGAGTGCGTCGACGTCGGTGAAGTTGCTGATGCGAGGCAGTCGTACGACGGCAACCTTGAGAGCCTGGCCGCCAGCCGACCTGCGACCGGCGAGGTCGAGCGCATCCTCGGAGTCGAGCCATACGTCGGGGCTCCACGGGAGTACGCCGAACACCCGTCGACCGGTCAGCCTCTCCAGCTGATCCAAGCCGGGCTTCAGGAGCGTCTCGTCGCCGCGGAACTTGTTGACCACGAAGCCGGCAATGAGCCGCTGGTCCTCAGCCGACAACAGTGCAACGGTCCCGTACATCGCTGCGAACACTCCACCTCGATCGATGTCGCCGACGACGATCGTGGGGATGTCGGCGTGCCGCGCCAGACCCATGTTGACGTAGTCGCCGGCGCGCAGGTTGATCTCGGCCGGGCTGCCCGCGCCCTCGGACACAACGAGGTCATAGCGACTGGCCAAGTCGTCGTACGCGTTGTGGGCTGCCTCGGCCAGGTGCGTACGTCCGCCGATGAACTCGGCCGACGAGATCTCGCCAGCTGGCTTGCCCATGACGACGACGTGGCTGCGCTGGTCACCGCCAGGCTTGAGAAGGATGGGGTTCATCGCGGCTTCGGGCACGGCGCGGGCCGCGAGCGCCTGGATCCACTGGGCTCGGCCGATCTCGGCGAAGCCACCGTCCGGGCCGGCGCAGACCATCGAGTTGTTGGACATGTTCTGCGCCTTGAACGGCGCAACCTTGATGCCTCGACGCGCGAAGGCCTGGCACAGTCCCGTGGTGACAACACTCTTGCCGGCATCGGAGGTCGTACCTGCGACCAGCAACGAGGCGGTCACTTGTCGCGCTCCGCGTTGAGCCAACCCCGCAGCAACGTCGTGATCCAGGGCAGCGCGAGGTACGTCATGACCGGAGTCATCACGCCCACCGTCACCAGTACCCGCAGCGGCAGCCACCAGTCGGCGGCGAAATCCTTGGCGAGGTAGTTGGTCGCGACACTCAGCGGGAAGAAGACGAGGAAGATCGCACACATCTGCTTCCATCGCGGCGGAGGCGGCGTGGCCGTACGCAGGTCCTGCACGTCGATGCTCGACGGCTCGTCGAACCACCCTTCGATTCCGGTCCGACGCTCGCGACTGGACTCATCGATGAAGCCCTCACCGGAGTCGAGCCACCAGCGACGCTGCGCTGATTGCTCCCATGCTTCGAGCGCTTCCTGCGTGGAGAAGCGATAGAGCATGTGCCAGTCGCGCGACTCCTCCTGCGGGCGAATCCAGCCCGAACCAAGGAACCCGTCGAATCGCGTCGCGAGCTCGGTTCCAGCGCGCAGCCACGCCAACATCTGGTCTTCCTGGGCGGGGTCGACCTGACGCGTGATGGAGACAGTCACCGGTCCGGTCATGGCACCAGCGTAGGACTGGCGCATCACCATGCCCCCATCACCCGATCGCAGTACCGTTTGGTCATGACCCTCAGCGACGAAGTACGCATCGCCCTCGACGGCAAGTGGCGCCACGTGCGCGAGCAGTCACGCAAGGAGCTCCCGGCGCTCGACCTCGCGTACGACCACAGCCTCACGCTCGAGCAGGCTCGCATGAGGGGCCTCGAACAGATGCGCAAGCTCGTGCCGACTGGCATTCCGGCGGCAGGTTTCAGGCCCGAAAACGGCGGGACCGGAGACCCAGGTATGGCAGTCACCGGAATCGGCATGCTGGCGCAGTTCGATCTGTCGCTGATGGTCAAGGCTGGCGTGCAGTGGGGCCTGTTCGGCGGTGCGATCGAGAACCTTGGCACCAAGAAGCACCACGACCTCTACGTCCGCGACCTGATCAACCTCGACCTCATCGGCTGCTTCGCGATGACCGAGACCGGCCACGGCAGCGACGTACAGAGCATCGAGACCACTGCGACATACGACCTCGCGACCCAGGAGTTCGTGATCAACTCCCCCACGCCGTCATCTCGCAAGGACTACATCGGTGGCGCCGCGCTGCACGCCGAAGTTGGCGCTGTCTTCGCGCAGCTCATCACCAAGGGTGAGAACCACGGCGTGCACTGCTTTGTCGTGCCGCTGCGTGACAAGAAGGGCAAGGACCTTCCCGGCGTCACCACCTCGGACTGCGGTCACAAGGGCGGACTCGGCGGCGTCGACAACGGACGCATCATGTTCGACAACGTGCGGATCCCCCGCGACAACCTGCTCAACAAGTACGGCCAGGTCGACGAGGGCGGCACCTACTCATCGCCGGTCGACAACATCAACCGGCGCTTCTTCACGATGTTGGGCACGCTCGTACGCGGCCGCGTCAGTGTCGGCGGCTCGGCGAGCGCCGCCTGCGAAGTCGCTCTGAGCATTGCCGGTCGGTACGCGCTCGAGCGCCGACAGTTCGGCGCATCGCCGGAAGAAGAAGTGCTGCTGATGGACTACCGGATGCACCAGCGTCGGTTGCTCCCATTGATCGCCAAGTCGTACGCGTACCGCTTCGCCCAGAACCAGCTGACCGCACGTATGCATCGGCTCCAGACAACCGACGCTCCCGATGCCCAGGAGTCGCGCGAGCTCGAAGGTCGCGCTGCCGGACTCAAGGCGGCTCAGACCTGGCACGCAACGAAGGCAATCCAGGAGGCCCGCGAGGCCTGTGGCGGTGCCGGCTACCTTGCCGAGAACCGGCTCACCACTCTCAAGGGCGACACCGACGTCTTCACCACATTCGAAGGCGACAACCACGTCCTGTTCCAGTTGGTCGCCAAGGAGCTGCTCACGTCGTATGCGCAGGAGGTCGGCGGACTCGACCCGGTTGGCCTCGTACGGTTTGCTGCGGGAACAGTCGCCGACGTGGTCAAGGAACGTACGGCGGCATCCCAGCTCATCCAACGGCTCATCGATGCGCGGCCCGGCAAGAGCGACGACGACCACGACCTACTCGATCGCGGTGCACAGCTGTCGCTGTTCGAGGACCGCGAGCAGCACGTGCTCGAGACTGCTGCCCGTCGACTACGTCGAGCCGACAAGAACGACCCAGCGGCAGCCTTCGCGGTGTTCAATGCTGCGCAGGATCACGTCATCCGCGCCGGTCGCGTACACATCGATCGCATCGTGCTCGAAGCGTTCACTGCCGGCATCGCTCGCTGCGAGAACGAAGAAGCGCAGGATCTGCTTCGCGATGTGTGCTCGCTGTATGCGCTGACGACGATCGAGGAAGACCTCGCCTGGTTCATGGGGCACAACCGCCTCGCCGACACCCGCGCGAAGACCGTGACATCGCTGGTCAACGAACTTCTGGTCAAGCTCCGCCCGCACACTCTGACGCTCATCGAGGGCTTCGGAGTCCCCGAGGAATCCCTCGGTGCTGAGATGTTGAATAGTTGAAGGCCGCAACTTTTCTAGAACGCCCTTCGGGCGAGCCCTACCCGTGAAAGACTTCCCCGGTCACCAGTACCTATCGGGGGAGAATCCCACATGAGTTCCACCATTGTCAGGCGCCTCGGCGCGGCTATTTCCGTGTCAGCGCTCGCACTGACCCTCGGGACCGTACCGTCCTCGGCCGACGAGTCCCCAGCACCATTCAGCTCCAAGTCCAGCGTCCTCGAAGATCGACCGAACGCACGTCTCGCTACTGGCGCCGACCTCAAGAAGGCAAGTGCCGACCGCGCAGCCGGCTCGGCAGCGATCACCGCGACTCCGACCGTCAACGTCGTCGAGATTGACGCCTTCTCAGCGGTCATGAACCACCCTGAAGAGAACTACATCGACGTCGACGTCTGGCTGAACGAAGGTGTCGACTACGCATCGATCGACAACATCGCGCTCTCCCTCATCGTCGGCGACAAGAAGACTGGCCCGTACGACGTCTACTTCGACGAGGTCCTCGAGGTCACGTTCATCGTCGTCCCGGACACCACGGGACTGGGCAAGGCCAGGTTCTACGGTTCGAAGGTCTACTACACGCCTGAATCGGAAAAGTCGCCCACCTGGGACTCGACCGACAGCAACTCGTTCTACATCCGCCGCGACGTCTTCAGTGAAGCCGGCGCCGAGGTCGAGGTTTCGAACGAGGGCAAGACGAAGAAGTTCATCGTCGGGGGCATGGGCATCTACTCGCCCACGATTGACCAGTACAAGACTCTTGGCTCGATCAAGCTGCAGTACAAGAGTGGCGGCGAGTGGCACACAAAGAAGACGATCACCCTCAATAACGAGGGCTACGGCACCTACACCTTCACGAAGACCACGAAGTACTACTACCGAATCATCTCGGGGCAGACTTCGACGTGGATCGGGTTCAAGCAGTCGTTCTCGAAGATCTAAGCGTCCGCTTCGCGATGACCCCGTCTCCGGAAGGAGGCGGGGTCTCGTGCTTCCTACCTGGCCCACAACTTTCTCGAACACACCACAGGTGAGACTTCCCCGTGACAGACTTTTTCGATCCAGAAAGCTTCCACAAGGGGGAAACCCACATGCGTTCCACCATCGTTAGGCGCCTTGGCGCGGCCATTTCTGTATTAGCGCTCGCACTGAGCCTCGGGACCGTGCCGTCCTCGGCCGACGAGTCCCCTGAACCATTCAGCTCCAAGTCCAACGTCCTCGAAGATCGACCGAATGCGCGTCTCGCGACCGGAGCCGATCTCGCCCAAGCCGGCGCGGCCCGTTCGTCCGGCGGGGCAGCCATCTCCGTAACTCCGACCGTCAACGTCACCGAGCTCAAGGCCCACTCGGCCGTGTTGAACCACCCTGACGAGAACTTCATCTACGTCGACGTCGCCGTCAGCGACCCTTCCAACATCGCGTATCTGACGCTGTCCCTCAGCGTCGACGGCGAGAAGTCCGGCCCGTACGAGATCTTCTTCGACGGGGAGCACACATTCGTCGTCGTCAACGACGCCGTGGGACTGGGCAGGGCCAAGTTCTACGGTACGAAGGTCTACTACACGCCCGAGACCGGCAAGTTGCCCACGTGGGACTCGACCGACAGCAACTACTTCTATGTCCGTCGCGATATCTACTTCGAGGCGACTGCTGGCTACGAACCTTTTGACAACACCAAGGAGTTCTACGTCGAGGACATGGGGATCTACTCTCCGACGATTCACAACTTTAGGGCTCTTAGCTCCATCAAGCTGCAGTACAAGACTGGCGGCGAATGGAAGACCAAGAAGACGATCACCATCGACGATGACGGCTTCGGCAGCTACACGTTCACCAAGAGCACGAAGTACTACTACCGAATTATCTCGGGCAAGACCTCGACCTGGGTCGGGTTCAAGAAAACGTTCCCGAAGATCTAGGTCTGAACGCGCAAGCCCCCGCCTCTGTTGAGGCGGGGGCTTCGCTTTGCTCTGAGTTAGAAGTCGCCAGCGGACGAACGGAGTGTGCGCAGCAGCGCGTATGTCTTGTCCTGGTCCTTGTCGCTGAGCCCGTCGATCGCGAAGTCGATCGCCATCAGGGCCTTGGTGGACTGCTCCAGTACGTCTTTGCCCTTGGCGGTCAGCTCGGCGAGCGTACGGCGACGATCCGCCGCGTCCGGCAGGCGCTTGACCAGGCCTTGGGCCTCGAGGCGATCGATCGCGTTGGTCACGGAAGTCGGGTGCACCATGAGGCGCTCACCAATCTTGCTGAGCGGGAGCGAACCCTCGGCGCTGAACGAGATCAGCACCAGCACCTCGTAGCGAGCGAATGTGATGTCGTACGGCTTGAGGGCCCCGTCGAGCTCCGCGAGGATCAGCTGCTGCACCCGCATGATGGAGGTCGCGAGCTTCATGGACCGGGACTCACCGATGCGATCGGTCCAGATGTCACCGGCCCGCTCGATCGGGTCGAAAGGCAGCTTCGGGTCCGTGCTCACATGTCCATACTAGGTCAGGTTCGCATTTAGTAGGACGACCGACTATTTTAATACCTATGGTTTTGCACCAGCCGAAGCATCCCGTACGTTTCGTCACCGCCTCCGCACTGTTCGACGGCCACGACGCATCGATCAACATCATGCGCCGCATCCTCCAGTCGCAGGGCGCAGAGGTCATTCACCTCGGTCACAACCGCTCGGTTGCCGAGGTCGTTGACGCGGCAGTCGACGAAGACGTCCAGGGCGTGGCGGTCAGCTCGTACCAGGGCGGACACGTCGAGTACTTCGAATACCTCACCGAATCGCTGCGCGAACGCGGCGCCGGCCACATCAAGGTCTACGGCGGTGGCGGTGGCGTCATCGTGCCCGAAGAGATCGAGCGCCTTCGCAAAGCCGGCGTCACGATCTTCTCCCCCGAGGACGGCCAGCGCCTCGGCCTCGTCGGCATGATCAACACGATGATCGAGGCCTGCGACACCGATCTGTGGCAGGAATCCCAGCCCTCAGCCGACGCCGTACGCTCCGGCGACCGCGGCGCGCTCTCGCGAGCCGTGACAGGCGCCGAGCTTGGGCAGCTCGACGATGCGTTCCTCACCAAGATCCGCGAGGCCTCAGCCGCTTCCGGTACACCAGTGCTTGGCATCACCGGTACGGGAGGCTCGGGCAAGTCATCGCTGACCGACGAGATCGTTCGTCGCTTCCGCCTCGATCAGCAGGACAAGCTCCGCATCGGTGTCATCGCGATCGACCCGACCCGCCGCCGCGGTGGCGGCGCCCTGCTCGGTGACCGCATCCGGATGAACTCCCTCGACGGCGACCAGATCTACTTCCGCTCGCTCGCGACCCGCGGCAACCACGAGGTCCCCGAGTGCCTGCCCGTTGTCATCGACCTGTTCAAGGCCTCGGGCTATGACCTGGTGATCGTCGAAACTCCCGGTATCGGCCAGGGCGACGCCGCGATCGTGCCGTTCGTCGACTGCTCGATGTACGTCATGACGCCGGAGTTCGGCGCTGCATCACAGCTCGAGAAGATCGACATGCTCGACTTCGCCGACATCGTCGCGATCAACAAGTTCGAGCGCCGCGGCGCCAAGGACGCACTCCGCGACGTCGGCCGCCAGCTCGTACGCAACCGCGAGGCCTTCGGCAAGAAGCCCGAAGACATGCCGGTGTTCGGGACCTCGGCCGCGACGTTCAACGACGACGGCGTGACGGCGCTCTACCAACACTTGATCTCGCTGCTCGGCCCCGCTGGGCTCGAGCTGGCACCAGGCATCCTGCCGATCGCGGACGTACGCCACTCCAGTGGCATCGACCAGGTCGTACCGCCCGAGCGCACCCGCTACCTCTCGGAGATCACCGAGGCCATCCGCAGCTATCACGCGACAACCGACAAGCTCGCCGAGCAGGCGCGACGCGTACAGCGCCTGGAGGCCGTGTCGCAGGAACTGACCTCGGACGAATTGGCCGGCTTGCTGGACGATGCTCGCAAGGAGCTGCCCGCCGACGTCACGGCTCAGATCGAGGGCTGGCCCGCGGTCGTCGAGTCGTACGAGGGCGACGAGATGGTCGTCAACATCCGCGACACCGAAAACCGTACGGCGCTGACGCGCGAGTCACTGTCCGGCACCAAGGTGCGCCGCGTCAGCCTGCCGAAGTACACCGACCACGGTGACCTCGTCACATACTGGCGCAAAGAGAACCTGCCGGGCTATTTCCCGTTCACCGTTGGCGTGTTCCCGTTCAAGCGCGACGGCGAAGACCCGGCGCGTATGTTCGCCGGCGAGGGCGACCCGTTCCGTACGAACCGACGCTTCAAGCTGCTCTCGGAGGACGGTTCGGCGACGCGACTGTCCACGGCCTTCGACTCCGTGACTCTGTACGGCCGCGATCCCGATCTGCGCCCCGACATCTACGGCAAGGTCGGCACCTCCGGCGTCTCGGTCGCGACACTCGACGACATGAAGGCCCTGTACGACGGATTCGACCTGGTCTCACCGACGACATCCGTCTCGATGACCATCAACGGTCCGGCTCCGACCGTCCTGGCGTTCTTCCTCAACACCGCCATCGACCAGCAGGTCGACTTGTTCCGCTCCGAGCACGATCGCGAGCCGACCGAGGACGAGCACAGCATCCTCATGCGCCATGCGATGCAGAACGTACGAGGCACGGTTCAGGCCGACATCCTCAAGGAGGACCAGGGCCAGAACACCTGTCTGTTCTCCACCGAGTTCAGCCTGCGGATGATGGCCGACATTCAGGAGTGGTTCATCGCGAACCAGGTCCGCAACTTCTACTCGGTCAGCATCTCCGGCTATCACATCGCCGAGGCTGGGGCTAACCCCATCAGCCAGCTCGCTTTCACGCTGGCCAACGGGTTCACGTACGTCGAGGCCTACCTCGCGCGCGGCATGGACATCAACGACTTCGCGCCCAACCTGTCGTTCTTCTTCTCCAACGGCATGGACGTCGAGTACTCCGTGCTCGGCCGCGTCGCCCGCCGCATCTGGGCCATCACGATGCGCGACAAGTACGGCGCCAATGAGCGATCGCAAAAGCTGAAGTACCACGTACAGACATCCGGACGCTCCCTGCACGCGCAGGAGATGAGCTTCAACGACATCCGTACGACGCTGCAGGCGCTCATCGCGATCTATGACAACGCCAACAGCCTGCACACCAACGCGTACGACGAGGCCGTCACGACCCCGTCGGAAGAATCCGTACGTCGCGCACTCGCGATCCAGCTCGTCATCAACCGCGAGTGGGGCCTGGCGATGAACGAGAACCCGACACAGGGCGCGTTCATCATCGACGAGCTGACCGACCTGCTCGAGGAAGCCGTGCTGCTTGAGTTCGACCGCATCAACGAGCGCGGTGGCGTGCTCGGCGCGATGGAGACCGGCTACCAGCGTGGGCGCATCCAGGACGAGTCGATGCTCTACGAACAGCGCAAGCACGACGGTTCGCTGCCGATCGTCGGCGTCAACACGTTCCTCAACCCGCACCCCGAGCGCGAAGCGCATCCCGTCGAACTGGCTCGCGCGACCGAGGACGAGAAGTCGTCCCAGCTGCGCCGCGTGCAGGAGTTCCACGCCACGCACAGCGTCGAGGCAGCCGCGGCGATCGACAAGCTCAAGCACGCAGCGATCAACCACGAGAACGTGTTCGCTGCGCTGATGGATGCTGCTCGGGTCTGCTCGCTGCAGCAGGTCACCGAGGCGTTCTTCGAGGTCGGCGGCCAGTACCGCCGCAACGTCTGACCTGCGGCCAGTATCGTCTCAGCGTGAGCAGCCTCCCCACATACGAGCAGATCGTCCAGCTTCCGGCCCTGTTTGACCGGACCGTTCCCGATGAGTTCATCGACGAGAACGGCCACATGAACATCGGCGACTACTTCCGGATCTGCTCCCACGCGCTCTGGAAGGCCACGATCACGGCAGGTCTTGGCGAGGAGTACATCGAGAAGCACGAGAAGAGCATGTTTACCGTGGAGCAGCACATGCGCTACTACGGTGAGCTCCGGCTCGGCCAGCACTTCACGGTGCACACACGATTGCTCGAGCGCTCGTCGCGGGTCCTGCACGGCATGTCGTTCGTCGTCGACCAGGAGAACCGCACGCTGGCCTGCACCCAGGAAGCCACGCTCGTCCACGTGAGCACAGCGTCGCGATCGTCGGTCGACTTGCCGTTGGCGATCGGCGAAGCGCTCGACCTCCAGATCGACGCCGGCGATGCCCTGGGTTGGGACGCTCCCGTATGCGGTGCGATGGGCCTCCGCAAGCGATGAAGGATGACCTCGGCCATCCGGTCGACCTGACTGCTCCGGCTCGCCGCGTGGTCTCGCTCGTACCGTCGTTGACCGAGGCGATCGCCGCCACCCGTCCGGAGGCGCTGGTCGGCGCCACCGACTGGTGCACACATCCCGCCGACCTCGATGTCCCGCGGGTGCGCGGCACCAAGAACCCCGACCGAGCAGCGATCGCAGCTCTCCAGCCCGACATCGTGCTGGCCAATCGCGAGGAGAGCCGGGAGCTCGACGTTCAGCGGCTCCGCGATGCGGGCATCAGCGTGTGGGTGACCAAGATCGAGACAGTCGACGAGGCCTTCGCCTCGATGGCCCGTATGTTCACGGGTCTGGGGTGGGAATCGCCGGGCTGGCTCGCGGAGGCTCAGGCGGTGTGGGATGTCCCGGCCGTAGCTTCTGGCCGTCGCGTTGCCGTACCGATCTGGCGGGATCCGTGGATGGTGGTCGGCTCCCGTACGTTCACCGGCGATGTTCTCGCGCGGCTTGGTCTGGTGAACGCCTTCGGCGACTTGCCCGATCGCTATCCGCACGTCGAACTCAGCGAGATCGATCGGGCCGGCATCGATCTCATACTGCTGCCCGACGAGCCATACGTGTTCACTGCCGATGATGGTCCGGAAGCATTCACCCAGGTGCCGACCAAGCTGGTGTCAGGGCGCGCCCTGACTTGGTATGGACCCTCGATGCTCACCGCTCGCGACGAGCTGCTGCAATCCACAATCTGATCTCTGTTTTTTGCTGTCCACAGAGCCGATTTCGAGCATTTCTGTTGTCGGTAGAGGGTACTAGTTTTGACGTATGCGCACAGCACTCGACACCGGCCAGGAGATCCTCGACAGGATCGCCGACCTTGAGCTGCAGCGCGCTCAGATCGAAGCCAAGACAGCTGCGCTGATGCTCGAGTTCTCCGACCTCCGAAGGAACGAAGCCGAGCGCCACGACGACCCGCGTGTACGTGACATGGAGATCAGCTTCGCGGCGGACGAGCTCGGCGTTGTTCTTCATCAGCCAACTCGGACGGTGCAGGTTCGTCTGGCCGACTCCCGACGCATCCGCAACCTGATGCCACTGATCTGGACCGCCTACCGCGAAGGCCGGATCGACGGCTTTCGGGTCAGCCTGATCGCTTCAGCGACTGCGAAGCTGACGACTCAAGAGAACCTGATCCACCTGGACGGGACCATCGGCGACTACGCCGCCACACACACCACCGCTCAGTTGAAGGCCAAGCTCAACCGGTTCGTCGCCACTTGGGAGGCCAGCGATGCGGCCGTCAAGGAAGAACGCGCGAAGCGCTCCGTGTGGGTCAACCACCAGGACGACGGCATGTCCTTCCTCACCGCCTACATCCCCACCCCAGACGCACTGTTGATCGACGCGATACTCACCGAGCGCGCCAAGGCGGTCTCCGACGACCGGACGCTCGATCAGCGTCGGGCTGACCTGTTTGTCGAGCAGATGCGCGGCACCACCGACGGTCAGACCACCAGCACCCGTGCCGTCATCGGCATCACCGTCCCGGTCACCTCGTTGGCCGGACTCGACGATCTTCCCAGCGAATCCTTCGACAGATCGTTTGCCCTCCCCGCTCAGATGGTCCGCGAGATGACCGAACAACCAGGGACCCTGTGGTTCCGGATCCTCACCGACCCACTCGGACGGATCCTTGACACCACTGAACCCAGACCATTCCCCTCAGATGCACTCCGCACATCGATCCAAGCTCGAGACGGCACCTGCAGATTCGCGACCTGCTCCAGACCGTCGATGGAGTCAGACCTCGACCACGAGATTCCCAGACCTGACGGTCCGACCAACGGCACCAACCTCCGGGCACTCTGCCGAAGGCA